>NZ_JAUTDR010000014.1 GCF_030649675.1 Haliea sp. E1-2-M8 | reverse complement strand
TGCGCTGAGAAACCATCATTGGCTAAGGCTGCATAATCAATGAACGCGACATCTTTGTTGACAAACACCGCCTGGGCAATCCCGGGCGCCCGCCGCTGGATCCCTACATCATCATCCGGTGAGCACGCGCGGGCCAGGATAAACGGGCCCGAAGGCGACCGACGATGGCCGCCCGTTTCGGCCCGTTTCGGCCCGGGCCGGGGCCTGCCCGAGTCCGGGCACGGGCCGAAACACGGGGAATTCGATGCCGTCGCCGTCGCGCGACAAGATTTCAGAGCAGGGGGTCTCTCCTGGCTTATGTCATTTAAGCTCTTCAATCAACGCAATATCCTTTTTAAGCAAATCGTTAACCATCCGGTTTAGCTCGATGCCTTTAGCTTTGGCTTTGGCTTTGGCTTTGGCTTTGGCTTTGGCTTTGGCTTTGGCTTTGGCTTTGGCTTTGGCTTTGGCTGCAAAATAATCCAGCACATCGGCGTCAAGGTATACCGGCATGTTCATGGTAGCGTTGGGATTATAGAATTTCCCGCGCTCGCCTTTGGAAAAATCGTGTTCTTCACGTATGGTGTTCACCCTTCGTATTGCTTAATTTCGCGCCTGGTGGCGGGTCTGGCTGAAATCAGCCTGATCGTCACCGCGTTGTCTTGCTGATTGCGGAAGGTATGCGCCACGACCAGATAGTGTTGTCCGTTGGCCTGCCCCAGGGTTTCGACGAGTCCAGCAAGGGTTTCAGTCATTTAGAACTGTCTCCTATTGCTACCACGTTACCCCTCGTCCAGGTTGACCCAGTCTCGCAAAACTTCTCGCAGTCGGCCATCAGTGAACGGCGCTTTTCCACAAGTTCCCCACGAGCGTAGGCCGCCCGGGTGGCATCGCTGTTAACGTGCGCGAGCGACAATTCCGCCACATCCTCCGGGTATGCCGTGTGCTCCTGAACCCAAGTTCGGAAGGTGGCACGGAAACCGTGCGTGGTCACGTCCTGGCCAATGATTTTCGGCGCGCGGCTAACAACAACATCAGAAATTGGCTTGTTCCGCGGGCCGATGAAAATGTGCGGACCAAGGCGGGGCAGCGACTCCAGCAGCGCGATCGCGGGATCTGACAACGGCACTTTGTGCTCCCTGCCCCCCTTCATGCGGGAGGCGGGTATCGTCCATAGCTTTGCCTTGAAATTGATTTCGTCCCATGTCGCGCCTCGGGCCTCGCCGGAGCGGCTCGCGGTCAAGATGATGAATTGTAGGGCCTTCGCGCCCAGGGACTCTGCAGCCTTAAGCTTACGCCAGAATTCCGGCATGTCCGCGACCGGTAAGGCTTTATAGTGTTCGACCTTGGCGACCTTGGCGACCTTGGCGACCTTGGCGACCTTGGCGCGGGCCGGAAATGACAGGGCAAGGTTGCCTTTCCACCGGGCCGGGTTGTCTCCGGTGCGCAGCCCTTTGACGCCCGCCAAGTCCAGTATCCGTTCGACATGCAAGCGCACCCGGCTGGCCGTCTCGTTTTTCACCGCCCATATGGGCTCCAGCATCTTGACGATGTGAGCCCGCTCAATATCGCCTACAACCATATTCCCAAGGTGCGGAAACGCATAGGTCTCCAGGTGGCTGGTGAGCTTCTGGACTTGCTTGGCGCTTTTGAACTCCGCGCCTTTCTTGTCGATGTACTCCCGCGCCAACTCGGCAAAGGTAACTTGCTTGGCCTGCTGTGCTGCCAGAAGCGATTTTCGCGCTTTCCGATCCGCAATTGGATCACTGCCCTGCCATATGGTCTCCCGCGCCTCCCGCGCCCTGTGACGAGCCTGGGCAAGGCTGACTGTCGGATAACCGCCAAGCCCGATATCCCGGCGCTTGCTACCCATCATCACCCGGAGAATCCACGACCGGGCCCCGATGGCCGCCCCCGCCCTGACCGGCGGCTTGCAGACCAGTAGCAGCCCCGAGACACCACCCACGGCATACACAGCCGCCTTTGCACCTCGGTGCCGCAACCGCCGCACGGCGGCATCGCTCAATCCGGGCACCGACTTTGGCATCACCACTTCCTTCCCAACATAAGGAGGATGATTCGATGCTATCCCATGCAATGGAGTGGGACAAGCATTATGAGAAAAGCGCTTGAAATAAAGGGTTTGGCGGCACTTGAAGCAACTGGATGAGACTCCGGAATTTGTCCTCTCCTGGGCACCATCCCGAATTCCTCAAACGTCCAATACCTATTGATTGTTAGCTGTCCAACTCGGCTCTTCCCTTGGACAAGCCTTCCAGCAGCGCTACTCTGCGCTGCATAAATTCATAATCCTGGACATCCACCAAGTGCGCGGACGGCTTGCCGTGCTCGGTTATCAGTACCGGCTCTTTGCTCTCATGCAGGTCAGCCAGAATCCTGGTAGCTTGCCGCTTCAGATTAGTTACTAGCTCAACTTTCATGGGCTGCCCTCGCTCAAAGTGACACTATAGTGTCACTCCAGGGAGGTAGTGGCGACAGCGTGCCAGCCAAGGGCTTTGACAGCTAAAGCGAAGTAACCAGACCTGGCCGCATGACACCATTCCGGTTAATTCGAAAATCGAAGCCAACAGCGATGATCAATACACCCCCCTGCGCCGAGATCAGCATCAATAGCAGCCACTTCAGCTAGAAGGGGCCAACTGGGGTGCAGTAACCGACAACGACCCTGGGGATGGACTGGATCAGGAACGTGGTGTTGCGCGGGTCCTCCCGCTGGGGGAGTAGACCAGGAAGTTGTCCTGCCACCAGAGAACCTCAATCGCCACCCCCGTATTGGTCATCAATTCCGAGCAAAATCTCCGCGGAGCCGTTTTTCGGTTATAACCAGCGCAAGCAACCAAAACGCGTGGATATAAGGCGCCGCATCACCCCAGCCACGCCCGAACCTGCGGCACAACTATGGCGACAACGAGAATGCCGAGCATCCAGGTATGGAGGTACTGAGTTCGTTCCATCTTGCCAAAACGCCCTTCGAATCTTGCGTTTTGATCGGAGAAGCACCCAAAGAACTTCGCATCCTGTTCCGCAAAGCGCTTATCGAACTTCGCGTCCTGCTCCGCAAAGCGCTTGTCAAACTTGGCATCCTGCTGCGCAAAGCGCGCGTCCAGCTTGGCATCCAGCACCGCCTCGAAGTGGTCCTTCGTCAGGATGTTGTCCGCATAAAATCCAAACGCTTCCGCCATAAGCTCCGCCTGCGCATCAGCCTGGGGCTCCGGCACCGGGACGCCGGACCGGCCGCATCTCGAAGCTTGCGGGCATACCTGAGCGAATCAAATGCCAATGTGGTCATGATAGCTCTCCTGCGGACGCTGGCAAGAGCCTGCCCTTCACCAGCATCCCCAGCATCGCAAAATCAAGACCGAATTGGTACATCAAAACCGACCAACTTGGCGGAGGACTACCTCAACCACGAACCTCCCCACCACGCGCCAGATACCACCGATAGGTATCCTCCAACCCATCCCGCAGGTTGATGCCCGCCTCCCAGCCCAGGGCCTTCAGGCGCGACACGTCCAGCAGCTTGCGCGGGGTGCCGTCGGGCTTGCTGGTATCGAACACCAGCGTGCCGGTAAAGCCGGTGACCTGCGCCATGGTCTCGGCCAGTTCGCGGATGGTGCAGTCAACCCCGGTGCCCACGTTGATGTGGCTCAGCATGGGTTGGGTGTGCTGCTGATACTCGGCCAGCGGCAAGTCCATCACATGCAGGCAGGCGGCGGCCATGTCGTCTACATGCAGGAATTCCCGCATCGGCGTGCCCGAGCCCCAGACCACCACCTCCTCCGCGCCAGCGGTCACCGCCTGGTGGAAGCGCTGCAGCATCGCGGGGATGACATGGCTGTTCTCGGGATGGAAGTTATCGCCAGGGCCGTACAGGTTGGTGGGCATGACCGAGCGGTAATCCGTGCCGTACTGGCGGTTCATGCTCTCGCACAGCTTGATGCCCGCAATCTTGGCAATGGCATAGGGTTCGTTGGTAGGTTCCAGCACCCCGGTCAGCAGGGCATCTTCGCGCATGGGCTGGGGGGCAAGCTTGGGGTAGATGCAGGACGACCCCAGAAACAGCAGCCGCTGCACGCCGGCACGCTGCGCGGTACCGATGACGTTTCCCTGGATCAGCAAATTGTCCTGGATGAAGTCCGCCGGGTAGGTGTTGTTGGCATGAATACCACCGACGCGGGCGGCGGCGAGATACACCTGGTCGATGGCGTGGGCGGCGAATAAATCCTCCACCTCCGCCTGGCGGGTGAGGTCCAGCTCACTGTGGCTGGCCGTGACCAGTTCGACATCCGGCCGGGCCGCCAACTGGCGGCAGAGTGCAGAACCCACCATGCCCCCGTGACCGGCAACGTAGATACGTTGCATGCTAATTCTCCGTCTGTACGGGCACGTCGTGCCCGTGTTGTTTCAAAAAGGCGTGCCGCTGGGCGATCTTGAGATCCTCTGCCACCATTTCCGAGCACATCTCCAGCGCGGTGATCTCCGGCTCCCAGCCCAGCTTGATGCGGGCGTTGGAGGGGTCACCCAGCAAAGTGTCCACCTCGGCGGGGCGGAAGTAACGCGAATCCACGCTCACAATCGTATCGCCCACCGTCAGCGCGGGGGCACTGTCCCCGGTAATGGCAGCCACAATGCCCACTTCATCCAGGCCTGTGCCCGCAAAGCGCAATTCCACGCCGAGCTCCTGCGCACTCCAACGGACAAAGTCGCGCACGCTGTACTGCTGGCCGGTGGCGATCACGAAGTCTTCCGCCTGTGCCTGCTGCAGCATAAGCCACTGCATGCGCACGTAATCCCTGGCGTGGCCCCAGTCGCGCAGCGAGTCCATGTTGCCCATGTACAGGCAACCTTCCAGCCCCTGGGCGATATTGGCCAGGCCGCGGGTGATCTTGCGGGTGACGAAGGTCTCGCCCCTGCGGGGGGACTCGTGGTTGAACAGAATCCCGTTGCAGGCATACATGCCGTAGGCTTCGCGGTAGTTGACGGTGATCCAGTAGGCATACAGCTTGGCCACCGCATAGGGCGAACGGGGATAAAAAGGCGTGGTCTCGCGCTGCGGGCTTTCCTGTACCAGGCCGTACAGTTCCGAGGTGGAGGCCTGATAAAAGCGGGTTTTCTTCTCCAGCCCCAGCAGGCGGATAGCCTCGAGAATCCGCAGGGTGCCCATGCCGTCTACATCGGCGGTGTACTCCGGCGCTTCAAAGCTCACCGCCACGTGGCTCTGGGCCCCCAGGTTATAGATCTCGTCCGGCTGCACTTCCTGGATGATGCGGGTGAGGCTGGAGGAGTCCGTCAGGTCGCCGTAGTGCAGCACGAACCTGCGGTTATCGACGTGGGGATCCTGGTAGATGTGGTCCACGCGCTGGGTGTTGAAGCTGGAGGCGCGGCGCTTGATGCCGTGCACCTCGTAGCCCTTCTCCAGCAGAAATTCGGCGAGGTAGGAGCCGTCCTGGCCTGTGACCCCGGTGATAAGTGCTTTTTTCACAATTAAGTCCTTGTGTGCGGCAAAAACTGCTGCAGGTTGTCTATCGTCTAATCAGTTCAGGGATGGCGAACGTTCCACTCCTTCACTTTCGCTCCCGCTCCGGGAAAAGGCCCGGCATCCAGCGTCCGGCGAGTTCTGCGGGGAAACGCAACTGAACAGGCGCACGCGCTGATACCGACTGCAGAACTCCCCGGTCGAGAAGCTCCGACACCACCCTGCGCGCCGTTCTTGGGCTCGCCACAACGATATCCGCGACCTCACCACGCGGCACCTCGCCGCGATAGAGCAGCGCGCCCAGCAGTTCCCTGGACTTGCCGGGGATGCGTCCGCCGCGTGCTTCCTCTTCCGCCCATAGAAGAATCCTGTCCCGGAGACGGTCCGGCTCCATCAGGCGACGCATAAAACTGACCTGGTCGATACAGGTTTCAAGGAAGAACCGCGTAAATTCAGCCAGGGCTTCTTCGCTCAAATTGCCGCGGCCATCAAGATCATTGCGGCGCTGCAAATCGCAAGCCTGCAAATGCTGCTTGTAGGTGCCCTCGGCGCGCGCCAGACCCCGTGCAACGGACCATAAACCGCCGGTGTCCAGGGAGTCGAGCAGGAGCGCATGTGACATAAGTCGCGCGACCCGGCCATTGCCGTCCAGAAAGGGGTGTATCCACAACAGCCGGTGATGTGCGGCCGCAGCAGAAAAGATACGATCGAGCCTCCCAGGAGTGCGATAGGCTTGTTCGAAACGCTTCATGAATCGCGGAACGGCGCCTGCGCTAACGGCCATATGCTGGCCGACCTGAACATCTCGCGTGCGGTAAGCGCCGGGCACCATCTCAAGCGCCTCGCCTGTCTTCATGTCTTCCACGACGAGTAACGCCGGGGGGAGGTGTTCGCAGAAGCGCCTATGTATTTCGCAAACACCCTGCTCTGTCGTCGCCCGCCCTACCGCGAGCCCGCCCTCATCAATCCAGGTCTGGACAGCGATGTGTGCCCTAGCTTCGAGTTGCAGGTTCCGCTGCTCCGGTTCGGCGCTAAAATCGTTGGCGAGAGCGCGCTCGATATCGACAGGATGCGTGTCATGCCCCTCGATGAGATTGCTGTAATAGCAATTCATGGCACGAACGAGTGTGGCGAGTGCGGCCGCAATACTGTCCGGCAGCTCACTGCGCAAACGGGTCGATTGCGCGGTTAGCTCCAGGGCAAGGTCGGACAACGCCGTCCTGTGGCGCGATGCCTCACCCAAGAAGAGCGGCTCCATGAGCGCCGTGCTCTCCTCGCGATCCCGAGCTTCCTCACCGGCTGCCTTCCCTGCTTGTCCGTTCCCTGATGTGGCCACTAGTTTGTCCACTATTTCGTCCGTTTCGATAATTCTATATTCTTTTTAAAATCATAGACATATAAAAATAGAAAGAATTTTTTGTCCGCGAGTTTGGCCGCTTTTCTGACCGTCTCGTGAGGGCCGCCACGGGACTCGGCGGTCTCTTCGACCAGTGCTCAGTCGGGGCAAATCGCGGCGATCGCGGATTGTTGCTGATATGGATACAGAGTTTCGGGAACTGCTGATCGATTGCTGAGGCAGTAGTTGTATAGCGCTAAATACCCTCGATGGTGAGACTGCAACGATTCCTGCGCTGCGACATCAGAAAGCAGCCGGATACTAACAACTCACCTGCGCGCCGGTATTGGTCATCAAAAACGATCAAAATCTCCGCGGATATAGTCACTCAGTCCCGCTTTTTTGGTCTTTACTAGATCAACTGGCAGGTATCTGCCAGGAAAGGCGGGACATGCACCCGCAGGCTACGAATGTCTCCGCGGAATCGCTCGACGATCAACGTCTCATCTTCGATCCTGCGGGTGCGCTTGAGCCCAATGACGAATACTCAGGGATTGCCGTCACACCGGCCCCTATATCACTTTCGCAGACTCAAGCATGCATGTCCCGATATTCACTTTAGCAGGTGGGGAGGATATTGCCGATGAGACGTTTTTCGGTTATAACCAGCGCAAGCAACCAAAACGCTTGAATATAAGGCTCCCGCTCAACCCAGCCACGCCCGCGCATCAGCCTGCTGCCACGGGATGCCCCACCGTCCGCCTCTCCGGGCTTCCGAGCATTTCTAAGCGAATCAAACGCCAATGTGGTCATCATAGCCCTCCTGCAGACGCTGGCAAGATCCTGCCCCTTGGCCAGTCCACAGCATCGCAAAACCATCGCCCAATTGGTACATCAAAACCTACCAAAATCCGGCAAAACCCGCCCCCGTGAAAGCCCCGCAATCAACCCCGCCGCGGCAAAAACTGCCCCAACTTACTCAGGTTTTTCAACGCCAGGGTGCCCAGCCCCCCTACCCCACTGGCACGCAGGGCACGGTAGTCCTCGCTGGACTTTCTGATCACATTACGCAGGGAGCGATTGCTCGCCCCACCAACGCGCATGGTAACCAGCACCTCCGGGATATAGGCCGCCTTGAACTCAGGGGGAGAGAAGAGCCGCAGAATGAAGTCATAATCAGCGGCGATGCGATAGCCGGTATTGAAGCTGCCGATACGCTCATACCACTCCTTGCGGACGTACAGGGCGGGGGGCGGTGGCATCCAGCCTCGACGCAGCCGGGCCGGCGTATACTCACCCGCACACCAGTAGCGCAACAGCTTGTTGGTGTCCGCTTTGCGGCCATAACACAGACCCCATAAACGCCCTGCGCTGTCGGATCTTGTTTTGTCGCTGTGCCTGCATTTGTCAGGGCATTTCATGCACATGTTTGATAAAGGACTGTGCATCCTTGGAACAACCCAATGCTTGACCAATCGCTACGAATTCTACGAGCAATCCGTCAGTTGTATGCACCATGATTTTTTTCTCTATTTTTCCTAGCTTAGCAATCAATTTAGCTTCGCTCTTTCTTTCCTTGGCGCTCAAATGAACTCCGCCTTTTACGTTGGCGATGTACTTTATGACTTCGCGTCGATTGAATGTTTTTCCATCAACGACGCCTGAAAGAGATGAAAGGTACTCGCTGAGCGAGAATTCCCTGTCGCCAGGATAGCCATTCTCCCGCAACGGTGGACCCAATGAGTTCCCGATTGGCGATGAGCCTTTATTCATCATCATGCAGGCCATTTGGATTCCGCGGAAATTGGCTCCCGCAGCGATTGCATAGACAATTTGTGAGAGATTTCCGGGTGAAGCGATCTCGTTGATCGAGACTGCAATAAGTTTAGGCTGCTTTGGCCAGCCAATAGCCCGCCAAGCAGTGCCGTAAACACCTTCAAACAGAAGCCTTCGTAAAACTGCACTTCCATGACGAATTTCACGCTCAGTGATTTCTGGCCCCCACTCCGCTAGATACAGAAGATCGTCAGCAACTACTTCTAAATCATCTCTGGTCATGGAGATGTTCCCTAACTGATCATGGCGGAGGGGGATTCACGCACGTGGTAGATGTTCTTCTTGTAGGTGACTGCCAGCAGCGCGTAGCGCCTGGAAAAAATCTCCGCGAAAGTCGCTTTTCGTTTTTAACCAGCGCAAGCAACCAAAGCGCATGGATTCCAGTTCACTCCAGCCACGCATGCATTATCGGCACAACCATGACAATAGCGAGAAGTTATAGGTGGCGGTAATGACTGACATCAAAACGTTATTCCTGGGAATAAATGTAGTCTCAGCGAGGCAAGCCCATGGACCAAACTAGACCGCAAGGACAAATCAAAACCGACCAACTAGATCACGCCCGCACAATATGCGCCGCCCCCTCCCGATACACCCCCCGCGTATCCACAATCAGCCGGGCATGGTCCCTGATCAGCGCGTAATCAAAGGCATCGTGGTTCGTCGCAAGCACCACCGCGTCAAAGGCCGCCGGGCCCTCGGGTGTCAACTCCACACTCTGCAGGTCAAAGCGATAGCGGCGCATCGGCGGGAAGACGGGCACGTGCGGGTCGCTGTAGGCCACCTCCCCGCCCTTGTGCTGGATCAGCTCCATCCATTCAGCGCGGCGAGAGGGGCTGAAAGATGGGCTGGTGCAAGGGCTGGAGCAAGGTGAGCGCCGTGTCCTCCAGCGCCAGCTGACTCGTCGCTTTGGTGAGCTCCCTGCCTGGGTCTTGCAAAAGCTGGAACACGCCTCCGCGGAAACGCTGGAAACCTGGACGGATGACGTTTTGACGGCCAGTTCACTCGAAGAGTTGTTCGGTCGGTAACGGTGAAAGCGCGGGAGATGGTGCTTTCCCGAGGTTTACACGTGCTCGCTACTGATCCCCAGCCCCTTGGCCGCTTTGGCCAGCCCCTTGTCCAGCGTGACCAGACGCGCACCGTGGTTGGCCGCCAAGGCAAGATGCAAGGCATCCCCTGCCCGCAGGCCGGTTTTGAATTGATCCGCATAACGAGCCGCCGCATTGAAGTCCCCCGCAGTGACTTGCAGGCAGTTAAACGTTTCTTCCTTTAGTGTGGTGAACAGTGCCAGCGCATCGGCAAGGTATGTCGGTATCCAGCTACAACATCAATAGCGAGCGTTATCGCGCTGCTCACGCATAAATTCGCCGGCGCTCTGCACTTGCTCTGGCATGCCATCGGTTAACGCGCGCAGCAGAGGCAGCGACACCGGTTTGCGCGGCGCTGCCGGGCGGACAAGTTGTGCCACAGGCTTACCGTGCTTGGTGATAAACAGGGTTTCACCACGTGCCGCGCGCTCGGTAATTTCACTCAGATGTGCCTTGGCATCGGCCAGGCTGATGGTTTCAGTGCTCACAGAGAGTCCAATTTATGACTAATTAATTGGTTGTATTAGGCCCCATAGCAAATATTGGCAAGCCGCTAGCGGGGAAATGAGATCATCTATTACCGCGGTGTGCAGGGGCCACGACTACAAGGTTATTGAAACTGACCGCTGCCGCCACGGAGGGCGCCGTGTGCTCCAGCGCCTGCTGATGCGTCGCTTTGGTGAACTCCCTGCCTGGGTCTTGCAAAAACTGGAGGACGCCTCCGCGGAAACGCTGGAAACCTGGACGGATGACGTTTTGACGGCCAGTTCACTCGAAGAGTTGTTCGGTCAGTAGCTTCGATTATTCCGAAGCAGCACCATCCTCCGCCAGCTTGCGCAGCCCCGCAACCGCTCCATCAGGTCGCCGTAACACCGTTAAAGATTTCCTGGCAGTAGGCCGTTGCATAGGATTTGCCATCACTGGGAATCTGGGCGCCCTGTAGCGCGTCCCCTTCCTGAACAGAACAAAAATAGTCCAGCGTGCATTGCTCGGCAGTCAGAGGGTCCCCCTGAAAATCCGTGCCACTGACGAACGTGTAGCTGACAGTCACCGGGGCACCGCAGGTATTGATGAAACAGGGCGGCGGATTGGGGCCATCAGCCGTGTAGGTCTGGCTGCCGTTACAGCTGCTCGCCCCAATACTGGGTACGGCAGCAACCCCCGCCGTGATGTCCTGCACCCAGAGACCTGCGCCCAGCGTTAACCCCAGGCCGGCCACTGGCGCCAGCGTGCGCAATATCGCGGGCTTGTCACGCATAACGCGCAGCATCACTACCATCACCAGCAGCGCCAGGGCTATCGTTCCATACAGTCCCAGGGTGGGTACTGCAGTGGCGCCAGATGTCCAGTTCAGGGTGAATGTCGAGCTTCCTGCCGCCCCTCCTGCCCATGAAGCCTGGGAAGCAAGCAAACCCACAAGGCCGGAAAGGCCGGAAAGGCCGGAAAGGCCGGAAAGGCCGGAAATAATTTTACGCATGACGCCCCCTACTATTGATTTTTAGTAGACTTTACCCTTGGCTCACAAATGTCGCAAGTCCACAGCCTGTAGTAATCATCCGCGGCTGCCAGTATGCTTGCGCGCAGTAGCAGCCGATGGACCCTGAGCCCCCCCCAATGACCTATTGCCTCGCCATCGCCGTGGAAGACGGCCTGATCTTTTGCTCCGACTCCCGGACCAATGCAGGCCCCGACCGCGTCAGCACCTACAGCAAGATGCACCGGTTCTCGGTAGCCTACGACCGCTCCCTGATCCTGCTCAGCGCCGGCAACCTGGCCACCAGCCAGGCGGTGATTGCCCAGATCCAGCGCGACCTGGAGGAAGATGCCAAGTTCAACATCCTCAAGGCCCGCTATGTCGCCGACGTGGCGGACTATGTCGGCGAAATCAGCGTCACCGAGCAGGCCCGGTACACCGCTTCCAGCGCGCCGGTAGCGGGGCCCTCCTTCAACGCCTCGGCTACCTTTATTCTCGGCGGGCAAATCAAGGGCCATCACCAGGCCCTCTACCTGATCTACCCGGAGGGCAACCACATCACCGCCTCCGAGTTGTACCCGTACTTGCAGATCGGCGAGACCAAGTATGGCAAACCCATCCTCGACCGGATCGTGCGACCAAGCACGCCCTACGAAACGGCGATGCGCTGCGCCCTGGTATCCATGGACTCCACCATCCGTTCCAACGCCACCGTGGGCCCGCCGCTGGAGTGCCTGTACTATCGCAACGACAGCCTCAAACCCTATGCGCGCTATTTCACCCTGGAGGAGCACCACCCCTACCTGGCCAAGCTGCGCCAGAGCTGGGATGACAATATCCGCGAAGCCTTCGCCAAGCTGCCGCTTCTGAGCGAGGTCCTAGGGGACGACGACTGAGACGATGAAGAAACTCGAGCCAGCAACCGACGCAGCGGGGGCTGCCCTGGCCGCCTCCACCCTCGCGCTGCGCCGGGTAGGCATCGATACCTACCGCGAAAACGTGGCCTACCTGCACCGGGAATGCGAGCTGTACCGGGCGGAGGGTTTCCAGGCGCTGGCCAAGGTCGAGGTGAGCAGCAACGGCCGCCGGATTCTGGCCAGCGTCAACGTGGTGGATGACGCTGCGATCGTCGGCTGCGACGAACTGGGCCTGTCCGAAGATGCGTTTACCCTGCTGGGGCTGGGTGAGGGGCAGCAGGTCCAGGTCTCCCAGGCCGAACCGGCCAGCTCCATCCCCGCCCTGCACCGCAAGATCGCCGGGGAAAGACTGAACGCAGAAGACTTCAGCGCCATCGTCAACGACATCGCCGAACACCGCTATTCCAAGATCGAGCTGACCGCCTTCGTGGTGGCCTGCAACCAGTCTGAACTGGACCGTGAAGAGGTCTTTTTCCTCAGCGACGCCATGAGCCATGTCGGGCGCCGCCTGAACTGGGGCGAACACCCGGTGGTGGACAAGCACTGTATCGGCGGCATCCCCGGCAATCGCACGTCGATGCTGGTGGTGCCTATCGTGGCCGCCCACGGCATGCTCTGCCCGAAGACTTCGTCCCGGGCCATCACTTCCCCCGCCGGTACCGCCGACACCATGGAGGTGCTGGCGACAGTGGAACTGCCGTTTGACCAGCTCGAGGACATCGTCCACACCCATCGCGGCTGCCTGGCCTGGGGCGGGACCAGCGACCTGTCGCCGGCGGATGACGTGCTGATTGCGGTGGAGCGGCCGCTGTCGATCGACTCGCCGGGGCAGATGGTGGCCTCGATCCTGTCGAAAAAAGTCTCCGCCGGATCGACCCACCTGGTCCTGGACATCCCCATTGGACCCACCGCCAAGGTGCGCTCCATGCCGGAAGCACAGCGCCTGCGGCGCCTGTTCGAATTCGTCGCCAAACGCATGGGGCTGACCCTGGATGTGGTGGTCACGGATGGCCGCCAGCCGGTAGGCAATGGCATCGGCCCGGTGCTGGAGGCCCGCGATGTGATGCGGGTGCTGCAAAATCACGCAGAGGCGCCCAATGATCTGCGCCAGAAGGCCCTGCGCCTTGCCGGCCGCATGCTGGAGTTTGATCCGGACGTGCGCGGCGGCGACGGCTTTGCCATCGCCCGGGATATTCTCGACTCGGGCAGAGCCCTGCAGAAAATGCAGGATATTATCGCCGCCCAGGGGGCGAAGTCCTTTGACCCGGAACACCCGCCGCTGGCGCCACTGTGCTTCGAAATCCACGCCGGCGAATCCGGCACGGTTATCGGCATCGACAACCTGCAGCTGGCCCGCATCGCCCGTCAGGCGGGTGCGCCCCGGGCCGCCGGCGCCGGCGTCGACCTGCTGGCCAAACTGGGCAGTACGGTCGCAGCCGGCGACCTTCTGTACCGGGTCTATGCCGCCTACCCCACGGAGCTCGGTTTCGCCCGCCAGCTCTGCGAACGCGCCACTGGCTTTGACATAGGCGACGCCGCCGCCATGCCGCGGCTGTTCGTGGAATTCTGATGTCCGCCCTGCTGCTGTACTTTGCCGACGAGCAGGCCGCGGCAGCTCGGCTGGCCCGGGCCTGCGCCCTGCCCATGGCGGCAATCGCCTGTCACCGCTTCCCGGATGATGAACTCAAGCTGACGCTGCCAGGTACGGGCGCTGGCGATCCACCGGACACCATGGTGATCTACCGCGGCCTGGACCGGCCCAACGAAAAACTTGTCGAACTGCTGCTGGTGGCCCGACATGCGCGACAACTGGGCGTGCGGCGCCTGCTGCTGGTAACGCCCTACCTGGGCTACATGCGTCAGGACATCGCCTTCCAGCCGGGGGAAATTGTCAGCCAGAAGATCATCGGCGGTTTCCTGGCGGAGCTGTTTGACGGCCTGATCACCGTGGACCCCCATCTCCATCGCATCAGCCGCCTGCAGCAGGCAGTGCCGCTGGCCGACGCCATCGCCCTTTCCGCCGCACCCAGCCTGGCGGAACTGGTGGTGCAGCGCCGGCAGCAGCCGCTGCTGGTTGGCCCGGATGCGGAGTCCGCGCAGTGGGTCGAAAGCGCAGCGCGGGCACAAGGCCTGGACTACGCCGTGTGCAGCAAGGTACGTCACGGGGACACCCGGGTGGAGATCGCGCTGCCGGCGATTGACGTCAGCGACCGTGCGATCGTACTGCTGGATGATGTCGCCAGCTCCGGCCGCACCCTGGCCGCGGCCGCCCGCCTGCTGCTGGCGGCGGGCGCGCGCTCCGTGGACGTCGCCGTCACCCACGCCCTGTTTGCCGGCGACGCGCTGCAGGTGATGGCGGCGGCGGGCGTCGGCGAAGTCTGGAGCACTGACTGCATCGCCCATCCCAGCAACGCGGTGCCCATGGCGCCTCTGCTGGCTGCAGCCCTGCTACCGCTGCTGTGAAAAAGGGGTCCCGGAAAAGGGGTCAGGTCCATTTACGAAAAAGGGGTCAGGTCCATTTATGCCTGCATAAATGGACCTGACCCCTTTTTCGCCTTTTTCGGGACCTGACCCCTTTTTTTCACTCCGCGCCGTTTAGCGCATGGTCTGCAACCGCCGAATCGCCCGCTCCACGAAGCAGAGCTTGGACTCCACGAAACTGTTGATCACGAAGGGGTAGGCGTCGCCGCGGCCGACGCTGCGATTGAGCTCGTTCAGGGTGATACTGAGGTCGCGCCAGAGCGCGATGCGGTCATTGATGTCCAGACTGTCGATGTCCAGGGTGGTCACCCCGTAGGCCGCCGCGGTCTCCAGGGCGTCCTCGATGTGCAGGTAGTGTCCCCAGGTTTCGGCCCAGTCCTCCGCCGGGTGGGCGCTGGCATAGGCGCTGATGTAGTAGTTGCGCCACTCCGGTGAAGGTCCCTCGCGGTAGTGCCGGGCCAGGGCGCCGGCGTAATCCATGGTCTCGTCGCCGAACAGGGTCGAGAAATCCGCCCGCAGGTCGTTGTCGCGCCACAGCCGCGACCAATAGTAGTGGCCGGACTCGTGGCGCAGGTGGCCCAGCACCGTGCGGTAGCTTTCGTTCATCTGCTCCCGCGCCGCAACCCGGGCCACCTCGTCTGCCTCCAGGGTATTGATGGTAATCACGCCCCCCAGGAAGCCGGTGCTGGCGAATGTCTCGGCAAAGTCCTCGTGGCTGCGGCCGTCCTCGATAAAGTCCAGCAACAGACCGTTGCGGGGGTCGCGCCAGCCGTCTACCAGTGGCAGGCTGAGGCTGAGCAGGGTATAGAACAAACGCTTCTTGCCCTGCTCCAGGATCCACCAACGCTGGATGTTGCCGGGCAGGGACAGGTTGGGGATGGTACGGTTGAACTGGCAACCGAAGCAGAGGGGGTGTGGGTCGTCAGCCGGACACAACCAATTGCAGACGTCCCATTGGGTAGCGTTTTCGCAGAAGCGGTACTGGACACCGCTGGCACCGAGGAACAGCCCGTCGCCCTGAGGCTGCAGGCTCTGTATGCTCAGGGTTGTGGGGTCGATGCCGAGCCGGGCGCCGCAGTTCACGCACTCCCGGCTTTCGAAAAAGACCTGGCTGCCGCAGGCACACTGGAGGCGTTTCATGGGGTATCCGGGTGGAACCAGGTCGATGTGATGGCCTGGTGCAACTCGCTCAGGAGTGACTGGAATTCATCGATATAGCGGTGCAGTTCGTCCCGCGACATGTTCGTGGCGTCCAGTCGCGACAGCTTGCGCCGGCCGCGGTCCAGCACGCGCAGGGCTGCCTGGTGGTTGCTCAGCGGCTTGAGCTCCTCGCGGACACCGGCGAGACAGAAAGCCACTGAGCGTGGCAGCGACGCTTCCCGGAACACGAATTCCACTACCCCCTCCGCCTCCACCAGCGGCCCGATCATCCGCCGGTAGGCGCCGAAGGCCGACAGGGCCTGCAGCAGGGAGGCCCAGATCAACGGATCAATGGCGCCGTGGGTGCCGTCCCGGGCGAGGATCTCACCCGCACCGACATCCATCAGGCGGGTGGTCATGTCCGATCGCTCCAACAGGTGACCCAGCTTGAGGAAACGGTAGACGTGATCACGCGGCAGAGTGGAAGCCAGCATGCCGTTGATCAGCTGGCAGCGGTTGACGATTTGCTCCAGGAAGGCCTGGCGATTGCGCCGGCCCACGGACTTCTCCGCCATGTCGCTGGTGTACAGGTAGAGTTCGTTGATCTGCTCCCAGATTTCCTCGGGCAGCACATCGCGGGTAGTGCGCACGTTTTCCCGGGCCCAGCGCACCGAAAACGGAATGCTGGAAACATTGTCCTTCTCCGCCAACAGGTAACGCAGCACGTTCTGCTCATTGCCCACACGGTGATTTTCGTAGAAGGCGGCTTCGGCATCGAGAATCCGAATCAGCACATCCCAGCCCAGCTCCGAACCCCGGGGGATGTCCATGATCAGGTGGTTGTAGGCCGCCACCAGGCGCGCGGTATCTTCCGCCCGCTCCAGATAGCGCGCCATCCAGTACAGCCGCTCGGCAACGCTGGACAGCATGGTCATACCTTGCCCTCCACGATCCAGGTATCCTTGCTGCCACCGCCCTGGGAGGAATTCACCACCAGCGAGCCCTTGACCAGCGCCACCCGGGTCAGGCCCCCCGGGGTCACCCAACTATCCTTGCCCTGCAGGATAAAGGGCCGGAGATCCAGGTGCCGCGGCTCGACGGCGTCGTCTATGTAAGTGGGCGCGGTAGACAGGGCCAGAGTCGGCTGGGCTACATAGTTGCGCGGGTTCTCCTCGATCAGGCGGGCAAACTTGCGCCGCACCGCCGCGGTGCTGTGGGGCCCGACCATGATGCCGTAGCCACCGGATTCATTGGCGGGCTTCACCACCAGCTTGTCCAGGTTCTTCAGCACATACTCCCGGTCCTTCTCCCGCATGCACAGGTAGGTCGGGACGCTGGCCAGCAGCGGCTTCTCCTTCAGGTAGTAGCGGATCATGTCCGGCACGTAGGCATAGATGACCTTGTCGTCCGCCACCCCGCTGCCGGGCGCATTGGCGATGGCGACCTTGCCTGCCTTCCAGGCCCGCATGAGGCCGGGCGCCCCGAGCATGGAATCCGGCAGGAACGCCTCCGGATCCATGAACTCCTCATCGATGCGCCGGTAGATCACGTCCACTCGCACCGGCCCGTCGACCGTGCGCATGTAGACACAGTCGTCGTCCGGCACCAGCAAGTCGCTGCCCTGCACCAGCTCCGCCCCCATACCCTGGGCGAGGTAGGCGTGTTCGAAGTAAGCGGAGTTGTAGATACCCGGGGTCAGCACCGCGATACAGGGACGACGGCGCTCCCGCGGCGACAGGGAGGCCAGGGTCTGGTACAGCTTGGACGGGTAGTCGTCCACCGGCAGGATGCTGTAGTTCTCGAACAGCTCCGGCAGCACCCGCTTGGTGATCTCGCGGTTTTCCAGCATGTAGGACACTCCGGAGGGAACCCGCAGGTTGTCCTCCAGGACATAGAACTTGCCGTCGCCATCGCGCACCAGGTCCGAACCACAAACGTGGGCCCAGACCCCGAAGCGCGGCGACATGCCGGCGCAGGGCGCCTTGTAATTGCTGGACTCGAGCACGACTTCCGCCGGCACCACGCCATCGGCGAGTATCGATTGTTTGTTGTAGACGTCGTCGATGAAACGGTTGAGGGCGCGGCTGCGCTGGCGCAGACCGTCGCTGACCGCCTGCCATTGGCGCGCGGAAATGACCCGGGGAATGATATCGAAGGGCCAGGCCCGGTCTATGTTGCCGCCCTCGGTATAGACGGTGAAGGAGATACCCATTTCGCGGATCGCGAGTTCAGCGGCGGCACGGCGCGCGGCCATTTCCTCGGTGGGTAGCTGCTGCAACAGCCTGATGGCGCCGCGGGCCGCGGCCCGGGGCTGTCCCTTGGGAGTAATCAGCTCGTCGAAAAAGTTGCCCGTTTGATACGACTTCCAACTCTCGTTCATCGTTTCCCTGACTACAGTAGAGCATCTCGTTTGAGGTTACACCGGGAAAAGGGGTCGGAAAAGGGGGTCAGGTCCATTTATGCCCGGGAAAAGGGGTCAGGTCCATTTATGCAGGCATAAATGGACCTGACCCCTTTTCCTGACCCCTTCTCCCGCGAGCGGCAGCTGCTTAACCGCCCCGCCCAAACCCGCTACACTGCGGCTACAACCCTAACCATAACGTTGCCGCCATGACCAGAGCCATTCACCATCGCGCTTGCCACCTCTGCGAAGCCATCTGCGGCCTGCTGATCGAAACCGACGGTGAGCAGATCCTGTCGATCAAGGGCGACCCGGACGATCCGCTGAGTCGCGGCCACATCTGCCCCAAAGCGGTCGCCCTGCAGGATATCCACGAGGATCCGGATCGTCTGCGCGGCCCCGTACGCCGGATCCGGGGCGTAAACGGCGCTGCGGACCAGTGGCGGGACATCGGCTGGGACGAGGCTCTGGACACCACGGCGCGGCAGCTGGTGGCAATTGCCCAGCGCGACGGCGTCAACGCCATCGGCATCTACATGGGCAACCCGACCGTGCACAACTACGGCATGATGACCCACCAGAAAAACCTGTTCCGCCACTTCCGTACCGACAACCGTTTTTCCGCCACCTCGGTGGACCAGCTGCCGCACCACCTGGTAGCCATGTGGCTGTTCGGACACAAGTCCCTGTTCCCGATCCCGGACATCGACCGCTGCGACTACTTCCTGATGCTGGGCGCCAACCCGATCGCCTCCAACGGCAGCATCTGGACCGTGCCCGACGTGCGCCGGCGGATCAAGGATCTCAAGCGCCGCGGCGGCAAGCTGGTGGTGGTGGACCCGCGGCGCACGGAAACCGCGCAGCTTGCCAGCGAGCACCTGTTTATCACCCCGGGCAGCGACGCCCTGTTCCTGCTGGCGCTGCTGCAGACCCTGTTTGCCGAGGATCTCGTCGACCCGGGCGCGCTCAGCGGCTTTGTCAGCGGGCTGGATACGGTCGCGGTGGCGATCGCCGACTTTACCCCCGAATTTGCGGCGCCCCATACCGGCATTGATGCAGAAACCACCCGCCGCCTGGCCCGCGAACTGGCCGCTGCCGGCGCCGGCATCTGCTACGGCCGCATGGGGGTATCCACCCAGGCCTACGGCACCCTGTGCCAGTGGGCGCTACAGCTGCTCAATATCGCCACCGGCAACCTCGACCAGCCCGGCGGCTCCCTGTTCACCCTGCCGGCGGTGGATCAGGTCAGCGGCATCAGCCCCGGCGGCTTTGGCCGCCACCACAGCCGGGTGCGCGGGCTGCCCGAGTTCGACCGGGAACTGCCCGCCGCGGCCATGGCGGAGGAAATTACCACCCCCGGGGAGGGCCAGATCCGGGCCCTGTTCGTCGGCGCCGGCAATCCGGTGCTGTCCACCCCCAACGGTCGCCAGCTGGATGCGGCCCTGGAGCAGCTGGAGTTCATGGCCTGCCTGGATCCCTACCTGAATGAGACCACCCGCCAGGCGGATATCATCCTGCCGCCAACATCGCCGCTGGAGCACGATCACTACGACCTGGGCTTTCATATCAACGCCATTCGCAACACCGCCCGCCACAGCGAGGCCGTATTCCCCAAACCCGAGGGCGCCCTGCACGACTGGGAAATTTTCGCCGAGCTCGGCAACCGGGTGGCGGAGCTGCTGGGCCAGGCTCCCCAGCCGACGCTGCCACCGCACGAGATCATCGACCTGGGCCTGCAGATGGGGCCTTACAGCGCGCGCCAGGGCAGCCCCCACGCCCTGAGCCTGGCGGAACTGCGGCAACACCCATCCGGCATTGACCTGGGCCCGCTGCAACCGCAGCTGCCCCAGCGCCTGCAAACCCGTGACCAAACCATCAACTGCGCCACGCCCCAGCCCCTCGCGGACCTGCAGCGACTGCGGGACGAGTTCGCCGAGCCCGGGGACGGACTGCTGCGGCTGATCGGGCGCCGCCACGTGCGCTCCAACAACTCCTGGATGCACAACTATCGGCGGCTGGTCAAAGGCAAGGATCGCTGCACCCTGCTCATGCACCCGCGGGACATGCAGAGCCGGGACATCGCCGATGGGGTCGAGGTCACGCTGAGTTCCAGGGCCGGTGCGGTCAAGGTGACGGTGGAGGCCAGCGAGGACATGATGCCCGGTGTGGTCAGCCTGCCCCACGGTTACGGTCACGACCGTCCCGGGATCCGCATGCAGACCGCAGTGCGCCACGCGGGCGTCAGCTGCAATGACGTCACCGATGAGTTGGCGCTGGACGTCCTCTCGGGCAACGCCGCGGTCAACGGCGTGCCGGTGACTGTCAGCCCCGCCTGACCCCGCAGGGGCTGCCATAGCCCCGTCGCGGTTTTCAGGTAGAATCCAAAGACTGGACACCGCCTTGGAGGGCGCAGGCATGGAAATCTCCACCATCATTTTCTGGCTGATACTGCTGGCGCTGGTTATTTATGTCATCGCCATCTACAACCAGCTGGTCACGCTCAAGAACCGTTATCAAAATGCGTTTGCGCAGATCGAAGTGCAACTCAAGCGGCGCTACGACCTCATTCCCAACCTGGTGGAAACCGCCAAGGGCTACATGAGCCACGAGCGCGAGACCCTGGATGCGGTGACCACGGCGCGCAACGAGGCCGCCGCCATCCTCAAGTCACTGGGCGCCGGCAACATCGGCGGCGCGGACATGGCAAAGCTGGCCGGGGCGGAGAATGCCCTGCAGGGCGCGCTGGGCAAGCTCAGCGTCACCATGGAAGCCTACCCGGACCTGAAAGCCAGCGAGAACATGCAGCAGCTGTCCGAGGAGCTGACCAATACCGAGAACCGGGTCGCCTTCGCGCGCCAGGGCTACAACGACGCCGTGATGGCCTTTAACACCTACCGCCAGAGTATGCCGCCGGTGCTGTTTGCAGCCACTTTCGGCCATCCCAACGACGCCGAATTGCTGGAATTCGACGACTCGGTGCAAATTCAGGCGGCGCCACAGGTCAGCTTCTGAGCAGCGGCCGCGCAGCAACCGCCTGAGGGCCGTTAGTGGACTTCTTTGCCCGGCAGGACCTGGCGCGGCGCAACACGCGCCTGCTGACCGTTCTGTTCCTGCTCGCCGTGGCGGGCCTGATCCTGCTGACCAATGCCATGGTCGCGGCCTTCCTCTGGTGGGGCGACAGCTACAACCTCTATGCCGGCCAGCGCGGGGGCTGGCGGGAGTTTCTGTCCTACTTCAACTGGCAGCGTTTTGGCGGCATCGGCCTCGGGGTCGGCGCCACGGTGGCCATGGTCTCGCTGGTCAAATGGCTACAGCTGGCTTCCGGTGGCAAGGTGGTGGCGGAAGCCATGGGCGGCGTCCGGGTACTGTCGCAAACCCGGGACCGGGCGGAGCGCCGCTGCCTCAATATCGTCGATGAAATGGCCCTGGCCGCGGGCATGCCGGTACCGCCGGTGTATGTCATGAACGGCGAGCGCGGCATCAACGCGTTCGCCGCCGGTATCAGCCCCGCCGACGCGGTGATCGGCGTCACCCGCGGCACCATTGCGCACCTCAAACGGCACGAGCTGCAGGGCGTGATTGCCCACGAGTTCAGCCACATTCTCAATGGCGACATGCGCCTCAATATTCGCCTCGCGGCGCTGCTCAAGGGCATCACCTTTATCGGCGATGTGGGCTATATTCTGATGCGCTCCAGCAGCCATCATCGCACCGGCAACGACCGCGACCGCAGCTCCGGCGGCCCGGCACTGCCCCTGCTGGGGGCGGGGCTGTGGATTACCGGCTGGCTGGGCGGGCTGGCGGCGGGCTTTATCAAGTCCGCCATCAGCCGGCAGAAGGAATACCTGGCAGATGCCTGTGCGGTGCAGTACACCCGCGACAACACCGGCATCGCCGACGCCCTCAAGGTGATCGGCGGTTATCTCCCGGGCTCGCTGGTGCACGCCGCCCGGGCCGACGAGATGTCGCACATCTTCTTCGGCCAGATCCGTCACCAGCTGTGGCAACTGTTCGCCACTCATCCGCCGCTGCCGCAGCGGATCCGGCGCCTGGACCCGCAGTGGGACGGCCAGTACCTCGAGCGGCAGGTGGTGCATTACCCGGAGCACCCCGCCCGGCCGGGTGCCGGCGAAGTTGGAGTCGGGCGCGCGGCGCTGGTGACCGCGGCCCTGGCCGTCACCGGGTTGGCCCGGGAAGCCACGGCCGACGCTGACGCCGATGCCGACTTCGGCCCCGAGCCAGACCAGCTGGAGGAGGCGACGGCTGCCCGCCACAAGCTGCCGCTGGCCTTCATCCGCTACAGCCATGAACCGCTCGGAGCCACCGCGCTGGTCATGGCCCTGCTGTTCAGCCCCGACGCCAGCGTGCGCAAGGTTCAGTACGCCCTGCTGCGGGACAGCGGCGTCAGTGGCCTGGAGGATTTGGCCCACACGTTGCGCGAGGGGGTGGCACAGCTCGACCCGGGGTTGCGGCTACCGCTGATAGAACTGTGCCTGCCGGCCCTGAAGAGCCAGTCGGCGGACCAGTACCAGCAGTTCAAGCGAACCCTGCTGGGCCTGATCCGGGCCGACCGCCGCACCGACCTGCTGGAATGGAGCCTGTACCAGCTGCTGCGCCATTACCTCGACCCGGAGTTTATCCAGGTGAAACCCGCCACGGCGCGCCATCGCAGCCTGGACAAGGTGCGCTACCATCTGCGGGTGGTACTGTCGATGCTGGCCTACCACGGCAGCGGCGAAGCCGCGGCCACCTTCCGTCTGGCAGCGGACGAGCTGGGCTACCCCGCGCTGCAGTTGCTGCCGGTGGCAGACTGCAGCCTGGAAGCCTTTGCCCGGGCCGTGCATCAGCTGGCCGATTGTTACCCCCTGCTCAAGCCCCCGGTGCTGAAAGCCATGAGCAGGGCCGCCAGCGCCGACGGCACACTCAGCCCGGTGGAGCGGGAACTGCTGACGAGTCTCGCCGCGGTCATGGACTGCCCCCTGCCCGGCACCCTGGGCAACCTGTCCACAACCATCCCCTAGCGCCGCTTTTCACCAATTGCGCCCAGCCAGGGGGCGCGCGCGGCAGGGCCGCGAATTCTCTGCTATCTTTTGGCTTCGGCACCGCAAAACCGCCCGCCCGCAGCTCCACGGAAGGAGCCACCGGCAACGGCGGGGTGCCGCAAGCTTTGACCTGCAAAAACCTGAACAGGGAGGTTCTGGTTATGGAACAGACTCAAACCGCACTCAACCCGGCCCGCTGGCGCGATTCCCGCCCCGCCGCCAGCGTCCGCCTCTACGCTGAATCGCGCACCACCGACAGGGTGCTGCATATCCTGCTGCGCGGGGATCTGTCGCGACTGCGGGTGGATACCGTGGCCGCGCAGCTCGGCATGAGCGCCACTACCCTGCGGCGGCGCCTGCGCACCGACCACACCCACTACCAGTTCCTGCTGGACCGCGCCCGGCAGTACCGCTGCGAACAGGTACTGCGCAGCAACTGGCGGCCGGGGAAATGCCTGGCCCATGAGCTGGGCTATCTGGAGGTCAACAGCTTCTACCGGGCCTTCCGCCGCTGGACCGGGATCGGTTTCAGCGCCTGGAAGCTGCGCCACTACTGACAGCGCTGGACAAGCTGGCGGGGCGGGCGGTATAAGAGGGTCCCCTCTCACAACCCGGAAACCCCGCATGGCTCTGGTGGCGTTGATTACCCTGTTGATACTGGTGCAGTACCTGGTTTTTATCATGCTCTGTGGCGCTGAACGCGGCCGCTCGGGCCTGGCCGCGCCGGCCATGACCGGCGACCCGGGCTTCGAGCGGGCCTACCGGGTGCAGATGAACACTCTGGAACAACTGCTGGTGACATTGCCGGCGCTGTGGCTGAGCGCCCTCTACTTCAACCCGGAAATAGCGGCCAGTCTCGGGCTCGCGTTCATGGTCGGCCGCATCCTGTACCGCAACAGCTACGTCAGGGACCCCGCGAAACGGGGCCCCGGCATGATCATCGGCTTTCTTGCCAATATCGGGCTGCTGGCGACCGCGCTCTGGGGCCTGGTGCCGCACCTCTGGTAGACAGGCGCTGCACCGCGCTCAGGCGTCGAAGGGATGGCGCAGGACGATGGTCTCCACCCGGTCCGGCCCGGTGGAGATGATGTCGATGGGTGCTCCCACCACTTCCTCGATCTTGTGGATGTAATCCAGGGCGGCCTTTGGCAGTTCCTCCAGGGTGCGGGCGCCCACGGTGGACTCGCTCCAGCCCGGCACCTCTTCATATACTGGCACCAGCCCGTCGTAGTCGTCTGAATCCACCGGATTCGGTACCGGGCTGCCGCTGCTGTCCGCATAGCCCACACAGATCTGGATCGTCTCCAGCCCGTCCAGTACATCCAGCTTGGTCAGGCACAGGCCGGACACGGAGTTGATGTTCACCGCATTGCGCAGGGCCACGGCGTCAAACCAGCCGCAGCGGCGGGGACGGCCGGTAGTGGCGCCGAACTCGTGACCGCGGGAGGCCAGGTGCGCCCCGGTGGCGTCGAACAGCTCGGTGGGGAAAGGGCCCGAACCCACCCGTGTGGTGTAGGCCTTGGTGATGCCCAGCACGTAATCCAGAAACAGTGGCCCAAAACCGGAGCCGGTGGCGGTGCCGCCCGCCGTGGTATTGGAGCTGGTGACGAAGGGGTAGGTGCCGTGGTCGATATCCAGCAGGGAGCCCTGGGCGCCCTCGAACATGATATTGGCGTCGGTTTTGCGGCACTCGTGCAAAATGGCGGTGACATCGGCGACCATGGGCAGCAGCTCGGCCGCCATTTCCAGCGTTTCCCGCAGGACCGTTTCGTAGTCCAGCGGCGCCACCTTGTAGTAATGCTCCAGCTGGAAGTTGTGGTAATCCATGACTTCCCGCAGCTTGGTGGCAAAACGCTGCGGGTCCTTGAGATCGCCGAGACGAACCCCGCGACGGGCGGCCTTGTCCTCGTAGGCCGGGCCGATACCGCGCCCGGTGGTGCCGATCTTCTCGACCCCGCGGCGCGCTTCCCGGGCCAGGTCCAACGCCACGTGATAGGGCAGGATCAGGGGGCAGGAGGGGGAAATCCGCAGGCGCTCGCGCACCGGCACCCCCTTGGTCTCCAGTTCGCCAATCTCCTTCAGCAGTGCATCCGGTGCCAGCACCACGCCGTTGCCGATCAGGCACTGGACATTGGCCCGCAGGATACCCGAGGGAATCAGGTGCAACACGGTCTTCTGGCCGTCGATGACCAGGGTGTGGCCGGCGTTGTGGCCGCCCTGGAAACGGACCACGGCGTTGGCCTGGTCGGTCAGCAGATCAACGATCTTGCCCTTGCCCTCATCGCCCCACTGGGTACCGAGAACCACTACATTCTTGCTCATGAACATCCAACTCGTGTGATTGATCAGGAAGCGAGGGGCTGTACCAGCCACTCGCCAGCAACTTCCACCAACTGCCGGTCGCAGCGCGGATCAGGGTCGGCCCCCAGGCAGTTGATCACGATCTCGCCGCCGGCGCGCAGAGCCGCGACCCGCGCCAACAGCCCGGGAGCATCGCCAGGGGGTGCGCTGATGGCGCCTCGTTCCGGCGCCTGCGCCGGGAACAGCGACATCAGAGCCTTGAGATCCGAGGCGAAGCCGGTGGCGGGCCGGGCCCGGCCGAAGACCTTGCCGACATCGTTGTAACGGCCGCCATTGGCCAGGGCCTGGCCGTGCCCGGGCACGTAGGCGGCAAATACCAGACCGGTATGATAGTGATAGCCGCGCAGTTCGGCGAGGTCAAAGTAGATCGCCAGCTCCGGGTGCCGCTGCTCAACCGCAGCGGCAACGGCCTCCAGCGCCGCCACCGCGGCCAGGGCTTCCGGCGCAGAACCGGCGAGCTGGTCCCGCGCACGGGCGAGTACCGAGGCGTCACCGTGCAGGTCCAGCAGGCCGGTGATCAGCGCTACCACCGGCTCGGCCAATCCCGCGAGAGCCTGTGCCAGGTCCGGCCGGGATTTGCGCTGCAGGGCGTCAAACACCTCAGCTTCCTGCTCGGCTGTGAGTTCCGCCGCATCCAGCACGGCCTCGTACACGCCCACGTGCCCCAGGTCCAGGGTAATCCGGGCAAGCCCGGCCCGCTCCAGCGTCGCCAGCATCAGCCCGATCACTTCCACATCCGCGGCGAGACTGTCATCGCCGTAGAGTTCGGCGCCGAGCTGGATCGGTGAGCGCGAGGCCAGCAGGGACTGGGGACGGGTGTGCAGGGTGGACCCCGCGTAGCAGAGTCGGGTAATACCGGGCTCGGCGAGACTATGGGCGTCTATACGAGCAACCTGGGGGGTGATATCGGCGCGGATCCCGAGGGTCCGGCCGCTGATCTGGTCGGTCATCTTGAAGGTGAGCAGGTCCAGGTCTTCGCCCAGGCCAATGAGCAGGGATTCGGTGAATTCCATCAGTGGCGGAATCACCAGCTGGTAGCCCCAGCTCTGGTAGAGATCCAGCAGTTCACGCCGCAGACGCTCCACCACCAGCGCCTGCTCGGGCAGCACTTCCTCGACCCCGTCGGGCAATTGCCAGCGATCCACTGTCGTCATAACCAGCCTTAATGCACCCAATACAAAAGCGCCAACCCGAACAGCATGCTGCCCAGGCCAACGTTGCGGATGACCCGGTCCTGCTGCTGGGCCACCCCGAGCATCATTTGCCGCCAGGCCCTTGGGCTCAGAAACGGCACGACACCCTCGATAACCAGTACCAGCGCCAGGGCCACCGGCAGAACCTGCCAGAACTCCACCATCAACCCCCTGTTGCCGCGGTCATAAAAAAACCGCGGGTCACCGGCGTTTGTGGGTAAAACGCCAGATCCCACGGTTATCGAATTCTACCACAGGCACCGCTGAAGGCACCTGCGTTTTTCCGGACTAATTGCCGCCCGTTGAATCCTTCAGGTAGCGAAAGAACTCGCTGTCGGGCTGGATCAGCAGCAGGTCGCCACTGCCCTGGAAGGCGTCCTGATAGGCCCGCAGGCTGCGGGTGAAAGAGTAGAACTCGGGGTCTGTAGTAAAGGCACTGGCGTAGATACCAGTGGCATTGGCGTCACCTTCACCGCGAATCAGTTCCGCATCGCGGTAGGCGTTGGCCTCGAGTACCGTCACCTCACGGTCCGCGGCTGCGCGAATACCTTCGGCCAGTTCCTGGCCCTGGGCGCGGTGTTCGCGGGCTTCCTTCTCGCGCTCCGCGTTCATGCGCCGGTACACAGACTCGGACACATCAGGCGGCAGATCGATCTGCTTGACCCGCACATCCAGTACCTCGACACCGTATTCCTCGAGCGCCACCTCTGACAGCTCCGCAGTCAGCGCTTCCATCAGCTCGTCGCGCTGCCCGGAGACCACTTCCTGGATGGTCCTGATCGCCACCTGGTTGCGCAGTCCGTCGTTGATCCGCTGCCCCAGCAGGGCACTGGCCCGCGCCTCTTCACCGTTGGTGGCGGTGTAGAACTTCGCCGTATCCGCCACCCGGAACTTGGCGTAGGAATCCACAATCAGCGCCTTTTTCTCCTGGGTGAAGAAACGCTCGGCAGTGGCGTCCACGGTCAGCAGGCGCGCCTCGAACTTGCGGATGTTGTTGACGAAGGGAATCTTCACATGCAGCCCGGGCCGGATGTCGGGATTGACCACCTCGCCAAACTTGAGCATCACTGCGCGCTCGGTTTCCTTGACCACATAGACCGTGTTGCTGAGCACAAACAGCGCCAGCACCGCGACCAACATCCAGGTCATACCTTTACCGCCCATCTTAACGACCTCCTCTGCGGTTGTTGGCCGAAGCATCATCCTGCCGCAGCTGTTCTCTTACGGCGTTGGTCAGCTCACGAATGGTGTTGGAGTCCAGCCTGCCACCAACGCGGGGCACCGCCGGGCCGGAGGCCTCCGTCATCTTGTCCAGCGGCAGGTACATCACGTTATTGCCGCCCTCGACGTCGACCATGACCTTGCTGGTGTTGCGGAAGACCCGCTGCAACGCATCCAGGTACAGGCGTTCGCGGGTCACCTCGGGCGCCTTGGCATATTCCGTCAGCAGCGCCATGAAGCGCTCTGCCTCACCCTCGGCTTCCGCCACCACCTGTTCACGATAGGCGCTCGCCTCCTCGATCACCCGCTGGGCGCGACCGCGAGCTTCCGGAACGATGCCATTGGCATAGGCCTGGGCCTCATTCTTCAGCCGCTCTTCGTCCTCGCGGGCCTTGATCACGTCGTCAAACGCTGCCTGCACCTGGGTCGGCGGCTTCGACTCGTCGATGTTGACCTTCACCACGCGGATGCCGGTCTCGTACATGTCGAGGTAGCGCTGCAGACGAGTCTGCACGTCGACCCCGATCTGAGCGCGACCTTCAGTCAGCGCAGCGTCCATGGTGGTGTCGCCCACCACGTGCCGCAGCGCACTCTGGGCCGCGTGCTGCAGTGAGTTTTCCGGATCGCGGACCTTGAGCACGAAGCTGGTGGGGTCAAGGATCACGTACTGCACCGACATGCGAACCTCAACGATATTCTCGTCCCGGGTCAGCATGATTTCGCGGAAGGTGGCCGCGCGGACCTTGGTCGTGTTGACCTTGATCACCTCGTCGATCAGCGGCGGGTTCCACTGCAGGCCCGGTTGCAAAGTGTCGTAGTACTTGCCGAAGCGCAGCACCACGGCCCGCTCCTGCTCGTCGACCTGGTACAGGCCCATCAGTGCCCAGACCACCACCGCGACCAGCGCAGCAACCACGAACAAACTGGCCGGGATACCCCTGCCGCCGCCGGATTTACCGCCACTGCCGCCGCGACCGCCAAAGATGCCGCCCAGTTTTTCCTGCAGCTTCTTCAGCGCTTCGTCGAGGTCCGGTGGCCCCTGCTCGCCGCCACCCCAAGGGTCCTTGGGCTTGTTGCCGCCACCACCCGGTTCATTCCAGGCCATACCTAACTCCTGTTAACAAAGTCGACGCAGTCTATCAAAAAATTCCTGGCGCAGGGGTTTTACTCCCAGGGCGCCGGCTCCGGTGCCACTTTCATCAGCCGATTCCAGTCGGCCCGCGGTAGCCGCACGTTCAGGTGGGCAACACCGTCCTCGCTATAGTGTTCGGCAGCGACAGCGCCAAGGCGATACAGGGCAGCGCGCAGGCTGCCCTGTTCCGGGTCCAGCTGCAGCTCCTCCTCGACCATGTCGTCACCGACCAGCTCGGCGATGGCCTTGACCAGCAATTCGCAGCCCGCTCCGCTGGACGCACTCAGCCACACGCGCTCTGGTTTACCCGCCTCATCGTAATCAATCCGGGGGCTCTGCTCCAACAGGTCCAGTTTGTTGTAGACCTGCAACAGAGGGATTTCGGCTGCGCCTATTTCCTCCAGCACCGCCTCGACCTGATGGATATTGTCCTCGCGAGCCTCGGCGGCAACGTCGATCACGTGCAGCAGGAGGTCGGCACTGACAGTCTCTTCCAGGGTGGCCTTGAACGCCTCCACCAGCTTGTGCGGCAGGTGGGCAATAAACCCGACGGTGTCCGCCAGGATGACCGGGCCGGCCTCGTCCAGGTCCAGCCGCCGCAGGGTCGGGTCCAGGGTCGCGAACAGCTGGTCCGCGGCGAACACGGCAGCCCCGGTGAGCCGATTGAACAGGGTCGATTTGCCGGCGTTGGTGTAGCCCACCAGGGCAATCGTGGGCACCTCGGCCCGACGCCGGGAGCGCCGCCCCTGGTCGCGCTGGCGCTGCACCTTCCGCAGCCGGGCCTGGATCGACTTGATCCGCGCCCGCAGCAGGCGGCGGTCGGTCTCGAGCTGGGTTTCCCCCGGGCCCCGCAGGCCGATACCGCCCTTCTGCCGCTCCAGGTGGGTCCAGCCCCGCACCAGCCGGGTGCTCATATGCTGCAACTGCGCCAGCTCTACCTGCAACTTGCCTTCGTGGGTGCGCGCGCGCTGGGCGAAGATGTCCAGGATCAGGCCGGTGCGATCCAGCACCCGACATTTCAGCTCCCGCTCCAGGTTGCGCTCCTGGCTGGGGCTGAGCGCATGGTTGAACATGACGATCTCGGCCTCATGCAGCGCCACCTCGGCGGCGATTTCCTCCAGCTTGCCGGAACCGACAAAGGTGCGGGAATCGGGCACCGAGCGGCTGCCCATGACAAAAGCCACAGGGTCTCCGCCCGCGGACAAGACCAGCTCTTCAAACTCGCGGGGATCCTCCCGCTCGTCTTCGCTGGCTATGGTGAGGTGGACAAGGACTGCGCGTTCGCCGGACGCCGGGCGCTCAAAAAACAAGAGTACCTCGAACGCCGCGGGCGCTGGCTGCGGCGCCGGGGCGCCGCAGCCCGGGGCTAACTTTCGCCTTCATCATCTTCCGGCGGATTCTGCATGGGCATACGCACCACGCGGGAGGGAACGACAGTCGAAATGGCGTGCTTGTATACCATTTGGCTCACGGTGTTCTTGAGCAGCACAACAAATTGGTCAAAAGACTCGATCTGGCCCTGCAACTTGATACCGTTTACCAGGTAAATGGAAACGGGGACGCGTTCCTTACGTAAAATATTCAGGTAAGGGTCTTGTAGCGTGTGCCCTTTTGACATATGTATCTCCTTGGTCGGCTCAATGGGAGCCCAAAATGATTAATTGTTGACGGTCTCTACTCACCCCCGCTCCCGCAAAAATGGAACACGAAGAGGACCGCGGATGCTAAATACTAGCCCCTGTCACAGTATAGAACAGGATTGACGCTTTACATGGGGGTGCCAGCCAGATACTTCAAGGCTGTATGCAGTGGTTTCGTCTCCGTTACCGGCTCCCCATCTTCTGACTCCCCGGCCGCACAAACGTTCCCTGCGGTATCCGTCAGCAGCCAGTACAAGCCCGGCCACTTGCGCAGCCAGGTCAACTGGCGTTTCGCCAGCTGCCGGGTAGCTGCCATGCCCTGCTGTGCCGCCTCTTCCAGGCTGCACTCGCCGTCGAGATGGCGCCACAACTGGCGGTAGCCCACCGCGCGCACCGCGGGCAAGCCGGGGTGCAGGTCGCTGCGCCGGTGCAGTGCCGCCACCTCCTGCAAAAACCCCTGCGCCAGCATCGCCCCGAACCGGAGCTCGATCCGACGGTGCAGTTCCGCCCGCTGTTGCGGGCACAAAACCAGCTGCACCACGCGATAGTCAGCCGCCGGACTGAGCGCCGACCGCTGATGCCACTCACTCAGCTGCACCCCGCTCTGGAGGAAAACTTCCAAAGCCCTGCCTATACGTTGTGAATGGTGCGGATGGATTGCCGCGGCAGCCACCGGGTCAACCTGCGCCAGCCGGGCATGGAGCGTCGGCCAGCCATCGCGCCCGGCCTCTGCCGCCAGCTGCGCACGAATGGCTGGGTCGCTGGCGGGCATGGCGGCGAGCCCCTCGAGAAACGCCCGGAAGTAGAGCATGGTGCCGCCGACCAGGATCGGGGTGCGGCCGCGGCCGACAATCTGCGCCACCACCCTGCTGGCATCCGCGGCAAAATCCGCCGCGGAGTAGCTCTCGGCCGGGTCGCGAATATCCATCAGGTGGTGGGGATAGTCGGGCTTGGCGCTGCCGATATCCAGCCCGCGATACACCAGGGCGGAGTCGACGCTGACCAGTTCGCCATCCAGCGCTTCCGCCAAACCTGTGGCCAGCTCGGTCTTGCCCGCCGCCGTGGGCCCCATGATGCACAGCAGCAAAGGCTTATCGGGCTCTGCGGCCACTAGCGCCCTCGCAGGAACAGCTTGTCCAGTTCCTCCAGCGCCAGCCGGGTCCAGGTCGGGCGGCCGTGGTTGCACTGCCCGGCGCGCTCGGTCTCCTCCATGTCCCGCAGCAGGGCGTTCATCTCGGGGATGGTGAGCCTGCGATTGGCGCGCACCGAGCCGTGACAGGCCATGGTGGAAAGGATTTCATCCATGTGTGCCTCGATGCGGTCTGAGCTGCCGTACTCGACCAGATCCGACAACACATCCCGCACCAGGGCTTCCACGTCGGAGTCGCGCAGGCTGACCGGGATCTGCCGTACCAGCAGGGACTCCTCGCCCGCCACATCCAGCGCCAGCCCCAGGCGCTGGAAGACTTCGGCATGCTCCTGCGCCAGCAGCGTCTCGCGCTGGCTGACCGCGATCGCCTGCGGCACCAGCAGCGGCTGGGCGGGAATGGAATCCAGCGCCCGCGACGTCTTCAGCCGCTCGTAGGTTATGCGTTCGTGGGCCGCGTGCATGTCGACCAGCACCAGACCCTCGGCGTTTTCCGCCAGAATATAAATGCCCTTGAGCTGGGCCAGGGCGTAGCCCAGCGGCGGCACTTCCTCCGGCGTATCCTGCGCCGGCAGGCGCTGGGGGTGCAGGCCGGCATAGCTGCGCACCTGCTCCATCGCCCGCCCGGGCAGCGGTGCTGGTGGAGGGCTGTAGGCCGGCGCATTGGCGCCCCAGCCGAGCCCGGGCTGGCGCGCAATCTCGCCGGTGCGGGCATCCACTGCGAGGCCCTCCGGGGTCGCCAGGGGCGCCGGTGCCGAGACCGGCCGCACCTCCGCCAGGGCCCGGTGCAGGCCGCTGAAGATGCACTGGTGCACGGCCCGGCTGTCGCGGAAGCGCACCTCGTGCTTGCCCGGGTGCACGTTGACATCCACCTGCGCCGGGTCCAGTTCCAGATACAGGACGAAAGCGGGATGGCGGCCGTGGTAGAGCACGTCGCGATAGGCCTGCTTGACCGCGTGCGCCACCAGCTTGTCGCGGATAACCCGGCCATTGACGAAGAAGTACTGCAGGTCCGCCTGGCTGCGGGAAAAGGTCGGCAGCGCCAGCCAGCCCCGCAGGCGCATGTCACTGCGCTCCGTTTCGATATACAGGGCCTGCTCCATGAAGGCGGGCCCGCACACCGCCGCCACCCGTCGCTGCTGTTCGGAGGTGCTGGCAGCCCCGGCCAGGTTGTGCACCAGCTTGCCATTGTGGCGCAGGCTGAAGGCCACCTCGAAGCGGGACAGGGCCAGCCGCTTGACCACCTCCTCCAGATGGTTGAACTCGGTCTTTTCGGTGCGCAGGAACTTGCGCCGGGCCGGGGTATTGAAGAACAGGTCGCGCACTTCCACCGTGGTGCCGCGGGGATGGGGGGCCGGGCGCAGCTGCACCTCCATCTCGCGCCCCTCGCAAAGGGCACTGCGACCCTCACTGCTGTCGTCCCGATGATTGCTGGTCAGGGTCAGGCGCGATACCGAGCCAATGGAGGCCAGCGCCTCGCCACGGAAGCCCAGGCTGCCGACGCATTCGAGGTCCTCGAGCGAGGCGATCTTGCTGGTGGCGTGGCGGGCCAGGGCCAGCGGCAGGTCCTCCGGCTCCATGCCGGCGCCGTTGTCGCGGATGCGGATCAGCCGGGTGCCGCCGGACTCGACGTCGATCTCCACCCGGGTGGCGCCGGCATCGAGGCTGTTCTCCAGCACTTCCTTGGCGACGGACGCGGGGCGCTCCACCACCTCTCCGGCGGCAATCTGGTTGGCAAGCCTCGGGCTGAGGCGAAGTATTCTGGACATGGGCCGGGGGCGCTGCAGCGCTCAGGTGGTAGGGATTTTCAGCGTCTGGCCCACCAGGATGCGGGAGTCACGGAGACCGTTGTGATTCCGCAGCTGGCTTACGGGCACGTCAAAGCGCTGGGCAATGCCCGACAGTGTATCACCCCGGGCGATGACATACTCCTGAGCACCCTGCTGCTTGCGCCAGGCCAGCAGCGTACCGGGTGGCGGCTGGGCAATGAACCAGTCGCGGATGCCGGCGTGGATGGCCTGCGCCAGCTTGCGCTGATAGTCCCGGGTGCCCAGCTTGCGGGATTCGCCGGGGTTCGAAATGAAGCCCGTTTCCACCAGGATGGAGGGGATATCCGGCGACTTCAGCACTGCAAACCCCGCCTGCTCCACGTTGCGCTTGTGCAGGCGCGCCACCGTGTCCATCCGCCGCAGGACCTTGTCGCCCACCCGGAGGCTGTGATCCAGGGTGTTGGTCATCGAGAGATCGGTCAGTACCCCCGCCAGGACCTCGTCCTTGTCCGAGATCCTGACCCCACCCACCAGGTCCGCCTCGTTCTCGCGCTGCGCAAGGTAGCTGGCGGCAGTGCTGGAAGCGCCACGGGTGGACAGCGCGTAGACCGAGGCGCCGTTCGCCTCGCGGCGCATGAAAGCGTCGGCGTGGACGGAGACAAACAGATCCGCCTGGCGCTGGCGGGCGACGTCGCGACGCCCCTTGAGGCTGATGTAGTAGTCGCCGGTGCGGACCATGGTCGGGCTGAAGCCCTCATCCCGCTCCAGCAGCGAGTGCAGTTCGCGGGCAATCGCCAGCACCACATCTTTCTCGCGCAGGCGGTTGGGCCCGATCGCACCCGGGTCTTCACCACCGTGGCCGGCATCAACAGCGATGATGATGTCGCGCCGGCCAGACCCGCTGGCGGCACTTTTCCGCACCTCCGCCACCTCCGGCTTTTTGCCCGGGGTGCGATCATAGAGGTCCAGCACCAGCCGGTCGCCGGCCTGGGCGTTGGCCTTGAGCGCGAAACTGCGGGGGTCCACACCTTCGGTAACATCGAACACCACCCGCAGATCGTGCCCCTCGCGAACCCCGGAGCGCACCACGGAGATCGGGGTATTGGTCAGGTCCAGCGAGGTCAGGCTGGCCTTGAGCGTTGCCGAGGAGAGGTCCAGTACGATGCGGTCGGGGTTTTCCAGGCTCAGCAGGCGGTGCTCGGCGGGGCCGGTGAGGTCAAACACGACACGGGTGTGATCCGGAGCGCGCCACAGGCGCACGTCGTGGACCTCCACCGCCAGCGCGGGGCACATTATCAACCACCCCAGGACCAGCCTGATCCAGAAAGCCCTGCTCATCTCACTCCAGCCGATTATCGGTCACGTTATTCGGGCACCGGGCTGCCAGCGCGCCAGAACCGTACTTCCCAGTACCGACCCGGCGCGCGCCATGACACTGCGGCTGCTGCCGGCAGCCACTATAGTAATCGCTAAGTCCGCAGGGGGTAAAGCGCCGGCACCGCGCTCGGGCCATTCGACCAGGCACAGGCTATCGGGCGCAAAGTAATCGCGGATGCCGATAAATTCGAGTTCCGCAGGGTCGCCCAGGCGATAAAGATCGAAGTGATAAACATCCAGCTGCCCCACCCGGTACGGCTCCACCAGGGTGTAGGTCGGGCTCTTCACCGCCCCGGCGTGCCCCAGCGCCTGCATGAAACCGCGGCAGAAGGTCGTCTTGCCCATGCCGAGATCGCCCTGCAGGTAGACCACCAGGCCCGGCTCGCTGGCTGCGGCGAGCGCGGCGCCCAGCGCAACCATGGCATTCTCATCCGCGACCAGCCAGCGGGCCTCGCCGCCACTCATCCGAGCAGGCGCCGCAGCGGCGCCATCAGGTCGCTGGCAAGCAGGCCGCGCTGGCCCTGTTCCGCGGCGGCGTCGGCCGCGGCCCCGTGCAGGCACACACCCAGCGCCGCCGCCGCGACTCCCTCCAGCCCCTGGGCCAGCAACCCGCCGACAATGCCGCTGAGGACATCGCCCATGCCGCCCGACGCCATGCCCGGGTTGCCGTAATCGGACAGCAGGCGCGCATCGGCAGCCACCACCAGGCTACCGTTGCCCTTGAGCACTGCCGTGCCGCCCAACTGCTCCTGCAGCTGGACCGCGGCAGCGAAGCGGTCCGCCTGCACCGCGGCCGTGGTCACGCCCAGCAGCCGTGCGGCCTCGCCCGGGTGCGGGGTGTACAGCCAATGGTCCCGGCGCTTGCGTGGCAGCAGCTGACCTTGCGCCAGCAGGTTGAGCCCGTCTGCATCCAGCACACAGGGCAGGTCGCTCGCCGCCACGGCCTGCAGCAGTTGCTGCGACCAGCTGCTGCGCCCCAGGCCCGGGCCCACCACCAGTACATCCGCGGCGGCCAGCAGGGGTTGCAGATCCTGGCCCGAGCGCACGCCGGTCACCATGGCCTCCGGGGTGCGGGCGATGAGCGCCGACAGGTGTTCCGGCTGCGTTGCCACGCGCACCAGGCCGGCACCGCTGCGCAGCGCCGCTTCCGCCGCCAGCACTACAGCGCCGGGCATACCGGTATCCCCACCAATCACCAGCACAGTGCCAAAACTGCCCTTGTGGGCAGCAGCAGGGCGCCGCGGCCACTGCGCCAGCAGCTGGTCGAGCTCCAGCCGACGCCAACCCGGCGCCACGGCCCGGTAGGCCTCGAGGGGCACGGCCAGATCGGAAAACTCCAGCGCGCCGCAACAGTCGGGGCCATCCAGGGTGAACAGGCCGCGCTTGTAGCCAATGAAGGTCACAGTGAGCTCGGCGCGTACCGCCCGCCCCAGGATCCGCCCGGTGTCGCTGCACAGGCCGGAGGGAATGTCGACAGCGACAACCGGCCGGCCGCCAGCATTGCAGGCATCGATGGCGGCGGCAAACGGTGCCCTGACCTCGCCCCCCAGGCCGGTGCCCAGCATGGCATCGACCAGAACCCCGGACTGTTGCAGGGCGGCGGACGAAAACGGCAGCACCGCCACGCCATTGGCCAGCGCCTGCTCCCGCGCGCGCAGGGCGTCACCGCCGATTTTGGCCGGATCACCAACTTGCAACACCTGCGCGGGGATCCCGCGGCGATGGGCCTGGTCGGCGATGAGATAACCATCACCACCGTTATTGCCGGTGCCACACAAGATCTGCAACAGTTCCGGCTCGGGCCAGCGCAGCAGCAACTGTTCCAGGGTGGCCGCAGCGGCGCGCGACATCAGCAGGGCGCCGCTGATGCCGCCGTGGTCAATGGCCCAATGGTCCAGCGCCCGGCTCTCCGCCGCACTGTAGAGGGCCTCATGCTCCACCCAGGTAAATCCCGGCTTGCCTGTCGTCGCCAAATCCAACCCCACGCTGCTACACTGCAGACCACTGAAAGTTATCGCAAACCCGCGAATTATAGGCAGGTTTTACTGCCCCGGCCCAGCCCCATGGCAACGACACTGACCCAGGAACAGCAGTCGCACCTGCGCCAGCAGCTTGAGCGCTGGGCGGCCGAGCTCGGCTTTGCCCAGCTCGGCGTCAGCGACATTCAGCTGGACCAGCACGAAGCCTACCTGCGGAAATGGCTGCAGGCAGGCTACCACGGCAGCATGGACTACATGGAGCGCCACGGCGAGAAGCGCGCGCGCCCGGCCGAGCTGATTCCGGATACCTGTCGCGTCATCACCCTGCGCATGAATTACCTGGCTGCGGGTACCAGGCCAGAAGCGGTACTGGAGGCGACCGAGAAAGCCTATATCTCGCGCTATGCCCTGGGGCGCGATTATCACAAGCTGATCCGCAAGCGCCTGGCGCAACTGGCCACTCGGCTGCAGCAAGAGGCCGGCGGTGGGCAGTATCGCGCCTTTGTTGACAGTGCCCCGGTGCTGGAGCGGGCGCTGGCCGAGCGCGCGGGCATGGGCTGGATCGCCAAGAACACCATGCTGATCAATGAGCGCGCCGGCTCCTGGTTTTTCCTCGGTGAAATCTACACCGACCTGCCCCTGGCGGCCGACCCGCCGCAGCCGGCAAAACACTGCGGCAGTTGCACCGCCTGCCTGACCGTATGTCCCACCGATGCCTTCGTCGGCCCGTTCCAGCTGGACGCGCGGCGCTGTATTTCCTATCTGACGATTGAGCACAAGGGCAGCATCGACGAAGCCCTGCGGCCGCTCATGGGCAACCGTATTTTTGGCTGCGATGACTGCCAGCTGGTCTGCCCCTGGAACAAATTTGCCCAGCACAGTGATGAGGCCGATTTCCGGCCTCGCCACGGTCTCCAGGACAGCGACCTGGTGGACCTGTTCCTGTGGGATGAAGCCACTTTTCTGGCCCGGACCGAGGGCTCGGCGATCCGCCGCATCGGCTACGAACGCTGGCTGCGCAATATCGCCGTCGCCCTCGGCAATGCGCCCCCGGCCACGGCGGTCGTTGCGGCGCTGAACCAGCGTCTCGACCACCCCTCCGCCCTGGTCCGCGAGCACGTCAGCTGGGCCCTGCAGCGGCAGCGCGACAGAAACGCCAACCAGTGCTAGCATCCTGGTTCGGGGAAGGAGCCGGGCAGGCGAAGAAGAGGGGAGCACCAAAACGATGGATATCCTCGGCAAGCGCGGCTACCTGCCACTGCAGGTGAAGTGGACCGCCATCGTGGCGGCGGTGGTTGCACTGGCCATGGCGGCGAGCTCGGTGCTGGTATTTCGCGCCCAGAGCGAGGTCCTGACCCGTCAGGCCGTGGACTCGGGCATGTCGCTGGCCAGGTTCATTGCGGTACAGGCAGCGATCCCCGTGCTTGGGGAGGACTGGGCGACCCTGCAGGCCCTGGTGGATGACGCTGCCGCCCGCGGTGCTTTTCGCTACCTGATCATTGCCGACCACGAGGGCACCGTCCGCAGCGCCAGCGACGACAGCCTCATCGGCCGCCCCTGGATACCGGCCGGGATCCCGCGGGAATTGCTCAGCTACAGCGATGGCAGCCGGGCACAGGAACTCGAGCAGGCATTCAATTTCCGCCTGCCGGTGCTGTTCAACCAGACCGTAGTGGGCCGCGTCGATCTGGGGGTCGACCGGGCGCCCCTGGAAGCCGCCCTGGATACCACCAGGCGCATGCTGGTGGCACTCGCCCTTGCCATTGTGCTGGCGGTCTCCCTGGTTGTATTCGTCTGCACCGAGCGCGTCGCGCGCAATCTCAAGCGCGCCACTTCCGCCCTGAAGCAGCCGGAGGCTGCGGCCTTTAGCGAGGACTCGTTGCACGACACCCCCCGCGCCGACAAAGGGGTCGATGTCATGGCGGCACTGCGCGGCACCCTGAGTGAGGAGTGGCTCCAGACCGGCAGCGGCTTGCTGCAAAGCGACCTGGAGGCGGCCATCAGCGCACTGGAGAAATCCCTGCGCTACAACCCGGGGAACCGCAATGCCAGCCTGCGCCTGCAACAGGCGCGCACGGCGCAACGTAAGCTGCAGCGTAGCCAGGGCTCCTGAGCGGCACGGTCGTTATCGGCCGCTGTCTGCATTGTCGCGGCTGCCGGGAGTTTCGATTGTGGTCGTGTCGTCCAACCCTACCCCGCGAGGGAGGTTGTCATAGCTGCGATGTACCCGGAACACAATGTCGTGAAAGCGGATCTCATCCTCGTTCTGCAGCGCGCAACGTCCCGTCATGGCCCGCCCGTTCACCACCGTGCCGTTCGCGGAACCCAGGTCCTCGAGCATGAGCTGGCCAGCTTCCAGATCCAGCCGTGCGTGCTGCCGCGACACGTGGGGGCTGACCACGGCGATGTCGCTTTCCAGGGAGCGCCCCAGCACCAGCGAGCGGTCCACACCAAAACTCAGTCCCGCCAGGGGCCCCGTCTCCGCGGACAGGGTCCATTCAAAATCCGACCCCGCCTCCGTCCTGCGAAAATAGCCCGGCCTGCCGGCGGCGCGGCGGTCATTGAGTGGCGGGACATTGGACAGCAGCCGACGTTCGACAAACGGGGTGGAACGAACGATTCCTCTGGGCGTGATCTGGAAAAACCAGGCGAGGGCAAATGCTATCGGGAAGCCGGCTATGGTCACGACAAAAATAATCCGGGAGATCTCGTCGCCATCGAGATCCAGCAGCGGGAAAAGCACATCAATAATCTGCAGGCTGCCCCAGGCCGCGAAGATGTACAGAAAACAGGTCTGGAATACCTTGCGTCGCCGCAGTTCGCGGTACAATGTCAACAATGTGGACTCCTTGGCTCGGCCCATGCTGGGGGTCAGTTCAGCTGCTGCAGTCGGTTCTGCAATTTAACCGCCTGCGCCCGATACAAGCCTGCATTTTCATGCTCCGGATCCAATACCAGCACCTGGTCCCAGAGGCTGATGGCCTGCTCCAGATTATGGGCCCGAAAAGCATTCAACGCCTCGCGATGCAGGTCGGCGGGATTGCCGTCGGGCGCCCGCGCTAGCGCCGGCGCTGGCTGCGGCAGGGCCTCGGCAGGCGCTTCTGCCTCAGCAGCCGCTTCCGCAGCGCCCGCCTCAGCCGTGGCGGCAACTTCTCGGGCCGTGGCTTCCGGGTCGTCATCCGCCGCAAACGCTGCGATGGCAATGGCAGTCAGGGGGATCCTGAGAGTCTGGCCAGCCCGCAGCTGTCGCGGTTCAACGATGTCGTTGTACTTGGCGAGCGCATAAAACTGGTAGACGTCCCCCAGATACCGTTGCGCCAGTGTAGACAGGGACTCTCCCGACATGAGGGCGATTTCCCGATACTCGGACGGATAGTATTCGCGCGAATCTGCTTCAATTTGTCGCAGCAGATCGCTGGCCACTGCACTGCGGGGGTTTTCCTCCAGATAGGCAATCAGGTGCGCCCGGGCCTCACCGGCATTGCCCGTTTCCAGCAGGCTCAGCGCGGCGCGGAACAGCTCCTGCGCCGAAAGGCCCGGCCGGGCGGTGAACACGGGTTCCTCAACGGTGGCCACCGGTGGCGCCGCCTCCTGCACCGCGGTCGCAGCACAGGCCGACGCCAGCACGCTGAGTACCGCCCCTCCAATCACTGCCTGTCTCACGCGAAGCCCCCTGTCCCCGAAGGTTCGGCCAAGGCCGGGCCAACCTGTTTATTATCGTTGCTTACTATAGATTACCGCCATCGAGCTGTGAACGCGCGGGGGTCGTTTTTCTCGGCCACCTCAGGTCGCGGCCAGCAACAAGTGCTCGCGATAGTAGCGCAACTCCGCTATGGACTCGCGAATATCCTCCAGGGCCTGGTGGCTACCCGCCTTGACCACGCCCTGCTCCAGCTCGGGACGCCAGAGCTGCATCAGTATCTTCAGCGAGCTGACGTCGAGATTGCGGTAGTGGAAGTAGCGCTCGAGACGCGGCAGGTGCCGGACCATGAAGCGGCGGTCCTGGCAGATGCTGTTGCCGCAGATCGGCGATGTGCCGGGAGCCACCCATTGCCGCAGGAACGCCAGGGTCTGATCTTCCGCCGCCGTTTCATCAACGGTACTGGCGCGAACCCGCTCGACCAGGCCTGAGCGCGTGTGATGCGTGGTGTTCCATTCATCCATCGCTGCCAGCACGGAATCCGGTTGCTGGATGGCAATCACCGGGCCCTCCGCCAGGGTGTTGAGCTCACTGTCGGTAACAATGGAGGCGATTTCAATCACCACGTCCCGGTCTGGATCGAGCCCCGTCATCTCAAGATCCACCCAGATCAGCCTGTCTGGTCGTTGCATGGTGCTCGCTCTCTCCACATCATCTTCGGCGCAGTGTAACAAATTGCCTGTACAGCGCCATGCCGGCACCCAATAATGCCCCGCATGAGCAAACGCAAACTGAGCCGCCAGCAGAACTGGCGCATCAGCAAGATCCAGGATGAGCGCAGCGCCCGGGCGCTGCGCCGCGGGGAGCGTGGCGAAGAGGTCCTGGGGGCCGGTGAGCTGGGGGCCGAACAGACTGGCCTGGTCATTGCCCATTTCGGCACCCAGGTAGACGTGGAGGGTGAAGCTGGTGGCACCCAGCGCTGTCACCTGCGGGCCAATCTGGACGGCCTGGTCACCGGCGACCGCGTTGTCTGGTGCGCGGGAGATACAACCGGGGTCGTTGTAGCCAGGGAGCCCCGCCACAGTGAACTGCGGCGCCCGGACCCCTATGGCAAGCTAAAACCGATCGCCGCCAACATCGACCAGATCCTGGTGGTGATTGCGCCCTTCCCGGAGCCTCATGCGAACCTCATCGACCGCTACCTGGTAGCCGCCGAGGCGGTGGCTATCGAGCCCGTGCTGCTGCTCAACAAGTCGGACCTGCTGGACCGGGATCCGGCCCTGCGCGCGCGCATGCAGGCGCTGCTCGCCCTCTACCCGACCCTGGGCTACCGGCTGCTGGAAGTAAGCAGCCAAAGCGGCAGCCTGGCCGTGCTCAACGAGGCACTGCGGGACCGGGTCAGCGTCTTTGTCGGCCAGTCGGGTGTCGGCAAGTCTTCTCTGGTCAATGCCCTGCTGCCCGCTGCCGGGCTGCGGGTGGGAGCGCTGTCAGAGCTGCGCCAGAAAGGGGTGCACACCACGACCACGGCCCAGTTGTTCCACCTGCCCGCCGGCGGCAGCCTGATCGACTCTCCGGGGATTCGCGAATTCGGCCTCTGGCACATGGGCCGGGAGCAGGTGGAGGAGGGGTTTCGGGAATTCAGGCCGCTGCTGGGGCACTGCCGCTTTCGCGACTGCAGCCACGAACACGAACCCGGCTGTGCCATCCTGGCCGCAGTCGAGGGCGGCGCCATCAGCCCGACCCGGCTGGCCAGCTACCGCCACATCGTCTCGACGCTAGGTCAGCCGGGCTGAGTCGGGGCAGCTTGCTGCCCGGGCGCGGCGGCGAGACTGCCCAGCGCTTCACCCAGGCGCGTCCGGGTGCCGGCGCTATAGTCCGGCGACCAGCCCATGGCGCCCTCCGGAAACAGCAGGATGACTGTTGAGCCCAGCTTGAAGCGGCCCATCTCCTCGCCCTTGGCCAGCCGCACGGGCGCCGGCAACTCGCGATAGTCGCGCTGCAGCATGGCCCGCGGCGGTGGTGCCACCTGCCCCTCCCACACCGTTTCTATACCCGCCACCACCATGGCACCGACCAGCACCATGGCCATGGGTCCGGCCGCGGTATCGAAGTAACAGACCAGGCGCTCGTTGCGGGCGAACAGGCGCTCGACGCCGGCTGCGGTGGTGCCGTTGACCGAAAACAGCTTGCCCGGTATGTAGCAGGTAGCCGCCAATTCCCCAGCGAGGGGCATGTGGACCCGGTGGTAATCCCGCGGTGCCAGGTAAATGGTGGCAAAGTGGCCGTTGCGGAACTGTGCCGCACGGGCCTCGTCGCCCCCCAGCAGGGACCAGGTGGAGTAGTGGCGGCCCTTGGCCTGCAGCAGACTGAACTCTTCGATGCGGCCGATCTGGCTGACGCAGCCATCTGCCGGGCATACGATGGCGGCCTCTGCCAGCGGCCGCGCGCCCGGGCGCAGGGACCGGGTGAAGAAAGCATTGAAGCTGGGGTAGGCTTCGGGGCAGGGCTCCGCAGCCTCTTTCATGTCCACAGCAAACACCCGGATGAAGCTGTTGATCATCAGGTCCTTGAGCCAGCGCGGATTGCGCAGCTCCGCCAGGGCTGCCGTGAGCCGGGACAGCAGATGCTGTGGCAGGAGATGCTGCAGCATGATGAACAGGGTTTTCATGGGCTGGGAGGCTCCTTCTGCAGCACCTGTTGGGCCCGGGCAGCGACGTCCCGGCCCAGGTACATGTAAACAGCGGGTAGTACATACAGGGTGAACAGGGTGCCGATCGTCATCCCCGAAGCGATCACCAGGCCCATGGAGAACCGCGCCCCCGCACCCGGACCCGACGACAGCAGCAACGGCACCATGGCCAGCACCAGCGCCGCCGTGGTCATCAGCACCGGCCGCAGGCGCACCGAGGCCGCCTCCTCAATTGCTTCGCGCTTGGCCATACCCTCGTCCTGCAGGCGGTTGGCAAACTCCACAATGAGGATGCCGTGCTTGGAAATCACCCCGATCAGGGTAACGAGTCCTACCTGGCTGTAGATGTTGAGGGTGGCACCATTGACCTGGAACAGGGCCAGAACATTCAGGCACAGCAATGCCCCGGAGATCGACATGGGCACGGTTACCAGCATGATGAACGGGTCCCGGAAAGACTCGAACTGGGCCGCCAACACCAGGTAGATCAGCAGCAGGGCGAAGAAGAAACTGGTAATCAGGGTACTGCCCTCGGTCTTGAACTGGCGGCTCAGCCCGGCGTAGTCGACCCCGTACTCGCGGCCCAGCTCCTCGGCGACGATGGTTTCCAGGGTGGCCAGCGCCTCGCCCAGCGGAACCCCGGGGCGCGGCAGCCCGCTCAGCGTCACCGCGTTGAGCTGCTGGAAACCCGGCAATACCCGCGGGGTCACCTCGTCCTCCAGCGTGACCAGGGTCGCCAGCGGGATCAGCTTCCCGCTCCGGGTGCGCGTATGGTAGCTGTTCAGGTCTTCCGGGTTCAGGCGCTGGGTCCTGCGCACCTGGGGAATAACCTTGTAGGACCGGTCGTGCATGGCAAAGCGATTGACGAAGCCACCGGAAAGCAGCGCGGACAGGTCGTCACTCAGGGTCTGCATGCTGACTCCCAGCAGGGCGGCCTTGTCGCGATTGATGTGAATGCGCTGCTGCGGCTTGTCCAGCTGCAGGTTCTGGTCAATAAAGATGAATTTGCCGCTGGCGCGGGCCCGCTCCAGCACCGCCTCGGCGCTGTCATAGAGCACCAGGTAATCGAGCGTGCTGTTGATCACGAACTCCACCGGGAAAATGCCGGGGGACGGCAGCGGTGGCGGGTTCACCGCGTTGACCTGGAGCCCCGCAATCGCCGCGGTGCGGGGCTGGATGGTCTCGTTCAGAACCTCGGTGGAGCTGCGCTCGCGCTCGCCCCAGGGTTTGAAAATGAAGCCGCCAAAGGCGCCATTGTTGCCACCACTGCCCCCCGGGTTTTCACCATTGAACAGGAAGTTGACCGCGATTTCCGGCGTGTCGCGGGTAATCTGGCCAATCTCCGCGCTGTATTGCTCGATGTACTCCAGGGTGACGTAGGGGTCTGACTCGGCGAGGTAGAAAATCAGGCCCAGATCTTCCGCGGGGGCCAGTTCCGCCGGCGACCTGACGAACAGAAAGTAGCAGGATGCAAGGATCACGGCCCCAAACACCAGCACGCCGGCCCGGTCATCCAGCACCCGGTCGAGATCCCGCTGGTAGACCCGGCGCAGGGCCTCGAACCGCTGGTCCAGCCAGTGCTCAAGACGGTTGTCGGCGCTGTCCGCGGTGCTCTGCAACATTCTGGCGCACATCATCGGCGACAGGGTCAGGGCCACCACGCCGGAGATCAGTACCGCCCCCGCCAGGGTGAAGGCAAATTCAGTAAACAGGGTTCCGGTAAGGCCACCGATAAACCCGATAGGCAGATAGACCGCCACCAGGGTGGTGGTCATGGCGACAATGGGCCAGGCCAGTTCCCGGGCGCCCTTGAGTGCCGCCTCCGTGGGCGTCATGCCGTGTTCGATGTGGCGGTGGATGTTCTCCACCACGATAATGGCGTCGTCCACCACGATACCAATGGCCAGGACGAAGGCGAGCAGCGTGAGCAGATTGATGCTGAACCCCAGCAGCAGCATCAGGAACAGGGCGCCGACCAGGGACAGGGGCACCGCAACCGCCGGAATCAGCACCGAACGCATCGAACCCAGGAACAGGAAGATCACCACGATAACGATCGCCATCGCCTCGACGATGGTGGCCTGGACCTGGCTGATGGCGGCTTCGATATAAACCGTGGCATCGTAGTTGATGCTGCCCTCGATCCCCTGCGGCAGGCTGGGGACGATGTCCCGCTCGTAGACTTCGCGCACCCCGGCGATCACCTCCAGGGCGTTGGCGTCACTGGCAACGGAAATGGGCACGAACACCGCACGCTGGTCGATCACCATGGCCGAACTGGCATAGGCCTCGGAGCCCAGTTCCACCGTGGCCACGTCCTCCAGCCGGACAATGGCGCCGTCCTGTTCCCTCAGCACAAGCTGGCGGAAGCCCGCTTCCGAGGTGATGTCAGTGTCCGCCTTGAGCGTGACCTCGACCATGCTGCCGCGGGTCGCCCCCACCGCGGAGAGCACATTGTTCTCCTGCAGCGCCGCCCGCACGTCACTGGCGGTGAGATCCAGCGCCGTCAGCCGATCGCTGTCCAGCCAGATGCGCATGGCAAAGATATCGGTGGTGTCCGCGCTGGCGCGCTGCACCCCGGGCAGAGTCGCGAGCTTGGGCTCGACCTCCCGGATCACATAGTCCGCGACCCGGTTGATCGGCAACTCGGGGCTGGAGAACGAGATATACATGGTGCCCACCTGCTCTCCGACCGCGAGGGTGAGCACCGGATCCTCCGACTCCCGGGGCAGTTCGTTGCGCAGCTTGTTGACCTTGGTGACAACCTGGGTCAGCACCTCGTCCGGATTGGCGCCGGTGCGCACATAGGCCGAGATCACGCTGAGCCCGCGCGTGCTGTTGGAGGTCAGGTAGTCAATATTTTCCGCGGTGGCAATCTCCCGCTCCAGGGGCGTGGTAATAAAGCCCTTGATCAGCTCCGCATCGGCGCCGGTGTAGGTCGTCGACACCGTAATCACCGCGTTCTCCAGCATCGGAAATTCGCGCACGTTGAGTTCCCCGGCCGCGCGCAAACCCAGCACCACCAGGAACAGGCTGACCACGGTGGCCAGCACCGGCTTGCGGATAAACAGATCGGTGAAAGCCACGGTCAGCGATTTTCCGGTTGCGGCTGCAGGCTGCTCGCCGGGGGCGATGTGTTGTCCACCTGAACGGGCACCCCGCCATCCAGCTTGAGCAGGCCGCTGGTAGCCACGATCTCACCGGCCTTGAGGCCGGACGCCACCGCGATCATGTCACCGCGGGTGGGGCCGAGTTCAACGAAACGCTGGCGCACCGTGGTCGCATCGTCCTGCTCAGCCAGCACATAGACCGAATTGCCGTAGGGACGGTAGGAAATGGCGGTCGCCGGCACCACGATCTGGCCGCGGGGCTCCCCCAGGGCCAGGCTGACCCGGGCGAACATACCGGGCCGCAACAGCTCATCGGGGTTGTCGACAATCGCCTGCAGGGCAATGTTGCGGGTATCCGGGTCGACGGCAGGCGCGATGGCGTTGAGCCTGCCGCGGAAAGTTTCCGGGCCCATTGCCTGGGCCTGGGCCTGCAGCGCCATTCCGGGCTCCAGCCGGGGGGTGTAACTGTCGGGCAAGGTGAAATTGAGATAGAGCCGATCCAGCGCCTGCAGCTCGACGATCGGGTCCCCCGCCAGCACGTAGGCGCCGACGTTGAAGCGGCGAATACCCAGCCGGCCGGCAAACGGGGCGCGCAGTGTTTTCTGCTCAATCCGCGCTTTCTGTGCCGTCACCCGGGCCCGGGCCTGGTCCAGCTCGCTGGCGCGGCGGTCCAGTTCCGACTCCGAGATATTGCGCTCACGCAACAGGGACTCGGCACGCTCAAGCTCCGATGCGGCCAGCGCCTGGGCCGCCTCCAGCACCGCCAGTTCAGCACGGTCCGGTGCCGCGCTGAGCTCAAGGATCGCATCCCCAGCCGCCACCGTGGCGCCGTTGTCGAAGTTGACCCGGGCAATGATACCGGGCACTTCCAGCGCCAGCTGCGCCCCGTCGATGGGCGCCAGCGTGCCGACCGCATCCACCGTGGGCTGCCATTGCACGCGTTCCGCCGCCGCCGCGGTGATAGTCACCACCTGCTGCGGCATGTTGTCCATGGCCCGATTCATCATTTGCTGGCCGTACCACTGCATGCCGAACAGGCCGCCAAACACCAGCAGGGTGGCCAAAAGCATGAGCCACATGCGCTTGCCAAAGAGGAACTTTTTCATGGATATCCAGCTAAAAACAGGGACAGGACGCCCGGAACGGATCCGGGCGCCCCAATGATACTAATTCATCGGCCTGAGCGAAACTGTCGGTGGGGCCGCCCAGGTGGGGCCGCCCAGGTGGGACCGCCCAGGCGGGGCCGCCCAGGCCGCGCCGGCCGCTCAGGTAGGCCGACCTACAGATTTTCCTCGGCGAAGGCCGCCAGCCGGGAGCGCACGATGCCGTTGACGTGCATGATGCCCGCGTGGGGATAGGCCTTGGTCTTCTCCACCAGGTAGGTGAGCCCTGAAGTCAGGGGCGAGATGTACTTGTTGTCGATCTGCGCCAGGTTGCCCAGCACCACGATCTTCGAGTCCGCCCCTACCCGGCTGATCACCGATTTCAACTGGAACTGGGTCAGGCCCTGGGCTTCATCAATGATGATGTAGGCGTTGTTGAAGGAGCGCCCGCGCATGAAGTTGAGCGACTTGAACTGGATGTTGGCGCGCTCTTTCACGTAGGCAATGCTGCCGTGGCAGGACTCGTCGGTACCGTGCAGGATCTCCAGGTTATCGTCGAAGGCCGCCAGCCAGGGCGCCATCTTCTCCTCCTCGGTACCGGGCAGGAAACCGATGTCCTCGGCGATGGGCGGGGTGGAACGCGCCACGATCAGCTTGCTGAACCGCTTCTGCTCGAGGATCGCATGCAGGCCGTAGGCCAGGGCCAGCAGGGTCTTGCCGGAACCGGCGGGCCCGGTCATCACGGTCATGTCGACGCTGTCATTCTCCAGCAGGGACATGGCCATGGCCTGCTCCAGATTGCGCGGCGTAAGCCCCCAGAAGCGGCGATGCATCAACTTGTCGCGGCTGTCGCAGCGCAGGTAGACATAGTCGCTGTCGATGCGCTTGACGAAGGCCATGAAGTCCTGATCGTCGTGAACAAACATGTTGGGGTAGGCACCGGGCAGGGAGCGGCGCGGAATCCGGTGCAGGGTGCAATCGCCTTCCCGCAGGGTGTCGACCTCGGAAATCCCCGACCAGAAGTCGCCCTCAACATGTTCGTAACCGCGCGCCAGCAGGTCGATGTCGTCCAGCACCCGGTCGCGGCGGTAATCCTCCACGTGCACCAGGCCCGAGCCCTTGGCCTTGATGCGCATGTTGATATCCTTGGTGATCAGGCAGACGAAGGCGCCGGGGTTCTCCGCCTGCAACCGCAGGGCCACGTTGATGATGCGGTTGTCGTTGGCCTGGTCCTGGGTCGCGTCCAGATAGGGAATGTCGCTGGCATCGCTGAGCAGCTGGTCTGGATAAATGGCGAGGGTGCCCAGCGCCCCCTCCAGGTTGCTGCCCGGGATCGATACTCCCTCCTGGATTTCCCGGGGCGAGGCGGCGTCCACCACCTTGTCGATGATCTGGATGGCTATCCTGGCCTCGCGGCTGACGGTCTTGTCTGGCCGGTCCTTGATATGGTCCAGCTCCTCGAGCACGGTCATGGGGATCACGATATGGTGTTCGTTGAAGGCGGTTACAGCATTGGGGTCGTGCAACAGGACATTGGTGTCCAGAACATAGGTTTTCTTGACGACGGCTTTGAGGGTGGTTTTTTCTACACGCAGGGGCGAGCCTGAGTCCATAGCGGATTCCTCGTGGGGGCGGGTAACGGTGATGGGGCTGGCAAGCGGGTCTGGCAGGATACCGGCGGCGGGGGCCGGGCAGGGGTTGGACGAAGCGTACAGCGTGTGTTCAAAAGCGCTTCCTGGTTGCGGGGAAACCACAGCGTTGATCTGATTACAAACCCTGTCCGGCAGAATGTCAACGGAGAATACTGCCCGAGTTCGCGGCGGCGGGCCGCCTCCCGCAGCGAATTCTGACAGGGCCGCTCTTTTCAGCTACGATAGCCCGCTCATTCACTGCCAGCAAAAGACGTTACCCCGCGATGCTCAACCCGGACTCACTCGCCCAGCTGAAGGGCCTTAAATCCCAGATGGAGGCCGAGAAAGAGCGGGCCGAAGCGGTGATCAAGGGCACCCAGTCCCGCTATGGTTTCGCGGTGCTTGACGACGGCCGGGAGGTCTTCATTCCGCCGGACGAGATGCTCAAGGCGTTCCCGGACGACAGGGTATGGATCTGCATCCGCCCCTCCGGCGAGAACAAGACCATCGCCGACATCGAAAAGCTGATCGACAGCCCGCTGGGTGATTTCAGCGGCCGCTGCGTGCGCAAGGGCAACGCCCTGTTTGTACAGCCGGACCTGCCCCAGCTCAAGCGCTGGCTGTTCATCCCCCCCCACGCCCGCAACGGCGTGCGCGAAGGTGACTACGTGCGCTGCGCCATCCTGCGCCACCCCATTCGCGACGGCAAACCCCAGGCCAAGATCCTCCAGGTGCTGGGCAATGACGATACCCCAGGCATCGAGAACCTGTACTGCATCGCGAAATACCGGCTGGCTCCGGCCTGGAGCACGCCGGCGATGAAGGACATGGAAAAGCAGCTGGCCGAATGCCGGCCGCTGGCAATCGAGCGCCGCCGCGACCTGACCGATCTCGAGTTCGTCTCCATCGATGCCGCCAAGACCCAGGACATCGACGATGCCCTGTATGCCGATATCAGCAGCGATGGCTGGACCCTCTACATAGCCATCGCCGACCCCACCGCCTGGATCCCGGCGGGGTCCAGCCTGCAGCAGGACATCGCCGCCCGCAGCACCTCGGTCTACTTCCACGGCGACGTATTGCCGATGCTGCCGGAGCAGATGGCGCAGGACACCTGCGCCCTGTCCGAGGGCAACGACCGCGCCGCCCTGGTCTGCAAGGTCGCGGTAAGCGACAGTGGCGACGTCGGCAATTTCGAGTTTATCGAAGCCACGGTGCGCTCCCGGGCGAAACTGTCCTACTTCGCTGTCGACCGCTACCTGAACGGAAATGGCGACGACCTGATGAGCCACGCCACGCCGTTGGAAGCCCTGTACCAGGTTTATCGGGCCCTGCGCGCGCGCCGCGATGCCGACGAGCTGGTCATGGAAGATCGACGGGAGTTCCGCTGGATCCTGAACGACCGCAAACAGATCGAATCCATCGAGCCTCACGACAAGCTGCTGTCGCAAAAGCTGGTGGAAGAATGCATGATCGCCGCCAACCGTTGCGCGGCCCGTTTTCTGGCCGAGCGCGATGCCAGCGGCCCCTTTGTCATCCATCCGGGGTTTCGCGCCGACCGCATCGACGAGTGCCGCAAGTTCCTGGCCCTGCATGCGCCCGAAGCCGCAGAGCTGGACCCGGTCAGCCGCGAGGGCTATCGGGACATCATGCGCCACCTGGCGGGCAGCGCCAACAGCCTGCCCCTGCGGGCCATGATCAACCGTCTGCTGACCCGGGCCGAGCTGTCAACGAAAGCGGGGCTGCACATGGGCATGGCGCTGGAGTGCTACACCAATTGCACTTCGCCCCTGCGCAAGTACGTGGACTTTCTGGTCCACCTGCAGATCAAGGCCGCCCTGCATGGCGGTGAGCCCAACCTGGTGACCCGGGAACAGCTGGCCGCTCTCAAGGAGCGCCTTGCCAATGTCCGGGCCGCCACCCAGGAAGCGGAGCGCTGGCTGGCGAGCAAGTACCTGGCGCGCCAGGCACTGGCGCAGCCGGCGGGCTTCAGCGGGCGAATCATCCACGTCAACAGCTCCGGTTTCAGCGTGCGCCTGGTGAACTGTGGTCTCGAGGGCTTTGTCGACCTGCGCAAGGACCCGGAAAAGTTCAGCTACGACAAATGGACCGCCAGCCTGACCAGCACCACCCGCCGCTTCCAGCTGGAGCAGGTGGTGGAGCTGGACTACACCGGCGCGGACGCGGACAACAACTACCAGGCGCTGTTTCGCCTGCGCCCCGGCAGTGGCCTGAAGCCGCCCCGCGCCACCGCCGAGGAGTGACTGCCAGCCGGGGGATGCTGGCTCAGAAGCTGGCGTTGCCCGGGGTGCGGGGGAAGGGAATGGCGTCGCGCACATTTTCCATGCCGGTCACGTAGTTGAGCAGGCGCTCAAAACCGAGGCCAAAACCGGCGTGGGGCACCGTGCCATAGCGGCGCAGATCCCGGTACCACCACAGTTCCTCGCGCAAATGGGCATCCATGCGCGCATCCAGGACGTCCAGCCGCTCCTCCCGCTGGCTGCCGCCAATGATTTCGCCGATCCCCGGGGCCAACACATCCATCGCCGCCACCGTGCGCTCGTCGTCGTTCAGCCGCATGTAAAAGGCCTTGATCTCCCTCGGGTAATTCATCACCACCACCGGGCGCCCGACGTGGGTTTCCGCCAGGTAGCGCTCGTGCTCGGAGGCCAGGTCCACACCCCAGGCCACCGGGAACTCGAAGGATTTGCCGCAGTTCTCCAGGATGCGGACCGCCTCGCTGTAGTCCAGGCGCTCAAAGGGGCTGTCGATCACCGTGCGCAGCCGCTCGATCACCGTACTGTCCACCCGCTGCTGGAAGAACGCCATGTCGTCCTCGCGCTCCTCCAGCACCCGCGTGAACAGGTGCTTGAGCAGGTCTTCCGCGAGGTCGGCATTGGCATTGAGATCGGCAAAGGCGATCTCGGGCTCCACCATCCAGAATTCCGCGAGGTGGCGGCTGGTGTTGGAATTCTCCGCCCGAAAGGTGGGACCAAAGGTGTAGACCTTGCTCATGGCCAGGCAGTAGGCCTCCACCTCCAGCTGCCCGGAGACAGTGAGGAAGGCGTCGCCGGCAAAGAAGTCCTCGCCGTGGTCCACGCTGCCGTCGGGCTTGCGCGGCAGGTTGGCCAGGTCCAGGGTACTCACCCGGAACAGTTCCCCCGCTCCTTCACAGTCACTGCCGGTGATGATCGGCGTGTTGACCCAGTGGAAACCGCGGTCGTAAAAATAGTTGTGAACGGCGTTGGCCAGGGTGTTGCGCACCCGGGTGATAGCGCCGAAGGTATTGGTCCGCGGCCGCAGGTGGGCCTGGGTCCGCAGGTACTCGAAGGTGTGCCGTTTCTTGGCGATGGGGTAAGCCTCCGCATCCTCCACCCAGCCCACGACCTCGACCTCGCTGGCCTGGATTTCCAGCGCCTGGCCCTGGCCCTGGGAGGCCACCAGCTCGCCGCGCACGCACACCGCGCACCCGGTCGACAGCTTCAGTATTTCGCTCTCATAGTTGCCGAGAGCTGCGGGCACCACCGCCTGGATGGGGTCGAAGGAGGAGCCGTCGTGGACGGCGAGGAAAGAGATACCCGCCTTGGAATCGCGCTTGCTGCGCAGCCAGCCGCGAACGGTGACGGTACTGCCCAGCGGCAGGTCGCCCCTGAGGGCGGCGGCCACCGGAATAGGTTCAGACATGGGATGTATCTCCACGGACAAGGGTGAAAGCGGCGCAGGATACCCAAAGCGCGAGGTGCCCGCCAGTGCCGGGCCCCGGTGGTGAGGCCTGCCGCAGAATGTGCCGTAGCCGATTGCCAGCACCAGAAGCGGCTTCTATGATGCGCTCTACCCAGCCGTACAGTAACCGGGAACCAACACAGCAATGAGCAGACCATCAGACATTGTGGTCGCCGGAGGCGGCCCTGCGGGTTGCTGCGCAGCGCTGGGACTGCAACAAATGGGTTACCGGGTGCTGCTGCTGGCGACACCTCGGCCCTGGCCAAGCTGCGAGGGCTTTTCCGCCCGGGCGCTGCAGGGCTTGCAGCAGGCGGGACTGAACTCCGCGGCGGCCTGCCTCGGTGCCGCCAGCCCCCGACGCGCGACCTGGAACGGCACCACCAACGATGCCAACAGCGAACATCTGGTGCTGCGAGAGGCGCTGGACCAGGCGCTACTGGCCGATGTCCGCAGCGCCGGCATTGAGGTAATAACCGGGCAACTCGGACCGACCCACGCACTGGAGAATGGCGGCAGCCAGCTGCAGGTCAGGTTGGCCAGCGGTGGTAGCGTCGCACGGGGATGCAGGTTTCTGATCGATGCTCGTGGCCGCGCGGCGGGCGGTGGCGGCAACCGGCTTCGGGGTCCCGAATCGGTGTCGCTGGTACAGGTGCGGCAAGGACCACCGGAGCCCGCGAGCAGTTACCTCTACAGCTTGCCATCGGGCTGGGCCTGGCTTGCCCAGACCGGCGCAGGCCTGCTTTTTTTGCAGCTGACAGTAAGTGCGGAGGCCGGCTCACTCCCTGCCCGCAGCGAGCTGGACAGCTGGTTCAATGCCCTGATACAACCACACCACGATATTACGGACCGGATCGTCGGCACCTCGCCCACGGGACCGGTATTTGCACGAGGCAGCACTTCAGTGCTGCGGAATGAACTGGTCTCCGGTGCGTTGCTGCGTGTCGGCGATGCCGCCATGGCGGTGGACCCGCTGTCCGGCAACGGCGTATTTCAGGCACTGTCTTCAGCACTGGCCGCCCCGGCCGTAGTGAACAGCCTGCTGCAACACCCCGACGACCGGTCAGTTGCGGAAGCGTTCTACCGGCAACGGGTAGAACACCTGTTCCTGCGATTTGCCCGGACAGGACGTGACTTTTACCGGCTGGAGCAACGCTGGCCACAGGAATCCTTCTGGCGCCAGCGGCGCAATTGGCCCGACGACGAACCTTCCCACAGCGACATCTCACCCCGCTTCCTCGGCCTGCAAACAGGTGCCGTGCTGGATGGGGATCGGATTCGCGCTGCGCCAGTGGCCGTCACCAGCGACCAGCCCCTGGGTGTGTGGCATGTGGCGGGCATCACCCTGGCGCCATTGCTGGAGGGCCTGCCGGACACCATGGATGCCCGGCACCAACTGCTACTGGACAGGATAAAACACACCATTTCCCAGCCGCAAAAAGCCCAACTGGTGCAGGCCTGGTTACAGCGCTATGGGCTTTTGTAGGCCCCACGCTGCGCGTCGCCCAATCAGTGCTGACGATGTTCCGGCCCCTGAAACCGGGCGACTGCAGCCAGGTGGGTATGGATCTGCTCCAGGCTGGCATCGGGTTCCATGAGCAGGTATTGCGCCACGGCGGCAGTCACATGGACACAGCCGATGCTGGCGCCCGCAGGCCCGGAACTGTCGGCGCGTACGCAGGCCCCGAAATCCGCCTGTGAACTGTCCAGGCGGGAAAGCTCTCCCGGGGCACAGCGCGCGTCCCCCGTTGCCCGTATGACCCCTGGGTAGCTGGCGGGAAATACCGGCGCACCGCGAGCGGGGCTGGCGGCAACGAGGACGATGCCCTGCCCCAGGGCCCGGGCACACGCTCCGGCCAGCTCGGGGCAATCCCGCAGGAGACCGAAACTGAGATTGATCAGGCGCACGTCTTCAGAAATCAACCAGTTCAGGGCCGCCACTACCTGGCTGCTGCTACAGGTCAGCTGGTCGTCAAACACCTGTGCGTTGAACAACGCGACTTCAGGTGCTCGCTGCAAAAGTACACGGGCAACGGCAGAGCCATGGCCCAGCCGATCGAGCTGTGGCTCCGCTGCACACACTACGCCGGGGTGAGCACCCGCGACCCTGAAGGCACAGCTCGCTACCGCCGCGGGCAACGCTGCATGGTCCAGGCCACTGTCTACCAGGCCAACGCGCAGGCGACTCACACGCTGCCCAGATGCCATAGTATTTCAAGCTTGCGGTCTACAATCGATATGCGGCCATCGCAGCTTCCCAGTGCGGAATCACGATGGCTTATTAGCAATCGGGTTTGCCCCGCAAATACCTGATTCACCATCGCTAGCACTTCCTGCTCCACCTCTTGGTCCACCGCCGAGGTTGCTTCGTCCAGGATAACCAGCAGTGGTTGTTGCAACAGGGCCCGGGCGATGGCAATGCGCTGCCGCTCCCCACCCGACAAGCGAGTACCACGATCCCCGACCGGGGTATCCAGGCCCAGGGGCAATCGCTTCGCAAGCCCGCCGAGCCGTGCCCGCTGCGCAGCTTCCTCCACCTCGGCATCGCTGGCATCTGGCCGCGCGTAGCGAATATTGTCACAAATGGAACCCCGAAAAAGAACAATATCTTGGGCTACCAGGGCGATGCGGCTGCGCCAGAGACTCAGATCAAACTCCCTCAGGTTGATGCCGTCCACCTGGATGCTCCCCGCTTGGGGATCATAGTGGCGCAGCAACAGGTCAACGAGCGTAGTCTTGCCAGATCCCGATGGACTCTGAAGACCGACGCTGCTACCCGCCGGAATTTCCAGGGAGGCACCCTGCAACACATCGTCATCGTGCAGGGGATAGTGGAAACTCACAGCATCGAGCAGAATTCCCTGCCACAGCCGCTCCGGCGGAACCGCGGTTCCCCCGGCATCAACATCGGGAGACGCGTCAAGCAGGTACCGCACGCGTTCGAGACTGACCTGCACCCGGGCCAGCGACATATACAGGCCCAGCAGTCCCTGCACCGGGCCCGCCGCCATGCCCAGGTAACTAGCGAACGCAATCAGCGAACCCAGCTCCAGCTGCCCCTGAATGACCCAGTAACCGCCTATCAGGAACACCGTCGCGCGCCCCGCAGAAGTCAGGGTGTTGGGTACGGCTGCCGTGGCGAATTCGACCAGCTGCAGGTGCAACAGCCGGTCCAGGTACCGGGAGTTGAGCCTGCCCAGGCGGACGGCCTCCCGACCCTCGCTCGCCATGCCCTGAATGAATTTCATGGCGGGCAGGGTTTCTACCAGAAATGCAGATATGTCACTGGAGCGCTCGCGGAGCTGGCGTGTCTGTTCCTGGACCCGCGGACGCATGAACCTGAGGTAGAGCCATTGCAGCGGGGAGACAACCAAGAGCACCATGGTCAACTGCCAGCTCAATAGCAGCATGAATCCGATAGTACCCACCAGGCCCAGCAGCGCGCTGACCGCTGCGAACAGGCTGTCGACAGAAAAACGCTGCAGTTCCGCCACATCCCCATCGAGACGTGCAAGAATATCCCCACTGCGGTTGCGGCTAAAAAAGGCTGGTGACAACGTCTGCAGGTGGCGGTAAACCAATTCCCGTATCGCGAACAGTACCCGCCCGGACAGGCGGGTATAGCAATACCGGTTCAGACCCGACAGAATCGTTGCCAGCAGGCCGGCGCCAAAGATCAGGCCGACAATGATCAGCAGGATATCTACCCGCCCCGCAAGCAGGGCGTCGTCTATCAGCAATTTTGTCAGGTAGGGCTGAATCAGGACCAACAGGGAGGTGGATACCGACAGCAACAGCAGCCCTGCCAGGGCGACCCTGTGGGGCAGGAGAAACCCCGCCAGCCAGCGCAGATCCTCGGAACGGCTGGCGGACTCAGGCTGCTGGGGGGCCTCGAGGGGCACGAAACGCTACAACACCCGCCGGAACACCTGCGAGTTTGCCAACGACATGTCCCCGCCGGGAAGCTGAATATTACCCAACCTTTCAAGTGTGTCAGGGTCGTAGATGGCGATATCGTTGAATGTACCGGCCAAGTACAGTTCGCTGCCGTCGGTCGCAAAGTTGATGCAGTAGTAGCTGTGCTCGAGATCAACCGAGGCGACCTCCTGGGCCGCCGCCACATCAAACTTCTTCAACTGGGTCAGGACACCGAAGAACTGCTCCGGATGGTCGGGCCTCGCCATGCCGGAAAACAACACTACTTCCAGGGGGCCGAACACCCGGTCCTCGGCAGCGCCTGTCGCCAGGTCGATGCGCTCATAGCCCCAGATCCAGTCCGCGGTTTCCATATCCTGCGACTCATCCTGGAATCGCGCCGCAGAGTACATTCTCACCATCTCATTGTTGACCGAGCCGAGAGGCCAGACTGACAGCACATCACGCTGACTCTCCAGCGCTATATCCGCGCTTTGACTGGGCAGGGCGACGCGAACTTCCCCGCTGGACGGGTCCATGGCAAAGATATCGCGCCCACCGAGGTAGACTGTTCCATCCTCGCCAGTGGCCATGATGGTAATCTGGCGTGGTGCCGGAAGTGTTCTCAGCGGTAGGCTGTCGAGACCCCCGTTAGTGTCGTATACTGCCAAACGGGCGCCCTGGACTTCGTAGCGATCCGCCAGTAGCCGTGTAGGACTCTGGTGGGTGTAGAGTTCCCGCCCATCCTTGCTGACCGCGATACCGGCGAAAGTCTTGACCCGTTCTTCGCCTTGGGATTGGCGTGCGGAAAACACGATTTCGCAGGTATCTATCGCAACGCCGTAGATATTTTCAAACCGGTTGGTAAGGGCATAGGCCGTATTACCGTCAGGCGCCACGGCCACCGTTCCCGGCCCGAAATCCCCCGGCAACTCGCAGGTTCTGATTACGCGCCGTTGGCCAAGATCAACCACATGCAGGTTGTTGGGCTTGTTCATCACCACCATCACATCACTGGCTGCGCCCTCCCCCTGGAAGGTAGTGGACGTTTCCTCTGCATCACAGCCCGCCGCCAGCAGTGCCATGGACATCACCAGCAGGGCGTGGGTGCTGCGGCCGAGGCCGGCACTATTTCTCAATCCTTTCAACATGTCTGCCTGCCTCATGAATCGCTCTCGGGGAAGACCGCGTCAAGCTTGCGCCAGTCCTGGCCTGCGGAAGGTGACTGACCATCCCAGTCCGGATAGTTCACCATGACATCGGGAACCTGCGCGGGCCACCAGCATGGGTCTGCACAGCCGTAGAGATCTGCCTCCATGGGTTGGCAAAGACCCGCGACACCACCAAACGTGTCGACCTCCCAGCCTGGATCCGTAGTCGCGGTGCAACCCACTACGCTCTGCATGGCAACGACCTCATCCATCCCATCGGTGTCAGCTGCCTCGTCCAGCAACCGTGCCTTGTGATTCAACGGCTTAAGGTGTTTCATCAGCTTGCCCTCCGGGGGGTGATGTAATCGGTAAAAAAGCGGGGGTTGGCTGCGGCTATACGGGCGTAAGCGCCCACCCCGAAGTCAACCCAGTCACGCATCAGCTCACAGTAATGATAGACCGGGTGCGCCGGGTCGTTGTAACGCTGGTAGCTCTCGTGATAGCAGCCACCAGAGCAAAGATTGCGAATATGACAGGTATTACAGCCGGTATTACTGCGATCAAGGCGATGGGAAAGGAATTCACCCAGGGCCGCCACATCGAGGCCTCGACCGTCGCTGACGGAACCAAAGGTCGGTAGCTCCGAACCGGTGAATCGGTGGCAGAGGTTAACGCCACCGTCCTTGTCAACCGCCACCATGGAATACCCTGCGCCACACGGAAGTGCTTTCTTGGTGCCTTCGTGGATATCGGTGAGCAGCTGGTGCAGATTGGAAAATCCAATATTGCGGTGCTGCAGCGCCTCTTCAACATAACGCTCCCCCAGGCGTTTCATGCCAGCAAACACTGCCACCAGCTCTTCTTCGGCAAGATTGAAACTGTCCATGTCACCCGCCGTTACGGGTGCAAACCCCACTTCCGCAAAGCCCAGTTCGTTGAACAAGTGATCCCAGATAAGCTCGATATCGGTGATGCCTCGGGTGAGAGTGACGCGCGCCCCCACGGGTCGGGAACGATAGCTGGAGAGGAGCAGGTCCACCTTGCGAGCTACCGTCTCGTAGGTGCCCTGACCGCCGACGGTAATCCGGTTGCGATCATGGATCGCCTTGGGCCCATCAATGCTTACCGCGATGCCGAAGCAGTGGCTATCGAGATATTCAATGGTCTTGGCGTTCAACATGGTGGCGTTGGTCGTGAGAGAAAAGTCAACGCGCTTACCCAGGGCTCGGAAACGCTGCTCGGCAAAATCAACCACTTCGCGAATCAGAGGCAAGTTGGAGAGGGGTTCGCCACCAAAGAAAACAACATTGTAGCGGGGCTGCTCCGGCGACTGCGCCAATAGCATCTCCAGGGAATCGATGGCGGTTTGCAGCTGCATTTTTTCACCTGCCGTTGGTGTCGCCAGATCCTCCTTGTAGCAGTAGGTGCAGCTCAGGTTACAGCCTGTATTGACGTTGAGAACGACGGTGGTCAGGGGCAACTTGTCGGGGATAGACAGGCGTCCCGCGGTGGTGGCAGCCGTGCCACTAACGATCCCAAGGCTGTCGAGATCCGCGAGGGCCTCAGTCACCGAGACCCCTCCCAGCCGCGCGCCAAGCTCCTCCGCGGAAAGCGGTCCCCACTGCCGCAGACCTGTGATGACCCGCTCAAGGGTCTCGTCGGCCTCAAACAGGCTACTGCTGGGAATATGGAACAGCAGCTGGCGACCTTCCACCTCGACCTGATGGAAGTTGTTTTCATTCAGATTCAATGCCATGCCCATGGTGTTTGCTCCCAGGAAGACTAGCGTATGGGTGGATTATTCCAGCGCTGTACAGTAACTATCAATTGGCCCTCAGCATTGAGGAGAGCGCCTTCGTGCTCAACAGTCGCGAGCACCTTGAGGTTGCCCGCATTGTTGGTTTGATACTTGCGCTCGGGATTCGGGCCAGCCGCTCCCGGCGTGAATACTCCGGAGGCCGCGTCCATTGCACCTGCAAAACGGACATCCTCATCAGCCGCTGCCTGCGCATTGAAGGGAGCTACGGACCACTTTGCCGATAGCGGCCCTACCCTTAAATCATCCTCGGTTCCGGGTTCACCATCGGGGCCGTTACTGAAACCGATAGCGTCGAACATGGCTTCCACCACAGGCTGTGAACCACCATTGCCGCCCACCCTGGCTACCGCGTATGCGGGTTCTACGGTGACCCGGTCCAGGGAACGATATATCGTCAGCATGCCTTCTGCGCCGGCCTCGCCGACACTGACGGTACGCCCTCCCTCTGCGGCATCCGCCGCCGCGCGGACCTGCAGCACCATGCCGTCGGCACTGCGCTCGGTGACCCCGAGGACTTCCAGCCCCGCTCCCAGGCCAATATCCGCCTCAAGGTCCAGCCCAGCACCCACCAGCAACAGCCGCTGCTCGGCCCCCGCGCGAATATAGGATGGCTGCATGGCCATTATTCGGGCTTCACCGCCGGCCCTGGCGGCCTGCATGCGCAAGCCCCATTCAACGTTGTCGCGACGAAACATGCGACCATGGAGTTGGGCGCTGCCGGGCTCCGCCATCAGCACTTGCTGATAGGCTTCGCCATCCAGAGTCAAGCTGGCGCGCCACTCATGGCCACTGTAAACCAGCGCCTTACCGGCACCAGACAGCGGCTCCCCATTTTCGAATTCGCCGTTGAATTCTACATCGTAGTCACGGTCGCTGCCGTCAGTCACCACCATATCTCCGGCAAACAGGCCTTTGCCCGGCATGTGTCCAGCTACTCTCCAGCGTCCTGCAAACGGCTGCTTTGGCTGCGCCTGCCATTGCGTCCAGGCATCGTTGTCCAGCGGCAATTCGCTCGCGAGCCAGGGCACCATTTCATTGAGGGCAATACCCAGCCAGTCCCGGTCCCGTCCCATGAGTGAGTACTCAGCCGAGGGGAACTGGCCCAGGTGAAAGTGCACCAGATGACGCCACTCCTCCTCGCTGCGGCGTTGCAGACCGACCCTTGCACCCGAGTGGCAGCGCGCGCACATGCTGGCAAACAGTTCCGTATCATGCTCTTCGATGGTGTTAAGTTCACGCTCCAGCACATAGCGCCAGGGCGCGCTTTCAGCCGGAGTCAGCCCCTGGGTGTCGGCCAGGTGCCGAACCAGCGTGCGCATCGCGGCACCCGGTTCACCACCTGCGGGGTCAACGATGCTGGCGCCGTGTATCTCTTCCATACGCACCAGCGTCATGTGCCAGCCCTCGGGAGTTTTGCGTTGTTCGCTAATGCGACTCCATGTGCCGTTGTCATCCTGCTTGTGACAGCCAGAGCAACTCGCCGTCATGATGGCCTCCGCCGACCCCGCGGCCTGCGCGCTCAGGTGACACGCAAGCAGCACGGTTGCCGCCAGTGAAGAGATCAGTCCAGTCTTGATGGTCACGTTTTATCTCCAGGGTTACCTGTTTCAATACCCAATTCGCGGGACATATGCTCCCGCATCAGAAATTTCTGGATCTTGCCTGTCACCGTCATCGGGAATTCTTCCACCAGCCGCACATGCCGGGGAATCTTGAAATGGGTGATCTGTCCAACACAGTATTCCAGGATATGCTCTACTTCCAAGGAAGAGCCCTCGCGCAGTTTGATCCAGGCACAGACCTGCTCCCCGTAGCGGTGATCGGTAATCCCGAATACCTGCGCTTCCTGGATCTCGGGGTGGGTGTAGAGAAATTCCTCCACCTCGCGCGGGTAAATGTTCTCGCCCCCGCGGATGATCATGTCCTTGATCCGGCCCGTGATCTGGGTATAGCCCTCTGCATCCATGACCCCAATGTCACCGGAATGCAGCCAGCCATCGCGATCAATGGTTTCCGCGGTTCGCTCCGGGTCATCCCAGTAACCCCGCATGACTGAATATCCCCGGCAGCAGATTTCGCCTTTCTCGCCCACCGGAACGATCTTGCCTTCGGCATCGACGATCTTGATCTCGCAATGGGGAGCGGGGCGGCCGACGGTGCTGACGCGCTTGTCAATGGAGTCGTCGGACGAAGTCATGTGGTTGACGGGGCTGGTTTCGGTCTGGCCGTAGGCTATGAGAACTTCTTCCATATGCATTCTGCCCACCACCCGCTTCATCACCTCCACCGGACAGGTAGCACCCGCCATGATCCCCGTGCGTAGACTGCTGAGGTCGTAGTCATTGAAATCGGGGAGATCGAGCTCGGCAATGAACATGGTGGGGACGCCATGCAGGGCAGTACAGCGTTCCCCGGCGACGGTCGCCAGCGTCGCCGCCGGGTCAAAGGCTTCGCTCGGAAACACCGCGGTCGCGCCGTGAGTAATACAGGCCAGATTCCCCATCACCATACCGAAACAGTGGTAGAGCGGTACGGGAATGCACAGCCGGTCGTGCTCGGTCAGGCGCATCCCATCGCCCACGAGCTTGCCATTGTTGAGGATATTGAGGTGAGTAAGGGTGGCCCCCTTGGGGTTGCCAGTGGTACCGCTGGTGAACTGTATATTGATCGCATCCGCCGGCGACAGCGAATCTGCCCGCTGTTGCAGTAGGTCTCGATCGGCAGCGGTACCGCTGGCACAGACCTCTGCAAAATCAAGCATGCCCGGGACGCTTCCCGTCCCCATCTGGATCACCCGCTGCAAGTGAGGCAAGCGCTGTGAGCGCAGCGCGCCTGGGGTACAGCTCTGCAGCTCGGGTGCGAGGCTCTGCAGCATGCCCAGGTAGTCGCTGGTCTTGAACTGCTGCGCCGTAATCAGCGTCCGGCACTGCACCTTGTTCAGGGCATATTCCAGCTCGTACAGGCGATAGGCGGGATTGATGCAGACCATGATGGCGCCGATTTTTGCTGTGGCGAACTGGGTCAGGCACCACTCGCTCGAATTCGGACCCCATATCCCGACCCGCTCCCCCGCTTCCACTCCAAGCGCCAAGAGGCCGCAGGCAAGGTCGTCTACCCGCCGCTGGTACTCGAGATAGCTCCAGCGAACCCCTTGGTGCCGGACCACGAGGGCCTCGTGATCCGGGAATCGCGCGACGGTCGCGTCGAATGCCGCACCGATGGTCTGGTAGAGCAGAGGCTGGTCCGTGGGGCCGTCCAGTGCGCTGAGGGTAAGTTGCCTGTCCATTATTTTGCGCGTCCTATCCTGTTTGCCGGGCCGCCGCCGACAGTGTACCCCCGGGAGATTGCCACCGTGCGGCCGCTCAAACTTTGCCCCATTCCCGCTCCCGCAACTCCACGCGACGAATCTTGCCGCTGACGGTTTTCGGCAGTTCCTCGACGAACTCAATGCGACGGGGATATTTGTAGGGTGCGGTAACCGCCTTGACGTGGTTCTGCAGCGCGAGGCTCAGCTCCTCACCAGGCTCATGCCCCGGCGCCAGCACCACAAATGCCTTGACGACCTCCCCACGCTGTTCATCAGGACTCGCCACCACGGCGGACTCGGCGACGGCCGGGTGTTCGATCAGGGCACTCTCTACCTCGAACGGGCCAATCCGGTAGCCCGCCGAGAGGATGACGTCATCGGCGCGGCTGACGAACCAGAAGTAGGCATCGTCATCCACCCGGGCGCGGTCTCCGGTGATATACCAGTCTCCGCGGAAACTGCGATCGGTTTTATCCTCTTCCCCCTTATAGCCAAGAAAGAGTCCCAACGGAGGTTCCGGCCGCACCCGAACCGCGAGGTCTCCCTCCACCCCTGGGGCGACGATTTCGCCGTGCTCGTCTACAACCTGCAGATCAATACCCGGCGCCGGCTTTCCCATGGAGCCATAGCGCGGTTCCATCCCGCGATAGTTGCCACACAGCAGTACGGTCTCCGTTTGCCCGTAGCCATCGTGAATGACGATTCCCGTGTGCCGGCGCCATGCCGAGATAACTTCCGGATTCAGGGGCTCACCCGCGCCCACGCAGTGTCGCAGGGCAGCGAAGCGATAGTTTTCCAGAGGTTGCTGGACAAACATCCGGTAGATGGTGGGAGCCCCGCAAAAGGTGGTCACCGGATATTGCGACAACAATTCAAGAGTACGCTGTGCATTGAAGCTCGCGCTTTGGTGCACGAACAGGGCCGCGCCCTGGTACCAGGGTCCGAAATAGCTGCTCCAGGCAGCCTTCGCCCAACCAGTATCGGAACAGTTCCAGTGCAGGTCATCCGGACCCAGATCCAACCAATACTTGCCAGTGGTCTGGTGCGCCAGGCCATAACCGTGACTGTGCAGGCACATTTTGGGAAAGCCTGTAGTGCCAGAGGTGAAGTAGCACATGGCCTCGTCGGTCGCCAGGCTTGGAACCGCCGGAAAACTAACCGCCTGGCGGGGAAGCGCATCGCGATAGTCTATCCAGCCTTCGCGAGACCCATCCACCAGCACCCTGACCTGCAGCGCAGGCAGATCGGCCAGCACCTCGTCGACCTTGCCGGCGTTGGCGCTGTCGGTGACCACGCAGGTAGCTGCGGCCGCCGCGGCCCGGTACGCGATATCCTTGGCGGACAGCTGAGTGGTACCGGGACTGATGACCGCTCCCATGCGCAGGGCCGCGGTGAACACTTCCCACCAGGCTATCTGCCGCCCAAGGATCATGACGACATAGTCGCCGCGCCTGACCCCCGCCGCCGCCAGCATGTTGGCGACCCGACAGGAGTTTTCCGCGATCTGGGCAAAAGTGCGACGCTCCTCGTTGCCATCGTCATCCACCCAGAGTAGAGCCAGCTTGTCCGGATCCTGCGCCGCCCAGTAATCCACCACATCAACGGCGAAATTGAAGTACTCCGGGCGCGGCCACTGGAAATCGCGGTAGGCGGTCTGGTAATCGTGTTCTGGCATTATTGTTATACTCTCCGCTAAAAGTTGTCTTTATCCACCCCAGTTATAGCGCAAGGACATACCCCACCAGCGCGGCCGGCCAAAGTACTGCTCCGTGATACCAAATACATCCAGTCCTGACAGGTCAAAAGTCTGGACCAGATACTCCTCGTCGGTAAGGTTCTTGACGAAGGCCGTTGCCTGCCAGCGCAGGTCCGTTGAAGTCCAGGACAGGGAGGCGTTGGTGAGCGTGTAACCGGACTCGGTCACGGTCTCCGCCTCGGTAAGGGCGAAGTAGTGCTCGGAACGGTAGACCGAGTCCGCCTGCACCGCCAGCTTGCCACCGAGCGCTGGCCATTCATACCGTATCAGCGCATTCAGGTTCCACTCTGGAGATTGCACGGATGCCACGGTTCTGCCATTGAGGTCCACGTCGATATCGTTCCACGCCGCCCCCAGCAGAATGTCCAGGCCGGGGATGGGACTGGCCTGCAGCTCCAGCTCCGCGCCCACGCTCTCCGCATCGGTGTTAAAGGTAATTGTGTCGATACCAATGATGTTGAAAGCCTGGTAGTCGGCGTAATCGTAATAGTAGGCGGCACCGTTCAGCTGAGCGAGGCCACCCGCCACTGTGCTCTTGAATCCGATTTCGAAGGCGTCCAGCTGCTCTGGGTCATAAGACATTGTTGCGTCGTTATAATCGAGTGGCGGCGACAGCGGGAAGATTGGTGCATTGAAGCCACCCCCACGGACCCCGCGGTTCCAGCCCCCGTACACCAGCAAGTCGTCAGAAGCCATCCAGTCAAGCTGCACTCTTGCTGACCACTCCCTATCCTTCCGGCTGCCCTCGTAGGCCGCAAGCTCAACTACATTGGATAGATTGCTTGCCGCGTTCAACGCACGGGAGTCGGGGTCGAGGAACTCGACTGCTTTGGTGGCGTAGGCGAAGTCCTTTTCGTCCTGAATATAGCGGCCACCGAGGATCAGCGTCAGCTCATTGCTGAGTGGCACATCCACTTGCCCGAACAGCGAAATGGACTCCAGCTCGGAGGTATAGGGGTTGTCGAGTCCAGCCTCCGCGCCCGGCGTGCGACCAATGCCAATTTCGTCGTAAACCGGGCCGATGAAGGGCTCGGTGATGGCACCGTTGGCATCGTTGATCTGGAGGTCCATATAGTAGAGACCGGCCACCCAGTTGAAGGATTCGGTTTCGCCATCCAGCCGCAGCTCCTGCGACAGCTGCTCGGCATCAGTGAGCAGGAACAGATTGAATACCGACCCCGGCGATGCGTCGGAGTCCTCGACGTAAGCACGCTCCACGTTAGAAATATCGCTGATCGATGTCAGATTGAAATTGTCGAACCGCCAGTTGAGAGTCGCGCTGAAGCCGTTGGTCTCCACGTCATTGAAGCCGGGATCATCGTAGTCACCTGCGTAGACATCGCCGTCGTTGTCGATGTACTCGAGAACCGGGTTGAACTCATCGGGGGTCAATTCGCCAGTGCGGATTGACGAAACGTTCTCAAAGAAGCCGGTACGGATGTCCTGCTCCGACATCCTCGCATTGAACAGGATGTCGAGGTTTTCCTGTGGCGAGAACAACACCTGCAGCCGTACCGCCTGGTCGTCGGCATTGTTCAGCTTGTTGCCGGGATCGAGGCGATTGGTGATATAGCCCTCATTCTCATGGTAGGACGCTGTAAGACGGGCGGAAACGGTCTCATTGCCTCCGCCAATCGCCCCCTCGACCTTGAACTGGTCGTAATCACCGACCGTCCCCTTAACGTAGCCATCGAATTCGGCGGTCGGTTTGCGGGTAATGTAATGCACCAGGCCACCCGTGGCATTGCGCCCGAACAGGGTCCCCTGGGGCCCGCGGAGTATTTCCACCCGCTCCATGTCGAACAGCATGAAACCGGCGCCTGACATCTGGCTAACATAGACCTCGTCGACATAGAGCGCTACCGGACTCTCGACATTGGTGGTGAAGTCGCTGGAGGCGACACCGCGTATCGCGATGGCATAGTTGGCCTCGCCGTTGGGCTGGATTGTGTGCACCCCCGGCGCCATGGCCGTGACCTGCTGGGCGTTGTCGAATCCAAGCTGCTCCAGCTGATTACCAGTGTAAGCGGAAATCGCGATCCCCACGTCCTGGGAGCTTTGCTCGCGCTTGGTGGCGGTCACGAACACCTCCTCGAGTACCGACGCCTGCAGGTACGCAGGCGCCACTGCAAGGGATGTTGCGAGCGCAAGTAAGCCTGGCTTCGATCTGATCATGGGCTGATATCTCCGGTTATTTTGTCGTCTGCTCCAGCGCTGATCTTGCCGCAGTTTGCACTGCCCCCTCTGACCAGCTGCATGCAGGGTAGACAGCGGCGGATACCGACGACAATTGGCCAAAGGAAGCATGGCTCGAAACAGGCTGCTACTAAAGTATTAGACGCGTAGGAAAATCAAGCGCCGGCCAGGTACCTCGGTATTATTTACCTTTGCTCGCCAGGCTCTATGCTGAACCCAACCGACACGCACCTGCCCGCAAGGCAAAAGGTTTCGGCACAATAACCAGTGGAGAAAGCCGCAATGACCGTAGCAATGAATGATCTGGATTCCATCAATCCCGCCACCCGTGAATTCCTCCAGGCGACTCATCACAACTACATCAACGGTCACTGGCACCCAGCTGCCAGCGGCAAGACGCTGGCGGTGCAGGACCCAGCCACCGGCGAGACGGTTGCACACGTGGCGGACAGCGATGCCGCCGATGTCAACGTTGCCGTAGCCGCGGCCCGCCAGGCGTTCGAAAGCCACAGCTGGCGCACCATGAAACCGGCGCTGCGGGAACGGCTGCTGCATCGCCTCGCCGACCTGATGGAAGCCAACACCGCCGTTCTTGCGGAACTGGAGTCCATCGACAACGGCAAGTCCGCGGCGATCGCCGGCGCCGTCGACATCGCCTGCGCCATCGACTGCGTGCGCTTCATGGCGGGCATGCCATCCAAACTCAACGGCAGCACCCTGAAGCCGTCCGCACCCTTCCTCCCGGATACCGAACTGTTCGCCTGGGCAAACCATGTGCCCATCGGGGTGGTAGGTGCCATCATCCCCTGGAATTTCCCGACGCTGCTGTTTTGCTGGAAACTGGCGCCAGCGCTCGCCGCGGGCTGTTCCATCGTGATCAAGCCGGCAGAGGAAACGCCGCTGACCGCCCTGTTCATGGCACAGCTGATCGAGGAAGCGGGTTTTCCCGCCGGTATCGTCAATGTCATCACGGGTTACGGCCACACCGCAGGGGCCGCAATTTCCTCGCACCCCGGGATAGACAAGGTTACCTTCACTGGCTCTACCGAGGTCGGCCGCCTGATTCTCCAGGCCGCGACCGGGAATCTCAAGAAAGTCACCCTGGAACTGGGTGGCAAATCACCGGCCATCGTCATGCCCGATGCCGATCTGGACATCGCCATACCCGGTGCCGCAAGCGGAATATTCTTTAATCACGGCCAGGTCTGTACCGCAGGCTCACGTCTCTATGTGCACCGCTCAATATTTGACAAGGTAGTGGACGGCGTAGCCGATATCGCTCGCAACATGAAGGTCGGTCCGGGGCTGGATCCGACCACGGAACTCGGGCCGCTGGTGTCGCGCACTCAGCAAGAGCGCGTTTGCGCCTATATCGCCGCTGGCATGGAAGGAGGCGCCGAAATCCTGGCGGGGGGCACCATCCCGGACAGCAGTGGCTTTTTCGTCAACCCCACGGTATTCGTCAACACCAGTCACGACATGTCGATTGTGCGTGAGGAGATCTTTGGCCCGGTGCTGGTCGCCATGCCCTTCGACGACATCGAGGAAGTGGTGGGGCAGGCCAATGATACCCGCTTCGGGTTAGCCGCCAGCATCTGGTCGCGCGACATCTCACTGGTACACAAGCTCGCACCGCGCCTGCGGGCGGGCACGGTATGGGTGAACTGCCACAACGTAATCGACGCCGCGCTGCCCTTCGGCGGCTTCAAGGAGTCCGGCTGGGGCCGGGAGAACGGGATGGACGCGGTCAAGGCGTTTACTGAAACCCAGACTACGGTCATCGCTCTATAGTCCGGCTGGACGGCGGCTTCCCGCTGGCAGCAGTCATCGGCTATGCTTGCCCCATGACCACCGGCATCCACACAGCCCACTCCAGCAATCCCGTGACGGCAGATGCCGTTGCGGAAATTGCCGCTGCACTGCCCCTGGAGACAGCGGCCTTCAATCTTCTGTTTCACGGCCCCAACCACGCGAATATTGAGCTGGAACAGGGGCTGACATCGCTCCCTGGAAACCACGTATACGGGTGTTCCACCTCTGGCGAGATCACTCCTGCCGGGTATACCGAGAATACCCTCGTCTCATTGTCCTTCCCGCAGGAACACTTCAGCTGTGTCGCCCGGAGCATTACCGATCTCAGCAGCTTCGGGCTACAGCAGGCAAGGGAGCTGGTGCTGTCAATGCAGTGGGAATTGCGGTCACGCGCGCCGCGCTCAAACTCCGCCAACACATTCGCCATCCTGCTGATCGACAGCCTGGTACAGGTGGAGGAGTTCGTGGCTGCGGCACTCGGTGGCGAGCTGGGCAACACCCACCTGATAGGCGCTTCTGCCGGCGACAACTGGCAGCTGCAGCGAACACCTGTGCTGTTCAGGGGTCGCCTGCAGGACGCCGCGGCGGTTGTCCTGTTAGTGCACTCTGCTCTTGAATTCCGTCATTACAACTTCCACAATTTCGTCCCCAGCGACCAGCGCGGGGTGATCACATCCGCCACCCCTTCGCAACGCGTGGTACATCAGATCAATGGCAGGCCGGCCTGCATTGAGTATGCGCGGCTCTGTGGCGTCGATATCGCCGAGCTTGACCGTGAAAAGCTTTCACTTTTTCCCGCAATCATCACGGTCGGTGACCGCGCCTACCCTCGAGGATTTCTCGAGATACTTGACGACGGCTCACTGCGCTGCGCCTGCGCCATCGATGAGGGCGTGGTATTTCGGGTTGCTGACCAGGTGGACTATGCCGACCAATTGCAGACTGCGCTGGGACGGATACGCAGGGATCTTGGCAGTGATGCGCTGATTCTGGGCTTCGAGTGCGCCGCGCGCAAGCAACTGGTGCAGTTGTACGGCCTTGAGCTCCCGGTCACGGCGCTGTTCGGCGCCCATAACGTCTGGGGATTTTCCTGCATGGGCGAGCAGTCCAGCGTGCTCAATGTAAATAACTCCTTCAACTGCATCGCCTTTCGCGCCCACCGATGAGTAATACGAACCCGCCAGCGGTGACCGCCGTGGATGCAGCTGCCGCAACCAGACTGCAACAGCTCGAAGATGAAGTCGCCAGCTTGAGAAATACCAACCGGATTCTGATGGACCGGGTGGAACATCGAATCAATGTGGAGGGAGGGGCCTTCGCCGCTTTTCAAGTGGCAAGCAACCTGGAAAAGACCGTCGCGGACCGCACCACGGAACTGCGGAGGCTCAACGAACGCATGGAGCATGAACTGGATCTCCGACGCAGTTTCGAGAATGCCCTGCTCCGCGCCAAAGAACAGGCCGAGGAGGCCACCGCCAGCCGCACCCGCTTTGTTGCCGCAGCCAGTCACGACCTCCGGCAGCCCCTCAATGCCGCAATGCTGTATCTGGAAACCATCAGGGGTGACGGCCTGCCTCCCGCCGACCGGGACAGCCTGCAGGGCGTCGCCCTGGCCCTGGAAACACTTAACCGCCTGCTGGGTGCGCTGCTGGACATCTCACGCCTGGATAGCGGCGGCCTGCACCCTGAGCCAAGGCATTTCAGCCTGCAGCCGCTGTTCGAACGCCTGGCGACTGAGTACCGCTCAGTCGCAGAGGCAAAACACCTGGGACTGACGGTCATCGCCACTTCCTGCAACGTTCACAGCGACCCCATGCTCTTGGAAACCGTACTGCGCAACCTCATCAGCAATGCCATCAAATATACCCGGCATGGCCGCGTGTTGATGGGAGTGCGGCGACGCGGAGATCGCATTGCGATAGAGGTCCGCGATACGGGAGTCGGTATCAGTTCGGAGCACCAGCACAGAATCTTCGACGAGTTCTGGCGCGCACCCGGCGCGAGTATGGGTCAGGAAGGCAGCATGGGCCTTGGACTCGCGATTGTGGAGCGCATCTGCCGACTGCTGGGCACCACTATCGTGGTGCGGTCCCTTCCCGGAAAGGGCAGCAGTTTTTCCCTGGAACTGGCTGTGGGTGAAGCCAACACCGTTGCTTCCGTGGAGGCAAGCGCTACCCCTCTGGGCCCGGTAGGCTTCAATCAGTGCCCGGTGGTGGTCATTGATGACAACATCCACGTCCTGCGCAGCATGGTACGCCTGCTGGAAAACTGGGACTGCAAGGTGATCGCGGCACCCGGCTACGAGGAGGTACTGACCAAGATAATCGACCAGGACCTGATGCCAAGACTGCTGCTTACCGACTTCCATCTCGCGAGCGGCACAAATGGTCTGGAAGCCGTCCGCAGCATTAACGCGGAGCTTCCGCGGCCAGCTCCGGCAATAATGATCAGTAGTGACAGCTCCATACCCCTGCGCGATGAACTCAGATCCCTGGGGATACCCCTGCTGACCAAACCAATCGATCCCGCGCGCCTGCGTGCAACCATGCGCCATATGCTGGCGCCAACGCCTGACCTCAGCGCCTGAGCGTACGGGCAGCAACGACCGCCTGCACCCTGTTATCAACCCCCAGCTTGCGCAGGATCGCGGATACGTGCGCCTTCACGGTGATCTCCCCTATCCCCAGCTCGCGGGCTATTACCTTGTTGGACATACCCTGCTCCAGCAGGGCGAGTACAGCCTGCTGCCGCGGCGTCAGGTCAGCAGTGGCATCCTCTGCCGGATGCCCATCCAGCAGCAACCGGGGCGAGGGCAACGTAGCGCCTGTCATGGCTTCGCCCAACGCCTCGGTGGGGACATACACTCCGCCGCCACGCACCAGTTGCAATGCGTGACGGGTAATGGTGGTACCCGAAGATTTTGGCAGGTAACCCGACACACCCAGCTTGAATGCAGCCCGTACGAGCGCCGGATCATCGTTGGCGGAACAGACAATCATCGGGCAGGTCGGGCTGGCGTCCCGCAGCCGCCGCACGCCATCCAGATCCTCAGTATCCGGCAGCACGATATCCAGCAGCATGAGGTCCACCCCGGTCCGCTCCAGACACTCAAGAGCAGACGCGATATCCTCGCACTCCACTACCTCAACATCCGCAAACGCTTCCAGTACCACGTTGCGAAGGGCATCGCGGTAGAGCGGATGATCATCTGCAATTAAAACCCGGTATTTATCCACTATGACCCCTGGTTCAGCGAGCGATCCGGTTGATGGTACTGCCGTTCAGATTCACGCCCGGCATCAGCCCCAGATTGGAAAAGCCAAGGGCCAGCACCGGGTGTTCCGCACGTGCCAGACGCACTGTGTTGCCTGCCGCCTGCACCAGATCCACTTCCCCGTGCACCCCTATCTGCCAGCTGACGGTATTGCGGAACGACACCAGCGCATCATCGGTCATGAACAGGATGACCCTGGCGGTGCGCACGGCTCCCTCGGGAAGTTGGTGAAGGGAACTGGTAGTAGCGTAGTAGGCTACCGCTTCATCGCCGATGAACAGCGCACCCTCGCCGTACTGGCCGCCGGTGCCAAAACCCATGCCGACGATATCGGGAAACACCAGCACAGCGCGGGCCTTGCGCAGCAACCTCTGCAAACCCGGTGCAAACCCGCGCAATTCCGTCAGAGCCACACTGGACTTGCTCTCGATCTGTTCCCGGCTGTCCGCATGCACAGCGCCCGCTGCCAGCACCAGGACCAACCCGAGAATGCCTGCCAGCGCGCGCTTCCCCTGCATCTATGCCTTGTTGCCACAGGATGATTGCCCCACCCATTCTTCCGAAAGCTGCCACAGACGATCGGCAGCGACGGGGTCGAGAGCCCAGGCCTGAACTCCGCCGAGGCTGTCCGCTCCAGCGGCTTCGGCAATATGGCAGTCCTCCAGATAGAGCCCGCCACGGCCCTCCAGCTCCGGCGCGGTGGCTGCCCAGACACTGGTCGCCGCCCCCTGGGGCACGGTCTTGAAGGCCATCTTGCCGCCGGGAAAGCTGGCGGCCATGCGGGCCATGTCTTCCTTGTCCATATGGCGCCCAAGCTCAGTGGAGATAGCGCCCGGATGCACCGCGAAAGAGCGCACGCCGGCGCCCTGGGTACGCGCATCCAGCGCTACCGAAAACAGGACATTGGCGGTCTTGGATTGGCCGTAGGCCTGCCACTTCTCATAGGGGCGCTGGCGATAGTTGGGATCATCGAAATTGAGCGCGGAAAACCGGTGCCCGGCGGAGCTCAGATTCACCACCCGCGCTTCACGACCGTTGGCCGCGCCAGCCTTCAGGGCCGGCAACAGCAGACAGGTGAAAAGGAAATGGCCGATGTGATTGGTGCCCAGCTGCATTTCGAAACCCTGCGCGGTCTCGCCGTGGGGGCAAGCCATCACGCCGGCATTGTTGATCAGCAGATCAATCCGCGGGCAGGCTTCCAGTAACCCCTCCGCCGCGCCGCGCACCTGATCCAGGTCGGCCAGGTCCAGCAGGGCGGACTCCAGCCGCCCCGGCAGCGACTCCGCCCGCAGAGTCGCGAGCGCGGCATCCAGCTTGGCGCGGTCCCGGGCCAGCAGCCACACGGTGGCGCCGGCACCCGCGAGTGCGCGCGCCGTTTCCACTCCCAGTCCGGCCGAGGCACCTGTAACCAGCGCCACCCGGCCGCTCAGGTCCTGCCCGGCGATCACCTCCGCGGTAGTCGACTCGAAACCAAATTCACGCATATGCATACTCCCTGTTCCTGCAGTTCTGTTATCGTGCATGGCATTGTGCAACAAGATACCACCGGACACGCCATGGACAGCAAATTACTTGCGCGCCTGGAGCGCGGTGCCTACGTCAGTTTCGCCACCCGCAAACGCAGCGGCGAGTTCGTGCCCACCCCGGTCTGGTTTGCCCCCGGAGACGGCGGCTACTACCTGTTCTCCGCCGGTGATGCCGGCAAGGTAAAGCGGTTGCGCAATTTCAGCGAGGCCAGGCTGGCGCCCTGCACAGTCACCGGTCGCATCACCGGGGATCGGCTGGCGGCGCAGGCCTTCCTGCTCGAACAACCGGAGGACATTGCCCGGGCCCTGGCCGCCCTGCGGCGCAAGTACGGCTGGCAGATGCACCTGTTGGACGCCCTGTCCCGGGCAGCAGGCAAACTGGACCGCCGGGCCTATATCCGGGTAGCACCCGACCCGGCCGCAGGCTGAGTCTCAGCCAGCTGGCGCTGTCTGACCACTTCCAACTGGGCCCGATAACCATGAATATCACTGCGCAGGCTGGCCGCGGCAATAGCCCTCTCTATGAGGCGCTCGGCGGCGGCGTATTGCTGCAGGCGGAAGTGGATGATACCGGTCGCGTAGAGCAGCACGCTATCATCAGGATGCAGCTTCAGCGCAACGCGGTAATGCTCCAACGCTGCCGCCCAGTCACCCTCCTCGCCCGCCCTGTCTCCCAGCCAGGCGTGATAAAAGGGATTGCGGTCGCGGTGGCGGTCGATCCGGTCTACCCAGTAGTCACGCTCATCGTCGCGGCCCATTTGACCATATAGCACCACCAGGTTGTTCATTGCGGAACGGTCGCTGCGATCGATGGCCAGAGCCTGCAACAGGCTCCACTCGGCCTCCCGGACCTGGCCGGCGTGGCGATACACGGCACCGAGATTTACCCACAGGGGGGGCAGGCCAGGACTCAGCTGCAGGGCCCGCGCCAGCTGACTCCACGCGGCCTCCAGATCGCCACGGGCCAGTGCCTCAATGGCAATATTGTTGTGGTCCAGCGCCGCCGCATCTGCGTCCTCCAGCAACCTGGAGGCGGCAATATCCCGCGACTGCAGCGGATCGATATCCACCATGAACTGCTCGCCCGAGGGCATCCGCACCATCACATTCACGTGCAGCCGCACCGCGATGCGCTCACCCAGGCGCGTCCACTGCGGGCGCACCTCCAGCCACTGGTATTGCGCGTCCAGGCCAGCCTCCCGGGCCAGGGCGACGAACAGGTGGGCAAAGGACAGGCAATTGGCAGTACCGGTCCTGAACACCGTCGCCGCCGTGCCATCGGCGAAAGGATCGTAGACCACCCCCAGGGCACCCGGCCCCTTGACCGCCTCGTGCAGGTTCAGCAGGCGCTGGCGAGTGCCCCCGCGGGGTGGCGCATAGCGGGCCACAAACGCCTGCATCTCCGGGGTCACGGCAAGCAGATCGGGGCTGGGGGCGAGGGCGGCCACTTCCGCCAGGGTGACTGGTGTGCCCTCATGAACCAGCGGCGGCAGCTGGCTCGCGGCGACCGCGGGGCCATCAAGTGTCGTACAGGCCATCAAAAAAACGCTGCAGAGCAACGTGGCGGCAGCCCGCAACCAGGGGACTTGTGCCATGGCAACCTCCCGGCCTGCCCCGTGGGCAGACCTGCCCCGATTATAGCGCCATGCAAGCCTGGCTGCAGGGGCGGCTGGGCGCCCCCGGCTGGGCGCCCCTGGCCGGGCGCCCCGCTAGGCAGCGGTGTGGAGGCCGCACTCGCGGCCGTCGAGCACCTTGGTCGGGTCGAAGTAATGGCGGCAGGTGGGAAGCTGATACTGCGCCATGTACTGTTCCAGGTCCTGGTCCGACCAGTAGAACAGGGGCGCCACCTTGAGAATCCCGCGGTCATCCACGGAAACGATGTCCAGGGTCTTGCGGTGCTCGGTTTCTTCCCGCCGGATACCGGTAAACCAGACCTCCGGCTGCAAATCCGCCAGCGCCCTGGCGAAGGGTTCCAGCTTGACCTGGCGGGTGAAATCCCGGTGCCGCTCTGCTTCGTCCACTGTCGGTATGCCGCCCATGATCGCGTTGCGGCGCTCGGAGGTCATCAGCGGGCTGTAGATGCGGATGTCCAGCGCCAGGTCCCGGATCAACCGTTCTGCCACAACGTAGGTGTCGCGAAGGTTGTAGCCAGTGTCCACCCAGACGGTGGGCACCGCGGGATCTACGGAGCTGACCAGATGCAGCATGACCGCCGCATTGCGACCCATGCTGGTGGTTGCAATGGTGGGTTTGCCCAGCGCCAGCGCCCACTGGACGATGGCGGTCGCACTGGCCCCGCGGAGAGCGGCGTTGGCGCTGTTCAGGTCAATACTCACGAGCGGTCGGGGCTGCCGTTATGGTCAAAGATCGGGAACTCTAAAGAATCAGGACGGCAGTGACAAATAACTTGGGTTTATAAGGTTATGCGCGGGCGCGGCCTGCACGCTGAGCAGATGCGCCAGTTTTGCTGGCCCTTTGCCACCATTGCCTGCCGGAGCCCAAGCTACAATACTGTCAACCCGCACCCGTATCCGGAGGAAACCCGTGGCCAACTCACTGAGCGCTCGCCTGGGCATTGACTACCCCATTTTTGCCTTCACCCATTGCCGCGATGTGGTCGTCGCCGTCAGCAAGGCCGGCGGCATTGGCGTGCTCGGAGCTGTCGGCTTCAGCCCGGAACAGCTGAAGGAAGAACTGGACTGGATCGACGAGCACATCGGCGACAAGCCCTACGGCGTCGATATCGTCATCCCGCAGAAGTATGAGGGCATGGAAGCCGTGTCCGCGGAAGAGATGGAAAAGCAGCTCTGGGCCATGGTGCCGCAGGAGCACATCGAATTCGCCCAGCAACTGCTGGCCAACGCCGGCGTGCCGGAGTGGCCTGACGGCAGCAAGACCATGGGCCTGATGGGCTGGACCGACGCCACCGCCACGCCCCTGCTGGAGGAGGCCCTGACCCGGCCCAAGTGCAAGCTGATCGCCAACGCCCTGGGAACGCCGCCGGCGGAAAAGATCAGGCAGGTGAAGGATTCCGGCCGCCTGATCGGCGCCCTCTGCGGCAAGGTCAAGCAGGCCGTGGCGCACAAGGAGGCGGGGCTGGACTTTGTAATCGCCCAGGGCGGCGAGGGCGGCGGCCACACCGGCGACGTCGGCTCGATCGTGCTCTGGCCGCAGATTGTCGACGCCATCGGCGACCTGCCCATGCTGGCCGCGGGCGGTATCGGCAACGGCCGCCAGATCGCCGCCGCCATGGCCATGGGCGCCGCCGGCGTCTGGACCGGCTCCCTCTGGCTCACGGTGGAGGAAGCCCATATCCAGTCGGCCCAGAGAGATTCCCTGCTCAAGGCCACCAGCGAGGACACGGTGCGCTCCCGCTCCTGGACCGGCAAGCCCTGCCGCATGCTCAAGAGCGAGTGGACCGAGGCCTGGGACCGCGACGACACGCCCGAGCCGCTGGGGATGCCCCTGCAGGGGCTGGTGACCTCGGACGGCATCCGCCGCACCGCGGTTTACGCCGACAAGGGTGATTGCCAGAAGGTTGCTTTCAACCCCTGCGGCCAGGTCATCGGCCAGATCAACAGCGTGGAGTCCTGCCGCCAGGTGATTTACCGGCTGCTGGACGAGTATGTGGACGCGGTACAGAAGGCCGGCAGCCTGTTGCCTGAGAGCTGAGCCGGCCGGCTGGGCGCCCCGAGCTACGCGCCCCGAGCCAGGCGCCCCCAGCTACGCGCCCCGAGCTAGGCGCCCCCAGCTACGCGCCCCCAGCTAGGTGCGGCCGCTCTCAAGCTCCTCATAAAGGTCGAGGAACTGCAGAGTGAGCTTGTGGCTGGGCGCCATGTCCACCAGCGGCCGGTGCTCCCGGTGTGACTCCTTCATCTTTATCGAGGTATTGAGGAAGGTGCGACACACCGGGTAGCCCTCCTCCTCCAGCTCCGCCACCAGCTCTCCCGGCAGCCGCGCCTGGGTGTTGAACTGGTTGATGACAATCCCCTCGACCTCGAGATCGGGGTTGTGGTCTTCCTGCAGCTCGGCAATGTTTTCCATCAGCGAGTACAGGCTCTGGCGGGCAAAGCTGTCACAGTCGAAGGGCACCAGGACGGCATCGGCGGCAATCAGGGCCGATTTGGAGTAGAAATTGAAGTTCGGCGGGGTATCGATGTAGACCCGGTCGTACTCATCGTCCAGCTTCTCCAGCGCATCGCGCAGCTTGTAGATCTTGTAGCGCGACTCCAGCTCCTTTTCCAGCTGGGTCAATACCGGGCTGGAGGGCAGCAGAAACAGGTTTTCCCAGGGTGTCTCCCAGACAAAGGAGTCCGGGTTTTTGCGCATCTTGCGCGAGCCCACCGTCTGCTTGAACAGCCCGGCCACGCCCTGGGCCTCCGCCGGGAAGGCATCGGCGTCGATCTCGCCGACCAGGTAGTGGGTGCTGTTGCCCTGCACGTCCAGATCGACAACCAGCGTGCGCAGACCGCGGGCAGCACTGATGGCGGCCAGGTTGCAGGTAATGCTGGTTTTGCCAACCCCGCCTTTCTGGTTGAAAACAACGCGTTTCATGCAGGAGTCTCCCGGAGTGATTGCTGGAACGGGTCGCGCAGTGTAGCCAAAGCGGGCTGGCTTGGGTAGCTGGCAGGTTAATAGACCGGGGCCCGGTGAATGGTGTCAGCCCGCCCAGACCCGGCGGTACAGCGCCTCGATGTCCGCCGCCTCCGCAAGCCGCGGATTGTTGCCCGGGGACCCGGATGCCAGCGCCTGGGCCGCCATCGTGCCGAGGGCACCGAACCAGTCTTGCTCGGCTATGCCCCACGCCCTGGGGTTGGGCACCTGCAAGTCAGCCGTCAGCTGCCGCAAGCCGGCCACCAGCTTCTCCAGCGCCAGCGCCTCGCTGTCGTCCTCAGCCGCCAGGCCCATGGCGCGGGCGCAGCGGGCATAGCGCTCCGGGGCGTGGCCCACCGACCACGCGGTAACTTCGGCCAGCAGCATGGCGTTGCTGAGCCCGTGGGGGACATGGAACAGGGCGCCGACCGGCCGGCTCATGCCGTGGATCAGGGTGACCGAGGCATTGGCGAAGGCGATCCCGCCCTGGGTGGCGGCCAGCATCATCGCCTCCCGCGCGGTGCGGTTGTCCGGCTCGGCACAGGCGCTGCGAATATGCTCACTGATGCCCTGCATGGCGGCGAGGGCAATGCTGTCGGTGAACGGGTTGGCCTTGCGGCTGACATAGGCTTCGATGGCGTGACAGAGACTGTCCAGCCCGGTATCCGCAGTCAGCCGGTGTGGCATGCTCAGGGTCAGCTCGAAATCCACCAGCGCGGCGAGGGGAACCAGTCCCAGCCCCATACAGAGCATTTTTTCCTGGTTCGCGGTATCGGTGATGACCGCGGCGCGGGTTACTTCGGCGCCGGTGCCGGCGGTGGTCGGAATGGCGATGACGGGGAGACCGCTGGCCACGCTGGCGGGCACCTTGTAGTCGCGCATCTCGCCGCCGTGCAGCGCCAGCACCGCCACACCCTTGGCGGTATCCAGGGAGCTGCCGCCGCCCAGCGCCACCAGGCAGTCGTAGTCACCCGCCCGCAGCACCTGCAGGCAGGCGGCGATACTGTCGGTGGTGGGGTCGGGGACGCAGTCGCCGAAAACCCCGCAGGGGATACCGGCCGCCAGCAGCGGTGCCAGCAGACGCTCGCTGAACCCTTGCTGCACCAAAAAGGGGTCGGTGACCAGCAGGGGCCGCGTCAACGCCAGCTCCCGCAGTGTTGCCACCAGGGTCTGACTGGCGCCGGCGCCGATGCGAAGGATCTTCGGCAACTGTATGGTCGCGGCCGACACCCGCCTCAATCCCGGATTTCGATCAGGTGGATGTCGAATACCAGTGGCGTATTGGGCGGAATGCTGTCTCCGGCGCCCTGCTCGCCGTAGGCCAGGGCCGGCGGGCAGGCTATGCGCCACTTGGCGCCGGTACCCATCAGCTGCAGGGCCTCGGTCCAGGCCGGTATAACCTGGTGGACACCGAACTGGGCGGGCTCGCCGCGCTGCACCGAGCTGTCAAAGACGGTGCCATCGACGAAAGTACCGTGATAGTGGGTCACCACAGTACTGTGCGGGCCCGGGCTGGCGCCGCTGCCAGCTTCCAGCACTTCATATTGCAGGCCGCTGGCGGTGGTGGTCACCTCGGAACGGGCGGCATTGGTGGTCAGAAACTGCTCTGCCAGCTGCTGGCGCCGGGCGGCGACAGCGTCGGCCGCGGCCTGCTGCTTGGCCTTGATCGCCTCGTAGCTGGGGTTCAACTCGCCGTCGGCCAGCAGGGACTGCTGCTGTTCATACCAGTGCTGCATGCCCGCCATGACCGCCTGCAGGTCGAGCCCTTCGAATCGGTTGCGCAGCAGCTGGTCGCCGAACTGCAGGCCGAAGCCGTAGCTGACCTTCTGCTCATCGGTGACCAGTTCCACCTCGGGAAGTAACGCCATGAATACCGTCCATTTGCGGGTTGGGAGGAGCCTCGCAGGGTAGCATAGTTGCCCGTGGCATGCCCCGGACTCAGGACTGCTGGCGGACCTTGTGGCGCTGGTACTGGGCCTTCGTCATCTCCGTGTGCCAGATGGCAAAAGTGCCGGATTCGAGATCGTCATAGGCCTGGATGATGGCATCGTTCACCTCCGGGTAGGCGACCTCGTCCCAGGGGCATTCCTCGCGGGAAAAGTAGCGACAGGCCAGTGATTCGCGGCCGGCGCAGGTCTCCTCGGTGGGGACCCGGGCGCGAAAGGCGACGTAGATCTGGTTGATGAAGGTGATCGTGCCCATCATGTAGAACTCAAGCTCGGTAGCCGGCAGCACCACTCCGGCCTCCTCCCGCAGCTCCCGGGCGGCGCCCTCCGCCAGGGTTTCGCCCAGCTCCATGAAGCCGCCCGGGATCGCCCAGGCGCCCACCTTCGGCGGCAAGGCCCGCTGTACCCACAACAGACGCTTGCCGCAGGCAACAAACGTGGTCAGCACGATCATGGGGTGGTCGCGGTGTATGTGCCCACAGGCCGTGCAGCGCCAGTGATTGCGCAGCTCGCCACCGACCCGGTTGCGCGCCAGGATGGCGCCACATTGCGGACAGTAACGGGTCATCGGCTAGTTGCTCTCACCTGCACGGGACGCCTGTTGCTCAATGGAGGTGGCAAAAATAGCACTTTGCCCCGGGAAAAGCATTGGCACTACACTGGACCTCCCTTCTCTGCAGGAACACAAGCGTGCAAAGCGAACCACAGGTGCAGCTGCTGCTGACCGGCAATGAAATCATGAGCGGCGATACCGTCGACTCCAACTCCGCCATGATCGCGCTGCGCCTCGCGGAGATTGGCCTCGGGGTCTACCGCAAGGTCACTGTGGGCGACGACAGCAACCTGCTGTGCGCGGAGTTGCTGGCCATGGTCGCGCAGGCGGATACCGTCATCATCAACGGCGGCCTCGGCCCCACGGTGGACGATCTGACCGCAGAGGTGCTGGCGGCCGCGGCCGGCGTGGAGCTGGCTGAACACCCCGCAGCCCTGGCCCATCTGCAGGACTGGTGCGCGCGCCGCAACCTGCCGCTGAATGCCGCCAACCGCAAACAGGCCTGGCTGCCGGCGGGCGCCCGGGTAATCCCCAATCCGGTGGGCAGCGCAGTGGGCTTCGAACTCACTATTGGCCACTGCCGCGTCCTCTGTACCCCGGGCGTACCCGGGGAGCTGCGGCGCATGCTGGACAATATCATCGACGACCTGGGGCGAGCCCTGGCGCGGCCCGCCCAGCGCCATATCCTGCGCCTGCAGACCTTTGGCCTGGGGGAGTCCACGGCGCAGCAGATGATCGCCGATGCCCTGCCGGACTGGCCCGCCGCGGTGGAGCTGGGTTTCCGCGCCGGCGCGCCGCAGATGGAGATCAAGCTGGCGGTGAGCGACGCGGCCAACCTGCCGCTGCGGGCCCAGTGTGAACAGCAGTTGCGGGCGCTGTTTGGCGATCACATCATCGGTGAGGGGGACACCCAGCTCGCCGCCCGGGTGCTGGAACTCCTGCAGGACCAGGGCGAGACCCTCACCACGGCCGAGTCCTGCACCGGCGGCCTCATCGCCAGCATGCTGACCCGTATTCCGGGATCCTCCGCGGGCTTTCACGCCGGCTTTGTCACCTATGCCGACGAGATCAAGACCGCGGTGCTGGGGGTGCGCCCGGAAACCCTGGCAGCGCACGGCGCGGTCAGCGAAGCAGTGGTCAGGGAAATGGCTCTGGGCGCCCTGCAGCGTTCCCGGGCGAACTATGCCATTGCCGTGTCCGGGATCGCCGGGCCCGATGGCGGCAGTGCCGACAAGCCGGTGGGCACGGTGTGGCTGGCCTGGGGCAGCGCTGACCAATTGCAGACCAGCTGCCTGCAGTGGCCGGTGGAGCGCAGCCTGTTCCAGACCATGGTGGCCGCCACCGGGCTGGACATGATCCGCCGGCGCCTGCTGGGCATCGCCAGTGAACCGCGCTATGTCAGCCAGCGCCGGGCCCGCTGATCAAGTCGCGGCGTGGCTGGTCTGCGGCGCCCGGTGCCAGACCAGGGTGTGGTACCGGATTACACCGCGCACCTCATCCTTGCCGCTCAACACCAGGGTCTGGCCATCCAGCTCGGCGTGCCGCAGCTGCTCGGTGCCGGGGAAATTGGGATTCAGGCTCTGGGTCACATAGTGCACCACATCACCGTCGATCACGCGGTAGCGGCCGGCGTAGTGGAAATAGCTGCTATAGGCGGTAGCCTTGACCGCGTCCGGCAGCTTGCGGGGACTTTCGTCCTCCGGTAATCGGGCCCGGTCATGCCGGCAAATGGATGCGCTCATCCAGCCATCTTCGCTGTAGAGCAGCAGGCCGCGCGGGTCCTCGCCAAAGGGGTTGCCGATCTCATCGCGGTCGGAGAAACCAATCGACCAGGACTCAAGCTGCCAGGTTCCCACCAATTGCTGTTGTTCAATCATTTCGTTGCCCTGCTCCTGTGTCTGATTTACCGGTTTACGGCTGCAGGCGCTCAATACGCCAGCCGCCAGTGTCTTCGCGATAGTAGCGAAAGCGGTCGTGCAGCCGATGGGCGCCACCCTGCCAGAACTCCATGCGCTCGGGCAGCACACGGTAGCCGCCCCAGAAATCCGGGACCGGCACGTCGCCGCGGGCAAATTTCTCCTTCAGGGAGTTCATCTGCGCCTCCAGCAGGGAGCGGGCAGAAATCGGCCGACTCTGCTTGGAGGCCCACGCCGCGAGCTGACTCTCCCGCGGCCGGCTGAGAAAATAGCGTGCGGACTCCGCCGTCGACATGCGCTCGGCGCGACCGGCCACAATCACCTGCCGCTCCAGCATGTTCCAGGGGAACAGCAGCGACACCATGGGGTTGTGGGCGATGGCCCGGGCCTTGGCGCTGCTGAAATTGGTGTAAAACACGAAGCCGCGGGTGGAGACACCCTTGAGCAGGACGATTCGCTGCCAGGGGCAGCCGGTCTCATCGACGGTAGCCAGAACCATGGCCGTCGGATCGGCGATGTCACTGCTCACGGCCTGCTGCAGCCAGCATTCAAACTGTTCGATCGGGCAGTCCGCGAGCATCTCCCGCTCCAGCCCGCCGACCAGGTATTCGCGCCTGAATTCCTCGTATTTCACAACCGGTTCCCCTTGCTGACGCCGGCATTATAGATCATCCCGGGTACTCGGAAAGACAGGCGCCCTGCGGGCCATGGCAGGGATCTGCGGAAAGGGAAAAAACGCCAGCCAGTCCTCGCCCAGATCGTCCTCCAGTGAGCGGCCAAATGCTTCCCGGTAGCGCCCCTCCAGCAGTGCCCGCAACTCCGCCGCGCTGGCAATTTCCAGCAGCACCGCCGCTTCCATGAGTCCCTCCAGCCGCAGCCGGTGTCCCGGAGGAGCATCCAGTCCGGCGGCCAGCTGGGACAACAGGGCCACCAGCCGCTGGTCAATGGTCTCTATCAGTCTGTGCATGCTACCCCCTGGCTCGCCAGAGACAGAGTATGCGTTGCCGGCCAAACCAGTTAAAGTCGCCCTTTTGCCAAAAGGGATCCTGCCATCGTGAAACTGCCGCGTCTCCTCAGCGCCGTACTCGCCGTCTGCCTGATATTTGCCCCCGGTGCCAACGCCCGGACAGCCCCCGCCGTCGAGGCCCCCATCATCGATTTCGGCAGCCGGTTCCTGCCGGTAGTGGCGCGTCAGGGCATGGTGGTAGGACCGGAGCGACTGGCGGCGGAAATCGGCCTCGGGATCCTCGAACAGGGTGGCAACGCGGTGGATGCGGCCGTCGCCACGGGGTTTGCCCTCGCTGTCAGCTACCCGCGCGCGGGCAATCTGGCCGGCGGCGGCTTCATGCTGGTGCACCTGGCCGAGGGCAACAGGCAGACCCTGATCGACTATCGGGAAACCGCCCCCGCGAGTGCCGGTCGCGACCTGTTCCTCAACGAGGCCGGCGAGGTCGATCGCGAGCGCACCTACTTCAGCCACCAGGCGGCCGGTGTCCCGGGTACAGTGGCCGGCCTGGTACTGGCTCAGGCGCGCTACGGCACCCTGCCGCTAAAGCAGGTGATGGCTCCCGCCATCGCCCTCGCCGAGGACGGCCTGCAGGTGTCCTTTGCCCTCAACCTGGAGATCAACTCCCGGGCCGAGCGACTGGCGCTGAATCCGGAAGCGCGCAAGCTGTTCCTGACACCCGAGGGTGAAGCCCCTGAGGTGGGCGCCACCTGGCGCCAGCCGGAACTTGCCTGGACACTCCGCCAGATCGCCGAGCAGGGCCACAAGGGGTTTTACCAGGGCGAGGTCGCCGCACGCCTGGTGGCGGAAATGGAGGCTGGCAACGGCCTGATCACGGCGGCGGACCTCGCGGGCTACCAGGCCCTGGAGCGGGAACCGGTGCGGGGCAGTTTTCAGGGCGCGGAGATTGTCTCCACGCCACCGCCCTCCTCCGGCGGCGTGCACATTATCCAGATGCTGAACATGCTCGAGGGGTTTGACCTGGCGGCGATGGGCCACAACAGCGCCGCCTATATCCATCATCTGGCGGAGGCGATGAAACTGGCCTACGCCGATCGCAGCAAGTATCTGGCGGACTCCGATTTCGAGCCGGTCCCGGTGGCGAAGCTGATTGGCAAGGACTACGCCGCCCGCCAGAGAAACCTGATCGATCCCGCCCGCGCCACGCCCGCGACTGAGATTGCGCCCGGCAGGGTGCTGGTGGACGAGAGCCACGACACCACCCATTACACCGTCGCCGACCGCTTTGGCAACGTGGTGAGCAATACCTACACTCTCAATTTCAGTTTCGGCTCCCACATCGCGGTGCCCGGGACCGGAATGTTGTTGAACAATGAAATGGCGGATTTTGCCGCCAATCCCGGCCAACCCAATGCCTACGGCCTGGTGGAAAGCGATGCCAACAGGATAGAGGGCGGCAAGCGGCCGCTGTCATCCATGAGCCCCACCATGGTGTTCCGGGACGGCAAGCCCTGGCTGGCAACCGGCAGTCCGGGGGGCAGCCTGATCATCACCGCGGTGCTGCAGACCGTGCTCAATGCCACCGTCTTCGACATGAACATCGCCACCGCGGCGGCTGAGGCCAGGGTGCACCACCAGTGGCAGCCGGACAAGCTGGTGGTCGAACAGGGCATCAGCCCGGACACCCTGCAGCTGCTGCAGGCCATGGGGCACAACGTGGATGTGGCACCGCGCACCCTGGGTCGCACCCAGTCGATCATGCTGGAGCGTGGCTATCTGCTGGGCGCCACCGATACCCGCAGGCTCGGGGGCCACGTCGCGGCCTACTAGTACCCTGCCTCATGGCTATCGACAAGCGACAAATTGTCAGGTGCCTCGAGCCCTAGGGCCGCGGCAACCGGACCTTCGCCGTCTGTCGGCTTATCGCCACCAGCCGGCCCTCGCTGTCCCAGTACTCGCCGTCCTCCTCGATCACGCCCTGTGTCAGGTGCCGCGAAAACAACCGCGCCTGCAGGGGCCCCGGCGCCGGGTGCGCCCGCACCTGCACCGTGAGTTCCACGGTGGGAACCCAGTTCACCAGACCCACTACGTCAAATACCGGTGGCGGGAAGGCATCGGCGAACATAAGCAGGGAAATCACATCTGGCTCGGCACCATCGGCATGCCGCACCCAGCCCCGGAACTCGCCGCGACCGCTGGGGGCTCCACCGTGGAAGACCTCGGTGCCACCCACGAGGCGAACGTCCACCCGCTGGCGAAACTCCAGCTTGCTGTCGCCACTGGGCGCACATTCGTCCCAGCCGGGATAGACGGGACGGGCGGTCGCGGACCAGGTCGGGCCCTGCTGCTGTTCCAGATCCGTGTAAGCCGCGGTTACCTGCACCTTCAGCTCCCCCTCCTGGTACAGCCCGGCCACGGCGTGGGTGGTGTTGCGCCCCGCCCGCAGCAGCTCGACCCGGCACTCAACTGGCCCCAGGACGGTGGGCGCCAGATAGAACGCGTTGACCGTGAGCGGGTCCCTGTGCGGCAGCGCCTCCCTCAGGGCGCGGCCCGCAACTGCCAGGACATAGCCGCCGTTGGGAACCGCGCCGATCCGCCAGCCCGCATGCAGTTCACCCATCCACAGGTGCTCGGCCTGGCGCCGAACGGCGGTTTCGGCGGCGAACTGGCTGGTCTGGTCAGGCCGGATCATGACAACTCCACTATGCACAATGCGTGAATAAAAAAGCACCGGAACCGGTGCCGGAGCGTATTTTGTGTGGGACTCCGGGAAATGTATATACTTGGGGTAAAACTCGTCGCCGCATATCGGTACTCGCTAGCGCGATCGCGAGGGTGACATCCGCCATGAAAGCACTGCGATTACAAGCCCTGCTGCTCACCGGCTCGCTGCTGGCAGTGCCGCTGTTTGCGGACCAGCAACAGCAGGATGCCATCGCCCTGCTGGAGAGTGAGCACGGCGCCTACAGTGCGGTGCTGCCAGAGCGCCTGCTGAGCCTCGGGTTGTCGCTGCAGCAGGAGGGCCGCCACGGGGAGGCCGCCGCGGTGTTCAAGCGGGGCACCCACCTGGCGCGGGTCACCACCGGACTCTACAGCACCGAACAACTGCCTCTGCTGGAATCGGAAATCAGGAGCCTGCTGGCCCTGGGGGACTACCGCGCCGTAGACGAGCGCCAACGCTACCTGTTCCGGGTGCAAGAGCGTGCCCTGCAGGATCCGGGGCAACGTGCAGGCGCGCTGTTGCAACAGGCGGATTGGCAGCGCCAGGCCTACCTGCTCAGGCTGGATGAGGACCCCGCACAGCGCCTGCTGCAGATGTGGGAACTCAACCGCCTGGCTTTGAACGATATCCTTGAGGAGGAGGGAGATACCTCCATCACGCTGCTGCAGCCTCTCTACGGCATGCTGCAGGCACAGTACCTGATTTCCGACCTGCAGTGGCAGGATGGCCCCGGTTTCAGCAGCAGTCACGGCTTCAGCGAGCAGCCCTCCCGGCCTCGCCCCGGCAGTTACCGCAAGGACAACTACAAGAAGGGGATGGCGGTGCTCAAGGCCATTCACGATCTGGAGCGCATGCACAGCGGACGCGATCCCTCCGCTCCCGCCCGGGCCCTGACCATGCTCGGCGACTGGATGCTGTGGCACGGGGAGCGGGAAGCCGCGGTGGCGGTCTACCGCGAAGCGATCGGGGAACTTGCCGGCCATGCCGATGCCCAACCGGTAGCAGCCGAGCTGTTCGCGGATCCGGTAGCGCTGCCAGCCGTTGCCGGGCTGGATGAGCAAGGGCCGCTGTCAACTGCTGGCGGGGGCGATATACTGCTGGAGTTCGCAGTTAGCGCCGATGGCAAGGTCGAGCAGTTGCATCGGGTAGACGACACTGGAGAGGCCAACGGATTCGCCAACCGGCTAATGCGCAAATTGCGCAACACGCCTTTCCGGCCCCGCTTTGACCTGGAGACCGGCGAGCCGGTAGACACCGAGAATCTGATAGTGGCCTATGACAGCAAATCTTGACAGCAACAAACTTCACGCTGGCTTGCGTGGCGCAGCTGTAGCCGGCCTGTGCCTGCTGCTGGCCGGGTGCCCCAGCGCCAGCAACCCCACCCAGCCCCAATCCCAGCCCCCCGCACCGTCAGCACCGGGAGCGAGTGCGCCCCCGCCCGCTTCTTCCGGCAGCACCAGCGGCAGCCAAGGCAGCCCTGGCAGCGAAGGCAGCTCCGCGCCGACGGCGGCCAGTGCACCCACCACTGGCGGCGCACCTGGCACCAGCGCTGGCAGTGAGCGGGCAGCGGGCGGCGGCCAACCAGCGGGCGGCAGCAGCGCAGGAGATATCGCCAGCCGCGGCGAGCAGGGCGGCAGTACCGATGGCGATGGCGCTGCCGGCGCTACCGCAGACGGCCAGGCCGGCGCCGACCCGGGATTTGGCGACAGCCCCGCCGGCGGTGCCGAGACCCTGCCCGACATGCGCGATACCCCGACCATGGACGACAGCGTACTGGCTGCCCTGGAGGCGGCCATGGGCGCCGCCGCCGGGGACGGCAACCAGGGCGACGGCAGCAGCGAGGGCAGCGGCACAAGCAGCGGCAGCGGCGATAGCAGTAGCCCTGCCACAGGCACTGTGCCCGGCACTGGCGGTGGCACGGGCACCGGCCCCCTGACCCCGGCCGAACAGGTCGCGATTCTCGACGCCCGGCTGGAATCCAGCAGTGGCGATTTCGACGGCATGATCCTGGAAGAGCAGGCCCGTCAGCGCAGCGCCCGACGCAGCAGCACCCGGCCGGACGCGCCCGAACCCGAGGCCGACGGCGGCGCGGGTGGCGGCCGGGAGGGCCCCTACGGCGAGGAAGTCGCCGCAGGGGGGGGCTATGGTGGCGGTGGCGCCGGCAGCGTCAACACCCCAGGCGGCGCCCCGCCGGCGAATCCCGCCAAGTACCCGCCGCCAGCCGATATTCCCAGCGGCAATGATGATGACGTGGTCGCCCGCCAGCTGCGGGAAGCCGCCATGCGCGAGCCCGATCCGGCGGTACGGGAAAAACTCTGGGATGAGTACCGCAAGTACAAGGGCATCAAGCCATGACGGCAGCGCTCCGGCTACTCACGGCGCTGCTGTTGGTATTACTGTTGCCAGCCTGTGTCAGCCAGACCATGAAAACTACCGCTGTGCCCCCGCTGGAACGCCCGGCGGAGGCGCTGCCCGAGGAACTGCTGCTCGACGTGGGCATTGTGGTATTCGACCCGGGCCTCGACGACTACGACGAGGACCAGCAGATTTATCCGGAAGTGCGCAAGGCCGAGGCGCGTTTCATGCCCCGCCTGCTGGCGGAGGCGATGCAGAACAGCGGTGCCTGGGGCGCTGTGCGGGTCATTCCCAGCGACCGCCAGGCGGTCGACCTGCTGGTACAGGGCACGATCCTCAAGTCCGATGGCGAGGAACTGGAACTGCACATCCGCGCCAAGGACACTCGCGGCCAGCAGTGGCTGGACAAGAACTACTCCGCCCACGCCAGCCGCTATGCCTACAACAGTGCCACCCGCAGCAGCTATGACGCCTTCCAGGCCATATACCACATGATTGCCAACGACCTGGTGCGGCACCAGCAGGGCCTGAAAACAGCGGAGCGGGAAGATATCCGGCTGGTCACCGAGCTGCTGTTTGCCCGCAGCTTTTCCCCGGAAGCCTTTGACGGCTATCTGCAAGAGAACCGCAAGGGCATCCTCGTGGTCAAGCGCCTGCCCGCGGCGGAAGACCCCATGCTGGAGCGCATCCGCAGTATCCGCGAGCGCGACCAGCTGTTCGTCGACACCCTGCAGGAACACTACAGCCATTTCACCGGCGAGATGCAGGCGCCCTACCAGGAATGGCGCAGGATGAGCTATGAGGAAGCAATAGCCCTGCAGGAACTCCAGGCCGAGAGCCGCCGCCGCCTGCTGGCGGGCGGCGCGGCGATCCTCGCCGGCATTTACGCCGCCGGCAGCAGCGATCGGTCCAGTCGGGCCGCGGGCAATGTGGCCATCATCGGCGGCGGCTACATGCTGAAGAGTGGCCTGGAGAAACGCGCGGAAGCCCAGATCCATGTCGCTGCACTGGAGGAGCTGGGCATGTCCCTGGAGGCCGAAATCACGCCCCAGGTCATCGAACTGGAAGACCGCACGGTGATGCTCAGCGGTAATGTCGAGGAACAGTACGCACAGTGGCGGGAACTGCTGGCCGATATCTATCAGGCCGAAGTTGGTATGCTGGAGCTTCCTGACGCCCCGACAACTCCCTGACTCCCGCTCCCCAGCGGCAAGGCCCCCAAGACTGCATGTCCAGCCCCAACGAGCCCGTCAAACCGACCCCCTTCACCGTCGCCGAACCGCAGGCTGCCCCCGCTGCGGAGAGCGCAGCGGCGCACAGCGGCAATCAGCGCTGGATAGTGCCGGCCCTGTTAATCCTGCTGGCTCTGGCCCTGGCGGTCATTTTCTGGCTGCCGGGGCGGTTGCAGACCCCAGTGGCCACGCCGGAAGCCGTGCCCGCCGCCAATCGCGGCAACCCCCCTGCCGAAACCACCCAGGCGCCGCGCGAGACCCCCGCGGAAGCGGCCGCCAGCCCCTGGTCCGACGCCCAGCAGGCGCGGCTGCGCAAAGAGGCGCAGGATGTGCTGGGCCAGTTGTTGCCGCTGCAATTCGAGCTCGAGGAGCGCGGCGCCGACAGCTGGGCCGCGGAAGCTCTCGCCAGCGCCATGGCGGCGGCCGGCCGCGGTGACGCCCATTACCAGGCGCGCGAATTCGTCCCCGCCAGGGAACAGTACGAGGACAGTCTCGCCCAACTACAGGCGCTGGAAGCCGCCATCCCGGAGATTCTCGAAGAAGCATTGCAGCGCGCGGCGGCGGCGTTGGAAGCCGGGGACAGGGAAACGCTGGCTGCAGCCCTGGCACAGGCAGCGCTGCTCGCGCCCGACAGTCCCGAGCTCGCCGCGCTGACAGCCCGGGGGGAGTCCATGGAGACCCGGCAGGCGCTGCTGGCAGCGGCGGCGGCGGCCGAGGCCAAGGGCGACCTGGCTGAGGCGGAGCAACAACTCCGGGACGCCGCGGAACTGGACCCGGAGAGCCGGCGAGCGCAACAGCAACTCGCCCGCGTAGCCGCCGCACACAGCCAGCAGCGGTTTCACCGCGCCATGAGCGAGGGCTATGCAGCACTGGACCAGGGCAGCTTTGCCGAGGCCCGCAGCGCCTTCCAGCGCGCCGGCAAGCTGCAGGCGGACAGTGCAGAGGTCAGCAGCGCGCTGGCGGAATTACAGGCCGCCGAAACCGCTGCCCGCCTGACCCGCCTGCGGCGCGAGGGCAGCAGCCTCGAGGACAGCGAAGCCTGGGAGGAGGCGGTAGCGCGCTACCGGCAAGCACTGAAGCTGGATGCCACCATCGTCTTCGCCCAGGAGGGTCTGGCCCGGGCGGAGCCCAGGGCGCGCCTGGATCGGCAGCTGCGGGAAGCGCTGGAAGCACCCGAGCGGTTGGCGGATCCAGCGGTGGCTGCAAGCCTGGAACGGGTCCTGCAGCAGGCCCGGGCACTGTCGCCCCGGGGCCCGGTATTGGCCGGGCAAGTGGCGGAGTTGGAGCAAAAGCTGGCGCAGGCCACGACGCCGCTGACAGTGACCCTGCGCTCGGACCAGCAAACCGAAGTGCTGGTGCAGCGGGTAGCCCGCCTGGGGCAGTTCGCGGAGCGCAGCCTGGAGCTGCGCCCCGGTACCTACACCGCGGTCGGCAGTCGCGATGGCTACCGCGATGTGCGCCAGACTTTTACCATTCATCACGGCGAAGCCCCGCCGCCAGTGTTCATTGCCTGCACGGAACCGATTTGAATGACAGCGCACGGAAGCCGCAGCGAAACCATCACCCCCAGCGCGTTCCAGCCCCTGGACGGCGCCGCCGCGCCGCCTCCGGGAGCCGGGCCCAACTGGCGCCGCTGGCTGGTCCCCGGTGCTGTGCTGCTGTTTGCCCTGGCCATGCTGTTCCTGTTCACAGCGCGTTCGGTGGAAATCAACGTCGAATCCACCACCAGTGCCGACATCAGCCTGGGCGGGCTGCACCTGCCCTTTGGCGGCCGCTACCTGCTGCGCCCGGGCGAGTACAGCCTGGGTATCACCGCCCCCGGCTATGAGCCTCTCGCCACCACCCTGACCGTGACCAGCGACGCCAGCCAGAGCTTCGCCTTCAGCCTGCAACCGCGGCCGGGGCGGATCAGCATACGCTCCCAGCCGCCCGGCGCTGCAGTCAGTCTGGGCGGTGAGCGCATCGGGGACACGCCCCTGGAGGCACTGGAACTTGCCGCGGGCGAATATCAACTGGAGCTGCGCCACCCCCGCTACCTGCCCCTGGCCACGACGCTCACGGTCACCGGCAGGGACCAGGCGGAAACGGTCGAACAGGTGCTGGAGCCGGCCTGGGCTGATGTCGGCATCAGCAGCGAACCCGCCGGTGCCGAGATCCTGGTCGATGGCGAGCCCGCCGGTATAACCCCGGCGACGCTGGAGTTGCTGCAGGGCGAGCGGCAGCTGCTGCTGCGCCTGCCCGGCTTTGCCAGTTGGCAGCAGCAGTTGGCCGTCACCGCCGGCGAGGACACGGTGCTGGCAACCGTGCAGATGCTGCCCGCCGCGGGCATTCTCGAACTCAGCAGCAGCCCCGGCGGCGCCAATGTGACCCTCGACGGCGAATTCCAGGGGCAGACGCCCCTCAGTCTGAGTCTTGAACCCGGCCGCGCCCAGCGCCTGATGCTGACCCGCCCCGGCTACCGACGACACAGTGAAACGGTTGAGCTGGCCGCAGGCGCCAGCGAGAGCAAGTCGATCAAGCTCGCCGCCCAGCTGGGCACCATTGATCTGCGGGTCAGCCCGCCGGAGGCGGAGGTCCGGGTCAACGGTCGCCTGCTGGGCCGCGGCAGCCAGTCCCTGTCCCTGCCGGCGGTGGAGCACCGGGTGGAGGTCAGCCTCGCCGGTTACCGCAGCAGCAGCCAGCGCCTGACTCCGCGCCCGAACCTGGCGCAGCGCATCGATGTGGCCCTGCAGACCGAGCAGGAGGCCAAGCTCAGCCGCCTGCAGCCCGAAGTCACCACTGCCCTGGGCCAGACCCTGCGCCTGTTCATCCCCGGGGAGTCCGGCCCCGCCGAGTTCACCATGGGCGCCTCCCGGCGCGAGCCCGGCCGGCGCGCCAACGAGGTGCTGCGGCCGGTGAACCTGCGGCGCATGTTTTACCTGCAGACCACCGAGGTCACCAACGCCCAGTTCCGCCAGTTTCTGGCCAGCCACAACTCCGGCCAGGTCCAGGGCAACAGCCTGAACCGGGAGCACCAGCCGGTTGCCCAGGTCAGCTGGCAGCAGGCCGCCCAGTTCTGCAACTGGCTCAGCCAACGCGAAGGGCTGGACCCCTTCTATACCCAGGCCCAGGGCATTGTTACCGGGTACAAAGCCGATTCCACGGGCTACCGCCTGCCCACGGAAGCGGAGTGGTCCTGGGCGGCTCGGGTGCAGGGTGAGCGCCAGCTGACCTTTCCCTGGGGCGACACGTTCCCCCCTACCACCGCGGTGGAGAACTACGCCGACAGCAGTTCCGGCTACGTCACCGGGCGCACCATCAGCGGCTACAACGACGGCCAGGTGGTCAGCGCCACGGTGGGCAGTTTCCCGGCCAATCACCACGGCCTGTTCGACCTGGGCGGCAATGTCGCCGAGTGGGTACACGACGTCTACCAGATACCCTCCGCCAACGCCGCCGCGGAGACCGACCCGACCGGGCCCCAGAACGGGGACAACTACGTCATCCGCGGCGCCAGCTGGGCCCTGGGGCGGCTGTCGGAACTGCGCCTGTCCTATCGCGATTATGGGCAAGCCGGGCGCGATGACGTAGGATTCCGGATCGCACGCTATGCGGAGTAAGTGCCCATGCTGAGCCCACACCACCGCCGGCGATTGCCGCTCACCCTGCTCGCAGCCCTGCTGCTGGCCCTGCCCCTGGCCGCCCAGGACGCCGAGCCGGAAGAGCCCGAACCCGAGGCGGAAGAAACCGCAGCGCCGGCAACGCCTGCAGGATCACCTTTCGAGTACGAGGCTTCGGAACAGATCTCCGAGGATCTCTCGGTCTCGTTTCCCGTGGATATATAGGAACCATTGATGAAAACGAAATTATCCCCGGAATTTACCTACCAGCTGTTTGCCCTGCTGATCGCCATCATTGTGGTGCATGCCCTGTACGTCGGTGTGATCCGGCCCAGCGCCGACACGCAGTTGCAGGAGCAGATGGCCCTGCAGGCATCGGGGGCGGATTTCGTGCCCAAGCGCACGATTGCGGTGGTGATCCGCGACTATGAGCAGGAGGCCTGCTTCATCCTGCTGTTCTGGGCCCTGGCCATCATGGCCTACAAGGCCCGCGGCGCCTTGCGGGAGCAGGCGCTGCTGGAACGGGCGCTGCTGGATATTCCCGAGGGCACTACCCTGCTGCCGGAGGATGCACGCGAGTACAGCCGCTCACTGGAGGCCCTGCCGGCGCAGGAGCAGGATTACCTGCTGCCGCGCACCCTGCTTACGGCGCTGCAGCGCTTTGCCACGACCGGCAGCATTCAGGCGGTGTCTGACACCATCAAGGAGCAGTGCGATGTGGAATCGGACCGGCTGGATTCCGAGTTGTCCATGGTGCGTTATATTGCCTGGGCGATTCCCTCCATCGGTTTTATCGGCACCGTCCGCGGTATCGGCGACGCCCTGGCCCAGGCCTACAAGGCGGTGGAGGGCGACATCTCGGGGGTCACCGTCAGCCTCGGCGTGGCCTTCAACAGCACCTTCGTGGCGCTGGTCCTGAGCATCATCATCATGTTCTGCCTGCACCAGCTGCAGCAGTCCCAGGAAAAGCTGGTGCTGGACTGCCAGCGCTACGCCGACAAGCGCCTGCTGCGGCATCTGGTGGCACACTGATATGGCCATTGCCTGCCTCGACATCAACGACAGCAACCTGCAGCTGTGGCATGGGGACAAGCGTCTGCAAAGCCCCGGTTATGCCCTGCTGGAGGGCGGCCAGTACCGCTTTGGCAGCGACGCCCGGGCCGCGGCCCGGCTGCGCCCGCGGGAAGTCTCCACCCGCTATTGGTGGCAGCTGAGCACCGACCCCCTGCAGCCGGCCCTGGGGCCGGCCCGCCACAGCGCCGACCTGGTACATGCTCATCTTCTGGAGCTGCACAGCGCGGCCGGCCATCCCGGGGAACTGTTGCTGGCCGCCCCCGGCAGCATGCGCAAGGAACAGCTGGCCCTGCTGCTGGGGATTATCCAGCAGTGTCCCTTCGACGCCGTAGGCCTGGTCAACCGCAGCGTCGCCCTGGCGAGCCTGCACGCCGCCGATGGCCCCCTGTTCCATCTGGAGATCCAGCTGCATCAGGCCCTGCTCAGCGAGCTGCGGGCAGAGAACGGAAACGTGACCTTCCAGCGGGCAACAGCCCTGCCCGGCAGCGGTCTGTTACAGCTACAGGAACGGGTGGTGGAAGCCGCGGCGACAGCCTTTATCCGCCAGACCCGATTTGACCCCCGGCGCCGGGCAGAAACCGAGCAACAGCTCTACGATGCCCTGCCGGCGGCACTGCAGCAGCTGCAGCAGAGCAACGAGACCAGCCTGACGGTGAACGGCTATCACGCCCGTATCGCCAGGGCCGACCTGGAAGCTGCCAGTGCCACTTTGGCCGGCAGTGTCAGCAGCAGCCTGGGTCAGGCTGGCGTCACCCTGCTGCTGGACCCACTGGCGGCACTGCTGCCCGGCCTGCGAGAGCGCCTGGCGGGGACAATCCTGCACGCAACCGACCTGCCGCGGGCACTGGCGGCCCACGAGGGCCTGCTGGTGCAGCGCGCCGAGGCGCTGGACTTCGTTACCAGCCTGCCGCAGCTCGGGGAGCGAGCCGCGGCAGCGCAAGCCCCCGCAGCGCCACCCCCCGCTGCCGCCGCGCCGGCGGAGGCTCCGCGGCCAACCCACCTGCTGCTGGGCAATCGGGCCCGCCCCCTGCAGGCTGATGGCACCTCCCTGGGCGGCGGCTGGTCACTGTTGCAGGGGTCCAACGAGCAATGGCAGCTACATGCGGCCAGCGGCGCCGGGGGCCTGGAACGCAACGGCCAGCCCGCCAGGGACAGCGAAGCCGTTGCCAGCGGCGACCGGCTGCGCCTGCCCGACGGCGCAGACGCCCTGTTGATTACCGTCAGCGCCTAGGCGGAGACAGCCATGGCCAGGCGCAAACGCCGCTTCACCACCTTCAACCTGAGCTTCCTGGACATCATGTCCTGCGGCTTCGGCGCGGTGGTGCTGGTGTTCCTGATCATCGACCACTCCATCGTGGTGCAGTCCCGGGAACTGAACCAGGACCTGCTCTCCGAGGTGAACCTGCTGGAGGAAGATATCACCGAGGGCAAGGCCGGGCTGGTGCGCCTGCGCAATGCCCTCGACGATGTCGACCTGCAGATCGTCGAGGCCCGGGGCCGGGCCAGCCGGGTAACGGAGCAGATCAGCGAGTACGAAGCGCAGATCAGTGCGCTGCGCCAGGATACCAGCGACAGCAGTGACCTGGACCAGCTGAAAGCCGACATCCAGGCCCTGGAAGAGGAGGTAAAGCGCCTGCGGGAATCCGCCGAGGACACCACCGGCCGCAGCGCCCGCGCGTTCACCGGGGACGGCAATCGCCAGTACCTGACCGGACTGAACCTGGGCGGGCGCCATATCGTGATTCTGTTCGATGCCTCCGCCAGCATGCTGGCGGACCGCGTGGTCAACATCATCCGCCTGCGCAACATGGGGCCGGACGTGCAGCGCCGCGCCGAGAAGTGGAGCCGGGCGCTGAACACGGTGGACTGGCTGACGGCGCAGCTGCCGGTCGGCGCCAAATACCAGGTCATCACCTTCAACACTGAAGCCAGGCCGGCCCTGGCGAACACCGCGGGCCAGTGGCTGGAGGTCGCCGACCAGCCCCAGCTGGAGTCCGTGAGCAGGGCCCTGCGCGAGCTGCTGCCCCAGGGCGGCACCAGCCTGGAGAATGCCTTTCTGGCCCTGAACCAGTTCAGCCCGGCACCGGACAACGTCTTTCTGATCACTGACGGCCTGCCCACCCAGGGCACCAGTCCACCCCGTGGCAACACGGTGAGCGGCAAGCAGCGCCTGGACCTGTACCAGCAGGCCGTGCGCCGGTTGCCGCGCAACGTCCCGATCAATGTCATACTGGCGCCGATGGAAGGAGACCCGATGGCCGCCTCCGCCTTCTGGCAATTGGCCCAGGCCAGCAGGGGCAGCTTCATGACGCCCTCGCGCGACTGGCCATAAGGAGCCGCCCATGCGCAAACGCCGCGGTACTGAAGAGTTCTCCCTGTCCTTCCTCGACGTGATCTGCTGCGGCTTCGGCGCGATCATCCTGCTATTGATGATAACCAAGACCGTGCAACCGCAGATCATCGAGGCTTCCACCGTCAACCTGCAGGGCAAGGTGGCGGACCTGCAGGCCCAGGTATTCGAGATCCGCGGCGAGACCCACATTCTCAACCGCGACCTCAACGCCCGCCAGGAACAGCTGTCCGGGTTCACCGAGCGCATCGCCATCCTGCAGGCGCAGCTCGCCGCAACCCGCTCCCGCCACGACAGCATACGGGTCAGCAGCAACACCAATGACATCGTCTCCGAGCAGCTGGCGCTGGCACGGCAGTCGCTCACCGAGGAACAGCAACGCCTGCAGGCGCGGCAACAGCAGGTGAAAAACAACTATATTGGTGGTATTCCGGTCGACAGCGAGTACATTATTTTTGTGATCGACACTTCCGGCTCAATGTTCTACTACGCTTGGGAGAGAGTCCTGCGGGAACTTGAGTCGGTCCTGAGTATCTATCCAGAGGTGAAGGGTATCCAGGTGATGAACGACATGGGTGATTACATGTTCAGTCGCTATCGGGGCCAGTGGATTCCGGACACCCCGGCGCGCCGCAGCGCAATCATCCAGAATCTGCGCAACTGGAACGTGTTCAGCAATTCCAGCCCGGTGGAGGGTATAACCCAGGCAATCCGGACCTTTTATGATGGCCAGAAGCGGATCAGTATCTACGTGTTCGGCGACGACTTTACCGGCGGCTCCATCAGCCAGGTGCTGAGCGTCGTTGATCGCCTGAACCGGGACCGGGGCGACCAGCGCCTGATACGCATCCACGCGGTCGGCTTTCCCGTACTTTATTCGCAGGCCCCAGGGCAGCAGAATACCGTGCACCGCTTCGCGGCCCTGATGAGAGAAATGACCTATCGCAATGGAGGCACCTTTGTCGGGCTCAATGACTACCGGCCCTGAGCGCTGGCTGGCCGCCACCCTGCTGGCCCTGCTGCTGACCGCCTGTGGCACCAAGCAGGTCGTGGTGCAGAGTGAATTCCCGCCGCCAGTGATGAACAAATTGCCGCTGACCATCGGCGTCTGGTACGCCGAGGACTTCGCCAATCACGAATTCTTCGACGAAGCCAGCGGTCGCGCAGAATCCAGCTGGCTGGTCAATACCGGCCAGGCCCAGGTTGAGCTCTGGGATACTTTGCTCAAGGGCATGTTCCGCGAGGTGGTCCACATGAATGGCAAGCCTGGGCCGGGGCAAATGAATCCGGTGGTGGATGCGGTTCTGCTGCCTGCAGTGGACGAGCTGCAGTACGCCATCCCCGCCCATACCAATGTCAAGGTTTACGAAATCTGGATGCGCTACCGGCTGCAGCTGGTCACCACCGGTGGCGCCCCCATCGCCGAGTGGACCATGCCCGCCTATGGCAAAACCCCGACCGCCTTCCTGCAGAGCGATGAGGCAGCGGTACGGCTCGCCGCCATCGTTGCCCTGCGGGATGCCGGGGCCCACTTTGCCAGCAGCTTTACCCGGGTACCGGACGTGGCGCAGTGGCTGGCGAGCCTGCCCCGCGCCGGGGACCCAGTCGCATCAGGAGTGCAGCCATGAATCCGAGACGGCTGATCATCGGCGCTTGCCTGCTGCCCTGGCTGGCGGGCTGCGTCAACTCCACCGTGGACCAGATGGTATTCAACACGCCGGGCGAGGGCATCGGCGACGCCTCGGTAGTGATCCTCGGGCGCCGTCACGCCAGCGACTATGAAACCGAGCCGGACTTTATCAGCTGTGTCGGCAGCCATATCTCGTCCCGGGACGAATCCATCAGCGTGATCGGCGAGCTGGAGTTCCTCAACGCACTGTACCCGTGGTTTGAGCCCCGCACCGCGCCCCTGCGGCCGGCCGACCTGGAGCGGCTGCTGGAACACAAGGACGTGGCAGACACATTTGCCACCCTGCAAACCCAGTATATGATCTGGATCGATGGCAGCACCGTGCGCAACGACTCTGCCGGCTCCATGACCTGCGGTATCGGCCCCGGGGGCGCCGGCTGCTTCGGCTTTGGCACCTGGTCCAATGACGCCAACTATGAAGCCACCATCTGGGATTTCAGCAATCGCGCCGAAGTGGGGCGCATCAGCACCACCGCCAGCGGCCAGTCCTACATGCCGGCGGTGGTGGTGCCGATCCCCATCATCGCGCCCGTGCAGGGAACCGCCTGCGACAGTATCGGCGACCAGCTGCTCGAATTCCTCTCCGAGCACTACTAGGAGCAATAATGCGCCACGCCCTTGTCCTGCCCTTTTTGTTTGCCTTGACCCTGGTGCTGCCGGGCCTGAGCGGCTGTGCCAGCAATCCAGCGACCGGCGGCGCCAGCGTAGTGGTCATGAGCCAGGGCAAGGAGGCGAGGATTGGCGAGGAGATGCATCAGGAGATCCTCAAGGAGGGCGCTCTCTACGATGATGCCGAGCTGCAGGCCTACGTGACCCGGGTCGGCCAGCGCCTGGCCGCCAGCGCCGACCGCCCGGATATCAATTTCACCTTCACCGTGGTCGACAGCCCCGACATCAATGCCTTTGCCACTCCGGGCGGCTACGTCTATATCAACCGCGGCCTGCTGGGCTACCTGGGCTCGGAGGCCGAGCTGGCGGGCGTGCTGGCGCACGAAATTGCCCACGTGACCGCCCGCCACGCTGCCCGCCAGCGCGCCGGCTCCCTCACTACCCAGGTCCTGGCGGTCACCGCCGGCGTGCTCACGGGAAGCCGCGACATCATGGATTCCGCCGGCATGTACGGCACCGAGCTGGTGCGCGGCTACGGCCGCGAGCACGAGCTGGAAGCCGACGGCCTCGGGGCCCGCTACATGCATCGGAGCGGCTATGAACCCGATGCCCTGCTGGCCGTGATCGGGGTCCTCAAGGATCAGGAACAATTCCAGCGGGTGCGCGCCAGCAGCGCGGGCAAACCCGCCGGCACCTACCACGGCCTCTACGCCACCCACCCGCGCAATGACCAGCGCCTGCAGACCGTAATCCGCGCCGCCAACGAACTGGACAGCGGCCAGGTGCTGGAGGATCCCGCCGTGCCCGGCGAGTTCCAGCGCCGTACCGACGGCCTGCCCTGGGGGCCCAGAGTCAAGCGCGAGGACGACCGCTACTACCACAGCAAGCTGGGCTTCAGCTTCGCCCACCCCCCCGGCTGGCAGGTCCAGAGCAGCAGCACTGCCATTGTCGCCAGCGCTGCCGACGGCAGTGCCAGCATGACCCTGACCCTGAAGCGGCCGGATCCCGCCCAGACTCCGCAACAGGCGCTGACAGCGGCGGCCGGCGGCAGTCTCAGCGACGGCGCGGCACTGGAGCAGGCGGGCCTGACAGGCTACACCGCCATCGCCCGCAGCGGCGATGCCGCGCGCCGCCTGGCAGTCATCAATCACAACTGGCAGTATCTGTTCGAGGGCAAGGCGGGGGACTTCAGCGCCGCGGACAGCGCACTGCTGGCGCTGATCGAGAGCTTCCGGCCGCTGCATCCCCAGGAGCGGCAGGCCGGCGACCAGCGCTATATCCGCTATATTCAGGTACCCCGCGGCGCCACCATGGCGAGCCTCGCCGCCAGCATCCAGATTCCCGAAGCCGAGGCCCGCCTGCGGCTCCTCAACGGTTTCTACCCCCGAGGCGAACCACGTACCGGTGACTGGATCAAGATCATCCAGTAACCCCGCCAGCCTCCCGGGGAGGTTCGTTGTAGACCGCCACCAGTTCGCTGTCGCCGTCCCAGGACACGCCGTGAATACATCCCTGTAGGCTCGGTGACGGCATCCATGCCGTCAACGGTCCCGGGACGGCGACAGCGAACCGGTGCCTTCGAGCGTAATTCCCAGAGTGGCGCGCCGTAATTTGGCGAAGCTGCTCCGCCAGACGGAAGCACGGAGGATTCCCGCGTGGCGCAGGGCTGACCGGGACCGTTGAGCGCATGGATGCGCGATACGAGCCTACATGGATGTATTTACGGCGAGTCCCGGTCGGCCCTGCGCCACGCGGGAGTCCGGACCCGCCAACGGTTACCCATACCGCGCATCCGCCACAAACGGATTGGTCCGCCGCTCCTGGCCGAAGGTGGACGTGGGCCCATGGCCCGGCACGAAGGTGATGTCGTCGCCCAGCGGGAACAAGCGCTCGCGGATGCTGTTGAGCAGCTGGGCGTGATCGCCGCGGGGGAAATCCGTACGCCCGATCGAGCCCTGGAACAGCACATCACCCACCCAGGCGACGCGCTGCTCCGCGTGCAGGAACACCACATGGCCGGGAGTATGGCCGGGGCAGTGGAATACCTGCAGGGTCTGCTCGCCGACGGTGACCGTGTCACCCTGCTCCAGCCAGCGGTCCGGCACGAAGGCATCGGCGTGGGGGAAACCGGCCATCTGGCACCACTCGGGCAGCTTCGCAATCCAGAAGTCGTCGGCTTTCTGCGGCCCCTCGATCTTCACCCCCAGGCGCTGGCGCAGCACATCGGCGGCGGCACAGTGATCCATGTGGCCATGGGTGAGGAGGATCTTTTCGATCACCACGTCCATCTTGCGGGCCGCTTCAAGGATCTGCTCCACGTCGCCGCCGGGATCGACCACGGCGCCGCGGCCAGTGGCGAGGCACTTGATGATGGAACAGTTCTGCTGGTAGGCCGTGACCGGCACAATGGTGACCTGAATGGACATGTTCTATTCCCGATTGGATTCCAGATCAGCCCGCGGGTCGTTGAATACGGCCTCGTCGAGCTGGTTTTCGCTTCTGCCGACAATCACGGCAACGGTGGCGTCACCGGTGACATTGACCATGGTGCGCACCATGTCCAGCAAGCGGTCGACGCCGATAATGAGAGCCACGCCCTCGACCGGCAGGCCCGCCTGCTCCAGCACCAGGGCCAGGGTGATCAGGCCGACCCCGGGGACACCCGCAGTACCGATGGAAGCCAGTGTGGCCGTCAGGATGACCGTGAGATACGCGACCATGGACAGCTCCACCCCGTAGACCTGGGCAATGAACACGGTGGCCACGCCCTGCATGATCGCGGTGCCGTCCATATTGATGGTGGCGCCCAGCGGCACGGTGAAGCCGGCAACCGAATTATGGACCCCCATGCGATGCTCGACCGTGCGCATGGTGACCGGCAGTGTCGCGCCGGAGGACGCTGTGCTGAAGGCGAAGGCCCAGACCGGGCGCATCTTGCTCAGCATCATGCGCGGTGACACCCCGGCCAGCACCTTCAGCAGCAGGCTGTAAATGACCAGGCCGTGAAAAATCAGCACGCCCATGACGGTGAAGAAGTACGCAGCCAGATCCATGATCGCGCTGATACCCATTTCCGCAAACAGCTTCGCCAGCAGGGCAAACACCCCGTAGGGCGCGACGTTCATCAGGATGAGAACCATCTTCATGATCACCGCTTCGGTGTCGCTGAAGAAACTCGCTATCCGGCGCCCGGCTTCGCCGGCGTGGGAGATGGAGTAGCCGAACAACAGGGCAAAAACGATGATCTGCAGCATGTTGCCTTCGGCCATCGCCTGGATCGGGTTGGAGGGCACCATACTCACCAGCACGTCCGCCAGCGGCGGGGCTTCGGCGACGACGAACTCAGCCTCCCCGGCCAACTCCACCCCGGAGCCGGGGCTGATCGCCACTGCCACCAGCAGGGCCACGGTGATCGCAATCGCGGTGGTGGCGAGGTAGAAGCAGATGGTCTTGAGCGCGATAGGGCCCATGCGGGCGCTATCGCCGAGCGCACTGGAGCCGCAGATCAGCGACACCAGCACCAGCGGCACTACCAGCAACTTGAGGGAGGCGATGAAGATGCGGCCGACGACATCAAAGAGCCCGTTGACCAGCCAGTCGTTGACCACCGCACGATAGCTGTCCGCCAGGCCGGCGCTGCTGAGCATGACGTTGAATAGCGACCCAAGCAGAATGCCCGCGACCATGGCAATGAGAATGCGATTGGTCAGACTCATGCTACGCACTCATTCATCGGCACAGGCTCCGGGCAGGTAGCCGGTAACGCTGTCGTCGGCGCAGGCGTTACAGGGCGAGGAATAGACGCTGACTGTTCCATCCGCAAGCTGGGCGCAGACCGGATTATATTCCATGGTGCAGACCTGGGGCCGGGGCGAGGAACACTGGACCAAAGGGTTTACCCCGGGTTCAGGCTCCGGCAGCGGCGCGGAGGGTTGGCTGGCGCCACAGCCGGCCAGCAGCAAAATCAGGATGACGGCCAGTGGTCGCCCCATCGCGCAGTTCTCCCCCAAACAAAGCCGCTAGACTACCACTGCCGGCCGCTAAACGCAGCTGTGGCGGCCGTCGCCACGGCAGCCGTCGCTGCGGTGGCACCAGACCTGTCAGCCGAACAGACCGCGTTGGTAGTCACTGATCGCCTGTTCGATCTCCGCCTCGGTGTTCATGACGAAGGGGCCATACTGCGCCACCGGCTCCCGCAGAGGCTCACCGCGCAGCAACAGCAGGGATGCACCGGCGGCACCTGCCTGCATGGTCCAGCGCTCGCCGCGACTGGTCACCAGCAGATGGCGCGCGCCCAGAGACTTGTGAGCAAGCTCCAGCACTCCCTCATAGATGTAGGCCAGCACAGATTCCGTTGCGGGCAGCTGCAGGGTGACCTCGGCGCCCGCCTGCAGGTGCAGGTCCAGCACGCCGGCCCGGGGCGCAAGTTCATGCAGGGGCCCAACCACTGTGCTTGCTCCGAACTGCCACTCGCCGGCTATCGCGACCGCCCGGAACCCGGTGCCGTCCAGCACCGTCAATTCGCTGGCTGGAATATCCCGGTAGCGAGGCTCGGCCATTTTCTCCGCCGCGGGCAGGTTGACCCACAGCTGGAAGCCGTGCAGGCCCTCGGTGTCCTGGGTCGGCATCTCCGAATGGATGATGCCGCGGCCGGCGGACATCCACTGCACACCGCCACCGCGGATTTCACCACGGTTACCGCGGCTGTCCTCATGGATGATGCCGCCGTGCTTCATGTAGGTCAGGGTTTGCATGCCCCGGTGCGGGTGCGACGGAAAGCCGCCGCCGAGATCCTCGCGGCGCTCGGCACGCAGCTCATCCAGCATCAGGATGGGGTCCATGGCCGCGTGCTGCATGCCGGCAATGCGCTGAATCGCGACCCCGTCGCCATCGCGGCTGGGCTGGGCGCGGCGGATTTCCTGAATGATTCGGTCGGACATGGTCAGCTCTCCTTTAGCGAACTCCCAGAATATCCTCGTATTTTTGGGATATAAATCGCATAATTTCGCCAATTCCTTTCGACAAAACAGAACGAGAGCACGGCCTTGAATCGGACAACCCTGGAACAATGGCGGATGCTGCAGGCAGTGGTGGAACACGGCGGCTTTGCCCAGGCGGCCGCGGCCATCCACAAGAGTCAGTCGACCATCAATCACGCGGTACACAAGCTGCAGGACCAGCTCGGACTGCCCCTGCTGGAGGTCGTCGGGCGCAAGGCGCAGCTGACCGACGCCGGTGCCCTGATGCTGCGGCGCGCCAGCCAACTGTTGGCCCAGGCGGCGCAACTGGAGGAGATCGCCGGCAGCCTGGCCCAGGGGACCGAAGCGGAAATCAGCCTGGCGGTGGACGAACTCTATCCCTGTCAGCAACTGGCGGCGGTGCTGCAAACCTTTTCCCAGGCCTACCCCAATACCCGGGTGGAGCTGTTCGAGACTGTCCTCTCAGGCGGCGCGGAGTTGCTGCACGCGGCTGAAGTAGACCTGCTGGTGGCGGCGGAGGTCCCGGGCGGATTCCTCGGGGAACCGGTCCTGCGCACGGAGTTTGTCGCGGTGGCGGCAAGTGCCCACGCTCTGCATCGGCTGGAGCGGCCACTCACCCTGCAGGACCTGCAGCGGGAGCGCCAGATCGTGCTTCGGGATTCAGCCCTGGGCCGGCGCGCGGACGCGGGCTGGCTGGGGGCGGAACAGCGCTGGACGGTCAGCCACGTCGCAACTTCCGTGGAGATGGTGAGCCGCGGGCTGGGTTTCGCCTGGCTGCCCCTGTCCCGGGTCAGCGATGGCCTGGCGCACGGCAGCCTGCGGGAACTGCGCCTGGAGCAGGGTGCCCGGCGCCACGCGACCCTGTACCTGACCTTCGCCGACCGCGACCAGGCCGGTCCCGCTGCGTGTCACCTGGCGGAACTGTTTGAGCAAGCCCGGCATTAGATTCGATATTATCGAATAATGTTTCCGTATTAATGCGATTTAACTTCTGCTCCATCGAACTCAGACTTGCAGTTCAGCCCGCTAGTGAGGAGATGTGCCATGGGTATGCTGGTGGACGGCAACTGGAAAGATGTCTGGTATGACACGGACAGTAACGAGGGCCGCTTCGTCCGGGAGAGCGCGCGCTTCCGGCACTGGGTGACTGCCGATGGCAGCGCCGGACCCAGCGGTGACAGCGGTTATGCCGCCGCAAGCGGGCGCTATCACCTGTATGTGTCCCTGGCCTGCCCCTGGGCACACCGCACCCTGATTGTCCGCACCCTGAAAGGGCTTGATGACCTGATCGACGTCTCAGTGGTCAGCCCGCTGATGCTGGAGCAGGGCTGGACCTACAATGAAACGGAAGGCAGCAGCGGCGATCGGGTCCACGGGCATCGGTTTCACCATCAGGTGTACACCCGGGCAAACCCGGACTACACCGGCCGGGTCACCGTGCCCGTGCTCTGGGACAGGCAGCGCGACACCATCGTCAGCAATGAGTCGGCCGACATTATCCGCATGCTCAACAGTGCCTTCGACGACCTCACCGGCAACACCCTGGACCTCTATCCCGAAAACCTTCGGCAGGATATCGAACACTGGAATGACCGGATCTATCCGGCGCTCAACAACGGCGTCTACCGGGCAGGTTTCGCGACCACCCAGGATGCCTATGCAGAAGCCTATCGCGAACTGTTTGCCGAACTGGACCACATCGATGCGCACCTCGCCAGCCACCGCTATCTGACCGGTGACGACCTGACCGAGGCGGATGTACGCCTGTTTACCACCCTGATTCGCTTCGACGCTGTCTATCACGGGCACTTCAAGTGCAACCGCCAGCGCCTGGAAGACTACCGCCACATTCCCGGTTACATCCGCGATATTTATCAGCGGCCAGGCATTGCCGGCACCGTGGACTTCCACCACATCAAGACCCACTACTACGCTTCCCACCGCAACATCAATCCAACGGGTATCGTGCCAGCGGGGCCGGCCATCGACTATGACAGCCCGCATCATCGGGGCTGACGGGGCACCTCCGGGGGCGCCGAGCCGGGGGCGCCGAGCCGGGGGCGCCGAGCCGGGCCGAGCTGGGGGTGCCGAGTAGGACGGCCTGGCCGGCCGCGCCTAGCCGAGGTCGCGGGGAAATAGCTGCAGTGCCACCTCGGCGCGGCAGTCGCGTAGCTCTCGCCAGTGTTCGATGGGCAGGCGCAGCTGGATATAACCCGCCGTCGGCAGGTTCACCAGCTCCGGGCCCGGCGCCAGCCTATTGACCAGGTCGGTGAGCCCGGGGTTGTGCCCAAGCAGAAACAGTGACTCCTCGGCATCTGCCTGGTGCTCAAGCCACGCCAGCAGGTCACCCACCGAGAAGGTGTAGAGTGCCGCCTCTGTGCGGTGCGGCAGATTGGCGATAGCCGGCCAGCCAGCGCAGACACCCTCAAGGGTACGCTGTGCCCGCCGCGCGGGACTCGCGGCAATCACCTGCGGCTGTAGCTGCTGCGCCAGCGCGGCGCCCATCCGCGGCGCATCCCGCTCGCCGCGGGCATTGAGGCCGCGGTCACGATCCGCGACGCCGGGCCCACTCCAGTCCGACTTGGCGTGGCGCAGCAGGTGCAGGGTTTTCATGACCAGGTCTCCAGGTTGCCTGACACCAGTATAGGCCACTCTCGCGAACGCCCGTCCACAGCCACAAATTCAGCAGAAATACCAGATCGTTTTCCCACTGCTGCGCGCGCATAATGCCCTCCCGCAACATTTCCGGATACCCAAAACCAGCATGACCAGGACAGTCTCACAGCGCATCGCCGAAGAACTTGCCGTCAGGGAAAGCCAGATCAGCGCCGCTATCGGCTTGCTCGACGAGGGCGCCACCGTGCCCTTCATCTCCCGCTACCGCAAGGAGGTTACCGGTGGCCTGGACGATACCCAGATGCGCTATCTGGACGAGCGCCTGCGCTACCTGCGGGAATTGGACGACCGCCGCGGCGCCATCATCAAGTCGATCACCGAGCAGGACAAGCTGACGCCTGAGCTGGAGCAGGCTCTGTTGGCGGCCGACACCAAGAACCGGTTGGAAGACCTCTACCTTCCCTACAAGCCCAAGCGCCGCACCAAGGCGCAGATCGCGCGCGAGGCCGGCCTGGAGCCTCTGGCGGACGCCCTGGTTGCCAACCCCGGTCTGGATCCGGAGCAGGAGGCAGCAGCCTTTCTCAACCCCGATCAGGGCGTTGCCGACAGCAAGACCGCCCTGGACGGGGCCCGCCAGATTCTCATGGAACGCTTTGCCGAAGACGCCGACCTGCTGGCGCAGCTGCGGGACTTCCTGCAACAACACGTCCTGCTGGCCTCGCGCCTGGTGGCCGGGAAAGAAAACGAAGGCGCCAAGTTCCGCGACTACTTCGAGCACACCGAGGCCCTGTCAGGCGTACCCTCCCACCGCGCCCTGGCCATGTTCCGCGGCCGCAACGAAGGCTTCCTGCAGCTCAACCTGGTCCTCGACGCGGAGGAAAAGCCCACCGACGCCCATCCCTGCGAGGCCATGATCGCCGACTACTGGCGGATTCGGGATCAGGGTCGGCCGGCGGACCGCTGGCTGGCGGAAACCGTGCGCTGGACCTGGCGGGTCAAACTGCTGACCCACCTGCAGACCGACCTGCTGACCCAGCTGCGAGAGCGTGCGGAGCGGGAGGCCATTGAGGTCTTTGCCAACAACCTGAAAGACCTGTTGCTGGCGGCTCCGGCGGGAGCACGGCCCACCATCGGCATGGACCCGGGCCTGCGCACCGGGGTCAAGCTGGCGGTGGTCGACGCCAACGGCAAGCTGCTGGATCACGGCGCCATCTTCCCCAACCAGCCCCAGAACCGCACCCGGGAAGCGGGTGGCGAACTGCTGCGAATGATCCGCGAGCACAATGTCGAACTGATCGCCATCGGCAACGGCACCGCCAGCCGGGAAACCGACAAGTTTGTTGGCGACCTGCTGCTGCAGCAGCCGGAGCTGAAATGCCGCAAGGTCATGGTCAACGAATCCGGCGCCTCCATTTACTCCGCTTCCGAGTTTGCCGCCCGCGAGTTCCCGGACCTGGATGTCACTATCCGCGGCGCAGTCTCCATCGCCCGGCGCCTGCAGGATCCGCTGGCGGAACTGGTAAAGATTGAGCCCAAATCCATCGGCGTCGGCCAGTACCAGCACGACGTCAGTCAGGTACAGTTGGCGCGACAGCTCGATGCGGTGGTGGAAGACTGTGTGAACGCGGTCGGTGTGGATGTGAATACGGCGTCCGTGCCCCTGCTGGCCCGGGTCTCCGGCCTGAACCAGAACCTGGCCGCCAACATCATCGCCCACCGCGACCAGGCCGGCAGCTTTGCCAGCCGCAGGGACCTGCTCAAGGTGGCGCGTTTCGGCGACAAGACCTTCGAACAGGCGGCGGGCTTCCTGCGTATCAGCAACGGCGCCAACCCGCTGGATGCATCGGCGGTACACCCGGAATCCTACCCCGTGGTGGAAGCCATTGCCGCACGCCAGCAGCGTTCCCTCACCAGCATTATCGGCGACTCCGGATTTCTGCGCGGCCTGCGCCCCCAGGACTACATCACCGACAGCGTGGGCCTGCCCACCGTGACCGATATCATCAGCGAACTGGACAAGCCCGGGCGCGACCCGCGGCCGGAATTCCGCGTGGCCAGCTACCAGGATGGCGTGGAAAAGATTTCCGACCTGAAGCCCGACATGGTGCTGGAAGGTACCGTCACCAATGTCACCAACTTCGGGGCCTTCGTCGACATCGGCGTCCACCAGGACGGGCTGGTGCATATCTCGGTGCTGGCGGACCGGTTCATCAAGGACCCCCGGGACGTGGTCAAGGCCGGCGATGTGGTACGGGTCAAGGTGATGGAGGTGGACCAGCCGCGCAAGCGCATTGCCCTGAGCATGCGTCTGAATGACAAGGCTGAGCCAAAACCCCGGGAGCAACGCCAGGGCAGTGGCGCGAATAGCGGCAAGCCCCGGCCACCCGGCAAGGGCGGCCAGGGCCCGCGCAAGGGTGGGGAAACCAGCAAGGGCCCAGCAACCGCACTGGCGGCCGCTTTTGCCAGTGCCCGCAAGGACCGCTGAGCAAAGTCTGCGGATGCCGCCGCATGGCGCTGCCTCCAGCCCTGCCGCGGCGCCCCGGCAAGTCTGCTAACGGCGACGGCAAACTTCCCGCAGTTCTTCCCAGGCGCGCAGAGCTGCAGCAAAACCTGTCGCCCGCTGCCGGATCGCCCCGGCTAAGGTTGCACTGTCCATGTCGCCGGGCACTCCGGGCAGGTCCGCCAGAACGGGCGACTGCTGTAACGCGGCAACACAGGCCTGCCGATTGCGCTGCAGATATTGCCGCCACTCTTCAGAAAGCGCTGACGAGTCCCGGAAACGCTCCTCCAGTGTTTCCAGGTGAGCGGCCTGTAGCCTTGCCAGATTGGCGCGAAAGCGGGCCGTAAGACCGGTATCCGAGAGCTGGCCGAGCTCTTCGAAACGATAGCTCAGCAAAGCCATGCGCGTCGCCAGCCCTACTCCCGGGTCCTCCGGCTGCGCCTCGTCGATAAACCCTGTGAGCTGGCTCACACCCCCTCTGGGCACCGTTGCATCGCCCGCGGGATTGCCCTTGCGCTCCTCCAGGGGATGGTGCGGTACGGCCCAGTCGTACTCAAGGGTCAGCGAGTCGGGATGCAGGAAATCCAGCATGCTGCCAAACAGCTGGTCCTCCCCACGCAGAGCGGGCAAGTAAGGTGGCAGCAGTGCCCGGTTGTCCAAACCTGTCACCTGGGAAATCACCGGGCGCACGGTAAACGTCGGCCGGGTCTGACCCAACCAGTTCTGGCGCAGGGACAGGGCACTGGCAAGACCGCCCGGTCGGGCCAGCATGCGGCGCAGGGAAACCGGCTCCAGATTGGCAAGCCAGCCATTACTGCTGGTTCCCGGATCGCCCAGGGATCCGCTCTGGGTGACCAGTACCGGCGAACTGGCATTGATTCCACCGCACCAGTCAGCGCTCACCGCAGCGAGGTGCTCCTCTAGCAAGGCGTTGTGTCCAAGCGCGCGCAGCGCCCTGGAAAGACCCATGCCGAGACAGCGACCGTGGCCCAGCAATGGATCGAAATCCTGTTTCACTGCACTCTGTTGCCAGTCCTGGGCATCGCGGTAAAAGTCCGCCTGCCGACCGCCATCGTTAAATGCCACACCAGTCTCCTGGTACGGCAGTGTATATGCTGCACAGAGGACGTCATCATCCATGATGATACAGCGCTCGCCTACCGTCAGCAGCAGCGCGACGTTGCGGGCGCGACCGTAGGTCGCCATGCCCGGCCAGGACTCACGCTGCAAAAGAAAACGGATCGCGTCTGCATGCCGCGGCAACTCGGCAATCGCGTACTGAATCAACTGGTCCTGCTCCGGCGGCCCGAAATACTCCATCGTCGTCGGACTCAGCAGATTGAAACGCTCCACCGCCGCGAGGTTCGCGGCGCAGTTTGACGCATCGCGGGAGTCATCGATCAGGATCAGCCGTTTTTGCCTCGCCAACCTGGCACCGCGGAGCAGCGATTCCAGCAGACGTTCAACTGCCGCCGGGCGATCACAGGTGATAATACAGCTGACAGTGCGCTCCAGATCGGGAGCGTCGTCCTCTGGGATATTCACCTGAGCGCAAACCCGCGCGGCCGGAATTAGCAGACCCACATCCCTGACCTGCTGCAGAACCCGGGTCACGTCAGCCACATTGCCACCGAGTTGGGGAAACTGCTCAACCAGGTAGCTGGCGTGACCCGCCAGTGAACGGAAAGTTGTACATCGCTGCAGCGCCGCGGCCACGTCCGCTGTCACGCTGAGCCGGGCACCAGTGGCCCTGGCCATTAGCAGCACCGCGCCGGCAACGGGCAAACTGTCATGGTCTTCCACGGCATAGAGCGGCTCTGCGGAAACACCCGGCGGTGGAGCGTGTACGTTCTGCGTATCAGTCATGGAAAGCTCCGTCGTATTGCCGCAGCCACGTCAGCAGCTCCTGCTCCGGCAGCGGGCGGGAGAAAAGATAACCCTGCGCGATATCACAACCCAGCTCCCGCAGGCACTGTAGCGACTCTGCGTCTTCCACCCCTTCGGCAACCACCGAGAAGCCAAACAGGTGGGCGATCTCAATGATGATGCCCACCAGCGCGCGATCCTGGGGGTCATCGAGAATCCGCCGCACGAAGGACTGGTCAATCTTGATCTCGGTCGCGGGGATGTGCTTGAAGTAGGAGAGGGACGAGTAGCCGGTGCCGAAGTCGTCGATGGAAAGCCCCATGCCCAACTCCCGCAGATGCAGGAGATTGTCGAAGCCCGCCTCCTTGTCCTCAATCACGGCGCCCTCGGTGACCTCCACGGTCAGCATGGATGGCTCCACACCCCAGATGGTCAACGCCCCGTGCAGCATGTTGGCCAGGTCCGGGCTGTTGACCAGGCCGGCGGGGATATTCACCGCCAGGGGCAAGACGACGGTGTCCCGCCACTCCCGCATGGCACGCAAGGCCCGATTGACCACCCAGCGCGTCAGTTCATAGGTCTGGCCAGCCGCCTCGGCCAGCTGCACCACGCGCTCAGGGGATACTGCGCCGTAACCCGGCAGGTGCCAGCGAATCAGAGCCTCGGCACTGCATACACGACCGGTTTGCAGGTCGACCTTCGGCTGAAAGTACAGGTCAAAGGCGTTGTCATAGAGCGCCTCAGAGAAATGCTGCTCAAGGGCGGTGCCTTCCTGGGCATGCTCCTCCTCCCCGATCAGGGCGTCGATTTCCAGGGCACTGCCCTGTTTGACCCGGGTCAGGCTCGACTCGGCACGGGCCAGGGTCACCATGGGCGAATGTTTGCCCTGGAGATTGACCGCGAGACCAATGCGCAGCTGCAGCGGCAGGATTTCATCGTCGATCTGCAGCGTTTCGTCCAGCAGGCGCTGGACCCGGTTCAGGGCCAGGGCGATGAACGCGGGGGTATCGAGCTGGGGAAGGATAAAAGCAAAGCTGTGACCGCCAATGCGAAACACTGTATCTGGCAACTTGCTGATGGCCAATAACTGCTGGCCCGCCTCCAGCAACAGGTGATCACCAATTTCGTAGCCGTGGCGGTGGTTGATCAGCCGCAGATTGCTGAGATCGATCAGCAGCAGGCCCAGATGATCGCCCGCTGCACGGGCCTGGTCGACAAACACTCCCAGTGCCGCAATGAATCCGCCGCGATCCAGGGCTAGCGTTGTGTCTGTCACGTTACGAGGCCACTCAAAGACGGATGCTGGTCATGTCTATGCCGTAGGAATCAGGCTCCAGCGCCTGGGCGATGCCCAGCGGCTGGCCGCTGGCGTCCTGGGTTTCGCGCAGCAGGTCAACCGTTCTTACACTGCCCAAAGGCTCCTTGTCCGCACCCAGCAACACCATGACCCTGGGGCGGAGACGCCGGGTTCGATACTCGGCTACCACTACGGCCACCTCACCGGAGGACAGCTCCACCAGGGTGCCGGCCGGATATATCCCAACAGCCTGGATAAACTCCTCCACCAGCTCAGCCTGAAAATCCACATCCTTGGCCTCATAGAGCATCTTGATCGCCGTGGACGGAGATATCGCCCGTGCGTAGGCCCGGTGACTGGTGATGGCATCATAACAATCGACGATGGCGGCGATCCGGGCGAATATCGGAATCTCATCACCGTGCAGTCCCCGGGGATAGCCAGAACCGTTGTGGCGCTCGTGGTGGTGGGTAACCATGGCAATCACATCGGTATTCATAAGCCCGGTCGCACCAATCATTTCCGCGCCATACACAACGTGGTTGCGCAATTCCGTGAATTCTTCCGGCGTCAGCTGACGGTCAGTATTGAGGAGTTCGGGATCCACACGCAATTTGCCGACATCGAACAACAGCCCGCCAATCGCCAGGGAGCGCAGATCCGAGCGCGGCAGCCCCAGTTGGCGGCCCAGGGCAACCGCCCAGATTGAAGCCCCCAGTGAGTGCTGGTAGGTATAGTGATCCTGCTGTTTCAGGCGCGCCAGCCAGATGCAGGCATCCGGGTTGCGGGAAATGCTGTCGATCATGGGTTCGACCGAGCGCTTGACTCGCACCACATCCAGGGCAGCGCCGCCCGCTGCCTGCTGAAAAACCTCTTCAATGCCGGTGGACAGTTCCCTGACCGCGGTTTCAGCTCGCGGAAACTCCTCGGCCCATGCCGCGCTGTCGGCATAGGTCTTCAGCTGGCGGGTAGGAAACATGGCCTGTTTGGGAATTCGCGGCCGCTGGATGCGAACTTTGCGCTGCAGCGTGTACCCCTCCTGCGAGCTCTTTTCAGTGTCGATAAAGACAAACTGGCAGAACTTGCGCAGGCTACGCAGATCCTCCTCTGTCTCAATGCGAAACCCCTGCAGCACAAATGGCGTTTCCAGCCAGGGCCTGTCCAGCCCGGAAACGTGCATGCCCAATTCAAGATCGGACGTATAAATTTTGACGATTTCAATCATAAGTCCACGAAGAGGTTCAAGGGTTCGTAGACGGAATACTATCGCGTTCGGGAGTTACAGGCGAACCGAACCAACCCAGGTCCCTGGCCTGCAGCACCAGCCCGGGGGCGACGCCAGACTCTGCGAGAGGGCGCAGCCACGCCAGGATATGCCCCAGCAGCCCGGGCGTGCTGTGTAACAGGGGGACCGCGAGCAACAGACTGTCCCCCGCACTATTGAGGCGAATGCTGTGTTCAGGCCGGTGCGGAGTGGCGCTGATGGCCAGGGCGCCCCATTCCGGGACTACGCCTTGCCGCAATTGCGAGCGCAGTGCAGCCACCAGCAGCTGCAGCTCCGCGAACAGTTGCCGGCACAATGAGCGGTATTGCGCGAGGTTCCCTGCGCCGGGCCCCGCCGCTGCCGGAAACTGTATTTGCAGGCCGCTCTGTTCACAGACAGGGCCGGAACGGGTAAAACTCCAGCTTGGCGGTCTGCTCGACGGGCTCTCAAGGATAGGCTCGGGCGCAAGCTCGACCCGCGCAGCCAACAACTGCAGGCAATTTTCCCGGCCGCAGAAAACATGCAAGATCGCCTGTTCCAGCGCCTGCTGCTGATCCCTGCGCGGATGACTGATGATTATGCTGCGCTCTCCCACCAGGATAGCGGTATCCCCCACCAGGCCGGGCAATAGCAAGACCGGCGCCCCCTGCTCGACATCCTCGTGCAGCCGCAGCAGTTGGCCGGCATAGGCCTCCACCGCTCGCGCCCAGCCGAGCAGGCGCTCGGGCTCGGCGTCCTGCGCCGTCTGGTTGCGTGCCAGTCCGGCCTCGGCGAGATGAATTTCGGCCATCTCCAGCAGCGCAATGCGTGCAAAGCGACCGCGGATTGCGGGCTCGGCCTGTCCCAGGCTGACCACCAGGCGCTGAAATCGCGACATGTCCGCGGCAGTTGCCAGCCCCGACAGCAAAAACACCAACAGGGCGAGAGCAAGAGCTGACAGACACAGCGTGCCACGGTTGCTGACCGCTACCTGTCCGTTGTGCTTCGCCAAAGCGCTTCCCCCCCGCTGCGCGAATACTCTAGACTTGAGCCCTACCGATAATAAGGATGCTCCCATGTATTCCAAACTACTCCTGCCCCTGTTGTTCGCGGTCCTGTTTCTGACCGGTTGTGAATCCAAATCCGGTGCTGGCGAACCCGCCACCGACGCCGCGACGACACAGCCAGCTACAGATAGCGCCGTTGCCCCCGATGTGGAGTGGCCGCAACACGGCCTGAACCCGGCGGAGACACGCTTCAGTACGCTGCAGGACGTCAATAGCAGCAATGTCGCGAGCCTGGGGCTGGACTGGCACTTCGATTACCCCACCAGCCGCGGCATGGAAGCGACGCCGCTGGTCGTCGACGGGGTCATTTATACCACGGCCTCGTGGAGCATGGTGTTTGCCCACGATGCGCGCAATGGTGAGCTGCTCTGGTTGCACGACCCGCAGGTACCCCGCGAGTGGGCCGTGCACCTGTGCTGCGACGTGGTCAACCGGGGCGTCGCCTTTGCGGACGGAAAGGTCATTTCCGGGACGCTTGATGGCAGGTTGATCGCCCTCGACGCCGCCAGCGGCAAGCTACTCTGGGAGGTCCAGACCACCGACCGCAGCCGCCCCTATTCCATCACCGGGGCGCCGCGTATCGTCAAGGGACGGGCAATCATCGGCAACGGCGGCAGCGAACTCGGTGTGCGGGGCTATGTTTCTGCCTACGACCTGGACAGCGGCAAGCTCGCCTGGCGCTTCCACACGGTTCCCGGCAACCCGGAAGCCGGGTTCGAGAACGAGGCCATGCAGGCCGCCGCCGCTACCTGGAGCGGTGGCCCCTGGTGGGAAATTGGTGGCGGCGGCACGGTCTGGGACTCCATGGCCTACGACCCGGAACTGGACCTGTTGTACATCGGCGTCGGCAACGGCGCACCCTGGAATCGCCAGATTCGCAGCCCCGGCGGCGGTGACAACCTGTACCTGTCGTCGATTGTCGCCCTCAATCCCGATGACGGCAGCTATGTCTGGCACTACCAGGCCACGCCCGGCGACAGCTGGGACTACACCGCCACCCAGCACATGATCCTGGCCGACATTGAGTTCGATGGGCGCCAGCGCAAGGTCATCATGCAGGCGCCCAAGAACGGCTTCTTCTACGTTCTGGACCGGAGCAGTGGGGAACTGCTGTCTGCGGAACCCTACGCCGGAGTCACCTGGGCGACCCATGTCGACTTGGAGACTGGCAGGCCGGTGGAGAATCCGGCTGCGCGCTATGAGGAAGGCGACACTGGCCTGCATCTGCCGGGACCGATTGGCGGCCACAACTGGCATCCAATGAGCTATAGCCCGGACACCGGCCTGGTGTACATCCCGATACAGGATGTGCCGTATGTCTTTGCCGAGGATACGGAGTTCGAGTATCGGCCGGGCTACTGGAATACCGGTACCGACGCCCTGCCTGCGGCGCTACCGGATGACCCCGCGACCAAGGCCGCGGTCCTCGACCTGGTCAAGGGCGCCATCGTTGCCTGGGACCCGGTAGCCGCGGAACCGCGCTGGGAGGTGCAACACGTCGGCCCCTGGAATGGCGGCATGCTGTCCACCGCCGGCAACCTGCTGTTCCAGGGCAATTCCGAGGGGCACTTTGTCGCCTACCGCGCTGACAGCGGCGATGAGCTCTGGCGCTTTGATGCCCAGACCGGCGTCGTCGCCGCTCCGGTAACCTACCGCCTGGATGGCGTCCAGTACGTCGCCGTAGTCGCCGGCTGGGGCGGGGCACTCGCGCTGGTGGGTGGTGAGGCCCTGAAGGCCGGGCCGATCCCCAACCGTAGTCGATTGCTGGTCTTCAGGCTGGGCGCCGATGAGCAGTTACCCGCCACTACGGTTGCGAGCCTGGCATTCGATCCGCCGGAGCTCACGGCCAGCGCCGAGGAACTCCTGGACGGGCAGCGTAACTACCTGGCTTTCTGTGTATTCTGCCATGGAGACGGTGCCGTCAGCGGTGGCGCCACGCCGGACCTGCGTGCGATGACCGCGGCGACCCACGCGCGCTGGGACAACATTGTCCGCGGTGGCGCCCACTGGCAGAACGGCATGGTGGGATTTGCCGGCGTACTCAGCGAGCAACAGTCCGAGAACATTCGCCAGTACCTGATAGAGCGCGCCCGGGTCGCCAGAGATAGCCGCTGAGACCCTGGTACCCTGCCTCCTGGAGGCAGGGTACTAGCCAAACCGGGCCGTGCGCTCCCGCAACCACAGGGTAACCGCAGCCAGCGGCATGGGACGGGCAAAAAGATAGCCCTGGAAAACCTCGCAGCCGTGGCGTTTCAGGTAGGCATACTGGGCCGATGTTTCCACGCCCTCGGCCACTACCCGCAGGTCCAGTTCCCGGGCCAGGGCAATAACGCCCTTGCAGACTGCGGCGTCTTTGGCATTGTCGATCACGCCGCGGACGAAGCTGCCATCGATCTTGATCTTGTGCACGGGCAATGTCCGGATATAACTGAGGCTGGAGAACCCGGTGCCAAAGTCGTCAATTACCGTATCCACGCCCAGCGCAGCCAGGGCCTCAAGAATGGCTATGGCGCCATCCGTGTCCCGCATCAACACACCTTCAGTCAGCTCCAGCTCCAGATGCCGGGGGGCGAAACCGGTCTGGCGCAAGACCGATTCCAGCACAGGCATGAAACTTTCGCGGTGGAACTGCATGGGTGAGACATTCACCGCCAACTTGCCCTGCAACAGCCCTTGCTGCTGCAGGGCACCGGCGTCCCGACAGGCTCGCTCCAGCACCCAGCGACTGAGCTGGATGATCTGACCCGTTTCCTCGGCGAGGGGAATGAACACGGACGGCGACACGGCATCGCCACCGCGCGGGTGCCAACGCAACAACGCCTCCAGCCCCTCGAGGTGGCCAGCCCCATTCAACAGTGGCTGGTAATAGACCTCCAGCTGATCGCTGTCCATGGCTTCCTGTAATTCATTGCGCATGGTCAAGCGTTCGGACAGCCGCTGGTCCATATCGCCGGTAAACACCTGGTAGGTATTCCGGCCCGCCTGCTTGGCCTGGTACATGGCGATATCGGCCTGTTGTACCAGCTTTTCGGGATCCCGCATATCAGCGGTAATAACCGCAATCCCTATGCTCGCGGAGATATGCAGCTCCTGCCCTGCCACCCGGTGCGGACGCGCCAGTTCAGCCAGCAGCCGCTCGGCAACATCCTGCGCCTCGTCACCGGTATTCAGATCGGGCAGCAGCAGCACAAATTCGTCGCCACCTAGCCTCGCCAGGGTGTCGCTCGGGCGCAGGGTGGCTCCCAGCCGCGCGGTGACACTTACCAGCAATTGATCTCCCACCTTGTGGCCGAGCGTGTCGTTGATTGGTTTGAACTCATCCAGATCTATGAACAGCACCGCAAGCAGGTTCCGACGCCGACGGGCAAGGGAGAAGTCGTGTTCCAGGCGGTCGTTGAACAGGGACCGGTTGCCCAGCCCCGTCAGGGCATCGTGGGTCGCCTGATAGGCAAGGCGACTCTCCTGCTCCTTGCGCTCGGAGATATCGTTGAGAATCCCGACAAAGTGGGTCACCTCGTGGCCGGCATCAAAAACCGGGGAAAAAGACAGCTGATTCCAGAACGGGGTTCCATCGCGACGCTGGTTGCGCAGGGTCAATGACAGGCTCTTGCCGTTTTCCAGAGCATTGGTGATTACATCGCGGTCTTCCTGGGTAACGTATTCCCCCGTGAGGAAGACTGTGCCATCGTTACCCAACGCGGCGTCTGCCGGATACCCCAGAATACGGGTAAATGCCGGATTTACATACACCACCGGGTAGCCTTTGCGGCGCGCATCCACCACGATAACCGCATTGCTGCTGGCCTCAAGGCTGCGCTCGAGAACACGTAACCGCTCCTCGTCAGCCGCTCTCTGGGTGGTATCCTTGGCGATACCAAAAACCCCCTCTACCCGACCATCGACTACGATCGGCAGAAGCGAGATATCGAAGTGCCGGGGCTCGCCTTGAGCCTGTAGGCTGAAGGCGATGGCAATAGTCTGCGGACGCCCATCAAGGGCCTGACTGAATGCCGCCAGGGATTTCCTGTTGTCCTCCACCGACACTGACTCTTCGGACAGCACTTCCGTAAATCCATGCCCCAGCATGTCGTCTTCGCCCACACCCAGGACAGCCTGAGTCAGGGGGTTGAGGCTGGCATAGGTACCATCCGTATTCAGTGCAAACACAGCATCCGGATTCTGCGAGAATAACGACCTGAAACGCTGCTCGCTGTTGCGAAGAGCGGCTGTCTGCTGATTGAGCTGGTCGAGCAGACCTCGCCCTATCACCAGGTGATAAGTCAAAAGCAGGCCGAACAAACCGCCTCCTATCGGTAGCAGCCCGTTAAGTGTATTGAGGCGGGGCGCACCAGCAGAGGCGACCAGGGTCAACTCATGCTGCCCGGGGGGCAGGATTACTTCCGAGCTGACGTTGATGTAGGGGTTGTCTTTGGGGAATTTCGCGGCGACGCCCGGGCGGGCAATCGTGGTGCCGGCGCGAACAATCTCAAGCCAGAACTCCCCTGGGTTCTGCCGCAGCTCCTGGTCCGCCAGGATGCTGAGATCGACTAGGGTCACCAGCCTCTGGGCCGCGCTTTCACCGGGGCTGACCCCCAGCAGAGCGAGCTGGGGTCGGTCGGCATCCGGGAACTCCCACGCCTCCGATTCGCCCGAATTCCGGAAATCTTCCAGCCAGGCGGTTACCAGGGGAGTTGCCATGGTAGTTGCCAGCCAGCGCTCAGTCGCGGCGTCACGGGAGCGGCTCCAGCTGTTACCGCGATCATCAAGAAACGCGAAAGCACGCATATTGGGGACATCGCGGAAATAGCTGCCGATATCCTCCTCGGCAAGGGGCCCCGAGGGTAATTCTCCCATCGCTTCCCAACGAGCGGACATACGACGCATCAGCTTGGTTTGTGAGTCCAGTTCGTGCGCTACTGTAAGAGCGTAATTGTTGAGCACGGCGTCCGCTGCCTGCAGTCGCTCATCGTGCTGAACCCAGCTGCCCATAAACCACCAGCTCATGCTGAGGAGAGCCCCCATCAGGGCCATCAATATGGCGTTGGGCGGCAGCCGCAGGAGCGGCCGCACCGGATAATTGCCGGTCACCAGTGTGCCGCTGGCAAGTACAATGCAGAAAACGGTACCCAGCGGCATGAACTGCGAGCTTGCGAGGGCCGCCCAGCGCCTGGAGGGGTCGAGGTAGGCCACCGCCAGCGCCACGCCCGTCAACAACGAAAAGGTTGCTGAAATATTCCACAACAGCCTCTGCCGCGGAGTGTGCATGCCCGCAATGCAGCTTATCGCCAACATCATTAACAGCGCTGAGGGCACACTTGGCAGCCGCGCACGGCCGGTCAACAGTGAGTTGGTGTCCGTGGGCTCCAGCAGATTGTGGCCGAGGTTGTACGCTGTAAACAGCAACAACACAGCGCCGGTAATCTGGCGACCGCGGCGACTATCGAACCCGGCGGCGACCATGCATGCGCCGGCAAGGGAGATGCCTATGGTGCCTTCAAAACGTAGCGTCAGCCAGGGGGGCACGGTGAAGTGGGAGAACATTTCCAGCGCCAGCCCGCCCAGGCCCATCAGCAGACTGCAGATCAGCAGGATAACTACTGCTGCCTGGATGGATAAATCGCGGCCGTCACCTGGCGACACAGCTGGCTGACCCATACCGCGATTTGCTCCCCGATTGCGCGCCCCGTCAGCACAGTGGCTGCAAGGCCCATTTTAGAATTGGATGCCCAGTGTGGCCATAATGGCAGCCGCGCCAGAGAAAACAAGTTCCTAAATCAGCGTTTCGCCATTGCTTCAGCCGTCGGGGTTGCCCTTGAGCTGGCCCCTGCGCGCCTTGACGCTGCTGCGCCGGGTCTTGTCCTCCAAACGCCTCCGCTTGGAGGCCAGCGTCGGCCGCGTCGCGCGCCTCGCCTTGCGCGGACGGATGCAAGCGTTGATCAGCTCCGCCAGCCTCAGCAGCGCATCTTCCCGGTTCTTGACCTGGCTGCGAAATCGTTGCGCCTTGATCGTAATAACGCCTTCGGCGGAGATACGGCTGTCGCGACGAGCGAGTATCGCTGCGATGCACTCTGGTGGCAGCGATGACGCGGGCGCATCGAAGCGCAGGTGGATCGCAGTGGAGACCTTGTTCACATTCTGGCCGCCACTGCCCTGGGCGCGAATCGCGGACAATTCGATTTGATCCAGGGGAATAGACAGATTGGGGGAGATTTCAAGCATGAGCCATTTTACCACAAGCGGTCGCGTATGCCGCAGGCGTAAAAAAACCCCGAGGCACAGTGTACCTCGGGGTTGGATATTAAAGCCTGGCGATGACCTACTCTCACATGGGGAGACCCCACACTACCATCGGCGATACGTCGTTTCACTACTGAGTTCGGGATGGGGTCAGGTGGTTCCAACGCTCTATGGTCGCCAGGCAAACTGGCTTGACCGAGTCCGGTCTTACGCGCGCTGTGCGCCGCCGTCGTCTTGTCAAATAAGGTGGTAAATCAAGCTGCTACCGCTGTTCACGCGTTGTACTGTCTTGCTACTTCTCACCATGACTTGTCACAAC
>NZ_JAUTDR010000013.1:46199-156799 GCF_030649675.1 Haliea sp. E1-2-M8 | reverse complement strand
TCTTGCCATTGGTCAACTCCACGCCCTCTGTATTATACCTATTGGTGGGGCAACAATGTTGACACAGAGGGGATCGCGCCAGGATGGGTGCAGACGGGCGCCGGGTGGTGGAAGAGGCTCTCAGCGAGGATGTGGTGGTAGAGGCGACGTTGGCGGCGGTGCGCAAAGTTGGTCGGTTTTGATGTACCACTGTGGCCCTGGATTTGGCATGCTGTGGTCTCGGCAAGGAGCAGGCCCTTGCCAGCGTCCGCAGGAGAGCTATCATGACCACATTGGCGTTTGAATCGCTCAGGTATGCCCGCAGGTTGAGAGATGCCGGCGTACCGTAGCCCCAGGCTGATGCGCAGGCGGAGCTTATGGCGGAAGCGTTCGGATTTTATGCGGAGAACATCCTGACGAAGGACCACTTCGAGGCGGTGCTGGACGCCAAGCTGGATGCGCGGTTTGCGCAGCAGGATGCGAAGTTTGACAAGCGTTTTGCGGAGCAGGGTGCGAAGTTCTTTGGGTGCTTTTCTGATCAAATCGCAAGATTCGAAGGACGTTTTGGCAAAATGGAACGAACACAGTACCTCCATACATGGATGCTCGGCATTCTCGTTGTCGCCATAGTTGTGCCGCAGGTGCAGGCGTGGCTGGGGTGATGCGGCGCCTTATATTCACGCGTGTTGATTGCTTGCGCCTGGTTATAACCGAAAAGCGTCTCCGCGGAGATTTTGATTGGATTTGATGGCCAATGCGGGGACCAGGTGGTGCGGTTGAGTTCCACCAAGGCCGCGGAAATGACTAAGCTGAGACGCAGTATAAACAAAAAAGCCCTGAATCTCAGGGCCTTAGTGACGTTCCAGGATGGTGCTGGATGTGTGATTGGTGGAGGCGGCGGGAGTTGAACCCGCGTCCGCCAGTACTCTGCCTTCGGCTCTACATGCTTAGTTTCCGTTAATTAATTTAGCCTCATACAGCCCAACGGGCAGGACGTAATTGGCGAGCCTGAATAAGTTTTAGCAGATCCACCTCAGGCGGGCTTCTCAGCGATCCAGTTCTATATGACAGTCAGTAGCGCGGTACTGGCACCTTGCTAAAGACCGCTAGGGCCGAAGCCACTAGTTGGTGCTTCACGGGCTGCTTACGCAGCCAGTTGGGCACCGTAGTTGTCGTCGTTGGCAACTAATAGTTTGCAGCTTTGGATTAACGTGATTGGCTACCATCACGGCATGCACCTCAGGGTTCGCTACCGTCGTCGAATCCGTATCGCCCCCAGTGTGACTTCGCAATTGTACCTCAATTGCACAGTGTTAGACTGTGTTTTTTGCAGAAGTTCAGTATCAGTACTGTACCCGCTGTTTTCCCATTTGCAAGGAGCCTCCATGTCTGTCTGTTATGACCACACCGACCTCCAGCAGTTCTCCACCCGGCTGTTCGTGGCCGCGGGGCTGGCCGAGGACCGCGCCAGGGTGATGGCGGAGGTGCTGCTGGAGGCGGATTTGCTGGGGTTCACGACCCACGGCATGAACCGGGTCGCACATAATGTGCGCTGGCTGCTGAGCGGCGAGAGCCGCAGCGTCGGGGACCCGGAGGTGCTGGTAGACCGCGGCGCCCTGTTTAACTGGGACGCGGGGTTTCTGCCCGGCCCCTGGGTGGTCAGCCAGGCGGTGGATACGGCTCTGGCCCGCCTGCCCGAGTACGGGGTAGTGACTGCCACTCTGCGCCGCAGCCAGCATATTGCCTGTCTTGCCGCCTATCTGCCGAAGGTGGTGGAGGCGGGCTACATGGCCGTCATGACCTGTTCGACGCCCGCGGAGCATACGGTCAGCGCCCACGGCGGCATTGACCCGGTGTTTTCTGCCAACCCCATTGCCATGGCCGCCCCGGGCAATGAATATCCGCTGCTGTTCGATATCAGCATGTCCATCACCGCGGGCGGCTACGTTGCGCGTGCGCTGCGGGAGGGCAGCCGCATGCCGGAACCCTGCCTCAAGGATGCCAATGGCAAGGTGACGGACGATCCCCGCGCCCTGGCGGGCCCGCCGCCCGGCAGCATCATGCCCATCGGCGGCGCCGGTCATGGCTACAAGGGTGCGGCGCTGTCGGCGGCCACGGAAGTACTCAGCATGGCTCTGGGGGGCTACGGGCGCGCGGATCCCGACGCTGCCGGTGACGGGGAGGCCAACTCCGTGTTCCTGCAGCTGATCGACCCGGCGGCCTTTGGTCCCCTGCCGGGGTTCAGGCAGCAAATTCACGCCCTGCAGAATCTGGTGATGACCAGTGCTGTCGCCGAGGGTGCACCGCAGGCGCGCTTGCCGGGCCAGCGCGCCTGGGAGCAGCGCCGGGAACAGTTGGCGGCCGGTGTGGTCCTGTACCCGACCATCATGGAGGATCTGGCGCCGCTGGCGGCACAACTCGGGGTGCCGCTGCCGCAGTCGCTGCCCTAGGGGGCCTACTGCTTGACGTTGTCGCGGATGATCCGCTGCTTCTGCCGGTCCCAGTCGCGCTCTTTCTCTGTATCGCGCTTGTCGTGGCTCTTCTTGCCCTCGGCCAGGGCGATGCGGGCCTTGACCAGATGGCCCTTCCAGTACAGCTGGGTGCAGACGCAGGTCAGCCCTTTCTGGGAAACGGCGGTCAGGATCTTCGCCAGCTCCTTGCGGTGCAGCAGCAGGCGGCGGGTGCGGGTGGGGTCGCTGATAAAGTGGGTGGAGACAGTGTCCAGCGGCGTGATCTGGACGCCCAGCAGCCAGGCTTCGCCGTCTTTCATCAGCACGTAGGAATCCGTGAGCTGCGCCTTGCCCATGCGCAGGCTCTTTACCTCCCAGCCTTCCAGGGCTACGCCCGCCTCGAAGCTTTCCAGGAGCTGAAAGTCAAAAGACGCACGTTTGTTGCGCGCGATGACGTTGTCGTTGTTGCCGGGCTTCTTCTTGCTCATGGCGCGCATTATACGGACAAGCCCGCGCCCTGAAACGTGAATTTGGCCCTTTTCATGAGCGAGGGCGTCGGGCACTCTAACTGCATGATAAAAGGTCAGTTTTTGCAATGACGGGGGCGACCCTGAATCCACTGGGGGAGTGGCGGTCGCGCATGACCTTCGTGCTGTCCCTGGCCGCCGCCGCAGTGGGCATGGGCAGCATCTGGCGCTTTTCCTACCTCAGCGGTGAGTATGGCGGGGCGCCTTTTGTGATCGCCTATGTGGTTTTCCTGGCGCTTCTGGCGGTACCGATACTGATTGCCGAGCTGGTGCTGGGTACCCAGGGGCGGGGCAGTGTGGTGGAGTCGGTGGCGCACGCGGTGGAGCGGTCCCACTGCGCCCCCGCCTGGCGCCTTCTGCCCTGGTTGGCCTGCCTGGCAGGGGTGATGCTGCTGGCTCTCTACGTGGTCGTCGCCGGCTGGTCCCTGGTGTACGCCCGCGCCATGTACAGCGGCAGCTTCAGCGCCGCCAGTGTGCTCAACGCCGGCCAGTATTTTGCCGAGCTGGTGGCCGATGCCGGGCGCATGCTGCTGTGGCAGTCCCTGTTCCTGTTGCTGGTGCTGACAGTGGTCGCCGCCGGCGTGCGCCGGGGCATCGGTCTGCTCGCCTGGCTGCTGGTGCCCACCCTGCTGGCCAGCCTTGTCCTGCTGGTTCAGTACAGTATTACTAACGGCGATCTCATTGCGGCCGGCAAATTCCTGTTCTCCGTGCAATGGCTGGACTTTAACCGCGATGCCCTGCTGATGGCCCTGGGGCAGGCCTTTTTCACCCTGGGTGTCGGGGTTGGCACAGGCATCAGTTTTGGCAGCTACGCACCGGTGAGGGTGCCGATCGGGCGCTCGGTCATCGCGGTGGCGGTATTCGACACCCTGGTGGCGCTGGCCATGGGTCTGGCGATTTTCCCGCTGGTGTTTGCCTACAACCTGGTGCCCGCCATGGGCCCGGGCCTGATGTTCATCAGCATGCCCCATGCTTTCGGCAATATCATGGACGGCGAAATTTTTGGGACCCTGTTTTTCCTGCTGATGGCCCTGGTGGCGCTGGGGTCCTGTGTCGCGATTCTGGAACCCGTGGTCGGGGCGGTGAAACAGCGCTTTGGCCTGCGTCGGGTGACTGCGGTAGCCATTGTCGGTGCGCTGGTCTGGCTGCTGGCCTACGCTGCCGCAGTCACCCTGGACAGCAGCAGCGGCGAGGGCGGGATCGACCTGTTCCGCCTGCTGGATCGCCTGGCCGGTGGCCTGCTGCTGCCTCTGGTGGCGCTGGGCACGACCATCCTGGTTGGCTGGGGGCTGCGCCGGCCGCTGCTGCGGGCGCATCTGTACCGGGAGAGCAACCTGTTTTTTTCGCTTTGGTACTTCCTGTTGAGGTATATTGCGCCGCCGGCCATCCTGCTGGTGATGCTGGGTGCGCTGCTCACTTACTGAGTACAGCATCGCGCCATTGATTGAGACTACGATGACGATAATCCATCGCCACGCCTTGCTGCCCTACCGCGACCGGCTGCTGTTCGACCTGGTCAACGATATCGAAGCCTACCCCCAGTACATGGAGGGTTGCACCGGTGCCGAGGTTCTGCGCCGGGAGGAGGATCTGGTGGATGCGCGACTGCGGTTGTCCCGGGGCGGCATCAGCCAGAGCTTCAGCACGCGCAACCGGCTGCAGGCTCCGGAAATCATTACCCTGGAACTGCTGGACGGTCCTTTCGACTATTTTCAGGGGCGCTGGGAGTTCCGCGGGCTGGCCGAAAACGCCTGCAAGGTGAGCCTGCATCTCGAGTTCACCATCAGCAACCTGCTGGTGGGTGCGGCGGTGGGGCGCCTGTTCGACCGTGTGACCAACAATCTGGTGGACGCCCTCGGCCGGCGCGCCAGACAGCTCTATGGGTAGACAAATGACCGATGAACAGACCATTCATGTGGAAGTGGCCTTCGCCCTGCCGGAGCGGCAGGCGATCATTCCCCTGCAGGTGCTCCCCGGCACTACCGCGTTGCAGGCGGCCCAGCGCTCAGGGATAGCCGAGCGCTTCGAGAGTCTGGACCTGGAGAACGCCCGCCTGGGTATTTTTGGCAAGCTGGTCGCGGCGGACCAGGTGTTGCAGGAAGGAGACCGGGTGGAGATCTACCGGCCTCTGAAAGCGGATCCCAAGGAAGTGCGCAAGGCGCGGGCGGCGCGGGTCAAGGAGCGCCGGCAGGAGGAAGCAGAGGGCTAGCAGCGTGTCAGGGTACCTGGTTCGCCGCCCAGGTCGGCAGGTAATCGCCGCTGACGTTAACCAGGCTGTCGCCGTCGAAATGCATGGTGACAGTGGCCTCGCGGATAACCTTGGTGCCGTTGCGAATGACGTAGGGGTAGTCCCAGCGCGTGCGGTTGAAGGAGTCTTCCAGCAGGGGGGTTCCCATTATGAAACGCACCTGGCGCTGATTCATGCCGGGCTTGAGTTGGTCTACCATGTCCTGGGTGACGATATTGCCCTGCTCGACGTCAATGCGGTAGACCCCGGGGAATCCGAAGTTGCCGCAGGCGGTGAGCATGGCCAGTGCCGCTGCCAGGAAAATGCTGCGCATGGGCTTGAACTTCCACTTGAGAGGATGGAGTGGCATGATACCCGTCCTGACCAGCACAGAGAACCCCTTCCATCATGCCTGTCGATAATCAGGAGTTGCGCAACGCCGGTCTCAAGGTGACCTTGCCACGGGTCAAGATCCTGCAGATTCTGGAAGCCACCGGTGAGACCACCCAGCATCTGAGTGCCGAGGATGTCTACCAGAAACTGCGCGATGCCGGCGAAGATGTCGGATTGGCCACCGTCTATCGGGTACTGACCCAGTTCGAGACTGCAGGCCTGGTAAGCCGCCACAACTTCGAGACCGGCCACTCGGTGTTCGAGCTCGATACAGGCCACCACCACGACCACATGGTCTGCGTGTCCAGCGGCGCGGTGATCGAGTTCAATGACCCGGTGATTGAGCGGCGGCAACAGGAAATCGCCCGCGAACACGGCTACGACATTGTCGACCACTCGCTGGTGCTGTACGTGCGCAAGCGCAACGACGAGGACTGACTTCCGGCCGCACTGCACGACCTTCTGGCGGAAACTGCATTTGTGTGCAAATATGCACAAATGTATAGTTTAGTGCCCGCGCTGGCACAGGAGCAGGACCATGCAGGCCGCCATCGAATCCCAACAGCCCATTGAGGCGCTGTTCAACCCGGCTTCCCCCGAATACCTGAAGGACCCGGTGTCCCAGTTCCTCGCCCTGGCGCGGCGCGGGCGGCTGGTCTGGTATGAGCCCTGGCAGGCATGGATCATGACCCGCATGCCGGACATCATGGAGTGCTGGCGCAACGAATACCTGTCCTCCGACTTCTACGACTGGGAATTTGCCCCGCCGCGGCCGCCGGAAGACAAGTGGAGCAATTTCGAGCGGGCGATGATCGGCCACAGCCTGCTGGCGGACCATGACCATCACCGGCTGGTGCGACGCGTGGTGTCGCCGGCGTTTTCCCGCAACGTGGTGGATGAGATTCAGCGTCGGATCAAGCCCGATGTGGTGAAGCTGATCGATGCGCTGGGCGACCTCGAGAGCTTTGACTATATCGACAAGGTGGCCAACCACATCCCCTTCATTTCCATCAGCCGCATGGTGGGCTTGCCCGAGAAATACTGGCCGGAGATCAAACAGGTGGTGCTCACCTTCACCGAGGCCTGGAACCCGACCATCAGCGACGAGCGCCGGGAAGCGGCGCGGCAGGACAGCAACCGCGCCATCGAGATCCTGCAGCGGGTGATCGCCGAGCGCCGCGCCAACCCGGGCGAGGATGACTTTCTCAGCGTGCTGCTGAAGATCGAAGCGGAAAACGACAACTTCGGCGAATGGGACATCATCACCCTGGTGCTGGCGCTGATTGGCGCGGGCGCGGATACCACCCTCGTCGCCCAGCAGTGGACGCTTTACTCCCTGCTCAAGCACCCGGACCAGATTCCCGCGGCACTGGAGTCGCCGGACGCTTTCTCCAATGCGTTCAGCGAAATCATGCGCTGGTCTCTGTCCTCGAAGATGGGCTTTGCGCGTTACGCGCCCGAAGACATGGAGGTGCTGGGGCAGCAGGTACGCAAGGGCCAGATGGTGTTGATGATGCCGCACCTGAAGGACCACGACCCGGAGTACTACGACCACCCCGAACGCTTCGACGTCAAGCGCAAGTTCGATCCCGATGTGCTGTTCGGCTACGGCCCGCGCTACTGCATCGGCGCGGCCATGGCCAAGCGCCAGCTGTACCTCACCATGGTCGAACTGTTCCGGCGCTTCCCCAACCTGGAACTGGATGGCGAGCCGGAAATGGACAATTCGGACCACAACGCGGTGGTGTTTCGCGAGCTGCGGGTGCGGACGAACATCGGCAAGTCTCGCGGCGGCAGCTCGCCCGCGGGCTGAACCTTGCTCAGGCCTGGGCGGCGTCCGCCAGCATCTCACGGGCGTGGGCCAGGGACTGCTCGGTAATCTTGACCCCGCCGAGCATGCGCGCAATTTCGCGGGTGCGCTCGTCTCCCGCCAGCGGCGCCATGCGGGTCCAGGCCGCGGTCTTGTCGGAGGTTTTGCTCACCTGCAGGTGCTGGTGGCCCTGGGAGGCAACCTGGGCCAGGTGGGTCACGCACAGAACCTGGGTATCCTGCGCCAGCGAACGCAGCAGGCGACCGACCACTTCGGCCACGGCGCCGCCTATCCCCACGTCCACCTCATCAAACACCATGCTGGGCAGGGTGCCGCCGCTGGCGGTCACCACCTGTATGGCGAGGCTGATCCGGGACAGTTCACCGCCGGAGGCGATCTTGGCCAGTGGCTGCGGCGCCGCGCCGGGGTTGGTGCTGATCAGGAACTCGACATCCTCCGCGCCCTGGGGGTGGGGGTCCTTGCTGTCCCTGGTAGAGAGGGCAATCTCGAACCGGCAGTCGTCCATCGCCAGGGTCCTGAGCACGGTGGTGGCCTTGCTCACCAGGGACTTCGCAGCCTTGGCCCGCTGCTTGCCCAGAGTGACGGCGTCTGTGCGGTAGCGCTGTTCCAGCTGTGCCAGCTCTGCCTGCAGCTCTTCGATGCGCTGGCCGCCGTGGGCCAGACCCGCCAGCTCCTCCTGCAGACCGGCCTGGAACTCGGGTAACTGAGGTGGCTTGATGCGATGTTTGCGGGCGATGTCGTGGATTTGCTCCAGGCGTTTCTCCACCTCCGCCAGCCGCTCCGGGTCGATCTCCACGGAGTCGATATAGCGCTGAATTTCGCTTTGGGCCTCCTCCAGCTGGATTGCCGCCGATTCCAGCAGTTCGCGGGCATTGTCCGCCACTTTGCTGGCCCCGGTGGCGCCGCGGATCAGCTGCAGCGCGTGGCGGGCGCCGCCGGCCTGCCCCTCGCACAGCTCCAGGGCCTGGTGTGCGCCCTGCAGTATTTCCTCGGCGTTGGCCAGCTGGGTCTGGTCCCGTTCCAGTGCCTCCAGCTCGCCCTCGCGCAGGTCCAGCGCCTCCAGTTCCTCCACCTGGTAGGCCAGCAGCTGGGCGCGGGCACCCTGTTGGTCGCGGCTGCTGGTCAGCAGGGCGAGTTCACGCCCGCCGCGCAGCCACTCCGAGGCGGTCTGCTCCACGTTGCGCGCGAGCGCCGTGTGTCCGGCAAAGTTGTCCAGCATTTCCCTCTGCACCGGCTTGCGCAGCAGGGACTGGTGGGCATGCTGGCTGTGGATGTCGATCAGCAGCTCGCCCAGTTCCGCGCAATCCTGCACCGTCGAGGCGCTGCCATTGATGTACGCGCGGGAGCGGCCCTCGCCGGTGACTACCCGCCGCAGCAGACACTCGTCGCCATGATGGAGGTCCCGGGCGCGCAGCCAGGCCGTGGCCTGCGGGTTGTTTCTGATGTCGAAGCCGGCGGTCACCTCCGCCCGCTCACTGCCCGTGCGCACTGCCTTGGGGTCCGCCCGGTCCCCCAGGCACAGCCCCAGGGCGTCGAGCATGATCGACTTGCCGGCGCCGGTTTCCCCGGTGATGACTGTCATGCCGCCCCGGAACTCCATGTCCAGGGCGTCGACGATGGTGTACTGGTTGATGCTGATATGGGTGAGCATGGCTGGCCGCTGCAGGATTTGCCCTGTTATACCGCAGATCCGGCACTGTATAAACATCCATTGCGGTCACAGCTTTGTATTAAAGCTTCCCTGTGATACAACCAAGACAGGTATCAACATTGGGGACAGTATGAGCTCGGCGGACCTGTCAGAACGCGCGCGGATAATCCTCAAGGCCCTGGTGGAGCGCCACATCCGCGATGGCCAGCCGGTGGGGTCGCAAACCCTGCTCGAGGAGGCCGGCTTGCCGGTCAGCGCCGCCACCATCCGCAATGTGATGTCGGACCTGGAGGAGCGCGGGCTGCTGCATTCCCCCCACACCTCCGCCGGCCGGGTGCCCACTGCCCAGGGTTACCGCCTGTTCGTCGACCGCCTGCTACAGATGCAGCCCATTGACGAGCACGCAGTCAGCGCCCTGCGCGAGCAGCTCAACCCCGACAAATCCGCGACCGAGCTGGTGCAGACGGCGTCCTCCCTGCTCTCAGCCATCACCGCCCAGGCCGGGCTGGTGACCGTGCCGCGCCCCGACACCCACCAGTTGCGCCAGGTGGAGTTCCTGCCCCTGTCCGGGAACCGGGTGCTGGTCATTCTGGTGGTCAATGAGCGCGAGGTGCAAAACCGTATCATCCACACCCAGCGCCCCTTCACCGAAGCTGAGCTGAGGGAGGCCGCGGCCCTGGTCAACCAGCGTTTCGCCGGCCAGCCCCTGAGCCGGGTCCAGAGCCAGATCCTGCGGGAAATGCAGGAGGCGCGCAGCCGGATCGACAGCTACCTGCAGGCGGCCCTGGATCTGGCCAGCAAGGCGCTGGACCAGGACGAACCCGAGGACGAGTACCTGGTGGCGGGGGAGTCGCGGCTATTGGGCAATGTCAGTCCGGAGGATCTCAGCCGCCTGCGGGAATTGTTTGACGCATTCGAGCGGAAAAAAGACCTGCTGCACCTGCTTGAGCGCTGCTCCAAGGCCAATGGCGTGCAGATTTTCATTGGCGAGGAGGCGGGCTTCGAGGTCTTTGGTGATTACAGTGTGATCACCGCTCCCTACACCGACGGCGCCCGCACCCTGGGCGTGCTGGGGGTGATCGGCCCCACCCGCATGGCCTACGAGCGGGTCATTCCGGTTGTGGACATCACCGCCAGGATGCTGAGCTCCGCCCTGTCCCACTGAGTGCACCCGCTGTGGGCCCGCTCTGGGTGTGGGAGCCCGCTCTGGGTGTGGGAGCCAGCTCTGGGTGTAGGAGCCCGCTCTGGGTGTGGGAGCCCGCTCTGCGGGCGGGAGCCCGCTCTGGGTGTGGGAGCCCGCTCTGGGTGTGGGAGCCCGCTCTGCGGGCGATCGCGCAGGGACTGCGCTCCTACTCTGTCCGCTGCGCGGCCATTCACCTTGTCCGCGGGCGATCGCGCGGGGACCGCGCTCCTACCGTGCGTTTGCCGGCCTTGAAAAGCTAGCCTGAGTCCCAATATCCCTGTTAAGCAGCTGACGGGCGGCCCGCGTGGTCCTGTCCGTCACTCAATCCGTAACCGCCATTGATGGAGTAGCGACGTGGCCGAGAGCGAGCAGAACAAACCCGAAACTGAAGAGACCCTGGCGCCCGGGCTGGCTACCGCGGACACAGAGCCCGAAAATGTCGGCGCCGCCCAGGGTGACAATGAACTCACCCCCGAGGAGTTGATGGCGAAACTGGAAGAGGATCTCAACGCCGCCCGCGATGCCGCACTGCGGGCCCAGGCCGACGCCCAGAACATCAAGCGCCGCGCCGAGCAGGATGTGGAGAAGTCGCGCAAATTCGCGCTGGAGTCCTTCTGCAAGGAGCTGCTGCCGGTGGTCGACAACCTGGAGCGGACGCTGGCGGTAACGGCGGGTCACGACGAGACGGTGAAGCCGATCATCGAGGGCGTGGAGCTGACCCTGAAGAGCTTCACCGACGCCCTGCGCAAGTTCAACATCGAGCCCGTTGACCCCGAGGGCGAGCCCTTCGACCCCCAGCTGCATCAGGCCATGAGCCTGGTGGAAAACCCTGATGTCGAACCCAACACGGTGATCGCGGTGATGCAAAAGGGCTACACCCTGAACGCCAGGCTGGTGCGCCCCGCCATGGTGATGGTGAGCAAGGCGCCGTCGGCGCCGTAACAAGCGAAGGGCCGGCCCTTGAATTTTTTCGCTCAGGGCCAATATACAGAACAACTGAGTCAAGGTGGCCGGCAGTGCCGGCCCGCATAAGGAGACGAACACATGGGCAAGATTATCGGTATCGACCTGGGTACCACCAATTCCTGCGTTGCCGTGCTGGAAGGCGGCAAGGCGCGGGTGATCGAGAATTCCGAGGGTGACCGCACTACGCCCTCCATCGTCGCCTACACGGAAGACGGTGAGATCCTGGTAGGCCAGAGCGCCAAGCGCCAGTCGGTCACCAACCCCCACAACACCCTGTACGCCGTCAAGCGCCTGATCGGGCGCAAGTTCAAGGACGATGTGGTGCAGAAAGACATCAAGATGGTCCCCTACAAGATCATCGAAGCAGACAACGGCGACGCCTGGGTTCAGGCCAAGACCGAAAAAATGGCGCCGCCACAGGTGTCAGCAGAGGTGCTGCGGAAAATGAAGCGCACCGCCGAGGAGTACCTGGGTGAGGCGGTCACCGAGGCGGTGATCACCGTACCGGCGTACTTCAACGACTCCCAGCGCCAGGCTACCAAGGATGCCGGCCGCATCGCCGGGTTGGAGGTCAAGCGCATCATCAACGAGCCCACCGCGGCCGCGCTGGCCTACGGCATGGACAAGGCCAAGGGCGATCGCACCATTGCGGTGTACGACCTCGGCGGCGGGACCTTCGATATCTCCATCATCGAGATTGCCGAAGTGGACGGCGAGCACCAGTTCGAGGTACTGGCCACCAATGGCGACACCTTCCTCGGTGGTGAGGATTTCGATATGCGCCTGATCGAGTATCTGGCGGCGGAGTTCAAGAAGGAAAGCGGCATCGACCTGCACAACGACCCGCTGGCCCTGCAGCGTCTGAAGGAAGCGGCCGAGAAAGCCAAGATCGAACTGTCCTCCAGCCAGCAGACCGAGGTCAACCTGCCTTATATCACCGCCGATGCGACCGGGCCCAAGCACCTGGTGGTCAAGCTGTCCCGCTCCAAGCTGGAGTCGCTGGTGGAGGAGCTGGTCAAGCGTTCCATGGCGCCGGTGAAAGTAGCCTTGCAGGACGCGGGCCTGAGCCCCAGCGAGATCAACGACGTGATCCTGGTGGGCGGCCAGACCCGCATGCCGATGGTACAGAAGGCGGTCGCGGACTTCTTCGGCAAGGAGCCGCGCAAGGACGTGAACCCGGACGAAGCGGTAGCCATGGGTGCAGCCATCCAGGGCGCGGTGCTGTCGGGCGATGTCAAGGACGTGCTGCTGCTGGACGTGACGCCCCTGACCCTGGGTATCGAGACCATGGGTGGCGTCGCCACGCCGCTGATCGAGAAGAACACCACCATTCCGACCAAGAAGTCGCAGGTGTTCTCGACGGCGGACGACAACCAGACCGCGGTCACCATTCACGTGGTGCAGGGCGAGCGCAAGCAGGCGGCGCAGAACAAGTCCCTGGGGCGTTTTGACCTGGCGGATATCCCGCCGGCACCGCGCGGCTTGCCGCAGATCGAGGTGACCTTCGACCTGGACGCCAACGGCATTCTCAACGTCTCCGCCAAGGACAAGGCGACCGGCAAGGAGCAGTCCATCCGGATCACCGCTTCCGGCGGCCTGAGCGAGGAGGAAATCCAGCAGATGGTCTCGGATGCCGAGGTCAATGCCGACGCGGACGCGAAGTTCGAGGAACTGGTCGGCGCCCGCAACACCCTGGACGGTCTGGTGCACGCGGCCCGCAAGACCCTGGAAGAGGCGGGCGACAACGCCACTGCGGACGAGAAGGCAGCCATTGAGGCGGCCATTACCCAGGCGGAAGAGGCGCTGAAGGCCAACGACAAGGATGCCATCGACGCCGCGGCCACCAAGCTGACCGAGGCCACCGGCCCGGTCGCGCAGAAAATGTACCAGGCTCAGGCCGGTGCGGCTCAGGACGAGGCGCCTGGTGACAGCGGTGGTGACCAGGCCCAGGGCGGCGACGACGCTGTCGATGCGGAGTTCGAGGAAGTGAACGACGACAAGAAGTAAGCGATAAAACTTCTGTCACACGGGGCGGGCAGCCGTCCCGGATGTCAACATCGACCACGCGGGACTTAAGAGCCCGCGTGGTCATTTGCGAGGGTGCGGTTTAACGCCAGACTGTCTATGTCAAAACGCGATTACTACGAAGTGCTCGGGGTCGAGAAAGCGGCCGATGAGAAGGACATCAAGAAGGCCTATCGCCGGGTGGCCATGAAGTACCACCCGGACCGCAACCCGGACGATCCGGACGCGGACGAGAAGTTCAAGGAAGCCACCGAAGCCTACGACGTGCTGATGAACAGCGAGAAGCGGGCCGCCTACGACCGCTTCGGCCATTCCGGGGTTGATCACGGCATGGGCGGTGGCGGCTTTGGTGGCGGCAGCTTCAGCGATATTTTTGGCGACGTGTTCGGCGACATTTTCGGGGGTGGCGGTCGCGGTCGCGGTGGCCCCCAGCGCGGTTCCGACCTGCGCTATACCCTGGATATATCTCTCGAGGACGCCGTGCGCGGCACCACCGTCGAGATCAAGGTGCCCACGCTGGCCGGCTGCGATGAATGCGACGGCTCCGGCGCACGCAAGGGCAGTGCGCCGATCTCCTGTTCTACCTGTGGCGGTCTGGGACAGGTGCGGATGCAGCAGGGTTTCTTCCAGGTGCAGCAGACCTGTCCCACCTGCCGCGGCCGCGGCAAGATGATTTCCGACCCCTGTCCCAAATGCCGGGGTCAGGGCAGGGTCGAAAAGAGCAAGACCCTCTCGGTCAAGGTGCCGCCGGGCGTGGACACAGGCGACCGCATCCGCCTTTCCGGTGAAGGGGAGGCGGGGCCGGACGGCGGGCCCCCCGGGGATTTGTTCGTGCAGATGTCGGTGCGGCAGCACCCCATCTTCGAACGCGACGGCAAGAATCTGTACTGTGAAGTTCCCATCACCTTCGTCGCGGCAGCGCTGGGGGGCGAACTCGAAGTGCCGACCCTGGACGGTAGGGTCAAACTCAAGATTCCCGCGGAAACACAGACCGGCAAGCTGTTCCGCCTGCGCGGCAAGGGCGTGAAGCCGGTGCGCGGCGGCGCACTGGGCGACCTGCTGTGCCGGGCGGTGGTGGAGACACCGGTCAATCTCACCAAGAAGCAGAAGGAGCTCCTGAAGGAGTTCCAGGAAAGCCTCGGCCAGGGTGGCAACGCGCAGTCCCCGCGCCAGAGCAGCTGGTTCGAGGGTGTGAAGGCGTTCTTTGACGACATGAAGCCATGACTGTACGCGTCGGGATTACCGGCGCCGCCGGTCGCATGGGGCGCACCCTGATCGAGGCCATTGGCCAGACCCCGGGCCTGGAGGTGACGGCTGCCCTGGAGCAGTCCGCCAGCAGCCTGCTCGGCGCCGATGCCGGCGAGCTGGCAGGCCTGGGCAAGATCGGGGTGACTGTCAGCAGCGACCTGGCTGCGGTGATCGATGTTATCGACGTGTTGATCGACTTCACCGTACCGGCGGCGACCGTGGCCAATCTGGCGCTCTGCGTTACCGCGGGCAAGGCGGTGGTTATCGGCACAACCGGATTCAGCGCCAGTCAGGACGAAGAGATCAATCGTGCCGCCGCCCGCATCCCGGTATGCAAGGCCTCCAACTTCAGTACCGGCGTCAACCTCTGCTTCAAGCTCCTGGACATGGCGGCGCGCGTGCTCGGTGACGACGTGGATATCGAGATCGTCGAGGCCCACCACCGCCACAAGATCGACGCCCCATCCGGCACCGCCCTGGCCATGGGCGGCGTCGTCGCCAATGCCCTGGGTCGCGACCTGGCGGAGGTGGCGGTGTATGGCCGCGAGGGCCAAACCGGCGCCCGTGAGCGGGAGACCATCGGTTTCGCCACCGTGCGCGCCGGCGATATTGTCGGCGACCACACGGTGATCTTTGCGGGCGACGGCGAGCGGGTGGAGGTCACCCACAAAGCGTCCAGCCGCATGTCCTTCGCCCGCGGCGCGGTGCGTGCCGCGGGCTGGCTGGCCGGACGCGAGCCGGCCCTTTACGATATGCAGGACGTGCTGGGGCTGTAGCACCCGGCTTGAGTAATGTAGGAGCTCGCTCCGCGAGCGATGCTTCAATCGCCCACAGAGTGGGCTCCGTAGGAGCTCGCTCCGCGAGCGATACTTCAATCGCCCACAGAGTGGGCTCCCACAGAAGAGTGGGCTCCCACAGAAGAGTGGGCTCCCACAGAAAGAGTGGGCTCCCACAGAAGAGGAAAATCTGGCGTGACGGATTACATTGTCAACATCGATGAGAGCAACGCTGCGGCCCTGCTGATCGAGGAATCCCATCAGCGCCCCGTGGTGGTGGATTTCTGGGCCGACTGGTGCGGCCCCTGCAAGACCCTGATGCCGCTGCTGGAAAAGCTGGCCAACGAACACGCCGGCGCGTTCCTGTTGGCCAAGGTCAACGCCGACGAACAGCCCATGATCACCCAGCAGTTCGGGGTGCGCAGCCTGCCCACGGTGATGGTCATGCAGGGCGGGCAGCCGGTGGATGGCTTTGTCGGCGCCCAGTCCGAACAGCAGGTTCGCGAGCTGCTGGAAAAGTACCTGCCCAAACCCTGGGACGCCCTGTTGCAGCAGGCGCAGGCGTTCATGGCCGAGGGTGATTTCAGCTCCGCCCTGTCGCCGCTGCGGCAGGCCTTCGAGGATTCGCGCCAGCGCCACGACATCACCCTGGCCTACGCCCATGCCCTGGTCGAATGCAATCGCCTGGATGATGCCGACAGTGTCCTGGCCACGGTGAAGATGGTGGATCAGGACCCGGCCTGGGAGCAGCTGGTGGCCCAGGCCAAACTGCAACGCGAGGCAGCCCGCTCACCGGAAATAGAAGCCCTGGAGCAGCGCCTGCAGACGGAACCCGACAACCACGATGTGCGTCATCAGCTGGCGGTGCAGTACACCAACGCCGGCTATTACCGCGAGGCGCTGGAGCACCTGATCACCATTCTCCGGCAGGATCTGCAGCACGGTGACGGCTCCAGCAAGCAGACCCTGCTCGACATTGTTGCCAGCCTCGGCAAGGGCGACCCCCTGGCGGTGGAGTACCAGCGCAAGCTCTATAGCCTGCTGTACTGACCCACGGGTTCTTGTTTTGCACAGCCGGAATCGTTAAGGTACATGCCCCGGCGATGAAAAACATACCCGAAGGTCAAATCCGGCATGGTGAAGGCGTACATCACAGAGTCCCGTCGGTCTGCCGCGCGCATGTTGGCGTCGCTCTGTGCCGCGGCACTGTCTGCCTGCGGGGGTGATCCGGCGCCTGTCGCACCGCCTGCGGCACCGGCCAGCGAAGCCCTCGCGGCCCACAGCGCCGAGTTCCAAAAGGATATTGTCGAGGTCGTGCCCGGGATCCATGTGGCGATCGGCTACGCGCTGGCCAATGTCATCCTGATTGAGGGTGATGACGGCGTCATCATTGTCGATACCACGGAATCCCTGGCCGCCGCACGGGCGGTCAAGACAGGGTTTGAGCGCATTACCGACAAGCCGGTCGCCGCCATTATCTATACCCACAATCACACCGATCACATTTTCGGCGCCGCCGCCTTTGCCCAGGGGCGGGATGTGCCGGTCTACGCCCACGCTACCACCTGGTCCCATATCGAGCGCATCATGAACGTGCTGCGCCCGGTGATCGAAACCCGCTCTTTCCGCATGTTCGGCAACTACCTGGCGCAGGGTGGCGAAGCTGTCGTCAACGACGGCATTGGCCCGGCGCTGGCGCACACGCCCGGAACCGATACCGACCTGTTCGGCCTGTTGCAGCCCACGCACACCTTTCAGGACCGACTCGAAGTCACCATCGCCGGCCGCCATCTGGTGCTGCTGCACGCCCCGGGGGAGACCGATGACCAGATTCTGGTGTGGTTGCCGGAGGAGAAGGTTCTGCTGCCCGGCGACAATGTGTACAAGGCGTTCCCCAACCTCTACACCATCCGCGGTACCCGCTATCGCGATGTCACGCAGTGGGCAGAGAGCGTGCGCGCCATGCGCGGGCTCGGTGCCGAGCATCTGGTGCCCAGCCACACGCGCCCGGTGACGGGCGCCGCCAGGGTCGATGAGATCCTGCGGGTATACAGCGACGCTATCCAGTATGTCCACGACCAGACCGTGCGCGGCATCAACCAGGGCCTGGACGCGCTGACTCTGGCAGCCAGCATTGAGCTGCCGCCGGACCTCGCCGCGCATCCCTGGTTGCAGCCGTTCTACGGCACCGTGCCCTGGTCGGTGCGGGCGATCTATGCCGGGTACCTGGGATGGTACGACGGCAACAGCAGCAATCTGTTCCCGACCCCGGCTGCCACCCGGGCCAGCCGGCTGCTGGCGCTGGCGGGCGGCGAGGCAGCGGTGCTGGCAGAGGCCGAGGCCCGGTTGGCACAGGATCCCCAGTGGGCGGCGGAGCTTACCGATCTGGTACTGGCGGCGAATCCCGGTTCTGTCCCGATTGCGGCTGACCTGAAGGCGCAGGCGCTGCGTATCCTGGCTACACAGACTCCGAATCCGAATGCCCGCAACTGGTACCTGACAGAGGCTCTGGAACTGGAAGGCAGGCTGACGGTGGCACCCTCACCGCTCACGGCAGAGCGGGTGGAGTTTGCCCGCGGCTTCCCCATAGCGGGGGTGCTGCGAAGCATGGCGGTGAGCCTCGACCCGGCGCGCAGCGCCGGCGTGGATCAGCGTGTGGTGTTTGTCTTCCCCGACCAGGGAGCACAATATGCCATTCATGTGCGCAACCAGGTTGCCGCCATCGAGTCATTGCCTGCGGTGCCAGACGACGGCAGCCTGACGGTAACCGTAACCGCAAGTGACTGGCTGGATCTGCTGAGCGGCCAGCGCGGGCTCCCCCTGGCGCTGGCGGACGGGACCCTGCAGGTGTCCGGTGGCCTGGCTGACAAGGGTGACTTGCTGCAGTTTCTGGCGCTGTTTCGACAGGATTAGTTAACCGCGGCCCCGGGTCGCTATTGGACAACAGAGAGGTGTTGACGTGGATACAAGTTTTGCTCCGGAAGATCTCGCGTTTCGTGATGAAGTGCGGGCATTCTTCGCCGAGGCCTATGACGCCGAATTGCAGGCGCGCCTGAATAACCTGGAGACCTTCAGGGACGCCGTTATCGACTGGCAGAAACGGCTGTACAAGCAGGGCTGGATCGCGCCGGGCTGGCCGAAGGAGTACGGCGGCACCGGCTGGAACGCTACCCAGAAGTTCATCTACGAGACCGAGCGCACTGCCGCGGGCATCCGCGACGTCATCCCTTTCGGACTCAACATGGTGGGCCCGGTCATCTACCAATTTGGCAACGAGGAGCAGAAGGAACGCTTTCTGCCCCGTATTCTGCAGAGCGAGGACTGGTGGTGCCAGGGTTACTCGGAGCCCGGCGCCGGTTCCGACCTGGCGTCACTGAAAACCAGGGCGGTGCGGGAGGGCGACGAGTATATCGTTACCGGCGCCAAGATCTGGACCAGCTACGCCCAGTATGCGGACTGGATCTTCTGCCTGGTGCGCACCAACAGCGACGGCAAGAAGCAGGAAGGCATCAGTTTCCTGTTGATCGACATGAAGTCCCCCGGCATCAAGGTCAACCCGATAGTCTCCATCGATGGCCACTACAGCCTCAACGAGGTGGAGTTCAATGACGTGCGGGTGCCCGTGGCCAACCTGATCGGGGAACAGGACAAGGGCTGGACCTATGCCAAGGCCCTGCTGGCCCACGAACGCACGGCTATCGCCGGGGTTGCCGACAGCAAGCGCACCCTGGCCCAGACCCGTGAATTCGCCGCGCGTGAGGTCAATGGCGGCAAGTCACTGCTCAGCGATCCCCTGTTCCAGAAGCGCCTGTCGGATATCGAGATTGAGCTGATGGCGCTGGAATTCACCGAACTGCGAGTGTTGGCGTCGGTCGCCTCGGGCGGTGCGCCGGGCGCGGAGTCCTCGCTGCTCAAGATCAAGGGGACGGAGATGCAGCAGGCGGTACAGGAGCTGAAGATGGAGGTCGCCGCCTACTACCAGGGCGTGTTGCCCAACGAACTGACGCCTGAGCAGCTGGGCCACGACTTCGGCTCCCAGGCTCGCCAGAGCTACATGTATGGCCGTGCCTCCACCATCTACGGTGGCTCCAACGAGGTCCAGAAAAACGTTATCGCCAAGGCCGTGCTCGGCCTGTAATCCCGTATTCGAGAGGCAACAGTCATGAATTTTGAATTTACTGAAGAACAGGGCATGCTGCGGGACAGCGTGGCGCGCTTTATCCAGGACAGCTACGCTTTCGATACCCGCTGCAAGATTGCCGCCTCCGACGAGGCCATGAGCCGCGACAACTGGCAGACCTTGGCCGAGCTGGGCTGGTTGTCGGTTCCGTTTGCCGAGGAGCACGGCGGTTTCGGTGGCAGCCCCGTCGATACCATGGTGGTGATGGAGGAGTTCGGCAAGGGCCTGGTGCTGGAGCCCTACCTCGCCACGGTGCTGCTGTTCGGCGGCCTGCTGCAGCGGGGCGGTACGGTGGAGCAGCAGGCCGAGCTGATTCCCCGCATTATCGAGGGGGGCTGTCTGGGGGCTTTCGCCTATCTGGAGCGCCAGAGCCGGTATGAGCTGGCGGATATCAAGACTACGGCCAGCGCACAGGGCGACAGCTTCGTCCTCAACGGTGAGAAGGTTGTGGTATTCAATGGCGCCAGCGCCGACCAGCTGATTGTTTCGGCCCGGACCCGCGGTGAGCAGAGCGACCGCGACGGCATTACCCTGCTGCTGGTGCCCGCGGACGCCGCCGGCATCGAGCGCAGCAGCTACCGGCTGATGGACGGACAGCTGGTAGCCAATATCCTGTTCCAGGACGTGCAGGTGCCGGCCGCGGACGTGGTGGGGGAGCAGCACGCTGGCTTCGACCTGATGCACGAGGTGGTGACCGCCGCCAATATCGCGCTCGCCGCGGAAGCACTGGGCATCATGGGCCAGCTCAACGCCAAGACCCTTGAGTACACCAAGACCCGCAAGCAGTTCGGTGTCGCCATTGGCAGCTTCCAGGCCCTGCAGCACAGGATGGTGGACACTTTCATGGCCTATGAGCAGACCAAGTCCCTGCTCTACCGTGCGGTGTGCGAGCTGGACGGTGGCGGCGACGATGTGGCCGCCTGTGTGCATGCGCTGAAAGTGATGGTCGACCGCAGCGGCAGGAAGATCTTCGGCGAGGCGATCCAGCTCCACGGCGGTATGGGTATCACCGACGAGCTGGACATTGGCCACTATGCCAAGCGGCTGATGATGATCAACACCACCTTTGGCAACGGTGATTATCATCAGGCACAATTCAGCCAGCTGCGCTACAGTGCTTGATCAATAACCGGGAGACAACACCATGAAACTGGGCATCCTGCTGGGCTACTCCGGCAAGCAGATCGATATCCCCATCGATCTCATTCGGCAAGCGGAATCCATGGGCTATGATTCGGTGTGGACGGCCGAGGCCTATGGCAACGACGCCGTTACCGCGGCCGCCTGGGTCCTGGCCCAGACCGATAAAATCCGCGTCGGCACCGCCATCATGCAGATGCCCGCGCGGTCACCGGCCATGTGCGCAATGACCGCGATGTCCCTGGACCAGCTGTCCGGGGGGCGCTTCATCGTCGGCCTGGGAGCATCCGGGCCGCAGGTGGTGGAGGGTTGGCACGGCGTGCCTTACGGCAAGCCGGTCACCCGCACCCGCGAATACATCCAGATCATGCGCAAGATCATGGCCCGGGAGGGCCCGGTGGAATTTCAGGGTGAAGTGTACCAGTTACCCAACACCGGCCCCGGTACCACGGGATTGGGCAAGCCGCTCAAATCCATCCTCGAGGGCAATCCCGACATACCCATCTACACCGCGTCCATTACGCCGGCGGGCCTGCGCTGTGCCGGCGAAGTGGCGGACGGCGTGTTCCCGGTATGGATGGACCCGAACAAGTTCAGCATCCTTGGCGAGCATATCCAGAAGGGGCTGGACACTGCGGGTGGCGGCAAGAGCCTGGCAGACTTTGATATCGCACCCTTTGTCTCGGTGGCCGTGAACGACGACCTGGACGCGGCCTATGATTCCCTGCGTCCCTGGCTGGCGCTGTACATCGGCGGCATGGGCGCCAAGGGCAAGAACTTCTACCACGATTACGCCTCCCGTGCCGGCTACGGCGATGTCGCCGGACGGATCCAGGACCTGTACCTCTCCGGCAAGAAGGCCGAGGCGGAAGCGCTGGTGCCGAATCAGTTGCTCGACGAAGTGGCGCTGGTTGGCCCCCGCGAGCGGGTCATCGAACGGCTGGCCGACTGGAAGGCTGCCGGCAAGCGGGGCGAGGTCGGTACCATGCTGCTGGGGGTACACGATCCCGCCGTGCTGGAGCTGTTCGCGAAGGAAATGCTCTGATGCAGGTGCAAGGACGGGTCGTGGTTGTCACCGGTGGCGGCAACGGCATCGGCAAGGCCCTGTGCGAACGCTTCCACGCTGAAGGGGCAGAGAAAGTCATTGTCGCGGATCTCGACCTGGTCGGTGCCGAGGCAGTTGCCGCGGCGGTAGAGGGTGAAGCTTTTGCGGTGAACGTCCGCGACGAGGACGCCATCAAGGCAATGGTCGACGACGTGGTCGCCCGTTACGGCCATATCGACCTGTTCTGCAGCAATGCAGGCATTATCGCCGGTGACGGGGACCCCTGGTGGGCAACCTCTGCACCGAACAGTACCTGGCAGGCCATGTGGGAGATTCATGTGATGGCGCACGTCTACGCTGCCAGGGCCTGCCTGCCCGGAATGCTCGAGCGCGGTGAGGGTTTCTTCCTCAACACGGTGTCGGCGGCGGGGCTGCTGAACCAGGTCGGGGACGCGGCCTACTCCACGACGAAGCACGCTGCGATCGGTTTTGCCGAGGCGCTGGCCATTACCCACGGGGATGACGGGATCAAGGTCGCCGCCCTGTGCCCCCAGGCGGTGGCGACACAAATGATCGGCAGCGTGGAGGAGGGTGGCACCGCCGGTGTCGATGGCATCCTGACCCCGGAACAGGTAGCAGACGCAGTGATTGAGGGCCTGGCCGCAGAGCGCTTCCTGATCCTGCCGCACCCGCAGGTGGCGGACTACCGTGCCGCCAAAGCAGCGGATTACGATCGCTGGTTGGGTGGAATGCGCAAACTGCGGCGCCGTTTCGGCAACCCAAACCTTTGATGCCATGCAGGCAATGGGCATGACCTACAGCCGCGGCCAGCAGGAGCGCTTTGCGCGCACCATTCTGAACGGGTTTGAGTCCTATTTTGCCGAATTCCAGAACATCACCCTGGCGGCCCGCGCACGCTTTGAGGCGCAGGACTGGCAGGGCATGCACGCGGCTTCCATCCAGCGTATTGACCTGTACAAGGAGGCCACGACCCGGGTCCTGCAGTATGTGGAGCTGATTGCCGGTGAGCAGCTGCACAGCCTGCAGTTCTGGCAGGACGCGCGCGGCAGCTATGCCGACCTGATCCGCGGCCACAACAACTTTGAAATCGCAGAAACGTTCTTTAACTCGGTTTACTGCGGAGTGTTCAAACATCGCAAGATTCGCGATGAATACGCCTTCGTGTTTTCACCCCAGGGAGACATGCCGACACCGGACGTGCGCCCGGTCTACCGTGCCTATTCCTGCGCTGGCGACTTCGAGACACCCTTGCGGCAGCTGCTGCAGGACTATGGCTTCAGCCTGCCCTGGGAAGATATGGAGCGCGATATCGCCAGTATCGTCGAGGCCGTCGAACTCTACCTCGCGCCACGTTTTGACCTGACCCGGGACGGTGTCGAGATCCAGACCCTCGAGCCGCATTTTTTCCGCAACAAGGGCGCCTACATCGTCGGCCGCATCGTTTCCGGCCCCGACTCCATGCCCATTGTAATCCCCGTTCTGCACAGTGGCAGTGGCGAGGTCTACGTCGACACGATTTTGTTCGGTGCCGACAAGATGAGCGTGATTTTCAGTTTCACCCGCGCCTATTTCATGGTGGACGCCAGCGTCCCGTCCCAGTATGTCCTGTTCCTGCAGCAGCTCATGCCCGCCAAACCGATTTCTGAAATCTACAGCTCGATGGGCTACAACAAGCACGGCAAGACCTATTACTACCGCTGCGCCTTCAGGCACATGAAGAGCACCAGTGACAAGTTCATTATTGCCCCGGGTATCAAGGGCATGGTCATGAGTGTGTTCACCCTGCCTTCCTACGATTTCGTGTTCAAGATCATCAAGGACCGGTTCACGCCGCCCAAGGAAATGACCCGGGAACAGGTAAAGGAAAAGTACCGGCTGGTGAAGCGCTGGGACCGGGCGGGCCGGATGGCCGACACCCAGGAGTTTACCAACCTCGCCTTCGCCCGCGAACGCTTCTCGGATGAGTTGATGGAGGAACTGCACAAGGTGGCTCCGTCCCTGATCGAAGAGCATGGCACGGCACTGCTGATCAAGCATGTCTATGTCGAACGGCGCATGACCCCGCTGAACCTGTACCTGCAGGATGCTACCGAGGAGCAGGTGGCGGCTGTCATGGACGAATACGGCAATGCTATCAAGCAGTTGGCGGCGGCCAATATTTTCCCGGGCGATATGCTGCTGAAGAATTTCGGGGTTACCCGCCACGGTCGTGTCGTATTCTACGATTACGACGAGATCGTGCCGCTGATGGACTGCAATTTCCGCGAGATACCCGCACCCCGGAACGAGGCGGAGGAGATGGCCAGCCAGCCCTGGTACAGCGTCGGCCCCAATGACATTTTCCCCGAGGAGTTCCGGCTGTTCTTCTCCGGCAACCAGCGCGCGCGCAAGGTGTTCGACGCCATGCACAGCGATATCTACGAGGCATCGTTCTGGCAGGGTCTGCAAGAACGGATACGCCAGGGCTACGTCGAAGACTTTTTCCCCTACCGGCGCAAGCTCCGGTTCAATCGCACACCCGGGCAACAGGCAGCAACTGGATAATGGCAACACTGTATCTCTTCCGACATGGCCAGGCGTCCTTTGGGGCACACGACTACGACAAGCTTTCCGATCTCGGCTGCCGCCAGGCGGAAGTGCTGGGCCATTATTTGCGCGACCAGGGTATCCAGCTCGACGCATCCTACAGCGGCGGTCTGCTGCGGCAGCGGGAAACCGCTGCACTGGCCCTGGCCAGCCAGCCCCGGGAGGTGCCGCACCATATTGACGAGCGCTTTGATGAGGTTCGCAATGACGAGCAGATCAAACACCTGGTGCCGACTGTGGCGACCACAAACCCCAGGATCAAGGCGCTGGTGGACCAGGGCTTGAGCTCCAGCAAGGATTACCAGAAAGTGATCGAAGCGGTGTTTACCCATTGGGTATCACCCGCCTGCGACGAGCCGCGGATCCAGAGCTGGGCTGAGTACTCCGGTGCGGTAAGCGCAGCTTTTCGGGATGTCATCGCGGCCCAGGGCTCGGGCAAGACCGTGGGTGTATTCACCTCGGGAGGAACCATCGCCACTATTGTCAGCCAGGTATTGGGTTTGAGTGGTGAGCACGCCTACAAGTTCTACGAGCCGATCTTCAACTGTTCGGTGACGCAGCTTTTTTACAGCGGAGACAAGGTGTCACTGTCCTACTTCAACGATCGCTCCTTCCTGCAGGTGCTGGGCGGTCAGCACGGCGAGCAGCTCATCAGCTATCGCTGACGACCCGCTTCTTGCGCAGCAGGGACTCCTGGGCTACCGAGGCCACCAGCTCTCCGCTGCGGCTATAGAAAGTGCCGCGGCTCAGACCCCGGCCGCCGTGGGCGCTGGGGCTGTCCATCGCGTAGAGCAGGTACTCGTCCACGCGTAGCGGACGGTGTAGCCACAGTGCGTGATCCAGGCTCGCGGGCTGCAGTTCCGGGCTCATGCCAGTATAGGGGTGGGGCAGCAGGGCGGCGCCCAGCAGGGCAAAGTCGGAGATGAAGGCGAGAATGGTCTGGTGACGCACCGGGTCATCGCCGATATCACCGGCCGGGTCCAGCACCCGGAACCACATGAACTGTTCCGGTTCCTGGGGCTGCGGATTCAGATAGTCCCGGCGCTTGACCGGGCGCCGCTCCAGCGCCTGCATCAAGGGCCCGGTAAAACGGTCGGGATACTTCTCTGCCATCATGCTCCAGAACTCGAAATCGGTTTCCAGTTCTTCCGGCGGCGTTACCACCGGCATGTCAATCTGGTGGCTCAGTCCCTCCTCGATGGCGTGAAAAGACACTGAGGTGCTGAATATCGGTATGCCATCCTGCTTGGCGATCACCCGCCGGGTGGTGAAGCTGCCGCCGTCCCGAATAGGGTCGACCTCATACACAATCTGCTTCTTCGGATTGCCCGGGCGCAGAAAATAGGCGTGCATGGAGTGAGCGCTGCGCGAGGCTTCCACGGTCTTGCTGGCGGCATAGAGCGACTGCGCCAATACCTGGCCGCCGAACACGCGTGGCGGGTAGCTGGGGCTGTTGCCGATGAAGAGATATTTGTCGATACGCTCCACTTCGAGCAGTGCCAGCAGTTTTTCCAGTTTGTCAGCCATGGTGGTGTTCCTCGTTGGACTCGGCCGCGACGGTGTCAGCGCGGCTGCAGGCCATTAAAAAAGATGTCGAAGTAGTCCACAGCAACGGCATCGAGGTCATCGACCCGGCGCCACAGTTTGATGTCCATTGCCGCGTTGATGGCGCCTGCAATGAGTTGCTGGGCAATAAATGGTTCGATATCGCGCACACTGCCGTCGGCGATTCCCTCCCGAATAAATTCACCGAAGTGCTGGTTGGATGACTCGGTGCGCTTGAGGATCTGCTTGCGCCTGGCCATGGGGAGGGCGGTAATCGTACTGTAGCGTATCAGTGGCCCCCGGTCGGAATTCTGGGCGTGAAAGATTCGCCTGCAGACCTGGTCGATTTTATGCAAACCCGTCCCTTCCAGTCCCAGTGCCTGCTGATAGATCTCCTCGGTCACGTCCAGGGAGTAGGTGTAGCAATTGAACAGCAAGTCTTCCTTGTTGCGGATATGGTAGTAGAACGCGCCTTTGGATACGTTCAGGTGCTCTGCAATCTCGTCCAGGGAGGTGCCATTAAAGCCCTTCTTGTTGAAGAACCAGGAGCCGGTCTTGTAGAACGCCTGCTGCTTGAGCCGGTTCCGCTCATCGCGATCGAAGCCGTGGACATAGTTCTCCGCGGCGGAATCCAGCAGCAGGGAGCCGTGCTGGTACTCGCCAGCACCGGGATACAGCCCGCGGGCCAGCAGGTCCCAGGCCTGTTGTGCCAGAGCGCCAACCTGTTCCCGCGGCTGGCTGTGTAGCCAGGAGAAGATCCAGTCCAGTGAGCCCAGCATGGCACGGGTTGCCGCAATGGTTTCACAGGGCCGGATTTCTCCGGCGTCGATACCCGCCCGCAGGTAGCCGCGCAGGCGCTTGAACAGGGCGATGTACTGCGCTTCCACCTCACTGCGGTGAGCTCCCTGCAGGGACGCAATCTCCAGCAAAGCGGCAAGATGCGGGCCGCGATTCTCCTGGGCCGCCAGCCAGTTCTCGAACTGCAGCAGGAAGAACTGCCGTGCCCGTTCCAGGGGGCTGCTACAGCGCTGCTCTATATCATCCATTGAGCGCAAGTGATGGCCCAGGGCAGCCAGGTAGCACTGGTAGATCAGCTCTTCCTTGGTTTTCACGTAGTAGTAAAGGCTGGTCTTGGTCAGGCCGAGGGTTTCGGCGATATCGCGCAGGGTGGTAGCGCGTGATCCCTTGGAGTTGAACAGGCGCGCCGCTTGCGAGAGTATCGCGGTACGTTTGGCATCGTGCTGAGCAGATCGATTGAAGGGGGAGCCCGGCCCAGTCGTTTCTTTATCCCTGCTCTTGCCCATGTAACGCCTCTGCCGGACCTGGATGCCGACTGCCCGTACCCGGTGGTCGATAATTCCAACTTTAAGTATTTTTTTTGTCGCTGTCTACAGCGCCGGCTTGGGATTGTGCTCAAAACGCAGGTCCAGCCACTTGCGGGAACGGTAGCGGTAGATCAGCAGCACAGCTTTCAGGCTGTAGTCCAGCAGCATCACTCCGAAGATCCAATACACGGAGAGCCCCAGCCGCGTGCACAGCCAGGCCGGGATCAGGCGCCCAAGGATGATGCCGATAAATGTTGCTACCAGGGGGAAACGCGTATCACCGGCGCCGCGCAGAGCACCGGCGAGAGCAAAGTCGCAGGCCATCATGGGCTGTGCCAGGCAGATCACATAGATGAAAACGACGGTCAGGGAGATAACTTCGGGGTCGCTGATCATGAACGTGGCCAGGTCCTCCGCAAACCAGGCCATGATAATTGACAGACTTATCATGGCAATGAGTGCCATTCGCAAGGACCGCCAGCCAGTGGCCATGGCGCGGTCGGGTCGGCCGGCGCCGAGCTGCTGCCCTACCAGCGTGGCAGTGGCTACCCCGAATCCGAAACCGACCACGATGGGAAAGGCCACCAGGCTTATGCCGATGCCGTAGGCTGCGTAGGCAGTGGTACCGTAATTGGCAATAATCGCGAAGAACGCAAGAAAAGCCACTTGCACCACCGCCTGCTCGGTGACCGCGGGGGTGGCTATCCGTACCAGATAGCGCGCGCCGCCCCAGTCGATGTTCAGGCGCTGAACTGGTTTCAGGCCAAAGTTGCCCCGCCACCAGAAAGCGAGAAAGCCGCAGGTGACCACGGCGCCCGCCGCTCCCCCGCCGAGTGCAACACCGGCGACCCCCATTTCCGGCAGCGGACCCAAACCAAAGGCCAGCGCGTAACCAAAGCTAACGTTGAGCGTCGAGCTGACCAGGAGAAAGTAGAGCGGCGTAATGACGTCCCCGGTTGCGCGCAGGGAGGTCGCCAACATCATGTTGGCCGCCGAAAACAGGTTGAACATGCCCAGCCAGAAGATAAATCGCGCTGCCAGCGTGGTTGTGAGTGGGTCCAGCCCAAACAAGCCGGCGATGCTGCCGGGAATCAGGAGCACCGGAATACTGAGCAGCGTCGCGATCAGCAGCGCCAACAGCAGCGCCGTCCAGCTGGCCATTTCTGCCCGCGCGATATCCCCAGCTCCCCAGTACCTGGCAACCATTGCCGTGGCTGCAACCGAAAGCCCCATGAGAATCGCCTGGACCAGGAAGAACACGCGGTGGCCCGTAGTGACGGCTGCTACCGCGGACGTCCCCAGTCCTGCAGCGATTTTGATATGCATGAAGCCGACTACAGTGAACAACAGGTTGGATATGATCGTCGGCCAGGCGAGTTGCCATACCCTTCCGCTGGTAGATTCACGTTTGGCGGTCGCGGGCTTCGTCTCTCCTTCCATTGGGCTTCCTAGATTCCTTGGTACAAGCCTGCGAGCTCACTGCATTCGCTGTGCCGGAAACAGGAGAGTATATGGTCGTTGACCATGCCGGTCGCCTGCATGTGGGCATACAGGATGGTGGTGCCTACAAAGGTGAACCCCCGCTGCTTCATATCCTTGCTGATGGCATCCGACAGCGGGGTACTGGCGGGCACTTCCCCCATATTCGCCCAGCGATTGCGTATGGGCTCGCCGTCCACAAAGCGCCACATGTAGTTGGCAAACGATCCAAATTTCTCCTGCACGGCAAGGAAAGCCCTGGCGTTCTGCCGGGCGCCGTAAACCTTGAGTCGGTTTCTGATGATACTGGGGTCGCCCAGTAGACTGTCCAGCTTGCGGTCGCTGAAGCGGGCTATCCGCTGGGCGTCAAAGCCAGCGAATAACTTCCGGTAGCCCTCTCGCTTGCGCAACACCGTAATCCAGGCCAGGCCGGCCTGTGCGCCTTCAAGGATCAGGAATTCGAACAGGGTGCTGTCATCGTGTACCGGCACACCCCATTCAGAGTCATGGTAGGCCACATAGAGTGGGTCCGATCCACACCAGCCACAACGTTCCGGCATTGTCGCGTCATCCTCCAGGGGCTGCAGGGTAAACCGAGTATCAGCCTCGCGGCTGGGCTTGTCTAGCGCCGCAGCTCGCAGCCGCGGCGCAACCTTGCATTCGCTGTGGCACAAAGCGGCGGCCTGTGCCAGAATCCGGCGCATGACCGACACCATACTCTACGAGCGAACCGGGCATATCGGTCGACTCGTTCTGAACAATCCGAGCCAGCACAATGCGCTGGGGCAAGAACAGCTGGCGGCGATCCAGAAGCATCTGGCGACTGTTCGTGCTGACGAACAGGTGCGCGTTCTGATCATTACCGGGTGGGGCGACAAGACCTTCTGCGCCGGAGCGTCACTCCAGCAGCTCGGTAGCGGTGACCTATCCGGCGACCAGTTTCAGGAAACCACAGACATGGTGGCTCATCTTGCCATCCCGACGATCTGTGCAATCAACGGCAACGTCTATGGCGGTGGCGTCGAACTGGCCCTCAGCTGTGATTTCAGGGTAGGTATCGCAGGCAGCAAGTTGCGCGTTCCCGCCGCCGCCATCGGCTTGTGTTACCCCGTCACCGGTATAAACCGTTTCGTGGAACGCCTGGGTGTCAGCGCCGCCAAGCGTATGCTGTTGGCCGTCGAGGAAATAGAGGCTGAAACACTGCTGCAGCTCGGTTTCCTGGATCATCTCGTGCAACCCGCCGCTCTCGACAAAGCCGCTGAGACCCTTGCGCTACAAATATCCAACCTGGCCCCTCTTGCGGTTCGCGCCATGAAGCAGATCATCCAGCAGGCTGCCTCCGGCCAGATTGATCGTGACGGGGCGCAGGCTTTGGCGAAGGCCTGTCTTGATTCGGAAGACCTGCAGGAGGGTTTTGCGGCCAAGCGGGAAAAAAGGTCACCCCGGTTCCAGGGAAAGTAACCACCCGCAAGATCCCCGTCAGAGAGTCATCCAGCCTGCAGATTCGCCCAGGGGAGATCGAAGCGGCAGGCAACCATGCACCGATCCTTCTCTCCGATGGCCAGTTCACAATCCAGCGTTTCAGCTGCATGCCCGATAATCGCAAACCCCGCAGACTCTGGTGACTCAAATGTCAGCCCCGACGGTATGCCCACTCCGTCATCCTGATAAATGAACCTGACCGCATCACTGCACGTATCTGGGTCGGGTGTAATGGTTACTGAAAATCGCACAAAACAGGTGGCGCGTTTAGCGGCAAAGGCATGCGACAGTGAGTTATCAAACAGTTCCGCAAGCATGATGGCGAGAGGAATAGCCTGCGCTGCGGGAATCAATTCCCTCTGGATATCATTGACGATGGTGAGTCGATCGCGCACCTGGGGATGGCCCTCACACAACTTGTTTGCCAGTGCGGTCGCGCAGTTGTGGAGGTTGGCATAGAGTCTTTCACCTTGATAGTAAAGACTGTCGTGTATCGTCTCAAGCACTCCCAGTCGGAACCGGGTTCTGTCCTGAATATGCTGCTTATCTGAAGCTTCGTACTCAGCGGTCGAATCCGTGCAGAATCGTGCCCAATACAGCAAATCCTTGTTGTATGAATGAATTGAGTCGGTGAGTTTGCTCCGAAAATCGATCTGATCCTGCAGTTCATCCGCAAAGCGATCAGCTACCCGCTGCATCTCGTTCGCCTGTTTTAGCTGCTGTTCCTTGAGCATATACTTGCGGGAAAACTTCAAAACCACAATAAACACGCCTACAGCAGCGAGCAAATAAACCGTAAAGGCCCACCAGGTTAACCAGGGCGCAGGCTCAACCTCGAGGTCGATGGCCAAGCCGTCGTAATTCCAGATTCCTGCTGAATTCACAGCCTGTACCCGGAAAACGTAATCTCCCGCAGGCAAGTTGGTGTAAGTAGCTGACCCGCGGTCGCCTATGTCTATCCAGTCTTTGTCGAATCCAATCAGCTTGTGCCGATAACGAGTGCTCTCCGGGTCTGTGTAATCCAGGGCACTGAACTCAAAAGTTATGAAGCGATCTTTGTGGCTTAGGATAATTGAGTCTAATCCCTCGATTGTAAACATTGCCGGCCATTCAGCCCCCGAGAAATAAATCCGCGTAATGAAAATTGAAGGAGGACTCGTGGAAGTTGAGATTTGGCTTGGGAGAAATCTGTTGTAACCTCGGCTGCCTCCGAAATAGAGAAATCCATCTCTGTCAATAAATGATGACCCGAAGTTGAATTTATTGCCCTGAATTCCATCTGCGGCGTTATACCTACGAAAGAAATCGAAAGTATCAGAGTAAAGGAACAAGCCGTTTGAAGTGGCTATCCATAGGCGGTTTTCCGTATCCTCTTCAATTGCGTACACGGCAGCTGCGTAGGAATGAACCTCCTGCAGATCTGATTCTGCGTGGAGAATGGTTTGATCTTTATCCTCATGGTTTACGGTAAATAAACCGTGACTCTGAGTGCCGATAAGAATTTCGTTCTCAGACATTGAGTGCACGGCCGTTATCGTCGGCTGCACGTTATGTAGAGGAAAAACAAGGCTCACTGGACTGAAGTTCTGGGACTCAATGTGGTAAAGGTAGACTTCAGTCTCGTTAGTGGCGATGACTTGGTTGGCATGCTTTCTCAATATTGTGATAGTGCTGTCAGTGACCTTGTGCGCGACATACACAGTTCTATTTCGTCTAGTCAGTTTCTCTAATAAATACACCCCATAATTAAAGGATGAGACGAGGACTTTTGTGTCAGAGAGCCTTAAAACCTGAGTGACTTGAAGATCACGATTGGGGTTGATAGTGTTCTCAATAACCTCTCGCGAGGTTGTATCTATAATTAGTAGCCCCGATCTCCGCGTTCCAATAAAAATCTCTGAGCCGTGCACATCAAGCGCCATTACCCTGTTGTCAACTAAAGATATATTTGGGAAGATTTTCGAGAAAGGTTTATGTAACATAGTTTCTGGATCAAACCTAAATAGGCCGTCATAGGTGCCGAGCCAGATATTTCCTGAATTATCTTGAGAGAAATTTAGGATCTCGTTGGAGATTGAATCTGAAAGATAGTTGTAAATTTCAAAGTCTGATATTCTTAAATAAGATAAACCTTCATACGTTCCAATCCAAAGCGTATTGCCATTGGAATGTAAGTGAGTGATATGGTCGTTAGTAAGCCCTGAATTGCGCGTGGTGTACTTTTCGACGAAGCTACCATCCAGGCGAAAAACGTAGAGTCCTTCATCGGTGCCAGCAAAAAATAATTCCTTATGAACGGCAGTAATCTTAGTGGCTGGCGATATATTGTGCTCGCTAATAATCTCTGCGCTTAATCCTTCGCGCGGAATCCGGACTACAGCACCTTCATCGAGCGCAATTTTTGTGATGTCGGCGAGTCTTTTAGTCTGAGTTACGGCTGGTTCCTCGGTTGTGCGGAGCAAGAGCGGCGCTCTATCGTCAATAGAGTTATTCTTGAGATTAATTTGAAATATTCCCAAGTCTGCGAACACAATGAGGTTTGATTCGTCCTCGACTAGTACTCTGGATACGGCGCCAGTAATTTGGGCGTGCTCGTGAAGCGTGGAAGCTCGCGAACTTGAAGAAACTGGGTGGCCTTTGATCGTGCCTTCATGAACGTAGACAAGGGTGTCGTGATCCATAAAAAGAACTTGCGAGACGCTGCTGTTGGGTAACCCCTCTACGTTTTCGAAAATCCGCTTCTTTGGGTTATATCGAGTAATTCCTGTGCTGCGTGATGATGCCCAGACATCTCCCTTGTCGTCTTGGGTGATAGACGAAATATCCAATGAGGGGGCGTAGTGTTGTTGGTGGGGGTCTGTTGTAGTGAATGAAACCAGCCTTTGCCCGTCATGCATATGAAGTCCGCTCTGTTCTGCGACCCATAGTTGACCATTCTTCTGGCTGAGTATCGACGTTATGGCAGCATCACCAAGTGCGCTTGTCTGCATTAGCGGCTGTATGCGTACCGTCTTGGATACACCGTCGTATAGCTCTTTTTCTAGAGAGCTGTCAAATTCCTGAGTCGCCTGAGAAAGCGTTGGAAACGCCAATGCCAGAAAAGCTAAATAAAGTGCACAATAAACTATGGAATTTCGTGTGGGCACAGATGCGGGTAATCCGGCTCCCCCATCAAGTCGTCTGTGTGAGTTCTTCTGCATGCTGTAAGAACTCCTTATAAGCCAGTTCTATATCTTCAATTTTACTATCTAAATCTGTCAGATCCCCTCTCCTGGATTTCTTCTCAACTTCGGCACTTATTAATCGAACTTTCTCGGCCCCTAAATTTGCGCTCATAGACTTGATGGCGTGCGCTACTGTAGACGCCAACTCGGCGTCCCTAGTCATTTCGGCTTCTGCGAGTTCCACAATTTTTCCGTTCATTTGTTCTTCGAATCCTATAAGTAGTTTTAGCAGGATTGGATTGCCTGTTTGTCTTTCTACCGCCTTTATATTTTCTATTGAATTTAGATTGAATATTTCCGATTTTGCAAAGTCTTTAGTTGTTGTTTGACTACTGGCAGAGACAGAAGAATAGCTGGGGCCTAGGGATGTTTCGGCGGCAGGTTTGAATAAAGAGTATGTCTCCAAAACCTCGCGAATATCTCCGATTTTAAAAGGTTTTGTCAAATACCTATTCATCCCGGCACTTAATCCGCGCTGTTTTTCCTCGCTAGTATTTCCGGCAGTAAGCGCGATGATAGGCGTCTTTGATCTATTCTCTGTCTTTTCGTATTCCCGAATATTTGCGGTTGCCTGGTATCCGTCCATAATGGGCATTTGGCAATCCATGAAAATAATGTCGAATTGCTGCCGTTTGGCTAGTTCTAGCGCCTCAAGTCCGTTTCCAGATATCGTGATGTTGCAGCCATACATTTGAAGAATCTCGCCTATTATCTTTTGGTTTGTTTCTAAATCCTCTGCCACGAGCACACTAGGTTTAATGTCTCTCATAGGGTGTTGCGTTTGAACTTTGTTACCGCTGCGTATGTGATCAATGTCAAAGAGTTCTTGTAGATGTTGCAACAGAACGCTGCTGGTAAGGGGTTTTGTAATAACATGCAAAATACTGCGGTCAAGGCCTGAAGTATCTTTCCTCAATGGGCAGAGTAAGATTATTTTTTGTGTCGGGCATGAGCGGATAAAGCTGTTTGTTTCATTTATGCTGTCAAAGTAATCGGAGTCGATCAAAATTGCGGTATAGGGTTGGGCGCAATTCATGGCCTCCCGCCAATCTGTAGTTGTCGAAAATCCTATTCCCGCAACTTTAAGCTGAGAAGTTATCGCTTCTGTAGTGGTGTCTTGGGCGGCAAGCACCACTATATTGTGGTTTCCCCAGTCTGCACAAGTTCTTGCATTTGTGCTTACTCTCACAGGCACATTTATCTTGATTTTCGTGCCGACATGCACCTCTGAGTCGACAAGTATCTCTCCTGACAACAAATCGACGAATCGTTTAGATATTGCCAGTCCCAGACCAGTGCCGCCATATTTCCTGGTGGTGCTGGCATCTGCTTGAGTAAACGCTTCAAACATTCCTTCTCTAGCGGCTTCATCCATTCCTATGCCAGTGTCTTCAACGGTGATTGAAATGGATCCACTATTGCAATTGACTGCGTCATTCTGCCAGTCAACTGTGACTCGGATGAATCCTTTTTCCGTGAACTTAATAGCATTACTGGTGAGATTTATTACTATCTGCCTCAGTTTGGTGGGATCGCTTATTACTTTACCCGGTAGCGGGCCTTCGATTACATAAAGGAAATCAAGAGATTTTCTGCTCGCGGGTTCGCTTTGAAGGTAGCACACATCATCAAGTAATTGGATAAGATCGAAGTCGATGTTCTCAACTTCCACTCGCTCAGCCTCTATTTTTGAGAAGTCTAATATAGAGTTGATAAGTTGGAGTAGAGCTTGGCCACTTGCATGAGCTGCGTTTGCAAACTTTTGTTGCTGATCCGATAGCTTGGTGTGTAAAAGCAGCTCAGTCATACCAATCATTCCATGCATCGGGGTTCGAATTTCATGGGTTACTGTAGCTAAAAAATCTGACTTTGATCTGTTGGCGCGTTCTGCCAAGTTCCTAGCTTCTTCTAAATCAACCGTTCGTTCTTGAACCTTTAATTCGAGCTCCCTTTGTCTTTTTATCGCCTGTTGGCTTTTTGCCCGTTGATTCATTGTTATCAGGTAAACTATAGATAACGCAAAGATGGCGTACGCGAAGTACGCTTGCTTGCTCAACCACGGCGCAGGTGTGACGTTCAATTCAAACGCGACGCCATTATCGCTCCATATTCCGTCTGAGTTACTACCTTGCAGTTTAAAAACATATGATCCCGCTGGGAGACTAGTGAAAGAAACGGACCTCGAATTTCCCAGTTCGATCCATGAATCGTCAAATCTCTCAAGCATGTAGCGGTATTGGTTAGAAGAGGGGTTGGTGTAGTCAAGGGATGCAAACGTGAAACTCGCATAACGAAAGTTGTATGGGAGCGAAATTTCCTGCACTTGATCGTAAGGCACGTCGAAAAATACTTCTTCATTTAGTAGTCTATATTCGGTGATTTGGACCGGTGGTAGATAAACGTTTCTTTCGATATTTTCCGGCTCTATAACGTTGAATCCGTTATTTCCTCCGAAGAAAAGTCTCGACTGCTTGTCTCTGAGCACAGCGCCGTGGTTAAACTCAGACCCTTGAAGCCCGTCAGTCAAATCAAAGTGCTCTGCGGTGCCATTTTTTCTCGATATGCGCGACAATCCTCGGTTATGTGATAGCCAAATATCCGAGTTGGAGTCGCTAGTGATCCCATAAACATCTGCGCTGGGAAGGTCGATGTTCTCTTGATACTGGGAGAATCTATTAATCTTATTTTTCTTGTCTGAGTTAGACCATTTGTTTACTCCTCCACTCTGCGTGCCAATCCAGAGATTTCCTCGTATATCTTCATGTATTGCCCATGCAAGATTACTTGAAAGACTTTCTGGGTTGCTGGTTTCTGAAATGAATCGTCGAAACGTACCGTTGACATGGTCAAAGAAATTAAGGCCGTTTTCCGTGCCTATCCATACTTCTCCGTTGCTGTCCTCAGTTATCGCTACCACGTTGTTACTACTTATGGACTCTTTATCGTTTGGGTCCCATCTGAAATGAGAAAAGCTATCAGCTGTTTCGTCGTATATGTTTAGTCCGCCACCATAGGTGCCGATGAGCATTAGTCCGGTCTTTGTCCTGGTAATTGAAGTGATGCCGTTGGCGCTTATGCTCGTGGGGTCACTGATCCGTCTTCGATAAACTTTTGTATCACCGGTTTCTAGGTCTACTCGATTTAGTCCTGAATTCAGTGTTCCCACCCATAGGATCGAGTCCTCAATGAGCAAGCTCATAACTTGTAGGGAAGAAATGCGATCGTTCAATGCATTCTGAGGGAAATAGTGATCTTCTGTGGTGTTGTGTGGGTCATAAGTATAAAGTCCAGTATTGCTGCCAACCCAAACTATTTCATCGTTGTCTTGGGCAAACGCATTTATTGAGTCATTTGGGGGGCCTAGAATAGAGTCAACACGCTTAAATAGCGATCTTGTGCCGTATGCGAGTCCGTTGTAAGTGCCGACCCAAATTATTCCTGACCTGCTCTGAAAAACACTTAGTATCTGGTTGTCTGGTATGTTTGAGTTAGAGGAATTAAGCCACGTAAAAGTTTGGCTAGCTGGTTCCCAGACACTCACGCCACTTCTTGTGGCAACCCAAATGTTGTTAGAACGGTCTTCCATCGTCATATAGACTGTCTGATCGGAGACTGATTTTCCCTCCGGGGAGGAAGTGTCGAAGTATTCGAATTTTTCAGTTTTCGTAGAGAATCGTACGATTCCGGAGTCTAACGATGATATCCACACACTGCCGTCTGAAGCAGTCATTATATGACTTAGCCTCGTAAGAGGTCTGGAACTATCTGTTGCGCTAGGAACTCGAATAGTTTCTATGGACTCTTCATTCTGGTTTATTCTTAAAAGCCCGAGGCCGTCGATCAATGCCCAGATCACCCCGTCCGAGGATTCAGAAAATGATACAGCTCTAGTTGCAACAGAGTTTTGGTCGGGTGGAAAATGTTCGAAGGTTTGCGTTGCAGGAGAGAATCGACTGAAGCCGGTGCCTATATCATAACCAAGCCAAAGATCTCCTTGGCTATCGAGGAACAGGGTGTAAATTTCATTAGATAGAGGGTGGCGGTGAGAAGGGAGTTCACCTGCTTTTATGGCCTTGAAAGTATGATTGGTAGGATCGTACTTATTGAGCCCCCCCCCCGCTGTAGAGATCCAAATATATCCTTCGCTGTCCTCGGCTATGCCTGTTGTTGATTCATGACTTATCGAATTTGGATCCCGATTAGATGCCCTGAACCGTGTTACGGTATAACCATCATATTTGTGTAATCCCTCTTGGGTGAGTAACCATATAAAGCCTCTGCTGTCCTGATAAATGGTCCGCACAGACTGTTGGGTCAACTCTCGGGTGGCAGGGGAAAGCTGAAAGGTGTAGTCCTTCGGACTAAGAGCTAGGCTTTTCTCCGATAACAAAACAATAGAAAGAGTGAGAGCAAAACGAGCTATAAGCTTCACAAAGACTGCCCAGTTAATAAATTCAAAACGCGTGACACGAATGTTACCGCGATTATATAGCTGAGACTACGGTGGGTGTGGGTGTAGGGGAAACAAAAAACGGCCCGTGAGGGCCGCGTACGTTAGAGCAAATTGTGTTGCTCGCTTTCTATCTGATTCCCCAGCGGTAGCCGGCCTGGTCAGCGATGTTGCGGATGCCCCAGCGGTAGCCGGCCTGGTCAGCGATGTTGCGGATGCCCCAGCGATAGCCCGCCTGGTCAGCAACGTTGCGGATGCCCCAGCGATAGCCGGCCTGGTCAGCGACGTTGCGGATGCCCCAGCGGTAGCCGGTTTGGTCAGCGACGCTGCGGATGCCCCAGCGATAGCCGGCCTGGTCGGCGATGTTGCGGATGCCCCAGCGGTAGCCGGTCTGGTCAGCGACGCTGCGGATGCCCCAGCGATAGCCGGCCTGGTCAGCGACGTTGCGGATGCCCCAGCGATAGCCGGTCTGGTCAGCGACGCTGCGGATGCCCCAACGGTAGCCGGCCTGGTCAGCGATGTTGCGGATGCCCCAGCGGTAGCCGGCTTGGTCAGCGATGTTGCGGATACCCCAGCGGTAGCCGGCCTGGTCAGCGACGTTGCGGATCCCCCAACGGTAGCCGGACTGGTCAGCGACATTGCGGATGCCCCAGCGATATCCAGCCTGTTGTACGTCACTAGAATACTCGTTGGAACTAACTAGGTGTTGAGAAAGGGCTTCTTGGGAGTGCTCCGTAGTTCGGTTACTCACCGACCACTTATAACCGGACTCGGTTGCGTCATTGGCTACCCATGATGAATCAGAGGCTTGCAGATGGGATTCCTCGCTTCCCCAGTGGTAGCCACCGTGGTTACGGTAAGACTGCTTGGATGCTAATGCCACCGAAACTGATGAGTGATCTACTGTTGAAGTAGAGCGAGATATAGGAGCACTTGCAGTCGCTACCTGCTCCGCGTGAGCGGCTCCATTGATCGATATTAATAGTAATGAAGCGGTGCCGATCATTGCCAGCCGAGATTTAACTTCTACGTTTTTCATTGAGTACCTCATTTTTTTTCGGCCACCAGGTGGCATCACATTCCTAAAGTCATCTCGTCCGTGAGAGGCTTATCACATCTTCTATCCGTGAAGCTTGACTCAGTTATAGGGAGCGGGGCGGTATCAATGAAGGGACGGCCATACCCTTTTTGGGGTAGACGGTGTGGCAGCGCACAGTCTCTCGGCGTGAGTTATGGTGGTGTGAAGGAAATGGGGTTGCGTAACTATCTGAAAGTTATGCAGAAAATAACTTGCCTTGGGGCGGCCCCGTGTGCTTGACCCAATTGGGGCAATGTCCGGGAGATGAATGCTACTCGACGGCGTGGGGCCTTGTTTGCGTGGATAGTGCTTCTATCAAATCTCGCTCGGAAAGGTAGATTTCCAGCCATTGAAATGGCAAGTCGGGCGCGGGATCGGCGGCGTGCTCGCGCTCAATGTGATCCTTCACCCCCCACTTTCGGTCGCTGCTTGAACCATCGGCGGAGGGTTCGCTGGCCAGCATGCGGTAGAGCCCGGGCAGGGTGGCGTTTCCTTCCTCATCTATTATTGCCGGGCCTTCAAAGTACTCTTCGCCAGCAATGTCCCGGCCCAGATTCAGGTCGCTGTTGCCACAACCGCGTTGTCCCAGCGTCACAGCCCTTACGGCGTTGACGGCCCCGCTGCCCTGCTGGAACGGGCTGTAAGCGAGCTTGCCGTCGCGGTTGATCGCCGGCTCGGCACTGCTCATGAGTTTGCACTTGACGTCGTCCGGGGTCAGGTCTGGCTCGAGTTGCAAGAGGAGCGCGGCAATGCCCGCCACCAATGCGCTGGCCTGGGATGTGCCGGTCATCACCAGTTCGCCGGTACTGATCATGTAATTCGGGTGCTTGCGGGTGAGGGTGCTGCCTGGCTTGACCAGGCCGGCGATATGCCCCCCCGGGGCCACGATGTCGGGTTTGATATGCCCACTGGGTGTCGGGCCGCGGGAAGAGAAGTCTGGAATGTAGTCATCGTCCCGGTCTGCAACAGTCCAGGAGTCAGTGTAGGCGCCCACGGTAATCAGGTAGGGCAGATTGCCGGGGGAGCCTATGGTCATCGGCTCTGGCCCCTCGTTGCCGGCTGCGGCAACGACGGTGATGCCGGCTGCCCAGGCCTTCATCAGGGCCTGGTCGATGGGGTCGAGATAGTAGGGCCAGCGCGGTCGTGCGGCGAATGACAGGTTCAGAACCCTGATGTCCAGCGCCTCGCGCTGCTCTACAATCCACTGGATGCCGCGGACGATGTCAAGGAAGTCACCTTGACCATCTTCGTCGAATGCTTTTACCGCCACCAGGTTCACATCCGGAGCGATCCCTTTCCAGGTCCCTGATGGGGCACCATTAGTGAGCACTTCCTCACTGTGCGCGACAACACTGGTCATGTGTGTGCCATGGCCGCTGGCATCTGCGACGGGCTCGCCGGCGATGTTGTCCATGGCGTCATAGCGCCCGACAATCCGTTTTTTGCCGTGGGTGTCCATGGTCAGCGCCGGGTGTTCCCAGAGGCCGGAATCGAGTACCGCGACCGTGACGCCGCGGCCGGTAATGCCGTGTCGATGGAGCTCGGACGCACCCGCAACGGTGGGGTAATAGGTATCGCCGGCGTAATCGGCGTAGCCGGGGATGAGTTCGCTAGTGCATTCATCGCCGAATTCCAGCTTCAGGCTGAAGTCTTTCTGCGCCCAGGCAAGTCGGCCATCGGGGCCGGCGAGGCCGCGGGAAAATCCGATATGCATGTGGGCAATGCCGGTGAGAGACGGCGTCTGCCCGGGCTCATATTCCAGCGTCAGGCTCCGCCGCCCCCCTGCGTCGGTTGTCTCGGAGCCGCGTGGCAGATCATTGGCGTCAAGGCGCAATTGAGAGAGGTCGCCGAGTGCATCGGGCCAACTGATCTCCAGCCGTGTCAGCTCCGCGGGGGTCTGGCCCTGGTTGAAGAGCGGCCAATGGATACCGTCTGCTCGCAGCGTCGCCTCCAGGGCGCCGCCAATGGTGCAGGCTGCCTTGTCGGGGGGTGGCAGGGGTTCGGACATGTCCATGGACAGGTCGTCGATCAGACGCAGGATCAGCGGCGAGTTGCGTATGTTTTCCAGCTGGGCGGGGGTGACCAGCGCCCCCACCGCGTCGATGATGGTCAGGTCGTGGCTGACGCTGCCGCCTGCATCTTCCACCAGCTGCCTGAGCGCGGCTGCGGAATTCCCCTGTAGCATGACGCGGAGGGACTCGGGTTGCTCCGGTTCGGCAGACACCGCTGCGCTGCACAGCATAGTGCAGAGGGCCAGCGGCAAACGCAGAAAGGGAAAGTTTGGCCGGGTGCGCAAGTCAGCTTCCTGAGGCAAGTTGCTCAGCGAAGTTCTGCCGCAGTAGGTTGGGTACTTCTTCGGGGTAAACGGGCATGGAGAGATAAAAGCCCTGCAGCAGGTCGCATTTCATATCCACCAGGTAGCGCATCTGCTCAAAGGTCTCGATGCCTTCGGCTATCACTCGCAGCTTGAGGGTTTTCGACAGCGCCAGGATGGCGTCGATGATCGCCGCGCCGTCGGGGCTGCCCAGGTCGGCGACAAAGCTCTGGTCAATCTTGAGCGTATCAATCGGGAAGCGCTTCAGATAGCTGAGCGATGAGTAGCCGGTGCCGAAGTCGTCTACCGCAAGGTCCAGTCCTATGGCCTTCAATTCCTGCAGCTTGACGATATTGGCCTCGGCGTCGGTCATGATGGCGCTCTCGGTCAGCTCCAGTTCCAGGCGGTGTGGCAGTATCTGGGACTTTTCGATAAAGCCGCGCACAAACTGCGACAGCCCGGTCTGGTTGAACTGCAGCGGGGATATGTTCACGCTCACCCGGAACTGGGGTAGCCCAAGGGAATCCCAGTACAGGCAATCCCTGGCGACCTGGGACATCACCCATTCACCGAGCTCGATGATCTGCCCGGTCCGCTCGGCCACGGGAATGAACTCGGAGGGGGACACCATGCCGCGCAGCGGATGCTTCCAGCGCACCAGCGCCTCCAGGCTGACCACATCGCCGGAGACCACTTCGATCTGGGGCTGGTAGCGCAGTTCCAGTTCTCCGTTCTGCATCCCGTGGCGCAGTTCCTCCTCCATCTTCAGCTGCTCGACAGCCTTGGCATTCATTTCTTCGTTGTAGAAGCGGAAGCAGGCGCGGCCTTCGGCCTTGGCCACGTACATGGCGGTATCGGCATTGCGGATCAGACTGTCTGGATCCTCTCCATCCATGGGGTAGATGGCAATGCCAATGCTGGGAGTCACTACCGGGTTATGTGATTGCAGGGCGATCGGCTGGGAGAGGCTGTCGAGAATGCGCCGGGCGATAGTCTCGACATGCGCGGTATCCGGCACATCGGAGAGGACCACGGTAAACTCGTCGCCGCCGAGGCGGGCAATCTCGGTGCTGCCATCCTGGTCCTCGGCGTCATCGTCGCCGAAGAAGTTGATGGCATCGTCCTCGCGCAGCTCCAGGGTCAGGCGCTTGGCAATCTCCACCAGCAGGCGGTCGCCGCGGCCATGGCCGATGGAGTCGTTGATGCGCTTGAAATGGTCGAGGTCGATGAACATCAGTGCTGCGAAGGAATTGCGGCGCTGGCTGCGCTTCAGGATGCGCACCAATTGCTCGTTGAAGCTGCGCCGGTTGGGCAGGTTGGTCAGCGGGTCGTAATAGGCGAGGTAGCGCAGACGATCTTCCTGGCGCTTCAGGGAGTTGAAGGCCTGGCTGGCCCGCAGCATGTAATGGACGTCCCGTCCCAAAAGTGACCAGTTGACTGGCTTGGTCTTGTACTGGGTGGCGCCGGCGTCAAAACCCTGGTCGATGGATTCGCGGTCATCCGAGCCGGTGACGATCATGATGGGGATGGACTCGCCCTGAGGCATCTCGCGGATGCGCCGACAGACTTCCAGGCCCGACATGCCGGGCATTTCCACATCGAGGAATACCAAATCAGGGCGCTCGCGCACGAACATGTCCAGTGCCTCGTGGCCATTGCTGGCCTCGATCACGATCATGTCTTCCGCTTCCAGACACTGTCGGGTCAGCATGCGCACAATCTGGTCGTCATCGCTGACCAGTATCTTGGCGCGCATTGGGGGTGGATTTGTGTGGGGCATCAGGGAGCCATGCGAAGGTGCGAAAATTTATGTTTACAGGCTACCATCACCGGGATCGGTCGCCTAGTGCCAGCCCCGTCATGGGCGTCCTGCCCGGGCGCCATGCCGCCCTGGTTCAGGATAGGATGCGCTCACGGATCTTGAAGCGCTGCTCCTGAACGAAGCGGGGTAGCTGCTGCAGCGGAATCGCCGGGCTGTAGTAGAAGCCCTGCACCTGCTGGCAGCCCTGGTTACGCAGGAACTCTATCTGTTCGTGATTTTCGGCGCCCTCGGCCACTACCTCAATGTCCAGACGCCTGGCCATTTCGATGATCAGGCTACACACGGCCGCCTGCTGGGGATGGTGGGGCAGATCGCGGACAAAAGCTGCGTCTATTTTCAGCGCGGTGATCGGCAATTCGGTCAGGTGGGTGAGCTGGGAAAAACCGGTGCCAAAATCATCCAGGGAAAAGCGGATACCCAGCAGGCGCAGCTCATCCATACGGACCTTGATGGCTCCCGGTTGCTTCAGGATGGTGGTTTCCGTCAGCTCAAACTCCAGCCGGCGCGGGTTCGCGCCAGTGCGCTGCAAAGTGTCTTTCACCGCGGTCACAAACCGGTCGTCCTGAATCTGGGAGAAGGAAATATTGACCGCAACCACCACGTCTCCGAGGCGCTGCTCGGCCAGCCAGTTGAGGGCGCAGCAGGCATGCTGGATGACCTGGTGACCGATACTTTTCATCAGCCCCATGTCCTCGCACTCGGCAATGAATTCGCCGGGGCAGATCAACCCGCGATCGGGATGGTTCCAGCGCAGCAGAGCTTCCAGTCCTGCGAGCTGGCCGGTCTCAAGGGCGATGCGCGGCTGGTAATGCAGCTCGAACTGGTTTCTGCGCGCGGCACCCCGCAGCTCGGCTGCCAGCGTATTGATGCCGGCCATGTCAAACTGCAGGCGGTCGCTGTAGGGAATAAATTTGCAGCCCAGGATGGACTTGGCCTGTTGCATCGCGCTGCGCGCCTGCTCCACCAGTTCACTGAAGTCGGCGGCATCATCGGGATACAGGGCGCCGCCGATACTGGCGTCGACCTGGACATGTTGTTCATCGAGACTGAGTGGAGCGGCGATAGCCTGCAGCATTTTCTCCGCAATCCGCGCCATGTCGCCGGCGGAGTTGACGTCCTCCAGCACAACCCCGAATTCGTCTCCACCGAGCCGGGCAATGCTGTCGCTGCTGCGCAACTTGCTGACCATGCGCTGGCACAGGCTGCGGATCAGGAGGTCGCCGTTGAGTTCCCCGAAGTGGTCGTTGATGTTGGTGAACTGATCGATGTTGATATAGAGCAGGGCAGTCTTGAAATTGTAGCGTTGGGAGCGTTGCATGGCGCGCTCCAGATGGGCGCGAAAACCCACCCGGTTCAGGGCGCCGGTGAGGACGTCCCGGTTCGACAGCTCGTGAATGGTGGTCCGCGCCTGTTTCAGTTCGATGCTGTAGTCCAGGATTCGGTGCACCAGGGCGTCTTGCAGCTGGCCCCGGACCAGGTGGTCCTGGGCGCCGCTTGCACGCAGCTGCGCCGCCGCGGCGCTGCCCGGTGCCTCGTCCAGCAGCAGGATCATGGGCAGCGAAGGGGCGTTTTTCTGGGCCAGGCGCAGCAGGTAATCGGTTTCCGGTCCAGCAGCCATGATAACGGCATCGACAGCGGGGTTCAGCAGCGCCTCAAGTGGCCGTTCAGGCCCATCACTGCTGACCAGCCGAAAGCGTGAAGGCACAGCGCGGCCGAGGCAATCCGACAAGACCAGATGATCGGTTTTGTTGGCGGAAATCACCAGTACGGTACGCAGTTCCACAAGTGCCCCGGAGTGTGTCTTGGCAGATTCTGTCTCATTGTCTCCCAGCCAAGAGGCGGGACACAATATTATTCTATAAATAACATGAACTTATACGCTGTATTTCAATGAACTTCTAGTGGTTTTTGGGTAAATGTACCGCTTGCATGTCCAGCGAGACCCTGGCGCGCGGTGCGGGCTGTTCAGCAGCGGCAGGGGAGCGCGTGGCAAAATGCAATCTGTGGTAAAATTAGCAGCCGTTTTTCTTGATCGCCGCACTATGAGCATTGCCTCCGACAAACTGGAAACCATCCGTCGACAAGTCCAGGTCCACCTCGACAACGCCGAACACCACAAGCTGAGCCCGGCCCAGGAGCAGGAGCTCAAGGATCGTATTGCCGCCCGCCTGAGGGCGGAAAATGCGGTAATTGTGGCGCACTACTACACTGCGCCTGGCATTCAGGCGCTGGCGGAGGAGACCGGGGGCTGTGTTTCGGATTCCCTGGAGATGGCCCGCTTTGGCCGCGATCACCCGGCGACCACACTGGTAGTGGCGGGAGTCCGGTTCATGGGCGAAACCGCCAAAATCCTGACTCCGGGGAAGCGGGTACTGATGCCGACCCTGGAGGCCACCTGTTCCCTGGACCTGGGCTGCCCGATCGAGGAGTTCTCGGCTTTTTGCGATGAGCACCCGGACCGCGAGGTAGTGGTTTACGCCAACACCTCCGCCGCGGTGAAGGCGCGGGCGGACTGGGTGGTGACGTCCAGTATCGCCCTCGACGTGGCGGAGCATCTGGCGGCCCAGGGCAAGAAAATCATCTGGGCGCCGGACCGGCACCTCGGCGACTATGTGCGTCGGCAGACCGGCGCCGATATCCTGATGTGGGATGGCGCCTGTATCGTTCACGAGGAGTTCAAGGCGCGGGGCATTGCGGATCTGAAGCAGGTCTACCCCGACGCCGCAGTACTGGTGCATCCGGAATCTCCGGCCGCGGTGGTGGACATCGCGGACCGGGTGGGTTCGACCACGCAGATCATTCGCGCCGCGCAGGAACTGCCCAACAAGCGTTTTATCGTCGCCACCGACCAGGGCATTTTTTACAAGCTGCAGCAGCAGGCGCCGGACAAGGAGTTCATCATCGCCCCGACGGCTGGCAATGGCGCGACCTGCCGCAGCTGTGCCAACTGCCCGTGGATGGCGATGAACGAGCTGGAGTCCCTGGCCCAGGTATTTGACCGCACTGACAACGAGGTTTTTGTCGACCGCGAAATCGGTGAGCAGGCGATGATTCCGCTGCGACGGATGCTGGATTTTGCCGCCAGCCTGAACAAGGGCGTGATCGGCAACGCGTAGTGGGGGCGCCGAGCCCGGGGGCGCCCAGCCGGGGGCGCCCAGCCGGGGGCGCCCAGCCGGGGGGCGTAGCCGGCCGCTCCTGGGCGGCCCTTCCTTGCCGGCCGCTCCTTATCAGATATCCATGCGCTCGCGCAAGGTGGCGACGTCGCGCAAGCGTTCGTTGATCCGTGCGGCGGCCACGTGGTCGCTGCCCACCAGTTTCATGGCGTAGTTGAGCTGCCGCTCCGCTTCCCCCATGTTGCCGGTGAGGATGAAGTATTCGGCGCGCGATTGGTGCAGTCCGACAATATTCCCGGACAGGCCCTGTACCTCGGCCAGCAGGTACCACAGGCCGGGATCATCGGGCCGATTCTTGCTCTGATCGACCAGTACTTCCTCCGCCAGATGGGGTTTGCGGCCCTGCATCAGCGCGGTGGCATAGGCCATGGTCAGCGGGTGGTTGCCCGGGGTCAGTTTGAGCTCCGCAGCGAGTGCCGCCGCAGCTTTGTCTGGCTCGCCCCGGGTCATCAGGATGTTCGCATTGGCCAGCTTGTACTCCAGCCGGTCCGGGCTCTGTGACCAAATGCTGTCCAGCTCCAGCGCGGCCTGATCAACGCGACCGGCGTCGGTGAGGGCAAGTACCAGGCCGTAAGTGGACGCCTCCCGCGAGCGGGTGGTGCCGTCCAGTTCGCCGCGAAACTTCTGGATCGCCTCCTCTGGGGTCGTGGCCAAGTGATTGATCACGCGGGCGCGCATGAGCTGGTATTGGGTGTCGTCACGCAGGGGTGGCCGCGAGTACTGGCGGGCCCGGTTGCGGGTATCGGCGATGCGGTTCTCGGAAAGCGGGTGGGTGCGCAGGAATTCGGGGATACGACTGCCGCTGGCATAGCGCGAGGCCTGCATCATCCGTTCGAACATGGAAGCCGCGGCATGGGGGTCCAGCCCGGCCGCTACCACGGTCTGCATCCCGACCCGGTCGGCCTCTGCCTCGTTGCTGCGGCTGTAGCGCAGGGCGGAGTCCTGGGCAGCGGCCTGGGCAGCGGACAGCGCCGCCATTCCCGCGTCACCGCCGGCGGTGGCCAGCAGCACAAAGCCGGCCAGCATGGCGGCCAGATTCAGGGGTTGCTGATTGCGCTGGAATTCCACCCGGCGCGAGAAGTGGCGCTGGCTCAGGTGGGCGAGTTCATGGGCCAGTACCGTGGCCAGCTCGTCTTCCGTCTGGGCGTAGACCAGCAGCCCGTTGTGGACCCCGACCACCCCGCCCGGCACGGCAAAGGCATTGATGTCGGGGCTGTCCACGACGACCAGATCGATACGGCGGTCTTCCAACTGGCTGTGGGTGACCAGACGGTAAACCAGGTCTTCCAGGTAGTCGAACAGCAGCGGATCATCGACAGTCGGCGCCTGGTTGCGGAAAATACGCAACCAGGTGCGGCCAAGCTGGTATTCGTACTCCGCCGAGAACAGGCTGGTGCTGGACTCGCCGAGATTTGGCAGCTTCAAGCCTTCGGTCGCGCGCAGGTCTCCGCTCGGTAGCAGCAACGCCAGCAGGAGTGCCAGCAGGGGTGCCGGTCTGGTGACGGGCAGCCGGGCGCGCTTGGGGAAATGAAAGGTCATGCCAGGAGAGTTCACCGCGGATTGGTGCCGGCGCAAGCCGGCAGATGTGCACATTGTACGCCAGCGCCCGGTGATCAGCCCAGCATTGACGCTGTGAATGGGATGGCGGCGGAGTGGAAAAGTTCAATCCTGTTTGGGGTGCCGGCGGTGAATGGATATACTCGGGCGCCTCAAAGGCAGGGGGACACAGGCGGATGACAGCGGAAGTGGCAGTGGAGGTGGATGCCTGCGGCCTGCAATGCCCCATGCCCTTGTTGCATGCCAAGCGGGCCCTGAACCGGATGCAGTCCGGAGAGTGTCTGCGGGTATTGGCAACCGACCAGGGCTCGGTGCGGGATTTCCGGGTGTTTGCGGAACAGTCAGGGCATACTCTGCTGGCATCGGAAGAGCGCGCGGGTGTGTACATTCACCTGTTGCAGAAGTCGTAACGGTCCGGAATAGAATTCATGCTGGATATCTTCAACAAATGGTACAGGCGCTACCTCTTCGAGGAAGAGTCGGTACTGTTGCTGGTGCTACTGGTTGTCGCGGTGCTGCTGCTGGTGACGATCGGCGATATTCTCGCGCCGATACTGGCGTCCATTGTGTTGGCCTATCTGATGCAGGGCCTCGCGGGCCGCTTGCAAGCCTCCGGTCTGCCGCCCTGGGTGGGGGTAGCGGTTGCCTATATCCTGTTTATCAGCATTTTCTTCGGCGTGACCCTGGGGCTGCTGCCGCTGGTATGGCGTCAGCTCGTGTCCCTGGCGACAGAAGCGCCGCGGATGCTGGAGCAGGGCCGGCAATTGCTGGCAGTGCTGCCCGCGCGCTACCCGGAGGTCTTCAGCCAGCAGCAGATCAACCAGATGGTCACCCTCGCCCAGGCGGAAATGGGCGGCATGGGCCAGAAACTGGTGGCCCGCTCGCTGTCGACCATTCCCAGTATTCTCACCGTCCTTGTCTACATGATCCTGATCCCGATTCTGGTATTTTTCTTCCTCAAGGACCGGCAGGTGATCCTGGCCTGGCTGGGTACTTTCCTGCCCACCGAGCGTCCCCTGCTGCGGCGTATCTGGGCGGAGATGGATGTTCAGGTCGCGAACTACGCCCGCGGCAAGGTGCTGGAAATCCTGATAGTGGGCTCGGTCAGCTATGTGAGTTTCGTTCTCCTGGAGCTGAACTATGCGGCCCTGCTGGCCCTGTTGGTGGGGCTGTCGGTGATTATTCCGTACCTGGGCGCGGCGCTGGTTACGTTTCCGGTGCTGCTGGTGGGGTATTTCCAGTGGGGCTTCGTCAGTGAATTTTATTACCTCGCGCTTGTCTATTTCGTGATCCAGGCACTGGACGGGAATTTTCTGGTCCCGCTATTGTTTTCCGAGGCAGTGAACCTGCACCCGGTAGCGATTATCCTGGCGGTGCTGTTTTTCGGCGGCATCTGGGGTTTGTGGGGGGTGTTTTTTGCGATCCCGCTCGCCACCCTGATCAAGGCGGTTATCAATGCCTGGCCCAAACCTGTGGAAGGGGCCGGCGACAACACGATTCTGGAGTAAGGCATGCAAGCAACATTTTTCGGCCAGTGGATGCGACCGCTGGTCGGCAGCTTTGTGCTGCTGTTTCTGGTGGCCTGTGCCACCCTGCCCGGTGCCGGCATCCAGCCGGTGCAAAGCCCGAACGACGATTATGCCTACCGCTACCTGACGCTCGACAACGAGTTGCAGGTGCTGCTGATATCTGACCCCGAGGCGCCCAAGGCCGCCGCCGCGCTGGATGTCCTGGTCGGCAGCGGCGACAACCCGCCCGGCCGCGAAGGGCTGGCACACTTTCTCGAACACATGTTGTTCCTCGGCACCGACAAATATCCGGAAGCGGGGGACTACCAGCAGTACATCGCCGAGCACGGTGGCAGCCACAACGCCTATACCAGCTTCGAGAACACCAATTACTTCTTTGATATCCAGGCTCCGTACCTTGAGGACGCGCTGGACCGGTTCGCCCGTTTCTTTATCGCGCCGCGCTTTGACGAAGCCTACGTTGAGCGCGAGATGAACGCAGTGGAGGCCGAGTTCCAGATGGGTCTGCGCAGCGACCCGCGCCGCGGCCTGGACGTGCTGCAGACAGTAATGAACCCCGAGCACCCCTTCAGCCAGTTCACTGTCGGTAGCCTGGAAACCCTGGCGGACCGGCCCGAAGCGAGGATCCGCGACGATTTGCTCCGGTTCTATGAGCAGCACTACTCCGCCAACAAGATGCGGCTGGTGGTGTTTGGGGCCGAGTCCCTGGACGAGCTGGAAGCGATGGTGGTGCCCAGGTTCGCGCCCGTACCGGATCGCGACAAAGTGACTGAGGAGATTGCCGCGCCCCTGTTCGCCCCTGACGCCCTGCCGATGCAGGTACAGGTGCAGCCCCAGGCGACCCTGCGCCAGCTGGAAATCTCGTTTCCGGTGCCCGACTATCGCAGTGCCTACCGCAGCAATCCGCTCGGCTACCTGGGCAATCTGGTCGGCCACGAGGGTGCAGGTAGCCTGCTGGCCCGGCTCAAGGAGGAGGGGCTGGCGGAGAGCCTGGGCGCCGGCTCCGGCCTCGGCTGGCGTGGCGGCGCCCTGTTCAGCGTCAGCATTGGCCTGACTGAGGAAGGGGTGGCGCGGCAGGACCGCGTGCTGCAACTGCTGTTCGCCTATCTGGACATGCTGCGGCAGGAGGGGCCCCAGCAATGGCTCTACGAGGAACAGTCGCAGCTGGCGGAGCTGCAGTTCCGGTTCCGCGAGAAAGCCAACCCGGTCAACTATGCCAGCGCCCTGGCCAGTGGCATGCACCATTACGCACCGCAGGACATTCTTCGGGGCGGGAGCCTGATGACGGACTACGATCCCGGGATGCTGGCGGAACTGCTGTCGCTGCTGGTGCCCGACAATGCCCTGGTGACCCTCAGCCACCAGTCGGCGGAGGTCGACCGCGAGTCGCCTTTCTACGCTGTGCCCTACAGCGCCGAAACCGTGTCTGCCGAGCAGCTGCAGCGCTGGACCGCGCCGGTGGAGGATGTCGGTCTCGCCCTGCCACCCCCCAACACGTTCATTGCCGAAGACGTGACTCTGGTGTTGCCAGACCCGGTTGCCAACGCGCCGACCAAAGTGCTGACTGCTACCCGACAGTCGGTCTGGTTCGCACAGGATACGGAATTCCGGGTGCCGCGTGGCGCGCTGTACATCAATTTTCGTTCGCCCGAGGTGGGGGAGAGTGCGGCGCAGGCCGCCGCGGGGGTGCTTTACACCGCGCTGTTGAAGGATGCCGTCAATGAGTTCACCTACCCGGCAGTGCTGGCGGGGCTCAATTTCGATGTCTACAAGCATGCCCAGGGGATCAGCCTGCGGGTCAGCGGCTACGATGACAAGCAGCTGCTATTGCTGGACCGGTTGCTGGATGTGGTGGAGGCATCGTCGTTCGGTGAGCAGCGCTTCGACAATATCCGCGCGGACATGGTTCGCAGTCTGGAGAACAGCGTGGCGAAGCGCCCCAGCAGCCAGGTCATGGATGACCTGCGCGAGGCGCTGCTGCACGGCGAGTGGGGCGAGCAGGCGCTGATCGAGGCGCTGCAGGCGATGACGCCGGGCGAGTTGAGCGGCTGGGTAGAGGCTTTCTGGGCCGAGGCGACGGCAGAGACCATGCTCTACGGCAACTACGATGCCACTATTGTCCCGCAATTGGCGGACCGAGTCGGGGAACTGTTGGCGGGCAGCGAGCCGCCGCCCCTGCCACCCCTGCGGGTGACCCGGGTCGCCCCGGGCGAACACCTGCAATATCCGGTTGAAGTGGATCACGATGACGCTGTTGTGGGCTGGTACCTGCAGGGCCGCGGCCGCAGCTGGCACGATCGAGGGGCAACCACCTTGACCGCGCACATCATCAAGACCGGCTTTTTCCAACAGTTGCGCACCGAGCAACAGCTGGGCTACGTGGTCAGCGCATTCTCCTGGCCGCAACTGGACGTGCCCGGCCTGGTGCTGTTGATCCAGTCGCCCAATGCCTCGGCGCCCGAGGTTACCGGTGCGATCGACAGCTATATGGACAGCGTGGCGGGTTCGCTGGACGAGGAGCAGTTCCTGCGCTACCGCAACTCGCTGGTGGCTGAGATCCAGCGCCCCGACAAGAACCTGTGGGAGCGGGCGGAGTTCTACTGGCAGTCCATTGCCAAAAAGGAGTTTGCCTTTGACGGCCGCGAGCAACTGGCGGATGCAGTCAGTGCCCTGACGCTGGCAGACTGGAGCGACTACTTCAGCGACGTGTTCCGCGCGCAGCGCCGCTCGCTGCTGGTGGTAGCGCCGGGCAACGCACAGGCTCTGCCGCAGGGCTATGGCGCGGCAGTGGAATCCGCGGCCGCGCTCAAGGCCCGCCAGGAATTCTACACGGTCGATTAGGGGTTGCGCCGGGGTCTGGTTCGAGCCGCGTGATGACTAGTCGGTTCCATAAAGGAACTATCTATTTGTCACGCGGCTTTTCTTCGTGTACCTTGCTTCTGCCGATAGCGTCGAAGCCGCCCTTTGCGGGTGGGAACCCGAGGCAGAGTCTATACTGTCGGCAGCGGGGGCACCGCTAATAGGTTTCATTTTGGGACTATCAATCGACCCCCCTCCCAGCTTAAACCTCTCGTCAGGAGCGATTGCCGCATGACCGAAGACAAGGACCCGATTGAAACCCGGGAGTGGATGGAAGCACTCGATGCGGTGAGCAAATACAGCGGCCCCGAGCGCGCCGCGGAGCTGCTGCTTGAGCTCGCCAAGCACGCCACGGAGACCGGCGTGCGACTGCCCACCGCCATTACCACGCCGTTCCGCAACACCATCGCTCCCGAAGACCAGAAAATGATGCCCGGGGACCTGTTCATGGAGCGGCGGATCCGCTCGCTGGTGCGCTGGAACGCGCTGGCCATGGTCATGCGCGCCAACGACAACGACGAGGCGTTGGGTGGCCACATTTCCAGCTTCTCCTCCAGCGCGACCTTGTACGATGTTGGCTTCAACTACTTCTTCCGCGGCACGGACGGCGAACACCCGGGGGACCTGGTGTTCTATCAGGGTCACAGCGCGCCGGGCATGTATGCCCGCTCCTACCTGGAGGGGCGCCTGAGCGAAGAGCAGCTGGACAATTTCCGCCGCGAAGTGGACGGCAACGGCCTCTCCTCCTACCCGCACCCCTGGCTGATGCCCGACTACTGGCAGTTCCCGACGGTGTCCATGGGGCTGGGGCCGATCCAGGCCATCTACCAGGCCCACGTCATGAAGTACCAGCAGAGCCGCGGCTTGCTGGAGCATGGCGATCGCAATGTCTGGTGTTTCCTCGGGGACGGCGAAACGGATGAGCCCGAATCCCTGGGGGCGATCTCCATGGCCGGGCGCGAGCGCCTGGGCAACCTGATCTTCGTGGTCAACTGCAATCTGCAGCGGCTGGATGGGCCGGTGCGTGGCAACGGCAAGATTATCCAGGAACTCGAGGGTGTATTCCGCGGTGCCGGCTGGGACGTGCTCAAGGTCATCTGGGGTCGCAAGTGGGACCCGCTGCTGGAGAGAGACGACACCGGCCTGCTGCAGCAGCGCATGGACGAGGTCTGTGATGGCGAGCTGCAGAACTACAAGTACAACGGCGGCGCCTATACCCGCGAGCATTTCTTCGGCAAGTACCCGGAGCTGCTGGATCTGGTCAGCGACCTGTCCGACGATGACATCATGTACCTGAACCGCGGTGGCCACGACCCCTACAAGGTGTACGCGGCCTACGCCCAGGCGGTAGCCCAGCACGAGCGACCCACGGTGATCCTGGCGATGACGGTGAAGGGCTACGGGACCGGCGAGGCGGGGGAGGCGAACAACGAGACCCATTCGCTGAAAAAACTCGATCTGGACAGCCTCAAGGCCTTCCGCGACCGCTTTGCCATTCCCATCTCGGACTCCGAGCTGAAAGACGTGCCCTATTATCGTCCGGCACCGGACAGCCCGGAGATGCGCTATATGACGCAGCGCCGGGAGGAGCTGGGCGGTCTAATCCCGGCCCGGCGCAGGGACATGGAGCTGCTGGAGGCACCGTCACTGGCGGCCTTCGACAATCAGCTCAAGGGCAGCGGCAAGCGGGAAATCTCGACCACCATGGCCTTCGTGCGCATGCTGTCCACCCTGGTCAAGGACAAGCAGATCGGTGAGCGCGTGGTGCCCATCGTGCCGGATGAGGCGCGCACCTTCGGCATGGAAGGCATGTTCCGCCAGCTCGGAATCTACTCCTCCGTGGGTCAGCGCTACACGCCTCAGGATGCGGGCCAGATCATGTTCTACAAGGAGGACCAGAAGGGCCAGATACTGGAGGAAGGCATCAACGAGGCCGGCGCCTTCTCGGCCTGGCTCGCCGCGGCGACCTCCTACAGCACCAGTGGCTATTCCATGGTGCCGTTCTACATCTTCTACTCCATGTTCGGCTTCCAGCGCATTGGCGACCTGGCCTGGGCGGCCGGTGACAGCCAGGCGCGCGGTTTCCTGATCGGCGCCACCGCCGGCCGCACCACCCTGAACGGCGAGGGCCTGCAACACCAGGATGGCCACAGCCACCTGCTGGCCAGCACTATTCCCAATTGCGTCAGCTACGACCCGGCCTACGCCTATGAGCTGGCGGTGATCATCCAGGATGGCCTGCGGCGCATGTATCTGGAGGGTGAGAACAAGTTCTATTACATCACCACCATGAACGAGAACTACGTGCAGCCGGAGATGCCGCAGGGGGTGGAAGAAGGCATCGTCCGGGGCATGTACCAGCTGAAACGCTCCAGCCGCAAGAAAGGGCCGCGGGTCCAGCTGATGGGCGCGGGCACGATCCTGCGGGAAGTCGAGGCCGCGGCCGCAATGCTGGAGCAGGACTACGGCGTGGCCGCGGATATCTGGAGCCTGACCAGCATCAACGAGCTGCAGCGAGAGGGCAAGGCGGCGGCGCGCTGGAACCTGTTGCATCCGGGGGAAAAGCCCCGGGCAGCCTGGCTGACTGCTCAGCTCGAGGGTCACGATGGCCCTGTGGTGGTAGCCACGGATTACATGAAGGCCCATGCCGAGCAGCTGCGCCAGTTTATCCCGCGCCCGTTCATGGTACTTGGCACCGACGGCTACGGCCGCAGTGACACCCGCGAGCGGCTGCGCCGCTTCTTTGAGGTGAGCCGCGAGTATGTGGTGCTGGCTGCGCTCAGGGCGCTGGCCGATGAGGGCGCAGTGAAACCTGCTGTGGTAGTCGACGCGATGCAGGCTCTCGGAATTTCCCCCGACAAGATCGACCCGCTGACGGTATAACGGTACAGGATACGAAGCGCATGGCTAAGAAACAGGTAACGGTACCGGATATTGGCGGCGCCGAGGGCGCGGAAGTGATCGAGTTGCTGGTGGCGGTTGGCGACGAGATCGAACTGGAGCAGGGCCTGCTCGTGCTCGAGTCGGACAAGGCGTCGATGGAGATTCCCTCGGACGTGACCGGCAAGGTGCTGGAGGTATTGGTCAAGGTTGGCGATGAGCTGGCCGAGGGAGCCCCGATCCTGATGGTGGAGACGGCGGACAAAGAGGCCGGGGAGACCGAGCAACCAGAGGAGGCGGAAGAACCGAAGAAGGAACCGAAGAAAGAACCGAAGAAGGAACCGAAAGAGCCAGCCAAGCCCGCCGCTGCGCCCGCCGCCGACAAAGAGAAGGAGCAAGCGCCGGCCTCTGATGAAGCAAGTGAGGATGACAGCGCCTCCGCGGATGCGAAAGGCAGCGCTGTCGAGGAAATCACCATCACCGTGCCGGATATCGGCACCGAGGATGACGTGGACCTCATCGAACTCAGCGTCAAGGTGGGCGATGAGGTTGCCGAGGGCGACTCGCTGGTGGTGCTGGAGTCCGACAAGGCATCCATGGAGGTGCCCTCCACCCACGCCGGCACGGTGCTGAAGTGGCTGGTCAAGGAAGGTAGTGCGGTGCGCCAGGGCGATCCTCTGGTGGTGCTGGAGTCCGCGGCCGCGGGCGACGGCGGCAGCGAGCCCGAAGCAGAGAAAGACTCCACGCCGGCCACGTCGGACGAGAGCGACGGGCAGGCGGCAGCTGAACAGCCCGCCAGGCGCTCGGCAACGGACCGGGTGACCCCCGCGGAGGCGACTCAGCCCCGGGCAGCGGCGGACGATCAGCTGGTTTACGCGGGTCCGGCAGTGCGCAAGATGGCCCGGGAGCTGGGGGTGGAGCTCAGCAAGGTAACCGGCAGCGGCCCCCGTGAGCGGGTGCTCAAGGAAGATGTGCAGAGCTTTGTGCAGCGTGCATTGAGCGGCAAGTCGGCCGCGGTGACCTCGGGTTCGGGAATCCCCGCGGTGCCGGAAGTGGATTTCAGTGCGTTTGGCGACATCGAGGAGGTGCCCCGCACCAAGCTGGATAAACTCACCGCGGCGAACATGCACCGCAGCTGGCTCAACGTGCCCCATGTCACCCAGTTTGACGATGCCGACATCACCGAGCTGGAGGACTTCCGCAAGGGGCTCAAGGCCGAGGCGGAACAGCGCAACACCAAGCTCACGCCCATGCCTTTCCTGCTCAAGGCCTGTGCCATCGCCCTGCGCGACAACCCCAAGTTCAGCGCCTCCCTGTCAGCGGACGGCGAGAACCTGGTCTACAAGCGCTATATTCATATCGGCATGGCGGTGGATACCCCGGCGGGCCTGATGGTGCCGGTGATCCGCGACGTGGACCGGAAGACCCTCTGGCAACTCGCCGAGGAAGTGCTGGAAATGGCGGAGAAAGCCCGCGAGCGCAAGCTCAAGCCGGCAGACATGCAGGGTGGCTGTTTCACCATTTCCAGTCTCGGCGGTATCGGCGGCAACGGCTTCTCGCCCATCGTCAACACCCCGGAAGTGGGGATCCTCGGCGTGTCCCGGGCCAGCGTCAAGCCGGTCTGGGACGGGCAGGCCTTTCAGCCCCGCACCCTGCTGCCGCTGGCCCTGTCCTATGACCACCGGGTGATCAACGGCGGCGACGCCGGCCGCTTCTGCACCCAGCTGGTTGCTCTGCTCGGGGATATCCGTCGCCTGCTGCTGTAGGCGGCGTTCGTTCCCGGGATTGTCCCCCGCCCGCCCAGCATCTGTAGAGCATCGGGTGAAGGCTGGCACGCCACCTGCTAGTACACTGTAAACAGGCGGGTAGCCAGAAGAGGGAACTGATGGGGAAGGATTGCCCACTTGCGGGCTGGCAAGCACGGTTTACCGACCAGCGGGGGCTGTCGGTGGACTATCTTGACCAGGCCGAGCGCTGGTTCGACCCCGTCGCTGCGCAGCTGGCCGCGCACTGCTCCGGTGCAAGCCGCCCTCTGGTGGTGGGCATTAATGGTGCGCAGGGTTCGGGCAAAACCACCCTCAGCGACTATTTTTGCCAGTGGCTGGAGCACGAAGCCGGCCTGCGCGCCCTGTCCCTGTCCATCGACGACGTCTACCTGACCCGCACGGCGCGCCAGCATTTGGCCTCTGAGGTACACCCCCTGCTGCTTACCCGGGGCGTGCCCGGAACCCACGATATTCCCCTGTTACTGCGGACGCTTGAGGCACTGGGTGCCGCGGCCGGCACCTTGCCGGTGCCGGTGCCGCGCTTCGACAAGGCCCGTGACGATCGCCTGCCGTGCACGCACTGGCCGCGAGTGCAGCCGCCGCTGGATGTGATCCTGCTGGAAGGCTGGTGCCTGGGCGCGTCGCCCCAGCCGGAGGCGGCCCTCACCGAGCCCTGCAACACGCTCGAGCGAGAGGAGGACAGCGCCGGCCGCTGGCGCCGCTACGCCAACGCTTGCCTGGCGGGCGACTATGCCCGGCTGCACCAGCGGGTGGCTATCTGGCTGATGCTGCGGGCGCCGTCCTTTGACGAGGTCCTGCGCTGGCGCAGCGAGCAGGAACACAAACTGGCTGCGGGGCTGGGCCACGCGGCCGGCACCCGGGTGATGGACGCGCCCGCCCTGGCCCGCTTCGTCCAGCACTACGAGCGCCTGACGCGGCACTGCCTGGCCACCCTGCCGCCGTCGATGGGCCTGGTCTGGGAGCTGGACCGCGACCGGGTGATCCGCAGCTGGCACGGCCCGGAAGTGCCGGCGTGAGCCGCTTGTTGCTGGTGTTCAGCGACCTGGACGGATCGCTGCTGGACCACCGCGACTACAGCTTTCGGGCGGCCCTGCCCGGGCTGGAGGCCCTGCGCGAGCGCGAGATACCGCTGATCTTCTGCAGCAGCAAGACCCGCGCCGAGATCGAACCTCTGCGTGCCCGGTTGGACAATCGGGATCCGTTCATCGTTGAAAACGGCGCCGCGGTGTTCATCCCCCGCGGGAGCTTTGGGCAGACACCACCCGACTGCCGGCGCGAAGACGATGGCTGGGTCCGCGAGTTCGCGCCGCCCCGGCAGCGTTGGCTGGCCGGGGCCGGCGCCACTGTGCTCCAGGGGGGGGCGCTTTCTCAGCGTGGCGGGGGGCTGCGACAAAGGAACTGCACTGCGCTGGTTGCGCGACTGCTACCAGCGGCAAAATCCGGCACGGGATGTGCGTGACCTGGCCATAGGCGACAGTGCGAGGCTCCCGGGCGCGACTATTTTTTCACCGTTGCCCCCGACACCGACCTGTCGGCGGTCGTGCGCCCCCGTACCTCGCCCCTGCTGCGGGAGGTGGAAACGGCGCGGGGCACGCGCTACGTCTGGTGCACCTTCAGCCACGACCCGGTCGATCTCGATTTCCGCAATCCGGAGGTGCTGCTGCAGTTCGTCGCCATCCTGCGTCTGTACCTGGACCGGGGCGTGCGGCTCTTCCGCCTCGATGCCATTGCTTTTCTGTGGAACTCAGCGACGAGGAGTTATCGACACTGATCACTATCCTTGAGACATTTGGCGGGCGGGTGTCCTGGCGTGCGCTGGAGGGTGACGAGAAGCGTCCTTACGAGGTCAACATTGCCCTTTACGATGCGCTGCAGGGCACCGTTCGCGGCGCCGACACCTGGGGGCTGGAAAGGCTTGTCTGTGCCCACAGCATCATGTTTGCTCTCGAGGGAATTCCCGGCCTGTACATCCACAGCCTGCTGGGCACCCGCAATGACTACCAGCGGGTAGAGCACAGCGGCCACAGCCGGTGTATCAATCGCCACCAGTGGTCACTGGCAGCGCTGGAGGCGGAGCTCGCCGACCCTGCCAGTGATCATCACCAGGTACTGACGCGGCTGCAGGCTCTGCTACGCCTGCGGGCGGCACAGCCGGCGTTCCACCCCAATGCAACCCAGTTCACGCTGCAGCTGGGGGTGTCGTTGTTTGGCTTCTGGCGCCAGAGCATGGATGGTAAGCAGAGCAGCTTCTGCATCAGCAATATCACCGATCAACCGCAACCGCTGAACCTGCTGGATATCAACCTGGTGGGCAACGCTGGCTGGCGCGACCTGATCGGCGATGAGCATTACGCGAGTCGCGAGCAGCAGCTACTGCTGCAGCCCTACCAGACGCTCTGGATCAGCAAGCTGCCCTGAACGAAAAAAACCCCGGCGCGCGGTGTGCGGGCCGGGGTAGATGGCTGGTGCTGTAGAATCAGTCGTTGCTCACCAGGTTGACGCCGAACAGCGCGGTGGTGCCGCTGACTTCGTTGCCGACAACCAGCAGTGCTTCGCCGGTGGGGCTGTCGCCTGCGGCAATGAACTTGATGGACTCCGGTCCCAGGTCGCCAACGGCGGAGAAATCCCCGGCATCGACAAGCTCTTCAATGTCCACGCTGAAATCGCGCGTGTTGATGTATTGCAGGAATTCCGCGCTCTCGGGGTTAGTGATGTCATACACCATGATGCCGCCAACCCGCTCCAGACCGATAAAGGCGTAGACCTTGCCATCGATACGGGCAATCTCGATTGCTTCCGGTTCCGGACCCTTGTCGTCCGAGCGGTCATCGCCGTCGTTCTCGTCATTGGTGGCGTTGAAGTCGGCGCCGAGACGCTGGGCGGTGATGGTCTCGAAGTCACTGCCGCTGTCAAAGACCAGTTCACCGGTGTCGCCATTGAAGATGCTGAAGGAGCGGCCGCCGTAGCTGTACAGCTGCTCGTAGACACAACCCGCAGTCGGCTGGCCGCTGACTTCCAGGCTGCCCGCGGGGCAGTCGCGAACCCCCAGGGTGGTAATCACCTTGATCCGTCCCAGGTTGGCATTGTCGCTCAGGGTGTCCAGGTCCGGGGCGAAGCGCTCCAGGTTGGCGAGCTCAATGCTGGCACCGCTGTCGAGGATGTCCCCGACCCGGATTTCGTCCAGATAATGGAAGCAGTCGCCGTCGTCGAAATCAAAACCACCCTGGGCGGTGCAGTCCTCGGCGCTGTCCGCATCGGTCAGGTATTCCCGGCCATCGCCTTCGTTGGCGGTAACCAGGTAGGTGATGCCGTTGTACTCATAGCTGTCGATGGTGTCGGGCATGTACACGCCCAGCAGGGGCCACTGGCGAATGTTGATGCCACCATCGCGGTTGCTGGCATCCAGTTCGTTGCCGATCAGGCCGTGGTCCTTGAAGCCGAGACCACGCACTGCGCTGATCTCTCTGGCGCTTACATCAATGACCGCGATGGCGTTGTTTTCCTGCAGCGCAACCCAGGCAGTGCTGCTGTCCGCCGACACGGCGATGTACTCGGGCTCCAGGTCCTGGGCCACGCTGGCGCTCTTGGGTGAAGTGCGGACGTCGCTGCCCAGGGACTTGGCGCCGCCGGCATTGAAGGCCGTGAAGCGCAGCTGGGTGACGTTGGCCGAAGTAACAGTGCCGGCACCGCCGGAGATGTCGATCAGCGTGATGCTGCCTTCAGGGTCCACGCTGTAGTCGCCGTTGGGTTCCCCCTCATTGGCCACCAGCGCCGTGTTGCCGTCCGGCGTGATGGCGACCATGTCCGGCAGCGCGCCGGCCTCGACCGCGGCGAGGAAAGTGCCGTCGGTCTGGTAGAACGCGACATAGCCGTTGTCCTGTTTCACCGCGGCCTCGACAGCAACCGCGAGTGTATTCCCGGATACGGCCACACTGTTGGCGGCGCCGAGGTCGGCGGCACTGGCGACGGCGGGGACAGCGCTGGCAATATCTGCAGCCACGTCGAGCGAGTCGGTCAGAGTTGGCATTTCCGGGGCGCTGATGTCGAGGATATCGATCCGGCCCGAGTTCGCGTTGACCACGAAAACCTGGCGCGTGGCCGGGTCATAGTCCACGATCTCGGCTGCGCTTTCATCAAATTCGCCGGTCTCGTAGCGGCCCAGAAAGCTGAGGGCGATGGTGCTGGCGGTGGCGTCCTGCCCCGGCGCCCCGGGTGCTCCGGGTGCGCCAGCGGGGCCCGCCGCACCGTCACTGCCGTCATCGCCTTCGCAGCCGGCCAGTACCAGCGGCAGGGAAAGGCAGGTAGCCATTAACCAAAGTTTCGGGGTACGCATGCATTCGTCTCCATGATTGTGTTTTGGTTTCAGCGCTAAAGCGTGGAGGCTTTCTGTGACAGGTTAATGGCGGTTGGGTGACCGATATGTGACGCCAATATGGCGGTGATGTGGGCGTCGCACGCTCCCGAGGTCAGGCACTACCGGGTAGCCACCCTGTGATACACTCGCGATCTGCGCCCCTGGCGGGGTCTGACAGTTATTCACAGAACCAGGAAAGCGACCAATCATGATCATCAAGCCCCGCGTACGCGGCTTTCTTTGTACCACCACCCACCCGGTTGGCTGTGCCGCCAACGTCCGCCACCAGATCGACTACGTGAAGTCCCACGGCCGCATCGAGAATGGTCCGAAACGGGTGCTGGTGATCGGCGCCTCTACCGGCTACGGCCTCGCCTCGCGGATCACCGCGGCCTTCGGGGCCGGTGCTGCCACCCTGGGTATATTCTTCGAGAAGGAAGGTACCGAAACCAAGCCGGGTAGCGCCGGCTGGTACAACAGCGCTGCCTTCCACAGCGCCGCCGAGTCCGAAGGCCTGTACGCGAAGAGCATTAACGGCGACGCCTTCAGCGACGAAATCAAGCAGAAGGCCATCGCCACCATCCGCGCGGACCTGGGCCAGGTCGACCTGGTGGTCTACAGCCTGGCGGCGCCCCGGCGCCAGCACCCGGTCACCGGCGTTGTCCACACTTCCACCCTCAAGCCGATCGGCAAGCCGACGGTGCAAAAGGGCGTCAACACGGACAAGCAGGAAGTGCAGGACTTCCACCTGGAGCCCGCCACCCAGGAGGAGATCGACAATACCGTCGCGGTCATGGGCGGCGAAGACTGGCAGATGTGGATCGAGGCCCTGGATGAGGCCGGCGTATTGGCCGAGGGCGCCAAGACCACCGCCTACACCTACATCGGCGAGAAAATGACCTGGGACATTTACTGGCACGGCACAATAGGTGCGGCCAAGCAGGACCTGGACCGCCGCGTGACGGGCATCCGCGAACGGCTGGCGGCGAAGGGCGGTGACGCCCGGGTGTCGGTGCTGAAGGCCGTGGTTACCCAGGCCAGCGCGGCGATACCCGCGATGCCGATCTACCTGGCGATCCTGTTCAAGGTGATGAAGGCCCGCGGCAGCCACGAGGGCTGTATCGAGCAGATTGACGGCCTGTTCCGTGACTCGCTCTACAACCCCGCCCCGCAGCTGGACGATGAGGGGCGGCTGCGCGCCGACAGCAAGGAGCTGGACCCGGCGGTGCAGGCGGAAGTGGCGCAGCTGTGGGAACAGATCGATACCGACAACCTGCACCAGCTGTCGGATTTCGCCGGCTATCGCCGGGAGTTCCTGCAGCTGTTCGGCTTCGAAGTGGACGGGGTCGACTACGAGGCGGACGTCAGTCCGCTGGTACCCATCCGCGATATGGTCTGAGACGATGTTTGAACACGATATACCCTTCACCCTGAACAGCCGCGTGCGGCGCCTGGTGGCACCGAACCCCGGGATGATGACCGGGCCCGGCACCAACACCTATCTGCTGGGCCAGGAGCAGGTCGCGGTGCTCGACCCGGGCCCGGCGATCCCTGCGCATGTCGACGCCATTCTGGCGGCTGCGGAAGGCAAGATTCGCTGGATTGTCTGCACCCACACCCATCCGGATCACTCCCCGGCCTGGCAGGCGGTGGCCGCTGCCACGGGCGCCGAGGTGATCGGTGCCCTGCCGGCGGACGACCGCTTCCAGGACGACACTTTCCAGCCCACCCTGGAGCTGTCCCACGACTGGGTGTTGCGGGCACCGGAGTTCACCCTGCGCGCGCTGCACACCCCCGGTCACGTCAACAACCACTACTGCTTCCTGCTGGAAGAGGACGGCATGCTCTTCGCCGGGGATCACATCATGAACGGCTCCACCGTGGTGATTGTGCCACCGGGTGGCGACATGAAGGCCTACATTGAGTCCCTGCGCCTGCTGCTGGACTATCCGCTGCAGAGCATTGCCCCCGGCCACGGCGACCTTATCCATACGCCTCGTGAGGAAGTCACCGGCCTGGTGGAACACCGGCTGGCGCGCGAGCGCAAGGTGGCCGCCGGGCTTTCCACTCTGGGCCAGGCGGACATGGACGCGCTGGTCAAGGTTGTGTATGACGATGTCGACCCGGCGCGCCACGAATGGGCCAAACTGTCCCTGGCCGCACACCTGATCAAGCTGGCCGCGGAAGGTCGCGCCAGGCAGGAAGAGGCAGGCGCTCACTGGGTCTGGCTGGGCTGAGCTGGCGGGTGCAGGAAGCAGGTGCCAATACGGGCGGGTGTGCTGGTTGCACCGCGCTGAGCAGGCAGTATCATCAGAGCTCCACTTTCTCAAAAGCGATCCCATAACATGTCAAAGTTTCCTCTTCACCCGGTTCCCGAGAACTTCCGCGACGCCCACATCACGCCTGAGCGCTATCGTGAAATGTATCTGCGCTCGGTGGAGGATCCGGCGGGTTTCTGGGACGAACAGGCCCGGGAGTTCCTGCGCTGGGACCAGCCCTGGCACACCGTGGTCGACTACGACTTCAGCGATGGGCGGGCCAGCTGGTTTGCCGGCGGCAAGCTCAATGTCAGCGTCAACTGCATTGATCGCCACCTGGCTACCCGCGCCGACCAGACCGCGCTGATCTGGGAGGGTGATGACCCGGCCGCCAGCGAGAACATTACTTACCGGGAGTTGCACGAGCAGGTCTGTCGCCTGGCCAACGTGCTCCGGGCGCGGGGAGTGAAAAAGGGCGACCGGGTCTGCATCTACATGCCCATGGTGCCGGAAGCGGCCTATGCCATGCTCGCCTGCACCCGCATCGGTGCCATTCACTCCGTGGTGTTCGGCGGCTTCTCTCCCACCGCGATTGTGGACCGGGTCCAGGATGCGGACTGCCAGACAGTCATCACCGCTGACGAGGGCCGCCGCGGCGGCAAGACCATTGCCCTGAAAGCCAATGTCGACAAGGCGCTGGAGTCCTGCCCCAACGTGCACACCTGCATCGTGGCGCGGGTAACGGATGCGGAAGTCGACTGGCAGGAAGGCCGCGACGTCTGCTACCGGGAGGCTACCGCCGCTGCGGCTCGCGAGTGTGAGCCCGAGAGCATGGACGCGGAAGACCCGCTGTTTATCCTCTATACCTCAGGCTCCACCGGCAAGCCCAAGGGCGTGCTGCACACCACCGGGGGCTACCTGCTGCAGGCAGCCATGACCTTCAAGTACACCTTCGACTATCGTGAGGGCGAGGTGTTCTGGTGTACCGCCGACGTTGGCTGGGTGACCGGCCATACCTACATCCTCTACGGCCCGCTGGCCAACGGTGCCACTACCCTGATGTTCGAGGGGGTGCCCACCTACCCGGATTCCGGCCGCTGCTGGGAAGTGGTGGACAAGCACCAGGTCAACACCTTCTATACCGCGCCGACGGCGATCCGCTCCCTGCACGCCCACGGCGACGAGCCGGTGAAGCGCAGCTCCCGGGCCAGCCTGCGGCTGCTGGGTTCGGTTGGCGAGCCGATCAACCCCGAGGCCTGGGAGTGGTACTACCGCATCGTGGGCGACTCCCGTTGCCCGATCGTCGATACCTGGTGGCAGACCGAGACCGGCGCGCAAATGATCACCCCCTTGCCCGGGGCCACGGACCTCAAGCCCGGCGCCGCCAGCATGCCTTTCTTTGGCGTACAGCTGGCCCTGCTGAACGAAGATGGCAGCGAAATCGAAGGGCCCGGTGCCGGCTACCTGGTGATCAAGGCTTCCTGGCCCAGCCAGATCCGCACCATTTACGGTGATCACCAGCGCATGGTCGACACCTACTTCAGCCACTACCCCGGCTACTACTTCACTGGCGACGGTGCCTCCCGCGACGCGGACGGCTACTACTGGATCACCGGGCGGGTGGACGACGTGCTCAACGTCTCCGGCCACCGCATGGGTACCGCGGAAGTCGAAAGCGCCCTGGTGCTACACGAGGATATTGCCGAAGCCGCGGTGGTGGGTTATCCCCACGATATCAAGGGCCAGGGCATTTACTGCTTTGTCACGCCCATGGACGGCGTGGAGCCCAGCGAGGAGTTGCGCAAGGAGCTGGTGGCCCTGTGCGCCGAGGAGATCGGCGCCATTGCCAAACCGGATGTCATCCAGTGGGCGCCGGGGTTGCCCAAGACCCGCTCCGGCAAGATCATGCGCCGTATCCTGCGCAAGATTGCCGAAAACGAGGTCGGCAACCTGGGCGATACCAGCACTCTGGCGGACCCGTCAGTGGTCGACCACCTGGTGGCCAATCGGGCGCACCCGGACGTCTGACCGTTCTGCCTAACGCAGGTCGCCCAGGGTAAACCTGCCACCGGCGCTGCGGCGGGCAATCTGCGCCAGCAGCAACTCCGCGGTGGCAAGCGCATCCTGCAGTGCATTGTGTGCGCCGTGGTCTGGCAAGCCGTAATGGGCACGGCAGGCCTGCAGGGTGAGCGCGCCGGGCGTGAGGGGGCTGCCGCGGCGCTCGCGCTGGGCCCGTTCCAGCGCCAGGGTATCCACTACCGGCAGCAGCAGTGACGCGCCGTAGAGCTGGCGGCTGAGCCGGTTCAGGTAGGCGAGGTCCAGCGGCGCATGGTGCAGGACCAGCACCTTGCCCGCCGCGGCCTGCAACAGAGCGGCCATTGCCGCCGCGGGTGGCGAAGCTGCGGCAAGTTCGCGGTCGTGTATCTGGTGGATAGTGGCGCTCTGGCCGACGCCGTGTTCGCTGGCGATCAGCTGGTGGCGGGCAGTGCCCAGCTGCACGGCGCCCTCGGCCACGGTGACCCAGCCCAGGCTCAACAGCTCCCCCTGGCGCGGATCCAGCGAGGACATTTCCGCATCGCAGACCAGGAACGACAGCGCGCGCCAGTCGCAGCGGCGCCCCGGCAGCGGTTCGCGCCAGCATGCCTGCAGGGGACTTGCCGCTACCCGCCGCGCCCAGCGCAACCGCCGCAGCGCAAGCCACATCAGTCCAGGCCCGCCCGGTAGGTCAGGCGCAGCGCGGCCTGGGCCTGGTCAATGATGGTGAAGGCGTCGCGCAGCTGCTCCCGCGCCATGGTCGGCAGCCCGCGCGGGTTGAGAAAGTTGTCGGGCTCCGCCCCGCGCAGCACCTGCTGACACTGTTGCTGCAGGCGCTGTTGCTGGATGCAATGCAGGGCGTCGGCCAGGTTGCGACTGTCGCCGATGGTCAGGTGCCGTTCACTTGCCAGAGTCTGCAGCCGCTCTTCCGTGTTCACCGCGGTCACGCAGTGGGCGAGGGCGTGCAGGCGCACAATGTCGGTCAGCGGCATCACGCCGCGTTTTTTCAGGTCGGCGGCGTCCCGGTGTTCGCCGTCGCGCTCGATCACGAAGCGGCGGAAAATCCCCAGTGGCGGCCTGCGGTCGAGGGCGTTGGCCGCCAGTGCCGCCAAAAAAATCGAGTTGCGCGAGGCCCGGTGCAGCATCTCGTCCTGCAGCGCCGCGCAGAGGCCTGCATCGCCGTAGACTGCGCGCAGGTCGAAAAAGATACTCACGCGCATCACCGCCGCCGGGGTCGGGGTGTCGGTCCAGCGGCGCACGGTTTCCCGCCACTGGGCCAGCGGCTGGCGCCAGCTGTCCGTGGTCGCCATCACTTCGCCTTGGCAATAGGGGTAGCCGCACAGGTCGAGCCCATCGCACACCTTGTGGGCGAGCGCGGCGAACCAGGGTGCGTGCTCCGGCCTGGCGTCATCGGCCAGGATCATGCCGTTGTCCTGGTCGGCGCCCAGCAGCTGCTCGGCGCGGCCCTGGGAACCAAACGCGGTCCAGCACCAGGCCGCGGGTGCCGGTCCAAGTTCCGCTTCCGCGAGCTGGATCAGGCGCACGGTGACGGCATCGGTAATGGCGGTGAGTATCCGGCCAACTTGTTGTGCGCGCATGCCGGCCTGGTGCCACTGCAATACCAGTTGCGGCAGGCCGGCCAGCAGGTCGCGGATGCCTTCCGCGCCGTCCTGGCGCGAAATATGCTGGACCAGATAAACCGGGTCGTCCTGGCGCGCCAGGATCAGGTCGGAGCTGGTAATCATTCCAGTCAGGCGGCCGTCCTCGGTCACCGGTAAATGGTGGTAGCCGCGGCGGGTCATCTGCAGGGTTGCGTCAAACAGGGTGCTGTCGGCGTCAATAGTCTCCGGCGCCGGGGTCATGACCGCTGCTATCGAGGTGCTGACCGGCAGCGCCTCGGCCACGCAGCGTGTGCGCAGGTCGCGGTCGGTGACGATGCCCTGGAGCCTGTCCCCCTCGAGAACCAGGGCGGAGGAGACCCGGCGTGCGGTCATGGCTCTGGCCACGGTCTGCAGGCTGTCGCCGGGGGTGACGGTCAGCAGGTCTGTACTCATGCAGCCGCGCAGGTCCTGCAGCAAGGTGTTGGGCGCGGGCTGGTAGCGGGCAGCCCGCCGCAGGCGTCGGCTGCGCTGACTGCTGAAGTAGCGGTCGAATGGCCGGTTGCGCTGACGCAGACGCTGGTAGGCCGCGTCCGGCAGCAGATAGAGCAGGGCGTCCTCGATCACGATGGCGCGAACTTCATCCCCACCGGCGTTCAGGCCGCCGAGGTGGAAGCTCTCGCCTTCACCCAGGCGATCCAGCAAAGTATTGTCGCGGTCGCGCAGGTCCACCGCACCGCTGCGGAGGATGCGCAGGCCCTGCTCCGGTGCATCGGCGAGCAGGGTGCTGCCATGGACATGGTAGCTGATGCGGAGCGCGGCCAGCACCTGTTCCAACTCGGCCGCGGGCAGGTCCTGGAAGGGCAGGGTTCGGCGCAGAAAATCCGCCACCGGCGCCAGATCCACGAGCGGGCGCAAGGCGTCGGGCTGGTCCTCGGGGCGGCGGTTCATTCCGCTCTCAGCTTAGTGGTCCTGCGCCGCACTGGCGCCGGCCGGAACCCGGATATGCTCAACCAGTTCCCGTACCGAAGCCGGCGGCGGGGCGGTGAAGCGGCTCACCAGCAGGGCGACGGCGAAGTTCACCAGGGCGCCCACGGCGCCAAAGGCATTGGGCTCAATGCCCAGGAACCAGTTTGGCGACATATCGCCAAGGAAAGCGGTGGAGGGTATGAACATGATGCCCATGTGCTGGAACACGTAGCACAGGGTGACGCCAATCCCCGCCACCATGCCCGCGACAGCGCCCTCCTTGCTCACCCGGCTGGAGAAGATGCCCATCATCAGGGCCGGGAAAATGGACGAGGCGGCGAGCCCGAAGGCCAGCGCAACCGTGCCGGCGGCAAAGCCCGGCGGATTGAAGCCAAGGTAGCCCGCACCGATGATCGCCGCGGCCATGGCCAGCCGGCTGGCGCGCAGCTCCGAGCGCTCGGAAATGTTTGGCCTGATCATGCCCTTGAGCAGGTCGTGGGAGATGGCGGAGGCGATCGCCAGCAGCAGGCCGGCCGCGGTGGACAGCGCCGCGGCCAGGCCGCCGGCGGCGACCAGGGCAATCACCCAGTTCGGCAACTGGGCGATCTCCGGGTTGGCCAGCACCATGATGTCGTTGTCGATGGTGACCATTTCATTCACCGCGGGGTCGGCGTTGTACTGGATGCGGCCGTCACCATTCTTGTCCTCGAACTCCAGCAACCCGGTCTTCTCCCAGTTGCGGAACCACTGCGGCCGCTCCTCGTAGACCAGGTATTCCCCGGCGGTTGGCTCAATGGTCTGCATCAGGTTCAGCCGCGCCATGCCCGCAACCGCCGGTGCCGTGGTATAGAGAATCGCGATAAACAGCAGCGCCCAGCCCGCCGAGCTGCGCGCATCGCGCACCTTGGGCACGGTGAAGAAACGGATGATGACGTGGGGCAGGCCCGCGGTACCGATCATCAGCGACGCGGTATAGGCAAACATATTGAGCCCGCTGAGGCGGAAATCGGTGGTGTACTCGTGGAAACCGAGGTCCTGCACGATCAGGTCCAGCTTGTCCAGCAGATAGGTGTCGGACCCCGTCAGGGTGCTGCCCAGGCCCAGTTGCGGTATCGGGTTGGCGGTGAGCTGCAGGCTGATGAAAATGGCCGGGATGGTATAGGCCATGATCAGCACGCAAAACTGGGCGATCTGGGTATAGGTAATCCCCTTCATGCCGCCGAGCACGGCATAGAAGAATACGATGCACATGCCGACCAGCAGGCCGGTGCCATAGTCCACTTCCAGGAAGCGGGAGAAGGCGACGCCAATACCTTTCATCTGGCCGATAACATAGGTCACCGAACAGATGATAAGGCAGATTACCGCTACCACCCGCGCGGTGCGCGAGTAGAAGCGGTCGCCGATGAACTCGGGCACGGTGAACTTGCCGTACTTGCGCAGGTAGGGGGCCAGCAGCAGAGCCAGGATCACGAAACCGCCGGTCCAGCCCATCAGGAATACCGAGCCGCCATAGCCCATGAAGGCAATCATGCCGGCCATGGAGATGAACGAGGCGGCGGACATCCAGTCCGCCGCCGTGGCCATGCCGTTGGCTATCGGATGTACGCCACCGCCGGCGACATAGAAATCCCGGGTCGATCCGGCCCGGGACCAGATCGCGATACCGATATACAGAGCGAAGCTGGCGCCGACCACCAGGTAGGTCAGGGTTTTCAGCTCCATGCGCTAGTTCTCTTCGACGCCGAATTCGCGATCCAGCGCCGCCATCCTGCGGCTGTAATAGAAGATCAGCAGCACGAAGACATAGATGGAACCCTGTTGCGCGAACCAGAAGCCGAGCTTGTAGCCGCCGATCTGGATCTGGTTCAGCTGTTCCACGAACAGGATGCCGCAGCCGAAGCTGACTACAAACCAGATCAGCAGCAGTTTTGCCATCAGGTTAAGGTTGCGACGCCAGTAGGCGCGCGCCTGGTCTGCGCTCAAGCGGGGCATGTTGGGTTCTCCCGGTTTGTTATTGGTGAGTTTTGCGGGACTATAGCATCGGTCCCCCGGCTCGCGGTATCACGGCCTTCAGAGATAGGGCTGGAACAGCCAGAAAAAGGCGTCCCGCAGCCGTACCGGCAGAGAGCGTTGGTCGATCTCCTTGAGGGTGACGGGTGTCGACAGCGGGTAGCGGCTGTGTATCTCCCGGGCCAGTTGCAGCACGCTATCGCCGGAAAACAGCTCCAGATTGAGCTCGAAATTCAGCCGCAGGCTGCGCGGGTCCAGGTTGGCGGAACCCACCTGGGCGTAGCACCGATCCACAACGAACAATTTGGCGTGGGAGAAGGGCGCCGGTTGATAGCGGATTTCGACATCGTAGAGCAGCAGTTCCCACAGCATGTTGCGGGATGCCCAGTGCACGAACGGCAAGTTATTCTGCGCCGGCAGCAGAATTATCACCCGCACTCCGCGCAGCGTCGCGGATTGCAGGCTGGCGACCATTTCCCGCGACGGCAGGAAATAGGGGGTGAGGATCAGGATTTCTTCCCGGGCGCAGGAGATGGCGCCCAGCAACGTCATTGAGATCTTGTCCAGGTCATCGCCGGGGCCATCGCTGATGCAGCGACAGAAGACCTCACCGTCTGCAAGCGGCTGGATATCACCGCACAGGGGCGCAAGTTGTTTCCCCGAAGCAACCCGCCAGTCACCGAGGAACACCTTCTCAAGCTGGGCGAGAATCGGCCCCCGGACGCGGAAATGCAGGTCGGCGGCGCGCTTGCGGGAGCTCGAAGTCAGCATGTGGCGGTCGCCGATATTCATGCCGCCGGTAAACCCTTCCCGGTCGTCCACCAGCATGATCTTGCGGTGGTTGCGCAGGTTGAGGGACAGGGACGGCGGCAGCAGGCGTGGCGGCAGAAAGCGCGCCGTCGGCAGCTCCGCCCGGCGCAGCAGACGCCCGATCCGCGGCCAGGAATACAGCTCGCCAAAGCCGTCGACCAGTACCCGCACTTCGACGCCGCGCTCTTGGGCGGCTGCCAGCGCCGCGACGAACTCGCGGCCCGTGTGGTCGGATTCGAAAATATAGCTGCACAGGAGAACGCGCCGCTGGGCGCCGGCGATGGCCGCGAGCATGGCAGGGTAGGCTTCCTCGCCATTGTGCAGGGTTAGCACCTGGTTGCCGGCGACCAGGGGCTGGGGTGTCATGCGGCCCGATACCTGGGCGAAGGGCCGCAGTTCGCGGTCCAGACCCACGGGAATCGCGGTGTTATCCGCGGTCATCAGGCCGCGCTCGTGACCGACCTGCAGCAACGGCAGCCGTTGCCCACTGAGCTTGTGGGCCTGGCTGCGCACGCGGTTGATGCCGAACAGGTAATACAGTGCCGGGCCCAGCAGGGGAAACAGCAGGGTCACCGCAATCCAGCTCATGGCGGCGCGGGAATCCCGCTTGTAGAGCATGGCGTGGACCACGGCAAGCAGGGCAATCGCCAGGTACAGCGCGCCCAGCACCAGCTGCCAGAATGGCTCCGCCAGCAGCCGCAGCAAGTCCATTACTATTCTATCGACATCCATTGCCCTGCTCTGGTGTTGTGGCCCCGGCTGATTGTAGCCCGGAGCGGCCGTGGCGGCGAACCGAAAAGACAAGCGCCGTGGGCCCGGGAGCCGCGCTGGCGATAGTAAATGCCGGTCAAGCCGTTACAATGCGATGGACAATAACGGGCAACCAGAACAGGAGTACGCCATGCAAGGCTTGATGATGGATATGCCGCTGCTGATCACCGAGATCATGCGCCACGCCGAGCGCGTGAACGGCAACCAGGAAATTGTGTCTGTCACCCGCGATAATCCCCGCCATCGCTACACCTACCGCGAAGCCTTTGTGCGCACCCGCAAGCTGGCCAGCGCCATGGCGGACTGGGGCCTGGCCCGTGGGGATCGCATCGGCACCCTGGCCTGGAATGACCACCGCCACCTGGAGACCTACTACGGCTCCGCCTGCAGCGGCTATGTCTGCCACACCATCAACCCGCGTCTGTTTCCGGAGCAGCTGGTCTACATCATCAATCACGCCGAGGACCGTTACATCTTCCTGGATCCGGATTTCCTGCCGCTGGCGGAAAAGCTGGCACCGGAGTGTCCCGACGTGGCGGGCTGGGTGGTGCTGACTGCCGAGGACTACATGCCGGAAACCGGGCTGGCCAACGCAATCTGTTACGAAACCCTGGTCGCAGGCGGCAGCGAGGACTTCGACTGGCCGGAGCTGGACGAGCGCGATGCCTGCGCCCTGTGCTACACCTCCGGCACCACGGGCCACCCCAAGGGGGTGTTGTACTCCCACCGCTCCACCATGTTGCATGCCTACGCCACCATGATGCCCGATGCCATGGGCCTGTCAGCCAGTGATGTGGTGCTGCCCATCGTGCCCATGTTCCACGTCAATGCCTGGGGCAATCCCTACTCCTGCCCCATGGCGGGCTCCAAGGTGGTATTCCCCGGGAACAAGATGGGGGATGGCGAAACCCTGGCGAGCCTGATCAACGAGGAGGGCGTGACCCTGTCGGCCGGGGTGCCGACGATATGGCTGGCGCTGCTGGCCTACCTCAAGTCCTCGGGGAAAACGGTCGAATCCCTGAAGCGGGTGGTCGTTGGCGGCGCCGCCTGCCCACTGGCCATTGCCGAGGGGTTCGACGCCTACGGCGTCGAGAGCCGCATCGGCTGGGGCATGACCGAGATGAGCCCGCTGGGCAGCATCAATGCCAGTGCCGACCAGAAAGACGACTACACCGAGGAGGAATACCGCAAGCTGCGCCTGAAGGCAGGGCGTCCCATCTTCGGCGTGGAAATGAAGATCGTCGACGACGAGGGCGTGGAACTGCCCTGGGACGGCAAGGCCTACGGCTCGCTCAAGGTGCGCGGCCCCTGGATCTGTTCCGGCTACTTCAAGCGCGAGGCGGATGGCGCTCACTCAGAGCCGGGCTGGTTCGAAACCGGTGACGTGGCGACCATCGACCCCGAGGGTTATATGGCGATCACCGACCGCACCAAGGACGTGATCAAGTCCGGCGGTGAGTGGATCTCCTCCATCGAGCTGGAAAACGTCGCCATGAGCCACCCCAAGGTGGCCGAGGCGGCGGTGATCGGCCACTACCACCCCACGTGGAGCGAGCGGCCCCTGCTGATCGTGGTGCGCAAGGGCGACGGCGCGGACCTGACCGCGGAGGAGATGCTGGCCTGGTTCGAGGGCAAGGTAGCCACCTGGTGGAAGCCGGATGCGGTCGAATTTGTGGACGAACTGCCCCACGGCGCTACCGGCAAGCTCCACAAGGTTTCCCTGCGCGAGCAGTTCAAGGACTACAGCTTCCCAACCTGACCAGCGGCTGCGTAGGAGCCCGCTCTGCGGGCGATCGCGCGCAGAGCGCGCTCCTGCCCTATTCGTCCGCCCTTGAGGGAGCCCCGGTTGAGGCTGCGTAGGAGCCCGCTCTGCGGGCGAAACCATCGCGTGGAGACCGCGCTCCTACAGAGAAGCACTGTGGGAGCCCGCTCTGCGGGGCGATCGCGCGCGGAGCGCGCTCCTACCTTATTTCGTTTTCGTAGTGATAAGGCCGATTATTTACGAATTACGGTTGTTATTCCCGGGTTCACTGACTACCATGCAGGTCAATGATCAGTTATTGCGCCTGCAGCCATGTCCGACACTGAATCGCCACAGCGTACCCTGCCCCAAGTAGTCGCCGCCACTGCGGCGGCGCTACCCGGGCACATCGCCATGATCGACGGCGATATCACCCTTACCTACACCGAACTGGACGCAGCCCGCGTCGAGGCGGCGCGCGCGTTTCTGGCGGCTGGCCTCAAACAGGGCGACCGCATTGCCATCTGGGCCCCCAATATCTGGCAATGGGTGGTCGCCGCAATAGGCGCGCAGAGCATCGGCGGCGTGCTGGTGCCCCTGAATACCCGGCTCAAGGGTGCCGAAGCCGGCTTCATCCTGCGCCGCAGCGGCGCCCGCTGGCTGTTTACCGTCGGCGAATTCCTGGGTATGCGCTACCCACAGATGGTGCAGGACGAGGATCTGCCGGCTCTGGAGGAGATTGTCCTGTTTGAGGGCGAAGCCCCGGGTGCCCGTTCCTGGGCTGACTTTGTGGCAGGTGGCGCCCGGGTGAGCGCGGCGCAGGTCCAGGCCCGTTCCGATCAGCTCACCCCTGCCGATACGCTGGATATCCTGTTCACCTCGGGTACCACCGGCCAGCCCAAGGGCGTGGTCACCAGTCACGGCCAGAATATCCGCGCCTTCGAGACCTGGAGCGCCACGGTGGGCCTGACCGGGCAGGACAACTACCTGATTATAAACCCGTTTTTCCACTCCTTTGGCTACAAGGCCGGGTGGCTGGCGGCGATTATCCGCGGCGCGCGCATGTTGCCGGTGAAGCAGTTCGATCTCGATGCGGTACTGGCCCAGATCCACCGCGAGCGGGTATCGGTGATTCCCGGCCCGCCGACCATTTACCAATCCATGCTGACCCACCCCAACCGCAAGGACTACGACCTCTCCAGCCTGCGTCTCGCCGTGACCGGCGCCGCGCCGGTGCCGGTGTCCCTGATCGAGAAGATGCACGGTGAGCTGGGCTTCAAGGTGGTGGTGACCGCCTACGGGCTCACCGAGTCCTGCGGCGTGATTTCCATCTGCCGCCCGGAGGACAGCGCCGAGCGCATCTCCCACAGCTCGGGCCGCGCCATGGCCGGGGTGGAGATGAAGTGCGTGGACGCGGATGGCAACACTGTCCCCGCCGGCACTGAGGGTGAGATCTGGTGTCGCGGCTACAATGTCATGCAGGGCTATCTGGACGACCCGGCGGAAACCGCCCGCACCATTACCGCGGACGGCTGGCTGCAGACCGGGGACGTGGGGGTGATGGACGAGGACGGCTATGTCCGCATCACCGACCGGATCAAGGACATGTTCATCGTCGGCGGCTTCAATTGCTACCCGGCGGAAATCGAGAACAGCCTGCACAGCATGCCCGGCGTGGCGCGGGCGGCGGTGATCGGGGTGCCGGACCAGCGCCTGGGCGAAGTCGCCTGCGCCTGGATCGTGCCTGAGCCTGACAAGGAGTTGGACGAACAGGCAGTGATTACCTGGTCGCGGGAGCACATGGCCAACTACAAGGTTCCCCGGCAGGTGCGCTTTGTAAGCGAGCTGCCGATGAACGCCGGCGGCAAGGTGCTGAAAAACGAGCTGCGCCAGCGCGCGGCGGCGGAGCGCGGCTAGTGGCCCTGAGCTCTCAGCGCCAGACCGGTGCCGCCCAGATCGAACTGGACGACACCGACCACCGCATCATTGCCCTGCTGCGGGCTGACGGTCGGCTGCCCTACCGCTCCATCGCGCGGGAACTGGGCCTGACCGAGGCCACGGTCCGCGCCCGGGTGCGCCGGCTGGAGGACTCCCGCACCATGCGCGTGGTGGCGGTGACGGATATCGAGGCCGCGGGCTACGGCATGCTGCTGGCCATCGGTGTGCAGGTGGAAAACCGCTCGCCGGAGGACGTGGCCCGGGAGCTGGCGACCATTCCCGAGGTGTTCTCGGTGAACGTGGTGGTGGGCGCCCAGGATCTGGAGATCCTGATGGTGGCGGAGGACCAGGCCGCCCTGCACCGGCTGCTGCAGCAGCGTATCGCCAACATGGCCGGGGTGCGGCGGCTGACGCCGTCGCTGGCAGTCAATGTGCTGAAGAACCAGCCGGACTGGGTACCGTTCCACGACGCGGAGTCACCGTGAGCAACGGACGCAAGCTGGACGAGATGGACCGCCAGATCGTGGCGCGGCTGTCCCGGGACGCACGCATCAGCAACCGCCAGATCGCGTCCGAGCTCGGTGTGACTGAAGGCACGGTACGCGCCCGGGTCAAGCGCATGGAAGCGGAGAAACAGATTCGCATTACCGCGATCACCAATATCGACCGGTTTCGCAACGGCGCCCTGGCCTGGATCTGGATCGAGGTCGAGCGCAGCCATCAGGTGCAGGAAGTGGCGCGGACCCTGGCGGCAATCACCGAGCTGGGTTTTGTCGGCGAAATGCTGGGTCGCTCGGACATCCTCGCCATCACCATGGTGCGCAGCAACGAGCACCTGGCGGAGTTCGTGCACCAGCGCATCAGCGGCATCCCCGGCGTGCGCCGTACGGAGAGCACTCTGGGAGTCAATTTTGTCAAACACGATTACCGCATGGCGCGGATCGTCAGCTGAAGGAAGGCAACATGGATAAACGGCTCAGTGCCCGCGACGCGGTGGCACAAATCGAAGACGGCATGACCATCGGCATTGGTGGTTGGGGCCCCCGGCGCAAGCCCATGGCACTGGTGCGGGAGATCCTGCGCTCGGACCTGAAGGACCTGACCGTGGTCGCCTACGGCGGCGCCGATGTCGGCATGCTGTGTGCGGCCGGCAAGGTGAAAAAGCTGGTGTTCGCCTTTGTGTCCCTGGATTTCATTCCGCTGGAACCCTATTTCCGCCAGGCCCGCCAGAGCGGCGCCATCGAGGTGATGGAGGTCGACGAGGGCATGATGTTGCTGGGGCTGCGTGCCGCGGCCTGGGGTTTGCCGTTCATTCCCACCGCAGTTGGCCTGGGCACCGACGTGCTGACCCACAACCCGGAGATCAAGCTGGTCGACAGCCCCTACGATGACAAGGAGTGGGTGGCCATGCCGGCGCTGAAGCTGGACGTGTCACTGTTGCACGTCGACCGGGCGGATTTCCGCGGCGTCTGCCAGATAGCCGGCCCCGACCACTACCTGGATGACTGGTTTGCCCGCGCCGCGATCACCACCATCGTCTCCTGTGACGAGCTGGTGGACAGCGAGTTCTTCCATGACCCGGCCCGCGCCCGGGAAGTGTTCTGGGAGCGCGCCGCGACCAGCGCCGTGGTGGAGATTCCGGGCGGTGCCCACCCCAGCTCCTGCAATCCCCTGTACGGCTTCGACGTGGCGCACTTCAAGGCCTATGCCGCTTCGGTGAAGGACGGCGGCATTGCAGGCTACCTGCAGCAATACCTGGGGGCCGACGAAGCGGAGTACCAGCGCAACGTCGGCGGGCTCGACGCCATCAAGGCGCTCGAGCTGCCCACTTACTGATTGGCTAGGGAGAAACACTACATGTCTACAGCAGCAACCGACTACACCCTGGCCGAACTGTGCATCGTCGCCGCGGCCGAGGCCTTTCGCCACGACGGCGAGGTGCTGGCCACCGGTATCGGCGTGATTCCGCGCCTGGCCGCCAGCCTGGCGATGAAAACCTTCAACCCGGACCTGATGATGACGGACTCCGAGTCCTTCCTGCTCAGCGAGCCCAACCCCATCGGCAAGCGGCCGGCAGATTTCCACCAGGCCAATGAAACCTGGATGGGTTTTTCCCGCATCTTCGACAATGTCTGGAGCGGCAAGCGCCACGCCATGTTGGGCCCGACCCAGATCGACCGCTACGGCCAGACCAATACCTCGGCCCTGGGGGGCACCTATCGGCAGCCCAAGGTGATGATGCTGGGGGCCCGCGGCTTCCCCGGGAACTCCATTTCCCATGCCAACAGCTTCTTTGTACCGGGGCACAACAGCCGCGTCTTCATTGATGGCGAGTGCGACTACGTGTCCTCCATCGGCTACAACCCGGCACGGCTGCCGCGGGGTCGCTCGCTGGATGATGTGGATATCCGCCGCGTGGTCACCGACCTCTGTGTACTGGATTTCGGCGGCCCCGACCACCAGCTGCGCCTGCTGTCCCTGCACCCGGGTATCACCGCGGAGCAGGTACAGGAGAACACCGGCTTTGCGCTCAGCATTCCCGCCACGGTTCCGACCACGCCGGCGCCGACGCAGGATCAGCTGGCGATTATCGCCGCGCTGGACCCACACAACCAGCGCGCGGCCCAGATCGCCGACAACCCGCCGGGCAACCGCGGCTGAGGCTCATAAGATGTTAACGACACGACTCACGGAATTGCTTGGCTGCCGCTATCCCATCGTGCAGACGGCGATGGGCTGGGTGGCGGACCCGAACCTGGTGGCCGGCAGTTGCAACGCCGGCGCGTTCGGCTTCCTCGCCGGCGCCACCATCCCCCCGGCGGAGATGGAGCGCGATATCCTGCGGGTGAAGGAACTCACCGATAAACCCTTTGGCGTCAACTTCCATATGTACCAGCCCAACGCGGCGGATATCGTGGATATGGTGATCCGTCACGGGGTGAGAGCGGTGAGCTATTCCCGGTCACCGGGCCCGGACATGATTCGCAAGCTCAAGGACGCGGGTGTGGTCTGCATGCCCACCGTCGGCTTGCCCAAGCACGCCCTCAAGGCGGTGGAGCTGGGCGCGGATGCGGTCACCGTGCAGGGCGGGGAGGGTGGCGGCCATACCGGCGCGGTGCCCACTACCCTGCTGATCCCGCAGGTGATTGACGCGGTGGGTGAGAAGATACCCGTAGTGGCCGCCGGTGGCTTCAAGGACGGCCGCGGCCTGGTGGCCGCGATGGCCTGGGGCGCGGACGGCATCGCCATGGGCACCCGGTTCCTGCTGACCCGGGAATCCCCGGTGCCGGACGCGACCCTGCAGCGCTACCTGGACTGCAAGAACCCGGGAGAAATCATCGTCTCCCGGGCCATGGATGGCCTGCCCCAGCGCATGATCATGAACGAGCTGCTGGGCGAGCTGGAGCGTGCGGGCACCCTGCGCAAGCTGCTTATCGCCATTCGCAACGGCCTGGCTTTCCGCCAGCACACCGGCGCCAGCCTGGTCGGTCTGCTAAAGTCTGCATTCGCCATGACCCGCAGCGACGACATGACCGCGGCCCAGGCCATCATGTCCGCCAACGCGCCGATGATCATCCAGAAGGCCATGGTCGATGGTGAGCCTTCCCGGGGCGTGCTGCCCAGCGGCCAGGTGGCGGGCGTCATCGACAGCCTGCTGAGCTGCGAGGAGCTGGTGCGGGCCATCGTCGCGGAAGCCGAACAACGCCTGACTGCACTGGCGCAGCGGGCCAATCCAGGCACACAGGCAGGTAGCTGACATGAACAAACCCTTTAGCACCACCATCAGCGACGGCATCGCCGAGATGATCCTCAATCAGCCGCCGGTCAACGCCTTCAACAGCGCCGGCTGGTTTGCCATCGCCCGGGAAATCGACGAGCTGGGCGCAAACGACGAAGTGCGCGTCATTCTGATTGCCGCCGAGGGCAGGGGCTTCTGCGCCGGCGTGGACATCAAGGAGCTGGCCGCCGATCCCCAGTGCATCGTCGCGGTGAACAAGGGGAACTACGAGACCTTTCGCGCCATCCACCGCAACCCGAAGCCGGTGGTCATTGCCCTGCACGGTTTTGTCCTCGGTGGCGGTATCGGCATGGCCGGCGCGGCGGATGTGCTGTTGGCTTCCGACTGTGCCCGCTTCGGGGTGCCGGAGATCGACCGCGGCGCCATGGGCGGCGGCGCCCACCTGCAGCGCATGTTCCCGGTACAGAAGGTGCGCTACATGTACTTCACCGGCGAATTTATCGATGCCGCTGAAGCCTATCGTCTGGGTGCCATCGAGAAAGTGGTGCCCAGGGACGAACTGCTGCCGACGGCGCGCGGGATTGCCGCGAAGATCGCGGAGAAATCCCCGGCCATGGTGAAGCTGGCCAAGGAGGCCCTGAACGGTATTGAGGACGGCAATCTGGAAGACAAATACCGCTCCGAGCAGGGCTTTACCCTGGAAGCCTACACCATGGGCGACTCCCAGGAATCCCGCGACGCCTTCGTGCAGAAACGCGACGCCAAGTTTTAAGCGCAGGAATCATTGATGAATCTGTCCTACACCGAACAGCAGCAGGCCTTCCGCGAAGAAGTGCGCGCCTGGCTGGCGGAGCATGTTCCCGCCGAGCCGCTGCAGAGCTTTGACACCGCCGAAGGCTTCCGGCAGCACCGCGACTGGGAGGCGACCCTGAACCAGGGCCGCTGGGGCATGGTTACCTGGCCCGAGACACTCGGCGGCCGCGGCTGCGACCTGATCGAGTGGCTGATCTTCGAGGAGGAGTACTACCGCGCTCGCGCGCCCCTGCGGGTCAACCAGAACGGTATTTTCCTGCTCGGCCCCACCCTGATGGAGTATGGCACCGACGAGCAAAAGGAGCGATTCCTGCCGGCGATGGCCGAGGGCCGCGACATCTGGGCCCAGGGCTGGTCCGAGCCCGGTGCCGGTTCCGACATGGCGGCGATCCGCTCCAGCGCCCGCCGCGAGGGCGACAAGTACATCATCAATGGCCAGAAGACCTGGTCCACCCGCGCGGTGTGGGCGGACTGGCTGTTCGGCATGTTCCGCACCGACCCGGAGTCCGAGCGCCACCGCGGCCTCACCTTTATCCTGGTGCCGCTGCAAACCCCGGGCATCACCGTGCGCCCGATCCCGCAGCTGGACGGCCTGCCCGGTTTCGCCGAGATCTTCTTCGACAATGTGGAAGTGGATGTCAACAACCGCCTCGGTGACGAGGGTGCCGGCTGGGCCGTGGCCATGGCCACCGCCGGCTTCGAGCGCGGCCTGATGCTGCGTTCACCCGCGCGCTTCCAGGAAACCGCCCGCCGGCTGGTGCAGCTGTATCTGGAGAACGAGGCCACCGCGAGCCAGGATCCCGCCATCAAGGAGGCGGTGATCCGCGCCTGGCTGGATGCGGAGAGCTATTGCCTGAGTACCTACCAGACTGCCTGCCGCCTGAGCCAGGGCGGCAAGATCGGCGCCGAGTCCTCCACCAACAAGATCTTCTGGTCGGAGCTGGACCAGAACATGCACGCCACTGCCATGAGCATTCTCGGTGCCCGGGCCGAATTGCTGTCCCACGCGCCCGCGGCGCAGGGTGTGGGCAAGTGGCTGGACGGCTGGCTGTTCTCCCAGTCCGGCCCCATCTACGCCGGCACCAACGAGATCCAGCGGAACATCATTGCAGAACGCATGCTGGGCATGCCGAGGTAACCATGGACTTTACATTCAGCGAAGACCAGCTCCTGTTCCAGGACTCCGTGCGCGATTTTTTGGTCAACGAAATTACCCCCGAGCGCCTGCGCGCGGGCTGGGATACGGACAGCGGCCGCGAGCCGGCCCTGTGGCAGCAGCTGGCCGAGCTTGGCCTCACCGGCATGACGGTGCCCGAGGAGCACGATGGTCTGGGCATGACCGCCCTGGATTTTGTCCTGCTGGCGCAGGAGTGTGGCTATGTGGCCCTGCCGGAGTCGCTGGTGAACCACGCGCTGGTGGGCGTGCCCCTGCTGCGGGATATCGGTGGTGAGCTGGCCGCAAGCTGGCTGCCGCGGGCCGCGTCCGGTGAGGCCCGCATTGTCGTCGCCCTGGAACAGAATCTGCTGGCGGAGGACGCCCACGTCGCGGACCTGCTGCTGCTGGAACAGGGTGGCCAGTTGTACGCCCTGGAGCAGGGCCAGTTTGCCTGCGAACACAACCAGAGCATCGACCCCGGCCGGCGCCTGTTCACGGTGACTGTGAACGAGGGCGTGGCGCCAGTACTGACGGGCGAGCGGGCGGCGGAACTGCGCAGCGCCAGCCTGAACCGCGGTGCCCTGGGCTGTGCGGCCCAGGCCCTGGGCCTGGCCCAGCGCATGGTGGATCTCTCCGTGGCCTACACCACCGACCGCAAGCAGTTCGGCAAACCCATCGGCTCCTTCCAGGCGGTCAAGCATCACCTGGCCAATGTGGCGGTGAAACTGGAATATGCGAAAGCGCCTGTGTACCGCGCCGCCTATGCAGTGGCGGAGGACGCCACCTCTGCTGCAGGCCATGTGGCCCATGCCAAGCTGGCGGCCTGCGAGGCGGCGAACCTGGCGGCAAAAAACAGCATTCAGGTCCACGGCGCCATGGGTTACACCTGGGAAGTGGATCTGCATATTTTCATGAAGAAAGCCTGGGCCCTGGCCAACACCTGGGGCGATGCCGGCTTCCACAAGCAACAGGTCGCGCAGGCGATTTTTGCCGAGGACGCCGTCCTCGGCGCCGGCGCCACCTTTCAGTAATCCAGACAAGGAACCAGAACCATGGCAGATGCCTATATCGTAGATGCAGTGCGCAGCCCCACCGGCCGGCGCAAGGGCGGCCTGGCCGGCATCCACGGCGCCGACCTCGGCGCCCACGTATTGAAGACCCTGGTGGAACGCAACGGCATTCCCGACGGTGACTATGACGATGTGATCTTCGGCTGCGTCGATACCATCGGCCCCCTGGCCGGCGACATCGCCCGCACCGCCTGGCTGGCGGCGGGCCTCGACGAAGCCGTGCCCGGCACTACTGTGGACCGCCAGTGCGGCTCCTCCCAGCAGGCCGTGCACTTTGCGGCCCAGGCGATCATGGCGGGCGTCAACGACGTGGTCATCGCCGGCGGCGTGCAGACCATGACCCAGATACCGATTTCCTCGGCCATGCTGGCGGCGCAGCCAATGGGCTTCAGCGACCCCTTCTCGGGTAGCGAAGGCTGGGTCAAGCGCTACGGCAACGTGCCCGTGTCCCAGTTCAACTCCGCGCAGATGATCGCCGACAAGTGGGGCTTCTCCCGGCAGGACATGGAAGCCTTCGCCCTGGAATCCCACAGCCGCGCCCTGCGCGCAATTGACGAGGGCCGCTTCAGCCGCGAAATCGCACCGCTGGCCGGCGTGGCAATGGACGAAACCCCGCGCCAGACCACCATGGAAAAAATGGCGGAACTGCAGCCGCTGCAGGAAGGCGGCAGTATCACCGCGGCCGTCTCCAGCCAGACCTGTGACGCCTCCTCCGCGATGCTGATCGTCTCCGAGGCCGCATTGAAGCGCTACAAGCTCACCCCTCGCGCCCGCATCGCCCACATGAGCGTGCGCGCTGCCGACCCGATCTGGATGCTGACCGCGCCCATCCCCGCCACCGAGTACGCATTGAAGCGCGCGGGCATGACCCTGGCGGATATCGACCTGGTGGAAATCAACGAAGCCTTCGCCTCCGTGGCCATGGCCTGGCTGGCGGACACCGGCTACGACCACGCCCGCACCAACGTCAACGGCGGTGCCATCGCCCTGGGCCACCCCTTGGGTGCTACGGGCACGAAGTTGATGACGACCTTGTTGCATGAGCTGGAGCGGACGGGGGGGCGGTATGGGTTGCAGACCATGTGTGAGGGAGGTGGGCAGGCTAACGTCACCATCATTGAGCGGTTGTAGCCTTCGGTAGCTTGCAGGTACTCCGTAGCTCGGCGCATCGCCCTGCTGGGGCCTGCCGGGACACGCCGTGAACCCGTCCATGGGGGCTTGTGTTCGACATCCATGTCTCACACAGTCCCGGCAGGCCCCACCAGGGCAATCCGCCTTGATCTGTGCCGGACTGCTAGATGGCACCGAAGGTAGCAGCGCAGGGGAGGGGCAGAGGGTTCCGGGACCGTTGAGCGCATGGATGCGCGATACGAGCCTACATGGACGTATTTACGGCGTGTCCCGGAACCCTCTGCCGCTCACCTGTGCAGCGGATCTCACACCGCCTGACCACTTAGAATGAACTCGACGAATAGACAGACAGGAAGAACGCAATGAGCAGAACATGTGAAGGACGAATAGTGATCATCACCGGCGCCGGCGGCGGCCTCGGCGCGGCGCACGCGCGGGTGCTGGCGAGCGAAGGTGCCAAGGTGGTTGTCAACGACATCAACGAGCCCGCCGCCCAGGCGGTGGTGGATGAGATCACCGCCGCGGGCGGTGAGGCGGTGGTGAACACATCGGACATCACCAACTACGACGACAGCCTGAATGCCGTGAAGCAGGCCATCGACACGTTCGGTGACTTGCACGCGGTGGTCAACAACGCCGGCATCAATCGCGATCGCATGTTTGCGTCCATGACCGAGTCGGACTGGGACGCGATCATGGCGGTGCATCTGAAGGGGCATTTCTGTATCAGCTCCCACGCGGTGCACTACTGGCGCGGGCTGTCGAAGGAGGGCAGGGCGGTGGATGCGCGAATTATCAATACCAGCTCCGGTGCCGGGCTGCAGGGCTCGGTGGGACAGTCGAACTATGCGGCGGCGAAGGCGGGTATTGCGGCGCTGACGCTGACCCAGGCCGCGGAGCTGGGCCGTTACGGGATTACCGTCAATGGGCTGGTACCGGTGGCGCGCACGGGGATGACTACCGCGGTGGAAGCCATGGCCCAGCGCATGGCGAAGCCGGAGGATGGCAGCTTCGATTATTTTGCGCCGGAGAATGTCTCCTCGCTGGTGGCCTGGCTGGTGTCGCCGCTGTCGGCGCATGTGACCGGGCGTCTGTTCGAGGCCGAGGGCGGCAAGGTCGCCATCGCCGATGGCTGGCGCTCGACCGAGCCGGTGGACAAGGGCGAGCGCTGGGATCCGGCGGAGCTGACGGATGCGGTTGCGCAGTTGCTGGCCCGGGAAGTGCCGGCGCAAAAAGTGTTCGGCAGCTGAGGCAGGGCCCATGGAATTTCGCTTTACCGAAGAACAGCAGATGATCCGCGACACAGCGGGGGCCTTCCTCGCGGAGGTCTCCACCGCTGCCGCGGTACGCGCGGCCATGGCCACCGAGCGCGGCTATGACGAGGCCCTGTGGCGGCAGATCAGCGAGGAAATGATGTGGCCGGCCCTGCACATCCCCGAAGCCTACGGCGGCCTCGGGCTGGGCTTTGTGGAGCTGGCCGCCATGCAGGAACAGATGGGCCGGGTGCTGCTGTGCGCGCCGTTCCTGGCCACGGTCGGCCTGGGCGTCAATGCCCTGCTGGTGGCTGGCACTGAAGCGCAGAAGCAGCAGTACCTGGCGGCGATCGCCACGGGCAGCACCGCGACCCTGGCCTTTATGGCCCCGGGCAGTCGCCCGGATGCCCACGCGGTGCAGGCTACCTGGGCAGCGGATGGCGACGGCGGTGTGCTCAATGGCGAGTACCGTTATGTGCTCGACGGCCACACTGCTGAGACCCTGATTGTCGCCGCGCGTGAGGCGGGCAGCGACGGTGAGGAGGGCATCAGCCTGTTCGTCCTGCCCGCGGATACTGCCGGGGTCAGCCGCGAGTGGTTGCCCACCATGGACCAGACCCGCAAGCAGGCCAGCATCACCCTGCGAGATGTGAAGCTCGGCGCCGACGCCCTGATGGGGGAGGCCGGCTGCGCCTGGCCGGCGCTGGCGAAGATCCTGGATCTGGCCACCGTGGCGGTGGCCGCCGAGCAGGTAGGCGTCGCCCAGCAGGCCCTGGACAGTTCCGTGGCCTATACCATGGAGCGGGTGCAGTTCGGCCGCACTATCGCCTCCTACCAGGCCATCAAGCACAAGGCCGCGGACATGATGCTGAAAGTCGAGGCCGCGCGGTCCGCCGCCTATTACGCCGCCTGCATCGCCGACGAGGCGCTGGCCGGAAACCCGCTGGGCGCGGGCCTGGCGGAAGCCGCCAGCATCGCCAAGGCCTACTGCTCCGACGCCGCGTTTTTCAATGCCGGCTGCGGCATCCAGCTGCACGGCGGCGTCGGCATTACTGCGGAGTACGATATTCAACTGTATTTCAAGCGCGCGAAGTCCACTGAGACTCTGCTGGGCGATGCCGCCTGGCACCGGGAGCGGCTCGCGCGCCAGTTACTGGATGGAGAGGCGGCATGAAGCTCAGTTTCAGCCCCGCAGACGAGCAGTTCCGGGAAGAAGTCACCAGCTGGCTGGCGGCCAATCTGGGCGGCGAATTCGAAGTTATCCGCGGCCGCGGCGGCCCGGGCGACGAGCACTCCTTTGTCGAGGAGCGCAAGGCCTGGGAGCGGAAGCTGGCCGAGGGCGGCTGGACCTGCGTCGGCTGGCCAAAGCAGTACGGCGGCCGCGGCGCCAGCATCGAGCAGCAGGTCATCTTCAATGAGGAGTACGCCCGCGCCGGCGGCCCCGGCCGCATGGGCCATATCGGCGAGACCCTCACCGGCCCGACCCTGATCGCCTTCGGCAGCGAAGCGCAGAAGGAACGCTACCTGCCCGGTATCCGTGCGGGCAAGGAATTCTGGTGCCAGGGCTATTCCGAGCCCTCCGCGGGTTCCGACCTGGCCAATGTGAAGACCAGGGCGCGCCTGGACGAGGCCAATGACCAGTGGTTGATCAATGGCCAGAAGGTGTGGACCTCCCTGGCCCATGAATCCCAGTATGTATTCGTGATTGCCCGCACCGACCCTGACTCGGTGGCGCACAAGGGCCTGGGCTTTTTCCTGCTGGCGATGGACCAGCCCGGGATCACCGTGCGCCCCATCGAACAGCTCACCGGCACCAGCGAGTTCAATGAAGTCTTTTTCGACGATGCGGTCTGCGCCGCCGACGACATCGTCGGCGCCCCCGGCGAAGGCTGGAAAGTGGCCATGGGCCTGCTCGGCTTCGAGCGCGGCGTCTCCACCCTGGGCCAGCAGATGCTGTTCCAGAACGAGTTCGACGAGATTATCAGGATCGCCAAAGCCAACGGTGCCGCCCGCGACCCGGCCCTGCGCCAGCGCATCGCCGACGCCCACGTCGGCCTGCGCATCCTGCGCTTCAACAGCATGCGCATGCTCTCCGGCGGCGGTGACGATGGCAGCCTGCAGAAGGAGGCCATGATCTACAAGCTGTACTGGTCGACCTGGCACCGCAACCTGGGCAAGCTGGCCATGGACGTGCTCGGCGCCGAGAGCGAGATCATCGCTGCAGCGCCCTATGAACTGACCCGGCTGCAGTCCCTGTACCTGTTCACCCGCGCCGATACCATCTACGGCGGTACCAACCAGATCCAGCGCAACATCATCGCCGAGCGTGCGCTGGGCATGCCCCGCGAACCGCGCGGTTAGAGGAGAATTCGAATGGCACTGAAAGAACCACCACCCTACGTCGCCGGCCACAACCTGCTGGCCGGCAAGTCCGTCCTCATCACCGCCGCTGCCGGCGCCGGCATCGGCTTTGCCGCCGCCACCCGCGCCGCGGAAGAGGGCGCCCGCGCGGTGATGATCAGCGACATCCACGAGGGCCGCCTGGCCAAGGCCGTGGAGCAGCTCAAGGCCGATACCGGGCTGGAGGCAATATATGGCAAGCTGGCCAACGTCACCGTGGAAGCAGAAGTGCAGGCGCTGATCGACGAGGCCGAGGAAAAAATGGATGGTGTTGACGTGCTGATCAACAACGCCGGCCTCGGCGGCACCAAACTGCTGGTGGACATGACCGACGAGGAGTGGAGCCGCGTGCTCGACATCACCCTCACCGGCACCATGCGCATGACCCGGGCCATGCTGCGCAAAATGCAGCCCCGCGGCGCCGGCGTGATCGTCAACAACGCCTCCGTCCTCGGCTGGCGCGCGCAGAAAGAACAGTGCCACTACGCCGCCGCCAAGGCCGGCGTCATGGCCCTGACCCGCTGCTCCGCCCTGGAAGCCGCCGACCACGGCGTGCGGATCAACGCCGTCTCCCCCTCTATTGCCTTTCACGAGTTCCTGAAGAAGACCACGCCGATGGAACTGCTGGAAGAGCTGGCGGCCAAGGAGGCCTTTGGGCGCGCGGCGGAAGTCTGGGAAGTCGCCAATGTTATGATGTTTTTGGCGTCGGACTATTCGGGCTACATGACCGGGGAGATCGTTTCCTGCTCCAGTCAGCGTTCGTAGCTTGGTCATTTCCCCCGGGATACTGTTGGCCAGGTGCAAGCGTTCCGGAAAACTGTGGGACGGTAGTTATGAGCCGGGGCCGCCATGGTCGGGCGGCATCGGGAACACGCCGTAAATACGTCCATGTAGGCTCGTATCGCGCATCCATGCGCTCAACGGTCCCCGATGCCGCCCGACCATGACAGCCCCTCCCTGCGTTGCCAGTTGCCGCCTTACAGTGGCACTTTTGATACAGTTCGCCCATGTTTTGCTTTGAAACGTGTCAAGGTTTTCGAGACATCGGCCCAAAGTGCGATGTTGGAGTCCAGCTCAGAACGAGGAGTCTACGCCGGGAGCCGCTTCCTGAAACTCTTGCTCGCATGGACGCGAGCAAGAAGCCCCCAGGGACGGGTTCACGGCGGGTTTCAGGGAGCGGATCGCGGCGTGGGCTCCGGCACTACAGGGCTACTCACTAGATAGCTTTGCTTTTGATCATCAGTTCAACCAGGAGACAACAATGAGAGACGCAGTCATCGTCAGCACCGCAAGAACCCCCATCGGTAAAGCCTTCCGCGGCGCCTTCAACGACACCGAGGCGCCCGCGCTGGGCGGCCATGCCGTGCGCGCCGCGGTGGCGCGTGCGGGGATTGATCCCGCCATGGTAGAGGATTGCATCATGGGCGCGGCCGCGCAGCAGGGCACGCAGGCCTACAACCTGGGGCGCCTGTGCGGGGTGGCGGGTGGTCTGCCCGACAGCACCGCCGGCATGACCATGGACCGCCAATGCTCCTCGGGGCTGATGACCATCGCCACCGCGGCCAAGTCCATCATGTGCAACGAGTACGACGTGGCGGTGGCGGGCGGCCTGGAGTCGATCTCGCTGGTGCAGACCAAGCACAAGAACAGCTACCGCAATGTCTCGCAGACGGTGCTGGATATCTCGCCGAAAGCCTATATCCAGATGATCGAGACCGCGGAGATTGTGGCGGAGCGCTACGGTGTCTCCCGCGAAGCCCAGGACGAGTACAGTTACCAGAGCCAGATGCGCACGGCGGCGGCACAGGAGGCCGGAGCCTTCGACGACGAGATCGTACCCATGGCCAGCCGCATGGCGGTATTCAACAAGGAGACCAAGGAGACCACGTATAAGGAAGTAACGCTGGAAAAGGACGAGGGCAATCGCCCGTCCACGACCCTGGAGGGCCTGCAGTCCCTGGAACCGGTGTTCAAGGATGGCCAGTTCGTCAAGGAAGGCCGCTTTATCACCGCCGGCAATGCCTCGCAGCTGTCCGATGGCGCCTCTGCCTGTGTGTTGATGGACGGTGCGCTGGCGGCGCAGCAGGGCCTGCAGCCGCTGGGTATCTACCGTGGTCTGGCGGTGGCGGGTTGCAGCCCCGACGAGATGGGGATCGGGCCGGTGTTCGCTATTCCCAAGCTGCTCAAGCGCCACGGCCTGAAGATCGACGACATCGGCCTGTGGGAGCTGAACGAGGCCTTTGCCTGCCAGGTGCTGTACTGCCGCGACCAGCTTGGCATCGACAACGACAGGCTGAACGTGAACGGTGGGGCCATTTCCATTGGCCACCCCTTCGGCATGAGCGGTGCGCGCATGGTCGGCCACGCCCTGATCGAGGGCAAGCGCCGCGGTGTGAAGTACGTGGTCATCACCATGTGCATCGGCGGCGGCATGGGTGCAGCGGGGCTGTTTGAGGTGGCCTGAACACCGGGCTGACCGCGTTCCCATCCGAGGCTGTCTCTCCAGTACTCCCCGCTGTTAGAATGGCGGCAGTCTGGAGGGTACCCGCAGTGTCATCAAGTCCTGTCAGTGATGTGTTCGATGCCTATCACCGCTGGTATTACGATACCGAGGTGTGGGAGACCGTGGAGTTCCTCGGCGTTCCCTGCCTGAAGTCGGTCGCCGACATGTGGAACTATCAGGAGATCCTCGCGGCTCTGAAGCCCGCACTGGTGGTGGAGTTCGGTACCCGCTTTGGCGGTGCGGCGCTGTACTTCAGTGTTATCGGCCGCGCCCTGAACCCCGACTTGCGCGTCATCAGTGTGGACATCACCCATGTGGACGTGGATCCAGTGGTTCGCACGCATCAGGGCATTCACCTGATGACCTGCTCTTCCACCGATCCCGGTATTGCAGCCCACCTTCTGGCCTACCGCAAGGCGATGCCGGGGCCGGCATTCTTTATCCTCGACTCGGATCACCGCAAGGCGCACGTGCTGGCGGAGATGGAGCTGCTGCGCGGGGTGACCCGCAGCGGCGATTACCTGGTGGTAGAGGACGGCAATATCAACGGCAACCCGGTACTGCCCGGCTGGGGCGAAGGTCCCTACGAGGCGGTAGCGGCATACCGGGAAAAGTATCCGCAGGATTACCAGCACGACCAGGCCCGCGAAGCGAAGTTCGGCTTCACCTTCGCCCCGGGCGGATTCCTGGTCAGGCAATGAGCGCAGGACAATGGTTATGAAACTCGGAGAGCTGCTGGTCAACCGCAACAAGGTCAGCTTGCGGGACATTGAGCGCGCGCTCATGGCCCAGCAGGAAATGGGCGGTTACATCGGCCAGGTGCTGGTGCAACTGGGCCTGGTGTCGGAACTGGATGTCGCCGAGGCCCTGAGTGAACAGCTTGGGTTGACGCTGGTTGCCGCGGCCGACTACCCGGAGGAGGCGCTGGAGATCAGGGGGCTGGCAACGGATTTCCTGTTCAACCGGCAGGTGGCGCCGTTGGCGCAAGCAGAGGATGTGCTCCGTTTCGCCGCTGTATTGCCTCAGGATCCGTTCATTCGCAAAGCCCTGCAGCTCGCGACCGGCTGCCAGGTAGAGCTGTGTCTCGGTCTGGAATCCGATATCAACGCTGCCCTGCAGCACTATCTGGGCAAGGAGGACGACGAAGAGGTTGGGCCCGGCGACCAGTACGCGGGCGATGAAGAGTTTATCGAACACCTGCGGGACCTGGCCAGTGAGGCACCCGTTATCCGCCTGGTCAACCAGATCATCCACCGCGCGCTGGATCTCGGCGCCTCCGATGTGCATGTGGAACCGTTCGAGGATGGCCTGCATTTGCGCTATCGCGTGGACGGTGTCATCCAGTTGGCGCAGGATCCGCCCCCCGCCAGCCTTGCCCCGGCCATCGCCTCGCGGATCAAGCTGCTGGCCAACCTGAACATTGCCGAGCGGCGCCTGCCGCAGGATGGGCGCATCATGACCCGGGTCAAGGGGCACGAGCTGGACCTGCGGGTCTCCACCATCCCGACCGTGCATGGCGAGAGCATCGTGATGCGGGTACTGGATCGCCAGAGTATACGCCAGAGTCTGGAGAGCATGGGCTTCAGCAAAGATACCCTGCAGCGGTACACTGACCTGCTGCACCGGCCCCACGGGGTTCTGCTGCTGACCGGGCCGACCGGCTCCGGCAAGACCACCACGCTGTATGCATCGCTGTCGACCCTGGACTCCACGACCCTGAAAATCATCACCGTGGAGGACCCGGTCGAGTACCAGCTGAACGGCGTCAACCAGATCCAGGTCCAGCCCCAGATCGAGCTGACCTTTGCCCGCGCCCTGCGCTCCATCCTGCGCCAGGATCCTGATATCATCATGATCGGCGAGATGCGTGATACCGAAACGGCGCAGATCGCCGTGCAGTCCGCGCTCACCGGTCATCTGGTACTGTCCACGCTACACACCAACACCGCCGCCGGTGCCATTACCCGGCTGGAGGACATGGGTATCGAGCGCTTCCTTATTACCTCCGCGGTCAATGGCGTACTCGCCCAGCGTCTGGTGCGCACGCTCTGCCGCCATTGTCGCCGGGAGGTAGAACTGACCCCGCGCGCCATTGAAAACGCCGGTTTGCGGCGCTGGCTCACTGACGGCCACAACTGTATTTATTCCGGCGAGGGCTGCGAGCACTGCAAGTTTACCGGCTATACCGGGCGTACCGCGATCCACGAGCTGTTTCTGCTCGACAGCGAGATGCACAAGGCCATTCTCTCGGGCGCGGACGCCACCACCCTGCACGCTGCCTCGCGCCAGCGTGGTATGCTGACGCTCTATGAAGACGGGCTGCGCAAGGTTGCGGCCGGCATCACCTCGCTCGAAGAGGTATTGCGGGTAACCCAGGACCAGAGCGAGGAAGTGGAATTGCTCGACCAGGTTTCCTGACCCGGTCGCGCCACCTTTCCACCCGTTCAGCTACCGGGGTCAACAGCCAGCCATGCCACAGTTCAGCTACAAGGCCGCACAGAAGGACGGCTCCATCACCCAGGGCTCCCTGGTTGCATTGAGCCAGGCGGCAGCGCTGCGCCAATTGCGCGGGCAGGGTCTGACCCCGGTCCGTCTGTGGCCGGTCGCCGGTGATGTGGTATCTATGCCCGCCGCCAGCGAAGCTGCGCCCGCGGCGCGCCCATCCTGGCTGCAGCGGAACGCGGCTGCGGTGGTCAGCCGCGACGAGGTGCTGGCGCTGACCTCGGAGCTGGCGGTACTACTGCGCGCGGGCCTGCCCATTGACCGCGCCCTCAAGGTGCAGATCGACATGAGCAGCAAGGAAGGTTATACCGGCCTGCTGCGACATTTGCTGGAGACGGTCAAGGGCGGCAAGCCCCTCAGCCACGGCCTGGAGAGGCGCCCCGAACTATTCGGCAATTTTTATGTCAACATGGTGCGCTCCGGGGAGGCCAGTGGCCAGCTGGGCACGGTGTTTGATCGTCTCGCCGAGTACCTGCACCGCTCCAAAGAGGTGCGCAGCACGGTGGTTTCGGCACTGATCTATCCCGCCATCCTCGCTGTGGTGGCTCTGCTGTCGCTGGCGGTTATGCTGGGGTTTGTTGTGCCCCAGTTCGAGGCGCTGTTTGCCGACATGGGCGACGGCTTGCCGGGTCTGACCCGCGCGGTGATCGCGCTGGGCGACGGAGTCAAGGCCTGGGGCTGGCTGATGCTGCTGCTGTCGATTGCGGCCTGGTACAGTGCTCGGGCCTGGCTCGCCAGGCCCGAGGGCAGCAGTTGGAAGGATCGCAAGATGCTGCGACTGCCCCTGCTCGGTGCGGTACTGTTCAAGTATGAACTGGCGCGCTTTGCCCGCACCCTGGGCACCCTGCTGGGCAATGGCGTATCCCTGTTGCAGGCAATCAACATTGCCCTGAGCACGGTGGAAAATTCGGTGGTCCGGGAGGCGCTGGCCATCCTGCCGCCAGCGGTCAAGGCGGGCCGCCGGATGTCGGATGCGCTGGCCGAGCCGGGCACCTTTACCCCCATGGTTATCCAGATGGTGCGGGTGGGGGAGGAGTCCGGGCGGCTGGATGAAATGATGCTGGAACTGGCGCGCGTGTACGAACGTGATGTCGAGTCGGGCATCAAGCGAGGTTTGACCGTACTGGAGCCCGTGCTGATCCTTGGCATGGGCGGGATGATTGCCGTGATTATCGTGTCCATTCTCATGGGCATCCTCTCGGTGAACGACCTGGCGATGTAAAAACCAATGAATGGCAACGAGCTGTTGCAGGAGTAGGCAATGTCAAAACTCTCGCGTCGACCCAGTCGCGGTTTTACCCTGGTCGAGTTGCTGGTAGTGCTGGCCATTCTGGCCATGCTCGCCGGCCTGGTCGGTCCGCAGGTACTCAATCAGCTGGGGGGGGCCAAGTCGAAGACCGCCACAGTGCAGATTCGCGATCTGGAACAGGCGCTGGAAATGTACAAGCTGGACGTCGGACGCTTCCCCTCCACGGAGCTGGGCCTGGAAGCCCTGGTACGCCAGCCCGGGGGAGTCAAGGGCTGGAACGGCCCCTATCTGCGTGGCTCCAGCGTGCCTCAGGATCCCTGGGGCAACGGTTACAACTACCGCCACCCAGGGCAGCACTCGGCCTACGACCTGGTGTCCTACGGCGCCGACGGGGCGCCCGGCGGAACGGGTGAGGATGTCGATGTTACCAATTGGGAATGATCGCTGAGACGCCGCTGCCGCCGTCTGGACCGCCACGTCGGGGTGTGGCGGCTGCAAGCCGCGGCCAGGGTTTTACCCTGATCGAATTGATGGTGGCGCTGGGTATTGCCGCGCTGCTGGCCGGTCTGGCGACGCCGATGGCGGTAAAAATGTATGCCACCATGCAGTATCGGGATGCGGTCCGGAGTGTGACTGGTGCCGCCACATCGGCCCGCTACCAGGCAATCAACAGCGGCAGGGCACACGATTTGCTGGTGGCGCCGGACAGCCACCGCTATGGCGTGCAGCTGGCCGAATCCCGCTTTGATGAGGAGCGCGCGTCGACGCTCTCGGATGCGTTGTCGGTAAAGGTGGACGTCGCCCGGGATCTGGTAACCGAACGCGGTGTCGGCGTTATCCGCTTCTATCCCGATGGCACTTCCACCGGCGGCAGTATCACTATCACCCGCGCCAATGGTGCTGGCCAGCGGGTTCGGGTGGATTGGCTGCTGGGGCGGGTCACTCATGAGCAGCCGGGATCTTCATGAGCAGGGTCTGCCGCCGCTCCCAGAAAGGTTTCTCCCTGATCGAAATGATCGTGGCGATGGTGATCCTGTCCCTGTCGCTGGGGATGCTGTACCAGGCCGCGGCCGGCGCGACGCGCAATGTGCGTATAGACGAACGCTACAGCTACGCTGTCCTCCTGGCCCAGTCCCTGCTGGCCGAACACAGTGTGCTGGCGGCACCCGGGGTCAGCGCCGGGGATGACATTGAGGATTACCGCTGGCGTCTCTCCAGTACCCTGTTGCCCGACGAGCAGGGCATCGGGCAGATTCCGCTGTATCAGTTGACGGCCACTGTCGAGTGGAGCGACGGCGCCAAGACCAGGCAGGTAGTGCTGGTCACCGCGGTTCCCGAGGCGCCCAGCGGTGGGTGAGCAGCGCGGGTTTACCCTGGTTGAAGTGGTGGTGGCGCTGACCGTGATGTCGCTGCTGGTGCTGGCGACGCTCACCGCAGTGCGGACCCTGGGAGACACCCACGCGCGGGTGGAGGCGACCACCCAGCGCCTGGATGAAATGCGCCTGGTGAGCCAGTTTTTACGCAACAGCTTGCGCCAGGCAGTACCGGTAAGGACACAGGCCCGGCCCGGCGGCTATTTTGTCGGCGGCCGGAATGAGTTGAGCTGGATCGCGCCCCTGCAGGGAGTGGAGGGGGTTGCGGGCCTGCAATACAAGCGCCTGTTTCTGGATGGCGAGACCCTGAAGATACAGTTTGTGCCGTTCCATCCCGCGCTGGAGTCGCCGGACTGGACAGCGGCGGAGGCACACCCGCTATTGGACGAAGTCAGCGGGTTCACCCTGTCATTCCGGGAAAATGCGCAGCAAACCTGGCTCGAGCAATGGGACGAGCAGGAGGTTCTGGTGCCGCAAGTGCTCAAGCTGCAATTGCGGGTGCGCGAGCGCTACTGGCCCGACCTCGTCATTGCCCCCGATCTGTTCCAGGCAGCCTTCTAGTTATGCGGCTGGCAATGAACACATTGGCGGCGCGTAGGCAGCGGGGTGTGGCCCTGGCCTTCATATTGTGGATGCTGGCAGGTCTGTCCCTGCTGGTCGCGGGCGTGGTGTCGCTGTCGCTGAGTGATGTCAAGGCCACTGGCCTGCAACTGGATCAGGCCCGGGCCGAGGCCGCCGCCGCCGGTGCGGCCCATTTGGCGCTGCGGGATATGCGCACCGCGCAGGCAGAAAGTGGATTTAATCCACGCGCCGTATTCACCCGACAGTACCGGCTGGGAGAGGCTGCGGTTACCGTGCGCGCCCTGCCAATCGCAGGGTTTGTCGGTCTCAACCAGGCGTCCGCTGGATTGCTGCAGGCTTTGTTCCAGTACGCTGGCGGTCTCGCTGCCGGTGACGCCGAGGCGCTTGCCCAGAGCGTGCTCGAACAGCGGAGCGTACAGCCGGGGCTGGATCAAAACCCCGATGATTACGCTGAAACTGAATCGCCAGCTCCGTTCATGGTGGTGGAAGACCTGCTGCGAGTTCCCGGAATGACCCGCAGCGTGTATGATCGCGTCCGTCACGCTGTGCATGCCCAAGCCGCTGGTGGCCCGGGGGTGGACCCGCTTGCGGCACAGGCGGCGGTATTGCAGGCACTGGCCCAGGGCGACCCTGCGCTGGTTGATTTTGTCCTGGATCGGCGTCAGGATGATTCGCCGGTTGATCTGGTCCTGCCTGCGGGCTTCAATCAGGAGTTCATGGCCAGTGGCGGCAGCGGCATGTATTCCTTGGAGATCGATGTGCGGATAACAGAAGGCAGACTGCTGCGGCAGCGTATCTGGGTGGACATGGGTGGGCGCAGCGGCGTTGCGCCCTGGCGCTTCACCCGGGTATTCCCGGTGGAAACGACCACTGTCGCTGTTGGCAAGAGTCAGTAGAGCAGAATGCAAGCCGATTCCCAACGCTGGTCCCTGTTTGGCCTCGACCTCGACCCCTGGATACAGGCCTGGCGCGCGGGTTGGCACGAGCTGTTCTGGGGGCGCGCCGCCGGTATCCGGCGGCGCCTGGAAGCGCCGGTTGCACTGCGGGTAGCGGGCGAGTCCGGTCCGGACTATTTTGTCGCCGAGGAGCCGATGGCTGCTGCGCAGGCGCCGGAGTTCGTATGTGATGCCCGTCTGTTGCCCGCGGAACTGGTGCTCCTGCGGCAAATCGAATTGCCGGCGGCGGTGGAGGCGGACCTCGCAAATGCCGTGATGCTTGAAGTACAGGCCAGCAGTCCCTTTGTCCTCGATGATACCTGCTACGGTTGGGCACTGCGCCGGCGCGCGGGTGGCAAGCTGCACATCACCCTGGCGATCACCGCCTATAGCGAGGCGATGGCCTGCCTGCACGCCCAGGGTGTGACTACGGACAGCAAGGAGCAGCTGCCGGAAGTCTGGTGCCTGGACGGGGACCAGCGCCCGGTGGTTTTCCAGGGTTTTGGCGAGCGCCGGCGGGCGGCCAACTATCGCCAGCGCCTGGCGTTGCTGGGGGGGCTGTTGGCTACGCTGCTGTTGCTGTTACTCGCCCTGCTCGCCGTGCCGGGGCTGGTCCGCAGCATGCAGGCCGACAACATGGAGCATCACCTCGCCGTGGCGGAGCGCAACGCGGTCGAGGCCATGCAACTGCGGGAGCAACTGGCGGTGGACAACGAGCGCGCCCAGGCGGTGCAGGGGCTGGTCGATCGTCAGCTCGACAGCCATTCCCTGCTGGATCGCCTCGCTGCGCAGACACCCGACAGTGTCTATTTCGAACAGCTGATCATCGAAGGTCAGCAAATTCGCATCCGTGGCTGGGCCGTCAATGCCGCCCGCTTCCTGCAGTCCCTGACCGAGGATCCGTTTTACGCCGAGGTCAGCGCTCCCGGTGGCATCCGCCGCCACGGGCGCACCAATCTTGAACAGTTTACGCTGCAGTTGCGCCTGGCCGAAGCGAATCCAGACTGATGAACAAAATCCTGCACTCAGTGGCTGCACTCCCCGCGCACGCGAAGTTTGTTGCCGGCGTGCTGCTGGCCTTTTTGCTCGTGCTGCTGTTGCTGGCGGCTGGCCGCATGCTGTCCTGGTACGCCGAAGGGAGCCAGCGTCTGCAGTATGCGGAACCGCGTATTGCACGCCTGCTCGGTTTTGCCGAGAGTGTCGAGACCCTGCGCGAGAGTAGCGAGCACATTGGTCAACGTCTGGAAGCCCTGGCCTTTCCCCCGACCATGGACCTGGCGTCTACGGGTGCCACCGCCCAGCAGCAGGTGCGCAGGCTGGCCGAGGCGGCTGGCCTGGGGGTAACGGGCAGCCAGGTGCTGGGGCCCACGGGGCATGAAGGGTTTCAGGAAATCCGCATTGACGTTACTGCGAGCGGCACCATGGAGGGTGTGGAGCAGGTGCTGCTGGGACTGCGGGAGGCGCGGCCGCTGATCCTGGTGCGCAGTGTTGAAGTGACCCCGGTGCTTAACCGGCGCCAGCCGACGGCGCAGAATGTTGCCTTGTCGCTGCGTGTCAGTGTGTTGAAGCTGCAATGATTGCGCTGCCACCTGCTTTACAGTCCGGGCTTTTGCGTCAGCTTTTGCTGCTGTCCGGGCTCCTGCTCGCCGCGCTCGCTGTGGCCGTCCTGCTGGGCGCCATCCTGGTGATCACCCGGCATCCGCCGCCAGCGATTCCGCCTGCGCCTTCCACCCTGGCCGAGGGATCGATAGAATTGCCGGCCCCAACCCCGTCGGAGGACGCGGGTGAAATGCTGGTGCGGCCGCTGTTCTGGAATACCCGAAGGCCGGAGCCTGAAGCCGGCCCCGCGGAGGAGCCGGCGCCGGTATTGGGCCCCGACATCCTGGATAACGTTCGCCTGCTGGGCGTGTTTGCCGCAGGTGACAGTGCGGGCATCATCATTAACGTTGCCGGGCAGAGGCAGCGCCTCATGGTAGGGGAGCAGCTGCAGCAGTGGACATTGCAGGGTTTGTCAGCCGCGGGGGCGAACTTTGTGGCCTCTGATGATGCGTCCATGGAGCGCCTGCTGCCGCTGGAACATGCGCGGGTGAAACCGGAGCGTCGCCCCCCGGGGCAAATACAGGAGCCAGCCACAGCCGATGACTCCCCAGAATGATTTATCAAGGCGGTCGAGTAATGAATAAACAGTTAATGCCGGTCATTCTGCTGCTGTCAGGCTTGAGCGCCTGTAGCACGCTGGCACCCCAGAAAGATCAGCCCGTGAGAGCGCGGACGACCGCCAGCGTGCCCGCGGTGGTCCAACCGGCCCCGCCCGCCGACGCTGAAATCCTCGACACAGAGCCGGAAGCCGTGGTTTACCAGGGCAATGACCGCGTGATCAGGGTCCCGCCCGCGCGGCCACCGGTGCGCCTCGACGGCGAAGCGGTGAGCCTGAATTTCGAGCAGGCACCGGTCACCGAGGTAGTGCACTCGATGCTTGGGGACATACTCGGGCTGGACTACGTGATCGAACACCCGCTGAAGGGCGAGATCACCCTGCGCACCCGTACTCCGGTGCCCCGGGATCAGCTATTGGCGATTCTCGAGTCGCTGCTGCAATCCAACGGCATCACCATGGTGCGCGATCCCAACGATCGCTATTTTGTCAGTGCTTCGAAAAACCTGCCGAGCCTGATGCCGGCCTTTGGTAGCGCCGACTCTGTTGGCGCCGGGTTTCGCAACATCATCGTGCCGCTCAGTTACATCAGTGCCTCGGGCATGGCCGAGATCCTGGCCCCGGTAGCGCCGGAAACAGCCTTTGTCCGGGTCGACAATACCCGCAATCTGTTGGTGTTGGCCGGGACCAGTAACCAGATAGAAGGCTGGCTGGACATTATCGCCACCTTTGACGTCGACCAGTTGCAGGGGATGTCGGTGGGCATTTTCCCGCTCAAGCACAGTACCGTGGAGGATATCAATGCAGCGCTGGCCCACCTCCTGGGCGGCGATGGCGCCGACGGTGGCGCCGGCAATCTGGCGCAAGTGGTTCGGGTGATGCCGCTGGAGCGCCTGAACAGTATTCTGGTGGTCACCCCGCGCGCCCACTATATCGACCAGATCCGCACCTGGATCAACCGCCTGGATCAGTCCCAGGATGCCGATGGTGAACCGTCCCTGTATGTGTTCAATGTCCAGAACGGTTCCGCCACGCACCTGGCCGAGATGCTCAGCAGCATTTTCGGCGGTGGCGGCGGTGGTGGCAGCAAGCGCGGCGCGGACAGCGGCGTGGCGCCGGGTCTGGACTCCCTGAGCATCGGCAATGGCTCAGGCGGTGGCGGAAGCTCGGGCAACTTCAATGCTCCGGATACTGGCGGCAGCACACCCACGGGCGGCAGTTTTGACCTCGGAGAAAATGTCCGCATCGTCGCGGATGAATACAACAACGCACTGCTGGTCTATGCACCCCGCCGCGAGTACCTCAAGGTGGAGTCTGCCCTCCGGCAGCTGGATGTGATCGCCAACCAGGTATTGATAGAGGCCAGTATTCTGGAAGTGACCCTGTCCGACGATCTCGAGTACGGGGTGGAGTGGTTCCTGCAGAACAGCCTGGGGGGAGGACGCACCGGCAATGCCCTGCTCGCCCTCGGCGACAGCGCAAACCTCGGCGGCCGGGTGCCGGGCTTTTCCTATACCATTGCCAACTCGGCGGGTACGATTCGCGGCGTGATCAATGCGCTGGCGGAAAAGACCCTGGTCAACGTCCTCTCCGCGCCGTCGGTGATGGTGCTGGACAACCATACCGCCGCCATCCACGTGGGTGACCAGCAACCGGTGCGGTCCGCGCAGACGATTACCGACGGCGGCACCTCGACCACATCGATCCAGTACGTGGACACCGGGGTCAAGCTGGAGGTTACGCCCTCGGTGAACGCCGGCGGCCTGGTGACCATGGATATCCAACAGTCGGTGACCGATGTCGGCCCGGTGGACACTGCCACGGATCAGCGCAGCTTCCTCGAGCGGAATGTGAGCAGTCGGGTGGCGGTGCGCTCCGGTGAGTCGGTGGTCCTCGGGGGCTTGATCCGCGACAATCAGAGCAGCGGCAAGCTGGGCCTGCCTTTCCTGCACAGCATTCCGATCATCGGCAACCTGTTCGGGCGCACCTCGATAGCGGCTACCCGCACGGAGTTGCTGGTCTTCATTACTCCCCGGGTGCTGCGTAGTGAGCAGGATCTTCGCGATATCACTCTGGAGATGCGCTCGCGGATGAAGGGGCTGCATCATTTTGATGACCTCCCGCATGGCGCCGATACCGGGGCCGCTGCCGGGTACTCGGGTAGCACCGGGAACGCTCCAGCGGTGCAGGGAGAACAGTAGCCTTGCTCCAGGCCACAGTGCCCGGGGCCATTCAATATGTTGCAAGGAGTCGTTATATGGAAAACAGCGCCGTTCGCCCCGGGTCAGTATCACCAGGGCGCACATCCCGGTTGTGGAAACGCGCCGCCCTGATGGCCACTTGTGCGCTGCTGGCAGCGTGCGCGGGTATGGGTACCCCCAAAACCTCGGAACAGGTGGTCGCCCAGCGCGCCCAGGCCCACATGGATCTGTTGCTGGCCGGCAACTTCGAGAAGGCGCTGAACTACACAACGCCGGCCTATCGCACCGGTCGCGGTTTAAAGACTTATACCAGGAGTCATGTCGGCGTCACGTCCTGGAATAAAGCGGAAGTCTCAAGCGTCGTGTGTGAGGGTGATCGCTGTGAAGTTGCGATAGAGGTGACCTACCAGACTTTCGGTTCCGGTTTTGAGAACACGCGTTCCAGGGAAGAACGCTGGATCAGGGTCGACGGAAGCTGGTATCTCTACCTCAAGTAGTACTTGACAGCTTGGAGCTTATTTAGTGATTTTTAACAAAAAAATCACAGCTTTAAAGCCATTTTGGAGGGGGAAAGCTGTTGTTGGGCATGGATGCCTATGCTAACCTCGCTTCTACCGGTCGGGGGTACACCCTGGGCCAGGTGGTGGTCACCGTAGGGTGTATGCCCAAAAAGTGCGTCACAGTAGTTCGCTGCTGCGGCTCACGAGTAAACAATTGTTTCATTAGAACGTTCTATATCCATCAAGGAGAAACACATGAAAAAGAACATTATTTCTGCAGCGGTAGCAGCGACCCTTCTGGGTGCGAGTGCTGCCAATGCCGTGTTCGTAAACACTGAGGGCCACGGTCAGGCGCTCATCTATCCGTATTACACCGTCGAAGGCGGCCACGATACCTACATCAACCTGGTCAACACCACCAACGACACCAAGGCCGTCAAGGTGCGTTTCGTCGAGGCCATGAACAGCCAGGAAGTGCTCGACTTCAACCTGTACCTGTCTCCGCAGGATCATTGGTCCGCTGTGATCTTCGCTGATGGCTCCGGCGCGTCCATCCGCACCGCTGACACTTCCTGCACCGTGCCCAATGGTCTGGCCGCTACCACTGAAGGCGTACCCGGTCCAGTAGTGGAGTTCCGGGATTTGGCATACGCGGCTGACAGTGCGCCATTCAATGGTCTTGACCGTACCCGTGAGGGCTACGTAGAAATTATTGAAATGGGTGTGCTGACGGATGCTGGCGATGTGACGGCAGCCACGCACGTTGCTGGCGTTCCCCCAGGCTGTGCCGCTCTGTCTGCCAACTGGGCTGGCTCTGGCAAGTGGAATGCCAATGGCAACACCGATATTGATGTGCCCACCGGCGGTCTGTATGGCTACGGTGTGCTGATCAACGTCAACGAAGGTACCAATGCGACTTATGACGCCGTGGCGCTGGACGACTTTGTCAGCTCTCTGGATACGGGTGCGATTCCGATTCACTTTGCGCCCAATACTGTTGATCCCGGTATGGTCGATGCAACCCCGATCGCTCAGGTGCTTGACTCGAGTGCGAATTTGACTGTAGTTCAGTCCTCTTTTGGTAGCGGGATTGATGCGGTCAGCGCTGTTCTGATGCACAGCGCCATCATGAACGACTACGTTCTTGAGCCTAGCATTGCTGCAGGCACTGACTGGGTTATTACCTTCCCAACCAAGAAGAACTACGTAAACGGCGCCACTCCGGTTGCACCGTTCACCAATGTTTGGGATTCAGATTTTGGGACAGCTTGTGAAGCGATGGCCATCACCTACTATGATCGCGAAGAGCGGACCATCACTCCGGACCCGCTGGACTTCTCTCCGGCTCCTGTTGATGAAACGTTTGCACTGTGCCGTGAGGCCAACGTGCTGACCTTCAACGACAGCAATGTTCTGGCCGGCTCCACCCGCGTCAACCAGAACCTGGACGTTGATTACAACAACGGTTGGCTGGAATTGGGCTTCACTGGTCCCGCGGCGCGTGTCCTGACGTCCGACGAAGGCCACACTTATGAAGGTCTGCCCACTGTTGGTTTCGCGGTACAGAAGTACGTCAACGGCACTCTGCCGGGCGGCGTCCTGTCCAACTATGCCGGCGTGGTTCAGCACAAGAACCGTCGTCTGGTTACAGCTAGCTGATGATAGTTCGGGTACTTGGCTGCTGTCGCAGTCAGTGCCCATTGCCAACTCAAAAGGCGCGGCTTCGGCCGCGCTTTTTTTTGGCAAAAATATACAGACTCCGGGATAAATCTGGAGTTTTCTCCAATCTCTTCCGGGATTGCTCTTGTTTCAAGGGAAAAGTACGCACTAAAATAGCAACACTTTATGAACGCTGAGGTGGAAGTCGTTGCCCTATTAGGGGTAATTACTGATCTGGTGGGATGGCTCCCAGGTCGCCTGTAGCAACGCGAGGTAGATGTATGCACAAGTTATTATTAGGTATGATCGTGGTGCTGGGGTGGCTTGGCGCCTCCATGGCTCATGCCATCACTGTTACTTTCAACGGGACTAACTATACTGTTGATTCATTCACCATCAGTCAAAATCCTACTGGAGTTGTGATTACCACCGCAGGGGATGGCGGTAGCGGCGATCCAGTCCCAGACCCGGATCCAATTCCAGATCCGGACCCAACCCCAACCCCAGACCCGGATCCTGCCCCAGTCCCCAATGGCAGTTGCGTCGAATCCTCGACCCAAGAGTGCGGCGTCATCAATTGGGCAGCTCCCGGTCCGCGGATTACAACTTCCGTGTCGGGAACCAACTCGACGATATCCTGGCAGTTTATTACTACCAGTAATCCGGATTATTCCGGGGATATCAATGTCTCGGAAACTGTCGGCAATGAGTTTGTGAGCCGCCGCCTGTGGATTTCCACGGAGCCTGGTGGCGCAGCGCTAGCTTCCTCACGCTGTTCGACGGAAGGTACCAGTGCGCGTAAGATAAACTGGGCTCAGAGATCAAACTTTCTTCGCTGTACTTTGACTCCTAATACTACCTACTTTGTCAATGTGAAGAATGTCAGTGGCTGTTCTGCGGGGAGGAGCTGCGGCTTTTACCGCAACATGAATAATAGCGGCAATCCCTGAGTCTGCTTGATAAACCCCGGCGTCGTTAACCGACGCCGGGGTTTTGTTGTTTACGCCGATCCCTTTTGGAATTGGCATCTTTGTCCGATGAACTATCTGAATGAGAACCCTGTTTATGTTGCGAGTCATTGTTCTTGCCGCACTTGGCTGTTGTGGCGCGGGCCTGGTACAGGCCGAGGAGCCCTCTGATATTGCCCTGAAGCGCGGGCAGATTGAAATTAGCGCCGACGACATGCGCTACTACGCGAAGGACAGAGTGCCCGACACTCGTCGCGAGGAGTTTTTTCGGCGCGATGATGCCGTCAGGCAACTGGCCGACAGTTTGGTGTCCATTCGTGCACTGGCAGACGAAGCGGAGGAATCCGGGGTGGTGGATGCGGACCTGATTGAGTGGCAGCTGGCCCTGCATCGTGAACGCCTGATGATGGAGCAGTACCTGAATGCACTGGTCGCCAGCCAGACCGCGAGCATCGACTGGGAATCCACGGCACAGGATGTCTACACGGCCGAAGCAGACGCGTTCCAGCAGCCCGAGCGCGTGCGTGCGTCTCACATCCTGATCAAGACCGAGGAACGAAGCGAGGAAGAGGCACTTGCATTGGCGGAAGAGGTTCTACAGAAGGTCGAGGCTGGAGAAGATTTCAAGATGCTGGCCCTGAAGTACTCCGAGGACGCTTCTGCGAAAACCAACCTCGGCTCCCTGGGTGCCTTTGCCCGGGGTCAGATGGTGCCAGAGTTCGAGCAGGCAGCTTTTGCCCTGCGCAAGCCAGGCGAACTGGCTGGTCCGGTAAAGACCGATTTTGGTTACCATATCATCAAACTGGAAGAGTATCTTCCGGCGCGGAAGTCGACGTTTGACGAAGTGAAGGCCGAAATAATCAGCAAACTGAAGTCGGAGATTCCCGCCAATATTCGCCAGAACAAGCTGATCGAAATACGTTCTGCTGAACCTCTGGAATTTGATGAAGACGTGATGCAGAAGTTGCTGCAGGAATTCCGCAAGGAAAGCGCCAACTAGAATCGCGAGCAGAGCGAAGGCTCAGCGCAGGTGCAATGATGGCTGGAGGTGATGTATTCGAAGCCGCAGTTGTCGTTGTGCAAGCTGCGGATCGCGGGAATATCGTCCTGTCAGTGCCCAGCCGGGTGCTGCTGTATCAGCTTGTGTCAGAGCCGTTGCCTGGTGGTGTCTCCTGCAGGATGGTCGCGGAGACGCCGGACACGGTAAGCTGCGAGGTAGAAGCTGCCTGTGGTGGGTTGGAGGGCGGGTTTCGTCTGCATGCCCTGAACCGCTTTCTGGCACGAGAGCTGGTGCGTCTGCGGCCGCGGGCAGTGTTGCTGCGGGGACTCGATGGCTGCGTGCTGGATCTGGTTCGAGTGGCCAGCTTCTTTCGGGTTCCAGTCCTGCTGGAGGTGGCAGCGGGGATGGATATCGAGCCCTCGCCCTGGCTATTGGATTGTATGGGTCGGTTAACCGCTTTGGTGCATCAGGAATCACTGCCCCCGGCCATGGCGCAAATGGCGCCACAGGCCCGTCATCTTCAACACGGCGATCTCAATACGGTGCTTGAGGAATGGTGCACAAGCGCCGCCCCGCTCGCCGCCGTGTCCTTCGATTATTCCCTTTACGAATTCCTGCTGCGGGACCCGCCGCTGCTGATGCGCATGCAGGCGCCTCATGCCCGGCTGTTTTCTGGCTGCCACCGGGTGCTGGATGTTGGCTGTGGTGCGGGCCTTTTTCTGCAATTGCTCGGAGAGGCGGGGATTCCCGCCTCTGGTGTCGAGCGCAATCCGGTGATTGCGGAGTACGGTCGCGGCATGGGCCTGGATATCACCACTGCCGATGCGCTGGAGTTTCTCGAGGGGGATGCCCGTTTTGATGGCGTTTATTGCTCGCACTTTGTCGAGCACCTGCCCATCGACGGCGTGGAGCGCCTGCTGCAGGGTATTGCCCGGGCATTGCTGCCAGGTGGCGTAGCGGTGCTGGTCTTTCCCGACCCCGAATCGATCCGTTCGCAATTGTTGGGGTTCTGGCGCGACCCGGAACACGTCCGCTTTTACCACCCTGAACTGGTTGAGACCCTGGCCATGCTGTTCGGGCTGGAGCTGGAGTGGAGCAGTTACCATGCGCAGCCCCACGACGTGGTGCCGTTTGCCCTGGAGCCGCAGGCGCTGCCCCGCGCAGAAGCGCAGCCGCTCGCGCCATCGTCATCGTTACCGGCGCAGGGCTGGTGGTCTCGGGCAATGACGAGGCTGGGTTTTGTGCCCGGGTCGCGGGTAGCGGAACTGGAGGGGCGCCTGGCGAACATGGAGAGCCTGCTGACCAGTGTCATGCAGGATAACAATCAGACCGTGGCGGCACTGGATGAGCGCACAAGGCACCTGTGGGCGGTCAACCGTACCTGGGCATGGTCGGATAATGCAGTGCTGAAATTGCGCAAGCGTCCGTCGCCTGAGGTTGATAACGCATGACGCGCGAGGGAGCGCTGGCGCCAGATCCCGTGGCTATCGTTATCCCGGTGTACCGCGATCTCGCCGCCACCCGGCGTTGTCTGGAGTCGGTGCTGGCACACAGCAGTGCGGGTCAGGCCCGCATCATCCTGATCGACGACGCCTCGCCGGAGCCGGAGTTGGCGGCCTGGTGTGACGAGCAGGCCGCGACGGACCGTGTGGAGCTGCTGCGCAATGACAGCAACCTGGGCTTCGTGGCGTCCGTCAATCGCGGGATGCGCCATGCTGCGGAGCTCGATGTGGTGTTGCTGAACAGCGACACGGAAGTCCCTCCCGGCTGGCTGCAGCGATTGCAGCATTGTGCGACAGGTTCCGGGCAGATCGCCACAGTCACCCCCTTTTCCAATAATGCGACTATCTGCTCCTATCCCCTGTTTTGCCAGTCATCTGGCTTGCCCGAGGGGCTGTCCCTGGAGCAATTGGACGCTCTGTTCGCCAGGGCCAACCCGGGGTTGAGTTGCGAACTGCCGACAGCGGTGGGCTTTTGTGTCTACATTCCGCGGGCGGCCCTGAATGCCCTGGGCCTGTTTGACGAGGCAGCCTTCGGGCGCGGCTATGGCGAGGAGAATGACTTCTCCCGCCGTGCTGTGGCGGCGGGCTGGAGCAACCTGCTCTGCGCCGACCTGTTTGTCTACCATCAGGGAGGAGCGAGTTTTGGTGACGACAGCCGCGAGCTGATGGCCGCGGGCAATACCCAGCTACTGGCGCGCTTCCCCGACTACGCCGACACCATAGCGGGCTTTGTGGCGGAGGACCCCCTCCGCGACTTCCGCCATCGGGTTGATGAGCTGAGGCTGGCACTGCCAGGGCAGGCCGCTGTAATGGGCGCGGAGTGGCGGCTGGAGCGCGAGCGTCTGCAGGCCCTGGCCGTCCAGCGCCACGAGCTGGAACTGCTGTGCCGCAACCTCGGTGTGGAAATCGAGCAGTTGCGGCAGAGTATCGGCCGGTTGGAGCAGCGCTGCCGCGACTACGAGCAGCGCTGTGAGAATTACGATGCCCGTTGTGTTGAATACCAGCAGTATCTGGACGAAACCAGGCAGCAGGCGGCGCTCACAGACGCGGCATTAACGCAATTACAGGGGGACTATCGGGACAGCCTGCAAGCGCGGGAACAGCTCACGGCAGACTTGACGCTGGCAAATGAAACCCTGCAGCAAATCTATAACAGCCGCGTCTGGCGCTACAGCAGCTGGCTGCGGAAATGGTTTGGCAGCAAGGGGTAGGGCAAGACCAGACCGCTACCCGGGGGCAGACCCGGGCAGAGTTACCGCAATGACCTGCCGCGGCGGCGCGCGACCAGTGTCATCAGACCGCCCAGCAGTAGCAGTGACCACAAAGTGGATGACGGCACCGCATTGGGTTCAAGGGCGGGGCGCAGGGCCACGCCGGCCAGATACACCCCACCGGTGAGAATATTCAGGTTGCCCGGGTCCACCACGGCAATGGTGAGCTCGCCGCTGGCGTTCGCCTGGCCGGTCACTGCGTAGTTGGCGAGATCGACGGCCGCCGCTCCCACCTGGCCGTTGACCACCAGCTCCCGGTCTGCGCCGACCTGTACGAAGCTTGCCCCCCCGCTGATGCTCACCGCCTGCTCAAATGCCGGGCCCGGATCACCCAGGATGTCTCTTGCACCGAAAACCCAGATATCGTAGCGGGCGTCCGGTTGCAGTCCGGTAAAAGAGAGGTCCACTCGATCTTCGAACGTGAAGACGGAGCCACTCAGGTTAGCAAGGCCGGTACTGTGTGTTGGGATAGTGGCCGCCAGGAGACTGACGTTGAAATTGTCGATGCCGGGGCCGGTAAGAGTGATGGCGATGGGCGTTGGGTCGCCGGTCTCGTTGACCAGGCCAGTAAAAACTCCGGGTCCTGTGACCAGGTTCCAGTTGCTTGGCGTGGAGGATGCCGGCGGGCCGAAATCAACCCCAACGATACTGGCGCCGGCCTGCATGCCAAAGCCGGCACAAAGAAGTAAGCACGACGCTCCCAGCAGACGTTTTAACTTGCGGTTCATGTTGCCCAGTTTCCGATGGTAGTGCAGGTGTATGATTATCTCGCGAACAGTCACTGGAAACAAGGTTCGTGGAATGGTCGGATTACGCAATGGCCGGGTCCGTGCCCCCCGCGGGCAGAGGTGATAATATGCGCCTCCTCCGCGAGATCCAGCAGCCAAATCGCACCTGATTATCGTCAATCCAGGGGTGCCCGGAAAGGATATTTGGGAAGCAATGACTTCGAGTGTTCATGTTTTTACCAGCATCACGGCCAACTACCTGCCCAAGGCGCGTGTGCTCGCGGGCTCGCTCAAGGCGGTGGCCCCGGCAGCGAGCTTCCATCTGCTGCTGTCCGACGACCTGCCGGCGGGGTTCGACCTGGCTGCCGAACCGTTTGACTCGGTGATCACGGCGGAAGAGCTGCCGCTGGCCAACAAATCCGGCTGGTTTTTCTCGCACACGGTGGTCGAGCTGTGCACCGCGGTCAAAGGTCTTGCGTTTGAGTATATTTTCGACCATTTCGGTGCCGACAAGGTGTTCTTCTTTGACCCGGACATGGTTATCTTCGATCGCTTCGATGAACTGGTTGCGGCGTTGGACAGCTGCAGCATCCTCCTTACCCCGCACCAGACTGAGCCGGAGACCGAGGAGGAGGCGATCATGGACAATGAGATGGCGAGCCTGATTTTCGGTGTGTTCAATCTGGGTTTCCTGGGTGTCCGCAATGATGCGGAGGGGCGCCGTTTCTCTGCCTGGTGGCGCGATCGCCTGCTGCGCTATTGCCACGACGACAGGCCGCGCGGCCTGTTTACCGACCAGAAGTGGGTTAACCTGGCTCCCTGCTTTTTCGACCGGATTCGCGTCCTGCGTTCACCGGCGTTCAATGTCGCCACCTGGAACATCAGTAAACGCCGCGCTGCCGGCTCCATCGCCGAGGGCATAACGATCAACGGCGAACCCCTGGGCTTCTACCACTTCTCCGGCTTCGACAGCGGGGCGCAGGAGATCATGCTGCACAAGTATGGCGCCGACAGTCCGGTGCTGTTTGACCTGCGCAACTGGTACGTGGATGCCTGCGAGCAGCACGGGCAGGCCGCACTCGGCACCTTGCCGTCGCGGTATGCACACTACGCTGATGGCACTCCGATCACCCTGCCGGAGCGGGTGCTCTACCGCCAGCGGGTGGACCTGCAGGCTGCGTTCCCGAACCCCTTCGCGAGCGATAGCGACGGCGGCTACAGGGCCTGGTTTGCGGCCAATGCCCCGACGATGACTGTGGCCGACAGCACTGTCAGGCTGGACCCCGCGGGTCCGCTGGCGGACCTTCTCAACGGTGTCGGTTATTGTTTCGCGGCGCGCTCGGCGCTGGTGGCAAGCCCACTGAAGCGGGCGGTGTTGCGCGTTGCGGAATGGTTGCTGCGGACAGTGGCGCGGGTGGCTGGCTGATGGAAATACTCATTGTGCAGATGGGCAAAGTGGCCTCGACAGCGATCGCGGAGGCCTTGCGGCGGGACAACATCGAGGTGCTGCAGGCCCATATTGCCTCGCCGGCGCGTTTACAGGAGAAGCTAAGGACCATGACCGGCCCGGTAGTCTCCGACGAGGTCGCCAGCCGCATGTACCAGGACTACCTGCAGGAGCTCCGGGTGACATTCCTGCTGGCTCGCCAGTTGGTGGCCGGTGCTGGCGGCGGGCAGCAGACCCGGGTGATTTCCCTGACCCGGGACCCCCTGAGCTGGTACTGGTCACACTTTGCCCAGAACTATGACCACTACCAGACACTGTTGCAGAAATTTTTCCGCTTTCACTACCCGCAGGACGCCAGCTTTGATCCCGGTGAGGTGTTTGCCGAGGTCCAGGGCAGGATGTTCGCCGTGCTGGAGCAGACGGCGGCGCCGCTGGATGACGCCGGTGCGTTGATGCAGTTGATGGCGGAAGCCGATGCGATAGACCCGACGGGCGTGGTCTTCAGCCAGCTGAACCGCTTCCTGGTGCCTCTGCGCTGGTTCGATGAGGATTTTCTGCCGGGTACCGGGCTTGATGTATACGACTTCAGCTTTGACCGTGAAACGGGCAGTGCGCTCATTGAGTCAGGCGGATTTTCCCTGCTGCTGTTGCGCTATGAAAACCTGCTGGAACTCGCCCCCAGGATTGCGCAGTTCGCCGGCGTTGAAGAACTCCAACTGGCGCGAGCCAATATCAGTGAAGACAAGCATATTCCATTCAGCATCAAGACGATGCAAAAAAATGGCCAGGCCATGATTCCGGCACCGTTGGCAGAGCGGATCTACGCGACGCGCTACGCCAGGCATTTTGGCTACAGCTTTGATGCCTCCTGGCGTAGCCTGGAGCAAACGGCCGCCGGTGCCGGTGCTGCGGAAGGTCCAACGGGGAAGTCGGCGCTGGATGATGTCGCGGACCGGTAGCAGCATGGACCGCCTGCCGCTGTGCCTGGTCGCCTTTAGCGGGGAAGCGGGGGAACTGGCGCGGGCGCTGGAGATCTTGCCGCGCGGGCCGCAGTGGGAGGCCACCGTTCTCTGCAGCGCTGACCCCGAGCTGGAACGGCTGGCGGCCGGGGCGGGGGTGCGCTGTCTGCCATCCCTGCCTGCTGCCCATGGTCCTGGGCGCTACTGGTGCCTGGTGAGCAGTGCCCTGCGCGGCGCGCTCGGGCGTTGCATCGTGTTGCGCGCGGGCAGTGTGCCCGCGCGCGGC
>NZ_JAUTDR010000013.1:0-46097 GCF_030649675.1 Haliea sp. E1-2-M8 | reverse complement strand
CGGCCCCCCCCCCCGCGGCTGGTACCGGCGCTTCCCGGCGCGGGAGGCGGACGTGGCCGCCCTGTTTCCGCTCTCGGTCAGGCACCCGGAAACCGCGGTGTTTTCCAGCCCGGAGCACAATCCGTCCCTGTCGGTCGAGGATATCGACCGCTGGCTGAATGTGCATGCCCCGGGTGCGACCTTCGACATCCCATTCTTCGCCGGTGAATCGGCGCTGATCGACGTCGAGCGACTGGGTACTACGCCCGCGGCCGATGACACTGAGCTGGCGGAACGGGTGCGCGAGCGCGGCGGGCTGATCCTGGCTACGGACAATGTATTTATCGATGACCGGGAGGGCCCGCCGCAGTCGCTGCCCGCATCAGCGTTCCCCGCCTGGCAGACGGCGATAACCCGGCGCCATCCGCTCACTGGTCTGCGCCACGCCCTGACCGAACTCTCCTCGCGCGGTGAAGCGCCCGGGGCGGAAGTTCCGCAGGTCCAGCCCGCCAGGCTGCACATTAGCCATAGCTGGGGCGGTGGCCTGGGACGCTGGGTCGAGGACTTTGTCGATGCCGACACCGGCCACCGCAGTTTCGTGCTTCGGCCCATCGGTGACCTGACCGCCTTCGGCCAGACCCTCGCCCTGTATAGTGCCCGTAACCTGACCGTCCCGATCCGGACCTGGACCCTGGCGGAGCCCATCCTCTCCACCGCCATCGCCCACCACGAGTACCGCCAGCTCGTCGCCGGTGTCCTGGCGGAATTCGCCATTGAATCCGTGATCCTCTCATCCCTGATCGGGCACGCAATCGACATTCTCCGGCTGGAGCTGCCGGTGATTGTGGTCTGCCACGACTTCTACCCTTTTTGTCCGCCGATCCTGGCCACCTGGGAAACACCTTGCTCGCAGTGCGACGCGGCACGCCTGCGCGACTGCCTGCAGAACAACCCCGGGCACCGCTTCTTCCAGTACGAACAGGCGCCGCACTGGCTGGCATTACGCGCTGCCTTCATCTCGACGGTGGTTGAGAGAAATATTGCGCTGGTCGCGCCCAGCGCCTCCGTTGCGGCGCGGATGCGCAGCCTCATGCCGGAGTTGCGCGAGCACGCCATTCAGGTGATTGCCCACGGCCTGCCGCAGCCGGTACTGACCAGCCTGGCGGTGCTTGAACCAGAGCGGGATTCGCACCTGGATCCACAGCCCAGGCTGCGCATTGTTGTGCTCGGCAGCCTGGAAGCGCACAAGGGTGCGGCCTTGCTGCAGGCGATCATCGAGCCGCTGGCGGAATTTGCCACCGTCGTGCTGGTGGGCAGCGGCGAAGGCGGCAGCACCTTTGCCGGCTTGCCTCAGGTGGAAGTCAGCGACGGCTATGAGCGTGAGGAGCTGGGCGCGCTGCTGGCGGCGGCGCGGCCGGATATCGGCCTGCTGCTGTCGGTCGTGCCGGAGACCTTCAGCTATACCCTGAGTGAGTTGCACGCCTCCGGCGTACCGGTCGCTGCCACCGCCATGGGCGCTTTTGCCGACAGAATCCGGCACGGTGACAATGGCTGGTTGTATGCACCCGATGCGGACGCGCTGCTGGACCTGCTGCGGTCGCTGGCGGCGAATTCGGCAGAGATCGCGCGCGTCCGGGCGACGGTAGCAGCCACAAAGCCGCGCACCGCCGCCGAGATGGTTGCCGACTACGATCGGATCTTGCCGCCTGCGGATGGGTTCCTGCCGCGGCCACTGGACCCTGATTCGGCCCAGGCGGGAACGAACAGTCGCAATATCAAGATCAATCCGGAGGCCAGGTTTCGCGATGTATTTCGCGAATTCTGGGACTATGCCCGGCGGAAAGTGCATAACACCGAAAAACTGCCTCGCGGGGTGACTCGCGTGCTGCTGTGGCTGATGAAGGTGCTATACCGATGACTAACGTGGTTGTGCTGGGCATGCACCGATCGGGCACGTCGATGGTCGCCCATCAGCTGCATGCCTTTGGCCTGGAGGCGGGCTCCGAAGCCGAGTTGCTGGCGCCGCGGGAGGACAATCCCGCGGGCTTCTGGGAGCGCCGGGATGTGGTCGCACTGAATGATGAGATCCTGCGTGCCACGGGTGGCGCCTGGTTCATGCCGCCGGCCATGGATCAGCTGACGCCTACAGACTATCAGGAGCAGGTGGCCGCGATTGTTGCCGCCCTGCCCGAGGCTGGCTGGCTGTTGAAGGATCCGCGCATGCTGCTGACCTGGCCCGTTTGGCAGCCGCACCTGCAGGGGGCGCTGCGGGTATTGGTCTATCGTGGACCCTGTGCGGTGGCGGTGTCACTCAACCGGCGCAATGGTTTTCCCCTCGCCCTGGGGCTGGCATTGTGGGAGTACTACAACCGCCTGGTGCTGGACCTGGCTGCCGGCGCCGATGTGGTGGCGTTGAGCTACGAGACCTTCGTCCGCGATCCCGCGGGACAAACCGGGGCGCTATTCAATCAGCTTGAAGGTCTGGGTGCCCGTGGCCTTTCCAGGCCCGGTCGCAGCGTGTTCGAGCCCCACTTGCAGCACAGCGGATCCGCAGTCGATGCCCTGGCGCGGGCCCAGGCGCTGCTGACCCCGGCGCAGCGGGTACTGGACGAGGCCCTGGTCGCTGTTTGCGCCAATGCCGGGTCAGCACCCAAGCCGGTGCCAGCGGATGACCTGCTGTTGGCCAGAATCCGCGACATGGCAGGCGCAATGCGCGAGCTTGCCACCGTCCGGGAAACAGCCCTGCAGCGTGATGAGCTGCAGGAAAAATTCGACATCTGCGCCGGGCAGATGCAGAGCGAGCAGGAGAGAGCGCGGGAACTGCTGGCCCAGCGGGACGAAGCCGTATCACAGCTCGACGCGACAACCTCGGCGCTGGCCGACGCGAGAGCCGAGGCCGCGGAGCTGCTGCAGGTCATCACCGGTATTCACTCGCGCCTGTTGAGCTTTGAGCTCTCTCTCATCGGCAGGCTGCAGCGCGCCCTGCGCAGGGTTTATGCCGCGCTGCGCTTGCGTGTTTCCACCCCGGGGGCTTACGAGGACGTGCTGGCGGAGGCCAGGATGCACTTTTCCCTGCACCATCTGCAACTGCCTGGCAAAGTGCCGGGCAAGCTCTCCCAGCTCAGTGCGGTATGCCGCTATATAGTCAAGCACCCGGTATCTTCCTTTCGCGGCGTAAGTGTCTTTCGGCTACAGCGCGCGCTGGAGATCATGATCAGGTCCACTCCGGCGGATTTCAGTGTCTGGGTGCAGAGCCGGTTCCCCGAGATCGTCCACCCGGGGGAGGGTGGGGTGCCCTCTGAGCTTGGCCCGGAACTGGATACTCTGGAGCTGGAGTTCCCCGCAGTCAGCACGCCGCTGGTCTCGATAATTGTGCCGGTCTACAACAGCTACCGCATGACAATGCACTGTCTGGCATCGATTCTTGAGCACACTCTGGACGTGAGTTATGAAGTCGTCCTGGCGGATGATCATTCCACTGATGCCACCGCGAGTATCGGGCAACGGGTCCGCAATATCCGCATCCTCAGAAGCGAGAAGAACCAGGGCTTTCTGCTCAATTGCAACGGTGCCGCGGCGACAGCCTGCGGCCGCTATCTGGTGTTCCTGAACAATGATACCGCGGTCTGCAAGGGCTGGCTGCAACCCATGCTCACGCTGCTGGAACAGCGCCCGGATGCCGGTGTGGTCGGTCCCAGACTGTTGTTCCCCGACGGCAAGCTGCAGGAGGCGGGCGGCATCATCTGGCGTGATGGCTCGGGATGGAATTACGGCCGCTGTGATGATCCGCGGAAGCCGGAATACGAGTACGTCAAGGAAGTAGACTATGTCTCTGGCGCCTGCCTGATGCTCCCCAGGGCGCTGTGGTCGCGCCTCGGTGGTTTCGATACGCGCTTTGCCCCGGCCTACTACGAGGATACGGACCTGTGCTTCGCGGTGCGCCAGGCCGGCTACAAAGTGCTGTACCAGCCGCAGTCCTCGGTGTTCCACTACGAAGGCGTCAGCAACGGCACGGACCCGGGCAAGGGGGTAAAGCGGTTTCAGGCCAGGAATCGGGAGATATTCTGCGCCAAGTGGCAGGCGGTGCTCGAGTGGGAGCACTTCGCCAATGCCGAGCACGTGTTTCTCGCCAGGGACCGCTCGCGCGCGCGCAACTGCATTCTGGTCATTGATCACTATGTGCCGCACTACGACAAGGATGCGGGCTCGCGCTCGACGCTGATGTATATCCGGCTCATGGTCAACATGGGCTTCAAGGTCGTGTTCCTCGGCGCCAACTTTTTCCCCCATCAGCCCTATACCCGGGTGCTGCAGGAGATGGGAGTGGAGGTATTGGTGGGAGAGTACAGCGCTCGCTATCTGGATCGCTGGCTGCACGATAATGCGCGGTATATCCACAGAATATTCCTCCACCGGCCGCATGTGGCGGAACAGTTCCTGCCGCACATCTACAAGATGCGCCCGCGGCCGAAAATCGTCTTCTTCGGCCATGACCTGCACTATCTGCGGGTTGAGCGCGAACAGGAGCTGCTGGGCGAGGCGTCGCTGAAAAGTGCGGCGATGAGCTGGAAAGCGCGGGAGTTCGCGGTGTTCGAGAAGGTGGACGTGATCTATTATCCATCCTCGATTGAAGTGCAGGCGCTGCACACCGAAAGCCCGACCCTGAACGTTCGCGCGATACCGCTGTACATCTTCGATGACATTGCCGTGCCCGACTACGATCCTGTGCAGCGGCAGGACATTCTCTTTGTTGCCGGTTTCAATCATCCGCCCAACGTGGATGGCCTCTGCTGGTTTGTCGAGGAGGTGATGCCGCTGCTGGCAAGCCAGTGTCCAGGTTTCCACCTCCATGTGGTGGGGTCCAATCCCACCGAAGCAGTCCTGGCCATGCAGTCGGCGCAGGTCACGGTACACGGGTACATTTCCGACCAGGCGCTGGCCGAACTGTATCGCTCCGTGGGGTGCAGCGTGGTGCCGCTGCGCTATGGCGCGGGGGTCAAGGGCAAGGTGCTGGAAGCGATCCAGCACGGGGTGCCGTTGGTGACCACCAGCATTGGCGCCGAGGGGATTCCCGGCGCAGCCGATATCATGTTCGTTGCCGACAGCGCCAGATCTTTCGGCGATGCAATTGTCGAGGTACTCGCGGCTGGCGGTACTGTTTACGAGAAGCTCGATCGCTACGGCTCCTGGCTGCACCAGAACTTCGGCCGGGAGCAAGCCGAGAAGATCATTCTGGAAGATTTCGGCCCGGTTGCATCGCGCTTTGCCGGCGGCCCCGATAACGGGGGGCGGAAGTGAGGAATATCATTCTGCACGGTCACATTTTCAAGAACGCCGGGACCTCCCTGGACTGGTCCCTGACCCGGAGTTTCGGCGACGCGTTTCTGGACCATCGCGATGACCAGGCCATGCGTCGCCACGGCGGGTGTCATCTCGCGGAGGTACTGGCGGAGAATCGCGATTTGATGGCGCTGTCCAGCCACCACCTGCCGCGGGATATACCGGCACTGCCCGGGGTGCGTCTGCACTGTATTTATCTGCTGCGGCACCCGCTGCTGCGAATCCGCTCCGTGTACGACTTTGAACGCGAACAGCAGGCGGATACCCTCGGCGCCCAGGCGGCCAAGCGAATGTCGTTCCGCGAGTATGTTGCCTGGCGCATGGAGCCAGATACGCCGCCGACAATCCGCAATTTCCAGACCCTCTATCTTTCGAAAAAAAAACGCTCACGTGCCCGGGCGGCCCGTGCCCTGCCCCAGTTTTTTGATGCATTGGTATACACTCAGTCCCTGCCGGTGGTCGGCATTGTCGAGTTGTACGACCAGAGCATGGTGTTGCTGGAAGAAAAGTTGCGACCCCATCTGCCGACCCTGGACCTAGCCTACATTCCCCAGAATGTGTCTGGCAACCCGGTGGCAGCGGTCGATGACGAGCAGCGCGTGGCGCTGATTCTGAAAGAGCTGGACGACCTCGGCAAATCGGTGATCGACAACAACAGCTATGATCTGGCGCTTTACCAGGCGGCCCTGGAAACCCTGAGGGCCGCCACCAGCAGGTTGCCCGGCTTTGCCGAGAAGCTGGCCGGCTTCCGCGAGCGCTGCCAGATGTTGCGGGGGAAGCAAAGGTGAGCGCACAGCCCGGCCGCGTGATCGCAATTCTGGGCATGCACCGCAGCGGCACCAGCTGCCTCACTGGCTCCCTGCAGGAGGCGGGCCTGGACCTGGGTGATTGCCATACCTGGAATCCGTACAACCTCAAGGGCAACCGCGAGAATCAGGCCTTTGTCGATTTGCATGACAGTATTCTGGCGGCCAATGGCGGCGCCTGGGACGCACCTTCCGCCTCTCGCGTCTGGCTGGAATCCCATCGCCAGATCGCGCGAGACCTGCTGGCGTCCCACGCTCATCTGCCGATCTTGGGGTTCAAAGATCCCCGGGCCCTGCTGTTGCTGGAGGGCTGGAAGGAGCTGCTGCCGAATCTGGAGTATGTGGGTATATTCCGTCACCCGGAAGCCGTTGCCCAATCCCTGCGCAACCGCAGCAGGATGCCCAGGGAGCAGGCCCTGTCGCTCTGGTATGCCTACAACCGCATTCTCTACCGGGAGCATCGTCGCCTGCGCTTCCCCCTGCTCTGCTTTGATGAAGACGAGGCATTGTTCACCGCCAAGGTCGATACGGTGATCGCCAGCTTGCAGTTGCAGCCACCGGCTGAACCGCAGCGGTTCTATGACAACGAGCTCAGGAATTACTCCGCGGTTGACGAGGGACGCCTGCCCTGGCGCCTGCGCTGGCTGTACCACCGGTTGCGGCGCGCAAGTCTGTGAGCGGCTTCCAGTCATTGGCGCGAATGGTCGGGCGTCTGCGGGGCTCCCCGCCCGGGCAGCCGCAACTGAGTCTGGTGCTGATCGTCTATGACATGCCGGAGCAGGCCGCGAACACCATCCGTTCCCTGCTACCCGGCTACCAGCGCGACGTCAGCGGCAGCGAGTACGAACTGATTGTGGTCGAGAACGCCTCGAGCAACACTCTCAGCGCCGGGTTCCTGCAGGACCTGCCGGCCAATGTGCACTACCACCTGCGGCAGAACCCGGAACCCAGCCCCGCACAGGCCATCAATTTCGGTGCCAGCCAGGCGCAGGGCGGCGCCGTGTGCGTCATGATCGACGGTGCCAGAATGGTCACCCCGGGCGTTGTTTGCAACCTGCTCGCGGCTCACCGCAGCTTCCCGCGGGCAGTGGTCTCGATTCCCGGCTACCACCTCGGCCGGGAGTTGCAACAGACGGCAGTGGGCAGTGGCTATGACCGCGACACCGAGCGCGACTTGCTGGCGTCCATTGCCTGGCCCGAGGACGGCTATCGATTGTTTGATGTCGCCTGTTTCAGTGGCTCATGCAGGCCTGGATTTTTCCTGCCCAATAGCGAGAGTAATTGCATCAGCATACCGCTGGATGTTTGGCATACATTGAGCGGATTCAATACGCTGTTCGATTTGCCCGGAGGCGGGCTCATCAATCTCGATTTCTACAAGCGCGCCTGCGAGCTTCCCGAAGTACAGCATGTTATTGTTCCCGGCGAGGGCACCTTTCATCAGTTCCATGGTGGCGTGACCACCGGAGGTGTAAGCAGGGAGATGCGAGAAGACTATATTGAGCGGAGCCGCAACCAGTACCGCGCGCTGCGGGGAGCTGATTTCAGCAGCCCGCGGACCAGCCCCGTGTATCTGGGTGCGATTCCGGCCCAGGCGCAAAAATTTGTACACTATTCTGCGGCCCGCGCCCTGCGCAGCCTGGGTGAAGCCCCCCTGCCCGACAGCACAGCCTGAGGAGGCCATGTGACCAGCACGCTTTATTTCCCGCCTTCCCTGCAGCGTTTCGAACCCCGGCGCATGGTGTTCAGCACCTGGGTCGATCACCTGCCTTTCGCCTACGACCTGGTCACCGCGATTCGGCCGCAGGTGGTGGTTGAGCTGGGCGTCTACAACGGTTTGTCCTTTTTCACGTTCTGCCAGGCCATGGTGGAGAACGATATTGACGGTGTCGCCTACGCCATTGACTGCTGGGAAGGGGATGAGCATACGGACGCCTACGATGACAGCATCTTCAAGGACGTCCAGCACCACGCCCGCGAGCACTACCGGGGCTTTACCTACCTGCTGCGGATGTATTTCAACGAGGCGCTGCGGCACTTTGAGCAGGACAGCATCGATCTGCTGCACATCGATGGCCTGCACACCTACGAGGCGGTCAAGGAAGACTTCGAGAACTGGTATCCCAAGGTAACGCCCGGTGGCATTGTCCTGTTCCACGATGTGATGGCGCGAATCAAGGACTTCGGTGCCTGGAAATTCTTTGCTGAGCTGGAGCAGGAGCACGAGGAAATCTTCAGGTTCAATCACGGCTTCGGCCTCGGCGTGCTGCGCAAGCCCGGCGGCAATCCCCCGCACACCGAACTGACTGAGCTGCTGTTCTCCCGCGACCCGGAGACCCACAAGCGCCTGCGGCAATTGTATTCCCATGCCGCGCATTTTCTGGAGGCGAGGCGGCAGGCAAAACGGTTCAAGCCCAAGGACCATGCCGAGGCCGACAAGGGCGGCCAGGGCAAGCAGGCGGGGGAGGGCTAGCCTGTTGTGGCGAGCTCAGTCGCAGGCGTATTGAGCGAGGCCGATGCCTTGATTGAGCAGGGCCAGTGGCAGCAGGCGCTGGACTTGCTGGCAGAGTCGAATCGCGAGCAGCCCCGGGCATCCCTGCAACAAGGGATGCTGGACCTGCGTCTTCGCGCGGGCCGCGAGCGGCCGGGGAGGCCACCGGCAGCAGCACTGGCGGCGCCAGTCCAGCCGCCCGGGCTGGCCAGGGGCGAAATCCCCGAAATCCCCGTAACCGAGTTGAGCGCACAGCGGCTGTACGATGCGATCCACGGCTGTGGCGCGGCCATTGTTCGCCAGTTGGTCGACACCGAGCGGTCCGCGCAGTTGCGCGAACTGGTCGACCGGGTGGTGGCAGCGCGGGAACAGCCGGACAGGGCGCCACCCCGCGAGGATGCCGCGGCCTGGTACGCGCGCTCCGCGGAAGTCAGAGGCGCCCCCGCCCGGTTTTTCGCCAGCCCGGGCGAGTCGGTATCCGCCAGCAGCTCCATCTGGGTCGCGGATTCGCCCCGGGTGGCCTGCGAGCTGCTGGACCTGTATGCCTCCCTCGGCCTGCCTGACCTCCTGCAGGCCTATTTTGGGGAACCGGCGCGCTTGTCGGTGAAAAAATGGGTATTGCGCAAGATTGCACCGGATAACGTCGCCGAGGCCGGCTGGCACCAGGACGGCCGCTTCCTCGGCGAGGACATCCAGACCGTGAATATGTGGCTGGCGCTCAGCGATTGCGGCGGCGCCGCGCCCGCGCCGGGCCTCGATATTGTCGTCAATGGCCAGCGCGAGATCTATCCCACCGGCACGGCCGGAGCGGTGTTTGACTGGACCGTGGGGCCGGAGCTGGTGGCGACGGTGGCGGCGGAGTGTGGCGTTGCCCAACCACGGTTCGCGGCCGGAGATGCGCTGTTCTTCGATCATTACAACCTGCACCGGACGGCCTTTGCACCCCACCATACCGCAGTGCGTTACGCCATCGAGTCCTGGTTCTTTGCCGCATCGACGGCGCCACTGAAGCAGCAACCCATTCTGCTGTAGCCTTGGGCGCAGCCGCGGAAAATCGAGCATGAAGCTTTCGGTCATCGTTATTGCCTACAATATGCAGCGGGAAATACCGCGCACACTGCAGGCGCTGGCGCGGGGCTACCAGACCGCAGCCGCGGATCTTGAATACGAAGTAATCCTGGTGGACAACGGTTCCCCGACACCCTTGCGGGTGGCTGCCATGAGCGATGTGCCCGTTACACTGCTGCGTATCGATGATGCACTGGCGTCGCCGGCACAGGCGCTGAACCGGGCCGCGGCCGTCGCCAGTGGCGACATACTCTGCCTGATGGTCGATGGCGCCCATCTGCTGACGCCGGGTGTATTCGAGTGGGCCCTCCGTGGTTTCGCCGCCTTCAGCTGCCCGGTGGTTGCCGTGCGTTATTTTTATCTGGGGCCGGGCGAGCAGCCGGAAACGGTACTGCAGGGCTATGACCAGCAGGCAGAGGATGTGTTGCTGCAGCGGATCCAGTGGCCAGCGGATGGCTACCGCCTGTTCGAGGCAGGCACTCCCCTGGCCAGTGGTGCCGACCGGATCACCTGGTTCAACCGCATGTTCGAGTCCAACTGCCTGTTCCTGACCCGGGCGCACTACCACGCGATCGGCGGCAGCGATGAGCAGTTCGATCTGCCGGGGGGTGGTTTCCTCAACCTGGACCTGTACCGGCGCGCGATTGATGCGGAAGATGCCGTGGTCCTGCAACTGGTGGGCGAGGGCAGCTTTCACCAGGTCCACGGCGGTACCACCACCAACAGTGAAAACGCTGCCCGGGTTGCGCGGCTTGAGGCTTACCGGAACCAGTACCGGGAGCTGCGCGGCGATGGCCAATTGGTCAGTAGCAAGCCACTGAACTTCCTGGGCCACTTGCCGACCCAGGCGTCCAAGATACACCTGCGTCAGCGCAAACCCTGATGGCCGGTGGCGGAATGATCGGCGGAGCCCTGCGTTGAACTGGTACCGTCTGAAGAAAAGGCTGCTGTGGCCCTACATCTGCTGCCGACGCTGGCGGGAGCGGGGGCAGTCGGGCTTCATGCGCGCCGCGCTGGAACTGCACTATTACCGGCCGACCTTCTATCGCTTCATCGCCGCCAGCATTGATAACCCGGACATCATGTATGAGGCGCCGCTGGAGCACGGTGGCATCGCCCTTGATGTGGGCGCCTACCACGGTGACTGGGCGGCGCGGGTGTATGAGAAATACCAGGCCCGCATTTACGCCTTCGAGCCGGATCCACCTTCCATAGCGTTTCTGCGCCAGCGCTTCGCGGCGGTGCCGAATATCAGATGTCTGCCCTTTGGCCTTGGCGGTGAGGATGCGCGGCTATCCATGATCCAGCGCGGTATGGGTTCAACGTTGTACGAGGTGGATACCGGCGCACCCCAGCGCACGGGCGGGGTCGAAGAGCGGGTGGACGTACAGGTGCGCGATATTGTCGGGCTGCTGGACGAGCTCGGCCACGCCGATATCGATATTATCAAACTCAATATCGAGGGCGCCGAGTATGCGCTGCTGGAGCGGCTGATGAGCGCGGGGCGCCTGGGCCAGATTCGGGTGTATACCATCCAGTTCCACGAGTGGCATTCCGGCGCCCACAGTCGGCGTCGGCGCATCCAGCGCGAGCTGGCGAGAACCCATGACAAAGTGTGGGACTACCCCTTTGTCTGGGAGCAGTGGGTCAGACGCCAGTCCGCCAGAGGTCTGGAATCGGCCGTGCCAGTACCTCGCGCATGACCGCAATGTTGGCCGCAAGCAGGTCCCGGTGTGCGGAGTCGTCGGCGATGTTGCGGGTTTCGTGGGGGTCCTGCTCAAGATCGTAGAGGATGTTTACGTCCGCCACCGAGTGCCAGATATGCTTGTAGCGCCCCCGGCGCAGCATCGGGGTGCCCTCCATGGTGCCGCAAAACACGGCCCGATCAGCTTCCGCAGCGGCGCCCGCCAATACCGTGGCCAGGCTTGACGATTCCATATCCGCGCAGGGCTTGACCAGGCCCACACGTTCCAGAACCGTGGCGACATAGTCAAAGCTTTGCACGGGCGAGCTCACGCGGCGCCCCCCGGCGACACCGGCCCCGGCCATGAAGAACGGAACGCGCGCCAGGTCGTCGAAGGGCAGCCAGGGGATTTTGCCGAGGAACCCGCGATGCCCACCGTAGTCGCCGTGGTCCGACAGAAAGATCACCAGGGTGTTCGCAAGGTCCACCTGCTGCAGAATTTCACCGATGGTATCGTCGACGTGCCTGATGCCGGCACGGATGGCGGCGAGAACCTTGCGCAGATGATCCTCGCTGTGCCGGTCCACTCGCTGCGGGGCAAAAAACTCGCCCGCCTGAGGGGGTTCCATGATCTCGGAAAAAGGCCAGGGCAGGCCCCGGTTGCTGTCGATCGTCGAGGTCGGGAGTGTCTCCTCCCCGGGTGGGAACATCGATGCATAGGGCTCTGGCGGGCTAAAGGGCGTGTGCGGGTCGGTGTAGGAGACGACTGCAAACCACGGCGGCGCTGCCTCAGGCCGGCCGCCGGCCTGTCCGGCTTCCAGAAACTCGAGCGCGTGCCGGGTGATCCAGCGGGTGGGATGTGCCTCAGCCTCGTAGGGAAACACTTTTGGCACCGTCGGTCGCACGAAGCGCAGATCCTTGCGCCCGGTGGAAAGGATCCAGCGCCGGTAATCATCCTGCTCCCGCGGGTCGTACCCGGCGGGCAGGTGCTCACAGGTATGCATGACATCGAAGCCGTGTTGCGCGCGGATAGGGGCAAAGTGCATTTTCCCGAACAGCCCCGTTCGATAGCCCGCATCGCGCAGGGCGTGGGCCAGGGTCCAGAATCCCTCCCGCAAGGCCAGGCCACTGTTGGTCTGCGCCCGGGGGCGCCAGCCGCCGGTCGGTACCCGGTGCGGCAGCAACCCGGTCATCAGCGAGGAACGGGCGGGAATACAGGCGGTATCGCTGCTGTAGGCGTGGTCAAAAATAACCCCACCGGCCGCGAGCTGGTCCAGGTGGGGCGTATCCGAGGTGCCGTCGCCGCGATAGTAGCCCGGGGAGTCGTAGCGCTGCTGATCGGTCATCAGTAGCAGTATGTTGGGTGTGGCCGGCATGTGATGGACTCGTTAGTTGCAGGGCTCAGAGCGGGATCCGTCGCTTCAGCTGCAAAAAGGGTTTCTCTATTATGGTGTAGCTTATCCAGGACAGCAGGAGGGACAGCAACAGCGCCGCGGTGACAACACCGTACAGCCACCAGGAACTCGGGAAAACCTCGGCTCCCAGACGCTCCCGTATCGGGTATAGCAGGTAAAACAGGACTGGCACATGCACCAGGTACAGGGAGTAGGACAATTTGCCGGTGAGCGCGAGGCTGCGGTTCACCAGCAGCCCCAGGCCCGGTAGCCGGCACAGCAGCAGGCAGAGGATAAACAGTGCCCACAGGGCTGCCTCCCAGGTGTGATGCAGGTGCCAGTGGAGCTCGGCCTGTTGGTCGCCCAGCGTCGCGACGCGCGCCAGCACCCGTTCAAGCAGCAGCAGGATCGCCAGGCACAGCAGCAGGCCACCATGGCGCCAGGCAGAGAGCTGCCTGACCACTGGCTGCCAGCGGCAGGCCCGCAGGTAGATCGCCGCGGCCGCAATACCGAGCAGGAACGCAGGCAGACGCGCGAAAATGGATTTTGTGTACAAAAACGACTGTTGGGCGGCACCGGCATCCGCCTCGAGCACCAGGGTGACGTAGGCGTACAGCCAGCCCAGGAACAGAGCCGCGCCGAGCAGGCGTGAGCGGCGGTCGCCTAGCCAGAGTGACATGAGCAGTGGCAATAGCAGATAGAACTGGATTTCGGTTGCCAATGTCCACCACACCACGCTGTAGGGGAAGGCGTCGAAACCCACGAACTGGAACGTCGCCGCCTGGACAATTGTCGCGCTATTACCGGTAACGAGCCAGGTCAGCAGCAGCGCACTGTAGTACAGGGGCAGGATGCGCAGCGCCCGCGCTTTCAGGTACTGGGCCACCGAAGGTCTGGGCCGGCCGCGCTGGTGCAGGTGCTTGAGCCAGGGCAGCGCCAGCAAAAAGCCGCTGAGCACGAAGAACAGGGTGACCCCAGTATTGCCGGCGACGATGAAGCTCAGGCCCGGTGCAGGCGCACCCGCCAGCTGCAGGCCGCTGATACCCCAGGCGTGGAACAGGAATACCAGCAATATGGCGATACCGCGCACGCTTTCCAGTGGCCGCAGGTAGCCGCTGCGGTCGCGCACTCCCTCGGCGAGGTCCACCGCGGGAGCCACATTGGTGCGCCCGGTGGCGGGAGTCGTGCTCACTCGCAAGACACTGCTCTCCCAGGTTCGCTTCCCGGCTGCCAGCGGCAGTTGCGCAGGTCTATCCGACCGCTGGCGGACAGGGCGACTCCCTCCCGCAGGAGCCGCTGCCTCTGCAGCTCTGCGGACGCTGAACCGGCGGGCAGGGAAAGTCTTCCCGCACTGTTGACTACTCGATGCCAGGGTATGCGGCTGCTCGCGGGCAATTGCCGCAGGGCCATTCCCACCCTCCGCGCCGCCCGGCCCAGACCCGCCTGCCGCGCCACATCACCGTAGGTAGCAACCCGCCCCACCGGGATCAGGGCGACCACCTGCCAGATGCGCTGGTTGTTATCGGGTTCAGGCCGGTCCACGGGGTGTCCGCGTTTCCTGTAGTGGGTGAGCGCCATGGTGGGAGTTTTCGCTGCCGAGGGCAAGATCTCTGTCGGTACCTGATCTCTGCCGGTACCCGCGGGCACCGTTTCCAGCAGCGGGAGGCGGTGCCGACGACCCCGCCTGATTTGTTTGCCTCGCTTGTATTCCGCTACCGCGCCCGCATACTGTCAGCTGGAGGCTCACTATGCGCTACATCATCATCCTGCTGCCCTGGCTGGAACTGTTCACCCTGATCCAGCTGGGGGTTGAGACCAGCGCGCTCACCGCCCTGGGGTACGTCCTGGTCACCCTGATGCTGGGCCTGTGGCTGCTTCGGCGGCAGGGCCAGGGCATGTTCCAGCGCCTGCGCGAGGCCCAGGAGGGCGCGGTGCTGGGCCCGCAACTGCTGCTGGACGATATGGTCGTGGGCCTGGCGGGGCTGCTGCTGATGGTGCCGGGAATCATTTCGGATGTCGCCGCGCTGGTGGTGCTGATCGGCCCCCTGCGGCGCAAGTTGCAACGCTGGTTTGGCGGCCCGCAGCCGGAGCCCTACCGGCCAGAGCGCGACCCCTCCGACCCCACCACTCTGGAAGGCGAATACCGCCGACTGGACGATTGACGTTTTTTTGGCACTCTTTTGCCTAGAGTGCCAAAAAGCCCCTTGAAATCCATTTCGCTGCCCCAATATCCCGAGCAAGCCCCCAAGGGGTCTGCCCCGTGCGGGCCTGTATAACACTGTAACCAGGAGAATTTAATCAATGAAAATCCGTCCGCTGTACGACCGCGTGGTCGTTCGTCGCAAGGAAGAAGAAGAAACCACAGCTGGTGGCATCCTTCTGCCAGGTTCCGCCAAGGAAAAACCGAATCAGGGTGAGGTGATTGCCGTAGGCGAAGGCAAGGTTCTGGAAAATGGCGAAGTGCGCCCCCTGGCTGTCAAAGTCGGCGACCGCATTGTTTTCGGCCAGTACGCCGGCAGCAACACCATTGAGATCGATGGCGAGAAGCTGATCATCATGGGTGAGAGCGAGATCTTTGCCATCGTCGAGTAGGACGCTCCAGTAACCTCGTAACCTATTGAATATTAAGGATTCTGATCATGGCAGCAAAAGACGTAATTTTTGGTGATGACGCTCGTCATCGTATGCTGAAAGGCATCAACGTGCTGGCAGACGCCGTCAAGGCGACTCTGGGCCCCAAGGGCCGCAACGCGATTATCGATAAATCATTCGGTGCCCCCACCGTAACCAAGGACGGTGTGTCCGTGGCCAAGGAAATCGAGCTGAAGGACAAGTTCGAGAACATGGGCGCACAGATGGTCAAGGAAGTCGCTTCCCAGGCCTCCGACCAGGCTGGTGACGGCACCACCACCGCCACCGTGCTGGCCCAGGCCATTGTCAACGAAGGCCTCAAGGCCGTGGCCGCCGGCATGAACCCCATGGACCTGAAGCGCGGCATCGACAAGGCCATTGCCGCTGCCGTGGCCAAGATCCAGGAGTCTTCCATCCCCTGTGAAGACACCAAGGCCATTGCCCAGGTGGGCACCATCTCCGCCAACAGCGACCACGCCATCGGCAAGATCATTGCCGAAGCGATGAACAAGGTCGGCAAGGAAGGCGTAATCACGGTTGAGGAAGGTTCCGGCCTGGACAATGAACTGGACGTGGTAGAGGGCATGCAGTTCGACCGCGGCTACCTCTCCCCGTACTTCATCAACAACCAGGAGAACATGAACGCCGACCAGGAATCGCCTTACATCCTGCTGGTGGACAAGAAAATCTCCAACATCCGCGAAATGCTGCCGTTGCTGGAGCAGGTTGCCAAGTCCTCCCGTCCGCTGGTTATCGTGGCCGAAGATGTGGAAGGCGAAGCGCTGGCTACCCTGGTGGTCAACAACATGCGCGGTATCGTCAAGGTTGCTGCCTGCAAGGCACCCGGCTTCGGCGACCGCCGCAAGGCGATGCTGCAGGATATCGCCGTTCTGACCGGTGGTACGGTGATCTCCGAGGAAGTGGGCCTGGATCTGGAATCCGCTACCCTGGAACACCTGGGCAGCGCCAAGCGCGTGACCATGGACAAGGACAACAGCACCATCATCGACGGTGCCGGTGAAGCTGCTGCCATCGAAGCCCGGGTCAAGGAAATCCGTGTCCAGATCGAGAACACCTCCTCTGACTATGATCGCGAGAAACTGCAGGAGCGCGTGGCCAAGCTGGCTGGCGGTGTCGCAGTGATCAAGGTTGGCGCAGCCACCGAGATGGAAATGAAAGAGAAGAAGGCCCGCGTTGAGGACGCCCTGCACGCGACCCGTGCGGCTGTCGAAGAAGGCGTGGTTGCTGGTGGTGGTGTGGCCCTGATCCGCGCTGTCGACGCGATTCGCGGTCTGACTGGTGACAACCAGGACCAGAACGCCGGTATCGCCGCGGCACTGCGCGCCATGGAAAACCCGCTGCGCCAGATCGTCGCGAACGCTGGTGGCGAAGCGTCTGTTGTGCTGGACAAGGTTCGCCAGGGCAAGGGTAACTACGGTTACGATGCGGCGACCGGTGAATATGGCGACATGATCGAACTGGGTATTCTCGATCCCGCCAAGGTCACCCGCACCGCGCTGCAGGCAGCCGGTTCTGTCGCCGCGCTGATGATCACCACCCAGGTGATGGTCGCCGATGCGCCGGAAGAGAAGGACGCCGGTGGTGGCATGCCCGACATGGGCGGCATGGGCGGAATGGGTGGCATGGGCGGCATGATGTAAGCCGAGTTCCATTCAGACCCCTGAAACCCCGCCTTGTGCGGGGTTTTTTTTCGCCTGTAAGGTGTACAATCCGTTGTGGAAATAACGACAACAAGGAGATTCACATGTCCATGTACATTATCGAATTCATCTTCCGCTGGGCCCACGTCCTGTTCGGCATCACCTGGATCGGGATGCTGTACTACTTCAACTTCGTGCAGACCGAGTACTTCAAGGAAGCCGAGGCCGGCGCCAAGGCCGACGCGATGAAGAAGCTGGCACCGCGGGCACTGTGGTGGTTCCGCTGGGGTGCGATGTTCACTCTCCTCACCGGTCTGGTGCTGTTGATGTCACCGACGGTTGGCGCCTTCAACAACTTTGGCGGCAGCGCGGTGATCTGGGTCGGTTCCCTGGCCGGCATCCTGATGTTCCTCAACGTCTGGCTGGTCATCTGGCCGAAGCAGAAGATCGTGCTCGGGCTGGCTGAGGGCGACGGGCCGGCGGCGGCCGCGAAGGCGGGCCTGGCCTCGCGCACCAACACCCTGCTCTCCGGGCCGATGCTGTTTGGCATGCTGGGTTCCAAGCACCTGCCTATCGAAGCGAGCACTACCGGACTGATCGCCTGTGCGGTGTTGATCCTGGCGCTGGAAGCCAATGGCCTGTTCGGCAAACTGGGCCCTATGGCCAAGGTGGTCGGCGTTATCCACATGAGCATCCTGCTCACCGGTGTAGTCTGGGCCCTGCTGGCCTTTTTGTAGGAGCCCGCTCCGCGGGCGATCGCGCACAGAGTGCGCTCCTACAGGGAAGCGTATTTGTAGGAGCCCGCTCCGCGGGCGATCGCGCACGGAGTGCGCTCCTACAGGGAAGCGTATTTGTAGGAGCCCGCTCCGCGGGCGAAACCATCGCGCGGGGACCGCGCTCCTACGGATTTGCGCGCACTGCACTGGCGCGCTCGTGCATGTATAATGCCTGCTCCATTTTTCTCCCCAGCGGCTGACCATGGCTCAGGACGATCTCGACCACATGCCCCCCATCGTGCCGTCCCGGGAAACCGGGCAGCACTATGACACCCCCAAATCCCGCGGCAGCAAGCCGGACAAGCCCCGCGGCGGCCAGCGCCCGCCCGCGGGGTCCGGCAATGGCGGTGGTGGCGGCGCGGGTTGGCTGGCGCGCCTGTTTATCGCCGTGGCACTGGTGACGGCCGGCGGCGCCTGTTACTGGGCTTTTCAGTTGCAGGAACAGCTGGAACAGGCCAATGTCCAGATGGAGCGCTACGCCAACCGGATCGGTGATCTCGAAGCCCGACTGTCGGATACCGACGAGGGCCTGAGCCAGAATACCCAGGCCATGGCGGTCAAGATCAAGGAGCTCTATTCGGAAGTGGACAAGCTGTGGGCCTCCGCCTGGCGGCGCAACAAGGCTTCCATCGAGGAGCTGGAGAAAACCAGCACCAGCCAGGTGCGGAAAGTGGCCGCTGCAGAAAAGACCATCGCCGCCAACCAGTCCCAGCTCAAGAGCGCGGCCAGCGATATCGCCCGGCTGAAAAGCGTTGCCGGGGACCTGGAGCGGCTGATGGCCAGCGCCCGGGCCAACCAGACCGAAGTGGAGCGGGTGGCGGACAGCCTCAACCGCTTCAACGTCGAGCTGACCAAATTGAACAAGCGGGTTGCGGACAACGAGGAGTGGGTAAACTCCATCAATTCCTTCCGCGCCCAGATCAATCGCACCGTCAGTGAACTGCAGACCTCAGTGAGGAACCTGCAGACCACGCCCTGACGCCAGACCAACCAAGGACTCCTGCCATGACTGTTATCCGCCAGGATGATGTGATCGACAGCGTCGCCGACGCCCTGCAATTCATTTCCTACTATCATCCTCTGGATTTCGTCAAGGCCGTACACGAGGCCTGGCAGCTGGAGCAAAATCCGGCGGCGAAGGACGCCATGGCCCAGATCCTGATCAACTCGCGCATGTGCGCCGAGGGCCACCGTCCCATCTGCCAGGATACCGGGATCGTTACCGTGTTCCTGAAAATCGGTATGGACGTGCGCTGGGACGCGACCCTGTCGGTCGCGGACATGGTCAACGAGGGCGTGCGCCGCGCCTACCTGCACCCGGATAATGTGCTGCGTGCCTCCATCCTCGAGGATCCGGCGGGGGCCCGCCGCAACACCAGGGACAACACGCCGGCGGTGATCCACATGGAGGTGGTGCCCGGCAATACTGTGGACGTGCAGGTGGCGGCCAAGGGCGGCGGCTCCGAGAACAAGTCCAAGCTGGCCATGCTCAACCCCTCCGACAGCATCGTCGACTGGGTGGTGAAGACCTTGCCCACCATGGGCGCTGGCTGGTGTCCGCCGGGTATGCTGGGGATCGGTATTGGCGGCACCGCGGAAAAAGCCGCAGTGATGGCCAAGGAAGCCCTGATGGACCCGATCGACATCCACGAGCTGCGCCAGCGCGGCCCCGGCAATCGCGCGGAAGAGCTGCGGCTGGAAATCATGGACGCGGTGAACCGATTGGGCATCGGCGCCCAGGGCCTGGGTGGGCTGACCACGGTGCTGGACGTGAAGATCAAGGATTTCCCGACCCACGCGGCCTCGCTGCCGGTGGCGATGATCCCCAACTGTGCCGCCACCCGTCACGCGCACTTTGTTCTCGACGGCTCCGGCCCGGCCCTGCAGACGCCACCGGACCTGGACGACTGGCCGGATATCGACTGGGAGGTTGGCGAGCAGGTGCGCCGGATCAATCTCGACACCGTCACGCCGGAGGAAGCGGCCCAGTGGCAGCCCGGTGACACCCTGCTGCTGTCGGGCAGGATGTTGACCGGCCGCGACGCCGCACACAAGAAGATGAAGGAGCTGATCGAGAGCGGCGAAGGCCTGCCGTCGGCGGTGGACCTCAAGGGCCGCTTTATCTACTACGTGGGCCCGGTGGATCCGGTGCGCGACGAGGTGATGGGCCCTGCCGGCCCCACCACCGCCACCCGTATGGACAAGTTTACCGACTTCATTCTCGAGCACACCGGCCTGCTGGGCATGATCGGCAAGGCCGAGCGTGGCCCCACCGGTATCGAGGCCATCAAGAAGCACAAGGCGGTGTACCTGATGGCAGTGGGGGGTGCGGCCTACCTCGTCTCCAAGGCTATTACCTCCGCGCGCGTGGTTGCCTTCCCGGAGCTGGGCATGGAGGCGATTTACGAGTTCGAGGTGAAGGACATGCCGGTGAGCGTGGCAGTGGATGCCCGCGGCGTTTCCGTGCACGAGCTGGGCCCGAAGATCTGGAAGGCGAAGATCGAAGAACAGGCCATCGAGCTCATCTGAGCGCATGGCCTCCCCCAGCTTCTACTGGCACGACTACGAAACCTTCGGCACGGATCCCTCCCGGGACCGTCCGGTGCAGTTTGCGGGGTTGCGCACCGACGCCGAGCTGAATGTGGTCGGTGAGCCGCTGGTGATCTACGCCCGCCCCGCCGATGACTTCCTGCCCCATCCCCAGGCCTGCCTGGTCACCGGTATCAGCCCTCAGCTGGCGCTGGAGAGAGGCGTGCCCGAGTGCGAGTTCATCGCCCGCATTCACGCCGAGCTGGCCCAACCCGGCACCTGCGGCGTGGGTTACAACTCCCTGCGCTTCGACGATGAATTCACTCGCTACACCCTGTACCGCAACTTCTTTGATCCCTATGCGCGCGAGTGGCAGCAAGGCAACTCGCGCTGGGACCTCATCGATCTGCTGCGCACCGCCTGGGCCCTGCGCCCGGAGGGCATTGAATGGCCTCTGCGCGAGGACGGCCACGCCAGCTTCCGGCTGGAGGAGCTGACCGCGGCCAACGGCATCGCCCACACCGCTGCCCACGACGCGCTGTCGGATGTGGAGGCCACCATTGCCATGGCGCGACTGGTGCGGGAGCGGCAGCCGCGGCTGTATGACTACGTGCTGCGCAGCCGCGACAAGCGCACGGTACAGGCGCAGCTGGATATTGCCGGTATGAAACCGGTGCTGCACATCTCCGGCATGTTTGGCGCCGAGCGTTTCAATACCGCGCTGATGGTGCCGCTGGCGGCGCATCCAGACAACCGCAACGAGGTGATATGCTTCGACCTCAGCGCCGATCCCGCGCCCCTGCGCGACCTGTCCGCCGAGGCGCTGCGCGAATTGCTGTTTGCGCGCCGCGATGAGTTGGCCCCGGGCCAGCAGCGGCCGGGACTGAAAACCGTACATACCAACCGCTGCCCGGTGCTGGTGCCGGCGAAGATGGCAGACCCGGCGATTGCCGCCCGTATCGGGCTGGACGGGGAGTGCTGTCGCCGACACCTGGCCTTGCTGCGGCAATGGCGGGAGCAGGATGGCGCCGGCATGACGGAAAAGTTGCAGGGCGTGTACCAGGGCCGCAGCTTCCCGCCGGTCAGCGATCCCGATCGCATGCTCTACAGCGGCGGTTTCTTCGCCGATCAGGATCGCCGCACCATGGATGCAGTGCGTGCCGCGGATCCGGAAACACTGGCGCAGCAGAGTTTTGCCTTTGCGGATGCGCGCCTGCCGGAGATGCTGTTCCGCTACCGTGCCCGCAACTATCCCGGTACGTTGGCAGCGGCGGAACGGGCCCAGTGGGACGAGTTCCGCTTCCAGCGCATTACCGAGCCGGAGGCGGGCGCCAGTATCTGTCTGGAAGAGTACCTGGCCCTGGTCGAGACGCTGTTGCAGCAAGAGCGCCCCGAGCCCCAGCAACAGCTGCTGCAGGACCTGCTGGATTACAGCGATACCCTGCTGGCCTGAGGCGGGAATCATTGCGGGCCATGGGCAAGCTCGCCAGCGTGCCCGTATAATGGCCGCACACCAACTCCGGGGAGTTTGATCGCGTGCAGTTTGCCGGTAGCCATATCCTGTCCATCACCCAATTCGAACGCCCCGATGTCGAAAATCTGTTCGCGGTGGCAGATCGGATGCAACCCTACGCCCACCGGCGCCGCGCTACCAAGGTGCTGGACGGCGCCATCCTCGGGGCCATGTTCTTCGAGCCCAGCACCCGCACCCGGGTCAGCTTCGGCAGCGCCTTCAACATGCTGGGCGGCGAGGTGCGCGAGACCACGGGTTTCGAGATGTCGGCCATCGCCAAGGGTGAGTCCCTGTACGATACAGCGCGGGTGCTGAGCGGCTACTCCGACATTATCGTCATGCGCCACCCCCAGGAGGGTTCGGTGGCGGAGTTTGCCGCAGCCAGCCGGGTGCCGGTGCTGAATGGGGGCGACGGCAGCAACGAGCACCCCACCCAGGCACTGCTGGATCTGTACACCATCAAGAAGGAGCTGGCCGGGCGCGGCCGCGGGATCGACCAGCTGCGTATCGCCATGGTCGGCGATCTGCGCTACGGCCGCACGGTGCACTCGCTGTGCAAGCTGCTGCGGCTGTTCGACGACATCCAGGTGGTGCTGGTGTCGCCCGAGGAATTGCGCATGCCGCCGGCGATCGTCGAGCAGTTGCGGGCGGCGGGTCACCAGGTGCTGGAGTCGGAAGCGCTGGAGGCGAGCATCCGCAATGTGGATATCGTCTATTCCACGCGGATCCAGGAGGAGCGCTTCAGCTCCCAGCAGGAGGCGGACCTCTATCGCGGCCGCTTCCGCCTCAACCAGAGCATCTACACCGAGCACTGCGAGCCCAACACCGTGATCATGCACCCGCTGCCGCGGGATTCCCGGGTCACCGCCCGGGAGCTGGACGACGACCTCAACGATAACCCGAACCTGGCGATCTTCCGCCAGACGGACAACGGGATGCTGGTGCGCATGGCCCTGTTTGCCCTGGTGCTGGATGTGGCGGACCAGGTAGACAAGCATGCCCGGGACGTCAACTGGTACACCGGCGGGCGCTTCGATGTCCTTTGAGCTGACTTTCGCCAGCGACGCAGTGCAGGTGCTGGAAGACAGCGTTGCCTTCAAGGGCTACTTCAGCATGCGACGCCTGGTGCTGCGGCACCGGCTGTTCGGGGGCGGCTGGAGTGAACCGCTGACCCGGGAAGTGTTCGAGCGCGGCGACGCCGTCGGCGTACTGCCCTACGAGCCGGAAACCGACAGCGTGATCCTGATCGAGCAGTTCCGCCCTGGCGCCCTGCGCGACCCCGCCACGCCCTGGATGCTGGAGCTGATCGCCGGCGTGGTCGAGGAGGGTGAGAGCGATGCGGAGGTGGCCCACCGCGAGGCGGCGGAAGAGGCGGCCTGCGAACTGGTGGAGCTGCTGCCCATTGCCAGCTATTACCCCAGTGCCGGCGCCTGCTCCGAGCATGTACGCCTGTTCTGCGGCCGGGTCAGCAGCGCCGGTGTCGGCGGCGTGCACGGCGCCCCCGGCGAGGACGAGGATATCCTGGTGCACCGGGTTCCGCGCAGCGAGGCCCTGGCCCTGCTGGCACGGGACCGGATTCCCAACGGCCACACCCTCATCGCCCTGCAGTGGCTGCAGTTGCAGGGCGACACGCTGCGCCAGCGCTGGAGCCGGTGATGGCGGGCGCCGCCGACGCATGAACCCGCTCCTGTGAGTACCGTCACACCCTCCGGCGGGCCGGAGCCCGCCGGCCCCGGGCTGCTGCGTTCCAGTGCCGTGGTCGGCAGCATGACCATGCTGTCGCGGGTGCTGGGGCTGCTGCGGGACGTGGTGATGGCGGCGGTCGTCGGTGCCAGCGCCAACGCGGACGCCTTTTTTGTCGCCTTCAAGATCCCCAACTTCCTGCGCCGCCTGTTTGCGGAGGGGGCGTTTGCCCAGGCCTTTGTGCCGGTGCTGGCGGACTACAAGGAAGATGGCAGCATTGCCGCGGTGCGCGCCCTGATTGACCGGGTAGCGGGGGTGCTGGGCGGCACCCTGCTGGTGGTCACCACCCTGGCCATCCTGGCGGCGCCCCTGGTCGCGGCCCTGTTTGCCCCGGGTTTTGTTGGCGATGCGCACAAGTTTGAGCTCACGGCGCAGATGATCCGCATCACCTTTCCCTACCTGCTGCTGATCTCCATGACCGGTTTCTGCGGCGCCATTCTCAACAGCTATGGTCGCTTTGCGGTGCCGGCCCTGACCCCGGTGTTTCTCAACCTGTCCCTGATTGCGGCGGCGCTGGTGGCCGCGCCCTGGTTCGAGGAGCCGGTATTCGCCCTGGCCTGGGGGGTGGCGCTGGCGGGGGTGGTGCAACTGCTGTTCCAACTGCCATTCCTGTACCGGCTGGACCTGGTGCCGCGGCCGCGCTGGGACACCCGCCACCCGGGGGTGCGGCGGATTCTCAAGCTTATGGTGCCGGCCCTGTTCGGGGTCTCGGTGAGCCAGATCAACCTGTTGCTGGATACCGTGTTGGCCTCCTTTCTGCCCACCGGCAGTGTCTCCTGGCTGTACTATTCCGACCGCCTGATGGAGTTGCCCCTGGGCGTATTCGGCGTGGCCATTGCCACCGTGATCCTGCCCAGCCTGTCGGCCCACCGGGCCGGCCTGCGGATGGCCCAGTTCAGCCAGACCCTGGACTGGGCCGTGCGCTCGGTGCTGCTGATCGCCGTGCCGGCAGCTATTGCCCTGCTGGTGTTGGCAGAACCGATTCTGGTGACCCTGTTCCAGTACGGCAAGTTCCGCCCCGAAGATGTGGGTATGGCTGCCCTGAGCCTGCAGGCCTACAGCCTGGGCCTGGCGGCATTCATGGCGATCAAGGTGCTGGCGCCGGGCTTCTACGCGCGCAAGGACACCGCCACCCCGGTCAAGATCGGCATCATCGCCATGGTTGCGAACATGGCGCTCAATCTGGCGTTTGTGCTGCCGCTGCTGTACCTGTACAACATCGGGCACGTGGGGCTGGCGCTGGCGACCAGCGTCGCCGCCTACCTCAATGCCGGGCTGCTGCTGCGCGGCCTGCTGCGGGAGGGTGTCTATGTGTTCCAGCCGGGCTGGGGCATCTACGGCGGGCGGCTGCTGGCGGCCTCCGCGGCCATGGTGATCGCCGTGGTCTGGCTGTGTCCGCCGACCGCTACCTGGCTGGCCTGGAGTCTGCAGCAGAGGGTGTGGTGGCTGGCGCTGACCTGCGGTGCGGGCGGTGCTGTCTATCTGGGGGTGCATATCGCACTGGGTACCCGTCTCCGGCACCTGCGCACACCCGTGCCCCCTGCGTGAGGCGGCACTGGCATAGGCTATAGCGACTCTTTTCGCTATACTCCCGGGTTCGATTTGACAGGGTACTTCCCAGTTCATGGAGCTCATCAGAGGCCTGCACAATCTGGCGCCTTCACATCGCCCCTGCGTGGCCACGATAGGCGCCTTTGATGGGGTCCATCTCGGCCACCAGGCCGTGATTCGGCAGCTGCAGGCCAAGGCGGCGGAATTCGCTCTGCCGTCGACGGTGATTGTGTTCGAGCCCCTGCCGCGGGAGTACCTGGCGCCGCTGGACGCGCCGGCGCGGATCATGAGCTTCCGGGAGAAATTCCTGGCGCTGGCGGACCTGGGCGTGGACCGCCTGCTGCGGATCCACTTCAACGAGGATTTGCGCAGCACGTCGGCACAGGCTTTCCTCGAGCGTATTTTTGTCCGCGGCCTGGGCGTGCGCTATATCGTGCTGGGGGATGACTTCCGCTTTGGCAACGACCGCGAAGGCGACATCAAGCTCATCCAGCAGCAGGGCCTGCGCTACGGCTACGAAGCGGGTTCCACCGAGACCTTTGAGCTGGGAGGTGAGCGGGTCAGCAGTACCCGCATACGCAAGGCGCTGGCGGACGGGGATTTCACCCTCGCGGAAAGGCTGTTGAGCCGCCCCTACCGGATCAGCGGCAAGGTAGTCTACGGCCGCCAGCTGGGGCGTGAGCTGGGCTTTCCCACGGCCAACATGGAATTGCATCGCCTGCGTTCGCCGTTGTCAGGCGTGTATGCGGTGACGGTAAGCGGCGCGGGGCTGGAGGATGCGCCCGCGGTGGCCAATGTCGGCACCCGGCCCACGGTGAACGACAGCATCCGGGCCAATCTGGAAGTGCATGTGCTGGAGGGCAAGCCGCAGCTCTACGGCAAGCACCTGCAGGTGACCTTCCTGCACAAACTGCGGGAAGAGGAGAAGTTTGACTCGGTGCAGGAATTGCAGCAGCAGATTGCGCGCGATGTGGCCGCGGCTGGCAACTGGCTGGCAGAACATGGAAACCGCAGCGGCAAGGTCCGCACCGGTTAACGTATTGGAACGGGATTGAGAGTTGCATGAGTGATTACAAGGACACGCTGAACCTGCCGCAGACGGCGTTCCCGATGAAGGCCAGCCTGGCCCAGCGGGAACCCCAGCGGATCAAGCAGTGGCAGGAGCGCGGTCTGTACCAGAAGATTCGCAGCGCCAGCGCGGGAAGGCCGCTGTTCATTCTTCACGACGGCCCGCCCTATGCCAATGGCGACCTGCACCTGGGACACGCGGTCAACAAGGTACTGAAGGACATTATCGTCAAGTCGCGTACCCTGGCGGGCTTTGATGCTCCCTATGTGCCGGGCTGGGACTGCCACGGCCTGCCCATCGAACTCAATGTCGAGAAAAAAGTCGGCAAGCCGGGGGTTAAGGTGTCCGCCGCCGAATTCCGCCAGAAATGCCGCGACTATGCCGCCGGCCAGGTGGACCGCCAGCGCAATGACTTTGTGCGTATGGGCGTATTTGGCGACTGGGACAACCCCTACCTGACCATGGACTTCCAGTTCGAGGCGGATATCGTCCGGACTCTTGGCCGTATCATCGACAACGGCCACCTGCACAAGGGTTTCAAACCGGTGCACTGGTGCCTGGACTGCGGCTCCGCCCTGGCGGAGGCCGAGGTGGAATACCAGGACAAGCGCTCCACGGCCGTTGATGTGGCGTTTGTCGCGCTGGATCCCGCGGCCATCAGCGCCGCCTGCGGCAGCGACTACAGCGGCGAGATCGCCGTGGCCATCTGGACCACGACCCCCTGGACCCTGCCGGCCAATATGGCGGTGACCTTGCATCCGGAGCTGGATTACGTGCTGCTGGCGGGCGCGGGCCGCGCGCTGGTAGTGGCGGAAGAGCTGGCTTCCACCGTGGCCGCACGCTACGGCCTGCCAGCGGTCGAGATCCTCGGCCGCTGCAAGGGCCGGGCGCTGGAGCATCAGCTGCTCCGGCACTGCTACCAGCAGCGGCAGGTGCCGGTGATCCTGGGTGATCACGTTACCACCGAGGCCGGAACCGGCGCCGTGCACACCGCCCCGGCCCACGGCCAGGACGACTTCGTGGTGGGCGAGGAGTACGGCCTTGAAGTCTACAATCCGGTAGGGGGCAATGGCGTGTATCTGCCCGACACCGAAATCTTCGCCGGCCAGCATGTATTCAAGATCGACCAGCCCATGGTGGAACTGTTGACCGCCCGCGGCGTGCTGCTGCACAGCGAGGGCTATGACCACTCCTATCCCCACTGCTGGCGCCACAAGACCCCGATCATTTTCCGCGCCACCCCGCAGTGGTTCATCAGCATGCAGCAGAACGGCCTGTTGCAGGGTGCCCTGGATGCAGTCGAGCAGGTGCAGTGGATCCCAGACTGGGGCAAGGCCCGCATCGATGCCATGCTGGCGCAGCGCCCGGACTGGTGCATCTCCCGCCAGCGTACCTGGGGCTCCCCCATCACCCTGTTTATCCACCGGGAAACCGGGGAACTGCACCCGCGCACTGCCGAGCTAATCGAGGCGGTGGCACTGCTTATCGAACAACGCGGGATCGAGGCCTGGTTCGAGCTGGACCCGGCGGCACTGCTGGGTGCGGAAGCGGACGAGTATGAGAAGGTCAGCGACACCCTGGATGTCTGGTTTGATTCCGGCGTGACCCACGCCTGCGTGCTGCGCCGGCGGGCTGGCCTGCAGTCGCCGGCGGATCTGTACCTCGAAGGTTCCGATCAGCACCGGGGCTGGTTCCAGTCCTCCCTGCTGACCGGGATAGCCGCCTATGGCGAGGCGCCGTACCGACAGGTGCTGACCCACGGCTTCACGGTCGACGCCCAGGGCCGCAAGATGTCCAAGTCCCTGGGCAATGTGATCGCGCCCAACAGCGTGATGAAGGATCTCGGCGCCGACATTCTGCGCCTGTGGGTGGCGGCCACCGACTACCGCGGTGAATTGACAGTTTCGGACGAGATCTTCAAGCGCACGGCTGACTCCTACCGCCGCATCCGCAACACCGCGCGCTTCCTGCTCTCCAACCTGACCGGCTTTGATCCTGCGGCGGATGCACTGCCCTTCGATGAGTTGCTGTCCCTGGACCGCTGGGCCATTGATCGCGCGGCGCGTCTGCAGGAAGAGATTGTCCAGGCCTACGACAGCTACCAGTTCCACCTGATCTACCAGAAGCTGCACAACTTTTGCAGCAACGACCTGGGTGGTTTCTACCTGGACGTGATCAAGGACCGCCAGTACACCACCCGTGCCGACAGTCGCGCCCGGCGCTCGGCCCAGACCGCCCTGTACCATATCGCCGAGGCACTGGTGCGCTGGGTGGCGCCGATCCTCAGCTTTACCGCCGAGGAGATCTGGGACAACCTGCCGGGCAGCCGGCCGGAATCCGTGTTCCTGTGCCAGTGGTACGACCAGCTGCATACCCTCGCCGGCGACGAGGCGATGGGCCGGGACTACTGGCAGCAGGTGATGGCCGTGCGCGGCGCGGTCAACCGCGAGATCGAAGTGCAGCGGGCCGCCGGCCTGGTGCGCGGCTCCCTGGACACCAGCGTCACCCTGTTTGTCTCCGCGGAGCTGCAGGCACTGCTGGAGACGCTGGCCGACGAGCTGCGCTTTGTGCTTATTACCTCCGCTGCCACGCTGCAGCCGCTGGATTCCGCTCCCGAGGCTGCCGCGGCAACGGAACTCGCCGGCCTGCGCCTGCAGGTCAGTGTCGCGCAGGAGGAGAAATGCGAACGCTGCTGGCACCGGCGCCCGGACGTGGGCAGCCACAGCGCCCACCCGACCCTGTGCGGGCGCTGTGTCGAGAACATCGACGGTAATGGGGAGCAGCGCCACTTTGCCTAAATCCCTGCCGACCTACGTCTGGTATATCCTGGCGCTGCTGATCATTGTGCTGGACCAGCTGACCAAGGGTATGGCGCAACAGTACCTGGATTACGGCCGCCCCGTGGTGCTGACCAGCTGGTTCAACCTGACCCTGCAGTACAACTCCGGTGCGGCCTTCAGCTTCCTCAGCGACGCGGGGGGCTGGCAACGGTACTTTTTCAGCGGCATCGCGATAGTGATCAGCAGTATCCTGGTGCTGTGGCTGCACCGGCTGCCGGCGACCCAGCGTCTGCTGCCCCTGTCCCTGGCCTTGATTCTTGGCGGCGCCATAGGCAACCTGTGGGACAGGCTGGTGCTGGGCCACGTGGTGGATTTCATCTCGGTCCACTACGGCGGCTACTTCTTCCCCGCCTTTAATATTGCAGACGCGGCCATCACGGTCGGCGCTGCCCTGATGATTCTCGACAGCCTGCTGGCCTCGCGGCCGGACACACTGGAGGCAAATGACCCCTCGTGAGCAAAACCCCGTGACCCTGGATGTACCTGTAGGCGAAGGCACCCGCGTGTTCCTGAATTTTTCTGTCAGCCTGGAGGACGGCTCCGAGGTGGACAGCAACTTTGGCGGCGAGCCGGTCAATTTTGTCGTCGGCGACGGCAGCCTGCTGCCCGGCTTCGAGCAATTGCTGTTGGGCATGGCCCCGGGCCAGCGGCAGATGTTCACCGTGCTGCCGGAGGACGCTTTCGGCCAGCCCAATGACAACAATGTGCAGATCCTGTCACGCGAACACTTCGATGACGACGCGGAGCTTGAGATTGGCCTGGTGTTCTCCTTTGCCGACGCCGCCGGCGGCGAACTGCCGGGCTTGATCGTGGCGTTCGACGAGGAAGAGGTGACCGTGGACTTCAATCACCCGCTGGCCGGCCGCACCATCCACTTCGATGTGCTGGTACACCGGGTAGAGCCGGCGGAGCTGCACTGATGGAAATCCGGCTGGCGAACCCCCGCGGCTTCTGCGCCGGGGTGGATCGCGCCATCGACATCGTCAACCGGGCCCTGGATATTTTCGGAGCGCCAATCTACGTGCGCCATGAAGTGGTGCACAACAAGTTCGTGGTGGAGGACCTGCGCTCCCGGGGTGCGGTATTCGTCGAGGAGCTGGAAGAGGTGCCGGACGACTGTATCGTGATTTTCAGTGCCCACGGTGTGTCCCAGGCGGTGCGCAGGGAAGCGGGCCGGCGCGGCCTGAAAGTGTTCGACGCCACCTGCCCGCTGGTGACCAAGGTGCATATCGAAGTCTCCCGCTACAGCGATGACGGCAGTGAGTGCGTGCTGATAGGTCACTGTGGCCACCCGGAAGTCGAGGGCACCATGGGCCAGTACGATCGCAGCGCCGGCGGTGACATCTATCTGGTGGAGGACGAGGAACAGGCATCCAATCTGGTGGTGCGCAATCCCGAAAAGCTCTACTACGTCACCCAGACCACGCTTTCTGTGGACGATACCGCCAGGGTCATCGACGCCCTGCGCAGGCGGTTTCCCCACATCCAGGGACCGCGCAAGGACGACATCTGCTACGCGACCCAGAACCGCCAGGACGCGGTCAAGCAGCTGGCGGCGGAGTGCGACCTGGTGCTGGTGGTCGGCTCTCCCAACAGCTCCAATTCCAACCGCCTGCGGGAGCTGGCGGAACGCATGGGGGCCGAGGCCCACCTGCTGGACAGCGCAGAGGACATCGACCCGGCCTGGCTGCAGGACAAGAGCCGCATCGGCGTGACCGCGGGCGCCTCCGCGCCAGAGGTGCTGGTGGCCGCCGTGATCAAAGGTCTGCAGGATCTCGGTGCGACCGCACCGGTCGAGCTGGTCGGGCGCCCGGAGCACGTGACTTTCTCCCTGCCCCGGGAACTGCGCATCCCCACCCGCGAGATCTGAGTTCCCCTGTCGCCGCGGGCTCTTGGGGCCGCCGGCGTTCATCCTTTCCTGCCCGCTTTCATCAGATACCGCCCCTGGCTGGCAATGTGCCGCCTCCTGGGTAAGCTGAAAGGCAACAGGGAGGTGTTTCGTGGACAGGATGTCGATACGAAAACCAGCCCGGGGCCTGACCCTGGTGGAACTGATGCTGGTGCTGGCGCTGCTCGGGATATTCACGGTGGTGGCGGTGCCCGGCTTCCAGAGCCTGCAGCAGCGGACGCAGATGCGGGCCGAAGCGACCCGTCTGCTGGTGGCGCTCAACCTGGCCCGCAGTGAGGCGGTGCGGCGCAACCTTCCCGTCAGCCTGTGCCCCTCCAGGTACGCGGTCTCCGGGGTGCTGGCCTGCGACGGCGACTACCGCGGGGGCTGGATTGTGTTCAACAACCCCGGGCGCGACCTGGAAATTGGTCCCAACAGCTTGATACAGGCCTACCTGCCGATGCACCCGCAGCTGCAGCTCAGCAACCGCAGCGGCACCCTGCTGGCGGACGAGCTCATCACCTTCATGCCCGACGGTTCTGCGGGCCGCAACCGGACCCTGATGATCTGCTCGCGCGCACAGCCGGGCCTGGCCTCCTGGAGCCTGGTGATGAATATTGTCGGGCGCTCGCGCCTGGTGCGGGGCTGGGGCGAGTGCCCCCGGGAGGCGCTGGCGTGAACCGCAGACAGGGCGGGCTGGGCCTGATAGAGATCCTGGTGGCGGTGCTGGTTTTCGCCGTGGGCCTGCTGGGGCTGGTCGGGGCGCAGGTAAGCGCCAAGCGGAATGGTCTGGAGGCGCAACAGCGTTCAACGGCCACCGCGCTGGCCCGGGACCTGCTTGAACGCATGCGCAGCAATCCGCGCCAGTTACAGGCCTATCTTCTGGATAACGCCGCCCCGGCTGACGCAGCGCCAATCACGTCTCCCACCTGTGCCCGGTCGTCGGCCGCGGGGGCTGGCGCCCACCGCTGTACGCCGGCGGAGCTGGCCGCGCACGATCTCGGTGAGTGGCTGCAGCTGTTGGCGGGCGCGGCGGCTGTGGCAACCGTCGACGGTGTCGAGCGGCCGGTAGCGGGCCTGCTCGAGCCCCGGGCCTGTGTCGCGGTCGCTTCTGGCCGGGTGAGTGTCGCCATTGCCTGGCGCGGGCTGCAACCCTTGACCGGATCCGCGGAATCCAGCTGCGGGGCCGGCGGTGGCTGGTACGGCCCCGCCGATGAATTGCGCCGGGTGCTGGTCATGCGCAGCTGGATCGGGTGGTCCGCCACGGGAGCCGGCGGGTGAATCCGCTGCAGGGGGGGCTGTCCCTCATCTCACTGTTGGTGTCGCTGGCCCTTGGCCTGGTGCTCTCGGCGGCGGTCGTTGCCCTGTATCTCGAGGCCAAACACCAGTACCTCCTCGACGATGAGGCGGCACGGCTGCAGGAGAACGGCCGCTATGCAGTCAACCTGCTGCGGCGGGAACTGCTGCTGGCGGGCTTCTTTGGCGGTGTTGCTGGCAGCGCGCTGCCCCCGGCCCCGGCGACGGGCCCCGGTTGTGGCGTTGCCGGCCGCTGGCCATTGGGGCCGCTGCCGCCAATCGATCTGCAACCTGACTATCGCGGCGGGCTGCCGCGGACCGTGTCGGGGGGCAACCTGGACTGTCTGCCGGCTGCGGCACTGCAGCAGGGCAGCGACCTGCTGGCGACCCGGCGGGTCGCAGGTGCGGCCACCCTGGCCAACGGGGTGTATTCGCCCGGCGTGTCCGCGGTCGATAACGGCCACTGGTACCTGCGCTGGCGAGAGCACAGCGGCGACGCCGACTGGTGGCAGGCGGGCCTGGTCGATGCCGCCGAGGAGCTGGCCGGCAGTGGCGCCTGGTACTGGCGGCTATACCCGCGCATTTTCTATGTCCGGCGTTATTCCGCTGAACCCGCCGACGGCATACCCGCGCTGTGCGCGGAAAGGTTGGCCCCCTCGGGCCTGCTGACCCAGTGCCTGGTGGAAGGCGTCGAGTACCTGCTGCTGGAACTCGGGATTGACGAGGGCGGTGACGGCGTCCCGGACTACTACCTGCGCCATCCTACGGCTGCACAATTGCAGTGGGCGGTCAGCGCCCGGATCCATGTGCTCCAGCGCGGCCTGACGCCGCTACAGGGTTACCGCGACAATCGCCAGTACCGTCTCGGCCAGACCACGCTGGATATTGCAGGCGACGGCTACCTGCGCCGCGTGTTCAGCGCCACCGTGCAATTGCGCAATGCGGCCGTGCGGCCGGTGGCGGGCTAGGCCGGTGCCTGCCCTGCTGCAACAGCAGCGACGCTGCGGCGCAAAAAGTCAGCGGCCCCGCGGCTATATCCTGCTGCTGGTCATGGTGTTTTTGCTGCTGCTGGCAGTGCTGGCCGCTACCGCGTTGCGGGTCAGCGCGCTGGAGTTCCGCTTGGCCGGTAACGACCAGTTTCGGGAGCAGGCGCTGCAGCAGGCCCTGGGGATCGCCCGGGCCCTGGCGCTCAATCCCGCGCATTTCCCGCTCGATCTTGCAGTCGGTGACAGTCTTTGCGGTGAGGGTGCTACCTGCACTCGACCAGTGCTGCCCGCCGCGCCGTCGGGCCACGCGCCGCCCGGGGGTAGCACGCTGGATTACCGGATCACGCGGCGCGGCCCCCCGCTGGCGCCGGTGCCGGATTTCCGCCTGCCCCAGGCGCGGGCCTCAGGCGCCAGCGGCTGGCAGGCGGCGAGCTTTGAAGTACAGGTTTCCATTGACGGGACTGAAGTCGGGCTCGGCAGCGCCCAGGTAGTGCAGGGCGTTGCCCTGCTGGTGCCGGCGCAGTCATCCTGATGCCCGAGGAGGTTATTATGCCCAAGCAGGTAAACATCAGCGTTGCGCTCCGCGGCCCTGGTCAGTGCTGTCTCGTCTTGCTGCTGGCGCTGCTGCTTGCAATGTCCAGCCGGGCGGATGATGTCGGAATCCATATCCCGGACCCCACCCGGGTCCATCTGTTGTTGGTGCTGGAGGTAGAGCCGGGCGCCGCGGGTACGGCGCTTGCTGCGGCACTGGATGCGGTGCTGGCGTCGCCCCAACTGGAGGATATCCAGCTGGCATTGACCACGCCCGGGGATACCGCCGTCGGGCCGGAGTATCGTCGGCTTGGGGACCAACAGGGCACGCTCGCCAGCGCGATCACAGCGCAGCTGGAGCCGGCAGAGGGTGAGGAGCCCGCCGCTGGCGAGGCACTGTATTTTCTCCTGCGGCAGGAATCGCCACCGCAGGAGGAGAGCAGTTGCGCAGATTTTCAGGTGCTGCAGCTGAGTTCCACGCCCTTGCCCGGGGGCGCCGCGTTACCGGTGGCGGACCCGGTGGCGCTGCAGCGCAGCCTGGAAGAGGTTGCGCTGGGCCTGGTCAGCCGCAGCGGGAGCCTGGTGACCGCACTGGGCCCCCGGGTGGGCAGTGAGCCGGACGGTATGCCGCGGGATCTGTACCTGGGTCTGTTCGAGGCGCGGCCGCGCCTAGGCTGGCGGGGCAACCTGAAAAAGCTCAGGCTGGTGGCGAGCGGTGCGCCGGAGGTGTCGGCCGGGCTGGAGGGCAGCCCCGCGGCGCTGGCGTCGGTCGTCGACAGCCGGGGCGGTAACGGGCTTGAGCAGGAGGGGCCGTTGCGTGGCCAGATCAACGCCCGGGCGCTGACGTTCTGGACTGATGCCGACACCTTGCCGCCAGCGCTGCCTGGCGCGGAGGCTGACTCCGCTGCGGATGGCGCCGCTGTCGCCCGCGGCGGCGCGGGCCAGCGAATCCCCGGTCTGGATCCAGCTACCGCCACCGTGGGGGACGTTAACGGCAGCGGCCAACGCCAGCTGTTCACTGAGGCTGCGGAGGGGGCTGCCCTTTTGCCGCTCAATGCGGACCTGGCCACGGCCCACGAGCTGGCCCCCTGGCTGGGCACGGAGGATCCGGCCCAGGCTCTGGCGTTGCTGCGCTGGGCCCGGGGTTGGGAGGAGGGTTGGGAGGAGGGCTGGGAGGAGAGCGCTGCACCGCCCCGATCCCGGGACTGGCTGCTGGGAGAAGTGCTGCACTCGCGGCCGCTGGGAATCAACTACGGCGCGGTTGGCGCCGGGTACAGCGCCGCCAACCCCAATGTCAGGGTGCTGTTTGGCAGCGGCGACGGATTCCTGCGCGTGCTGGAAAATACCGATAGCGAGGGCCGGGAGAGCGGCCGCGAGCTGTACGGGTTCATTCCTCGCGAGCTGCTGGCGAACCTGGGCCAGCGCCATGCCGGTGCATTGCCGGCGAGTCAACTCCGCCACGGCGTCGACGGCAGCCCGGTGGCACTGGTGCGGGATCGCAACGGGGACGGCAATCTGCGCGCGGAGGAGGGCGACGAGGTGCTGGTCTACTTTGGCCTGCGCCGGGGCGGGTCCAGCTACTATGCCCTGGATATCAGCGACCCTGCCCAGCCGCCGCGCCTGCAGTGGGTTATCACCCGGACCGGGGGCGGGGACTTCGATGAACTGGGGCTCAGCTTTTCCACCCCGGTGGTGGGCCGGGTGAAGTTCGGGGGTCTTAGTCGCGATGTGCTGGTTTTTGGCGGTGGTTACCGCTCGAATAGGGATGCGGAGAGCGGGCAGGCGCGGGGTAACGCCGTGTATATCGTCGATGCTCGCAGCGGTGAACTGGTCTGGAAGGCACTGCGCGGCACTACCGCCGTTCGCAGCAACAGGCACGATGCCCATGCCGAACTCGACGACAGCATAGCCGCCGAGGTTGCGGCACTCACCGATGCCGCGGGCTATATTCATCGCCTTTACGTGGGCGATACCGGCGGCAGGATCTGGCGCGTTGATCTGCCGCCCGGGCACGGCGATAATCCCAACCACCGGGCTGACAACTGGTCGATCACCCTGTTCGCGGAGTTGGGTGGCGCCGGTGCCGATGACCGCGGTTTCTTTCACGCCGCCGAGCTGGTGCAAACCCGCAGCGGGCAGGGGCAGGCAGTGGATGGCGTCCTCATTTCCAGCGGCAACCGCGCGGACCCCGCCGCAACCGGGGTCGAGAACTTTCACTTTTATCTAAGGGACTATCTCAGCAGCAGCGGGGATGCTGCGCTGCGGGAGCGCGAGCCTTTGCGGCTGGCGGATCTCGCGGACCAGACCGATTGCGGCAGCGGCACCGGGGGGAGCTGCGCCGACGCCCTGACCCATGGCTGGAAGATTGCCCTGAGGGCTCCCGGTGAGAAGGGGTTGGCCAAGCCGCTGGTGGATGCAGGACGGGTGTTCATGAGCAGTTTTACCCCGTCCGCCGAACCCTGTGCGCGGACACCGGGGCAGGGCAGGCTGTATGCGATGGCACTGGCGGATGGCAGCGCGCTCTCGGGTGATCGCCGCGACCGCACTCTGGGCGACGGCGTCCCGGCGGAGATGCTGCGCATTGGCGATTATCTCCTGCTGCCCTCGGGCGGCCCGGATATCGCTGCCGGCCCGGATGGCACGCTGCTGCCCGGCCCGCTGCAGCGCTCGCTGGCTCCGCGGCTGCTGCAGATCTACTGGCGCCAGCCCGGGATCGACCGCCTGTGAACGCGGCCTCTGCAGGTAGCCACGGCAAGTTTTCGCACGGGATCACCTTGCTGGAACTGCTGGTGGTCATGCTGCTGCTCGGTTTGCTGTTGCTGCTGGTCATGCCGGCCTACAGCGAGCAGGCGCGCAAGGCGCGGCGGGTGGTTGCCACGGCCGAACTGTTGCAGCTGGCAGCGCGGCAGGAGCACTTCTTCGTCAATCACCGCCAGTACGCCGACGACCTGACGGCGCTGGGGTATTCCCTGCCCGCTGCTGTTGGCATTGGTGCTCAGGGTCAGGAGGTCACCGCGGGCGCTCTGTATGAGATTTCCCTACGAGACGAGGGGGATTACCGCTTCAGGGCGCTGGCGCGCCCGGTCGGGCAACAGGCCCGGGACGAGCGCTGTGGCACCCTGGGTATCGACTCCGACGGCGTGCGGACCGCGAGCGGCCCGGGTGGTTTGCGGGAATGCTGGTAGGCGTGCCCGGCTCAGTCGTCCAGCTGCAGCTTCTGCAGCCGGTAGCGCAGACTGCGGAAACTGACTCCCAGCAGCTTGGCGGTGGCGGTCTTGTTCCAACGGCACTGTTCCAGGGCCGCGCTGAGAATCTGCCGCTCGATGTCTTCCAGGTAGCTTTCCAGGTTGCCGAAGGCGGCCTCGACATCCAGCCCGTCGCTGCGGGCCGGATGCGTGGGCACGGGTTGTGGTGCGAACTGCAGGTCGTCCTCGTCGATCGCCGCACCCTCGGCCAGGGCAACCGCCCGCTCCAGGATATTCTCCAGCTCACGCACATTGCCGGGAAACCAGTATTGCTGCAGGGCAGCCATGGCGTCGGGAGCAATGGTGGGCAGCGGTGTGTCCGTGCTGGCACAGATGCGCGCCAGCAGTGCCGGCGCGAGTACCGGAAGGTCCTCCAGCCGCTCCCGCAGGCTCGGCACCTGCAGGTCAATGACGTTGATGCGGTAAAACAGGTCATTGCGGAAGTAACCCGCCGCAACCTCCGCCGCCAGATTCTTGTGGGTCGCGCTCAGCAGACGGACATCGACCGCCTGTTCCTCGCTGCCACCCACCGGGCGCACAGCCTTTTCCTGTATTGCCCGCAGCAGCTTGACCTGCATGGGCAGCGGCAGGTCGGCGATCTCATCGAGGAACAGGGTGCCGCCCTCGGCCGCCTGGAACAGTCCCAGCTTGTCGCGATTGGCACCGGTGAAGCTGCCCTTGAGATGGCCGAAGAATTCGCTTTCCATCAGCTCGTGGGGAATGGCACCGCAGTTGACGGCGATAAACGGCTTCTCCGCTCGCGGACCATTGCTGTGGATCAGCCGTGCCACGACTTCCTTGCCGACGCCGGATTCACCGTGGATATGCACCGGCGCCTGGCTGCGGGCGAGCTTGTTGATCTTGCTCCGCAGGGCGACGATCTGCGGTGCATTGCCGAGCAGACGGTTGTTCCCGTCGTCGTCCTCTGCCAGAGGTGCCGGCGCGTCATTGAGCCGCAGGGCGGAGCTCACCAGATTGCGCAGGCGCTCCAGTTCTATCGGCTTGCTGATGAAGTCGAAGGCGCCGGCCTTGAGTGCCGCTATGGCGGTCTCGACACTGCCATGAGCGGTGATCATTGCCACCGGGATATCCGGAAAGTCCCGCTGGATATATTCGACCAGGCTGATGCCGTTGCCGTCGGGCAGGCGCATGTCGGTCAGGCACAGGTCGGGTTGCAGCTGCGCCACCTTGTCGCGCGCCTCGCCCAGGGTGGCGGCGCTCGAGGAGGTCAACCCCATGCGGCTCAGGGTGATACCCAACAGTTCCCGGATATCGGGCTCGTCGTCGACGATAAGTACGGTCTGGGAGCTCACGGCGGCTACAGTTCCCTCTGATTTAGTGCCACCCGAAAGCAGCTCTCACCCTGTTCAGTCGTTCGATAGTAAAGGTCGGCGTTGTTGATTTCACACAGCTCCTTGCACAGGAACAGGCCCATGCCGCTGCCTTCCTGCACCGTGGTGTAGAACGGTTCGAACAGCTTGGAGCGCTCCTGCAGCGGCACGCCGGTGCCGTGGTCGACGATGTCGATCAGGCACTGGTTTTTGCCGAAGTCCAGTGCCACTTCGATCCGCGCCTGCTCGCGGCCAGTGGCCATCTTACTGTGCCGCAGGGCGTTGTCCAGCAGGTTGCCGAGGATCCGTTGCAGGTTCTCCTGGTCGAACTCCACCAGCAGGTCGAGGTAGCTGCAGTCCACGGTGATCTCGGCGACATCTCGCAGGCCATCCAGATAGTTGCCGACAAAATCCGGCAGCCACTGGCACAGCGGGATGTACTCGGGCCTGGGGGGCTCGCGGCGGGAGATCTGCATCACGCTTTCCACGGTCTGGTTCACCCGCTGACTGTGGTGCTGGATGATATCCGCCAGCCGGCGGTCGGACTCCGCCAGCCCGGGAGATTCCAGTAGCAGCTGCGCCGCGTGGCTGATCGCACCCAGCGGATTGCGGATCTCGTGGGCGATGCTCGCTGTCAGGCGCCCCAGGGAGTTCAGCTTGAGGGACTGGGCGTACTGGGTAACCGGGGTGTAGTCCTCGATGAACACCAGAGTCTCCCGTTCGGTGCCCGGCCGCAGTTCGCGGAAGTGTGCGATCACCGGCGGCGCCGACTCCATCACCCGGAATGGCTGGGCGCGGTGCTGGCCGCTGTCCCGCCAGTGTTTGAACTGGTGCGCCAGGTCTTCGCTGTAATCCAACAGCCGGCGGCCCTGTTCCATGGTGATCGGTCGCTCTGGCGACAGCAGTACGCTCGCGGCCTTGTTCATGACCCGCACGGTGCTGTTTTCGCTCACCAGCAGGATGCCGGTCTGCATGTGCTGCACGATCTGCTCGTTGAGCCGCTGCAGATTGTAAAGGTCACTGGCCCGGGAACGCGCCAGTTCCTCGGCCTTGCCGAGCCGGCTGGCGATGAACTGGACCATCAGGGAGACGCCGAAAACCAGCAGCCCCAGCAGGCCCACCGGAAACAGCGCATTGATATCCAGCGTGCCGCGCAAAACCAGCCAGACCGTGTCGGCGAGGATCGCCAGCACGCTGAGGGCGGCGATCAGGGTGGCCAGGGTGCGGTTGGGGATCATCACCGCCGCGGCGGCCACGGTGATGACCAGCAGTACCGGCAAGCCGCTCTCCATGCCGCCGCTGGCGTCGGTCATCAACACGATGGCAACAATGTCGATGAAAAAGACCACGAACAGCATGCGCTGGTTGTAGCGCCACTCGCCCGCCAGCGAGCCCAGCAACAGTGCGCTGGTAGCCAGGTAGGCCAGCGCCACGGCGACATACAGGGAGGGGTTGAGCACCCCGACCAGCTGCCGGGTGTTGGGGCTGACCAGCATGATCAGCAGCACTATCGACAGCAGCGAGCGGTAGCCGACATAGATGCGAAACAGCAGCAGGTTCTGCTGGCTGGCGCCCTGGGGGGCGGGCCTGGTGAGGATCGCGGGTCGAGTCACGCGCTGGCGTTGCCTGGTTGCGGTGGAGCGCCCAGTGTAGCAGGCCTGATTCTCCGGTGAACGGACGATTGATCCCGACTAAATGTGAACCGGGTCTGGCAGCGGCGCGGCCTTTGCCGGAAAATAGCACGTTTCTGACAGCGAAAGCGGAAGTCGCATGACCAGCCTCAATATACTCATGGCGCAGATGAACACCCGGGTGGGTGACTTTGAGGGCAACACTGCCCGGGTCATCGCTGCCATAGAGCGTGCCCAGGAGCAGGCCGCGGCGCCGGTGCTGGTATTCCCGGAATTGACCCTGAGCGGCTATCCGCCGGAGGATCTGCTGCTGCGGCCCAGCGTCGAGCTGCGGGTGAGCCAGGCCCTGCGCAGCATTTGCGCCGCCATGACCGGTGACGCCTGGGTCGTGCTGGGCTACCCCCGGCGCGAGGGTATCGCCCTGTACAACACCGCGGCAGTGCTGCACCGGGGCGAGATTGTGGCGGAGTATCACAAGCAGTGCCTGCCCAACTACCTGGTGTTCGACGAGAAGCGCTACTTCCAGCCCGGGGACAGACCCTGCGTGGTGGAAATAGCCGGCGTCCGGGTGGGTCTCACGATCTGCGAGGATATCTGGGAGACCGGCCCCGTGCGCGATGCCGTCCAGGCCGGCGCGGAACTGATCATCAACCTCAATTCCTCGCCCTACCATCGCGGCAAGCGCGTCGAACGCTGGGACCTGGTGGCGGATCGCGCCCGCAGCAACAACTGCCCTGTCGTATATGTGAACCAGGTCGGCGGGCAGGACGAGCTGGTCTTTGACGGCGGATCTTTTGCTGTTGACGCCCGGGGCGAACTGGTGGCCGCGGCGCCCAACTTTGTCGAGGGCGAATACTGGCTGCAGGCCGAACAGACCGGGTCCGGCATCCGCTTCAGCGGCCTCGATGTCGCCGCGCCGCTGGCTGAGCTGGAGGCAGTGTGGCAGGCGCTGGTGCTGGGGCTGCGGGACTACGTCAACAAGAACCGCTTCCGCGGCGTGGTGCTTGGCCTTTCAGGCGGGATTGATTCCGCCCTGACCCTGGCGGCGGCGGTGGAAGCGCTGGGGCCGGAGCGGGTCGAGGCGGTGATGATGCCTTTTCGCTATACCGCGCAGATGAGTGTGGAGGATGCGGCTGAGCAGTCGGCCCTGCTGGGCGTCAAGCACAAGGTAATTTCCATTGAGCCCATGTATGAGGCGTTCATGGCGGCCCTGCAGGAGGAGTTTGCCGGCACCCGCGTGGATACCACGGAGCAGAATCTTCAGGCCCGCTGCCGCGGGGTGCTGCTGATGTCCATCTCCAACAAGAAGGGTCTGCTGGTCCTGACCACCGGCAACAAGAGCGAACTGGCGGTGGGCTATTCCACCCTCTACGGCGACATGGCCGGCGGCTTCGATGTGCTCAAGGATGTGCCCAAGACCCTGGTGTTCGAACTGGCCCGCTATCGCAACAGCTTGCGCCCCTGCATTCCGCAGCGGGTGATCGACCGTCCCCCGTCCGCGGAACTGGCGCCGGACCAGAAGGACGAGGACAGCCTGCCGCCCTACCCGGTGCTGGACCGGATCCTGGAGCTTTACGTGGAGCAGGATTTCAGCGCCTCAGCCATCATTGCCACGGGCCTGGATGCAGAGCAGGTGCACCGTGTACTGCGCCTGGTGGACTTGAATGAGTACAAGCGCCGACAGGCGCCGATCGGGGTGCGGATCAGCCGCCGCGGCTTTGGCCGTGATCGCCGCTACCCGATTACCTCCGCCTGGACGCCGGGGGACTGAACCGCTCTATTTATACTGGGCGCGGCTGTCGAACTGGGGCACTTGCGGCGGGTCGAACAGGCCGAAGGTGGTGCGGTTGACGAGGGAGCGCTGGGGGCCGTCCAAAGAGTAGTCGCTGATGAACTTGCCGTCCCGGCCCAGAGCCGGATAGTCCGGGTAGTTCAGCTTCAGGATCGCAATGGCGTCCTCGGCGAGGTCGTTCATGCCCAGCAGGATATAGCCCTGGGCCATCACTGCCAGCCCATCGGCCACGGCCGGGGTGCGCTGGAAATTTTCCACCACGTAGCGACCGCGGTTGGCGGCGGCCAGGTAGGCGCCGCGACGGAAATAGTAGTTGGCGACCAGGATTTCGTGGCGCGCCAGCAGGTTGCGCAGGTGCACCATGCGGGCCTTGGCGTCCGCCGCGTAAGGGCTGTCCGGGAACCGGGCGACGAGCTGGGCAAACTCGGCGAAGGCCTCGCGGGCGTGGCTGGTATCCCGGCTGCTTTCATCGGTGGGCAGGAAGCGGGCAAAAATGTCTGACTGGGCGTTGTAGGCGGACAGGCCCTTCATGTAATAGGCGTAGTCGACGCTGGGGTGTTGCGGGTGCAGGCGGATGAAGCGGTCCGCGGCTTCCACCGCCGCCTCATGCTCGTAGGCCCCGTGGTGGGCGTAGATCAGCTCCAGCTGGGCCTGTTCGGCATACTTGCCGAAGGGGTAGCGCGACTCCAGCAGCTGCAGGCTGCGCACCGCGAGGTCGAAATTGCGGCTGCGCAGATAACGCTGGGCGTTATCGTACATCTGCTGCTCACCGCTGTCCGCGGCCAGCTCGTCCAGTTCGTCGTTGCCGGCGCAACCGAAGAGCAGGGCGACGAGCAGCAGGGCAATGGTGATCTTTACTGAATTCAACAAGGTGGCAACCGCTGGCGTGATAGACTTGGGAATTGACATAAGCTCGCTATTTAACCACATCACTCCCGGGGCTTAAACAGGAATTCCCATGGCAGACAGAATCCGCGCCCGGGCCGAAGTAGGCCCCGAGCTCGATGGTGAACGATTGGACCAGGCCGCGGCGCGTCTGTTCCCGGACTATTCCCGCTCACGCCTGCAGACCTGGATCAAGCGCGGCGAGCTGCTGGCGGATGGCGCGCAGTGCCGGCCCCGGGACAAGGTGCACAGCGGCAGCGAGCTGACCGTGGATGCGCTGCTGGAGGACGAGGTCAGCTGGCAGGCGGAAGCGGTGGCGCTGGATATCCTCTATGAGGACGAGGCCATCCTGGTCCTCAACAAGCCCGCGGGCCTGGTGGTGCACCCCGCTGCGGGCCACGCCGACGGCACCCTGGTCAATGCCCTGATCGGCCACGCCGCCAGTATGGCGCAGCTGCCCCGGGGGGGCATTGTGCACCGGCTGGATATGGAAACTTCCGGGGTCATGGTGGCGGCGAAGACCCTGAGCGCCCACCACCACCTGGTAGCACAACTGCAGGCCCGTACCGTCAAGCGCCAGTACTGCGCGGTCTGTATTGGCGCCATGACCGGCGGTGGCACTATCGATGAACCCATTGGCCGCCACCCCCGCCAGCGCAAGAAAATGGCCGTGGTCGCAGCCGGCGGCAAGCCCGCCGTCACCCACTACAAGGTGACCAGGCGTTTTGCCCACCACACCCGCATCGCCGTGAACCTGGAAACTGGTCGCACCCACCAGATCCGGGTGCACATGGCGCACCGCCACTATCCCCTGATTGGCGACCCCAGCTATGGCGGCCGCCCGCGGATCCCCAAGGGCGCCTCCGAGCGCCTGATCGAGGCCCTGCGCGAGTTTCCGCGCCAGGCTCTGCATGCGGAGGCCCTGGGCCTGATTCACCCGGTCACGGGGGAGGCGATGCAGTTTGACTGTCCGCTGCCGCCGGACATGGTGGAACTACTGCATGTGCTGGCGGAAGAAGACAGTGTCAGCGCCCGTCCTGATAAGGCCTGACTGGCCGGCGCCGCCCGCAGTCAACGCCCTGGTCAGCACCCGGGAGGGCGGTGTGAGCAGCGGGCCCTGGCAGGGATTGAACCTGGGCGACCATGTCGGCGATGACCCGCGGGCGGTGCAGGCCAATCGCGCCGTCCTGCAGGGCTCGTTGCCGGCGGGAAGCGTCGTGCAGTGGCTGCGGCAGGTACACGGCACTGCGGTAGTGCGGGCATCCTCCAGCGGTGCAGTGCCCGAGGCCGATGCCTGCTGGACCGACGAGCCCGGTATTGCCTGCGCGGTGCTTACCGCGGATTGCCTGCCAGTACTGCTCTGTGATCGTTCGGCCACCGTAGTTGCGGCCGCCCATGCGGGCTGGCGCGGACTCCGTGGCGGAGTGCTTGAGGCCACGGTGGCGGCCCTGCCGGTCGACCCCGGCGAGTTGCTGGCCTGGCTGGGCCCCGCCATCGGCCCGACGGCGTTTGAAGTCGGCCCCGAAGTCCGCGATGTATTTGTTGCCGCAGCGGTCGCTGCGGCAGCCCACGCTGCGGCGGCCGATGCCGGGGCAGCCCATGCCGCGGTACCCACTACCGGGGGCGACGCCGCATCGGGCTATGCCGCTGTCGCGGAGGCCGAAATCCTGGCTGCCTTCACCCCCGCCCCTCGCCCGGACCACTATCTTCTCGATCTCTACGCCCTGGCCCGAATGCGGTTGCGCGAAGCCGGTGTCGGTGCCGTCCACGGCGGCGGGCTCTGCACCCTGAGCGACCCCCGGCGCTTCTACTCCTACCGCCGCGACGGCACCACCGGCCGCATGGCCAGCTTGATCCAGCTCAAGTAACCCAAATCATTGCGATCGTACCGGCCGGAACGCCGGACCATCGATTCCGGCCCCGGCCCCAGAAAAACCTTAGAGCTTTCAAGGGACCCTCTTTCCCCATGGAATCCTCTGCCCCTAAAAATCTTCTGGCGCCAGGATCTCCGCGGAGGTGCCATTGAGACGAACGTCGAAGCACCCGCGGTGTAACTGCCGGTGGTGGAATCGGCACAGCGTCAAAAGATTATCCAGCCGTGTTTCGCCACCCTCGGCCCAGTGCTGGATATGATGAGCGTCCACATACTCTGATTCCTGGCAGCCTGGGTACTGGCAGACGCCGTCCCGCTCGCGCAGCGCACGGCGAATTCGCCCTGGCACAATGCGCGACTTTCTGCCCACGTTCAGCACCTTGCCGGCGTCATCCTCCAGTACCGTGACCAACGACGCATCGCAACTCAGCCGCCGTGCGGTGGAGGGCGACAGCCACGGTTTATCCTCGAAGTGCGCCCGCCCATGAGTGCAACACACTCCCGAGCGCTGCTCGCGCAGGGTATTCATGTCTACGTGCATCACAACCTGGCACCGCTCTGCACCCTTCAACCCCTGCAGGCCTCGATAATCCGGCCCCGACGCCAGAAAGTGTTCCACCATCGCCACCAGCGCATCGGCTCGCACCTGGTTCATGTGCTGCGAAAAAATCTCCGCGGAGATTTTCTCCTCCGCCCGGGCGTAAGCAAGATGGTCCGGCAGGGCTTCCCCGGCACTGTTTTCTGAGGTCTCTCTCACGCTTGCACCACCGGAGGGGGCCTCTGTGTGCAGTTCCCGGCTTGCACCGCCTTCTGCGCCAACATCTGGCTCTGCCTGCCCCGCCCCGCCTTCCGAAATCGCATCTGTGCTTGAGCCCCTGCGCTGCAGGATATTGCGCGCCACCGCTTGCATGCGCGCCTTCTGCTTTGCCTGCCACTCCTCCTTGCGTTCTTCTTCCAGCGGCCGAGCCACTGCCTGCAGGGCTTTCATGACCAGCAGCCCTTGCTCCGGCGGCAGCTTGGCATGAATAATCCACATGCCGTCTTCATCCTGAAACCAGTACAGTTCACGGGCCAGTTCGCGCATTGCTTCGGCGTCCAGCTCGGGAGGCGCGGCGCCATTCTCAGCTGCCTCGCCCGAAACACTGGCAGCTGCAAGCTCCTCCGGCCCCGACTCCAGCAATCCCGCAAGCCCTGGCTCTGCGACTGGTTCGTACCTGCTCACCAGCTTATCCAGGTGTCCCGCGCTGTTCTGCTGCGCCAGGTGCACCATAAAGCCCTCGTTCTCCGGCGTAGCTACCTGATCGCAGGCCGCACGGGTGATGGCGCGCACCTTGGAATAGGAGATGCCGCCCTCCGAGAAGGCGTCATTGACTTCCGGCAGCACTTCCAACTGCCGCGCCACCCGGACTTTCTCCCGCGCAGCCCCCAGCGTGATACCGCAATGGGCCACCAGCCAGTGGGCACAGGAGCGCATCGTTCCCTGCTCGCGCCAGCCACCACAGCGATCGAACTCCGCTATCAACCGCAACAAGCGGTGATTCGCTGCATTGATCTGTGCTGAGAG
>NZ_JAUTDR010000012.1 GCF_030649675.1 Haliea sp. E1-2-M8 | reverse complement strand
GCACAGCGTCCAGTCAGGTCTGGTGACTGCGATCAATGCCCTGCTCAAATCGTGGAAAGAAAAGCCCGTAACTGATCCCGGCAGCGCAGGGAAAACCAAACCTTCAGAATGAAGAAGCCCCCGCCGCTCGGCTGATCCGGGACAAGAAATAGCTACTGCTCGCCAGCAGGCGGGCCAAGCTGCATCTCAGCGAATGAGTCTGGATTGTGGCGGCGGTATTCCGCTCCGTACAGATTCCACAGCCTTTGCACTTCCTCGTTGCCGTATTGATTCCAGCCGCAGCCAACACCGAACAACGCCTTCGTCTTTTCATCCAGCCCAGTACCGCGCAGTCGGGATACTCTCTTTCTGGTAGTGGCCATTTAAGCTCCTGGGGGGCGGCCTACGCCATCCCGTAAAGGTTCAAGGTCTAGGTTCAGGGCTTTGAGTGCAGACAGCATCTGTGCCCTTGCATCGCGCTCAGTGGCCAGCAGCGGGTGCGGCTTCAACTGGTCGAAGCGGTCTTTAATCATTGCGCCGTCACGCGTCACGGCTGCCTGACAGTCGCGCATCCTGTCGAATGACTCCAGGGCGGTCTGCATCAGCAGCAGGCCAGCATCGTCAGCAATGCCGTACTCAGCCAGCAGGCGATCCCACCAGCTCCGGGCCTCGGTACTCAAGTGCTTTGGTGCTGTGGATTTTTTCAAAGGAAATACTCAATTAAGTTATAAGGCATGTACCACGCCGATATTGTATTCGGTCGGCCAGCACTTCGCATCGGCCCCCCTGGGGTGTCTCCGGTCGAAACCGAATACTGCGGACGTGGGACTGTAAGCAAACACGCGGTCATGTGTATCCGTTGCGGGCCACTTGATCCGGCCCCCTGGTAGGGTGGCACCGCGCCTCGGGTTGGTGAGCTTTCCGAGACACGGTGCCGAGTGGTGCTACTGGCGAGGATGACCAGCAGCACCGGGACAACTCAGAATGAGCCGTGAACAATGGCAGCCGGACGGATCACAGACAGACCATAGCGGCCCTCGCCCAAAACCGTCCAAAGATTGCGCTGAACATTATCTTCATCCTGTTCATAGAACTGGACAGTAGCCTGCATACGGTCCCAAAGGATCGCGGCTTGATCGAAGTCAGCAACCAGGAACTGCCCCTGTGCCATTGAGTTACTCACAGCAACCGGGATACCCCACACTGCGGGAATCGGTGTACCTGCCGGGCCTGCCATGAGGTAGCGCGACTCCGCATCCTTCACGCGAGTAATGGCGCGCCAGTCAGCAGGGTGCAGCACAAAGCCGGTAGGCATCCAGTCGGCACGGTCCAGTTGCTCCGCAGCACGGCTCAGGGTATCTACCAGGGTATCGCCGGTATCGGCCAGACTGTAGGCGGTGGCGTTGTTAATCAGGCCATCCAGGCTACCGCTTGCGCCAGTCCCGTTGATAACGTCTGCCTGCACCTTGAGCATAACGCCATACCGCAACCGCGATTCAATGAACCGGGCCAGGGCGGGCGCATCGTCAATGCTCTGCTTGGAGACTTTCAGCCAATGGGCATAGGTCACCATGCGCGACTCGATCAGCTCAAACGTCAGATCCGATTGCGCCTTAGTGTCACCCTCGGCAGCCTGGGCAGCAGCGTTATTGGCGAAAGCCGCCTCCCGCGTGATCTCTATCATGTTGCTGGTGCTGGGCAAGCGCGGCATCAGGTCCAGCAGATTGATAGTGCGGAATGCGCCGCCAACAATGCCGGACATACGCTGCGGTTGGACAATCACATTAGACGGTTCGGCGGGTGAGCCCGCGTCGCCGGTAATGGTGTTTTTGGTTTCCAGCAGTGAATGCTCAAGGGTCAGCTTGCAGTTTCCGGCATTGCCTGCCACAAGGTCTTTGAAGCCTTCGCTATCGAATACCTCAGCCGCAAACTGGCTTGCATCGCGCTTGCCGGTAAAACTGCCGTTGAACCCGCCAGCGGTGGCTTGCTCCAGGTCTTTAACGCGCATGCCAAGCTCATCGGCAAAGTCTGCAATGTTGCCGACAGCTTTGGCGTGATCTTCTAACGCTTTCGTGATGATTTCCATAGTCATGGGGTACTACCTCGCAAGTGATTTAGTGATGCTCTGAAGTCTGGCGGCGATTGCTGCCAGCTCTTTGCTGTTGTCGTCTGATCCATCACGGACCATTGCACGCCAGCCACCAGCCGTTAGGCGTTTTGCCTCTCGACTGGATAGGTTCAGTGCCTCACGCACTGCGGTTTCGAACTCTCGGGGGTTTTCCAGATCGTAGCCTTTAACGGCTCGGATCGTTGCGCCAGTGTCGGCAGGGATCGCGACCAAACTGATCTCGAACAGGTCCAGGTCTTTCAGCATACGGACCCCATCGGATCGCACCTCGGCACCACCTGGGGCAACTCGGTAGCCAATGGAAAGACCCAGTGCGCCAGCCTGCATTAATGCGCGGGCTGATTTAGCTTCAGGAACGTCCATTGTCAGGCGTCCCATTGCTTCCAGTCCTGCGCTGGTTTCCTTCAGGTCTACCCAAGCCCCTACAGGGCGGCTCTGATCGTGTGACCACAGCATTGCAGGGCGGGTGCCTTCGAGACTGTGCAGACTTAAACTGCGCTTGTAGGCTCCAGGCACAACAATGTCGCCATGCCGGTCTGGTCGGTCACGGAATGCGGATGCTATGCCGGTAAACTCGCCCTCGGCAGTATCGGCCTGGGCAAACTTGATTTGTAACGGGGTACTTTGAAATGTGTGCATGTTCTCTACTCCGAAAAGAGACAAAGGTTCAGTAGTTCACCATTTGCCGCTTCTCGAAATGCGTCACGCACAATGATCTGCGGGGTGCCGACCGTCACGGTCGGGCATGGTGCAATTGTATCAAACATTGCCATTAGTGGCAGCGCGTGATTTGGTTTTCTCCCATACTTTCCAGGAGGGTTTGCAGGCTGGCAGCGTCACGGATAACCACCTCGGCCAGCTTGTCCAGGTCGCCCGACTCCGCAACTTCGGAATACAAAGCTAACTGCCTGATCATGGTGGAGAGTAGTTCGCCGCGTGCCTGGGCAATCAAGCCAACATCGTTCTCGGTGGCGGGCTTGTGGTCGATTTCATACCTCATCGCTGTAACCTCTCAGTTTCTTAAATTCGGCCTCGGCCATAAGGCGCAGCACCTCGCGTAATCCATCGGCCAGGGCGCGGGCATCATGCTTGGCTTCGTCGGCAATGAACTCCTGGGCCTGCTCTGGTGCCGGTTTCGCCAATGCTTGAAAATCAATCATTTCGGCTGCTCCTGTTAGCGGTTCCGGCGGGCCTCTAATCGGTCGGCCAGTAGCTCGGGCCTACTCAGCACTAACTCAATAACGGACTGTGTGGCCGCTGGCTCGCCTGCAATGGCTCGGGTCAGCAATGCGTCCACGGATGAATCTAAGGCCCTGCGGAGTTGTACGGCGGCTTCAGTTGAGCCTTTCGGACGGCCTGCTTTTCTCTGTGTCTGCATGATTTTTTTCCATAAAAAAAGCCCCGGCGCGTTAACGTCGAGGCTTGTGTTTTGGGTTGCTCCATTCTACTGTTTAAATATACAGTAGTGCGCCGCAATTGTCAATTAATTAGCGGTTAATTGTCATCCAGCAAGCAACGAAACCGAGACCCCCGTCTGCCAGTCTTGCGACAGTATCGCGGGTGCGAGGCTTGCCGGTGACTTCATCGGGGTGCCTCTCTCCGATAACCGTGAATGCCAGCCCGCGCCCGTATTTCTCAACGATCACCGAGTGTATCAGCGGTTCCTCTTTGGCCAGGGCAGACACAGCATTGTCTACAGTATCCAGGGCCAGCGGGTCATCGCTGCCAGTGCCGGAGATTAGCCGCGCCAATGGGGAGCGCGAGTACCCAAGTCCGTTGGATCGGTTGCGGTAGTACCTACTGCCCCACAGCTTCAAGTGTTGTTCAGCTTCCGATAGATCCATTGCGGTTGCTCCTCTTGGTTGTATGCGTTTGAGTCAGAATGGCACCCTTCCGTTTTGCATCGTTGCATACGAGGTCGAAGACACGATGATCTTTCCGGCTAAGAATTCGGCTTACAGTGGATTGCGATACCCCAACCTCGGCAGCGATCTGCCTTGTCGATTTGGTCTTGTAGTAAAGGGGCTTGCCGCTGCGGATACGGCGCGAGACAGTGCCCTGGTTAAGTCCGGTGATCTCTGCCAGTTGTCCCTGGGTATATCCATTCGCCAACAGGTGCATGGCGCTTTCGTGTGATATGAAGTCGGTCATTGCGCGGCCCTCCTGTTTAAACTGGTTTGCTGGGCAGGCGTCAAGCCTCGCCGCCACAGCTCGACATTGATTGCACCGAGTCCGGTTGTTCTCAGTGCCTGAATGAACACGCCCGAACCGTCATAAAGGAAAATGGCCGATTCATTTCTAGCGATGACTTTCATGCTCAACAGGTCAGAATCCGGCACCTGGGCATAGTCGAATTCATGCCGATCAGTGAGCCTTTGCCAGTTATCCATGCGCTTAGTGCTCATAGCCTGTAACCCCCTAGAGCCTTCGAGGGATGGTAGATATCTATAGAGGGGTGTTTCTCCGCACCACAGAAACCGAAAAAACAGCCTTTTAAGTAGTTTCTCCGCACCTCAGACGCTGATTTGTGGCTGAAATCGTTGCTCTGTGGTGTTTCTCCGCACCTCAGAAGGGTTTTAAGGTGTTTCTCCGCACCATGGAAAATCGAAATCATGCTCTTAGGCTCCTGACTTTCTGACTGTGTGCGCCAGGGTCCAGCCTTGGCGCTCCGTCCCACTTGTCTGTCGGCATCCAGGTCAGCCGGTACAGAATCGGGTCGCGCTTCGCCCTGGGGTATCGTGTGACTTCAATCCAGCCGTATGCTTCCGCTTCCTTCCTTGCTCGCATCAGCTCCCACTTAGTCCAGCCGTGATCGCCCATGACGCCCTCGGCGGCGCTCAGGTTGCCGTTGTTGAAGCCGTTGTACTGGCGGGCTAGATCACAGAGAAACGCCCTTGTGGGCTTCCTCAGTGCCTTGTAGTCCGGGTGATCCAGAACAGCGTGCAGCATCCTGACAAACTGCGGTCCTGACTTCTTGCGCCCGTTGGGGAGCATCCCTTTACTATCGGCCCTTGCGCTCATCAGCGAACCCTGACCAGCGACGGCGCTGATTTGGTCTCGCGTTTTGCTGCCGCTACTGCATCGGCAATGCTGTTTTGTGCTATCATTCTAGTGTCCTCCGAATAGGACAATTTCACTTAACGCCAGCCGCAAACTGGCGTTTTTTTATGCCTCGCGAATCATGCGCCATGCGCCCCGGCAGGCATCGGCAATCAACACCAGATCGTCAATGTCGCTGGTGATCGTCCAGGGCCTGCCCTTGATCCGGGTCATAATCTCGATGTCATCCACCAGGACGCGCACGGTGTACTGGCCGCGCTCCAGGGTCACGCTGCGGGTGTGCTCGGGTGCGATTGAAGGCAGCAAAATAGTTTTGGAAGTCATGGTCATGCACTCCGCTGGTAGGGTCGGAAATTCCACAGCGGGCACGCTGGCGCGCTACAGTCTCGGATCTCATCCCGAAAACCCGGCTCCAGGTGTTCAGCGGTACAGCCCATGCAATGAGCACATTGGGCGTCAACAGCCGCTCGCAGGGACTTTGAATTGCCGAGGTTGCGCACTACGGGGTTGTGTTCGGGTCGCAGGCTGATCGTTGAATCTAGCTCGCTGCGGGGCGCGTCTTGCTGGTCGCAGGGATTCATTGTGCGGCCTCCACTTCAAGAGACTCCGCAAACTCCCGGTCCTGCTTTGCGGTAATGATCCGCTTGCGGCCAAGCTTCGTGCTTTTGAGTTTCCCGGCGGCTATCAGGTCATAAGTAAAGTTTCGACCGAATCCCCAGCGGGCTCGCCATTCATCAATCGAGAAAGCTTGTCTCTCCACTTCCGGGGGCAAGTGTTTAGCATTGGTTTTTGACATTGTGTGACCCTCGTGACAGGTTTTTGCTGTTTACGAGAGGCACAGTACAGGGCGGGAAAGAGCAATAAAATTTGCTGGGCGGGCCGGATAATTAGTTATCCGACCGGGTGGCGAATTGTTTTTTACCTATTTTTTTTCGGTCGGCCTCTGCTACGCACGTATTCTGGCAAGTCACCATCGGCCAGCCACTTGCGCACCCCATCCGGTGTGCCCGGCAGGTAGGCTTCATGTTCCGTTCCAACCAGATCGCGGTAAACCTGATCCGCTAGCGCGCCCATGCGTAGCTTCTGGCCCTCGTCATCTTTGAGGTGAAGTCGGGCGCGACCCAGAGCGTAGTGCTTGGCCGCAGTTTTGCCAGCGTTGTTAACGAGAATATTGTTTCGTTGCTCGGCCTCAGTTTGAAGCAAGGCAACATCTTCTATTAAATAGGCAGCTCCCAAAGCCATATTATGGATGATTAGCTCTACCATCCCTCGGGTCTTGTCATCGCGTTGCGCAAGCATCCGTGCTACACGCAGCGCGCCCTCAAACAGTTCGGCTGAAAATGCTTTGGTTTCTTCACTCGGCACAATCTGCGAACAATGTTCGAGTAGATCCTCTATGGCTTTGAAGTTTACTTCCGTACCATCGGCGTCACCAGCAATGAGCCAGTCACGGTCGTCCTCAGCCGAAAACCACTCATGTAATGGCCCCACTATGCGCTTGTGGGTGGGGGTGTCGAATTCGCTAAGTTTGCGCTTAGTCATTTCGCACCTCCGAATGCGCGATCCAGCGCCGCCGCTTTATGGTCTGGGCTCAAGTGCGCGTAAACCAGAGTCATCTTGATGTCGGAGTGCGTCATCAGCTCCCGGACGGTGTTTATGTCCACGCCTGCCATGACCAGCCGCGAAGCGAAAGTGTGCCGCAGATCATGGAACCGAAACCCCGCAATGCTGGCGTCTTTGAGAACGGCCTCGAATCCCTTCTTAACGTCCGTCAATGGCCCGTTGGAAATAGGGGAGGGGAACACATAGGGGGAGTCGCCGCGTTGATTGTGGCACTGTTGCAGCACCCTGTGGGCCTCGGCAGACAGCGGCAGGACAGCGGGTTCTAGTTTCTTGCCAGCCTTGCGCCTCGCGTGAGAGGTCTTGTTGATAATCTTGCGAATCTGCCTGCGCTCCAGGTCCACCTGATCCCACGTGAGGTTAAACAGGTCTCCACGGCGCAGCCCGGTATTCATCGCCACCAGAGTCAGGGGTTTAATGTGGTCGGCGTAGTGATCGGCTGGAATGGCAGGGGAGAGGGCCTTACCTCGTTCGCGCTGCCATGCCCGCATACGGTCTCGGCCTTCGCGCAATTCCTGCTCTCTGGCGTCCAGTGCGGCCCGCAGCCGCTTTTCTTCATCATCGGAGAGGAACCGCACCTTAGCCTCGCCCTCGCCATGCTTGAGGGTGCCCTTAACCCTGACCTGCGCCAGCTGGTGTCCGGGAATGATCTTTTTGCTAACAGCGTGATTCAGAACGGCCTTTAGATAACTCAGCTCCCGGCGCTGGGTCTCAAGAGATACGTTTTTGCGCTCCCGTTTCCACTTGGCTAGATCCAGTTCAGTGATCTCGGTCATGGGCTTGTCGAGGACATGCTCGAACACCTTATTGATCCGGGCCAGCATGTCGCGGTGGCTGGCAATGTTGGCCTGTGCGTGCTCCGTAAACGGGCCGTCCAGATAGCTTCGCAAGGTGGAATCCTTCAATACCTTTTTCTGCCGCCGCTCCGCTTGGAAGTCATGCCCCCCTGCTGCCTTGCCCACGATCTCCTTTGCCCGTTCGCGGGCAAATGTTAATGTGAGCTGGCTGGCGTCTCCGATGCGCTCCCGTTTGCCTCGGGTGATCTCGACATAAAACGCTTTCGTTCCGCTGGGCTGGACCCTGACCAGGAGGCCCTTCACGGAATGCTTGCCGCCCTTGTCGCGCACCTCGTAGGGGGAGGGTCCGGGGCTCAGGTTTGGGATGGTTTTTTCGGTGAGTGTCGCCGCCATGATTGCACCTCGTAAGTGCAGGGTAAGTGCAACGAAGTATATCACCGGCAACCGAAGAAAAACAAAGGCAAACTTAAACGGTTGATTTATAAGGGAAAGATACTTTAAGTGATTGATACTAGAGGGGTAAAATTCCGCCTTCTAAGCCGTAGGTCGAGGGTTCGAATCCTTCTGCCCCCGCCATTCAAAGGCGGGTCTGTACCGGAGACATCCTTTACAGATCATACCGGGCAAATAGTTTACAGTTCCGGTACAAATGGATTGGTGGCGGGTTCAAGCCGCCCCACATCCTCATCAAAGAATCCTAGATCATAATCCATAAAGCTGACCAGCCATATACGGTCTGCGACTTCCCGAATACCAATAGTTTGACCTGCAAACACGGTGCTAAGGTTGATCTTGCGTTTGCCGATGCAAATGCGCCCGCACTGCGTGACCCTCACCGCCCGGTCGTGATACGGATAATCGATCTCTGAGGGCGGCTCGTAAGAGCGCACTGAGGGTGTATAGAGGTCACCGGGATAGCGTCCGCCCAGTGCCTGGTGGGGTCGCTGGTGGTTGTAAACCTCTATGAAGTGATCAAAGCGGCCCTGCTGTTGCAGGAAGTTGAAGCCGGGAGGCTTGGTGGCTTCTTTCTTCAGAGTCAGGTGCATACGTTCGTGCCGCCCGTTCTGCTGAGGATTACCCGGTTTGATGCGTTCGATTCGAATACCCAGGCGCAGCCACCAGACGGAGAGCCTGCTCAGCCCAAAGAGTGCATTGGCGGAGGCGAAAGGGGAGCCGTTGTCGGTACGAATCGCTTCCGGTACACCGAATTCGCGGAATACTCGCTCAAATATCGTAAATGCAAAGGGTGACTTGGTGGATTCGAGTCCCTCGCAGGCCAGCAGGTAGCGAGACGGGTAGTCGGTGATTGTGGGGGGGTAGCAATATTTTTTGTTACCCAGCAGAAACTCGCCTTTGTAGTCGGCGCACCACAGCGCATTCGGAGCCCGGGCGTCACTGAGCGCCGTCCCCTGTGCCTTGTGGCGACGCCGCTTGCGGCTCTTGACCAAGTCGTGCCGGTTGAGCACGGCATGTACCGTGCTCTTGGCCGGCGGCTTGATCATGGGATATTTGCGTAACAGTTTCTCGCGGATTTTGGGTGCGCCCCAACTGGGGTATTCCCGTTTGAGCTGAAGGATCGTGCGCTCCAGCTGAAAGGGTAGCTTATTGGCGTGCCGGTAGGGCCTTCGGCTTTGATCATCCAGGCCCTCGAGCCCCAGCGTCTTATATAGCGCTTGAAGATCTTGTAGCCGGTGGGCCGGGAGATACCGAACTCGCGGCAGAGAGCCGACATGTTCTCGCCATCAAGGCATCGGGCAACAAATCTGAGACGTTCGTCCATTGGTTTACACTCCTTCCAAGGCATCTGAAGTCCTCCCTCAAATGCCTAAAGGTGTAAACCATGTCTCCGGTATATGCTGTAAGTTATGTCTCAGGTACTACACAGGGTGCCGCTGATGGATAACCCTGCACTGGACATCCTGATTGCCGCCTTGCAGGCTCAGCCCCATATTGAGGTGGCGTGGCTGTACGGCTCACGGCGACGGGTCGGGCCACTGACTTTCAACGAACGCAATGCCGCCGAACGTGGCCTACAGGTGCTGGTGGAAATGGCCATTGGTTGCGCGAAACACGTGCTCAAGTGTCGCGGCAAGCCTGTCCCCACAGAAGCGCGTGCCGCGATTGAACGTGTTTACGAGCTAATTGCCATAGTCGAGCCATCGGCCACGGCCATGCGGGGCGCAGTGGGGATGCGCAATGCCATCTTCCACGACTACCTCAATATCGACTGGCGGTTATTGGAAGCGGTTTTGAACGAGCGCAACTACCGCTCTGTTGCGCAGTTTATCGAGACCGTTGCCGCAAATTGTTGTAACAGGAACCCGATCTGGTGTTGGACAGTGGCCCTCAGAATGCAAACCACACCCGTAGCTGCGGCACAACGAGCATCAGCACGATAAGTCCAAGCATGAATGAGCACAGTGTCCCCCGAGCCTTGAGTTTTTCCTGGCCGAACAGCCGCGTCTCAATCAAGTCCACGCGAGCTTGAGCAGCTCGCTCTGCCACAGCCAGTACATAGAAAAACTGCGCATCAAGTTCATGGCACGATGAAAATTTTACAAAAGAGAACTTCTCGTCTTTAATAAACGCGAATGTCGGAATCCGGGCAAAGCGGTTTCCAGTCTGACTATGATGTTTCCGACTGACACCAAAAATTCATAACAAGGGTGACCAGCTAGCTCAATTACTGAACTCAGCGCCCCCGGAGGTTTAGTGTGAGATCAAATATTGCGGTGCACATGGCAACTGCGGTCGTTTTCTTGTCGATAATCGGTACAAGCGAGGCACAGGACGACATCAATGTGGTTACCTACGCCGAGTTCATTCTGGCGGACTATTCACTCGAGCAAGATGGCACTATTCTGATTCCAAACGTCGGAGTTCTTGATTTGAAATCTGCCTTCCGGGTGAACCCTGCGGCACTTAAAGTCGGTTCAGGCATCACATGGAGGGATTGGTACGCAAGTGTTTATTTTCAGGGAACGAATGACGCCAGCGACTCATTTACGGTGCCATTTATAGGTGACATCACATATACAGGAAACCGAAAAGAATGGGTCGGCGCGCTCGGTTACCAGCTTCAAGGCAATACCAGTATATTCTTGGGGTATCGTGACTCAAAGATCGAAGGCAACGGCTCTCCTGCGGCGAGTTTTACGTTCGAAAGTGACGGCTTTTTCCTTGGAGCGAGTTACTGGCTACCTTTGATACCCCAAGGGGGGCTCACTTTCACCTTTGCACACGCCTGGCTTGACGGTAGCGCCAAACAGGAGGTTTCGGGTGGCCCTGTCAACACCGGTACAGGCAGCGGTACCGGGGTAAAATTTGGCGTGGGCTGGCGTGGTGACATCAATGAGGATTGGGGCTATTCCATTAACGTTGATTCTTTTACCTACAAACACGATACGAGAAGTGACAATGTGAACGTTGATATCGAGGAGTCTGAGATCACTTTTGGCATCGGCCTTTCCTACGCATTCTGAAGGGCACTAACCTCCAGGAGTTTCGGCTGGGCAATTCAAAAACTGGGAAGATCTTTTCTCCTGTAAGGTGCCATGGTTTTTAGCTGTTCCCTCATACTCACCAATAACGCTTGCTGGACCACGGACTGACCAGCAACTCTCTCGAGTTCCCGAATAGAGATCCTCGCTGAATCGATATCTCCAGAATCCACGCAAGCGTTAAAGAATTTTTGATACGCGGTCAATAGCTCTGTTTTCGTGGCAATGGTAAGATTTTTGTAGGGCTCGACGCGCTCTGCCAGGGTCAGCTCTGCCAGCGCGTCTGCTATTCTACGCATTGTCATCAAATCACCGCCAAGCGTGCGAGATGTAGAACGGTCGTCCGCTCTGACTTCCCGCAAGACATTTTCTGCAAAGGAGATGGCCGCCACGACCCTCTCTCGGTCTTGCTCCAGTCTTGTTGTACGGGCTTCGATTTCAGCTAGCCTGCCATCTTCCGGCACGACCCTGTGTAATAGAGCTAGCGAAGTCCTGGCGCTCTCCACATCGCCTCTGGCGAGCGATGCTCCGGCATGATCCAGTTCGCGCGCAACTGCATCGTTGAAACCTGCTTCAATAGTGCCGCGACCTGATTCCAATTTAAAAAGTTCGGCATACGCCGATATCAACTCTCTGTTGGTCGCCGGCTCATCAACAGCCCTGTCTGCGAGCGCCGATATCCGGGTATTCAGTGTGGATAAATGCCTTTTTTGTTCCTCTAGATCTTGTTGCTGTCTGATAAGCCTGATCCGGTAATCCCTGGTCATTGCACTGCCCGCCGCAACTTCCCAATCATCAATATGGCGCTCTGCATCCCGTAACTTTCCGGCTTTCAGAAGCCCGTCAACCTGACGTCCGGCAGCTCGATTGAGGGCATCAAGTGCTCGCTGGAACTCGGTTGCCGGGAGGTTCTGCGTGCGGAGATGTTGTAGATCATAGTAGGCGCTGTCCTGTGCAGTGACCCGCAGGTTGCCACCCCTGACCCTCTCCTGAAACATTGTCAGCGCACCAGCCAGCTCTGGACCTTGAGGCACCTCAATCGGTTCCACCGGAACCTCATCCAGCTGTGGCTGTACCAGGTCTGGCGGAATGGTATCCACCTCATAACCAGAATCCTGAATGGCGAACTCCGCTGACGCTGAATCGGTCGGATCGCTGATCCAGTTCGTCTTGGGCATCCAGCCCCACACCAGTTTACTTCCGCCAGCTGGAGCGTGACTCGTAAAAAGCCCCGTCAAAAGGAGGGCAGAGCCAACCACTACGATCACTCCGGTGAGTCCAGACCACAATATTCTCTTTGACTGATGCTTCCGTGAGCGGATTTTCAAGCTATGGCGTTCGGAGCGACGTCGCACATACTTCAAACTGCCACTCGATCTTGAGTGAGCCGAACTGCCCGGCGCATCCGACTCCTGCAGGAGCAGGATGGTTGACTTCAGCTCCATGGGAAGATTGTCCGCCAGCTTTTCCGCGTCATCAATTAGCTCAGTTATCTCCTGATAACGGTCGTCGGGTGATTTCTCCAGCATTCGGTTGATAATAGGCTGGAAAAGAAGCAGTTCCTCAGGGAGGGGTGGCACTTCGGCATTTATGTGCTTCAGGCCGATTCCCGCGGCGCTGTCTGCTGAAAATGGCACGGTGCCGACCAGTAGCTCGTAGAATACGATGCCCAGGCTGTAGATGTCAGCGCGATAGTCCGTCGGTTCCCCGAGGGTCTGCTCAGGGCTCATATACTGGGGTGTTCCAAGTACCGTTCCCGCTGCTGTCAACAGGGTTTCACACTTGAAATCGTGCGCTATCCCGAAGTCAACGAGAGCGAGGCTCCCGTCTTCCCGGAACATGATATTGGTTGGTTTGATGTCACGGTGAACGACGCCCTTGCGAGCAGAGTAGTCAATGGCATCTGCGGCTGCTATGACGATAATCAGGGCTTCATGTATTGAAACGCCCTTGGATAGCGCTCTACGCAGATCCCCACCGGAGAGATGCTCCATCGCCAGATAGTACATGCCGTCAATGCAGCCGGTATCGTAAACCGTCACTATGTTCGGGTGATTGAAGCTCGCGACGAGTCTGGCTTCTCGGAGAAAACGACGTCCGAATTGCTCATTTTCGGCTATTTCCGGGGAGAGTACCTTCAGGCCCACCTGCCGCCCGAAAGTTTCCTGCACGGCAAGGAATACTGAAGACATACCGCCCTTGCCCAGTGGCTTGAGAATCCGATATCCTGGAATGGCAAATTCGTTCATAAGATTCAGCTTTCACAGGCTGACACAGTCTTGCAGGTCGCTTGCAGCGTGTTACATGAAACCGACGCCTTTCGGTTTGTAGCCGCCACAATAAAAAATAGCACAAATCCAGACTTTCGAGTGTCAACGGCTGCCGGGAGCAAGGTTTTGGGCGGTTAGGGTTCCGGAATCAAGCGAGTAGTAGCTGGACATGCCGTGCAAATGCTACGATTGGTGGCAAACGTCCGGTATTGGCTGAGTTTCGGCTCTCACCCGGGTGACAGGTTTTCCAGTACACCGGTGCCACGGGGCAATCATCAAATCCGCTATTTACCTGCCCTGGCCAAGAGCTCCTGCACCGCCGCCCCGCTGGCAGGGCGCACCAGCCGGCCGACCTCTTGGCCGTCGCGCAGGCATATAAGGGTGGGCCACAGCTTGACGCCGAATGAGCGGCCCAGGGGTCGGCCCTTGCCGTCTTCGACCTTGAGATGGCGTAGCTCAGACTGTTTTGCGATTGCTGCGGCGATAATGGGCTGCGCCATCCGGCAATGTCCGCACCAGTCAGTACCGAATTCCAGCAGCGTGACGCCGGCCAGCGCATCAATGTCGTGGCGGGCCGGCGCGTCCGAATTGTAGGAAGAGCTCACAGTATTCTCCAGTGACAGAATGTGGGAGCCGGGCTCCCCGGCGGTCACCAGAAGAATACGTCAGGCGCGTGCTCAAGTCCCGCGGCAAATCAAGCGCAGGCTGGAGACGAGCCCGCATGCAGTATTGCTGCATGCTGCCCCAACTCGCTTAGGTCGTTGATTTCGACCGCGCCGACTCCCGCACCTCGTCGTACTTGTTTACGGCTTCGGACTTCGCGGCCTCGACGCTGCGATCTCTCGCTTCGCCGAGCATGTTGTCCTCCATCTCCGTTGGTGGCACCAGCGCACCGAGGGCGGCGCCGATGGCGATGCCAAGGCTTCCCGCGAGCAGCGGTTGGTCGCGATAGAACTTCACCAGGCTGTCCCGGGCGTTCTGCGCTGACTCGCTGGCATGCGCGGTGGCACCGTGCACGCGGTCGCCCACGGCGGAGGCCGCGTCCCGCGATTTCGCGGCGGTGTTGCCAAGCGCGTCCTTGAAACCGTGCCCCTCGCTGCCTGTGCCGGTATCGTGCGTGCGATGGGTCTGCGCCGTGCCGTTGTTGCCGGACGACATCATCATCCAGGAGATGCCAACGCTGGTGAGAATCATCGGTATCGGGTTGTTTTTCACCTGGGCGCCCAGGTTGCGGCCGAACTCCCCGCCGTGCTCGCGGGCCATGCCCAGCGCCTGGTCCATGAGTTCACCGGGCGAAAGCCGATCCGAGAGCTCGCTCGCGGTCCTGCCGAGGCGGGCGCGCGCCTGGTCCACTTCGCGTTCCAGCCGTTCCGGGCTTTTCGTTTCGTCGTGTTGCTTGTCGTGGCGAGTGTCATCGCCGCTGGTATCGGTAGCGTTGCTCATCGGGCAGCCCTCTTCAGTGTCTCTTGGTCCTTCTTCGCGGAATCCAGCGTGCGATCCGGCACCATTGAGCTCGCGCTCATCTTGCCCTTGGCCGAATGGACCATCACGTAGCCAATCAGCAGCGCGGCCGCGCCGACAATCAGCGCTGCCAGCCACGGCTCAACGACGTTGCTGAGTCCGTACACCGCGCTCATGAGCAGTACAACGAGCCCCGCCATGGCGATGGCCGCGCCCGTTGCAAGCGCGCCGACTGCGGTTTTGGCTTCCGAGACAGACTCCCCGACCTCGGCTTTCGCCAGCTGGATCTCCTTGCCCAGCAGGCTGGACAGGTCCGTGGCGAGATCACGAATCAGGTCGGCGATCGATTCATTGCCGTGTTCGCGGCTCGCCGGTACATTCGGCGCGGTTTCATGTTCCTGGTTCATAGGATTTCCCTCCCGTCACCACTGCCTGGGGCAGTCGGTGTTCTGTAGGTTTCCGTCATACGTGGTTGCACTGGCGTGCGGGTCGAGAAGTCCTCATTCCGGGACGTTCCAGCGTTACGCGGGGCGTTGCTATCGTCGTGGTGGTCGCGCTCCGCGCTCGCCTTGAAAAACCGCGACAGACCAAAACCGACTGCGATACTGCCAAGCATGAACAGCGCCGGATTGTCCCGCGCCAGACGCTTGGCATCCTTCGCCAGGTCATCGACGCTGCGGTCTTCCAGCTGTCCCGCCGCGTTCGCCAGATTGCTGCTCAACTCGCGCGCGTAGCGGGCCAGCCCCTCGCGGTCGTGATCGTCGAGGTTTGAGGCGGCTGCATCAATGGCATCCGACAGGGCGTCCGCACCTTCCGCGAGCTTGTGCTGGCCGGTTTCTGCCTGCTCGCGCGCTTTGGCACCCGCTTCGCGTTTCGCGTCCCGGGCGTCTGCTTCAATTTTCTCTTGCGCGGTCCCGCTCTTGGGGTCGTCTGGCGTACTGCCCCCGTCGCCGCGATTGGGGTCTGGGTAAGATGGTGTCATTACACACTCCTCGGCATTCAGTTGAATGCTCGCTACTAGCACATTCCTGTCGAAGTGCTTTGAGTTCAAGTTTTTCACGGTTTCGGCGCAGGTTCTGTGCGTTAACAGACGGCAGGGCACAGGGCGCGCACAATGCTTGCACCCGACTTTGCAGCCGCTATGATGGACCGCGCCGCCGCCAGCCCGGAAAGTTAGATCCATGAATGACCGTGAGCCCCTTCCCGTACCCGCCGCAGAGGGTCTGCGCGTCTACCTGAACCCGCGGGTCATCGGCATGCTGTTCCTCGGCTTTTCCGCCGGCTTGCCGCTGCTGCTGGTGGGGGGCACCTTCAGTGCCTGGCTGCGGGACCTCGGGGTAGAGCTCGCGGCGATCGGCTTTCTCAGCTGGGTCGGCATGGCCCATTCCATCAAGGTGCTGTGGGCGCCGCTGATCGACCGCGCCCAGTTGCCCCTGCTCAGCCGTCTGCTGGGGCGGCGGCGGGCCTGGATGCTGCTGGCGCAGTTGGTCATTGCCACGGCCCTGCTGGGCATGGCCTTCACCGACCCGCGAGAACAGCTGGGGCTGGTAGCGCTGTGGGCGGTGCTGGCGGCCTTCGGCTCCGCCAGCCAGGACGTCGCCATCGACGCCTACCGGGTGGAAGCAGAGGCGAAGCACCGCCAGGGGGCGATGGCAGCCACCTATGTCACCGGCTACCGGGTGGCGATCCTGGCGGCGGGGGCGGGGGCCCTGCACCTGGCCAACCTCGACAGTTGGTCGGTGGCCTACGCGGTAATGGGGCTGCTGATGGCGGTGGGCATCGTCACCACCCTGGTCATCGCCGAGCCCGCGATCACCGTCAGCCAGACCACGGTACAGTTCGAACAACGGGTGACCGACTATCTGGCGAGCACGGACCATCGCGGCTGGCGCCGTGAGATGCAGGCCTGGTTGATTGGCGCGGTGGTCTGCCCGTTTGCGGAGTTCTTCCAGCGCTACGGCCGCGTGTCCCTGCTGATTCTGGCCTTTATCGGCACCTTCCGCCTCACCGATATTTTCATGGGGGTCATGGCCAATCCCTTCTACCTGGACCTGGGCTTCAGCAAGGCGCAGATCGCCAATATCGCCGCCGCCTTTGGCCTGGGCATGACCCTGCTGGGCGCGGTGGTGGGCGGGCTGCTCGTGGCCCGCTACGGCATTGCCCGGATCCTTCTGCTGACCGCCTTCATGGCGCCGGCCACCAATCTGGCGTTTGCCTGGCTGGCGTTTATCGGCCCGGAAACCTATGGCCTGGTGCTGGCGATCATTGCCGACAATGTCTCCGGCGGGCTGGCGATCTCGGTGTTCATTGCCTATCTGTCCAGCCTCACCAATACCGCCTACACCGCTACCCAGTACGCGCTGTTCAGTTCCCTGATGACCCTGCCCGGGCAATTACTGGCAGGCTTTACCGGGGTATTGGCGGAAATGGTGGGCTGGGTGCCGTTCTTTTTCATTACCGCCGCCACCGGGTTGCCGGCGATCATCCTGGCATTTGTGCTGTTGCGGGTGGCGCGGCCTGGGTAAAAACGGACCTGACCCTTTATTTTTTGGAAAAAGGGGCAGGTCCCTTTATTTTTCACCCAATCTGGCCAGACGCTTTATCCGGCTTTGGAGCAGAGGCAATACTGGCGCTCCATAGGCTCACTTCGGAATTCGCCATGCCACGTCAACCTCGTCTGGAGCTGCCCGGATACCCGCACCATGTTGTGCAGCGGGGCGTCAATCGAGCGACGGTGTTTTTTGATGCGGACTGCCGCCTCGCGTATCTCAGCCTGCTCAGGCATTACGCCGGGATTTACCGGGTGTCGGTGCACGCCTGGTGCCTGATGACCAACCACGTCCACTTGCTGGTAACTCCCGAAATGGAAGGCGGGCTCGGCAAGCTTATGCAAAATCTCAACCGTGACTATGCTCAGCGTGTGAATCGCCGATTTGAACGAACGGGAGCACTGTGGGCCGGTCGTTACAAGTCCAATATTGTCGACACGGATCGCTATCTTTTTGCTTGCATGTCCTACATAGAATTTAACCCTGTACGTGCAGGTATGGTTGCTCAGCCGGGCGATTGGCTCTGGTCATCGTGGCACACGAACGCGGGCGAGCGCTCATCGTTGCTCGTGGTTCCGCGGAGGGAATATCTGGCGCTGGGTGATAAACCCGGTTCTCGGCGGCAACGTTATCGCACCATTGTGGCACAGCAGTTGCCGGAGTCCGTGCTGGAAGCACTGCGCCGCGCCGCGGCCCAGAACCGGGCCGTTGGCAGCGAAGAGTTCCTGGAACGTATCGGCAAACTGGCTGGCAGGGAGGTCGCCCCCCGGGTGACGGGGCGACCGCAACTGCGGTGACTTCACGAAATTTAAAGGGTCAGGTCCGTTTTAAGGACGGACCTGACCCTTTATTTTGTCCTTGGCGCACGCCATCAAGGAAAGTGTAGGTACTGGTTTCCAGCAGGGAATAAACGTCCGCCTGCGGCAGAAATCGCTCGATGTGCCCATGCATGGCAATTCCGCTCAGACCATGTGCCATGCCCCAGAGCTTGATTGCGAGCGTAAGCGCATCCTCATCGCCGCGATCATTTTGCTCACACCAGGCGCGCACCGCGTCAACCAAAATATAGAAACCTGAGCTGCGAAGCTCGGTGTCGGTCTGGCGGACTTCCCGATCACCGAGGTCCCCCCACATCAATGCGTAGAACTGGGGATGTCCCGTCACAAAACGGATGTAGGCCTGGCCCAGGGCGACGATGGTCGCGATGCTGTCCCGCGCGTTTTGGGGAATGACGGCCTCCATATCCCTGGCCAGGGCGAAGAAGGCGAACTCGACCACCGCCTCCAGAATGGCAGACTTGTCCCGAAAATGGCGATAGGGAGCCGCGCTGCTGACGCCTGCCCTGCGCGCGGCGTCAATCATGGCGAAATCGGTGCTTCCGCTTTCTTCAATCAACTCTGCAGCCGCGATGATCAATGCATTGCGAAGATCCCCGTGATGGTAGTTCCGGGGTGTTTCCTGCCGGGATTTGCTCACGTCTGCCTCCCCCCTGTGTCCAAAAATAAAGGGTCAGGTCCCTTTTCTCTCTTCCCCCCCTTTCTCCAAAATTAAAGGGTCAGGTCCCATTTGGTTGGGCGCAGCAGCAGGAACAGTTGTGGCAGTTGCGTACTGCGCTCGCTGCGCAAACGCGCCAATTCCAGATCCGCCTCCACGCTGGCGAGATCCGCCGCCGCGGCCGCACGCCGGGCTTCCAGTTGCCGGGTATCCAATTGCCCTAGCACCGCCCTTGCGGCCACGCGTTCGCCTTCCCGCGCGTCCAACGACAGCAGCAGGCCGGGTACCTCGAACGCCAACTGCGCCCGTTCCCGCGCCTGCAGCAGGCCGGTGAGGCGGAGTGTCTCCTGGTAGCTATCCTCCTGTTGAAAAAGGAGCGTGGCGACCGGCAGCGGTGCTGATTGGGCCTGTTCAGGAAGACTGGCGCGGAGCGTGATGACAGTAGTCAGCAGCGCGGTAAGCCCGGCGGCGAAGCCGAGGCTTAGCAGTAGCGTGCCGTAGCTACCGATCTGGGGATGGCGGGAGGCTGACATGGGTGGCGACCAATATCTTGTTGGTCTGACGGACGTGGCGGACATCGTGTGTATTTACCGCCAGGCGATGCGCAAACTCATGCTCGCCCACCGCGCGACATTTCCCTTACCGGTGCACGAAGGCAGTGTTTCGCTCTCGCATCTCACGGAAGTTCTGGATTGGCTCAAGACACGAGGAGGCTACGAGTTTGATGCCGGTGTGTTGGAGGCCGCAAGAGTCGCACTGGCACCCCTGGATTTAACCATTTCGGTTGAAAATCAGAAAGTAAACCATTATGGTTGAAATCAAGCATTTTCAACCAGGACGGTTGACATGAATTATCTGGCGTTGATCGGCGATATCTGCAGTTCCCGCGAGGTGTTGGAACGGGGCGAATTGCAGACGAAGCTGGAGGTCGTGCTCACAGAGCTCAATCTTCGCAACAAAAAAGCGCTGGCATCGCCTCTCACCATCACCCTGGGTGATGAGTTCCAGGCGGTGTTGACCACAGCGACACCCCTGTGGGCAATGGTCGCCACCATTCAAAGCCGATTGTTTCCCACCAAGGTGCGATTCGGCGTAGGTTTGGGGCGAATCGATACGCCAATCAACAGGAAGGCGGCGCTGGGTATGGATGGCCCTGCCTTCCATCGTGCGAGAGATGCGATTGATGTATTGAAGCAACACGGTGGGTTATATCGGGTTGAAGGGCTGCCGCAGGGAGAGCTGACCAATCACTCATTGGCGCTGGTGTCTCACTTGCAAGAGCAATGGCAGCACAACCGTCTTGAGGTGTATCGATTGCACTTGGCTGGTCATCCAGTTCGCGACATCGCCAACGAGCTTGAAATAAGCAAATCCGCAGTCTACAAAAACATCGCCGACGGACTGCTCGGAACTCTGGCCGACATTTCCAGTGCCATATCAACATGTCTGGATGACGCCTTGCGAGGTAACCATGGTAATTGAGTATCAGGTTTTCCTGTGCATCGTGTTAACAACCCGGCTAGTGTATCTGCAGAGGGATGACGCTGTTGGTTGGAAGTTTGCGGGTATATTGGGTCTTGCGCAGGCTGCAATTATACTTGTCGTATTTGGTTCAAGTCTTTTCACCTGGATTTCTGGGGGCGTGGCTCTTGCCTTTTCAGTAGTGGGGGGCTGGCTGGAAACCAAAGGGAAAGTTCACTGGGCGCGACTTGGCGTACTGGCCAGCGTTGCCCTGGTTCCTGCCGTGCTGTACCCGGTGTTGGGCGGCTTTTCGCTTTCTACGGTTTCTATATCCATGGCAGGGTATTGCAGCGATATTATCGCCTCCCTGGGCTATCACCAGCCTGTTGCCGCGGGGCGCATCGCATCGATATTTGTGGCGATGCTGGTGTTGGCCAACGAAGTCAATATTGCCATGAGGGGTATTTTTAGTGCCCTGAATCTGGTGCCGCGTCTTGCTTCGCCTCCCGCAGATGACCTCGATATAAGGGAGTACAACGCAGGCCGGGTTATCGGCATATTGGAGCGCTGGCTGATGCTTATGGTGGTTTTGCTCGCCGACGACTGGAGCGCTCTCGGCTTTATTATCGCCGCCAAGGGATTAGTGAGATTTGACAAGCTGAAAAACCCGATATTTGCCGAATACATGTTGATCGGGACATTGTTGTCAGCCCTGTTCGCCATCGCGGCTGCGTCGCTGGTGAGATAGGCGCGCCTCAAGCGGCTCCTTGTTGCGCGCGAGTGACGCACCACCGCTGATCGGTCACAATAGCGACCTTTTGCACCGCTGGAGCAGTAGCATTGCACACTCGGAAACGCATTTTGGTCACCGGCGGCGCCGGATTTCTCGGCAGCCACCTCTGCGAGCGACTGCTGGCTGCAGGCCACGACGTGCTCTGCGTGGACAATTTCTTCACCGGCTCCCGGGACAATGTGCTCCACCTGCTGGACCACCCTCACTTTGAATTGCTGCGCCACGACGTCACTTTCCCGCTGTATGTGGAAGTGGACGAGATATACAACCTGGCCTGCCCGGCGTCGCCGATTCACTACCAGTTCGACCCGGTGCAAACCACCAAGACCAGCGTCCACGGTGCCATCAACATGCTGGGGCTGGCCAAGCGGGTCAAGGCGCGCATTCTCCAGGCCTCCACCAGCGAGGTCTACGGCGACCCGGAAGTCCATCCCCAGCGCGAAGACTACTGGGGCCGGGTAAACCCGCTGGGCCCGCGCGCCTGTTACGACGAAGGCAAGCGCTGCGCCGAGACCCTGTTTTTCGATTATCACCGCCAGCACGACCTGCGCATCAAGGTGGCGCGCATCTTCAACACCTACGGCCCGCGCATGCACCCGAACGACGGCAGGGTAGTGTCCAATTTCATCGTCCATGCCCTGCGCAACAAGCCCATCATCCTCTACGGCGACGGCCAGCAGACCCGTTCGTTCTGCTATGTCGACGACCTGGTCGACGGCCTGATCCGCCTGATGGAGACGCCCGACGAGGTCACCGGCCCGGTCAATCTCGGCAACCCGGTGGAGTTCACCATCCGCCAGCTGGCAGAGCAGGTGCTGGCCCAGACCGACTCCCGCGCACAGATCATCAACGAGCCTCTGCCCGCGGACGACCCGCGCCAACGCCAGCCGGATATCGGCCTGGCCCGGGAACTGCTGGGCTGGGAGCCCACGGTAGCGTTGACCGAAGGCCTGGAACACACCATCGCCTACTTCCGGCCCCTCCTCGCATCAGCAGCTGAATGAAGGCACGGCTGTTGCGGGGAGGGCGCCTTCTGGGGCGCAGTGAGGTACTGCGCTCAAGCGCGGTGGCGGCGGTCATTCGCGCCGTCGGCCTGGCGGTGGTATTCCTGCTGCAGATTCTGCTGGCGCGCCTGGCGGCGGACGCCACTACCTACGGCGTGTATGCCTGGGGCCAGAACCTGCTGTTCCTGCTCGGCACGCTGTTTGCGCTGGGCATTCCGATGATGGCCAGCCGGCTCGCCGCGGTGCATGTCCACCGAGGGGACTACACCGCTCTGCGCCAATTGAGCAGAAACGCGCACGGCTGCGTCATTGTGATCAGCTGCGCCGGTGCCGGGGCAGGGCTGCTGATCGTCTGGAGCCTGCCGGCAGCGCTGTTTACGGAGCTGCCGCGCGCGGTCGTCAGCCTGGCCCTGCTGGCATCCCCGCTGCTCGCCCTGATTCTGTTGCGCCAGGCTTTGGCGCGGGCGGCGTCGCGGCTGTTCTCCGCGTTCGTCCCGATACAGGTGCTGCGCCCGTTGCTTACCGGCCTGCTGGCCCTGGGCGCATTCCTGCTGGTCCAACGGCCGCTGACAGCGCTGGACATTCTGACTGCACTCGCGCTCAGCCTGCTGCTGGTATTGCTGGCGCAGTTGCTCTGGGAGGGCGCGCGGCCGCCGCTTGTCAGCGCGGCGGCGGGCAGCACTGAGCCTGCGGTTGACCCAGCCATCACTGCTGACACTACTGGGGACAACCGCGACACCACCCCGGGGGCCGCGGACCTGCTGCGCCAGTCCATGCCGGTGTTCGCTACCCGGGTCGCCGACATTGTCATGACCTACGGCAACACCCTGCTGCTGGGCCTGATCGGCGGGCCGCTGGCCGCCGCCAGTTTTTTTGTCGCCGACCGCCTGGCGCAGTTGGCGGGCATGCCGGGCGCGGTCACCTCCGCGGTGATCCAGCCCTGGCTGGCCAGCGCCCACGCCGAGGGCGATCGGGCGCGCCTCCAGCGCGTGGTGACTCAGGCTGCGCATGTGAGCCTGTGGCCGAGCGTAGTCGCGGCCGCGCTGCTATTTACCGCCGGCCCCTGGTTGCTGGCTTTGTTTGGGGGCGAATTTGCCGCGGCGTTGCCGGTGCTGGTGGCACTGTTGCTGGCGCAGTTGTGCGCCGTGCTGTTCGGGCACTGCCAGCAGGTGCTGGTGATGAGTGGCCACCAGCAGCAGGTAATGCGGCTCACCGTGCTGGCGGCGGCGCTGCATCTGCTGGTGCTGGCGGTGTTGATACCCGTGCTGGGCGCCCTGGGTGCGGCGCTGGCCAGTATCGCCAGCAGCCTGCTGCTCGCCACCGGTTGCTGGTGGCTGGTGCGCCGCCAGTACCATTTACGTACTACTGTTTTTTGAGGATACCGTGCGTCTGTCGGTGGTAGTGGACAACTTCAACTATGCGCGCTACCTGCGCGAAGCACTTGATTCAGTGCTGCCGCAACTGGCGCCGGATGATGAGCTGATTGTTGTCGACGACGGCTCCACTGATGCCTCGCCGGAGATTCTCGCCGCGTACGCACGCCTGCCACAGGTAACAGTTTTGCAGCAGGCCAACCAGGGCCAGCTCGCGGCCCTGTGCAATGGCCTGGAGGCCGCCCGCGGTGATCTCTGCCTGTTGCTCGACAGCGACGACTACTTTCTGCCCGGCTATCTGCAGCGCCTGCGCGCGCTCGCCGGGGCCTGGCCCGACATCGAGCTGTTCTTCTGTGCAGCGCAGGTTGGGGGCGAATCCTCAGCCAGTGTCCGCGGGATAAGGCGCATGCTCGCCGACATGGCCTTGCCGGAAGGTCCCACCGGCACGTCCCGCTGGAGTACCGTGTCAGGCGGTGAATATGTCGGCGCCCCGACCTCTGGGTTGGCACTGCGGCGCAGCCTGGCCCGGCGCCTTCTGGCCGTGCGTGAAAACCTCCCCGACCAGATGCCTGTGAGCACCCGCATCGCCCGCTGGCTGGGTATTCCCCGGCACTCGCACACCGCGGCGCGCCTGTCCGGGGATGGCATTATCGTCCGCGCTTCCTCGGTGGCGGGGTGCCGCAAGTACCATTCGGCAACGCCCGGATTTTTCTACCGCATTCACCGCAGCAACGCCTTTGCCAGCATCGGCAGGCCGGGGCGGCTGTACCTGCGCTGGCAACGCAGCCGGCAGATTGTCCGGCTCGCCCGCACGGCGCTAGGCTTGCAGCGCCGCCCCGAGCTGGCCGAGGTGGTGGCGGAGATGGGTCAGCGCAGTCGCCCGCTCCGGTTGCGCCGCCGCCTGACCATGGTGCGCAATTACGGCCGGGCCATCGTCATGGCACGGGGCTCGCTGCTGGGCAAGGCCGGCGCACTGCTGCGTGCGCTACGCTGCGCGCTGTAGCCGCCGTTCCGCACGCAGTTCCCGCCGCAGGCGCAGGGTCGGGCGTAGCAGCGCCCAGGGTGTCAGCAGATAGCGCCGCCAGAGCCGTTTCGGGTCGTGCAGCAAGCGGTACAGCCAGGCCAGCCCCAGCCGGCTCAGGCCCGCGGGCGGCTGCGCCTGCAAACCGGTGTAGTAGTCCAGGGTACCGCCGGCCTGGAAAATGGCGCCGGCCTGTAGCTGCGCCCGGTGGCGCAGGATCCACTGTTCCTGCTTCGGCATGCCCATGCCCACCAGCAGCAGCTGCGGCCTGAAGGCATTGATCGCGGCCACCACCGCGGCCTCGTCCTTGCTGTAGCCGTGCTGCCAGGCGATCTCCAGCTGCGGCCAGCCCTTCGCCACCCAGCCCTGCGCGCGCTCGATGGCGGCGTCTTCCGAACCCAGGTAAAACACCCGCAGTTTCCCGGTCTGGGCGAAGTCCAGCAGTTCCGGCAGGCAATCCATGAACGAGAAGCGCTGCGCCCCGCGTATGTCGATGCCGGCCGCACGCAGCAGCCACAGCACCGGCACCCCATCCACATAGCAGCTGTCGCACTGCCGGTAAAACGCCGCCACCTCCGGGTCCCGCTGCTGCAGATACAGGCTGTACAGGTTGTGGTGGCCCACCAGCAGGGGTGCAGCGCCCGCAGTCAGCCGCGGCAACAGCTTCTGCAGCAGCGCCTGCAGGCTCTGCGGCTGCAGCGCGCAGCCGGCGAACCGGCGCAGGGCCGGGCCGGCGAGGGCGCTGTCCAGCATGCGTAATTCAGGCATCGCCCAGCCAGTGCTGCAGATCGCGCCCGGTCAGGCGTTCGAGTTCGCGGATTTCCGCGGCGAATTCCCGGGTCAGTTGGCGGCGGGTTTCTGGCGGAATCGGCGGCAGCCACGCCAGGTTCACCGCATCCAGCTGCCCCTTGACCCGGGCCACAAACGACAGCGGCAGTAGCTGCTTGACGCGGCGCTTGAATCGCTCCGAGCGCAGCAGCTTGTGCAGCAGCTGGCTGCGCGGCATGCCGGAGCGATTCTGCCGGTGCGCTGCCGGTGCCTGTGTGTGGCTGATCTGCAAAAACTCGCAGCACTGGCGCCACAGTGTCTCGGGCTGGTGGAGCAGGTCCTCGTAGAACAGCACCAGCACCCGCTCGGGCCCAAACACCTGCCGGTAGCGGCGCAGATAGCGGGCATAGTGCCCCAGCTCCCGGTAGCGCAGCAGGTGCGAGGGCTGCACCCGCTCTGCCTCTGCGGCCAGCGCATCCTCGAACCGGGCGCAGGGCTCCTCTTTATCGCGCAGGGCGTGGCACCAGGCGGAATAGGCGCGGTCCGCAGGCTGGCGCAGGAGCATCACAATCCGGGCGTCGGAGTTGAAGGCCTGCAGCTTTTCCGCACAGCCCGGCTCGGACAAATACCAGGTGCTGGCTTCCCCCAGCACCCGGGCCCGGGCCGGCGCTCCCTGCCACAGGGCCAGGTAGTCCCGCTCGGAACGCAGCACCCAGCCGCTGGCCGCAGTGGCTGCGCCGTGGCCATCGCGGCAGGTATAGCCCTGCTCGCCAAAGGCCAGAAAGCCCGGCTCCTTGGGCGTCGCCATGGCGACCTCGGGGTGGCTGGCCAGCATCACCGCCAGGGTGGTGGTGGCGCTTTTCTGCGCGCCCACCAGGAACAGGTTCGGGCGCCTGGCTGCAGCGGCCCGTGGCTCAGCAGGTAGTGGCTCACCAGTTAAGGGTTCATCAACCAGGGGCTCGGGAGATAGCGGCTCAGTAGGCATTGGCACCGGTCCAGCCCAGCAGGGCCGTTTTGGCGAGAATCTGCAGGTCCAGCCCCGGGGACCAGTGCTCGATGTAGTAGAGATCATGCTGCAGGCGTTTTTGCATTTTTTCCAGGGTGTCGGTTTCCCCGCGGTAGCCGTTGATCTGGGCCCAGCCGGTAATGCCGGGTTTGACCCGGTGCCGCTGCATGTAGGCGGCCAGCTTGGCCGCGTATTCCTCGTTCAGCGCCACCGGGTGCGGCCGCGGCCCCACCAGGGACATGTCCCCGCGCAGCACGTTCAGCAGTTGTGGCAGTTCATCCAGGCTACTGCGGCGCAGGAACCGCCCGCTGCGGGTTACCCGCGAGTCATCGCGGCGGGCCTGGCTGAAGGAATCGCTCGGCGCGCCGTCGCTCATGGTGCGGAACTTCAGCACCTCGATCAGCTGGCCGCCGCTGCCATGGCGCAGCTGCCGATACAGCACCGGCCCGGGGCTGTCGAGGCGCACCAGCAGGGCGACCAGCAGCAGCAGGGGCGCCAGCAGGAGCAGCAGCAATAGCGCCAGGGAGATATCCATAAGACTCTTGAGCCAGGCGTCGGGGCCGTCCAGCGGCGTGGCGTTGAGCGCAATAACGGTAACGCCGTCTACCTCACTGGCGCGCTGGTTGAGCAGGTTCAGCATGCTCAGGTCCGGCACATAGCACACCGGCAGGCTGTAGAGCCGCAGCCGGGTGAGCAGGGCGTCATCATCGCGCCCCGGGGGCTGGTCCGGCGCCAGCCAGAGTTCGGTTACCGCGGGCTCCGCCGCCGCCAGGATTGCCTCCAGCTCCGCCAGGGTGCCCAGGCAGTGCAGCACGGGCGATCTGGAGGGCGCCTCTCCGGGCAGACGCACACAGCCGGCCACTGCCGCCGGTCCACCACTCAAGCTGAGCTGTTGGGCAGTCTCCCGCGCCAGCGCGCCGCTGCCCAGCAGCAGCACCCGCCGCCCCGAGGCACGGCCGAAGTGGCCCAGCAGGAAGCGCCAGCCGCTCATCAGCGGCAGGCTGAGCAGCACCCAGCCGGCCATCCACAGGCGGGAAAAATCGGCGCTGGTCTTGGTCAGGGTGGCGATCAGCATCAGTGCCCCGAACAGTGCCACCAGCCCCGGTGCCGCCGCCAGCACGCCGCGCAGCGGGTGCCACCAGAGTGGCGTGCGGTAGGCGCGGGCCGCGGGCAGCAGCACCAGCGCCAGACACAGGCCAAACAGCAGCGCCAGCAGATAGTGTGAGGCAACTTCCGGGCGCGACCAGCGCAGCCACCAGGAGCCATAGCCAGCCAGCAGTATCGCCGCGGCATCGAGCAGGGGGCCAAAGCGGCCCAGCTCGGGATTGGGCTGGCGCTGCGCACTCATTCCTGTGCCCTGCCAGCGGCGGCCCGGGGCAGCAGCGGCTGCAGGCAGGCGAAGGCGACAAATACCGCCAGCGGCGTCAGGTAGAGGAAGCTGCGGTGGAAGGTGATGCCCTGTTCCAGGCGCTGGCCGTACTGGGTGAAGCCGAAGACCAGCGCCAGTACGACCGCGCCGCCGGTCAGCAACAGCAGGGCGATGCTGTTGAGGCTGGCGGGGCCGCAGGCAAGCACCCGCGCCAGCAGGGCGGCGAGGAGCAGCACACCCAGCAGGTGCCAGTTGTCGTAGACGAAAAATGTCTGCCCCAGGTAGGGGAGCAGGGGGCTGAGCTGCAGTTTCAGCGCCGGCAGGTGCCCGGGCAGCGCCAGCACCGGCTGCTCCTGCAGATAGCGCACCAGCTCCGGGTTCAACCCCGCCAGCAGGCCCGCCAGCAACAGCAGCAGCCCGCCCAGCACAGTCGCACGCACCCAGGCCGCGGGGGGCCGCCACCAGAACAGCAGCGTAGCCAACACCAGCAGCAGGGCAAACCCCGTACCGGGTGTCTTCAGCAGGGTACAGAACAGCGCCAGCGCCAGGGCCAGACCCGCGTAGCGCCGCTCGCCGCTGTGCTGCCACTGGGCCAGCGCCATCGCCCCCAGGGTGAAGCACACCCCCAGCCAGAGGTCCGCATATCCGGGCAGCACCGCATGGGTAGTCAGCAGGGGCATGCTCAACAAAAGGTAGACTGCGATGGCCGTGGGCACCCGCCCCAGGCCGACCAGCCGCAGGTGGCCCCACAGCGCCAGCGCGCAGGCAGCGGCCAGCAGCAGCCAGGGCAGGTACAGCAGGGTGTGGTCGAAGGTCCCGGCGCCCAGCATCTGCCACAGCAGCAGCAGCGGCACGCCCGGCGGATAGGCACCCGCCCGCCAGTTGCCCAGGGTATAGAGTTCGCTGCCGGGCGCGGCCGCCAGCCAGGCCGGGGGCAGGACAAACTCGGTCAGGCTGCCGTGTTCGAACCAGACCACCGCCCGCGGCACCCAGTTCATCCACGCATCCCAGGCAAACAGCGGGCGCAGCGCCAGCTCTGCCACCAGCACCGAACCCCGGCTCCAGAGGAACCAGGCCAGGGGCAGCAGCCACAGCAGGTCCGCGGGACTTAAACAGACAGTGGGGCGCCAGTGGGCAGGGTGGCGCCGCAGGCTGAGCGCCCACAGGCCAGCGCCGAACGCTGCCAGGGCAGTGGCCAGCGGCCACCAGGCAAGGGTGAAGCCCAGCGCGTCCCAGGTCAGCAATAACAGCACCGCGAGCAATTGCCCGAGCAGATAGCCGTGGCCCAGCAGCAGGGTGGTCGGCACTGGCCCCAGCCAGCAACGGACCGCACCGCAGCCCGCCAGCCAGGGCAGCAGGGTGGCCAGCGCCAGCCCCACGGGGTGCAGGCCTTCGAGCAGGGGCATTAGCGGCGCCTCCGCGGTTTACTGCGCATGGCCGGGCTCCGCAATGCGATACAGGCTGCCGAGCGGGTGCGTGTCCAGCAGGGTGGCCGCCACCTGCTGCGCACCGTCGTCGAGCAGCCCGCGGGCCGGGTCGTAGCGTACTCCGGCTACGGGTTTGAGCAGCAGCACCAGGTCACTGGGGCGCAGATGCTCCGGGGCCACCAGGGTATTGCCGTAGTTGTAGATGTTCAGCGGCAGCAGCCTGAACTGCAGGCGCAGGCGGGTGAAGTTGTGCCCCTGGTTCGCCTCGTGCAGCAGGAACAGGCGCTGGTGGCGCAGGGGCTGCAGGATCTGCTGCAGGTGTAGCGCATAGCGCTGCAGGTCGGCGTCGATCGCGCGTTCGTGTTTTTCCGCCTGGCTCAGGGCGCCGAATTGGGCGCGGGTCTCCTGCAATTGCCGCTCCAGCTGTACCTGCCAGAGGTAGTCCAGCGCCAGCCAGGGAATCAGCAGCGCCCACAGCCCGGCAACCACCAGCGTGCCGCGCGGACCGCGGCGCCAGAGATGCCAGCCAAGCACCAGCACCAGTGCCACCGCCGCCCAGAGTCCGGCCGCGGCTGCGGGCCGGATGAGTGCCGCGCCGGGCACACCGGCGTACCAGTTGGCGGATGATTGCTGCCAGGGCTGGAAGCGCCGCCACTCCGCGAATACGCGCTGCGCTGCGTCATAGCGGTTATAGCCGCCGAAATCCAGTTCCCGCAGACGCAGGGGCTCCGGCCCGGGCTCGCCAAACACTCCCACGGCCAGTTCCAGCAGTTGGCCCTGCCAGGTATCGAGCTGCCCCAGGTTCAGCCAGCTGACGCCAGCGGGACCGTGCCCCAACTCCGCGTAGTGCAATTGCTCGGGGGCAAGGGCTGAGCGCCAGAACAGCACCACCTCCTGACCGGGCTGCACGCCTTCCAGCTCCAGGCGCAGTTGCGCGAGGTCATCCGCGCTGAGCCCGGGCTGTTCCAGGCGCCAGACCGCTTCGCCAATCTGTTGCTCCCCGCGCTCCGCTGGCTGCATGGCCTGCACCACCATGCTGTCGCCCTCGGCAGCGGCGCGGGCGGCGACCACGGCTGCAAATTCCCTGCCCGGCAGCACCAGTGCCGCATCGGACGCCGCCGGCGCATCGGGGGGGTAGACAGCCGGCAACATGGCCCACAGCAGCACAACAGCCGCCGCGGTGGCCGCGACCCCCTGTAGGGCACCGAAAAGCCACTGTAGGCGGAGTTCCTGCTGCATTTTCCCCGTTTGGACGCTGTAGATTCGATGGAGCTATTTTTACGAAGAGGGTATCACAGGCTGTCTTGTGTGGTTCCCCCAAACCACCACCAGCGCCGCCTGGGCGCGGGCGCTGCCGGGTTTGGCGGCGCCACCTCCACCGGAGCGGCATCCGCCAGTACCGCCGCCGGGCGCTGGCTCACCAGCCTGTGGGCCTCGGCTTCACCCACCAGCTCTACCAGCACTGCCCGCGCCGGGCCCAGGGTAGGGCTGCGGTTGCTTTGATTGTGGCCGTCGCTGGCGACCAGGTGGGTAATGCCGTCGGCCAGAAAGCGCTCGCTAAACGCCTTGACCCGCGGCCCCCACACTCCCAGCAGGCTGCCGCCGGTGAGCTGGATCCAGGCACCGAGGCGCGCGGCTTCCGCGAACTGGGTATAGGCGCCTTCGGCCCAGGTCAGACGCTCGGGGTGGGTGATGACCGGCACATAACCCGCGGCCACCGCGCTGTGGATCAGCTCCAGCATGCCCGGGGGCTGGATGTGGTGGGGCGGTTCGAACAGGAAATAGCGGCTGCCGTGGAGGGTGGGCAATGCGCCGCCCTGCAGCCCCGCCACCAGCTCCGGGACAATCTGGATGTCGGCGCCGTAGCTGACGGTCAACGGAATCCCGGCGTTTTCCAGCTCCGCCCGAAAGGCACGGGTTGCCGCCGCGATACCGGGCACGGTGTTTTCGTACAGGCCGGGGTAGATGTGCGGGGTGCAGACCGTGTGGCGAATGCCATCGGCCACCGCCAGCCGCGCCATGTCCAGAGCGCTGGCGAGATCGCGGGCACCGTCGTCGATGCCGGGGAGCATGTGGCAGTGCAGGTCAATCATGGATCCTCCAGGTGCGAGAGGGTACTGGCGGCGGGTGCCCGGCGCAAGCACGGCCCGCGTTGCGGGCGGGGGTCAGGCTGGTACACTGGCGGCCCGTTTTCAAGCAAGTGAGCACCGTGCCCAACCTGACCCGCTCGACGCTGCTGCTGTGGCTGCTGGCCGCCACCCTGTTGCTGGCGCCACTGCTGCGTAGCGGCAATACGCCGCTGGCCCTGCTGCTGCTGGAGCTGCTGGCCCTGGCGCTGCTGGTTCTGGCCCTGTGGGATCCGAGGTTCTGGCTGCAACTGCCGCGGCTACAGCAGCTTTTCCTGGGGGGAATCGTGACACTGCCCGTGCTCTACCTGATTCCGCTGCCCGCTCTGCTGGCCTCCATGCTGCCGGGGCGGGAAACCTACGAGCTCGCCACCTCCCTGGCGCTGAAGGGCGAGAGCGGGGGCTGGGGCGGGATCTCCCTGGTGCCGGGGGAGACCGGGGCCGGCTTCCTCAAGCTGCTGCTGCCGGTGGCGGTATTTCTCGCCGCCATCCAGTTGCGCCACAAGCGCCAGCAGCAACTGGTGTTTCTGCTGCTGGGCATGGCCGCCCTGCAGGCGTTTCTCGGCCTGGTGCAGTACGGCGCCGGCATCGGCGGGCCCGCAATGATCGCCACTGACCACGCCAACGCCGGTAACGCCGCCGGCACCTACACCAGCCGCAACAATTTCGCCGGCTTTCTCTACCTGCTGCTGATGCCCTGCCTGGCCCTGTACATGGCCACCCTGGGCCGGCACCGGCCGCGGGGGCCTTCGCCGATTCGCCAGCGCCTGCTGTTCTGGTCCAGCCTCAAGGGGCACCAGGCCTTCCTGTTCGGCGCCCTTGCACTGCTGCTGATTCTCGGGGTCGTCTTCAGCCGCTCCCGGGCAGGGATCGGCCTCACCATGCTGGGCGTGGGCCTGGTTTCCGTGCTGCTGGCGCGCCGTATCGGCGGCGGCAAGACCAGCGTCAGCCTGATCGGCAGCCTGCTGTCGGTAGCGGTGGGGCTGGCGGTGGCCATCGGCCTGGCCCCCGTGTGGCAGCGCTTTGCAGTCTCGGACCCGGTCAGCGACGGCCGCTTCACCATTTTCACCGGGGCGCTGGATGCCATCCGCAACAGCTTCCCGCTGGGGCTGGGGCCGGGGGTATTCCAGGAGAGTTTTTTCCCCTGGCAGCACCTGAGCCAGGCCAGTTATTTGATCAACCAGGCCCACAACGGCTTTCTGGAGTGGGTCTACGACGGCGGCCTGCCGGCGCTGCTGCTGATCGGGCTGGGGCTGTTCCTGTTCCTGCAGCGCTGGCCCGCGCTCTGGCGCGCCGGGCACTGGGGCGATTTCCGCTACCTGCAGGTAGGCACGGGGCTGGGCCTGGGCCTGATGCTGTTGCACGAACTGGTGGACTACAATCTGTTCGTGCCGGCCAATATGGCGGCCTTTGCCCTGCTGGCGGCGGTGTTCCTGCAGGAGTATGAGGAACCCGTGGTGCAGCGCAGCCGGAGCACGACGCGCCGCGAGGCACCCGACCCCCGGGCCGTGAGCCTGCCGCCGCCCAACCCGGCGGCGACCAACCCCTTCATGAATTCCTGAAAAGCCGGGTTTTTCCTCAGTGAAGACAGTGCAATGTGGCATAATCCGCGGCTATCTAAAACCACGAGAGTAACCATGCTGAACTACGGCATTCCGCGCCTGCTTTTGCTGACCCTGCTGCTGGTAGCAAGTGGCTGTGGCGGCAACAAACCGCAGCCCAATGTGGTGCCCGGGCCCGCCGCGGCGGGGCAGGGCGGCAGCCTCGCGCCCCTGCGCGGCAGCAACGTCGACGAAGCATTGTGGGCGCGCACCGACCAGGCCCTGCCCGATTCCCCCACCGCCAGCGCCGCGCCCCTGAACCTGAGCGAGTTTGACTATGTACTGGGGCCCTCCGACGAACTCGACATCACCGTATTCCAGATACCGGATCTCTCCGGCACCCGGGTGGTGAACTCCCGCGGCCAGATCCGCATGCCCCTGCTGGGCGCGGTGGATGTGGCCGGGCTCTCCGCCCAGCAGGTGGAGGATCTGCTGGTGACGCTCTACAGCGCCGACTATCTGCAGGACCCGCAGATCAGCGTCGACGTCAGCGTCCACGCCAGCCAGCAGATCACCCTGCTGGGACAGGTGGTAAGGCCCGGAGTCTATCCGCTCACGGGCCCCACCACCCTGTTGCAGGTCATTGCCATGGGCGGCGGCCCCACCCGCGTGGCCAACGAAGAGGAGGTGGTGGTATTCCGGCAGGAGCCCTCGGGGGATGTCTATGGCTACCTGATCAACCTGGATGAGATCATCGCCGGCATCAAGGGCGACCCCGAAGTGATCGGCAGCGACCGCATCATGGTCCCCGAATCCGGTCTCTCCAGTTTCATGCGCGGCTTCTCCATCGGGATCCCGGGCTTCGGCGGTTATCGCCAGTACTAACACGGCAGTACACTTGAGATGAGTTCAGACACACCCCGCAACGAGCCTGTCGCCCCGGATCACCAGCTGGTAATCGCGGAGATGCGCAAGCAGCTCGCCCGCTATGAGGAAAACCTGCAGAACGCCGCGGTAGAGCGGGATGACGAAGTCATCGACCTGCGCGAGCTTTGGGCCATGCTGGTGCGCCGGCGCTGGACCGTGCTGGTGACCGCGCTGGTCATCGTGGTGGCGGGCACCGTGTACACCGCGATGCAGACGCCGATCTTCCGCGCCAGCACCACGGTGCAGATTGAGCGCGAATCCAGCAATATCGTCGAATTCGAGGACGTGGTGGCATCCGAGTCCGGCAGCCGCGATTTCTACGAGACCCAGTACGAGCTGCTGCAGAGCCGCAACCTGGCGCGCCGGGTTATCGACCAGTTGGGCCTGCAGCCGCCGGTGGCCGCCGAAACCGAAGCCGAGGCCGGCCCCCTGGACGGGTTCAAGGCCATGCTCGGCGGTCTGTTTGGTGCGGCGCCCGACACCGCTACCAGCGCCGAACCGGAACCGGCACAGGCCCCCAATCTGGAGGGCCGCTTCCTCTCCAACCTGACCGTGGAACCGGTGCGCAACTCCCGCCTGGTGCGCCTGCATTACACCAGCCCCGACCCCCGCGAGGCGGCGCTGGTGGTCAACACCCTGGCCGGGGCCTACGTGGACATGAACCTGGAGCGCCGCTTCGAGGCCTCCACCTACGCCAAGAGCTTCCTCGATGAGCGCATCAAGCAGGTGCGGGCGGACCTCGAGGACTCCGAGCGGGTGTTCCTGGAATACACCCAGGCCCGCGGTATCGTCAGCACCGAGGACAAGCTGGGCACCCTGACCGACAAGTTGCGCTCCCTCAGCAGCGCCCAGGTGACGGCGGAGAGCGAGCGCATCAGCGCCGAGTCCCGCTACCAGGAAATGCTCGCGGCGGACCTGGACAGCATGCCGCAGATGCTGGAAAGCCAGGTCATCCAGGAACTGAAAAAGCGCAAGGTGGCCCTGCAAACGGAACGCAGCGAACTGGCACGCCTGTTCAAGCCCGACTACCCGGCCATGGTGCAGTTGGCGAGCAAGATCGAGGAAGTGGACGCGGAAATAGAGCGCGAGGTGGCCAACATCCGCGACAGCATCCGGGTGGAATTCCAGACCCGCCTGCGCGACGAGGTAAAGCTGCAGGAGAGCATCGCCGCCACCCGCGAGGAAATCCTGCAGCTGGAGGAGAGCAGCACCGACTTCACCACCCTGAAGCGTGAAGTCGACACCAACCGCGAACTCTACGACGGCTTGCTGCAGCGGATGAAGGAAGTGGGCGTGGCAGCCGGCATCGCCAACAACAATATTTCGGTGGTGGATGCGGCCGCGGTGCCGCGTGGACCCTACAGCCCCAATATCAAACGCAGCATTGCCCTGGCGCTGGTCCTGGGGCTGTTCGCGGGGGTCGGGCTCGCCTTCCTGTTCGAACTGCTGGATGACACCTTGAAAAGCAGTCCGGAGCTGGAGAAACTGCTCGGCAAACCGGTGCTCGGGGTGATTCCCAAGGTCCCGGAGCGGGAACTGCGCGGGGCGGGGGCCGCGCTACTGGCCTTCCATCAGCCCACCTCGGCCTTTGCCGAGGCCTACCGCTCCATGCGCACGGCGCTGAGCTTCAGCACCGCCGAGGGCGTACCCAGGGTGCTGCATGTGACCAGTGCCAGCGCCGGGGAGGGCAAGACCACCACCGCGGTCAGTGCGGCCATCAACCTGTGCCAGACCGGCGCCAACGTGCTGCTGATTGATGCCGACCTGCGCAACCCCAGCCTGCACAAAGCCTTCGACGTGCCCAACCACAAGGGGCTCAGCAATTACCTGTCCGGTGCCGCAGACCCGGCGGAGGTGACCCAGCCCACCGGGGTCAAGGGCCTGTTCCTGATGAGCAGCGGGCCCATTCCGCCGAACCCGGCCGAACTGCTGCACGGCGCCCGGATGATAGACCTGGCCAGCCTGGGGGCCAAGCGCTTCGACTACGTGATCATCGACAGCCCACCCCTGCTGGGGCTGGCGGACGCGCTGATTCTCGGCGATGTGGCCCAGGCCACCCTGCTGGTGGTGCAGGCCAACAGCACCCGTCAGGGCGCGGTGGAAGCGGCGCTGAAGCGCCTGCGCCACTCCCGCGCCAACGTATTGGGGGCGGTAATGACCAAGTTCGACATGTCCAAGAGCAGCTACGGCTACGGCTACGACTACCAGTACAGCTACAGCTACGGGGCCACGCCGGAACAGGTGGCGGCTGCGAATGACGAGGCGGCGGCGCCCCGTCGCGCCTGACGCGGTTTGGCGGGCATGATTCCCGAGCTGTTACCGACGGCGCTGGCCTTCTATCGCGCCCCGGGGCAGTACGCGCAGTTGCGCGATGCACGGGTGCCCCTGCCGGCGGGGGTGACCGAACTGCTGGCGGCCCACGCTCACGCCCTGGCCCCGGAGCAGATCGACGACACCGCCGCGCGCCTCGGCAGTAGCCCGCAGGAGTGCCACGCCGCGGTCATCTTTTTTATCAAGCAGGCCCTGCTGGAAGCCCGCGGTGACTACTACCGCACCCTCGGGGTGGCTCGCGATGCCGACAGCGCGCTGATCCGCCAGCATTACCACTACCTGATCCGCCTGTTTCACCCGGACCGCGACCTGGACAGTGAGGGCTGGGAAACGCTCTATGCCCCGGCGATCAACGAAGCCTGGAACCAGCTCCGCACCCCGGCCAAACGCGGCAGCTACGACGCCGGCCTGCCACCGCCGGATGCCTTCGACGCAGTATTGGCTCGGGGCAGGGAAGCCAACAGCGGCACCGCTGCCACGGCGCGAGCATCCGCGGCAGGTGCCCGGACGGCCGCGCGGCCTTTGGCCGGCATCCTCGCGGGCCTGTCGCCGCGCCTGGTGCTGGGTCTGCTGTTCGGCCTGCCGCTGCTGCTGGTGCTGCTGTGGCTGATCGCCAAACCCGCTCCGCAGGAGCTGCGGATAGCGGATCGCGAACCGGCGCTGGGGGCGTCCGGGAAAGCGGACACCAGGCAAACGCGACCGATAACGGAGGCCGATCGGCTCCCGGGCGTTGAGGGTACAGCCGCGGGGCAGGGGGGAGACACTTCGGCGCGCTCTGCCCCCGCCACCCGAACCGCCCCCCGCCGCGCCACCAGCGCCGAACTGGAACAGCGGGTGCGTGAGCGCCTGGCCACTGCTACCAGCGCGGTACGGGGGCCCGGAGCGGCGACGCGGCCCCGGCGGCAGGCGGGGCAGCCGGCAGCAAGCACAGCCGCGGAACCGATTGTGCGGACTCCCGAGGATACCCGGCAGTCGTCCTTGCCCGAGTCAAAGGCCGGTGAATCAGTGGTCGCTGCGGCCAAGGCCAAGTCCGCAGCGCTGCCGCGGCTGGCGCAGTTTTCCGAGACCGTGTCTGAGCCAGCGCCCGGGCCCAGGTCGGACCCGGACCCGGGGCCAGCACCCTTAAGCGAACCCAATCCCGGGCTAGAGTTCGAAACGGTCGCGGTAGCAGAGCCCGCACCCGAAGCCGAATCCGTGCCCGCATCACAAGCCGCAATCGCGCCAGCGGTTGGGCAGCCCCCGGCAATCCAGGAGGAGCTCCATTCATCCCCAGCCCCAGCCCCGGGCCTGCCTGCCCTGGACGGCGCCCAGCTAGGCGCGGTGGTGGCGGCCTTCGCCCGCAGCTACGAAGCCGGCGATGCCCAGCATTTCAGCGCCCTGTTCGCGGAAAACGCGGACACCTCCGATGCCCGCGGCCGGGCTGCAATCCGCGATCTCTACAGCGGCTTTTTCGCCCGCCCGGAAACCCGGGAGATACGCTTCGGCCAGATGCTGTGGGAGTACCACAGCCCGTTCCACAGCCGCGGTACCGGTCCCGCCCGGGTCACCACTGTTCCGCTCGACGGCGGCGAGCCCGCCAGCGGCGAGTTGATGATCACCCTGGAGGTCGAGCAGACTCCGGCCGGACCCGCCATCGTTGCGCTGTACTACCACTGAGAGCACCACCAGGAGATCCACTTGCCCGACGCACAGTCCTACCGCCCGCAACCTACGCCGCCCGCCGCTGAGGCGCCGCGGCACGCCCTGCCGGTCTGGCGTGGCGCGCTGCTGGTACTGGCGTTATTGCTGGCCTGGCAGGTCGTGGCGATCAACATGGCCGAGCATCACCTGGAGCAGGCTGCCGCCGGTGACCGCGACGCGGTCGAGCGCGCGCTCTGGTGGCGCCCGGATAACCCCCGGGCCCAGGCCCTCATGGGCCGCTGGCTGATCCGTGACGGTGAGTGGGCCGCCGCCGAAAGCTGGCTGCAGCGGGCGGTAGAGGGCAACCCGGCGGACGCCCGGCCGCTGGTGGACCTCGCCAGCTTGCGCGCCCGGCAGGGCGAACAGGCGCTGGCGGATGACATGATGGACGCTGCCCATCGCCTGATGCCGGTGGACCCGCGGGTGCAGCGCGCCATCGGTGCCTACTGGCTGGAACGCGGCGAAGTGAAGCGCGGTATCGCGCATCTCGCCACCGCCCTGTCCGGGGACCGCAGCCTGGCCGCCGACGTATTCCCGCTGCTATTGCTGGCGGCGGAGACTCCCGAGCTGCAGTCCGCTCTGGCGCCGTACACTCGTGAGCCGCCGGGTTGGTGGCAGGCCTTTATCCGTCATGTGGCCCGGGATGCGGCCAGCGCCGATACCCTGGGCACATTGGTCGGCATGCGCCAGACAGCGGCCGTAGCTCCCCTGGAAGCCTGGGAGCGGGAAGCCTGGCTGCAGCGCCTGCGCCGCGATGGCCAGGTCGGCGAGGCTTATTTGCAGTGGGTCAACGGCCTCGACGCGGGAGCGCTGCAGGAGCTCGGGTACGTGTTCAACGGCAGCTTCGAGCGACCCCTGGCCAACAGCGGCTTCGGCTGGTTCAGCAGCACCCCGCGCAATGCCGGCTTCAGCATCGCCACCGGCACCACCTATGGCGTGGTCGGCCAGCGGGCCCTGCGGGTAACGTTCAGCGGCAAGCGGGCGCGCTTCAACCACCTCTATCAGCAGGTATTCCTCGGCCCCGGTGAATACACCGTGTCCGGCCTGGCGCGCCCCGACGGCCTGCAGGCCCGGCGCGGCCTGCAGTGGCGCCTGCATTGCAGCAGCGGCGGCAACCAACTGCTGGGGGAGAGCGAACTGCTGCTCGGCAGCGGCGACTGGCGCCGCTTCGAATTCAATGTCGCAGTGCCCGCCGACTGCCCCGGGCAGATCCTGCGCCTGTACTCCGCCGGCAATCGCGAGGTCGACCACGAGTTCAATGGCGGCATCTGGTTTGACGACCTGCGCCTGGTGCTGGCCAACTGAGCCCTTGACCGACTTCGCTTGCAGCCCGCGAGGGTTTCGGGGAGAATGCTGCGCTTGGTGACCCGGGTGGTCCCCTCGCAATGCCAGGTAGCAAACCCCGCCAGGCCCGGAAGGGAGCAACGGTAGTTACTGATGCGTGTGCCGGGGTGTGGCTGCTCGGGTTGCCTCTATCCCCAAAAGTGGACCTGACCCTTTATATTCGGTGGGCGGAGCCGGAAAATGTACCTGACCCCTTTTCCGGGTTGGTGTATCCTCTACGCTTTTCCGCAAGGCCGCTGTTTAATGTCCTATCAGGTTCTCGCCCGCAAGTGGCGCCCCCGCCGTTTCAGTGAAATGGTCGGCCAGGAACACGTTTTGCAGGCGCTGGTTAACGCCCTGGACCACGACCGCCTGCACCATGCCTACCTGTTTACCGGCACTCGCGGCGTCGGCAAGACCACCATCGCCCGTATTCTCGCCAAGAGCCTCAATTGCGAAACCGGCGTCAGCTCCGAGCCCTGCGGTACCTGCAGTTCCTGCACCGAGATCGCCGAGGGCCGCAGCGTGGACCTGCTGGAAGTCGACGCCGCCTCCCGCACCAAGGTGGAGGATACCCGCGACCTGCTGGAAAACGTGCAGTACGCGCCCACCCGCTCGCGCTACAAGGTGTACCTGATCGACGAGGTACACATGCTCTCCAACAGCAGTTTCAACGCGCTGCTGAAAACCCTGGAAGAGCCACCGCCGCACGTAAAATTTCTGCTCGCGACCACGGATCCGCAGAAACTGCCAGCCACGGTGCTGTCGCGCTGCCTGCAGTTCAACCTGAAAAACATGGTGCCGGAGCAGATCGCCGGCCACCTGGGCCAGGTGCTGGAGGCGGAGATGATCCGCTTCGAGGAACCGGCCCTGTGGCTGCTCGGCCGCGCCGCGGATGGCAGCATGCGCGACGCCCTGAGCCTCACCGACCAGGCCATCGCCTTCGGCTCCGGCAGCATCACCGAAGCCGGAGTGCGCAGCATGCTGGGCACCGTAGACATGAGCTTTGTCTACCAGTTGCTCGACGCCCTCGCGGCGGGAGAGCCGGCGACGCTGCTGGAAACCGTGGCGCACATGGCCGAACACGCGCCGGATTTTGAATCCAGCCTTGAGGAGATGCAGTCGCTGCTGCACCGGATCACCGTGGCCCAGGTGCTGCCCGAATTGCGCGACAACAGCCGCGGCGACGCCGAGCGCATCGAGGCGCTGGCGGGCAAGCTGACCGCGGAAGATGTCCAGCTGTTCTACCAGATGGCCCTGAACGGCAAACGCGACCTGCCCCACGCCGCGGACCCCCGCAGCGGCTTTGAAATGACCCTGCTGCGGATGCTGGCCTTCCGCCCGGCGCTGTTGCCGGATTCCGGCGCTGGCGGGAGTAATGAGTCTTCCGCCGAACGCTCGGACTCGGGTTCGGAAAAAGGGGTCAGGTCCACTTTCGCGCCGGCTGAGCGCGCGACAGTCGGCGAGGGTGCGGCGAAACCAGACCCGACCCCCGCAGCCTCCACTGAGCCCGCGCCAGCCGGGCCCGCACCACAAGCCCAACCCGCACCGCCGGCCGCAACAACATCAGCCCACCATGAAAATGGGGTCAGGTCCACCTTTGCACCGCCGGCCGCAGCAACCCCAGCCCCCCGCATCGACCGCGCCACCGCGCCGCAAATGGTGGCGCCCGAAGACTGGCCGGACCTGCTGGCGAAGCTGGGGCTCGCGGGCATCGTGCAGAACATCGCCTCCCACTGCGTCCTGCAGGCCCAGCAGGGCAGCGACTTCCAATTCGTGCTGGACGACACCAACCTGGCCCTGTTCAACCCCGGCCACGCCGACCGCATCCGCCTGGCGCTGCAGAACTACTTCGACACCCCGGTGTCAGTTTCCATAGAGCCCGGCCGCCCGCAGCTGGAAACCCCCGCTCAGCGCAGCGCGCGCAGGGCCGCGGAGCGGCAGTTGGAGGCGGAGCAGGCCATCGAGCACGATCCGCTGCTACAGCAGCTGATCCAGCGCTTTGACGGCGAGCTGGACCGCGCCTCAATTACCCCCCTGGATTCCTGAGGAGACGACATGAAAGGCATCAACGACCTGATGCAGCAGGCCCAGAAAATGCAGGCCGACATGCAGCAAGCACAAGAGGAACTGGCCAAGGCCGAGGTTAACGGCGAGGCCGCCGCGGGCCTGGTAACCGTGACCATGACCGGTCGCCACGACGTCAAGCGCGTACACATCGACGACAGTGTGCTCAGCGAGCCGAAAGAGGTGCTCGAGGATTTGCTGGCGGCCGCGGTCAACGACGCGGTGCGCAAGGTCGAGGCCCACAACAAGGAGGCCACGGCCGGGCTGGCCTCGGGCATGAACCTGCCCCCCGGCTTCAAGATGCCCTTCTGACCTCTTTCATTGCAGGAACAGCATGAAATTCAGCCCCGCCCTCAGTAACCTGATGGACGCCCTGCGCTGCCTGCCCGGCGTCGGCCCCAAGTCCGCCCAGCGCATGACCCTGCACCTGCTGGAACGCGACCGCGATGGCGCCCTGGCCCTGGCCGATGCACTGCAGACCGCGGTGGACCGGGTCGACCACTGCAGCCGCTGCCGCAATTTCACCGAGCTGGAGGTCTGCGAAATCTGCGGCGATCCGCGCCGGGACCATCACACCATCTGCGTGTTGGAAACCCCCGGCGATGTGCTGGCGGTGGAGCAGAGCGGCAGCTACCGCGGCCTGTACTTTGTTCTTATGGGGCACCTGTCGCCGATCGACGGTATCGGACCGAAGGAAATCGGCCTCGACCGCTTCCAGGCCCGGGTGGTGGAAGAGGGCATCACCGAGGTGATCCTGGCCACCAATCCCACGGTGGAGGGCGAGGCCACCGCCTACTACCTGTCGGACATGCTGCTGCCGCGGGGGGTCCGCGTGTCGCGCATCGCTCACGGAGTACCCCTCGGCGGGGAACTGGAATACGTCGACGGTAACACCCTGGCCCACGCGTTCACGGGTCGCCGGCAGATGGCACAGGAGTCCTGAGCGTGGAATGGAAACTGATTGCTAGCGACGACGCCCTGGCGGCCCTGCTGGCCGAGCATGCAGGTGCCGAGGCGGTGGCGGTGGACACCGAATTCATGCGCACGAACACGTTTTACCCCGAGGTGGCGCTGGTGCAGCTCTGCTTCGGTGACAAGGCCTGGCTGGTGGACCCGCTGCCGCTGACCGACCTGACGCCGCTGCGGGCGCTGCTGCAGGATCCGCGCACAGTAAAAGTGCTGCACTCCGCCAGCGAGGACCTCGAGGTGTTCGACCGCTGGCTGGGCGTATTGCCGGAGCCGCTGTTCGACACCCAGCGCGCCGCCGCCCTGGTCAACCACGGCTTCGGCATGGGCTACCGCGCCCTGGTGCTGGACTTTGAGGGGGTTGACCTGCCCAAGGGCGAGACCCGCTCGGACTGGCTGCAGCGCCCGCTGACTGAATCCCAGTGCGAATATGCCGCCCAGGACGTGGCCCACCTGCTGCCGGTGTGGCGCAAGCTGCAGAACATGTGCGTGGAGCAGAGCAAACTGGACTGGGTGCTGGCCGACGGCGCCGACGCCCTCGCGGCGTTTCGCACCGAAAACCCCAACTTTGCCCAACGGATCAAGTCGGGCTGGAAGCTGGACCGGCGCGCCACCGCGCGCCTCTACGCCCTCTGTGCCTGGCGCGAGGAAACCGCGCGCAAGCGCAACAAGCCCCGGGGCTGGGTGATCGACGACAACGCCTGCCTGGTGCTGGCCGAGGCGGACCCGGATAGCCCTGCGGCGATCGAGCGCAGCGCCTGCCTCAGCGCAGGCAGCCTACGCCGCGACGGCGAGACCCTGCTGGCCCTGCTGGCGGCGCAGCGGGAGCGGCCGGAGTCCGAGCTGCCGCCGCGCCTGCCGCAGCCGCTGGAGGCGCCGCAACGCAAGCAGCTGCAGGCACTCAAGAGCCGGGCGAAAAAAATCGCCGCGCAACTGGGCGTGGCGCCTGAGGCGCTGTTGCAGGCGAAGGACTATGAGACCCTGCTGCGCCAGCAGTTGGGCGAGGAGCTGCCCGATCCTCCCGCCTGGAGCGGCTGGCGCGCGGAGCGGGTCATTGCGCCCCTGCGCCAGGCTCTGGAGCAGGCGGTGTGAGGCGCATCTGCCAGATTTTCCGCAGCCCGCGCAAGCCGGAAATGTACCTGTACGTGGACAAGGCAGATGGCCTGCTGCAGGTGCCGGAAACTCTGCTGGCCCAGTTCGGCGAGCCACACCCGGTGATGGTGCTGGCGCTGGATGCCAGCCGCAAGCTGGCCCGGGTCCAGGCTGCGGAGGTGCTGGCAAAAATCGACAGCCAGGGCTTTTTCCTGCAGATGCCGCCCACCGACGCGGAACTGCTGCGGCGCGAGGGTGAGCGTGCCCAGAATCGCGCCGATGATTGACTGGTGGCAGCAACCGCTGGCGGCGCTGACCGACGCGCAGTGGGAAGCGCTGTGCGACGGCTGCGGCCGCTGCTGCCTGCACAAGCTGCAGGACGAGGACAGCGGCGAGGTGTTCTACACCCGGGTCAGCTGCCGCTATCTGGATACGGACAGCTGCCGCTGCACCCAGTACCCCCGCCGCAGTGCACTGGTCGCGGACTGCGTCACTCTGACCCCCGACAACTTCGAGGCCCTGGAGTGGCTGCCCACCACCTGCGCCTACCGCCTGCGGGCCCGTGGGGAGCCCCTGCGGGAGTGGCACCCGCTGGTGTCCGGGGACCCGGACTCGGTGCACCGCGCCGGCATATCCGTGCGCGGGCGCGCCCTGTCGGAAGACCATGTGCACCCCGACAGCCATGAGGAACACATAGTACACTGGGTCGAGGAGGACAATTGATGCTGCAGGATCAGAGCTATCTGGTCGCACTGGCGGTCTACGCCGGCTCGGCGCTGTTGGCGCTCGGCGCCATGTTCTATTGGCTGCGGCGCAGCTGGCGGCCGCTCTGGCGCTGGCTGCTGCTGCTGACCGGGCTGGCCCTACTGCTCACTCCGGCCTATCCTTATGCAGGGGCCGACACCCTGGCGCCGGCGCTGGTTGTCGCCGCCTTCCAGCTGCTCACGGTCGGGCCGGAGGCTGCCCAGCACGCCCTGCGGCCCCTCGTCGCTGCGCTGGTGTTGGCCCTGGTACTGACACTGCTGCTGCGTATCACTTTCCTGCGCAAACCCCGGGTCGCCACTGGGCCCTGAAAGGAGGATTCACCATGCTCAAGATGAGCACGAGATTACCCGTTCTGTTCGCTGTGGGACTGTTGCTGCTGGCGGTTCTGCTGCCCGCCGCCAGGCTCCACGCCCAGGCACCGCTGGGTCCGCAACCGGACCTGCGGCTGCTGATCGACATCTCCGGCAGCATGAAGGAGTCGGACCCCGACAACCTGCGCGGCCCGGCCCTGGAACTGATCGTGCGCCTGTTGCCGGAGGGTGCCCGCGCCGGGGTCTGGATCTTCGGCGAAGAGGTCGAGCAGATCGTGCCCCACGCCACGGTCAATACGGCCTGGCGGGAGCAGGCCCTGGAGGCGGTGGCGCGGATCGACAACTCGGGCCAGCGCACCAACATTCCCGCAGCACTGGCCGCGGCGACCTACGACCTGGGCAGCCTGAGCTCCGACTACCGCACCAGCATCGTGCTGTTGACCGACGGCAAGGTGGACGTATCGCCCTCGCCCATGGCCAACGCCGCCGCAGCGCGGGAGCTGCTGGCGGAGACCGCCCCCGACCTGGGCGCCACCGGGATTCCGGTGCACACCATCGCGCTGTCGGATGAAGCCGACTGGACCTTTCTGCGGGCGCTGGCGGACAGCACCGCGGGCATTGCGGAGAAAGCGCAGAACGCCGGGGAACTGACCGGTATCTTTGTCCAGTCCCTGGAAATGGTGGCACCGTCGGCGCGGGTGCCGGTGGTGGGCAACATTTTCCTGATCGACGAAAGTGTCGAGGAGTTCACCGCCCTGGTGTTCTTTGACGAGCCCGCCGCTGATGTCACCCTCACCAGCCCCGGCGGCAGCGAGTACCACCCGGATGAGGCGCGCGACGGCGTCGAGTGGTTCCGCAGCGGCCAGTTCGCACTGGTGACAGTAGACAGCCCGGAGCGGGGCGCCTGGACCCTGGCGGTGCCGGACGGCGCCAGCAGCCGGGTGTCGGTAATTTCGGACCTGCAACTGGAAGTCGACCCGCTGCCCAACAGCCTGCCCGCAGGCCGGGTCACCGAGCTGGGGATCCGCCTGCGCGACAGCGGCGAGGTGATCAACAGCGAGGAGGTGATGCAGCTCTTCGAGATCAGCGTGCTGATTACCGGCCCGGAGGACTTCAGCGAGACCATTGATGTCACCGGCAGCTATCCGCTGCCCGCCACCGGCGAGTACCGGGTGACCATTCCGGCCTTCGAAGAGAGTGGCCGCTATCAGCTGCTGGTGGAGCTGAAGGGCGAGACCCTGGATCGGGAACTGCCGCTGTATGTGGAGGTGATCGCGCCCAGCGCCGCGCCCACCATCAGCACCCGGCCGCCAGAGATTCCCGAGGAAGACCTCAAGGGCCCGGCCCTGAGCCTGGCGGCAATCCTGCTGCTTGCGATCATCATCGGCGCGGTCGTGTACTGGCGCCGCCGCCAACGCAAGCTGGCGATCTGGCAGCGCCGCTTCGAGCAGAACCGGGACACGCCCGCCGACCCCGCGGTGAGTGGCATGCACGCGGACGCGGACGCAGATCACGACAAAGCGCCTTGATTCGCGCGGCGGCCATCGCTACCCTTGGCCGCTTTCTTTTTGCCTGCTGATGGACTGACTATGAAATTTGAGGGAACAGAACGCTACGTTGCCACGGACGACCTGCGCATGGCGGTCAACGCCGCCGTGACCCTGCAGCGGCCGCTGCTGATCAAGGGCGAGCCCGGCACCGGCAAGACCATGCTCGCGGAAGAAGTGGCCCTGGGCCTGGGCAAGCGCCTGATCCAGTGGCACATCAAGTCCACCACCAAGGCCCAGCAGGGCCTGTACGAGTACGACGCCGTCTCCCGCCTGCGCGACTCCCAGCTCGGCGACGCCAAGGTCCAGGACATTGCCAACTACATCAAGAAGGGCAAGCTGTGGGAGGCCTTCGATTCCGAGGAGCAGGTGGTGCTGCTGATCGACGAGGTGGACAAGGCGGACATCGAGTTTCCCAACGACCTGCTGGTGGAACTGGACCGGATGGAGTTCTTCGTCTACGAAACCGGCGAGACCATCAAGGCGAAACAGCGCCCGATCATCATCATCACCAGCAACAACGAGAAGGAGCTGCCGGACGCCTTCCTGCGGCGCTGCTTCTTCCACTTCATCAACTTCCCCGATCGCGAGACCATGCGCAAGATCATCGACGTGCACCACCCGGGCATTGCCCAGGCCCTGGTACAGGAAGCGATGGAGGTGTTCTTCGACTTGCGCTCGATTCCCGGGTTGAAGAAGAAGCCCTCCACCTCGGAGCTGATCGACTGGCTGAAGCTGATCCTGGCCGACGACATCCCCGACGAGGTACTGAAGAACCGCGACGCCAGCAAGGCCATCCCGCCCCTGTACGGCGCCCTGTTGAAGAACGAGCAGGACGTGCACCTGCTGGAGCGGCTGGCCTTCATGCACCGCCGGGAAACCCGCTAGCCCCATGCTGGTCAATTTTTTCCACGGCCTGCGTGACGCCGGCATTCCGGTCACCACCCGGGAGCTGCTGGACCTGCTGGCGGGCATGAAAGAGCACGTCGCCTTCGGCTCCATCGACGAGTTCTACTATTTCAGCCGCACCTGCCTGGTGAAGGACGAGAAGTACTTCGACCGCTTCGACCGCGCCTTCGGCCTGCATTTCAAGGATCTGGAAGCGCTGGACGATGTGATCGAGGCGATGATCCCCGACGATTGGCTGCGTGCGGAGTTCATGAAACAGCTCTCCGAAGAGGACCGGAAAAAGATCGAATCCCTGGGTGGGCTGGAAAAGCTGATCGAGGAGTTCAAGAAACGCCTGGAGGAGCAGAAGGAGCGCCACCAGGGCGGCAGCAAGTGGATCGGCACCGGCGGCACCTCACCCTTCGGCCAGCAGGGCTACCACCCCGAGGGTATCCGGGTCGGCCCCAACGGCGGCAATCGCAAGGCGGTGAAGGTCTGGGACAAGCGGGAATTCCGCAACCTCGATGACAGCGTGGAACTGGGCACCCGCAACATCAAGGTGGCCCTGCGGCGGCTGCGCAAGTTCGCCCGCACCGGCGCCGCCGACGAACTGGACCTGGACGACACCATCCGCTCCACCGCCCGCAACGCGGGCCTTCTGGACATCAAGATGGTGCCCGAGCGGCACAACGCGGTGAAGGTGCTGCTGTTCTTCGACGTCGGCGGTTCCATGGACCCGCACGTGCGCGTCTGCCAGGAGCTGTTCTCGGCGGCGCGCACCGAGTTCAAGCACATGGAGTATTTCTACTTCCACAACTTCATCTACGAGAGCGTGTGGCGCAACAACGTGCGCCGGCACAACGAGCGTATGCCGCTGCTGGACGTGATGCACAAATACAGCCACGACTACAAGGTGATCTTCGTCGGCGACGCGGCCATGTCCCCCTATGAGATCGCCCAGCCCGGCGGCTCGGTGGAGCACTGGAACGAGGAGTCTGGCGAGGTGTGGATGCGGCGTCTGCGCCAGACCTACGAGAAAGTGATCTGGATCAACCCGGTGCCGCAGGAGGAGTGGGAGTACACCCAGTCCACCGCCATGACCCACAAGCTGGTGGAAGGGCACATGTATCCGCTGACCCTGCGCGGCCTGGAAGAGGCGATGGGCTATTTGTCAAAGTAGCCGGTGAAGGCGCGCAGGCCGCAAGCCCGTTCCGCTGCAAGCGTCGAAAATCTAGCTGGCCAACGAGCCGGCGAAGGCGATCAGGCTGGCGGTTACCGCCACGTTGAGCGACTCCACCCCGTTGCGCATGGGAATCGCCAGGGCCAGGTCGGCCAGGGCGTCGGTGGCGGCGGACACACCCTCGGTTTCATTGCCCAGCACGTAGACGCAGTGCCCGCCCGGCCGGTGGCCGAACAGGCTCTCGGCGGCGTCCGCGCGCAGGCTGCAGATGCTGAACCCCGCGCTCTTGCAGGCGCCCAGCGCTCCGGGCAGCTCCTCACAGGCCAGCAGCGGCGCGCGGTACACGGTGCCGGCACTGGCCTTGATCACCAGCGGCCCCAGCGCCGCGTTGCCGCGCTTCGCCAACACAATGCCATCGATCTGCCCGGCGGCGGCGGAGCGGATGATCATGCCCAGGTTCTGCGGGTTGGTGATGCCGTCCAGGGCCAGCAGCCGCTGGGTCGGCGCCGCCGGCAGGTTCCCCAGGTAGTCCTCCAGACGCTGGAAGGCGGGGCAGAGGATATCCGCCGCCACGCCCTGGTCCTGGCGCCCGTTGCGCGAGATTCGCGCCAGCTCCGCCCGGGCGTGGTAGCGGGGTTCAACCCCGCGCCGCTGTGCTGCCCGCAGGATTTCTGCCAGCACGCCGCCGTCGCGGTTGCTGTCGGCAATGTGCAGGGCGTGAATGCTGAGGGCGGGATCGAGCAGGGCTTCCAGTACCGGCTTGCGCCCGTAGACGGTGAGCACGCGGTCAAAGAACGCCTTGCGCGCGGCGTAGTCGCTGCCGGTGGTCAAGTGTTCAGACGCCGCTGTGTTCGTGGCCGCTGGCGAGCCGGGTGACCTTGTCCGCGGACTGCTTCATGCGCCCGGCGATGTCCTCGATCTGGGCCCCGGTAATCGGTGCGGCCATGGAGCCGGCGACAAAACACATCACCGGTACCTGGCGGTAGACGAACACCGGCACCGCGATGGTGCTGACATCGTAGCGTGCCTTGGGATCGATCCGGTCCAGGTGGTAGTGCTCGAGGCAGGCATCCTGCTGATATTTGTTGGTCGCTTCCTCCAGCTCCTCCAGGCTCCAGGACTGGTGGATGCGGGTGAGCTCCCGGGTCAGCTCTTCCTCGGCCCTGGTCTTCAGGGTGACCTCGAAACCCCGGGCGCGAATGGCGATCACCGAGACCCGCAGCTTCTGGTCCAGGCGCTCGTTGTAGCCACCGCGGGATTCGTGCGCCCGGGTCAGCCAGGCTTCAAGCTGCTTGGCCGGGGAAAAGGCGGTAAAACAGGCGGCGATTGGCGCTGTGTTGGGCAGGCGCAGGCCGAGCTGGAAGGAGTCCATCAGCGGCGTGGCGTTGCCGTACAGGGCCAGCAACACCTGGTGCAGCTTGGAGCGGGCGGTGACCGCGAAGCCCAGGCTCAGGTCGCTGTTCAGGCTCTCCAACTCCGGCCGCGCGTACTCCAGCACCGGAAACTGTGCAAAGGCGGCGTTGCCCGCGGCTATAATGGAGGGTCCCAGGCGATAGGCCTTGGTTTTCGGGTGCTGGACCAGGAAGCCATAATTGGACATGGTGGTGAGGATGGCGTGGCAGGTGGCCTTGTTCAGGTTCAGGCGCCGGGTCATCTCGGTCAGGCCGAAGGCCTGCTGCGGGTTGGCCATCAACAGGTCGAGAATGGCCAGGGCGCGGGCGGTCGGTTGGGAAAACAGTGCCACGTCAGGTACTCCAGGCTTTGCTATTATGCGGTTCAGAATACTGTACCGCTTGATCATAACCTCCGGTCGGTAACGACCGCAATGCCATGGGTCCCGCCGGTGATCACACGCGATGGGCATTAAACAACAGGGAGCGCGTCGGTGCCAGAGCTTTGTCAGGACCAGCCAATCTTGTACGGGACCAGTGCCTGCCACCTCTGCGAGCAGGCCGAGTCCCTGCTGCAGCAGGCGACTCGCGAGGGCCTGGCCGGGGACTTCATCAAGGTGGATATCAGCGATTCAGACGATCTGTTTGCGCGCTATGGTTTGCGCATTCCGGTGCTCAAGCGTCGCGACGGGGCGGAACTGGGCTGGCCCTTCGGCGCCGCGGAGCTGGCGGCGTTTTTAACTGAGCCACAGCGGCAGGCCTGAAGCGCTGACACCGCGGCACCGGGGCGCCGGGCCGCCGGGCCACCGGGGCGGGAGCTAGCTTTTGGTCTTGCAGGCGCCGACCCGCACTGCCAGCACGTCACAGCTGGCGCCGTGCAGCACGCCATTGGCGGTAGAACCCATCAACAGGGCCAGACCGTAGCGGCCGTGGCTGCCGACCACAATGAGGTCGGCGCCGATCTCCTCGGCCTTGCTGTGAATTTCCACTTCCGGCCGGCCGAGCACGATGTGCTGGCGCTCCGGGGGGATACCGTACTGCTCGCCGAAACGGGTCAGTTGCTGGGCCGCCTGTTGATGGATTTCGTCCTGGATGCCGGAGAAGTCCATCGGAATGTCACCGCCGTAGGCAAAGCTCAAAGGCTCGATAACGTGGATCAGGTGCAGCTCGGCACCGGAGTCGGCCGCCAGCCCTTGCGCCCGGTCGGCCACCGGAGCGGAGTCCTCGCTCAGGTCGACGGCGATAATCAGTTTCTTGTAATTGGTCATTTACAAACCCCCACAGCGTGCCAGAGAAATCAGGTGCTGTTATAGCATACAATGCCGTGCAGGCCATGTGTTACTGACAGCCTGCCGCGGCAACCGCCGCCTACTTTATCCGCATCTTTGATTTGAGTCAGGCCCCCCTTGCCAGAATACCTGCTGATCGCCTTTATCGTTGTCGTCGCGCTGGCTCCGCTGACCCACTTCCTGCCCAGCAAACGCCAGCGGCGGCAGGCTGCCTTGCGCGAGGCGGCGGCCCTGGGAGGGCTTTTCGTCGAGTTTCGCTCCCTGCCGGGTGCGGCGGCGGGCAGGGTGCCCCAGGCGCAGCAGGACGTCATTTACTATGGGCGCCGGCTGGCGCCGTCAAAGGGGCGCGGCAGCCGCCGCGGAGCCTGGCTGCAGCGGGACGGCGAGTGGCGCTCGGTCGGTGCCGGGCCCCGCCTGCCACTGCCGGAGCCGCTGCAGGCCGGCGCCGCGGATATCCTCGGCGCCAGCGTCGATGAAGGCAGTTGCGGGGTGTACTGGCAAGAACAGGGCGATACGGCTACCGTAGGGGAGATCCGCGACATTCTGCTGGCCTGGGCGCAACAGATTCCTTGACCCGGGCGGGCTGGACCCTTATATATGCCACCTTTTCAGTCCGTTGGCAGTCCGCGCGGGAAACGCCATCAGCGACACACAGGAATTTATGGGTAAATCACTGGTCATCGTAGAGTCGCCTGCCAAGGCGAAAACCATCAACAAGTACCTGGGGCCGGATTTTATCGTCAAATCCAGCATCGGCCATATTCGCGACCTGCCCACCGCCGGCAGCGCCGAGCCGGTGGATCCCAAGGAGCGCGCGGCCCAGGCGGCCATTACCCGCAAGTTGTCCCCGGAAGACAAAGCCGTACATCGCAAGAAAAAATCCCGGGAGCAGCTGGTGCGGCGCATGGGCATCGACCCGGAGCACGGCTGGAAGGCCTCCTACCAGATCCTGCCCGGCAAGGAAAAGGTGGTGGCCGAACTGCGCAAGCTGGCGGCCAGCAGCGATGCCATCTATCTCGCGACCGACCTTGACCGGGAGGGGGAGGCCATCGCCTGGCACCTGCGCGAAGCGATCGGCGGCGACGACTCCCGCTACCAGCGGGTGGTGTTCAACGAAATTACCAAGAAGGCGATCGGCGAAGCCTTCGAGCACCCCTCGCATCTCGACCAGAACCGGGTCAATGCCCAGCAGGCCCGGCGCTTCCTCGACCGGGTGGTCGGCTACATGGTGTCGCCGCTGCTCTGGGCCAAGGTCGCCCGGGGGCTGTCCGCGGGCCGTGTGCAGTCGGTGGCGGTGCGGCTGATCGTGGAGCGGGAGCGGGAAATCCGCGCCTTTATCCCGGAAGAGTACTGGGAAGTCCACGCCGACCTGCTGCCGAAGGGCGAGGACAGCGTGCGCTTCCAGGTCCGCAAGCACCGCGGCGAGACCTTCCGCCCGGACAACGAGGCGGCCACCCGGGCGGCCACCGCGGAGCTGGAGCAGTTGCCCTACGCAGTCAGCCAGCGGGAGGACAAACCGACCCGCTCCAAGGCGCCGGCGCCGTTCATCACCTCGACCCTGCAGCAGGCCGCCAGCACCCGCCTCGGGTTCACCGTGAAGAAGACCATGATGATGGCCCAGCGCCTGTACGAGGCCGGCTACATCACCTATATGCGTACCGACTCCACCAACCTGAGCAATGAGGCGGTGGCTGCCTGCCGCGAATATATCGGCGCCAATTTCCCCGCCCCCTACCTGCCCGAGCACCCCAACCGCTACAGCAGCAAGGAAGGCGCCCAGGAGGCCCACGAGGCGATCCGTCCGTCGGATGTCAATGTCCTGCAGTCGGGCCTGCAGGGTATGGAGCGCGACGCCGAGCGCCTCTACGAAATGATCTGGCGCCAGTTCGTGGCCTGCCAGATGACACCCGCGGAATATACCGCCACCACCATCACCGTCACTGCCGGCGACTACGAGCTGGCGGCCAAGGGCCGGATCATCCGCTTCGACGGCTACACCCGGGTCCAGGGCGCCGGCGGCCGCAAGGGCGAGGACGAGGTCCTGCCGGATATCCAGCAGGGCGACAGCCTCACCCTGCAGGCGCTGGATCCGGCGCAGCACTTCACCAAGCCCTCACCGCGCTACGGCGAAGCCAGCCTGGTACGGGAGCTGGAGAAGCGCGGCATTGGCCGGCCCTCCACCTACGCCTCGATCATCTCCACCATCCAGGACCGCGGCTATGTGCGCCTGGAGAACAAGCGCTTCTACGCCGAGAAAATGGGCGACATCGTCACCGAGCGCCTGCAGAACAGCTTCCAGGAATTGCTCGACTACGGCTTCACCGCGAGCATGGAGGAGCGTCTGGACGAAGTCGCCCAGGGTGGGCTGGACTGGCGCGAGCTGCTGGACAACTTCTATGCCGACTTTCGCCAGCTGCTGGACAAGGCCGAGGAGCCGGAACCGGCCGGCATGCAGCCCAACGAACCCACGCCCACGGACATCCCCTGCGGCAAGTGCGGGCGCCCGATGCAGATCCGCACCGCCAGTACCGGCGTGTTCCTCGGTTGCTCCGGCTACGCGCTGCCACCCAAGGAGCGCTGCAAGAACACCATCAACCTGACCCCGGGCGATGAGGCCATCCGCGAGGACGCCGACGACGAAGCGGAGTCGCGGCTGCTGCGCAGCAAGCACCGCTGCAAGCTGTGCAACGCCGCCATGGACAGTTACCTGATCGACGAGCAGCGCAAGCTACACGTCTGCGGCAACAATCCGGACTGCCCGGGCTACGAGGTGGAGCAGGGCAAGTTCAAGATCAAGGGCTACGACGGTCCGGTGCTGGAGTGCGACAAATGCGGCGCCGAGATGCAGCTCAAGACCGGCCGCTTCGGCAAGTATTTCGGCTGTACCGCAGAGGACTGCAAGAATACCCGCAAGCTGCTGCGCAGCGGCGAGGCAGCGCCGCCGAAGATGGACCCGGTGCCAATGCCGGAGCTCGCCTGCGACAAGGTCGAGGACCACTATGTGTTGCGCGACGGCGCCGCGGGCCTGTTCCTGGCCGCCAGCCAGTTTCCCCGCAATCGCGAGACCCGGGCGCCGTTCGTCGACGAGGTGTTGCCGCACAAGAGCGAGATCGACCCCAAGTACACTTTCCTGTTCAGCGCCCCGGTGGCCGACCCCGACGGCAATCGCAGCCAGATACGCTACAGCCGCAAGGCGGGCGAGCAGTATGTGATGACCGAGGCGGAGGGCAAGCCCACCGGCTGGCGCGCAGTGTATCGCGGCGGCGCCTGGCAGGCGGAGGAGGGCAAGGCCAGTGCACCCGCGGGGAAGAAAGCCCCCGCGCGCAAAAAGAAGGCGCCCGCGAGCAAGAAGAAGGCACCCGCGAGCAAGAACAAAGAGCCGGCCCCGAAACGCAAGGCCGCACGCGAGGAGTCATGAGCTCACCCCGCGGCCAGGCCAACCACCGGCTGTACCTGGCCAGGCTGCTGCTGGCGGCCTGGCGCCGGGACCTCGCCGCCGAGGATATCCCCGCCAGCGTCCTCGCCCAGGCCTTTGGGCCTGCGGTACGCAGCCACCTGCTGGACGCCTACGGCTGGTTCCTGCTGGACTTGCAGCAGCCGGCCCAGCTTCCGGCCACACCGCCCCACAGCGTTACCGCACTGCCGCCGGTGGCTCCGGGCAAGGCGGTGCCGGCGGAAATCGCGGAATTTGCCCAACTGGAGCAGCAGGGCTGGCTGGCGGAACTGTTACAGGAGCCGGGGGCAGAACAGCACCGGCGCAGCGCTGCCAGCCTGGCGGCCCCTGCGGCCCACCTGCTGGATCCAGACAGCCTGCAAGCCCAGGCGCAGCTGCTGGACGATGCCTTCGCCCGCATGGGCGACTTTCTGGACGAGTGCTGACAAAATGGACCTGACCCCTTTTAAAGTGGACCTGACCCTTTATTTTTCGCGGCGCAGCACTCCGACGCTAAGCCCCTCGATGGCAAAGGCCTGCTCGCGCAGATCCACGCGGATCGGTTCGTAGTCCGCGTTTTCCGGCAACAACTCGACAATGTGCTTGCTATTGCCGCGCCGGAACCGCTTGACCGTGACTTCGTCTTCGATCCGCGCCACCACGATGTCATTGTTGCGCGCCACTTCGGTGCGGTGCACGGCCAGCAGATCGCCGTCAAGAATGCCGACATCCTGCATGCTGTCGCCGTGGACCCGGAGGAAGTAGTCCGCCGCGGGCTTGAAAAAATCCGCGGGCAGGGCGCAGTAGTCCTCGATGTGTTCAGCCGCCAGCAGCGGACTGCCGGCGGCGACCCGGCCGATAATGGGAATACCGGGGTTGTCCGGCAGGCGGATGCCGCGGGAGGCACCGGCGATGATTTCGATGGCACCCTTGCGGGCCAGGGCCTTCAGGTGCTCTTCCGCGGCATTCGCGGACTTGAACCCCAGCTGGTTGGCGATATCCGCCCGGGTCGGGGGATAGCCGGTCTGGTCGATGTGCTGGCGGATGATATCCAGTACCTGTTGTTGCCGCTGCGTAAGTTTTTCCATAACCAGCCCATCTGTGTATTTATACAGTGACTGGGATTATATACAGTAAAACGCTGCGACCACAAGAGAGCGCGGGGGCATGTCACCCGCGGTAACATGCCATCAATAGTCCTCCACCCCGTACATGGCTTCCGGCTCAATCATGCTGAGGGGACTGTTCCAGTCCTCGGGGTGAAACGGCAGGTCGGGGTCGATGCCGTCATCGTCGACGAATTCGAAGGGCGAGCGCCAGTCCTCGGGCGCCGCCGCTCGTTCCAGCGGCATCATCCGCCACACATCCAGGTCGTACTCGGCCACCTCGCCATCCTGGTACTGGGTTTCGATGGTCAGGCTGGCCTCGTCCCAGGCGACGACTTCAAACAGGGTGTTCGTCTCCAGGTCCTTGTACCATCCGCCAACCACGGGGCTCAACATTTTCATTTCCCCTCTCCCCTCGTTAGATTTAGCTTTCAACATACCATCCCAGCCAAGGCTGTCCATTATGTGATAACGGTCTAAAAAACCCTCTGGAAATAGCAGTTTATTGGCGGTAGATTTTTTCCGCGCCAGATCAGTTGCTTGCGCCATTCTTGCAAAACTGACCTGATGTCTGCCCGACGCTGTTATACTTGAACCGCAACGCTCGGCCGTTTCCCAAATAATAAAATTGTCTAAATACACCTGTTCTGGAGTCGCAGCAATGAGCAGCATCGGTATCATCGGTGGCACCGGCCTCGAGCAACTGCAGGGTCTGGACCTGATCCGCGAGCACAGCGCCGACACGGCATTCGGCGCCCCGTCGCGCCCGGTGCAGGAAGGGCGGCTCGGCGGCCAGACTCTGTTCTTCCTACATCGCCACGGCAGTCCCCGGGCGATTCCGCCGCATCGAATCAACTATCGCGCCAATATCAGTGCCCTGCATGCCCTGGGCGTGCGCCGGCTGGTCGCGATCAACGCGGTGGGGGGCATCAGCCCGGACATGCAGCCGGGGCGCCTGGTGATCCCGGACCAGCTGGTCGACTACACCTGGGGCCGGGAGCACACCTTCGACGACGGCGGCAGCGGCAGCCTGCTGCACATCGATTTCACCGAGCCCTACGACCGCCCTTTGCGGCTGGCGCTGGTGGAGGCGGCGGAAGCGGCGGGCATTGCCCATGAACCCTTTGGCATCCATGGCGTGACCCAGGGCCCGCGGCTGGAGACTGCCGCCGAGGTGCGGCGCCTGGCGGGAGACGGTTGCGACGTGGTGGGGATGACCGGCATGCCCGAGGCCGCCCTGGCCCGGGAACTGGGCATGGCCTATGCCTGTGTCTGCATGGTGGTAAACCCGGCCGCCGGTCTCGGCGACCTGCCCCTGACGCTGGACATGATGCGTCGGATCCTGGAGCGTGAGGCGGGGGTGGTCAGAACCCTGCTGGAGACTCTGCTGGTGGCTCTGGCCGCTCCAGCAGCGGCAGAATAGCCGCGTCGTAGTCCGCTGCCTGCAGTGCTTCCGCGTCCAGCGGTGTCAGTTTGATCACCAGCCCCAGCAGGGGATGATCGATATAGTGCACCTCGTTGGAGCGCATGCGTCGCTGTTGCTGTAGCGGCACCGCGTGGCGCCAGGGGTAGGCGGGCGCCGTGTCCTCAGCCAATTCTTCCGCCTGGTCCCAGGCCGGGTCATAGACCGCGCCAAAGTCCAGCACCTCCTCCAGCTCGGGCGTCAGCAGTGGCGCTGCCACCAGTTCCAGCGACGCCGGCCCCAGCGGGGGCGCCGGCATGCGCCAGCTGCCCGGCAGGTAGCTGCCGTCGGTGTTCAGCCAGAGATCGGTCTCCAGATGCAGGAAGCGCGACAGGTACAGGGTGATGGTGCCCTGCAGGGGCGGAAAGCTGGCGCTGTCACCCGAGCGGTCCAGCACCAGGGGCAGTGCGTCGCGCTGATTGGCCACCGGCTGCCACCAGACTTCGTGGAACAGAACACGGTAGGGGCCGTTGCGCTCCATGTAGGCGGCTTTGCCGCGGAACTCGCGGGCGCTGGCGGGCAACTGCACGAACGGCGTCGGCAGGCGCGGGGGCGCTTCTGCCAGGGACTCGGTTGCTGTCTCTTGCTCGATGCCTGCGCCACCCTCGGCCGCAGCGGAAGGTTGCGTGGGGTCGACCGCGGCCGGCGCAGGCATGGGCGCGGACTCTGCCGTGCTGGCATCCGTCGTCGGCGGCGAAGCCGCGGGCTGCCACTGCGGCTGCAGGTGAATGCGTTGCAGCCCGCGCGGATCCACCTCGCTGTAGGCGGCGCGCTCGGTGCGGTCCAGGTTGGCCTGCAGGCGCTGTGGATCGAGCAGGAAGCGCAGCCGCTCGGGGTAGGCCAGTGCCGGCAGCGGGTCCCAGCGCTCTGCGCCCCTGGCGTCGGGGTCGGTGTGGGCGACCACGAGCAGCTCCACCTGAAACCAGCGCTGCTCCTCCTGGGCGTGCAGCGGCAGCAGGGGCAGGGCGGCGAGCAGGGCCGTGAGCAGGGAGCGGGCGGGGATTCGGATCATCAGGCGGCATCTTCCGTGGCGTCGGCGGCAAAAGTGTCCAGCAACTGGTCGGCAAACTGCTGGCGCTGTTCCGGTTCTTCCAGGCTGCGCTTGAAGCGCAGGCGCATGGACCCCGCCAGCTGATAGCCCTTGGGATCGGCTTGCACCAGCTTGACCAGGCTCAGCGGGTTGACCCGCGTGGATTCCCGGAAATCGATGTTACCACCGCCGGGGCCAACCTCAATGCCGGCGATACCCAGGGCGTCCGCGCGAATTCGCAGGCGCGCCACCTGCACCAGGTTTTTAACCTGCTGCGGCAGCAACCCGAAGCGGTCGATCATTTCCACCTGGATGGCACGCAGTGCCTGTTCGTCCGCCGCCGCGCCGATGCGCTTGTAGAGGATCAGGCGGGTGTTGATGTCCGGCAGGTAGTCTTCCGGAATCAGCGCCGGCTGGTGCAGGTTGACCTCGGTGCCGCTGTCCAGAGGCGTATCGCTGTCTGGAATCTCGCCCCGGCGCAGGGCCGCCACGGCCCGCTCCAGCATGCGCATGTACAGGGCGAAGCCCACGCTCTGGATCTGCCCGCTCTGCTCATCCCCCAGCAATTCCCCGGCACCGCGGATTTCCAGGTCGTGGGTGGCGAGCAGGTAGCCGGCACCGAGGTCCCCGGCGGCCTCGATCGCTTCCAGGCGCTTTTCTGCATCCGGCGTGATCACCGAGCGGGGCGGGCACAGCAGGTAGGCGTAGGCCTGGTGGTGGGAGCGCCCGACCCGGCCCCGCAGCTGGTGCAGCTGGGCCAGGCCAAACTTGTCCGCGCGCTCGATGATGATGGTATTGGCGTTGGGAATATCGATGCCGGTCTCGATGATGGTGGTGCACAGCAGGATGTGGTGGCGCTGGTGATAGAACGAGGACATCACCTGTTCCAGCTGGGTTTCGCGCATCTGGCCGTGGGCCACGGCAATCGACAGGTCCGGCAGCAGTTCGCGCAACTTGCGCGCGGTCTCCTCGATGGTGCGCACCTCGTTGTGCAGGTAGTACACCTGGCCACCGCGCAGGGTTTCCCGCAGCACCGCCTCGCGAATCAGGGCGATGTTGTGTTCACGCACAAAGGTCTTGATCGACAGCCGCCGCGCCGGCGGGGTGGCGATTACCGAAAGGTCGCGCATTCCCCCCAGGGCCATGTTCAGGGTGCGGGGGATGGGCGTGGCGGTCAGAGTGAGGATGTCCACCTCCGCGCGCAGGGCCTTGATCGCCTCTTTCTGCTTGACCCCGAAGCGGTGCTCTTCGTCGATAATCAGCAGGCCCAGGTCCTTGAACCGAAAGTCCTTCGACAACAGCTTGTGGGTGCCCACCAGGATGTCGATCTCGCCGCTGGCGACCCGGGCGGTGACCGCCTCCATCTCCTTGCCGGACTTGAACCGGGACACCACCTCCACCGTCAGCGGCCAGTCGGCAAAGCGGTCGGCGAAGGAATTGTGATGCTGGCGCGCCAGCAGGGTGGTGGGCACCAGTACCGCCACCTGCTTGCCATTGCGCGCGGCAATGAAGGCCGCGCGCATCGCCACCTCGGTCTTGCCGAACCCCACATCGCCGCAGATCAGGCGGTCCATGACCCGGGGGCTGGTCATGTCGGTAATCACCGCCTCGATGGCGGCGGCCTGGTCGGCGGTCTCCTCGAAGGGGAAGCTGGCGGCGAACTGTTCATACTCCATGGCCGGCAGCTCGAAGCAGTAACCCTGGCGGGCCTCGCGCCGGGCGTAGACCTCGAGTAGCTGGGCGGCGACGTCGCTGGCCTTTTCCGTCGCCTTGCGCCGGGCCTTCTCCCACTGGTCGGAGCCGAGCTTGTGCAGCGGCGCCAGCTCCGGGTCACTGCCGGCGTAGCGGCTGACCAGGTGCAGGGAGGCTACCGGCACATAGAGCTTGCTGCCCTGGGCATATTCCAGCGCCAGGAATTCGTTGTCGGCTCCGTCCACCTGCAGGGTCTGCAGGCCCAGGTAGCGGCCCACGCCGTGCTCCAGGTGCACCACCGGCACACCTTCGCGCAATTCATTGATGTCGCGGAACACATTCTGGGCGCTGGTCTCGTCGGCCTTGCTGCGGCGCCGGCGCTGGGCAACCCGGTTGCCGAACAGCTGTGACTCGCAGACCAGGGCCGGCGCGTCGGGGCCGAAATACATGCCGCGGTCAATCGGCGCGGTGGTGATGGCGAAGTCCAGGCCGGAGGCGAGAAAATCGGCCCAGTTGGCCACTTCCGGCGGCGCCAGCTGGTGCGCGGCCAGGGTCTCCAGCAGCACCTCCCGCCGCCCGGCGGACTCGGCGCAGAGCAGCACCGAGCCGTGGTGGCGGTCGAGGAACTGCTGCAGGCGGTCGGCGGGGGTGTGCCTGGACCCCTCCGGCGCCAGGTCCGGCAGGGTCTGGGAGGGGCTGGCCACGTGTACCGGGGCCTCCGGGTTGCGGCGCAGCTCCAGTACCGGGCAGGCGCCCAGCAATTGGTACAGCTCCTCCACCGGGGTAAAGCAGCGCGCCGGGGGCAACAGCGGGCGGCGCGGATCGACGCCGTATTCGCTGTAGCGGTGGCTGGCGTCTTCCCAGAAGCGCTGGGCGGCCTGGTAGTGATCGCCGATGGCAATCACCGGCGTGCCCTGGGGCAGGTAGTCGAAGAGGGTGGCGCAGTGCTCGAAAAACAGGGGCAGGTAGTATTCGCAGCCGCCCGGAGAGCGGCCGGCGCTGACCTCGTGGTAAACCGGGCAGGCATCGTGGTCGACGATATCGAAGGCCTCGTACCAGTTCATGCGGAACTGGTTGATGGCGGCAGGGTTAAGCGGGTATTCCCGGGCCGGCAGCAGGTTGATGGCCGACACTTTTTCGATGGTGCGCTGGGTTTCCGGGCTGAAGGTGCGCAGGCTGTCGACCTCGTCGTCCAGCAGGTCGACCCGGAACGGCAGCTCGCTGCCCATGGGGAAGATGTCCAGCAGGGAGCCGCGCAGGGCGAACTCGCCGTGCTCGTAGACGGTGTCGACGTTGTGGTAGCCGTTGCGTTCAAGGTTGCGACGGAAACTCTCCCGGTCGAGAGTCTGGCCCGGCTCCAGCACCAGGCTGGAGCCGGCGATGTAGGAGGAGGGCGCGAGCCGGTGCATCAGCGTGGGTACCGGCACAATGAGGATCCCCGCCGCCAGGCTGGGCAGCCGGTAGAGGGTCTGCAAGCGCTCGGAAACGATGTCCTGGTGGGGCGAGAAATGGTCGTAGGGCAGGGTCTCCCAGTCCGGGAAGGCGAGGATGTCGATGTCGGCGCCGAGGAAAAAGGGCAGCTCCCGCTCCAGCGCCAGGGCGGAGCTGGTATCCGCGGTCACCACCAGCAGCAACTCCCCGGGCCGCGCCAGTTCGGCGATACAGCGGGCTTCGGCGCAGCCGTGGAACGGACCCATCGCGGTGCGACTGCCCGGTTTGGCGGGCCAGGGGGTGCTTGCAAGCAGGGGTTTGAACATGGATGACCGCAGGTTGGCGAAAACAGGGCGCCTATTGTAAAGCCCGGGGTGAAAAGTGCCACAGTGCCTTGCCCTCGGCAGGCCGGAACGGGATAATACGCGCCCGTTGGAACCCCGGATTACCCCACAGACAGGTGGCAGACGAGTGAACGAACGCAAGCGAGAGCGCCCCGACGACTATTTCAGGGATTGGAAGGAGCGCGAAGCGCTGGCGGAGGGCATGATTCCGCTGGTAGGCGAACTCTCCCGGCGCAAGAACGTCAAGTGCTACATCTACGGCAAACCGCTGGTCAACCAGGCGGTGACCCAGATCATGAAGGACCACCGCTACGTGCGCCAGGTGGAGGAGAACGAACTGTCCGAGTTCGAAACCTTCCCGGTGATCAAGGCGCTGTCGGAACTGAACCTCGGCCCCGCCCATATAGATATCGGCCGCCTCGCTGTCGAGTACTACGACAAGGGCGATGGCGTCGGCATGAGCGTCGAGGAATACGTCCGTCAGCAGGTGGCGGACCTGATCGGCGCCAACACCAGGCCCGTGGCCGGCCCGGTGGATGTGGTTCTCTACGGCTTCGGGCGGATCGGTCGCCTCATGGCCAGGATCCTGATCGACAAGACCGACGGTGGCGACTCCCTGCGCCTGCGCGCCGTCGTGGTGCGCAAGGGCAAGGCCCCGGACGACCTGGTCAAGCGCGCCAGCCTGCTGCGCCGGGATTCCGTGCACGGGGCCTTCGACGGCACCATCCGGGTCGACGAGGAGCGCCAGTCTTTTGTCGCCAACGGCAATGAAGTCAAGGTGATCTACGCCGACTCCCCGGACAGCATCGACTACACTGCCTACGGCATCAACAACGCTATCGTCATCGACAATACCGGGGCCTGGCGCGATGAAGCCGGCCTCTCACAGCACCTGAAGTCCAAAGGGGTGAGCAAGGTCATCCTCACGGCGCCGGGCAAGGGCGAAATGAAAAACGTGGTGGCCGGCATCAACCACGGGGTGATCGAGGACAGCGACCAGATCGTGTCCGCCGCCTCCTGCACCACCAACGCCATTGTGCCGCCGCTGAAAGCCATGGATGACAGGTTCGGTATCATCAGCGGTCACGTGGAAACCGTGCATGCCTACACCAATGACCAGAACCTGACGGATAACTACCACCACGCCGACCGCCGCGGCCGCAGCGCACCCCTGAACATGGTGATCACCGAGACCGGCGCGGCGAAGGCAGTGGCGAAGGTCCTGCCGCAGCTGGAAGGCAAGCTGACCGGCAACGCGATTCGGGTGCCGATACCCAACGTGTCCATGGCGATTCTCAACCTGACCCTGGGGCAGGCCACCACCAAGGACGAGGTGAACGAGTACATGCGCCATATTGCGCTGCACTCCGAAATGCGCAAGCAGATTGACTACTCCAACTCGCCCGAGGTGGTCTCCAGCGATTTCGTGGGCTCTCGCCACGCCTGCATCTTTGATGCCCAGGCCACCATCGTCAACGGCACCCAGGCAGTTCTGTACCTGTGGTACGACAATGAGTTTGGCTACAGCTGCCAGGTTTTCCGGATTCTCGAGCAGATGGCGGGGATCAACTACGCACGCTATCCCAAGAAGTCGAAGTAACAGGGGGACGCTGTAAAAATTGTTCAAAATCAATTGGCTGTTGCCCTGCGCTGTGGCCTTTAGGCGGTGGATCCGGCTATAATGCCGCGCCGCTCTCCGACACGGCCACGGCCGTCACAATCTTACTTTTGAACCTGTAGGCAGATCGTATGATCAAGATCAAGCGGGGCATGGACATCCCCATCCAGGGCGCTCCCAGGCAAGCCATTGAAGACGCCACCGCGGCTCGCGCCGTGGCGTTGCTGGGGCCCGACTACGTGGGCATGAAGCCGACCATGGAAGTCGCCGAGGGTGACCGGGTCAAGGCTGGCCAACTGCTCTTCACCGACAAGAAAACCGAGGGTGTCCGCTACACTGCCCCCGCGGGCGGCGTGGTCGCGGCCATCAACCGCGGTGCCCGCCGCGCCCTGCAGTCCGTGGTGATTGAAGTCGAGGGCGACGCCTCGGAGAGCTTTCCCTCCTGGAGCCTGGAGGAGGCCCGGGCACTGGAGTCCCAGGCAATCCGCGACCACCTCAATCTCACCGGCGAGTGGACCGCGCTGCGCACGCGCCCCTTCAGCCGGGTGCCGGCACTGGATGCCGAGGCTGCGGCCATCTTTATTACTGCGATGGATACCCATCCGCTGGCGCCGGAGCCCACGGTCATCATTGCCGAGGAGCCCGAAGCCTTCGCCCTGGGCCAGGATCTGCTGGCGCGCCTGACCGCCGGCAAGGTCTACCTCTGTGCCGCCCCGGGCGCCGATCTCCCGCGCGGGCAGGCGGCCAATATCGAACTGGCCGAGTTTGCCGGGCCCCACCCCGCGGGCCTGGCCGGCACCCACATCCACTTTATCCTCGGTGGCGTCAGCGCCAGCAAGGTGGCGTGGACCATCGGCTACCAGGACGTCATCGCCTTTGGGCGCCTGTTCCTGGACGGCCAGATCCATGCCACGCGGGTGATCTCCCTGGCCGGGCCGCAGGTCGAGAATCCGCGCCTGCTGCGCACCCGCCTGGGCGCGGATCTGCAGGCGCTCTGCGCAGGCGAGTTGAAAGAAGGTGAAAACCGGGTGATTTCCGGTTCCGTCCTCGGCGGCCGCCGGGTGCAGGCGCCGACCGCCTATCTGGGCCGCTACCACAACCAGGTCACCGCCCTGCTGGAGGGGCGCGATCGCGCCTTTCTGGGCTGGCTCTCCCCGGGCACCGAAAAGCACTCCAGCCTCGGCGTCTACCTGAGCAGCCTGTTTGGCCTCAAGCCGCTGGCGATGACGACTACCACCAACGGCAGCCCGCGCGCCATGGTGCCGGTGGGAACCTACGAGACCGTGGTGCCGCAGGACTACCTGCCCACCCATCTGCTGCGGGCGCTGATCGTTGGCGACTCTGAAACCGCAGAAGCCCTGGGCTGCCTCGACCTGGACGAGGAAGACCTGGCGCTGTGCACCTATGTCTGTCCCGGCAAGTACGAGTACGGTCCCATTTTGCGGGACAACCTGACACGCATTGAGAAGGAGGGTTAGACCGTGGGACTGCGCAAGATCCTGGACGGTGTCGAACACCATTTCGAAGAGGGCGGCCGCTACAAGAAGTGGTACCCGCTGTACGAGGCGGTGGACACCATTTTTTACTCGCCCGCGTCGGTAACCCGCAGCACCGCGCACGTGCGCGACGGTATCGACCTCAAGCGCATCATGATCACGGTGTGGTTTGCGGCCTTCCCGGCGATGTTCTACGGCATGTACAACCTGGGCTTCCAGGCCAACGACATCCTCGCTGCCACTGGCGGCCAGGTCGAGGGCTGGCGCGGCAGCCTGATTGGCGCCCTCGGTGGCTACGACCCGACCAGCCTGTGGGACTGCTTCTTCTTCGGCGCCCTCTACTTCCTGCCCATCTACTTCGTCACCTTCGTGGTGGGCGGCTTCTGGGAAGTGCTGTTCGCGATGAAGCGCGGCCACGAGGTCAACGAGGGCTTCTTCGTCACCTCGATCCTGTTTGCCCTGATCTGCCCCCCGGACGTGCCCCTGTGGCAGGTGGCGCTGGGCATCAGCTTCGGCGTGGTCATCGGCAAGGAAGTGTTCGGCGGCACCGGCAAGAACTTCCTCAACCCGGCCCTGACCGGCCGTGCGTTCCTCTACTTTGCCTACCCGGCGCAGATGTCCGGTGACGCGGTGTGGACCGCGGTGGATGGCTATACCGGCGCCACCCCGCTGTCCGTAGTCGCCTCCGACGGCATGGCGGTCCTGGAGCAGCAGATCAGCTGGATGCAGGCCTTTACCGGCTCCATTCCCGGCTCCATTGGCGAGACCTCCACCCTGGCGATCCTGCTCGGCGGCGCGGTGCTGCTGGTGACCCGCATCGCCTCCTGGCGCATCGTGGCGGGTGTGTTCCTGGGCATGGCGGCGCTGTCGACCCTGTTCAACATTATCGGCTCCGAAACCAACCCGATGTTCAACATGCCGTTCTACTGGCATCTGGTGCTGGGCGGTTTTGCCTTCGGCATGATGTTCATGGCCACCGACCCGGTCTCCGCGGCCTACACCAATGCCGGCAAGTTTGCCTATGGCATTCTGATCGGCCTGATGTGCGTGTTGATCCGCGTGGCCAACCCGGCTTTCCCCGAGGGCATCATGCTGGCGATTCTGTTTGCGAACCTGTTCGCCCCGCTTATGGACCACTTCGTGATCCAGTCCAACATCAAACGGAGGCTTGCCCGTGTCCAAGAATGACAGTATCGGCAAAACCCTGCTGGTCGCCTTCGCCCTCTGCATTGTCTGCTCCGTGGTGGTATCCACCGCGGCGGTAATGTTGAAGCCGGCCCAGGAAGCCAACAAGACCCTGGATCGCAAGCGCAATATTCTCGCCGCGGCGGGGATGCTGGAGGAGGGCGCGTCCATCGAGGCGCAGTTCGCCCAGATCCAGACCCGTGTGGTGGACCTGCGCAGCGGCCGCTTCACCGATGCGGTCGACCCGGCCAGCTACGAACCGGTGAAGGCGGCCAAGGACCCGTCCCGCTCCATGAACCTGAGCCAGCAGGAAGATATCGCCGGTATCGGCCGGCGCGAGGACTACGCCCTCGTGTACCTGGTGGAGTCTGCGAGTGGGGACTGGGACAAGGTTATCCTGCCGGTGCGCGGATACGGGCTGTGGTCCACCCTGTACGGCTTTATCGCCCTGGAGTCGGACGCCAACACCGTGGCCGGGCTGGGTTTCTATGAGCACGGCGAGACCCCGGGACTCGGCGGCGAAGTGGACAACCCGCGCTGGAAGTCCCAGTGGCCCGGCAAGCAGGTCTACCGCGACGGCGAAGTCGAGATCGCTCTGGCCAAGGGTAGCGTCAATGCCGACAGCCCCGATTCGCGCTGGCGTGTGGACGGCCTCTCCGGGGCCACCCTGACCTCGCGCGGCGTAACCCAACTGGTGCAGTTCTGGCTCGGCGAACAGGGCTACGAGCCGTTTCTCAACAACCTGAAAGCCGGGGAGGCCTGACATGATGACCATGAAAGAAACGCTAGTGACCCCGATCTTCAGGGACAATCCGATTGCCCTGCAGATCCTCGGTATCTGTTCCGCCCTGGCGGTCACCTCATCTCTGCAGGTGACCATGGTCATGTGCATTGCCCTGACCTCGGTGGTGGCTTTCTCCAGCCTGTTCATTTCCGCGATCCGGAGCCAGATCCCCAGCAGTATCCGCATCATCGTGCAGATGACCATCATCGCCTCGCTGGTGATCGTGGTGGATCAGGTGTTGAAGGCAGTGGCCTATGACATCAGCAAGCAGTTGTCTGTCTTCGTCGGCCTGATCATCACCAACTGCATCGTGATGGGTCGCGCCGAGGCCTACGCCATGAAGAACCCGCCGCTACCCAGCTTTGTCGACGGCCTCGGCAACGGGCTCGGCTACAGCGTGGTACTGCTGGCGGTGGCGTTTTTCCGTGAGCTGTTCGGCTCCGGCAAGCTGTTCGGCATCGAAATACTGCCGCTGGTGACCGAGGGCGGCTGGTACAACCCCAACGGCCTGTTGCTGCTGCCCCCCAGCGCCTTCTTCCTGATCGGCGCGTTTATCTGGATCCTGCGCAGCGTTGACAAGAAACAGGTCGAGGAACCGGACTTCCGCATTGCCAAGCACACGACAGCCGAGGAGGGCGCGTGATGGAACAGTACCTGAGCCTTTTCATTCGCGCGGTGTTTATCGAGAACATGGCGCTGGCCTTCTTCCTGGGCATGTGTACCTTCCTGGCGATCTCCAAGAAAGTGGAGGCGGCAATCGGCCTCGGCATCGCGGTCATCGTGGTCCTGACCATCACCGTGCCAGTGAACAACCTGATCTACAACTACCTGCTGGCGGACGGCGCCCTGGCCTGGGCCGGGTTGCCGGATGTGGACCTGAGCTTCCTCGGGCTGCTGTCCTACATCGGCGTAATCGCAGCGATTGTCCAGATTATGGAGATGTTTCTCGACAAGTATGTCCCGGTTCTCTACAACGCGCTGGGGGTGTTCCTGCCCCTGATCACGGTAAACTGCGCCATTCTCGGCGGCGTCCTGTTCATGGTGGAACGCGACTACACCTTCGGTGAAAGCGTTGTGTTTGGTTCCGGCGCAGGTGTCGGCTGGGCGCTGGCGATCGTGGCCCTGGCGGGTATTCGTGAAAAACTCAAGTACAGTGATGTGCCCGACGGATTGCAGGGGCTGGGCATAACCTTTATCACTGTGGGCCTGATGTCGCTGGGCTTTATGTCCTTCGGCGGTATGAACCTTTAGGCGGAACTGTTGTTATGAATCTGACCATTGTACTTGGCGTCACCATGTTCACCGCGATCGTGCTCGCCCTGGTGGCCGTTATCCTCAGTGCGCGCTCGCGCCTGGTCAGCAGCGGCGAGGTGTCGATCGAGATCAACGGCGAAAAAACCCTCCATGTGTCGGCCGGCGGCAAGTTGCTGCAGACCCTGTCCGATAATGGCCTGTTCCTGCCCTCCGCCTGCGGCGGCGGCGGCACCTGTGCCCAGTGCAAGTGCATTATCAACGAGGGCGGCGGCGCCATGCTGCCCACCGAAGAGAATCACTTTACCCGCCGCGATGCCAAGGAGGGCTGGCGCCTGAGCTGCCAGGCCGCGGTCAAGCAGGACATGAAGATCGAAGTCCCGGAAGAAGTGTTCGGGGTCAAGCAGTGGGAGTGCACGGTTGACAGCAACCCCAACGTCGCCACCTTCATCAAGGAGCTGACCCTGCGCCTGCCGGAAGGCGAGAACGTGGACTTCCGCGCCGGTGGCTATGTACAGCTGGAGTGCCCGCCACACCATGTCAAGTTCAAGGACTTCGACATCGACGAGGAATACCGGGCCGACTGGGAGCGTTTCGGCTTCTTCAAGCTGGAGTCGGTGGTCAAGGAGACCACCATTCGCGCCTACTCCATGGCCAACTACCCGGAAGAGCGCGGTGTGGTCAAGTTCAATATCCGCATCGCCACGCCGCCTCCGGGCAGCGAGGGGATTCCGCCCGGCATCATGTCCTCCTGGGTGTTCAATTTGAAGCCCGGTGACAAGGTCAAGGTATACGGTCCCTTCGGCGAATTCTTCGCCAAGGACACCGATGCGGAGATGATCTTTATCGGCGGCGGTGCCGGCATGGCGCCGATGCGTTCGCATCTCTTTGACCAGCTCAAGCGCCTCAACAGCAAGCGCAAGATCACGTTCTGGTACGGCGCGCGTTCGCTGAAGGAAATGTTCTACGTTGAGGACTACGACAGCCTCGCGGCGGAGAACGACAACTTCGAGTGGCACGTGGCCCTGTCGGACCCCCAGCCCGAAGACAACTGGGACGGCTTGACCGGCTTTATCCATACCGTGTTGTTCGAGCAGTACCTGAAGGACCACCCGGCACCGGAGGACTGCGAGTACTACATGTGCGGCCCGCCAATGATGAACGCCGCGGTGATCCGCATGCTCACCGATCTGGGCGTGGAGCCGGAAAACATCCTGCTGGACGACTTCGGCGGCTGATGGCGGCCCTGTCCCCCAGCCAAAGCCACTCTTCGGGGTGGCTTTTTTGTAGGGCGGCCCTCGCGGTACTGGCGCTGGCCGGATTGCTGCTGGGGGGCTGCCAGCGCCAGCCCCTGCCGGTGGAGCTGTCCGGGGCAACGATGGGCACCACCTGGCATGTGACCTACCTGCCGGTGGCGGGCGGGCTCGAACCCGCCGAAGTGCAGGCCGAGCTGGAAGACCTGCTGGTTGCGGTCAACGACAGCATGTCGACCTGGCAGCCGGATTCCGAAATCAGCCGCTTCAACCGTTCCGCGCCGGGTGATTGGGTCCCCGTGTCCGCGCCTTTTGCCGAGGTCGTGGCGGCGGCGCTGGCGCTTGGTGATCTGTCCGGGGGTGCCTACGACGTCACCGTCGGCCCGCTGGTGGAACTGTGGGGTTTCGGCCCGGCGCGGCCGCGCATGGACCTGCCCAGCGCCGCCGCCATCCGCGAGCGCCGGGAGCAGGTCGGGCAGCAGTTTCTTGAACTGGACGCTGCCCGGGGCCGCCTGCGGCGCCTGCGGGAGGTGGAGCTGGATCTCTCATCCATTGCCAAGGGCTACGCGGTGGATGTTCTGGCGGAAGCACTGGCGGCGCAACAAATTGCCGATTTTCTGGTCGAAGTAGGTGGCGAGATGCGCGTGGCCGGCCTGAGCCCGAGGGGCGATGCCTGGCGGGTGGCGATTGAGCGCCCGCAACCCGGTGCGCGCTCGGTAGCCCTGGGCATCGCCCTGACCGATGCGGCGGTGGCCACCTCCGGCGACTACCGCAACTATTTCGAGGTCGACGGCCGCCGCTACTCGCACAGCATCGACCCGCGCACCGGCCGGCCGGTGCAGCACGACCTGGTGTCGGTCACGGTAATCGCGGCCGACTGCATGCGCGCCGACGCCTGGGCCACGGCACTGACCGTGCTCGGTGCCGAAGAAGCCCTGGCGCTGGCCGAGGCCCAGGGGCTGGCGGTATATTTGCTGCGTCGCGACGGTGAGCGTATCGTGCCCGTATATTCAAGCGCCTTCGAGCCCTGGCTGGAAGCGTCGAACCAGACTCACTAGCGGCCGTTTGCCGCCGCAAGGAAAACAGCTATGACCACATTCATTCTCACCGCCGTATTCATCGGCATCTTCATGGCCATCATGGCCGTTGGGGTCATGCTGGGTCGCGGCCCGATCAAGGGCTCCTGTGGCGGCATGGGTGCCCTGGGTTTCGACACCGCCTGTGACATCTGCGGTGGTAACCCGACGCTTTGCGAGGAAGAAAACCGCGACGGCAAGCGTGTCCCTGCCGACACCGACCAGTTCTACTCCGCCGACCGCTAGTATCCGGCGCGGCAGGTTTCGCCTGGCAATCATCCCCTGAACGCGCGCTATGTACTGTTTGTCGGCTTGCGCTATAGCTTCAGCCGCAAACGCAACCGCTTTGCCAGCGTCATCGCCCTGGTATCCATGCTGGGCATGGTATTGGGTGTTGCCAGCCTGATTACGGTGCTCGCCATCATGAACGGTTTTGCCGGGGAACTGCGCGGGCGCATCCTCTCGCTGGTGCCCCACGGCTACGTGGAGCCTGCGGACAACGGACATCTGGCTGACTGGCAGGCGCTGGCAAGCACCCTTGAAGCCCGGCCCCAGATCCTCGCCCTGGCCCCATACATCAGCGACAAGGTCATTCTTGCCGGCCCCGCGCAACTGCGCGGGGCGGTCCTCACCGCGATCGATCCGGCGCTGGAGGCAGGCGTATCCGGAGTAGGGGCGGCCATGATCCACGGCAGCCTGGCGGATCTGGAGGCCGAGCCCTTCAGCGTGGTGCTGGGGATCAGCCTGGCCCGGGTGCTGGGGGTGGGGCCGGGCGACAGCGTCGAGGTCACCATTCCCCGCCTCACGGTCACCCCCCTGGGCACTTTTCCGCGCAGCAAGCGCCTGCGGGTCGCCGGCCTGTTCCAGATCAACGCCCAGCCCGACGGTTACCAGGCCTACGTGTCGCTGCGGACCGGCCAGCGCCTGTTTGCTGCCGGCAGCGGCGTCGATGGTCTGCAGGTGCGCACCGCGGACTTGATGACTGCCCCGCGCCAGTTGGCGGAGCTGGCGCCGGCCCTGCCACCGGAGCTGGTGGTGCGCGACTGGAGCCAGACCCAGGGCAGCCTGTTCCGGGCGGTGAAAATGGAAAAGATCATGGTCGGCCTGCTGCTGCTGAGCGTGGTCGCGGTCGCCGCCTTCAACATAGTCTCCTCCCTGGTCATGTCAGTGGCGGAAAAGCGCGGCGATATCGCCGTGCTGCGGACCATGGGCGCCCGCGCCGGCGGCATCATGGGCATCTTTGTCGCCCACGGGCTGGGCCTGGCCGCCGCCGGTATCGGCAGCGGGACCCTGCTGGGCGTGTTGCTGGCGAGCAATATCGCCGCGGTGACCGCCCGCCTGGAGAGCTGGCTGGGGGTGAAGCTGTTCGACCCCGCGGTGTACTTCATCAGCGAACTGCCGGCAGAGCTGCTGTGGCAGGATGTTCTCTGGGTGATCGCCGCCGCCCTGGTGCTGAGCCTCGCCGCGACCCTGTATCCGGCCTGGCGCGCCGCCCGTATCGCTCCCGCTGAGGTCTTGCGTTATGAATGATTCCGCCGTGCTCCGCGCCGACAGCCTGGGCCGGGTGTACCGCGACGGCAATCGCGAAGTCCAGGTGCTGGACGGCTTGCAACTGGTCCTGCAGGCAGGGGAAAAGGTGGCCATCGTCGGCGCTTCCGGCTCCGGCAAGTCCACCTTGCTCAACCTGCTCGGCGGCCTCGACGAGCCCAGCTCCGGGCGGGTGCTGATGCGCGGGCAGGATCTCGCCGACCTGGGCGAAAGTGCCCTGTGTCGCTGGCGCAACCGCCACCTGGGCTTTGTCTACCAGTTCCATCACCTGTTGCCCGAGTTCGATGCCCGGGAAAACGTGGCCATGCCCCTGCTGATCGGCGGCGCCCGCCGGCGCGAGGCCTGGCAGCAAGCGGAGGCCATGCTCGCCGGCGTCGGCATGGGCCACCGCCTGCAGCATCGCCCCGGTGAGCTGTCCGGCGGCGAGCGCCAGCGGGTCGCCATCGCCAGGGCCCTGGTGACCGCCCCGGACTGCGTGCTGATGGACGAGCCCACCGGCAATCTGGACCCGGAGTCGGCGGCGCAGGTGCTGGCCCTGATCGACTCCCTCAGCGCCGGCAGCACCGCTTTTGTGGTGGTCACCCACGACCCGGTCATCGCCGGGCGCATGGACCGCACCCTGGAACTGTTGCAGGGCACCCTGGTGGAGCGCGCCCGTGAGCCGGCTTGAGCTGCTGCGAATAGCGCTGCGCTACAGCTTTGCCTTCGGCCGCGGCTACCTGTCCACCTTTCTGTCCTCACTCTCTACCCTTGGGCTGGTGTTGGCGATCGGCCTGCTGATTGCAGTGCTCTCGGTGATGAACGGCTTCGACAAGGAAATGCGCGAGCGGATCCTGGCGCTGGTGCCCCATATTACCGTCTACGGTCAGCAGCCGTTACAGGACTGGGCAACACTCTCGGCGAATCTGCAGTTGCATCCGGAGATTGTCTCGGCGGTGCCGTTTGTCGAGTTTGACGCCCTGTTCCTGCGCGGCAGCGCGATCGAGACCGCTATCGGCATGGGCCTGGAGCCGGGCGCCGGACAGGGCCTGCTGGCCGCGCTGCCGGCGCCCCTACAGGCGCAGTTTGCCGCCGGGGAAGACGGACTGCTACTGGGCAGCGGGCTGGCGGAGCGGCTGGGGGCCCGGGTCGGCGACACCCTCACCCTGATTGTGCCAAAGGTCGGTGGCGGCGGCCCGGCGGCCACCCGCTTTGCCAGCGTCACCCTGGCCGGTGTGCTGGCCACCGGCACCGAGCTGGATGAGTCGGCGGCGGTAGTACACCTGGCGCGGGCGGCGGAACTGGCGGGGCTGGATGGCGGCGTCAGTGGCCTGCAGTTGCAGACCCGGGACCTGTTCGAGGTCAACCGCCTCGGCTGGGAGCTGCTGGGCGAGCTGCCCACGGGTTACTACACCACTAACTGGATGCTGACCCACGGCAATCTGTACGCCGCGATCCAGCTCTCACGCGATCTGGTCAGCATCCTGCTGTTCTCGATCATCGCGGTCGCCGCCTTCAATGTGGTGTCATCGCTGGTGCTGGTGGTCTTCGACAAGCAGGGGGATATCGCAATCCTGCGCACGCTGGGGGCATCGGGTGGCGATATCACCTGGATCTTCATTTTGCAGGGCGCCATGATCGGCGTGGTGGGAGTGGTACTGGGTGCCCTCTGCGGCGTGCTGCTGAGCCTCGGCATTCCGCCCCTGGTGGCGGGCCTGGAACAGCTGCTGGGGCTGCATTTCCTCAGCACCGATGTCTACCCGGTGTCCTTCCTGCCGGTGGATATCCTGCTTGCGGATATTGCTCTGGTCAGCGCCGTCGCCTTCGCCATGTGCGTGCTCGCGGCGCTCTATCCTGCGCGGCGCGCAGCGCGCCTCGCGCCGGCCCTTATTCTTCACCAGGAGCGGGTGTAGCGTCCGTTTGCTGCACTCGGCGGCGCAACAGGCCGTGCCGGGCGCGGTGCTGTTTACGCCGCCGCCACTGCCGGGACACGTGCCAGCGCCAGAACAGGTTCACCGCGGTGTAGCCCAGCGAACCGAACAGCAAGCCGCAGAGCAGGCTGCCCAGCAGTAGCGGTTGCCACAGCATGCCGATGCGGGCGCTGATCCAGGCTACGGTCATCTCGAACTCCGCCACCTGCACCGGCACGTCGATCAGCAGGGCGCCAACCCGGTAGGACAGGTAGAAAATCGCCGGCATGGTCACCGGGTTGGTAATCCACACCAGGGCCACGGACAGGGGCAGGTTGCAGCGCAGCAGCACCGCGAGGATGGCCGCCGCCAACATTTGCCCGGGAATCGGCAGGAAGGCGACAAAAATGCCGACAAAGAATGCCATCGACGCCGAATAGCGATTGATATGCCATAGATTGGTCTGATAGATCCAGTCGCCCAGAACGTGCAGGGCTTCGATCTTGCGGATCCTGGTCGGCGTCGGCAGCCATTGTTTCAGGGTTTTTCTGGGCATGAAAACTCTGGTCGGAATGGACGTGTAAAGGATTTCTGCACTGTGCTTGACTGTAGCGGACGTCGGGCCGGGCGCCTGGCGATCGGCCGCAGGGTGCCATTATGCCGACAAAGACAGCGCAGGACTATCCATGAGACCCGCGCTCGGCGGTTTCGTTGCCAGCGTGATAGCGGTCGGCCAGGCCCCGTTTCTGCCGCCACTGTGGGTGGGCACACTGCTCTGCCTGGCGGGTGTGCTGATGCTGCTGTGGTTGCGCGGCCACTGGCGCACCCTGGCAGCCTGCGTGATCGGGGCGGGGCTGGCGGTGAGTTACGGTCAGACCCTGCTCGAACGGCGCCTGCCCGATGTCTGCGAACGGGTAGCGATGCAGGTGACCGGCACCGTCGCCAGCCTGCCCCGGCTCACCCTGTTGCCGGACGGGCGCCGCCGGCAGCGCTTTGAATTCGAGAGCGACCCGCTGCCCCTTGCCCACTGCCGCGGCCCGCGCAGGCTGCTGTTGAGTGCGCCCGGCGAGCCCGCGCTGGCGCCGGGGGAGCGCTGGCAGTTTGCGGTGCTGCTGCGTCGGCCCTGGGGCCTCGCCAATCCCGGGTCTTTCAACATGCAGGCCTGGTTCGCGCAGACGGGCATTGATGCGGTGGGCAGTGTGCGCAGTCGAGTTCCGGCCCTGCGTTTGGCGGAGGCGGGGGCCAGTGCATCGCACCAGCGCTACCGGCAATGGCTGAGCGGGCAAATCCTGGCGGCGCTGGGGGAGGGCGCCCCCAGCGCTATCCTGCGGGCCGTCGTGGTAGCCGATCGCAGCGGCCTGGACCATGCGCTGTGGACCCTGTTTCGCCAGTACGGGATCAGCCACCTGCTGGTGATCTCCGGGTTGCACGTGGGCATGGTAGCCGCCTGCGGTTTTTTGCTCGGGGGCCTGCTGGCCCGGGTTCTGACCCTGGCGGGTGTGCATCGCGGCAGCGCACTCGGCGGCCCCCTGTGCGCGCTGCTACTGGCGACTGTCTATACCGCCCTGGCCGGTTTCAGCCTCGCCACCACGAGGGCCTGGCTGATGCTGCTCTGCTTCCTGCTGGCGGTCCTCTGCGGCCGGCCGGGGCTGTCCTGGAACAACCTCCTGCTGGCGGCCGCGGTGCTATTGGCAGTGAATCCCCTGACCGCGCTGGGGGCGGGCTTCTGGCTGTCCTTCGGCTCCGTCGCCTGCCTGCTCTGGCTTGCCCTGTGGCGGCCCCGGGCGGGCGCTGCCGGGCGTTGGCTGGGCACACACGGCTATATGTGCCTGGCCATGTTGCCGCTGTCTGGCTGGTGGTTCGGGGGTGCCAGCCAGGTGGCGGCCCTGGCCAACGCCGCCCTGGTGCCGTTGATGGCGCTGGCCGTCGTGCCATTGGCCTTGCTCGGCGTCGTACTGGCCACTTTCAGCAGCAGCCTTGCCGGCAGCATCTGGATGCTGGCCGCCTGGCCGCTGCAGCAATTGCTGCCCCTGGGTCAGGCCTGGGCGCAGAACCACCCCGGGTGGCTTTATGCCACGCTGACCCCGACACTCCCGGCCGTGGCCCTGGCCCTTGTCGCCCTGGCGCTGGCGGTGGTGCCCCTGCGCGGTTTGCTGAAACTGCTGCTGTTGCCGCCCCTGCTGTTGCCCCTGCTGCTGCCGCTGCACGGTCATCGCACAGCCCATGCCGATGCGCTGCAGGTGATTGCACTCGATGTGGGGCAGGGCACCGCAGTACTCGTCTATGATCGCAGTCACGCCCTGCTGTATGACACTGGCGGCGGCATGCCCGGCGGGCCCGACCTGGCGGACTCGGTGATCCTGCCCCTGCTGCGCAGCCGCGGCATCAGTCGCCTAGATACCCTGGTTGTCAGCCACGGCGACCACGATCACAGCGCCGGCCTGGACACCCTGCGCAGACGGCTGCCCCTCGGAGCGCTGCTGGTGGGCGCGGATATGGCGGCAGCGCCGGGAGTGACCGCATGCCGCGCCGGGCTCGCCTGGCGCTGGCCCGGGGGCATCCGCTTCCAGGTTCTGGCACCGGCAGCCGGAGAGTCCGTATCCAGCAACAACGGTTCCTGTGTCCTGCGCCTGGAGGCACACGGCCAGCGCTTGCTGCTGCCCGGTGACATCGGCGCCGATCGCGAGCGGGAGCTGGTGCGCTACTGGCGTGAGAGCCTGGCCAGCGACTGGGCGCTGGCGCCACACCACGGCAGCAACACCTCGTCCTCCAGTGCCTGGCTGAAACAGGTGGATCCGGCAATGGTGCTGTACACCCACGGCCGCGCCAACCACTACGGGCATCCCGCGACAGCGGTCAGGCAACGCCATGCACAGCAGGGCATCGCCACCTACAGCACCGCGCTGGAGGGGGCGTTGGAGTGGACCCTGCGGCCGGGGCGGGCACCGCAACTGATGGCCCAGCGCAGCCGCTTCCCACGCTACTGGGAACAGTAGATGCCCTGTGCGTATAATGCCCCCCTCTACACGACTACGGACTTTGCTTGTGCTGGAACTGGTAACTGCGGGCGGCTGGCTGATGGTGCTGATCGTACTCTGCTCGATTGTGGCCCTGGCCATCTGTATCGAGCGGCTGTATACGCTCAACCCGAGGAAAATCTCGCCACCGCATCTGTTGGCCACGGTCTGGAAGCAGCTCAAGGCGGGGGAACTCGACGGCAACCGCTTGCGCAACCTGCGCCAGTCCTCGCCGCTGGGGAAAATCCTGGCCGCCGGGCTGGTCAATGCCAGCCACGGCCGCGAGGTCATGAAGGAGAGCATCCAGGACGCCGCCAGCCACGTGGTGCACGAACTGGAACGCTATCTCAATACGCTGGGCACCATCGCCGCGATCGCGCCTTTGCTGGGTCTGTTGGGTACCGTGGTCGGCATGATCAAGGTCTTTGCCCAGATCATGGCCCAGGGCACCGGCAATGCCAGCGCCCTCGCCGGGGGTATTTCCGAGGCCCTGATCACCACGGCCGCGGGCCTGGCGGTCGCCATCCCGGCACTGGTCATGCACCGTTATTTCAGCGGTCGCATTGACGCCATCGTGGTCGGGCTGGAGCAGGAAACCATCAAGCTGATGGACGCCCTGCACAATGAAGAACGCCGGGACGAGCAGAGTTGAAGTTCCGCCGCCAGCGCCAGGGCGAGGTTGGCGTCAACCTGACCCCGCTGATCGATGTGGTGTTCCTGCTGCTGATCTTCTTCATGGTGTCGACGACCTTCACCCGTGAGACCCAGCTCACCCTGGACCTGCCCGAGGCCAGCGGTGCGGCCCGGGACGCACCGGAACAGCAGGTGGAAGTACTGGTGGATGAGCAGGGCCACTACCGGGTCAACGGCCAGCCACTGGTCGACAACCGCGTGCGCACGATCCAGTCGGCGATCTACAAGGTCTCCGCCGGCGACACCACTCTGCCACTGGTTATCGCGGCAGACGCCCAGGCCAGCCACCAGGATGTGGTCCGGGCCATGGACGCGGCCGGGCAGATGGGCTTTGTGCACCTGAGCATCAGCACCCGGCAACCGGCCGAGGCTGCACCCGGTGACTGAGGCGCGCGCCCGCGACAGCGACTGGCATCTGTACCGGCGTCTACTGCGCTATGTAATCCCCTACTGGTACCTGTTTGCCCTGAGCATCGGCGGCTATGTGCTGTACTCGCTGGGCAATGTACTGCTGGCGGATCTGATGCAGTTCCTGCTGGACTCCCTCAACGGGGCCGGGCAGGCGGCCGAAAACGGCCTGGTGGCCGGCGCCGCCTACGCCCTGCTGGACCCCGGCGACATGACACCACTGGAGTTCGCCCGTATCGGCGTACCGGTGGCGATGGTGCTGCTCGCGTTTACCCGCTCCATGGGCTATTTCGCCGGCAACTACTTCATGAACCATGTGGCCCGCAACCTGGTGCACGAGCTGCGTCGGGATCTGTTCAACAAGATGTTGCTGGCACCCAGCAGTTACTATGACCACCACAGCCAGGGTGTGCTCATTTCCAAGATCACCTTCAATGTGGAGCAGGTGACCGGCGCTGCCACCAAGGCACTCAGGGTCGTGGTGGGGGAGGGCCTGACCGTCATCGGCCTGCTGAGCTACCTGTTCTACCTGAACTGGCGCCTGAGCCTGATCTTCATGCTGGTAGCGCCCTGTATCGCGCTGGTGGTGTCGGTGGTGGGCAAGCATTTCCGGCGCTACAGCCGGCGCATCCAGGACTCCATGGGCGACGTTACCCAGGTGTCCAACGAGAGCATTGGCGGCTACAAGGAAGTGCGCCTGTTCGGGGGCCAGCAGCAGCAGGGTGACCGTTTCGAACTCGCCAGCGCCTACAACCGCAACCAGAGCCTGAAACTGGCCCTGGTCGATGCCCTGAGCACCCCGGTAATCCAGACCATGCTCGCAGTAGCCCTGGGCGCCATGGTGTGGTTTGCCTTGAGCCCCGACATCCTCAGCGGCTTCAGTGCCGGCTCTCTGGTCGCGTTCCTGACCGCGGCGGGGCTGCTGGGCAAGCCCATCCGCCAGGTCAGCAGCGTCCAGAGCGTGATCCAGCGCGGCCTGGCGGCGGCAGAAGATATCTTTGCCCAGCTCGACCTGGAAAACGAACCCGACACCGGCACCCACACGGTGCAGCGGGCGCGTGGTGATATTGCCTTCGAGCAGCTCAGCTTCGTCTACCCCGGCACCGACCTGGAGGTGCTGCAGGATATCAGCTTCAGCATCAAGGCCGGCGAGGCCGTCGCCCTGGTGGGGCGCTCGGGCAGCGGCAAGAGCACCCTGATCCAGTTGCTGGCACGTTTCTACCCGGTGCAGCGGGGCCGCATCACCCTGGACGGGGTGCCGATCGCCGACTACCGGCTGGGCAACCTGCGGCGCCAGCTGGCGATGGTGTCCCAGGACGTCACCCTGTTCAACGACACCGTGTTCAACAATATCGCCTACGGCGACCTTGCCGGCGCCAGCCGCGAGGCGGTCACTGCCGCCTGCGAATCCGCGCACGCGATGGAATTCATCGACAAGCTGCCGGCCGGGCTGGATACGGAACTCGGTGACGATGGTTCCGGCCTGAGTGGCGGCCAGCGCCAGCGCCTCGCCATTGCGCGGGCAATTCTCAAGGATGCCCCGGTGCTGATCCTCGACGAGGCCACCTCGTCGCTGGACAATGAATCCGAGCACCGTATCCAGCGTGCGCTGGAGACCATCATGCAGAATCGCACTTCCATTGTGATTGCCCACCGCTTGTCCACCGTGGAACGCGCCGACCGCATTGTAGTCATGGATGAGGGGCGGATCATTGCCAGCGGCAGCCACACCGAGTTGCTGGCAGAGGACGGGCTTTACGCCCAGCTTTACCGCCAGGAATTCAGTGACTGACCGGAGCACCGAGCCGGCACTGGTCCGGGCCTGGTATGCGGGGGCCGCCTGGCTGTGGCTGCTGCGGCCCCTGGAACTGCTCTACCGGCTGCTGATCGCGCTGCGCCGGTGGTCCTTCCGCACTGGCATCCGCGCCGTGTATCGGGCGCCGGTGCCGATCGTGGTAGTGGGTAACATTACCGTCGGCGGCACCGGCAAGACCCCGGTAGTCATTGCCCTGGTCGAGGCGCTGCAGGCAAGGGGTCTGCACCCGGGAGTCGTCAGCCGCGGCTACGGCGCCGGGGCCGGCGCCGTCTTTCCGCATCGTGTCGGCGCCGACAGCGGCGCGGCCGACTGCGGCGACGAACCGCTGTTGATTTACCAGCGCACCGGCGCACCCTGTGTGGTCGCGCCCGACCGGCCCGCCGCGGTGCGGGCCCTGCTGGCGCAGGAGCCGGTCGACCTGGTGCTCTGCGATGACGGCCTGCAGCACTATGCCCTGGCCCGGGATTTCGAGATTGCGCTGCTGGATGCCCAGCGCATGCTGGGCAACGGTTTCTGCCTGCCCGCCGGACCGCTGCGGGAGCCGGCGGGGCGTTTGCGCGAGGTGGACTGGGTGCTCTACCGCAGCGGCAGCGCAGCGGACAGTGCCGCAACCTATGCCAGCGACGGCCTGCAGCCGCTGCTGCCCAACGGAGACGGGGCCCCACCGGTACCCGGCGACGCTGTGCACGCGGTTGCCGGTATCGGCCAGCCGGCGCAGTTCTTCGCCAGCCTCGAGGCCATGGGGTACCGGGTTACGGGCCACAGTTTTGCCGACCACCACCTGTTCGTTCCCGGCGACCTGGCCGGTTTCGGCGACCGGCCGGTTATCATGACCGAGAAAGACGCGGTAAAATGCAGCGCATTCGCAGGCCGGAACGGCGCGGGGACAAACCTGTGGTATCTCAAGATCAGCGCCCGCTTGCCTGCGGCCCTGTTGGATCGCGTAGCCGCTCTGGCCCAGCCCGGCCCCTGACCCCGGAATTTGTATGCCATTCTCTGTCGTTATTCCCGCCCGCTATGCCTCCACCCGTCTGCCGGGCAAGCCCCTGCTTGAGGTCGGCGGCCGGAGCATGATCGAGCGGGTCTGGCGACGGGCCCGGCAGAGTGGCGCCGAGCGGGTGCTGGTCGCCACCGACGATGCGCGCATTCGGGATGCGGCAGAACAATTCGGCGCCGAGGTCTGCATGACCGACCCCGCGCACCCGTCCGGCACCGACCGCTTGCAGGAAGTGGCCCGGACACTGGAGCTTGCGGACGACGCGATCCTGGTTAATGTGCAGGGCGATGAGCCCCTGATTCCCGCACTGGTAATCAACCAGGTGGCAACCAACCTGGCGGCCAACCCCGACTGCGGCGTGGCGACCCTGTGCGTGCCCATCCGCGACAGCCGCGAGTTGCACAATCCCAATGCGGTCAAGGTGGTGTTCGATGCGCGGGGCAGGGCCCTGTATTTCAGCCGGGCCGCCATACCCTGGCCCCGGGACAGCTTCGCCGCAGACCCCGAGGCAATGCCCGCGGGTGACCACTGGTACCGCCATATCGGCATCTATGCCTACCGGGTCAGCTTCCTGCATCGCCATGTGAGCTGGGCTCCGGCACCGCTGGAACGGCTGGAGCAGCTCGAGCAATTGCGCGCGCTGTACCACGGTGTCGCGATCCACGTAGCGCCCGCCGCCGTGCCGGTGCCCGCGGGGGTCGACACCGCCGCTGATCTGGCGGCGGTCAATGCCCTGTTGGTGGAGATGCCCCATGAATGATGGCCTCACCAGGGTCCTGTTTGTCTGCCTCGGCAATATTTGCCGCTCACCCACCGCGGACGCCGTGTTCCGCCAGCGGGTGCAGGAGCGGGGCCTGGCCGCGCGCATCCGGGTGGATTCCTGCGGCACTGCCGAGTGGCATGTGGGCAAGCCGCCGGACCCGCGCAGTGTGGCGGCGGCGCGGGAGCGCGGTTACGATCTCAGCCCGCTGCGGGCGCGGCAACTGTGTTGGGAGGATTATTTCGAATTCGACTATCTGCTGGCGATGGATGCAAGCAACCTCGACGTCCTGCGCCGGGAGGCGCCGCTGGATTATGCGGGGCACATCGGGTTGTTGCTGGACTTTGCGCCGGAGGCCCCGGAGCGGGAAGTTCCGGACCCGTACTATGGTGACGGCGGCGGTTTCGTCCGGGTGCTGGAACTGGTGGAGGCTGCCAGCGAGGGGTTGCTGGCGGAGATCGCGCACCGTGACCGGAGTTGAAACCGCAATCCAGCCGCGCAATACCCTGCGGCTGAAGGCCACCGCCAGCGCCCTGCGCTGTGTCACCAGCGTGGCCGAACTGGAACAGGCCCTGCTCTGGGCCCGCAGCCGCAAGCTCAGCGTGCTGCCACTGGGCGAGGGCAGCAACGTGGTACTGCTGCCGCGCATTGATGCCCTGGTCCTGCAGATCCAGCTAACGGGCCGCGAGCTGCTGCAACAGGATGGGGCAGAGGTGCTGTTGCGGGTGGCGGCGGGGGAAAACTGGCACGCGCTGGTTGCCTGGACCCTGGCCCAGGGCTATTGCGGGCTGGAAAACCTGGCCCTGATTCCCGGCACCGTGGGCGCGGCGCCGGTGCAGAACATCGGCGCCTATGGCCGCGAACTGGCCCCCTTTGTCGCCGCCGTCCACGCCCTGCGCTGCGCCGATGCCAGCCCGCTCCTGCTGACCCGGGCGGACTGCCGCTTTGCTTACCGCGACAGTGTGTTCAAGCGGGAACTGCGCGACCAGGTGGTGATCACCCATGTGGACCTGCGGCTGCCGCTGAATGCAGCTACGGAATCCGCTTATCCGGGCCTGCGCGAGGCCCTTGCGCAACGGGGCGAGACAGATTCCCCGACGCCGCAGGCGGTGTTCGACGCGGTGGTGGCCCTGCGCAGAGCGAAGCTGCCGGACCCGGCACGGGAGCCCAATGTCGGCAGCTTTTTCAAGAACCCGGTGCTGCCCCGGACACAGGCCGAGGCGCTGTGCTGCGAATACCCTGAACTGCCGCTCTATCCCGCCGGGCCCGCGCACCGCAAACTCCCGGCCGCCTGGCTGATCGAACGCGCAGGGTGGAAGGGCAGCCGCCGCGGCGCGGTCGGCGTGCACCCGGGCCACGCCCTGGTGCTGGTCAACTACGGCGCCGATAGCGGTAGCGAAGTGCTGCGCCTGGCCACCGAGATCCAGGCTTCCGTGCAGGCCCGGTTCGGCGTGGCGCTGGAGCTGGAGCCGCGGGTCTACGGAGAACCGGCGTGAACGACTTCGACTTTGAGAGTTTTCTCAAGCAGCTTACCACCCGCCCGGGCGTGTACCAGATGTACGACGCCGAGGGCACACTGCTCTATGTCGGCAAGGCCCGCAACCTGCGCGTCCGGGTCAGCAGCTACTTCCGTGCCAGCGGGCTGACCACCAAGACCATGGCCCTGGTGGCCAGAATCGCCGACATTCAGGTCACCGTCACCTCCACCGAAGTGGACGCGCTGCTGCTGGAACACAACCTGATCAAGAGCCACCGGCCGCCCTACAATATCCTGCTGCGGGACGACAAATCCTTTCCCTATATTTTCCTGTCCACCGAGGACGAGTTTCCGCGCCTGAGCCTGCACCGGGGCACAAAGCGGCGCAAGGGAACCTACTTCGGCCCCTATCCCAGCGCGTCGGCGGTGCGCGAGTCCCTGCATTTTCTGCAGAAAGTGTTCCGCGTGCGCCAGTGCGAGGACAGTTTTTTCCGCAACCGCTCCCGGCCCTGCCTGCAGCACCAGATTGACCGCTGCACCGGGCCCTGCGTCGGGCTGGTGTCAGCTGAAGAGTATGCGGAGCAGGTGCAGCACACCGCCCTGTTCCTGGGCGGCAAGTCCCAGGAGTTGATGGTGCGACTGGCGGACGATATGGAGCAGGCCGCGGCCTCCCTGGAGTTTGAGCGGGCGGCGGTGTATCGCGACCAGCTGAGCCAGCTCCAGCACGTCCAGGCCAGCCAGGGGATCGAAGGTACCAGCGGCGAGCTGGATATCCTGGCGGCCACGGTCGAGGGCGGCCGCGCCTGCGTCCAGGTGCTGTTTGTGCGCAACGCCCAGGTGCTGGGCAGCAAGACCTATTACCCACCCCTGAAGCTGGACGAGAGCAGCGCCGAGGTGCTGGCGGCCTTCCTGCCCCAGTTTTACCTGGCTGCGCTGCGGCCCATTCCGGGGGAAATCATCGTCAACGAATTGCCCGAGGGCAGCGACAGCCTGGCCCAGGCCCTGACCGCTCAGGCCGGACGCAAGGTTGCCATTCGCGCCCGGGTGCGGGATGCCCGGGCGCGCTGGCTGCAGTTGGCACAGCAGACCGCGGAAACCAACCTGCGCTCGCATTTGGCGGGGCGGCAGTCCACCCTGGAACGCCTGCAGGCGCTGCAGGCCGTGCTCGGCTTGCCGCAACTCCCCGAGCGCATGGAGTGCTTTGACATCAGCCACAGTTCCGGCGAAGCCACCGTCGCCTCCTGCGTGGTGTTCGACCAGAATGGCCCGCGCAAGTCCGATTACCGCCGCTTCAACATCGAGGGTGTCACCGCCGGCGATGACTACGCGGCCATGCAACAGGCCCTGGAACGGCGCTACAAGCGCCTGCAGGCGGGGGAGGGCAGCCTGCCGGACATTCTCTTTATCGACGGCGGCAAGGGCCAGGTCGCGCAGGCCATGGGCGTGTTGGCGGAACTGCAACTACCGGCGATCGAGGTGGTCGGCGTCGCCAAGGGCGTCACCCGCAAGGCCGGCTTTGAAACCCTGGTCCGCGGCGACAGCGGTGTCGAGCAACGGCTGCGCGGCGACAACCCGGCCCTGCACCTGATCCAGGCCATTCGCGACGAGGCACACCGCTTCGCCATCACCGGCCACCGCGCCCGCCGGGACAAGGCCCGCACCCAGTCCAGCCTGGAGGGGATCCCCGGCGTGGGGGCGAAGCGGCGGCGGGAGCTGCTGCGCCACTTCGGCAGCGCCGCGGGGGTCAGCAATGCCAATGTCGCCGAGTTGAAAAAAATCAGCGGGATCAGTGCAACCCTGGCGCAACAGATATACGATCACCTGCATGGCAGTGGTCCCCTGGAAGAGTAGCCCCGGATTTGAGCATGAATATTCCCAACGCGCTGACCATCATGCGCATTCTTCTGATCCCGGTGCTGGTGGTCGTGTTCTACATGCCGTTTCAGCACCACCTGCTGGTCGCAGCGGGCATATTTACCGTGGCGGCGGTCACCGACTGGCTGGACGGCTATCTCGCCCGGCGCCTGGGCCAGATGACCAAGTTTGGCGCCTTCCTCGACCCCGTGGCCGACAAGCTGATGGTGGCGGTCGCCCTGGTCCTGTTGGTGGAGCGCCACGATACCATGTTCCTTACCCTCGCCGCGTGCGTCATCATCGGCCGCGAAATCGTGGTTTCCGCTCTGCGGGAGTGGATGGCCGAACTCGGCCAACGCACCTCCGTGGCCGTGTCCTATATCGGCAAGGTCAAGACTGCATTCCAGATGGTCGCCATCATCGGCCTGCTGGCCATCGATCCGGTGCGCGACGAAAGCTGGCTGCTGGCCCTGTGCTACCTGATGCTCTACGCCGCCGCCGTACTCACCCTCTGGTCCATGATTATCTACCTGCGCGCCGCGGCGGAAGTGATGAAAACCCAGGAGACAGACCGTTCTCCTTGACAGCGGCCGCACAACTCATAGAATAGGCGCCCTCACGCAGCCAGCGCTGCTGGGCATGCGAGAATTNGCGCCGCGGCGGAAGTGATGAAAACCCAGGAGACAGACCGTTCTCCTTGACAGCGGCCGCACAACTCATAGAATAGGCGCCCTCACGCAGCCAGCGCTGCTGGGCATGCGAGAATTGCGGGAATAGCTCAGTTGGTAGAGCGCAACCTTGCCAAGGTTGAGGTCGCCGGTTCGAACCCGGTTTCCCGCTCCATTCCAAAAAGTTCCAAAGGCTCGGTGGCAGAGTGGTTATGCAGCGGATTGCAAATCCGTCAACGCCGGTTCGATTCCGACCCGAGCCTCCATCTTCAAAGTAACCACCCCGGCAAGGCTCAGCGCTGTCAACGCCGGCCGGGACGCCGGACCGTCGATTCCGACCCGAGGTTCCATGTTTCCCCTCAATATCCGGAACTTGGGTGCAAAGCCTTTTCCAGTAACCGCAGCGCGCGTAATTTGCGCGCAATGGTCTACCCTTAGGGGTAATCGCGGGTACGGGGTGCTGAAACACGCACATCCTGCACCAACTGGCTGCATACGTAATTCTTGCTTCCTATGGCATATATCGCTCCTGGCAGTCTGTTGATCCTCATCGTGATGTTCGATGTTATCAAGACGACACTCACCACCAAGGGTGAAGGGTTCCTGTCCGCTATCGTTTCTGGCGGCTTCAGGAATCTCGCGAGCTTGTCGCTACGTGCAGGCGGTAGAGTGTCGGAGATTATGGGCGCTGTTTCAGTACTGGCAATCGGGTCTACTTGGCTCGCCGGCCTCTGGGCAGGATGGGTCCTGGTCTTCCTGGGGCTTCCCAACGCCATCGAACATTCCACGCATGCAACTACTGTTGGAATATATGACTATGTTTATTTCGTCGGGTTTACCCTGTCCACCCTGGGGGTTGGGGACTTTACTCCGAATGGCACTTTAGCCCAAATGGCCACCACCTTGTCCTCCTTTAATGGCTTGCTGGTAATCACGCTTATAGTGACCTACGCCGTTTCAGTGGTCAGCGGGGTGGTTGCACGACGAGTGCTGGCCTACAAAATTTATCTGGCTGGCGGAGATGAAGGTGATTTCCAAACAAGATTTGAAAGCGTCGATGACTTTGTTGCCTGGATAAAGGATATCAGGAATGATTTGATTTTCTGCACCGAGCAACGTCTTGCCTACCCGGTCCTGGATAACTTCCTCAGTAAAGAAAAAAGTCACTCTCTCGCTGTTCAGCTGACCAAGCTCGGCCTGGCTTCTCAAGCAACCAAACAAAGCGATGGCGTTAGCGAACCCTCCAGGAGAGAGTTGGACGAATTATTCTCGGTGCTCTATCGATACACGTCTCTTACGGGCATCACTGATAATGACTTGCTGGTCAGGCTCAGGAAACTCAGCGACCGCGAAGGTTGGTCGGAAATCAATCTGTAAAGTGAACAGCAGACCAAGCGCATTGTGTTTTCACCGTAACCGTCCAGTCGACAAGCACCAATGTCGGGTTTCTTTACACTCGCCGCGACTCGGCACCCCTTGGTGCATCTTCGTGAAACGTAATAGTCTGTTTTAATTGGTCTATATTTTTTTGGCCTGATAATTGCTGAATTTTGCCAGGTGTTAAAACAATGCATGCGCGCCACAGTTTCCGACAACTTCACCGTCGACAGGAGATTCCCATGAAAAGAATATTTCGTTTGCTGGCAGTGTTGGTCTTGGTCTCCGGCGCTGGAGCGGCACAGGCGGGGCTCATCAACTACAACTTCAATTGGACGGGCAACGGTGGCTACACCATGCTTGGCAGTTTCACTTTTGATTCGGCAGATGCGGCTGACGGTGCCATTCGCGACGGCGAGGTCGCAAGTCTGTTTTTCGAGGGTTTTTTAAGTGATGTGTCGATCGGCTCCAACGCAACCGCACCCAGCTTGCCTGGTTTCAACTTCAACTTCGACACGGTGGCGGAACAGTTCTTCAGTGGCGGAAATGCCTTCGGTGACCTCGGGCAGAGGTGGAATGCCGGAGGTGCAGGCTTGGGGTTCATATCAGGTATAGGGTCCCGGTTAACCATAGACAGCGCTAATGCCGGCGGCACACTAAATGCCAGCGCGCTCGTCGCCACGCGCGCAACCGCAAACGTTCCGGTACCGGCGACCATGTCCCTGCTGGCTCTGGGTTTGGTTGCCCTTGGCTACAGTCGTCGCAAGCGGAAGTAGGCGTGGTGCTGCTCTGCTCAACCCGCTGAGCCACTTGTCCCGGCAGTTCATATCGTCATGAAGCACAACGGCTCTTTCAGGAGCCGCATTCAGGGCACTCCCTGCCACTGACTGTCGCTGTATAATTCCAGCGGACGATAAGCTGCCTTGTAGGCCATTTTCTCGCAGTCGCGAATCCAGTAGCCCAGGTACAAATAGTCGAGGCCCAGTTCCCGGGCCCTCTCGATCTGCCAGAGTATGGCGTAGCTGCCAAGGCTGCGGCGCTCTTCGGCGGGTTCAAAGAAGGTATAGATTGCCGACAGGCCATCGATCAGGACATCCACCACCGCGATTGCCAGCAGCTGCTCGCCGGCGAAAAAACGGTAGTAGCGGGTGCAATCCCAGGCGTTGTTGAGAAAGGAGTGGTACTGCTCCCGGTCCGGCGGATACATGTCGCCATCGGCGTGGCGCTGCTCGATGTAGCGGTAGTAGAGGTCATAGGCCGGCTCGTCGTATATGTCGTCACAGCGCACCACACGCAGGTCGGTATTGCGTGCCCAGGTCCGGCGCTGGGCGCGGTTGGGGGCAAACTGGCTGACTGGAAGACGAGCCGGGATACAGGCGTTACAGCGCCCGCAGTGGGGCCGGTAGATATGGTTGCCGCTGCGGCGGAAACCCATGTGCGACAAGCGACTGTAGAGCAGTTGGTCCACCTCCTGGCGAGGGTCAATAAACAGGGTGGTGGCTTCCTGGTCTTTCAGGTAGCTGCAGGTGTGGGGGTAGGTGGTATACACCTTCAGGTCCCGCAGGGATGAGGTCACGGTAGCAGGTCTCCGCAGTAGGCTGGCAGGGCCCAGATCGCCGGATCAACAGTCTCATCCACAGTTTGGGCAAGCTCCGCTTCAAAGTCCAGCCTGCTGATGTTGCGTGCCCCCATTGTGTTCATGTGCGCACTTTCCACCTGGCAGTCGATGAGCCGGAAGCCGCCCCGGCGCAGGATATCCACCAGGGCCACAAGTGCCACCCGGGAGGCACTGGGCACGCGGGAAAACATTGATTCGCCGAAGAACGCCCGCCCGACAGCCACGCCGTACATGCCCCCCACCAGCCTGCCGTCCTGGTCCAGCACCTCAACTGAGTGCGCAATACCGCGTCGATGCAGGGCCTGATAAGCCAGCAGCATGTCCTCGCCAATCCAGGTCCCGTCGCTGCCCCTGCGGGAGCCGGCACAAGCCGCGATTACCGCGGCAAAGCGACGGTCCACCGCCAGCCCGAGCTGGTTGCGGCGCAGAGTCTTGCGCAGGGAGCGGGCGACATGGAGTTCGTCCAGGTAGAGGACGGAGCGGGGGTCCGGAGTCCACCACAGCAACGGCTGTGGGTCCTCGTACCAGGGAAAGATACCGCGCCGGTAGGCTGCCAGCAGTCGCTCGGGCGAGAGCCCGCCACCGGCCGCCAGCAGGCCGTTGGGGTAATCCAGGGCCAGGGAGGTGGGCGGGAAATCCTGCCCCGGGGCCAGGCGGACAATCCCTGCCACGGGGTCAAGCCAGGTTGTCGAGATACTTTTCCGCGTCCAGCGCCGCCATGCAGCCGAAGCCCGCCGAGGTAATGGCCTGGCGGTAGACATGGTCGCCCACATCACCGGCGGCAAATACCCCGGCCACGCTGGTCGCGGTGGCATTGCCTTCGGTCCCGCTGTGGATGGTGATATAGCCGCCTTGCATCGCCAGCTGGCCCTGGAACATATCGGTGTTGGGCTTGTGGCCAATGGCGATAAATACGCCGGAGAGGTCAATCTCGGTGGCCTCGCCACCGGCAGTGGGCTTGACCCGCATGCCGTTGACGCCGCTGGCATCTCCCAGAACTTCATCGAGCGTATGGTTCCAGAGAATACGCACCTTGCCTTCCTGCTCGCGCTTGAACAGCCGATCCTGCAGCACCTTTTCCGCCCGCAGGCTGTCGCGGCGATGCACCAGTACCACCTCGGAGGCAATATTGGCGAGGTAGAGCGTTTCCTCAACCGCGGTGTTGCCACCGCCGATTACCGCTACCTTCTGGTTGCGATAGAAGAAGCCGTCGCAGGTGGCGCAGGCGCTGACGCCCTTGCCCATGAAGGCTTCTTCGCTGGGCAGGCCCAGGTACTGGGCCGAGGCACCGGTGGCGATGATCAGGGCATCACAGCTGTAGCGGTTGCTGCCGGTCAGCTGGAAGGGGCGCACCGACAGATCAACCGTGTCGATGTGGTCGAACACCACTGCGGTTTCGAAGCGCTCGACATGGGCCTGCATCTGTTGCATCAATTCGGGCCCCTGCAGCTCTGCATGGCCGCCGGGCCAGTTTTCCACCTCGGTGGTCGTGGTGAGCTGCCCGCCCTGCTGCATCCCTGTGATCACCACCGGCTTCAGATTGGCCCGCGCAGCGTAAACGGCGGCAGTATAGCCCGCGGGGCCGGAGCCCAGAATGATCAGGGGGTGGTGCTGGACATCGCTCATAGTGGTCATTTCCCGGTTGCTGGTGTTAAATGGGGCGCTTGCGTCGGCCCGACTGGCCGCTGGCCCCGGGACTTGATGGGGGCAAGCTATGGTAATGTAAAGCCCGCCTCCCGGCAAAGGCGAGTCCATTTCTAAATATCCTTTATAAGCTTTTGAATATAATCATAAAATAGGTCACAATTGCCGAAGTAATCTGGGCGGCAGTGGCTTTTCGCCACCGCGTACAAGGGGATAGCAAGGCGTGCCGGAAAAAACCCGCAACGACACCGTACTGGGCCCGCGACTGCGCGAAGGGGCGTTTATCGCCGTCACTGCGGTCTGCCTGTATCTGTTGCTGGCACTGACGACCTACAGTCCCCAGGATCCGGGCTGGTCTGCGACCGGTATCGGCAACCGCATCGCCAACGCGGGCGGTCCCACCGGCGCCTGGGTTGCGGACGTCGCCTTCTCGCTGGTGGGTTACGCCGCCTACCTGTTCCCGCTGCTGCTGGCCTACCGCGCCTTCATCATCCTGCGCGAGCGCCACAGCAACAAAGCCTTTGACTGGGTCACCTTCAGCATCCGCGCCCTGGGTCTGGTGCTGGTGATGATTGCCGGCACAGCGCTGGCGGCGATGAACGATGGCGGTAACTCGGGCCTGCCCCAGGGTGCCGGCGGCATCCTCGGCCAGGCCATCGGCGATGCCTTCACCGCCGCCTTCAGCGGCATCGGCAGTCGTCTGATCCTGCTCGCCGTGTTCCTGTTCGGCATGACCATTTTCACCGACTTGAGCTGGGTGAAGTTGAGTGAGCGCATCGGGCGCTGGTGCCTGGGCAGCTACGCTCGTCTGCAGCGCTGGTCCATCGCCACCCTCGACAGAATCCGCGACCGCCGCGAGCGCGAGAAAGCGCTGGAGGCGCGCAAGGCGGTTATCGACGAGCACGTGGAGCGCGGCAGGCAGCGCAAACCCCCGAAAATAAAACCCTTCACGCCCAAGGTGGAAAAGAGCGAGCGGGTTGAAAAGGAAAAACAGCAGGTGCTGTTCGACGCCCCGATAACCGGTGAGCTGCCCCCGCTGGGCCTGCTGGATGCCCAGGTCAAGGATCCGGACAAGGGCTTTTCCGAGGAGGCGCTCGCGGGCATGTCGCGGTTGCTGGAACTGAAGCTGGCGGATTTCAGCATCAGCGCCGAAGTGGTAGCGGTGTATCCCGGTCCGGTGATCACCCGCTTCGAGATCCAGCCCGCAGCCGGCGTCAAGGTGTCACGGATTTCCAACCTGGCCAAGGATCTGGCGCGCTCGCTGGCGGTGATCAGCGTGCGTGTGGTCGAGGTCATTCCCGGCAAGTCGGTGGTCGGCATTGAAATCCCCAACGAAGACCGGGAGATCGTCAATTTCAGGGAGGTGCTCTCATCTCGCGCTTTCGACCACTCCAAGTCGCCCCTGACCCTGGCTCTGGGCCACGACATATCGGGCGAGCCGGTGGTCGCAGACCTGGCCAAGATGCCGCACCTGCTGGTGGCCGGCACCACCGGCTCCGGCAAATCCGTGGGCGTCAACGCCATGTTGCTGAGCCTGCTGTACAAGTCCACTCCCGCGGAAGTGCGGCTGATGATGGTGGACCCGAAGATGCTGGAACTGTCGGTATACGACGGTATTCCGCACCTGCTGACCCCGGTCATCACCGACATGAAGGACGCTGCCAACGGCCTGCGCTGGTGCGTGGCGGAAATGGAGCGCCGCTACAAACTGATGGCCCACCTCGGTGTACGCAACCTGGCAGGCTACAACCGCAAGATCGCCGACGCCATCAAGGAGGGGAAGCCGCTGGTGGATCCGACCTGGAAGCCGGACCCCCTGTTTGCGGTAACTGACGAGGAACAGCTGCCGCCGTCACTGGAACACCTGCCGGCGATTGTCGTGGTGATTGATGAATTCGCCGACATGATGATGATTGTCGGCAAGAAGGTGGAAGAGCTGATTGCGCGCATCGCGCAGAAGGCGCGGGCGGCAGGGATCCACCTGATTCTGGCCACCCAGCGGCCGTCGGTCGACGTAATCACGGGCCTGATCAAGGCCAACATACCCACCCGCATCGCCTTTCAGGTGTCCTCCAAGATCGACTCCCGCACCATCCTCGACCAGGGCGGCGCGGAACAATTGCTGGGCCACGGCGACATGCTCTACCTGCCGCCGGGCTCGGGCCTGCCGACCAGGGTCCACGGCGCTTTCTGCTCGGACGAGGAAGTACACCGGGTGGTCGCGGACTGGAAACGGCGCGGGCAACCGAAATATATCGATGGCCTGCTCGACGAGGGCAGCAATACGCCGGTCACCGCCGGGGAACTCCAGGCCGGTAATGGTGACGAAGATTCCGAGAGTGACGCCCTCTACGACGAAGCGGTGCACTACGTGACCCAGAGCCGGCGCGCCTCCATTTCCTCGGTACAACGCAAGTTGCGCATCGGCTATAACCGTGCGGCGCGTCTGATCGAGGCCATGGAGCAGGCCGGTGTGGTGAGCGAAATGAGCAGCAATGGCCAGCGCGAAGTTCTGGCGCCGTCCCCGCCCGAGTGAGAGCGTCAAACGCCATCAACGTCCCTGCACACAGGAAGACCGCCGTGCCCCAAATCCTGAACCGCCTCCGCCTGAACGCCAGCCTGCTGGCCGCCATGCTGCTCAGCCTGCTGTTGGCACCCGCCCTGCGGGCCGAACCGGTCGACGACCTGCTGCAGGCGCTGCAGGGCATTGAGCGCCTGCAAGGTGACTTCCATCAGCGCCAGTATGCCCGCGATGGCAAGGTGACCGCCGAGTCCGAGGGCCGGTTCAAGCTGTTGCGGCCCGGCTACTTCGCCTGGGAAATCAGCAGCCCGGACAGTCAGCTTATTGTCGCCAATCCCCAGTATCTGTGGCATCACGACCGCGACCTGGAAACCGTGACCCGGCGCCCTCTGGCAGGCAGCGAAGCCATGACCCCGCTACAGGTGCTGGGGGGTGACGGCGAGGCCCTGCGCCGGGACTATGCGGTCAGCCGTGACGCCGACGGCCGCTTCGTGCTGCAGCCGCACAATCCGGATGCGGGTTTCCTGCAGTTGGCCCTGACCATTGCGGGCGCGGAAATCCGCGCCATGGAAGTGCTGGACAACCTCAACCAGCAGGTGGTAATCGAGTTCAGTGCCCTGGACACGACCAGCCCGCTGGGACCGATGGATTTTGACTTCAGCCCGCCGCCGGATGCGGACCTGCTCTACAGTGAAGAATAACGTAGGAGCCCGCTGGCCCAGGCCACCTTCTCTGTCCGCTGCGCGGCCATTCACCTTGTCCGCGGGCGATCGCGCCCGCAGTTCGTGAGCACCGACCTGTTCAGCGACGCGCCCGACGCGGGTTATCAGCCCCTGGCAGCGCGCCTGCGGCCAGCCTCGCTGGAGGAATTCGCCGGTCAGGCCCACCTGCTGGGGTCCGGGAAACCGCTGCGCCAGGCCATCGAGCGGCAGCAGTTGCACTCGATGATTTTCTGGGGGCCACCCGGTGTCGGCAAGACCACGCTGGCGCGGATTGTCGCCGCCGGCGCCAACGCCCAGTTCCTGCAGCTTTCGGCAGTGCTGTCCGGGGTCAAGGAAATCCGCGAGGCCATCGCCCAGGCTCGGCAACACCGGGCGGCAGGCCGCAATACGGTGCTGTTTGTGGACGAAGTGCACCGTTTCAATAAATCACAGCAGGATGCTTTCCTGCCCCATGTCGAAGACGGCACGGTCATTTTTGTCGGCGCCACCACGGAAAATCCCTCCTTCGAACTGAACAATGCCCTGTTGTCGCGCTCCCGGGTGTACAAGCTGCGCTCCCTCGATGAAGAAGAGCTGCTGGGGGTGCTGCAGCGCGGGTTGGCGGCGCTGGAACCGGCGGTCACTGCAAGCGAGGACTGTCTGCGCCAGGTTGCGATACAGGCTGATGGTGACGCCCGCCGGGCCCTGAACCTGCTGGAACTGGCGGCTGATCTGGCGGAGGAGGGCGCTGCGGTGCGCGAGATCACCGCGGCGACCCTGGCCGAAGTGCTGCAGGCCTCCCTGCGCCGGTTCGACAAGGGCGGCGATCTCTTTTACGACCAGATCAGCGCCTTGCACAAGGCGGTGCGCGGCTCTTCCCCGGACGCCGCGCTGTACTGGCTGTGCCGGATGCTCGACGGCGGCTGTGACCCGCTGTACCTCGCGCGCAGGGTGGTGCGCATGGCCAGTGAAGATATCGGCAATGCGGACCCGCGGGCTCTGGGCCTGTGCCTGGACGCATGGCAGGTGCAGGAGCGTCTCGGCAGTCCGGAGGGCGAGCTGGCGATTGCCCAGGCCGTGGTCTACCTCGCCTGCGCGCCCAAAAGCAACGCGGTCTACAGCGCGTTCAATGCCGCCATGGCGGATATCAGCGCTCAGGGCAGCGACGAAGTGCCGCTGCACCTGCGCAATGCCCCCACGGCCTTGATGAAGGCCGAGGGCCACGGTGACGACTACCGCTATGCCCACGACGAGGAAGAGGGCTACGCCGCGGGCGAGAACTACTTCCCCGAGGCTATGCGCGACCGCCGCTACTACATGCCGGTAGACCGCGGCCTGGAGCAGAAGATTCGCGCCAAGCTGGATTACCTGCGCCAGCGCGACCGGGACAGCCCGCGCCAGCGCTACCCCTGATCTGCTGCCTTTCAGCGACAAAATCAGTACAATGCGCTCCTTCTGAGCCGCCGCCATGACAAGCCTATGCAATACCTGTTGTTCATTGCCCTCGGTGGCGCCACGGGTTCGGTGTCGCGCTACCTGCTGGCGCAGTGGACCCAGGCCCAGTGGCAGGGCGTTTTTCCGCTGGGGACGTTGCTGGTCAACTTCGCGGGCTCCTTCGGTATCGGCGTGATTTTCGTATTGCTGGAGCGGCAGGTACTGCACCCGGACTGGCGCGGTGTACTGATGGTGGGATTTCTCGGTGCGTTTACCACCTTTTCCACTTTTTCCCTGGAGGCAATTACGCTCTGGGAAACGGGTCATACCGGTCAGGCCCTGGCTTATATGCTGGCCAGTGTGGTGCTCTGCGTGGCCGGCGCCGGCGCCGCCATAACTCTGACCCGAGCGCTGCTGTAGGCGCCGGACACACCGAACAACAGGACAGACACGATGTTGGATATCAAGACTGTGCGCCAGAATCCAGAAGCCGTTGCCGCGCAACTCGCTCGCCGCGGCTTCGATTTTGACGTGGCCGCCTTTCAGACGCTGGACGCTCGCCGCAAGCAGGCGGATATGGACAGCCAGGCGCTGCTGGCGGAACGCAAAAGTGCCTCCAAAAAAATTGGCCAGCTGGTCGGGGAGGGCATGAGCGTCGATGCCGCCAAGGTCCAGGTCAACGAGACGCTGGAAAAAATCGCCGCCCAGCTCGACGACCTGACGGACCAGGCGAAGCGTGTACAGGCTGAACTGGACGAGCTGTTGTCCGGAGTTCCCAACCTGCTGGCGGCGGACGTCCCCGACGGCAAGAGCGAAGAGGACAATGTGGAGCTGGCGCGCTGGTCCGAGCCGCGCCGCTTTGATTTCCCGGTGCAGGATCACGTCGCGCTGGGTGAGGCGCTGCAGCAGCTGGACGCCGAAACCGGGGGCAAGATTACCGGCTCGCGCTTCACCGTCATGTACGGCCCGCTGGCGCGACTGCACCGGGCCCTGATCCAGTTCATGCTCAACCTGCATACTGGCGAGCACGGCTATCGCGAGATCTACGTCCCCTACATCGTCAACCGGGAGTCCCTGCACGGTACCGGCCAGTTACCCAAGTTTGCACAAGACCTGTTCAAGCTGGAAGGGGAGCAGGACTACTACCTGATACCGACCGCAGAGGTGCCGGTCACCAATGTCGCCCGCGACCGTATTTTCGACGATGCGGAGCTGGGTCAACACGGCATCCGCTTTGCCTGCCACAGCCCCTGCTTCCGCAGCGAGGCCGGCAGCTATGGCCGCGACACCCGCGGCATGATCCGCCAGCACCAGTTCGAGAAAGTGGAGCTGGTGCAACTCGTGCGTCCGCAGCAGTCCGACGCCGCCCTGGAGGCACTGACCGGTCACGCCGAGCGGGTACTGCAGTTGCTGGAGCTCCCCTACCGCAAGGTGGCGCTGTGCGCGGGTGACACCGGCTTTTCTGCTCGCCGCACCTACGATCTGGAAGTGTGGCTGCCGGCCCAGGAAACCTATCGGGAGATTTCCTCCTGCAGCAATTTCGGCGACTTCCAGGCGCGCCGCATGCAGGCTCGCTGGCGCAACCCCGCAACCGGCAAACCGGAGCTGCTGCACACCATCAACGGCTCCGGCCTCGCGGTGGGCCGGACTCTGGTAGCCATACTGGAGAACTGCCAGCAGGCGGATGGCTCGGTGGCGGTACCCACGGTACTGGCGCCCTACATGGGCGGCCTGACCACGCTGTAGTATGGAAACCCTGCCGCTGTTCCTCAAGCTCGATGGCGCCCCGGTGCTGCTGGTCGGCGGCGGCGCGATAGGCACCCGCAAGGCGCGGTTGCTGGCGGCAGCCGGGGCAGTGGTCACGGTCGTGGCGCCAGCGATCAGCGCAGAACTGGAAACCCTACTGGGTCTGCCGGAAGGTACGCCGCAGGGGCGCCAGACTCACCGCTGGATCCGGGGCCCCTATAGCGGGCCAGAGCAACTGCAGGGTGCACGCCTGGTAGTGGTTGCCACCCCCAACCGCACACTCAACGCAGTGATTTCTGCCGAAGCCACGGCCGCCGGCATCCTGGTCAACGTAGTGGATTCACCGGAGCTGTGCAGTTTCATTTTTCCCGCTATCGTGGATCGTTCGCCGCTGGTCATCGCGATCGGCAGCAACGGCGGCAGCCCGGTGCTGGCGCGGCAGCTGCGGCGCCGGATAGAAGCCATGGTGCCCGCTGCGTACGGCAGGCTGGCGCAGTTTGCCCGCGAACTTCGCTCGACCGTGGCACAGGCACTGCCGGATGTGGAACACCGGCGCCGGTTCTGGGAGCAGGTCATCGACGGCCCCATCGCCAGCAAGGTACTCAACGGCAGGGAAGGAGAGGCCAGGGCTTCCCTGGAGCAACTGCTGGCCTTGCAGCAGCGCAACCCGAAAAGTCTCAATCAGGGCGAGGTCTACCTGATCGGTGCCGGCCCCGGAGACCCGGACCTGATGACCTTCAAGGCCCTGCGGCTGCTACAGGCAGCGGACGTGGTGCTTTACGATCGCCTGGTCAACCCGGCGATAATCGACCTCGCCCGGCGGGATGCGGAGCGCATCTACGTCGGCAAAAAGCGCTCGGAACACAGCGTGCCACAGCCGGATATCAACCAGCAGCTGCTGGACCTGGCCCGGCAGGGCAGGCGGGTGGCGCGGCTGAAGGGCGGTGACCCGTTCATTTTCGGGCGCGGCGGCGAGGAGATCGAGCTGCTGGCGCGGCACCATATTCCCTTCCAGGTAGTTCCCGGCATCACCGCCGCCAGCGGGGCCGCCTGCTATGCGGGGATTCCGCTCACCCACCGCAATCACGCCCAGTCCGTGCGCTTTGTTGCCGGCTATCTGAAGGACAACCGGCTGCAACACCGCTGGGATGAATTCCAGTCAGCCAGCGAGACCCTGGTGTTCTATATGGGATTGGCGGGACTGGAGGAAATCTGCGCGCAGCTGATCGCTCACGGCCGCGATCCGGGCACCCCGGTTGCGGTGATCGAGCGGGCGACGCTGCCGGAGCAGAGGATCCTGACGGGCAGTCTGGCGACTATCGCTGGCGTGGTGGCCGAATCGAGACCCTCCGCCCACACCCTGATTATTGTCGGCGACGTGGTGCGCCTGCAGGCTGAGCTGGGCTGGTTCGGCCAGGACTGAAGCCTGCACCGAGCCTAGACTGCCTCCGACAGCGCATCGCGCCGGACTACGATACGGTTCTGGCGCCCCAGCAGATCCAGCAGCAGAGCCGCTCGCTCATCGCCCCTGGCGGCCTCAAACACCGCGTTTAGCCCCGCAAAGGGCCCCTCCAGGATCTGGACCCGATCTCCCGGTTGTTGCGGCCAGGCCTCGGCACTTCTGGCGCCCAGCTCGGGGTTTTGCTGCGTCTGCAGATAGCCGACAACAGTGTCTGGAACGGGCGCGAGTTGCTGGCCAAAGCGTACCAGGCTGCAGACACCGGGGGTGTTGCGAATGCTGGCCGTACTCTGTTCCCCCAGGGCAACGTTGATAAAAATATAGCGTGGAAACAGCGGTCCCGTGACCACGCGCCAGCCAGACGCGCCGCGCTTGCGCTCGCGAATGCGGGGGGCAAAGGTCTCGAAGCCCTGGTCGCAGAGATTGCGGGCAGCCTTGTCCTCTTCCCGCGGCTTGCTGTGCACTACCAGCCAGGTCACGCGTTCACCATGACGCTGCGGCGGCTATGCAGCACAAACGCGCAGTGGCAGGCAAAAATTCCCAGGTAGAGGTACATCGAAACGAACTCCGGTAGCTGCATAAGTGCGAGCCCCAGCACAGCCAGCGCAGCTGCGTAGCTTAGCACTATGTAGCGGGTGGCCGCGGTACCTGCACCCATGTCCTGCAGCAGGTGGTGGAGGTGGCGCCGGTCCGGGCGCATGGGATGATGGCCCTCACATACCCGCAGCAACATTGTGGCCAGCATATCCATGAGCGGAACGGCGACCAGCCAAAGGGAGGTCACTGGCGGAATCAGCCGGTCAGCGCCCTGACTCAGGTAGACCAGCAAGCCGCATACGGTAAAGCCGAGCAGGTTGCTGCCACTGTCGCCGAGGAACATCTTGGGAAACCAGCGGCTGTCGGGGCCGAGGTTGAACAGCAAAAACACGAGCAGCGGCAGTATCAGGGCCATGAGGGTGGGATATACCGGGTGCCCGGCATTGCCGGCGAGCAACGCCAGCGCCGCCACAGGCAACAGGCCCAGGGCGGCGGCCAGCCCATCGATGCCGTCTATCATGTTGTAGGCGTTGGCCATCCCGGCGAATGCCAGCGCGGTCAGGGGCAGGGCGAGAGCGGCCAGACCGATGGGGCCAAACCCGAGCAGGTCACCCACCTGCCGGAGGACAAATTTGGCCGAAACGACCATCAGGCAGCCACAGACAAACTGCACCAGCAGGCGCTTGCTGGCCGACAGTTCGCGCCAGTCGTCCCACAGGCCGGCGACAAAAACGACGCCTATCAGGCCCAACTCCAAAACACCGAAAGGTGGCAGGTCGTAGAGGAGGTTTGCGGTGACCAGAGAGGCGAACAGGACCAGCCCACCCGCCAGGGGCACGTGCCCGTCGTGTTGCTTGCGCTGGTTTGGCTTGTCGACCAGGCCGGCCCTGCGGGCGACCAGAATCGCCAGCCACGCGAATACGAAAGACAATGCAGCTACAGTTGCCTGCGGATTAGCCCCTATGTATGCTAACATGCTTAACGAATTCCCCAGTGGCCAGGCTGTCACCCCTGATCTTTGCTGTCCGCGGGAGCGAGATAGGTCCCGGGCAGCTCTTTTATTTGACAGGGCGCGTAGCCCCATCCGTAACCTGAGGTTACGATAACAGACTTCCAGGCCGGCACCACAACATGGTGTGCTTGCATGCCCGGAGTGATGCTGCTAACCTCCGCGCACAGTCCTAACTTGTTGATTTTCAAGTCAGGAACCATGCGATCAGGAGGCACGACATGAAAGGATACTTTCTTCCAACCATCGCCGCGGCGGGTATGATTCTAGCGGCCGGATCTGCGATGGCGGCTGACAGCCTGGCGACGATCTCCAACATCCAGAGCCCGGTAATGGTCAATCAGGGGGATGCGTATGTGCCCGCCCGAGAGGGGATGACCCTGGGTAACGGCGACCAACTGCTGGTGATGCAGGGCGGTGCCGCGCTGGTCAATTACGCGTCGGGTTGTGAGCTGAAGCTCGGTGGCAACGAAATTCTGCGCATTGCTGCAACGGACGCCTGTAGCGCGCCCTCCGTAGCCGCCACCAATGCCCAGGTCGCTCCGCCGCCCTCGTCTCCCGGTGCGGGTGGCGGCTCCGGCGCTGGCAGCGCTGGCATCGATCTGGGCCTGGTAGCGACCCTGGCCGCGGTCAGCTATGCAACCTACGAGATCGCCGATGACGAAGACCTCCCACCCATCAGTCGATAGATCATCTTCGATGTAAAAAAACCCGGCACCTGCCGGGTTTTTTTATGCCTGTGACAAGCTGTTGACAGTCGGGCTCAGGTCTTGCGCCAGACCAGCAGGCGATTGTTTGCCGGCATCGCATGGTCGGCATCAAGCATAAAGTCTGCAAGGGCTCCCAGGTCCAGCAGGTCCTCGATGTCCTTGATACCCATGTGCGGCGCGCGACTGCGAAGCTGCTCATCAAACACCCGATTGCTGTCGCTGGTGAAATTGCCCGCGTAGTTGAATGGGCCGTACAGGCAAAACGGGGCGCCAAAAGGCAGGGCGGCGGCGAGCCCGAGAAACATCGCCTGCACCTCGGGCCAGCCCATGATGTGTGCTGTATTGGCAGAGAAGGCGGCGTCGGCGGCCGCGAGCGGCCAGTCATTCGCCGCGACATCCAGCGCCAGCGGCGGCAGGATATTCGCCAGCCCGGCCTCTCGCAACCGTTCCTCGCAACCATCCAGGGCCGACGGGTGGTCCGTGGGTTGCCACTGCAAATGCGGCAACCGTGCTGCCAGAAATTCGGCATGTTGCCCCGTACCGCTGCCAATTTCCAGCACCAGTCCGGGTTCGACAAATACCTCCCGCACACATTCAAGTATGGATTGCTTGTTGTTCTCACACGCCTGGGAATAGGGTTTCATCGGTCACCTGTAATGAAATCCGTGTGCAGCTTGGCGGCACAGGTTAGCACAGTGCGCAGCTGATTCCTCAGCCTGGCGGGTTACGCCGGAGCGAGCACAGCCCAAGCGTGACCCCCACTGCGGCGCCCGCGGCATCCGCGACCAGATCCCAGTTGTCGGCGCCACGCCCGGGGATGTTTCCCTGCAACCATTCAGTACACCCCCCCAAAGCCAGCAGGCCTAGATAGAGCGGTATTGCCTGGATGTTCCTGCTCACCCAGCCGAGCACGACGAAGTAGCCACTGATTGCAAACATGCCGGCATGGACCAGTTTATCCTGATTGGAATAGCTGGCAGCGCTGGCACCGTCGCGCCATGGCCACCACCCGGCCAGCATGGCCAGATGCTCCCCTGACAGCAACAGCGCAAGCAGGGTGGCAAGCAGTGTAAAAACCGAGATTATCCGGTACCGGAGGCGTGGCAATGGCTGGCAATCCTACAACGGGGGCCGGTCGAACAGGGGGAATCCAGGCAACTCGTCCGACAGGACAGGAAAAATGGATTGGCGGGCAGGCATCAGTTCATCGGCATAGCTGCGGTAGACGGCTGCCCGCAGTGCGCCAGCCGTGCTGAAGCCAGTCGCGGCAGCCAATTCATCGAGAACTGTCCGTACCCGGCTGGTGGGAATGCCGTGGTCAGCCGCTATCTGGTGCAGGGAATTGCCACTGACGAAGTCCTCGAACAACTGCATGGTCTGCAGTGTCCAGTGCGCCCCGAGCGAATCCGTGATAATCCCCTCTTGATCGGCCCGCACCAGGCTGCGGTTGAAGGGGTCCTCAATATTGGCCAGGTAAACGATATAGCCAACGCTGAGCTTGACCACATTCAGAATGGCCCGGAACATTCGCCCTCTGGGCGTCAACAGCCAGATCCAGGCCGTGGCGTTGCCGTAAAGGCGGGCAGCGTCTTCCAGCAGACCGCCCACGGGGTCCTTAGACATGGGTTTGGCCCGGCGCCAGCCCGGGGGCAGGACGCTGGCCATGTCCTGCCGCTGGGCCAGCTCAGACAAGGTTTTGCCCAGGGCTTGCTCATGAGTCACGCCATTCAGGCGCAGGGCTGCAGGCGACATGGACACAATGCACAGATCGTCGTCCAGCCGCGTGACCGGCATCAGTTCGCCCAGCCCCTCTACCCAGTCCATGGTTGCCTCTGCGCTATTGGGAGTGTCTACTATTCTTGTCTTGTTCCGCCCTTGGGCTGTGCTGAGCAAACCGCTGTTCCCTCAGGAGGAGGGCGTCCACCAGAACGTTGCCCGCTTCGGTGAGCAGGACGTCCGGACGCTCGTCATCGGAATCCGCGGCCTCCTCATCGATCTCCTCCTCGTCCTCAAGGAGGTCCTCTTCCAGGGAGGTGCGTAGATCTTGCCCGAGCGCGGCGCGCCGGCGATTCTCAATTGCCAGCGCCTTGCGTTCCTGCTCTTCTCGCATGGCGACCCGAGCCTCTTCATTCAGGGGCAGGGTTTTTATCGCGCGGGCCTCCTCAGCCAGTCCGACCTGGGCCTCAAGGAACACAAACTCGGGATTCTGGACACTGCGGCTGCGGAACAACCGGGTTATTTCCGGGATGACCGACGCCATGTCATCGTAGCGGCGGTGCCGTACGGGGTTGATCTGGTCCCAGCTCAGGGCGTGGTCCAGCGCGCTCTCGCCGATCTCATCCGGATCGAACAGGGAGGGGAACAGCACATCCGGTACCACGCCGCGATGCTGGGTGCTGTCGCCGGAGATACGGTAGAACTTGGACTCGGTCAGTTTCAGCTGGCCCTCGGTCAGGGGCACCATGGTCTGCACGGTGCCCTTGCCAAAGGAGCGGTCGCCGACAATGATCCCGCGCTGATAGTCCTGGATAGCGCCGGCAAAGATCTCCGAGGCCGATGCGCTGAGACGATTGATCAGAACCACCAGCGGGCCATCGTAGTAGGGGCTGCGCGCCCGTTTGCCATCGCGCCAGACCCGGCGTGAGGAATGGCGGATCTGTACTGTCGGCCCGTATTCGATAAACAGGCCGGTCAGTTCGTTGGCCTCCTGCAAGGAGCCGCCGCCATTGTGACGCAGGTCCACGACGATGCCGTCCACTCCCTCTTCCTGCAGCTCGTCCAGCAACTTGCGCACGTCGCGAGTTGTGCTCTTGTACTCCTCGTCGCCGCGACGCATGGCATCGAAGTCGATGTAAAAGGCCGGAATATCGATGACGCCGATTTTCATCACTTCATCACCGGCGGGAATCTCGAGGATCTCCTTCTGCGCCGATTGCTCCTCCAGCTTGACCTGGTTGCGGACGATGGTGATTTCCTTGCGGATATCCGTGCCAGGAGATTTGGCCGGGATGACCTGCAGGCGCACGATGGAGTCCTTGGGGCCGCGGATCAATTCCACCACCTCGTCCAGGCGCCAGCCGATGACATCCTCGAACTCACCGTCTGCGCCCTGGGCGACCGCGGTTATCCTGTCGGAGGGGCGCAGCTCCCCCTGTTTGTCTGCGGGGCCTGCGGCTACCAGTCGTGCCACCTTGGTGTATTCATCCTCGATCTGCAGAACTGCGCCGATACCCTCCAGGGACAGGCTCATGTTGATATTGAAATTCTCGGAGCGGCGCGGTGACAGGTAGTTGGTGTGGGGATCGTAGAGCTCGGTCAGGGCATTGGCGTAAATCTGGAACACGTCCTGATCGTTGTACTGTTTTACCCGCTTGAGTTGATTGTTGTAGCGCTTGGCCAGAGTGGGCACGATCTCGTCCGCCTCTTTGTCCGCCAGCCGCAGGCTCAGCACCTGGTTCTTGAGATGCCGGCGCCAGCGGTCGTCGAGCTCGGCATCGTCCGCCGCCCAGGGCCGGGTCTCGCCATCGAGAAGGTACTGCTCGTCAGTGGTAAAATCCATCGCCGCGAGGGTCGTCTCAAGATTGTCCACGATGTTCGAGAGCCGCGCCTCAAGGCGTTTCTGGAAGCGGTTGAAGATGGCGAAGCCCGTCTCCAGATTGCCCGCGTGGAGGTCTTCGTCCATGCTGCGCCGGTAGCGCTCGAATTCCGCCAGGTCGGTGGCGGTAAAGAACATCCTGCCGCCGTCGAGGCTGTCAATGTAATTGTCCAGATGCATGGACGAGAGGTGATCGTCGTAGCGCAGCTTGGCGTAATGGCGTTGCTCCAACTGCTCGATCAGCTCGACTATGGTTTCCCGCTGGTTGTCGGTAAAGGTGATAGCGCTGAAAGCGGGGAGCGGGGCGGTGGCCAGCACCAGCGCAAGAGCAACAGTAATGAAGGTTGCGGGAAGCCAGCCACGACGGCTACCTGGGTTTACAAGGGCTATGATCAATGAATTCACCTCCGCTATCATCACTTGGTAGTGTAACGCGCTGTCGTCGCTGCTCCAATAAATGATCGCATCGACCGCGCAACCCATTCTGACTGCCCCGGGCGGAATACGTTCCCGCCAGCAGGGCTCGAGGTTGGTGTAATATGGTCCTTTACCTGCCGGAAAGTCACTGTTGACGCCATGATCCCCGTCGAACTCACCAACTCCCTTATTTTCTGGGGCGCCGTACTGGCACTGCTGTGCGTCGTGGCGAGCGGACTGTCGCGGAGAGTCGGTGCCCCGGTACTGCTGATTTTCCTGGTGCTGGGCATGCTGGCCGGGGAGGAGGGCGTGGGTGGCATTCGCTTCAACGATTTCAGCCAGGCCTTCCTGTTCGGCAGCCTGGCGCTGGCCATCATCATCTTCGACGGCGGCCAGGGAGCGCGCAAGGACACTTTTCGGGTCAGTCTCGGGCCCGCCCTGTCCCTGGCCACCGTGGGGGTGGTCGTCACCGCGGGCATCACCGGTCTCGCCGCAAAACTTGTGCTGGACCTGTCCTGGCTCGAGGCCATGCTGATCGGCGCCATTGTCGGTTCCACCGACGCCGCGGCGGTGTTTGGCCTGCTGCGGTCGGCTGGGCTGCGACTCAAGGAACGTACCAGTGCCACCCTGGAAATCGAGTCCGGCAGCAACGACCCGATGGCCATATTCCTGACCATCACCCTGGTGGAACTGCTGGTGCTTCGCGCCGACAACCCCGGTCTCGAAATTCTCGGAGCATTCGCCGAGCAGATGGGCCTGGGCCTCGCGATCGGTTTTGCCGGCGGCTATATGCTGGTGCTGTTGCTCAAGCGCATGGTACTGCCGGTATCCATGTATCCATTGCTGGCATTGGCGGGCGGCATAAGCGTCTTCGGTATTGCCAACCTGTGGGGTGGTAGCGGCTTTCTGGCTATCTACCTGGTGGGCATTCTGGTCGGCAACGCGTCCTTGCCCCACGCCAAGGATATCCGGCGTTTTCATGACGGCATCGCCTGGCTGGCGCAGATAGGCATGTTCTTGATGCTGGGCCTGCTGATCACCCCCAGCAGCCTGATCCCCCTGGTGCTGCCTGCGCTGGGCGTCGCCCTGGCCCTGATTCTGGTGGCACGGCCGGTGGCTGTGCTGCTGGCCCTGCTGCCGTTCCACTTCCCGTGGCGGGAGCAGGTTTTTATCAGCTGGTGCGGTCTGCGTGGGGCCGTACCCATCATCCTGGCCCTGTTCCCCTCGCTGGCAGGGCTGGAACTGGCGGACACCTTCTTTGAACTGGCCTTTTTCGTGGTCCTGGTATCGCTGGTGGTGCAGGGTTGGACTATCGCCCCCATTGCCCGCTGGCTGCGCATCGAGGTGCCGCCGGTACTGGAGGAACCGGAACACCTGGTGCTGAAAATACCGGACGACCAGGAAAAGGAATTGCTGGTCTACCGGGCAGTGAACGGCAGCCCCGCCATCGGCACAGCGGTAACGCGCCTGCCCCTGTCCGGGGGCGCCCAGCTGGTGGGGCTGGTGCGGCACGGAGTGTTGCTGGAGGAGTGGCAGCAGCAGACCATACAGGACGAGGATCATGTCATGGTGTTGGGTACCGACGGCGGCACCCCGGCCCTGGCGCGCCTGTTCACACCGGCGGCCAGCCGCAGCGACCGCGAGCGCGAGGTTGCGGACTTCTTTGGCAGCTTCGTGCTCAAACCCGATGCGCGTCTGGCAGACCTCTCACAGATGTACGGCTTCGAAGTGCCGGCGCCGCTGCGAGCCCTGACCGTGGCCGAATTCATCAATCGCCAGTTCCATCAGAAACCGGTTGTCGGTGATCGGGTGGTCCTGGGGCATGTGCAGTTCGTGGTCAAGAAACTGGACGGTGACCGCATTGCAACCGTGGGTCTGAAACTGGGCTGAAGCAACTCAAAAGCCTTTCAGTACTGGCAGCCTTTCATGGCGTAACTTACTGAAATTATTGCTATGCAATGTCTTGCAATATCCCCAAAACCGCAGATCGCCTGCCAACAGCAGCGAAATATCAGTCGGCCAGAGCCGCATCCCGCACAAACAACATATCCATGACGATCTCGGGGTGCCAGGCTTTGAGCACGGCTTCGCTGTGATGGCGGATGGCATCGAGATCCGCTATCGACTGGATTTTGAAGCCCTCGCTGACGACAATGTGAACCAGTAAATAGGTGTTGCGACCCCGTTTGGTAATCCGGACTTCAACCCGGTCATACGCAACCTTGGCCAGGGTGGCCAACAGCTGCTGTTCGATATCGTCAGCCAGAGAACCCGGCGGCGGCATCCACAGGATTTCCCGCATGCTGTCACGGAGAATGCCCAACGGCACCGGCAGGGCGACGATGACAATGGCAATCAACAGCAGCGGGTCGACCACCGGGGCATAGCGTGCCCAGGGGGAGCCCTCCAGCCACCAGGCCAGCAAAAAGCCTATAAATACCGCTGCGCTGAGCAGGCCGTCGACCAGCCAGGTGCGGGATTCGACCGCCACCAGATCCGAGCGGGTCTGGCGCCCGGCGCGGGCCATCAGCCAGGCCACCAGCAGGCAGCCCAGGGTGGCGGCCGCACCGTAGACCGTGGCCAGGCCATATGCCGCAGGGTTGCCGCCGACCATAAGCCGCTTGACCGCCTCGATGCAGGCCCAGGTGCACGCCACCAGGATAAACAGCGACTTGAACAGGTTCAGGGCCGGTTCCATGGAGGTGTAGCCAAAATGAAAGCGGTCGTCATCCGGGCGTTCAGCCAGGCGCGCCACCTTGAGCGTCAGCAGCGCGACGCAGAATGCGATCAGCGAGTAGATGCCGTCGAACAGGATCGCATCCGAGCGCGTGAGCAGCGCAAAGGTCAGCGCCAGGACGACAAACCCAACAGATCCAAACAGCGCCCATCGCAGGGCGCGCTGCTCGCTGTGAACGTGAAGTTTGTGGCTCATGGCGGGTCTCGCAACTCCAGGGTTGAAGGAAGAGGGATGTCAGCATCATGACCTCGAGCGGGGCGCCCGGCAAGGCCGCCATTGGCTGGACGGCGGGCAAGCCTGTGCATAACTGTGTGCCCAAATGTCCTATTTAACATAATATATATTATGCGCATATGTGGATTCTTTGCGGGCGGGTGCTGGCTGGACTAATCTTAGGACGATTGATGCTGGTCAATGCGGAGAGCACCCCTCGGCGCTACCCTGAAGCACCGAATTGCCGGAGAACATCCATGCGGGCCAGGCGCAGCAACGACAGCAGAGCAGCACCCCCACAGGACCCTGCCTCTGACAGCGGGCGTCAGAGCAGCGGGAGCGCGCGGCGCTGGCAGATCTGGGCCCAGCAGGCCGCCGCGGGACAACGCCCGTGTTTTGCCAGTGAACTGCGTTTTACCTGCAGGGAGCCGGATTGCCCCTGGCGCGATGAATGCCAACACCTGCGGGCGGAATGGCACCGCTAGGGTGAGTTTTCATTTCCCGGAGCGCTTTGTCAGCGCGCTGACGCGCGACACTCTGGCGCTGGTCCTCGCCGGCGGTCGCGGCTCCCGGCTGGGCGGCCTGACCACTGAACGCGCCAAACCCGCGGTACCCTTCGGCGGCAACATGCGCATCATCGACTTTGCCCTGTCCAACTGTGTCAACTCCGGCGTGCGCAGGATCGGGGTGCTCACCCAGTACAAGGCCCACTCCCTGATCCGCCACCTGAGCCTGGGCTGGGGCTTCATGCGCGGCGAGCTCGGCGAGTTTGTCGAACTGCTGCCGGCACAGCAGCGCACCGATGGCGGCTGGTACATCGGTACTGCCAACGCGGTGTACCAGAACATCGACATTATCCGCGCCCATGACCCGCGCTTTGTGCTAATTCTCGGTGGCGACCACATCTACAAGATGGACTACGGTGGCCTCCTTGCCACCCACGTGGAACAGCAGGCCGACGTTACCGTCGCCTGCATGGAGGTGCCGCTGGCGGATGCCTGTGCCTTTGGCATCATGGAGATCGAACCCGACGGTCGAGTGTGCGGGTTCGAGGAGAAACCGGCAGCGCCCAGCGGGATGCCGGAACAGCCCGACTTCGCCCTGGCGTCCATGGGTATCTATGTATTTACCGCCGACTATCTGCTCGATCGTCTGCGCCAGGACAGCCTCAACCCGGCGTCTGAGCACGATTTCGGCAAAGACATCCTGCCACTTGCGGTACAGCAGGACCGGGTCTTCGCCGCCCCCTTTCGGGACCCCAAGACCGGCGCCCGGGCCTACTGGCGGGACGTGGGGACACTGGACAGCTACTGGGCTGCCAACATGGAACTGATTGGCGTGGTGCCGGAACTGGACCTGTTCGACACCCAGTGGCCGATTCGCACCCACCAGGTCCAGGCGCCGCCGGCAAAGTTTGTGTTTGACGACGAGGGTCGCCGCGGGATGGCGGTGGACTCCATGGTCTGCAACGGCTGTATCGTATCCGGCGCCCTGGTGCGCCACTCGGTATTGTTCTCCAGGGTCCGGGTGGAGGAATCTTCCAGGGTGACAGATTCAGTGCTGCTGCCGGAGGTGGTAGTCGGCCCCGACTGCCACATCCACAAGGCCGTCATCGAGACCGGTTGCAGACTGGCGGCGGGGACCGTCATCGGAGTTGACCCGGAACAGGACCGGCAGCGCTTCGAGGTTTCTCCAGCCGGGGTAACCCTGGTGACTCCGGAAATGCTGCAACAAAACCTGGATTACATTCGCTAGCGACGCCTCCCCCGCTCCTCCGCAGCCAGGCAAACCGTGCCGGGTGTTGTGTAAAACTCCCTGATACCAGCTATGATGCGTGCTGCAGCCACCTCTACTCCAGCCCCAAGGACAATCTATGAAGATCGGTATTCTGTCACGCAACCGCAGGCTCTATTCCACCCGCCGTCTGATGGAAGCGGCAACCACGCGGGGGCACGATGTCAAGGTTATCGATGTGCTCAAGTGCTACATGAATATCACCGCCAACGATCCCACGGTGACCTACCAGCACTCGGCGGAACGGGTAGAGGCCCTGGACTTCGAGGCGGTCATTCCACGGATCGGCGCCAGCATCACCTCCTACGGCTGCGCGGTACTGCGCCAGTTCGAAGTGGGCCAGGTCTACTCGCTGAATGAATCCATTGCCATTACCCGCTCCCGGGACAAACTGCGCGCCCACCAGCTGCTGGCCCGGCGCGGTATCGGGCAGCCGGTCACCAGTTATGCCCACTCCGCCAGGGCCACGGACAAGCTGATTGAATCTGTCGGCGGCGCGCCGCTGATTCTCAAGTTGACCGAAAGCACCCACGGCAATGGCGTGCTGCTGGCGGAGACCAAGAAAGCCGCGGAGGCCCTGATCAACGCTTTCCGCGGTATCGGCTCCGACTTCCTGGTGCAGGAATTCATCAAGGAGGCCGGCGGCTCTGACATCCGCTGCTTCGTGGTGGGCGAAAAAGTGATTGCCGCCATGCAGCGCAAGGCGGTGAAAGGCGAGTACCGCTCCAACCTGCACCGGGGTGGCACCGCGGAGGTGATCAAGCTGACTCCCGAGGAACGGCGGCTGGCACTCCGGGCGGCGCGAGTCATGGGGCTGGATCTGGCAGGGGTGGATATCCTGCGCTCGGCTCACGGCCCCCTGGTTATCGAGGTGAACTCGTCTCCGGGCCTGGAGGGCATCGAGAAGGCCACGGGCATCGACATCGCCAGCAAGATCATCGAATACATCGAGAAGGACTCCCAGACCGGGCCCAACAAGCCTACCGGCAAAGGTTGATGCCGCACGCCACGCTCAGGGCTCCTGTTCGCTGCCGGGTTGATACTTGGGCAGGCGCAGGTCAAACAGGATGGCCGCGCCCCGCAGGGCAAAGGCAGCGGCCACTGCCAGTGGCAGTGCTATCTGCTGCCCCCAGTGCTGCGCGCTAAACACCACATAGCTGATCGCACCCAGTGCCGCCGCGGTCACGTAGATGTCCGGCTCCAGCAGCACCGGCGGCCGGCCCAGCAGGCCGTCCCGGATTAACGAGCCGAACGTGGCGGTCATCATGCCCATGCCGATGGCAACCAGCAGCGGAGCGTCCCAGGCCAGGGCTTTCTGGGTGCCCAGCACACTGAACAGAGCCAACCCCAGAGCGTCGGCCCAGAGCAGGACGGTGCGCAGGGATTCGAAAAAGTGCGCCAGGAACCAGGTGGCGACACTGGCGCCGATACAGACCCACAGATAGGCGGTATTGCCGATCCAGAATACCTCCCCGGTCTGCAATAACAGGTCGCGCACAGTACCGCCGCCGATGCCGGTGATGGTGCCAAACAGCACGAAGCCCAGGACATCCAGACGTTTTTCCGCCGCCGCCAGAGCGCCACTGATGGCGAATACCGCAATTCCCAACAGATCCAGGGTGTAGATGATGGTGACGGTGCTCATACCGGTTCCTTGTCGCGTTCCGGCTACTAGTGTCCGGGGTGGGCCCGATAGAAGACCATAGCAGTCACGGACTCAGCTGTGCGGGCCGCGATTGTGCTGCCAGAGCTTCAGCAGTCCACGCTCGACCGCCCCTTCCGCGGCCATGCCCAGCTTTTCCTGCCAGACTTTTTTCTGCACGTATTTGACCTCGAACACGTCGCGCTCCCGCAGCTGCTCCTGGACAAAGGCATCACTGGTCTGCAGGGCATCCACCAGGCCGATATCGACGGCGTCGCGGCCGTACCAGATTTCGCCGGTGGCGACCTTGTCGATGTCCAGCGCGGGCCGGTTCTCGGCGACGAAGGCCTTGAACAGGCCGTGGGTGGTTTCCAGGTCCTCGATGAATTTTTCCCGCCCCTTGTCGGTGTTCTCGCCGAACAGGGTCAGGGTGCGCTTGTACTCACCGGCCGTGAGCAGCTCGAAATCGATATCGTGCTTCTGCAACAGGCGGTGGAAGTTGGGGAGCTGGGCCAGCACCCCGATGGACCCCAGTACCGCAAAGGGCGCCGCGATAATGTTCTGGGCGACACAGGCCATCATGTAGCCACCGCTGGCCGCCACCTTGTCGACGGCCACGGTCAAGCGGGCGCCGGCGTCGGTTATGCGCTTGAGCTGGCTGGCTGCCAGGCCGTAGCCGTGGACCAGGCCGCCGGGGCTTTCCAGTCGCAGCAGGATCTCGTCGCCCGCTTCCAGCTGTGGCAAGACCGCGGAGATTTCCTGCCGCAGATGTTCCGTGGCGCTGGCCTTGATGTCGCCATCAAAATCCAATATAAACAGGCGGTTTCGACCGGTTTCTGAAGCCGTTTCTCGATTTTTGAGGCGTTTTTTCGCCGCCCTGGCGGTCGCCTTTTCGGCTTTGTGACGGGCCTTGAGTTCGGCCTTGTGCACCTCTGGTTCCGCCAGGGCCGCGCGCATGACGTCGCCGACCTCCTGCTGGCGGTCGTTGAGCTTGCAGATCTCGATATGCCCCTTGCGCTCCGCCTTGTGGCGGTGGCTGAGGGCGACCATACCGGCTGCCACCAGCAGGATGGCGGCAATAACCGTGACGGTTCGGGCCAAAAACAGCCCATACTCATAGACGTATTCCAAGTGGTTACTCCCGTGTCAGTTCGCTGACGTAGTGGCGGATGAGTTGCCCCGCAATCGAGGTCGGCGGTGGCACCTCGGGCAGGTCGCGGTAATGATACCAGCCGGCATCGGCGATCTCCCCGGGCTCGCAGACGATATCGCCACCGGCGTACTCCGCGAAGAAGCCCAGCATCAACTGGCTGGGGAACGGCCAGGACTGGGAACCGAAATAGCGCAGCCTGTGGACCTCCACCCCGACCTCCTCCCGCACCTCACGGTGCAGGGTGTCCTCGGCGCTCTCGCCGGCTTCGATAAACCCGGCCAGGGTGCTGTACATTTTGCCCGGAAAGTTTACGTTGCGGGCCAGCAGCAGTTCCTCGCCGCGAGTGATCAGGACGATGACGCAGGGGTTGATGCGCGGGTAGTTGACCGTGCCGCAGGGCGCGCAGCGCATGGCGCGCTCCACCATGTCGACCGCCATGGCACTGCCGCAGCGGCCACAAAACTGGTGATCGCGTTCCCAGGCAAGCAGCTGGGAGGCCCGGCCTGCGAGGGCAAACAGGCCATCGTCGACGCGGCCCAGCAGCTGGTACAGATTGCCGCGGGCAAAGCGCATCGGATCCGGTTCGATGCCGGCATCGATCTCCACCGCGAAGCAGGGACGGCCGTGCCAGTACCCGAGGAATTGCTCGCGCAGCACCAGCCAGCCCATGGATTGCAATTCCGCCCGCTGCAACAGCGGGTCCCGCGCAGTCATGTCGGTGACCACCTGGCCGCGCTGGAACACCAGGTGCAGGGCATCCTCCGCGGCGGCCGGCGGCCGGTTGTCGGGCTGGAAGCTCATGTCCGCACCACCTCCCGCCACAACACCGTGCCGCCACTGGCCCGGGCGATGGCTTCCAGCTGCGCTTCGTGCGCCGCCAGATCCTCTGCGCTGGCCCTGGGCACGGCCAGCGCAGGACGCTGGGCCGACAGGCGCCTGATACCCTCGCTGTGGCTGCTGCCGTCGCCCTCCCCCGGGCCGTGGTCCGCAAGCTGAAAGGCGGTCTGGCCTCCGGTCATCGCCAGGTATACATCCGCCAGGATCTCGGCATCCAGCAGAGCGCCGTGCAGGTCGCGCTGGGAGTTGTCCACGGTGTAGCGGTTGCAGAGTGCGTCCAGGTTATTGCGCTGACCGGGGTGCCTTGCCCTGGCCATGACCAGGGTGTCGGTCACCGAACACACGGATTCCAGCCCCGGATGGCGCTCGTCAAGGCGCTTGAGCTCCGCATCCAGGAAGCCGATGTCAAAGGGGGCGTTGTGAATGACCAGCTCGGCGCCCTGTACAAACTCCAGGAACTCCGCGGCTACCTGTGCAAACAGCGGTTTGTCGGCAAGGAACTCGCTGGTGATGCCGTGAACTTCAATCGCACCCTGGTCGATATCCCGCTGCGGATTGATATAGCGATGAAAGTGGTTGCCGGTCAGGCGCCGGTTGACCAGCTCGACGCAGCCGATTTCAATGATCCGGTGGCCCTGGTTGACTTCCAGGCCGGTGGTTTCCGTGTCCAGTACTATCAGTCTCACATGCGTTCCTCGTCGCTTCCGTCAGCGGGCCCGGAGTCCGTCGATACCCCTGTTGGCCAGCTGGTCGGCAATCTCGTTCTCCCGGTGCCCGCTATGCCCCTTGACCCAGTGCCAGCTGATCCGGTGGCGCTGACTCTGCTCGTCCAGCGCCTGCCACAGATCGATATTTTTCACCGGCTGGCGGGAAGCCGTCTTCCAACCCTTTTGCTTCCAGTTGGCCAACCATTTGGTAATCCCGTCACGCACATACACGGAATCGGTAGTCAGGGTGACCTCACAGGGCTCTTTCAGGGCGCGCAGGGACTCGATCGCCGCCTGCAACTCCATCCGGTTGTTGGTGGTGTGGGACTCGCCGCCAAAGAGTTCGCGCTCGCGTCCGTTGCAGCGCAGCAGCGCTCCCCAGCCGCCCGGCCCGGGATTGCCGCGGCAGGCGCCATCGGTGAATATCTCGACCTGCTTCACGCGGCGTGGTCACCCTGGCGTGGCGTCGCCGCCGGATTCGGCACTGCCAAACCGATCAGACGAGCGCTGCGGCTGGCGCGCTGCACGGGGCGGGTGGTACCGCCGACCTGCTTGATGGCGTGGATCAGGTAGACATCGCCCAGCGGCAAGCGGTGCCGTTCGCTCCAGAGATTGGCAGCGGCGGCGTAGTGGCCGACACGGGACTCCCCCAATACCGGCAGCGGGTACAGATAGCGCGCGGACTCCGCTTCGCAGCCGAGCAACCGCAGCCAGTCCAGCAGGCGGGAACAGCCCACCGGGCGGTGGCCCTGCCACAGGGCATTGCCCCCCAATCCGCGCAGGTGGTGGATGGTGCCCAGCAGGCCCCAGGGGTTGAAACCAATCAACAGCAACTGGCCGTTGGGCGTCAGAACCCGCTGCAGCTCGCGCAACACCTGGTGTGGCTGGGTGGTGAAATCCAGACAGTGGTGGGCAATCACCACGTCGACGCTGTCACTCTCCAGGGGCAGCTCATCGTGCTCGGCCACGACCGTCACTGCATGCCCCGCCCGCGGCGCGGTGTAGGCCCGGTGCCGGATCCGGCTGTTGCCAAACAGGGGTTGCTGTCGGGTATAACCTACCTGCACCAGGTGATAACCGAAGGCTGTCTCCAGCATGGGCTCGAGAGCCGTCTGCACCGACGCGTGCAGGTTGTGCCCCACCGCGGTCGCATACCAGGATTCCAGTTCGCTCAAAATATCGCTACACTCGCGCATTGTCTCCAGCCGCCGGGTACCGGCGCGCTAATTGCCCAAACGGGCATGTTACTGCATTTCAGGGGGTTTGGAACGTCACCATGCTGGTAATCGAACCGCTAGCCGCCTTCAGCGACAATTATATCTGGCTCCTGCGCGACAGCGGCAGCCGGCGCTGCTTTGTGGTCGATCCGGGTGACGCCGCGCCCGTCCTGGCGATACTCGAACGGGACCAGCTTGAACTTGCGGGCGTGCTGATCACCCACCACCACTTCGACCATGTCGGTGGGCTGGAAGAACTGATCGCCCACAGCGACCCGGTGGTCTACGGTCCGCGCAATCCCGCCATAACCGGCATCTCCAGGCCACTGCAGGCCGGCGCCAGCATCGAGGTGCTGGGGCTTGAGTTCTCCGTCATCGCTGTGCCCGGGCATACGCTGGACCATATCGCCTACTATCACGCAGGCAGCAGTGGCCAACCGCCCCTGCTGTTCTGCGGCGACACCCTGTTTGCCGGTGGCTGTGGCCGCATGTTCGAGGGCACGGCCCCGGTCATGTATGCGTCGCTGGCCTCCCTGGCCGCCCTGCCCGGCGCCACCCGGGTGTACTGCGCCCACGAATATACCCAGGCCAACCTGCGCTTCGCCCGGGCAGTAGAGCCCGACAACAGCGATCTCGCCCGACGCGCGGCAGAGGTTGCCGCTGCGCGGGAACGCGGCGAACCGACTGTGCCCTCGGAACTCGCCGTCGAGCTGACTACCAACCCCTTCCTCCGCTGCGAGGAGCCGGCGCTGGTGGCCGCACTCCGACGGCAGGGTAAATGGCAGGGCGAGAAGCCGGAAGAGGTGTTTGCTGCCCTTCGCACCTGGAAGGATTCATTTTGAGTTTTCCAATTAAAAACATAAAGTTATACTCGATTTTTGTAGTGGTTTCGAGCTTTCTGTCGGTATCTGGCTGTCAGCTTGTGCCGGCCGATTCAGAAACCGTCGGGGCTCGCCAGGAGACCGCGCCCAGCAAGGTGCAGCGAACCGCGGTCACAGAACCCCCTCCGCCGTTGCTCCGGCGCGCCCCAGTGCCGGAGCAGGTTGACCCCAACGATCTGTGGGCGCGTCTTCGCGGCGGCATGCAATGGGAAATACCGGACAACCGCCAGGTGCGTGACGCCCGGGCCTACTACCTGGCACAGGACCGCTACTTCGAGGCGGTCACCGAGCGCGGGGCGCTCTATCTGCACTACATCGTGGAGGAAATAGAGCGCCGCAACATGCCCATGGAGCTGGCCCTGCTGCCACTGGTGGAGAGCACCCTCAACCCCTTCGCGCTCTCCTCCCAGCAGGCAATGGGCCTGTGGCAGATCATGCCCGCGACGGGCCGCACCCTGGGCCTCAGCAGCGACTGGTGGTACGACGGCCGGCGCGACCTGCGCGAATCCACAGCCGCCGCGCTGGACTACCTGCAGTACCTGCACGACAGCCTCGAGGGTGACTGGCTGCTCGCCATTGCCGCCTACAACGGCGGCGTCGGCCGTGTCGGCCGTGCAGTTCTGGGCAACAGTGCCCGCGGTCGCCGCACCGATTTCTGGTCCCTGCCACTGCCTGCGGAAACCCGCAAATATGTCCCCCGCCTGCTGGCCCTGAGCAGTCTTGTCGGGGAACCAGATGCCTGGGAGCTGGCACTGCCGCCACTGGCCAATGCGCCCGCCTTCGTGCCCGTACCGACGGGCGGCCAGATTGAACTGGCACGGGCGGCGGAACTGGCCGAGGTCGACCTGCCGGTCCTGCAGGCACTCAACCCCGGCCACCTGCGCTGGGCCACCTCCCCCGGCGCCACCGAACTGCTGCTGCCACCGGAAAGAGCAGACCTGTTCCGGCAGCGTCTTGCCACACTCAGCCCGGAACAGCGTGTCAGCTGGCAACACTACCGGGTCAAACGCGGTGATACACTGTCACGGATAGCCCAGACGTTCGATAGCCGGGTCGATCTGCTGCGCAAGGCCAACAAAATTCAGGGCAGCCTGATCCGTGAGGGGTCGACCCTGCTCATTCCCCAGGGAGCGTATGCCCGTGGCGCGCTGGCCCAACGCGGCGGTCCGGCACAGATCGAAACGCGTGACTACAAGGTTCGCCGCGGAGACTCCCTGTATCGCATCGCCCGGCGGTTCAAGGTCAAGGTCACGGATCTCATTGCCTGGAATGCGCTCAATCCGCAGGCAACCATCTACCCCGGCCAGCAGCTGACCATGTATGTCCGCGGCGGCTGATCCCGGCCCCGAGACCCTTTTCAACACCCCGTTCGGAACGTTCCAGCTACGACGCTACCCCATGCGCAAACAGGAGTTGTTGCGAGCCTGGTGCGGCGCCGACATGCTGCTGCTGGAAACCCTTGCCGGCGCGTCGCTGCAGGAGCCCGTGCTTGTCGTCAACGATGACTACGGCGCCCTGAGCCTGCCCCTGGCCGCCGCCGGTACCGCCTGCACGCTGTGGACAGATTCCGCCCTGGCGGCACAGGCGCTGGCAGACAACGCCTGTGCGAACAAGACCCCGGCGCCGGCGCTGGTGTGGAGTACCGACCCGCCCCCTGCGGGCACTGCACTGGTGCTGCTGCGTATCCCGAAGCAGAAAGCCCTGCTGGAGTACCAGCTGGCACAGCTTGCGCCGTTGCTGCCTGCCGGTGCGACAGTGTTGGCCGCGGGTATGGACAAGCACCTGCCGACCGGCCTGGACAACCTGTTCAACCGCTACATTGGTCCCTGCGAACGGTTGCGGGGGCGTTACAAGGCCCACCTGTGGCGGGCACGGCGCAGTGAGCAGGCGCCCCCCGCCATGCCCGGCGATCTCAGCAGCTACTACTGCGAGCCGCTGGGTGCCACGCTGCGCTCACTGCCCAATGTCTTCAGCCGCCAGACGCTGGACCTCGGCACCCGCTTCCTGCTCGAACAGTTATCCGAGCTGCAGCCGGTAGCCCGGGCAGTAGACCTCGCCTGCGGCAACGGCGTTATCGGCCTGGTTGCGCTGCAGCGCAGCCTGGCCCGGGAACTGTGGTTTTGCGATGAGTCCGCCCAGGCCATCGCCTCGGCCCGGCTCAACCTCGAGAAAGTGCTCCCGCAGCAGGTAACCATGGCACACTTCCACCACGGCGACGGCCTGCGGGACTGGGCTGCGCCCGCGCCCGACCTGGTTTTGTGCAACCCGCCCTTCCACCTCCAACACACGGTGGACGACTATGCCGGGAGGCGTTTGCTCAGCCAGGCGGCGGCTGTGTTGGCTCCCGGGGGGCAGCTGTGCCTGGTGGCAAATCGCCATCTCGACTACCGCGCCACGCTGGCGCACGGCTTCCGCCAACAGCGCATCCTGGCGCAGAACCGCAAGTTCCGCATTTATCTGGCCAGCCGTTAGGGGTATGACTTGTTGACCGACAGCAGGCTGTTTACGGCACGCGTGTAACCGAGCCTGCAGGCAGTGGTCCAGAGCTTGTTAGAGTAGGTGGATAACACTCATGAACCGCAGCGGAGCCCAGGCCGTGAAATTTGTTCTTTCCACCTCTTTCAGCACTGTCGCCCATCTCACGCAACTAGCCCCGGTCGCCGATCAATATGGCTGGGACGCAATGTCATTCTCCGATCATGTGGTGCATCCGGAACAGATCAGCGAGCCCTACCCCTACACCGAAGATGGCAGCCGGCGCTGGGCCGCCTTCACTGACTGGCCCGACCCCTGGGTTGTAATCGGCGCCCTGGCCACCATCACCCAGCGCCTGCGCTTCACCAACAACATTTTCGTGTTGCCCATGCGCAATCCCTTTCTGGTCGCCAAGGCCATCAGCACCGCGGCCATTGTCTCGGGCAACCGGGTCACGCCCGCTTTCGGCGTCGGCTGGTCGGCGGATGAGTTTGCGCTGATGCAGCAGGATTTTCGCACCCGGGGCAAACGCACCGACGAAATGCTGGAGATCATGCGCCTGCTGTGGACTGGCGAGATGGTGGAGTATCGCGGCGAGTTCTATCAATTCGAGCGGCTGGAGATGAACCCCGCGCCCAGCGAGCGCATCCCGTTCTGGATCGGCGGTATTTCCGACCCGGCCATGCGCCGGGCCGCACGGCTGGCCGATGGCTGGGTCACCGACCTGCAGCCCTCCAGTGAAATCATCCACAGCATTGAGCGCATTCGCCAGTGGCGCCGGGACTGTGGCCGGGAACAGGAGCCGTTCGAAGTAATGGCGACTCCCAACGATGCCTGGGATGCGGCTGGTTACAAGCGGCTGGAAGATGCCGGTGTCACCCACATTCTGACCATGCCCTGGGCCTTCTACCACGGTGAAACCGAAGACGTGAACCTGAAAATCGACGGCGTGAAGCGCTACGCCGACGAGGTGATCGCGCCGCTCACCTAGGTGCCCCTTCATCAAGCCAGTGAACCTTTGCCTGGGCCGCCAGCGCGTCCCAGACCCCAGCCAGCAGGGCATCTGCCGACGGCGCCCGGACGCCGCTGTCGGTAGCAGGGTCCGGCGCCAGCACCGCGCTCAGGGTCAACGTGCGGATGGCCCGGGTCGCACCGACATAGAGCAGGCGCGCATTCTCCACCCGGGACTTGTGGCGACGGATACGCAGCAGTGTGTTGTAGACGCCGGGGCTATCGCGCTCGCTGTGGTCATCGGTCGCCAGCAGGAAGCGCCGCGCGCCATCGGCATCGGTGTAGTCGTCCCACAACAGCGCCGGGCGCTCGTCCGCCCGCGGCCTGCCCGCCAGCCCCGGCAGGAACACGTGGTCGAACTCCAGCCCCTTGGCCCGGTGCAAAGTCATTACCTGGACCCGGGCCGAGGTGTCTCCGGAGCGCGCATAGAGGCCTGCGAGGCGGCGTTGCAGCGAGGGCAGGTCCAGGCCCCTGCCCTCGCTGTCGGCCTGTTCCAGCAGCTGCAGGAAGCGCTCGGCGTTGTGCAAATCGGTCTCGGAACCCGCGCAGGCCGGCCCGCCCAACTGCTCCCACAGCAGTTCCAGCCAGACCCGCAGCCCGCGCCGGTCGCGGCGACGAAAGGCCTCTGCCAGCGCCGCCGCCACCGGAACCAGGCGTTCGCGCCCGGCGGGGCTCAACTGCGCCCGCATGGCGGGATCCTGCAGCGTGCTGGCCAGTGGCTGCCGCGACGCTGCGGCGCCATACTGCGCTACCCGCAGCAAATCCGCCGGCTCCAGCGCGCACCAGGGCGCCCGCAGCAGGGCCATCCAGGCAACGCGGTCCGCCGGGTTGGCCAGCGCGCGGCACAGGGTGAACAGATCCGCAACCACCGGATTGCGGGCGAGGCTGTCGATGTCCTGGGCGTTGTAGCTGATCCCTGCCGCACGCAATGCTGCCAGCACCGGCTGCAGTTGGCCGCGGCTGCGCGCCAGCACGGCCACGGTGGTGTCGGCAGCGTCGTCCAGGGCCGCCGCGATGCGATCGGCCAGCAGCGCCGCCTCACGCAGCGCGCCCGGCGCCGGCTCGTCGGCAAACACCTCCAGCGCCACCGCCGGTTCTGTGCCGGCGGCGCGGGTGGCTACGGCCGGGGTAAACCGGACCTCGCCCCGGGCGATGTCATCCACAGCGGGAAACGCCTGCTGAAACACGGCGTTGACCCAGTCAACGATGCCCGCCCGGGAGCGGAAGTTGCTCGCCAGCATCAGGTACTCGGGCACCACGCCGTTGAAGCCCTCGTCCCTGGCCCGCAGAAACAGGCCCACGTTGGCATCGCGGAAGCCGTAGATCGACTGCATGCCGTCCCCCACCAGGAGCAGGGTCCGGGGCCGCTCCGGCTGCAGGGCATTGTGTTCCCCCCAGCCGCGTGTGAGCCGCTGCAGCAGGCGATACTGGTTGATGGCGGTGTCCTGAAACTCATCGACCAGCAGGTGCTCAATCCGATAGTCCAGACGCAGGGCAAGATCTGTGGGCGCCTCGTCCTCACCGAGGGCCTGCAGGGCATAGAGAGCGATCTGGGTGTGGTCCACCTGGCCGCGCTGCTGAAATACCAGCAATAGCTGCGCCGCCAGCACGGGCAGCACATGGAACAGATGCAGCAGCAGCTGCCAGCCATTGTCCTCGGGGTCCGCCGCGGGCAGAACCGCGAGGTCTCGCAGGTCCCGGCGCAGCGTCTCCTGCCCCGCAAGACCGGCCAGCAACGCCTGCATGCGTTCTTTCCAGTCCCGGGCCGCCCCCTTTCCCGCCGGGACGCCGGCCGCCGGGACGCCGGCCGCCGGGACGCCGGCCCCAGGAAACCCCTGGCGCTTGTCGACCCGGCTGCGCCATTGCCCGTCCGCTTTCAGCAACAGCGTGGCGACACCCCGCCAGGCGGTCAGCGACTCCCCGCCGGCTGCCGACAGGTCGCCGGGAGCCGGCTGGCCCAGCTGGACCGCCGCGTACTCGCGCAGAGCCTTGAGTTCCCCCGCCACCGGCGCCAGTGCAGCAGCCAGTCGTCGCAGCCGGTCCCTGACCAGGTGATCGAGAGTCTCGCGCAACACCGCCTCTGCCCAGGCCGGATCGTGCCGCAGGCTGACATAGTCCTGCCACTGCTCCCGGCGCGCCAGCAGTGCCGACAACAGCTCCTGCAGGCGCGCCCAGTCGTTGCCAAAGTGCAGCAACAGCGCCTCGAGGTCGGGGACGACCGGGTGCCCTTCCTCCAGCAGCCGGAACAGGCCGATGACAGCCTCGGCATAGAGCTCGCGGGCATCGTCCACCGCACTGGCCTGGCCGCCAAAGCGGCTCAGCACCGGCATTTGTCGGGTCAGTGCGTGGCAGAAACCATCGATGGTGCGAATATTGAAACGGGCCGTATCGCGCAGCAGTTGCCAGCCCAGCTGAGTGCCGTGGACGAGTGCCGCCTGCGCCAGCTCCCGGGTGCGCTGTTCGTGGCTGCCGGTAACCGGCTCCCCGGCAGCGGCGGCCTCCAGGGCGGCGACCACCCGGTCGCGCATTTCCGCCGCCGCCTTGCGGGTAAAGGTGATCGCCAACACCTGTTCAGGCAGTGACACTCGCGACAGCAGTGCCAGATAGCGCTGGATCAGCAGCTCGGTCTTGCCGGAACCCGCGGGTGCGCTGACACAGAAGCTGCCGGCGGTATCCAGCGCGCGCTCGCGCTGCCAGGCGTCGCTGACCGTCATGTGCCGGCCGACTCAATACGGCACAGGGCCTGCATCCCGCAGTGGCGGCAGCTGGCGGCGGATTTTGGCTCCACCGCCGCCTCCCCGCCGACAAAGGCCGCGGCCAGCGCGGTCAGCGACTGGCGCCAGTGCGCCACCACTTCCTCCCAGTCGGCACAGGGCTCCTGGCCGCGGGTGCGGGCCCCGATGTCGGTATGAATTCCGGGGCCGGATTCAACCCGCGCCAGGCCGGTGAACTGGCAGCGCCGCTCCCGCACCGTGGCAAAAGCTGCGCCTGCCGGCGTGGGATCGGCGGCGAGTGCATACAACGGCAACTGCGGCTTCGCCGGCCGCTCCCCGAACCAGTCACCCACCCCGGACTGGCCGGACTTGTAGTCAATCAGCAGCGTTGAACCATCCTCCAGCGCGTCGATACGGTCTATCCGCAGCGACAGCGCCAGACCTTCCAGTTGCAGACTGTCCGCGGATTCAAGCGCCAGCACCCGGAATGGCGGCCGCGACCGCTCCAGTTGCAACCACTCCGCCAGCAGCCGCTGCAGGCGCAACCCCTCCAGCCGCAGACAGGCGCGCCCCGCCGCCCGCTGCCGGGTCGCGGGCAGTGCCTCCAGCGCCGCAGCCGCGGCCCGCTGCAGGCACTCCAGTTCCGCCGCCGGGGCCAACTGCGCGAGCGCAGCCTGATCGCCGAGCTCCCCCCAGAGATGAAACAGGGCGCTGTGCAACAACTCGCCGCGGTCCGCGGCAGACAGGCCCGACTGCGGCTCAGGCAGCACCTGCAGATGCAGCCGACGCCGGGCAAAGGCACGAAACGGGCACAGGGACTGGTCTTCGAGGATGGCGCTGCCGCCGCGCAGGAGGGCGGCTTCAGCCGGGGACACGGTTGGCGCCGCCGCGCTCTGGTCCGGCGCCTGCAAGGGAGCCCCCAGCTGGTCCAGCCAGGCGGTTTTCAGCGGCGCCGCGGGCAGGTCGGGTGCCGCCGCAAAATCCCGCAGCAGTGGGCTGGGCAGTTCGGGAACGCCATCGCGCTGGGCACTGTAGCTGGCATGCAGCACAGTGGTAGCGTGCCGATAGCGGTCCATCAAGGCCTCGGTAAAGGCCCACTCCCGTTCCGCGCTGGCGTGAGGCATGCCGCGTTCGCGCTGCAGCTGCAGGGGAATGAAGGGGTGCGGGCGTGCCGGGGCGGGCCACTGGCTGGCCTGCATGCCGCACAGCCAGAGCCGGTCGAACTGCAGGCCCGCCGCTTCCAGCGGACCCAACACCTGCACCGTGCTGTCTTCGGTCTGGGGCTGGAAACCTGCTTCCCCCGCCAGCCGCCGCAACAGCTGCAGGGCTTCCGCAAACCGCAGGGACGGCGTCACCAGGTCGAAACCCGCATAGTCCTGCAGCAGCCGTTGCCACTGTTCCAACTGCTGGTATTCCAGCGAATCCGGCGCCGCCCCGGGCCAGCCCCACAGCGCCAACAGGCGCTCAAAGCGACCAACCCAGACCGAGGGCGGCTTGCGGCCGCCGGTCAGGGCCGGCGTCGCGCTCGCTTGCAGCGCTTGCGCCAGAGCGGGACTGGCGCCCCCGCCAGCGGCCAGCTCCCGCTCCAGCTGTGACAGCGTCAGGCGCTCCAGCCGGGTCTCGAAACAGCGAGTCAGCAGCGTTGTGGCGCCCGCTGCCGCGAGACCCGGCCCGAGAAAGCGCGACTGCAGGAGCAGGGCCAGAGCGGGCGGACCGATACCCTCCACCGGCAGCGCCAGCAACTGCAACGCGTCGCGTACGAGGGGAACTTCGGCCAGGGGCTGACCTGCGGAAAAGTTGACCGGCAGACTCTGGTAGCGCCGATCCAGGCAGGCAAATTCGCGGCGCAGGAGATAGTCCAGCGTGGCCCGTTCTCCCGCACTGTCGGGCACCACAATCCCCAGCCGCAGTGCCGGCTCGCTGGCCACCAGTTGCGCGGCCCAGCGTGCCACCCCGGCGAGTTCACTGCGGCTGTCATCACAGCGCAGCACTTCACATTGTGTCGCGGCAGACGCTGCCGATTCCAGCTTCTGCAGATCGGCGCCCAGGCGCTGCAGACAGCGTTCATACAGGGGCGGCAGGGAGTCGAAGGCGAGCATGGCCAGCGGGGTGCGCGGCTCTTCCGGGGCCAGCGCCGCCAACCCGCGGATGGCATCCACCAGAGTGGTCAGACCGTCGCAGTCCAGGCGGGCGTTGAACGCGTCTGCCCAGCGCAAAAACGTGCCACAGTCCTCATCCAGCAGGAACAGCTGGCGCACGGGGGCCGCCCGCAGGTCGACCTCCCAGCGCAGCAGCGTGTCCCGGGCCCGGGCTGCCAGCCGCGCCGCAGCCCCGGGCTGCAGGAGGTCATGGCGCCCGGCCTGGGCCTGGTCCGCGGCGATGACCTGGCGCCACAGTTCATGGGCCTGGGCCGGGCTCAGCATGAGCCCTGCGGGCAATCGGCCCGCGGCTACGGCCTGCTGCCAGCGGGCCAGCAGCCAGGGTTCCAGGGCGGACACCCGGGGTACTGTTGGCTCGCCAGCCGCGGGATCTGCGACGTGCTCCCACTCCGAGAGGATCCGCCGGGCAAGGCGCTGGGTAGGTGTCAACAGGGTGTAGCCGGCGGCGATCAGGGGTTGCAGCGGGTCGATATCGTACAGTCGGGGCAAGCGCTTCTCCGGACGGTGGCGGCGGGCGGTTCCTACCCAAAGCCGCATCGCTGCTATAGAATGTCGCGCCTCGACAGGTGCTCCGGCGCCAGCTGGGGATACTCTATCAGGTAACGATCAATGAGCAATATGGAAGTCTATAACATCAACGTCGCGTCCCAGGACGTGCTGGTGACGCCGGCGCAGTTGAAACAGGCGCTGCCCCTGAGCGCCGCGGCGCACGACATGGTCAGTGACAGCCGCGCAGTGATCCAGAACATCCTTGATCGCAAGGATCACCGCATCTTCGTGGTGGTCGGCCCCTGCTCCATCCACGACATCGACGCCGCCATGGACTACGCCCGGCGTCTGCAGGCACTGGCAGAGGAGCTGGCGGACACCCTGTATATCGTGATGCGGGTCTACTTCGAGAAACCGCGCACCACCGTGGGCTGGAAGGGCCTGGTCAACGACCCCCGTCTGGACGACTCCTTCAAGATTGAGGAGGGCCTGCACATCGGCCGCCGGCTGTTGCTGGACATCCTGGAACTGGGTCTACCCACCGCCACGGAGGCGCTGGACCCGATCTCACCCCAGTATCTGCAGGACCTGATCAGCTGGTCCGCCATTGGCGCGCGGACCACGGAATCCCAGACCCACCGGGAGATGGCCAGCGGCCTGTCCTCGGCGGTGGGTTTCAAAAACGGTACCGATGGCGGCCTGACCGTTGCCAGCAATGCCCTCAACTCGGTGGCCAAGCCGCACCGTTTCCTGGGTATCAACGGCCAGGGCGAGGTTTCGGTGATCACCACCCGCGGCAACCGCTACGGCCACATTGTCCTGCGCGGCGGCAGTAATGGCCCCAACTACGACTCGGTGCATATCCGCTTGTGTGAAGAGGCGCTGGCCAAGGCCGCCGTGCCCCAGAGCATCATGGTTGACTGCAGCCACGCCAATTCCAGCAAGCAGCCGGAACTGCAGCCACTGGTGGTGGAAAACGTGGGCAACCAGATTCTGGAGGGCAACCGTTCAATCATCGGCCTGATGATCGAGAGCAATATCAACGCCGGCAACCAGTCGATCCCGGAGAATCTGGCCGATCTGCAGTACGGCGTTTCCATCACCGACGGCTGTATTGGCTGGGAGGAAACCGAGGCCTGCCTGCGGGCACTGCGCGAGAGCCTGAAGGATGCGCTGCCGCAACGCCTGGGCGCAGGCTGAAACGGCGTCAGCTCAGCGCGCCAGGACTGAGGGCGCTCAGTAATAAGCCTGGCTGCGATCCGTGTGGTCGGTGCTGTCGCGCACGCCCTTGAGCTCAGGTAACTGCTCCAGCAGGGTTTTTTCCACCCCGCCCTTCAGGGTCTGGTCAACCATGCCGCAGCCCTGGCAGCCACCGCCAAACTTGAGAATGGCGAAGGGATCCTCAGTGATTTCCACCAGGCTGACTTCGCCGCCGTGGGCGGCCAGGGAGGGATTCACCTCGTTGTACAGAATGTAGTTGATGCGATCTTCCAGGGGGCTGTTCTCATCCACCCGGGGCAGTTTGGCGTTGGGCGCCTTGATGGTCAGCTGGCCACCCATGCGATCCTTGGCATAGTCCACCAGGGCATCCTCAAGGAACGGCAGGCTGCGGGCGTCAAACCAGGCGTCGAGTTCGCCGAAGGTCTGCTTCTCATCCCCTTCCTGGATATCGCCCTCACGACAGTAGGCGATACAGGTCTCTGCCTTGGGTGTGCCCGGCTGGTTGATAAAGACGCGAACGCCCAGAGCGTCCTCCTGCTTGGTCAGCAGTTCGGCGAGATAACCCTGTGCCGATTCCGTGATGGTGACCATGAACCTCTTCCATTCCGAGTAAATTGGTCAGGTATTCTAGCAAACTTCTCCGGGAGAGTGCGAGATCTGATTGCGGCGCAGCCAAAGCCGCGGCTAATCTGTTAGAATTGTTGGCTTTTTACAGGAACTACCCATGGATCTGGACAGTCTCACAAACCACCCTCTGGCCCTCGCTCTGCGGCAGCGCATCCTGATCCTGGACGGCGCCATGGGGACCATGATCCAGGCCGAGGGGCTGCAGGAAGCCGACTACCGCGGGGACCGCTTTGGCGCCCACCCGGCGGATCTCAAGGGCAACAACGACCTGCTGTCCCTGACCCGCCCCGATATCATCGCCCGCATCCACCGCCGCTATCTGGAGGCGGGCGCCGACATTATCGGCACCAACACCTTCAACAGCACCGCAGTTGCCCAGGGCGATTACGACCTGTCCGAACTGGCCGCGGAACTCAACCTGGCGGGCGCCCGCATCGCGCGGGAGGTGGCCGATGAGCTCACCGCGCGGGAGCCGGAGAAGCCGCGCTATGTGGCCGGCACCCTCGGCCCCACCCCGCGCACCGCGTCCATTTCCCCGGACGTGAATGACCCCGGCGCCCGCAATGTTTACTTCGCGGAATTGCAGGAGGATTACGCAGCCGCCACCCGCGCCCTGATCGAGGGCGGAGTAGACCTGATCCTGATCGAAACCGTTTTCGACACCCTGAACGCCAAGGCGGCGATCTTTGCCGTGCAGTCGGTATTCGAAGAACTGGGCACCGAGTTGCCGCTGATGATTTCCGTGACTTTCCCGGACACCAGCGGCCGGGTACTGTCGGGCCAGAGTCCCGAGGCTTTCTGGAACGCCGTGGCCCACGCCAGGCCTCTGATCGTGGGCAGCAACTGCGGCCGCCGCTTCAAGGAGATCCGGCCGTTCCTGGAAGAACTGGCTACGGTCGCCGAGTGCTACTTCAGCGCCCACCTCAACGCCGGCCTGCCCAACGCTTTCGGCGACTACGATGAAACCCCCGAGGACATGTATGAAGACTTCCGCGGTTTCGCCGAACGCGGCTTCCTGAATCTTGCGGGCGGTTGCTGCGGCACCACGCCCCACCACATCGAGGCCATCGCCCGGGCGGTGCGTGACATTGCCCCGCGCCCCCTGCCCCAGCGCCCGCCGGCCTGCCGGCTCAGCGGGCTGGAGCCCTTCAACATCGGCGCCGACAGCCTGTTTGTGAACGTCGGCGAGCGCTGCAACGTCACTGGCTCCGCCCGTTTCAAGCGCCTGGTCCTGGACGGCAACTACGAGGCTGCCCTGGACGTGGCCCGGGTCCAGGTAGAGGACGGCGCCCAGATCATCGACATCAACATGGACGAGGGCATGCTGGACGCCGAGGAAGCCATGGTGACCTTCCTCAACCTGGTGGCCTCGGAACCGGATATCTGCCGGGTACCGATCATGGTGGATTCCTCGCGCTGGTCGGTGATTGAGGCCGGTCTGCGCTGCATCCAGGGCAAGCCGGTGGTGAACTCCATCAGCCTCAAGGCCGGGGAAGCCGAATTCATTGAGCAGGCGACCCTGTGCAAGCGCTACGGCGCGGCGGTAGTGGTCATGGCCTTCGACGAGGACGGCCAGGCCGACAACCTGGAGCGGCGCAAGGCCATCTGCCGGCGTTCCTGGGAGCTGCTGGTGAACACGGTGGGCTTCAATCCCAATGACATCATTTTCGACCCGAACATTTTTGCGGTCGCCACCGGCATCGACGAGCACAACAATTACGCCGTGGAGTTTATCGAGGCCACGCGCTGGATCCGCGAGCAACTGCCCGGTGCCCTGATCTCCGGCGGCGTCTCCAATGTGTCGTTTTCCTTCCGCGGTAACAACGTTGTGCGCGAGGCGATTCACTCGGTGTTCCTCTACCACGCCATCCGCGCCGGCATGAACATGGGCATCGTCAACGCCGGCCAGCTCGCGGTCTACGACCAACTGCCGGGGGAACTGCGCGACGCAGTCGAGGACGTCATCCTCAACCGCCGCAACGACGGCACCGAACGGCTGTTGGAGCTGGCGGAGACCTACCGCGACAGCGGCACCGGCACCGCCCGGGTGGAAGATCTCAGCTGGCGCGAAAAGCCCGTGGGCAAGCGCATGGAGCACGCCCTGGTCAAAGGCATCAACAGCTTCATCCTGGAGGATGCCGAGGAAGCCCGGCAGCTGTTCGCACACCCGATTGAAGTGATTGAAGGCCCGCTGATGGACGGGATGAACGTGGTCGGTGACCTGTTCGGCGAGGGCAAGATGTTCCTGCCCCAGGTGGTCAAGAGCGCGCGGGTCATGAAGCAGGCGGTGGCCTACCTGCAGCCCTACATCGAAGAGGAAAAAACCGACAGCACCCGGACCAACGGCAAGATCCTGCTGGCCACGGTCAAGGGCGACGTCCACGATATCGGCAAGAACATTGTCGGGGTGGTGCTGCAGTGCAACAACTTCGAGGTGATCGACCTCGGGGTCATGGTTCACTGCGAAAAAATCCTCAGCGTCGCGCGCGAGGAAAAGGTCGACATCATCGGCCTGTCCGGCCTGATCACGCCCTCCCTGGACGAGATGGTGCACGTGGCCAGCGAGATGCAGCGGCAGGACTTCCAGGTTCCCCTGATGATCGGCGGCGCCACCACCTCCAAGGCGCACACCGCGGTGAAGATCGAGCCGCGCTACCAGAATGATCTGGTGGTCTATGTGCCGGATGCCTCCCGCAGCGTGTCGGTGGCAACCGCTCTGATGGGCCTGGGCAAACCGAAGTTTGTCGCCGAGCGGCGCAGTGAATACACCGCGGTGCGCGAGCGGGTCGCGAACCGCCAGCCGCGTACCCGGCAGCTGCCCTACCCGGAGGCCGTTGCCCACGCGCCGGCACTGGAGTGGGAAAGCTACACGCCACCCCGGCCGAGCTTTATCGGTACCCGGGTGGTGGATGATTTTCCGCTGGAAAAGCTGGTGGATATCATCGACTGGACGCCGTTTTTTATCTCCTGGGAACTGGCGGGAAAGTACCCGAAAATTCTCGAGGACGAGGTGGTGGGCGAGCAGGCCCGGGAGCTGTTCGCCGACGCCCAGGCCATGTTGCAGAAGATCATTGCAGAGAAACTGATCACCGCTCGCGCCACTCTCGGCTTCTGGCCCGCGGTGCGCAATGGCAGTGACGACATTGACCTGTTCGCGGACGAATCCCGCAGCGAAGTCATCGCCACCCTGCACCATCTCCGGCAGCAGATGGAAAAACCCAGTGGTGAACCCAACTTCTGCCTGGCGGACTACATAGCCCCGGCGGATGCCGCGCCCGATTACCTTGGCGCATTCTGTGTCACCACCGGCCACGGCGTCGATGAACTGTCGGGCCGTTTTCTGGCCGAGCACGACGACTACAACAGCATTCTGGTAAAGGCCCTGGCCGATCGCCTGGCCGAGGCGTTCGCCGAGTACCTGCACCGTTGGGTGCGCACTGAACTGTGGGGCTATGCGCCGGATGAACAGCTGGGTGTCGAGGAGCTGGTGCGGGAGAAATACCGCGGTATACGTCCCGCCCCGGGCTACCCTGCCTGCCCCGACCACACCGAGAAAGCCACCCTGTTCGAGCTGCTGCAGGCGCCCGACACCTGTGGTGTTACGCTTTCGGAAAGCTTCGCCATGTCACCGGCATCATCGGTCAGCGGTTTCTATTTCTCGCACCCCGAGGCGCGCTATTTTGCGGTGGGCAAGATCGGCCGCGACCAGGTGGCTGATGTGTCCCGGCGCAAGGGCATGAGCATTGCCGAAGTGGAACGCTGGCTGGCACCGGTACTGGACTACTGAGTCCCGGCAACGCCGCCGCAACTTATTATCTGGAGCAGAATGATGTCTGAACACCCCGAAACAGAACGCGCTCCGCCAGCGGAGCAAGAGCAGAATCCGGAATCTTCGCAACACCGCATGCGACCCTGGCATGTCATCAGCAGCGTGTTTGCGGCGGGGCTGGGTGTGCAGAGCAGTCGCAATAGGGAACGGGATTTCAAGCAGGGCAAGGCCGGCGTCTTTATTGCCGCCGGCCTGATCTTTACTTTGCTGTTTATCGCAGCGGTGGTGCTTATCGTCCAGGTGGTGTTGAAAAGCGCGTCCTAGCACCCCTTCAAGACGCGTTTTAGCCGGGCATTGCACCCAGCCAGAGATAGAGAGTGACAACCACAATGGTGATAATGGCGGTGGCGGCAATGGCGTCGGCCATGCCGTCGTCTTTATTGGTTGAACCGGACATGCGGGGCTCCTCGTCTGGGGGTGAATCCGGCCTCGGGCCGGCGTATCTGGTCGCCGGATTATATCAGGAAATTCCGGATTGGCAGCCTGTCTCGCCATACTGCGCGGGTTCTAAACTTATAAAAAATCAGCATAAATCGTCTCCGGGGTTTTCTGGTAAGGTAGCGCCTCCGCCAAAGCCGCCCCTGCTATTAGGACCTCTCGATGTACCTTTACGACCAGTATGACCAGCGCATCGTCGATGAGCGCGTGGCCCAGTTTCGCGACCAGACCCGTCGCTTCCTGGCCGGCGAACTGACTGCAGCCGAGTTCCTGCCACTGCGCCTGCAGAATGGCCTCTACGTGCAACGCCTGGCGCCCATGCTGCGCATCGCCGTGCCCTATGGCCTGCTGTCCAGTGCCCAGTTACGCAAGCTGGCTCACATCACCCGGCATTACGACAAGGGCTATGCCCACGTCAGCACACGCCAGAATATCCAGCTGAACTGGCCGCAACTGGAGGAAGTGCCGGAGATCCTGGCTGAACTCGCCGGTGTCCAGATGCACGCGATCCAGACCAGTGGCAACTGTATTCGCAACACCACCACTGACCAGTTTGCAGGCGTTGCCGCGGACGAACGTGAAGACCCGCGCCCCTGGTGTGAAATCATCCGCCAGTGGTCCACGCTGCACCCCGAATTCGCCTTTTTGCCGCGCAAGTTCAAGATAGCGGTGTGCGCCAGCGAGCAGGATCGCGCCGCCATCCACGCCCACGATATCGGGGTTGAGCTGCTGGCCAACGCCGCCGGTGAATACGGCTTCAAGGTACTTGCCGGCGGCGGTCTCGGCCGCACCCCGGTGATCGGCTCCGTGATCAGCGAATGGCTGGAAAAGCGTCACCTGCTCACCTACCTGGAGGCGATCCTGCGGGTCTACAACCAGTACGGCCGCCGCGACAACAAATACAAGGCGCGGATCAAGATTCTGGTCAAGGCCATGGGTGTCGAGGCCTTCCGGGAAGCAGTGGAGCGCGAATGGGCGCTGGTGAAAGACGGCCCCAGCACCCTCACGGACGAGGAGATAGCGCGGGCCAAATCCTTCTTCACCGAGCCGCCCTATGTCCAACTGGACGCGGGCGCATCTGCCGCGGCACTGCAGGCTCGCTGCACTGCAGACCCCATCTTTGGCAACTGGGTCGCGCGCAACACACTCGCCCACCGCGTCCCCGGTTACCGCGCGGTGACCATCTCGCTGAAGGCAACCGGGAACGCCCCCGGTGATGTCACCGACAGCCAACTGGAACTGCTGGCGGACCTGGCGGACAGCTTCTCCTTCGGCGAACTGCGCACCACCCACCAGCAGAACATGGTACTGGCTGATGTCGAAGCCAGCGCTCTCTACACCCTGTGGCAACAGCTACAGGGTGCAGGTCTGGCGACGCCGAACATCGGCTACATCACCGACGTCATCTGCTGCCCCGGCGGCGACTACTGTTCCCTGGCCAACGCCAAGTCCATTCCGGTTGCCGAGGCGATCCAGGCCCGGTTCGAGGATCTGGACTACCTCTACGACCTCGGCCCGCTCGAACTCAATATCAGCGGCTGCATGAACGCCTGCGGCCACCACCACATCGGCCACATCGGCATCCTGGGGGTGGACAAGAAAGGGGCCGAGTTCTACCAGGTCAGCCTTGGTGGCAGCCAGTCCAAGGAGGCTGCCATCGGCAAGATCCTGGGGCCCTCATTCAGCCAGGAAGACATTCCGGACGTGGTCGAGAACATTCTCGACACCTTTGTCAGCTTGCGCCAGGAAGAGGAAACTTTCCTGCAAACCTATAACCGGGTGGGTATCGAACCCTTCAAGGAGCGGGTCTATGCCAAAACTCATTAAGCAGGGCGAGATTACCAGCGACGCCTGGCTGCCGCCCGCAGCCGACGCCGCCACAGCACCGGAATTTCACCTGCCCACGCTGGGCCAGTGGCAGGACCTCGCCGACAAAACCGGCTCCGCGGTGCAAATTGAACCCGGTGACGGTATCGCCGAACTGCTGCCGGCACTGGATGCGATTGGGCTGGTAGCGGTGCATTTCCCGCTGTTTACCGACGGGCGCGGGTTTTCCTATGGCCGGGAACTGCGCCAGCGCGGTTATCGGGGTGAGCTGCGAGCCGTGGGTACGTTCCTGCCGGACCAGCTGCACTACCTGCGTCGCTGCGGTTTTGACGCGTTCCAGTTCAGCGATGAGTCCCGGCTGGAAGAGGGTCTGCGGCAGTTGGATATCTTCTCCGAGCACTACCAGGGTGCGATCGACGAGCCGCAGCCGCTGTTCCGGCGGCGGCACTGAGGCGGGGTACCACTCCGATCACGCACAAAAAAGCCGGCTTTTTTGTAGTGGCCAGAGCGTTGCTTCAGAGCGCGGCTTCCAGTTCCGGCAGGGCATTGAACAGGTCCGCCACCAGGCCGTAGTCTGCCACCTGAAAGATCGGGGCATCCTCGTCCTTGTTGATGGCGACAATGACCTTGGAGTCCTTCATCCCCGCCAGGTGCTGGATCGCGCCGGAGATACCGACGGCGATATACAGATCCGGAGCCACAATCTTGCCGGTCTGGCCAACCTGCATGTCGTTGGGAACAAAGCCGGCATCCACCGCCGCGCGCGAGGCGCCAATGGCCGCCCCCAACTTGTCCGCGATCCCTTCCAGCAGTTTGAAGTTGTCCCCGTTCTGCATGCCGCGGCCACCGGAAATCACCACCGGTGCAGCGGTCAGCTCGGGGCGATCGGACACCGCCACTTCCTCGCCGACAAACTCGGATATGCCCGCATCATGCTCGGAGGACAAGGCTTCAATGGTTGCGGAACCACCCTCTGCGGCAACGGCGTCAAAGGCGGTCGTGCGCACGGTGATAACTTTCTTGGCATCGGTGGTCTGCACCGTGGCAATGACGTTGCCGGCATAGATCGGACGCTTGAAGGTGTCGGCGGATTCAACGGAGATGATGTCGGAAATCTGGGCGACGTCCAGTAATGCGGCGACCCGCGGCAGGGTGTTCTTGCCGTTGGTGGTCGAGGGCGCAATGATGTTGTCGTAATTCGCTGCCACTTCGGCAATCAGCAGACTTATATTTTCCGCCAGCTGGTGCTCGTAGGCAGCATTGTCCGCCAGCAGCACCTTGCCCACGCCCGGCACGGCCGCGGCCTGGTCGGCAACGGCGCTGCAGTCGGCGCCAGCCACCAGGATATCGATATCGGCACCCATGGCTTCGGCGGCCGCTACCGCATTGAGGGTGGCGGGTTTGAGGCTGCTGTTGTCGTGTTCTGCAATAACCAATGTGCTCATGAGATTACCTTCGCCTCGTTCTTCAGTTTGTCGACCAGCTGGGCGACGTCCTCGACCTTGATCCCGGCCTTGCGCTCAGGTGGTGGCTCGACCTTGAGCTGGGTCAGATGTTTGGTGACTTCGACACCCAGATCGGCGGGCGTAAATACGTCCAGCTGCTTCTTCTTGGCCTTCATGATGTTGGGCAGCGAGGCGTAGCGTGGCTCGTTCAGGCGCAGGTCGGTGGTGACGATCGCCGGCAGCGTCAGGCTGATGGTCTGGAGCCCACCATCCACTTCACGTATCACATTAATTTTCTCGCCTTCCACCTTGATTTCAGAGGCAAAAGTTCCCTGGGGCATCTTGGTCAGTGCACCCAGCATCTGGCCGGTCTGGTTGTTGTCACCGTCGATGGATTGCTTGCCCAGGATGACCAGCTGGGGCTGCTCCTTCTCGACCACGCCCTTCAATAGCTTGGCCACGACCAGGGGCTCTACGCCCCCTTCCGTTTCCACGTGAATGCCGCGGTCGGCGCCCAGCGCCAGGGCGGTGCGGATTTGCTCCTGGCAGGGCTTCTCCCCAACCGATACCGCAATCACTTCCGTGGCAACGCCGGCTTCCTTCAGGCGGACGGCTTCCTCGACGGCGATTTCACAGAATGGGTTGATGGCCATTTTGACATTGTTCAGATCAACATCACTGCCATCGCCCTTGGCACGGACCTTGACGTTATAGTCAACGACGCGCTTTACGGCAACAAGAACCTTCATAGGATTTCCAACGCTAGTTTCGGGTGGGTTACAGGGGGCCAGGCCGCGAGTGGCGGGCCACCGGTTTGAGTTCGGGCGGGTATGTTGCCGCCAAAGCCACGACAGGTCAAGAGGCCGGGGCGCGCAGCCAGGGTGACAGCAAAATAAACCGTAGCGGACACAATCTGGATACCGGGCACCCACCGCGTTTATGGTCTTTAACCTTTAAAAATTATATACTTGCACCGGTTTTATCAGACTGAAATTCAATATCTTGTCTGCCCCCGCAACCAGAGGATGCTGCCGTGGAACGTGAATCAATGGAATTTGACGTCGTGATTGTTGGCGCCGGGCCCGCGGGCCTGTCTGCTGCCTGTCGCATCATGCAACTGGCCCAGGAGCAGGAGCGCGAAGTCACCGTTTGCGTCGTGGAAAAAGGTTCCGAGGTCGGCGCGCATATCCTGTCCGGAGCGGTGCTGGAGCCCCGCGCCCTGGCGGAGCTGTTCCCCGACTGGAAGGACATGGGAGCACCGCTGCCCACTGCGGTCACGGAAGACCGCTTCTTTTTCTATACCAGCGCCCAAAAAGCCATCAAACTGCCCAACTTCATGATTCCCAAGCCCACCCACAATGAGGGCAATTATATTGTGTCCATGGGCAACGTCTGCCGCTGGCTCGCGGAGCAGGCAGAAAACCTGGGGGTGGAAGTCTACCCCGGCTTTGCCGCCGCAGAAGTGTTGTTCCATGCCGATGGCGGGGTCAAGGGTATCGCTACCGGTGACATGGGCATTGCTGCCGATGGGGAAAAGAAAGCCAGCTACACCCCGGGGATGGAGTTGCACGCGAAATATACTCTCTTCGCCGAGGGCTGCCGCGGCCACCTCGGCAAGCAACTGATTCGCCAATTCAGCCTGGATCAGGACAAGGATCCCCAGCACTACGGCATCGGCATCAAGGAGATCTGGGAAATTCCCGCCGACCAGCATCGGGAAGGCCTGGTGGTTCACGGCCTCGGCTGGCCGCTACAGGAAAACGGCGCCAGCGGCGGCGCCTTCCTCTATCACGCCGAAAACAACCAGGTGTACCTGGGCCTGATCACCGACCTCAACTACTCCAATCCGCACCTGAATCCGTTCGCGGAATTCCAGCGCTGGAAGCACCATCCGGAAACCCTCAAGTACCTGGAGGGAGGCTCGCGCATCGGCTACGGCGCCCGCGCAATTTCCAAGGGCGGCTTCAACTCCCTGCCGAAGATGCACTTCCCCGGCGGTCTGCTCATTGGCTGTGACGCGGGCACGCTCAACGCCGTCAAAATCAAGGGCAACCACACCGCCATGAAGAGCGGCATGCTGGCAGCAGAGGCCGTGGTGGAGGCGCTTGCCGAGGGGGAATCTGCGCCAGCAGACCTCGCGTCCTTTGCCGACAAGGTGCAGAACTCCTGGCTGCATGAAGAGCTTTACACCACGCGCAACTTCAGTGGATTCATGCACAAGTTTGGCTTCCTGGTCGGATCGGCCATGGTGTGGATCGACCAGAACATTTTTGGCGGCAAGCTCCCCTTCACCCTTAACGACGCAGTGCCGGATTACGCCACCCTGAAACTGGCCAGTGCGAGCAATAAGCCGGCCTACCCGAAGCCGGACAACAAGATCAGCTTCGACCGCCTGTCTTCGGTATTCCTGTCGAATACCAACCACGAGGAAGACCAGCCCTGCCACTTGACCCTGATTGATCCGGACGTGCCGCTGGAAAAGAATTTGCCGCAGTACGATGAGCCGGCCCAGCGCTACTGCCCGGCGGGCGTGTATGAAATCGTGGAAGACGCCAAGGGGCAGCGGTTCCAGATCAACGCCCAGAACTGTGTGCACTGCAAGACCTGTGACATCAAGGACCCGGCGCAGAATATTGTCTGGGTTACCCCGGAAGGCTTTGGCGGGCCGAATTACCCGAACATGTAAGCCGCTCGCGCCCGCTGCAGTTTACTGCAGCGGGAACCACTTCCCTGCGCTCGCCACCTGCAGGCGCCCTTCCCTCTCCTCTGCGCTCTCTACCAGGCGATACCAGGCAGCCCTGGACAACAGGGCGCTGAGTCCGTGAGGTAGTGAGATAGCGGCGACATCGCCGACGGCGGGCTCAAGGAACAGGGGGTGATCCCCATCAATCGGTACTTCACGGCCGGTGTTCAGACGCGCTACCAGCAGCGGCCCACCTGCATCCTCACGCTGATTGATCTCGGTGACAATCAGTGGGTGCAGTTCAACCTTCACCCGCCATTTTTCACCGGGGGTGACCAGGTAGTAGTCTCCGTCCTCCTCGCGTCGCAGAATACTTGCAAACAGCCGGACAATGGCCTCGCGGGCGATAATCCGGCCCTCGTGGTACCAGCTGCCGTCCGCTGCAATGCGGATATCGATATCCCCGGACAGCGGTGGATGCCAGCGCTCCAGGGGAGGATTATCGAAATTGCGGGCCTTGCGGGCCTGCTGTGTAATAGTGTCCAGTGAGTCAGCCATGGTCCTTGCCTCGGGTTCGGAAAGACGACGCCGGGTTCTGGCCGGTTAAGGAATCACCCTGACGTTGATCACGCCATCCAGCGCACGCATGGAAGCCAGGCTGGACTCGGCCGGGCAAATATCCATATCGATCAGGTTGTAGGCGATGTCGTCGCGACTCTTGTTCAGCATGTCGACAACGTTGATATTCAGCTCCGCCAGAATGGACAGCACGCTGCCGAGAATTCGCGGCACGTTGGTGTTGGTCACTGCCAGCCGACAGCCTCCCGCACGTTCCAGCTGCAGCGTGGGGAAATTCACCGCGTTGCGGATATTGCCGTTCTCGAGAAAATCCCGCAGCTGGTCTGCGGCCATGATCGCGCAGTTGTCCTCGGCCTCGTCCGTGCTGGCGCCGATATGCGGCATCAGCACCACATCCTTGCGCCCGATCAGAGCCGGGCTGGGGAAGTCGGCGATGTACTTGCGCAACTGGCCGCGCCCCAGGGCCGCCCGCAACGCTTCCTCGTCGACGATTTCCTGACGGGCAAAATTCAGCAGACAGGCGTGAGCGGGCATCGCCGCCAGCAGTTCCGCGTTGACCAGGCCGCGAGTGGACTCCAGCGCCGGCAGATGCAGGGTGACGTAGTCGCTGCGGGTGAATACCGCCGACAGCGTATCCGCCTTGCGTACCTGGCTGGAAAGGCGCCAGGCAGCGTCCACTGACAGCGCCGGGTCATAGCCGATCACGTCCATGCCCAGGGTCAGGGCCATGTCCGCCACCAGGGAGCCGATAGCGCCGAGGCCGACGATGCCCAGAGTCTTGCCGCGCAGTTCATTGCCCTTGAAATGCTTCTTGTTGGCTTCCAGGGTCTGGTGCAGTTCCGCGGCGTCACTGATGCCGGCGAGCCCGTCAACGTAGGCCAGGCCTTCCACGACGCCGCGGGAGCCCAGCAGCAGGCCGGCCGCAACCAGTTCCTTGACCGCGTTGGCGTTGGCGCCCGGGGAGTTGAATACGGGTACGCCCCGGCGAGTGCACTCCGCCACCGGGATATTGTTGACGCCGGCGCCGGCGCGGGCAATCGCCAGCACCGAATCGGCAATGTCATCCGCCTGCAGCTTGTGGCTGCGCAACAGGATGGCATCCGGGTGGGTAAACTCGCTGGCGATCTCGTAGCCATCGCGGGGCAGGCGCTCCAGCCCCTTCACCGAAATCTGGTTGAGCGTGAGAATGCGTCTGGCCATGGTGTTTATCGGCGTCCTGTCAGTTGGCATCAGAGAACGGAAATGTCAGCGTCGGAGCGCAGAGCCTGCTCGTGCTCGACCTGCAACATCGCACCGAACTCGCTACCGATCCGTTGCCGCAGACTGCGCTGCTGTTCGGGCGGGAGCGTGGCCAGTTCGCCGGCCTCGACGCGCACCAGCTCCAGCACCCGGGCGTCGCCCGATGCCTCGACAACATAATCCGCGACCGGGCCTGATGCCGGTGCCGGCATGCTGAACGCGCGTTGCAGGACCGGCCCCGGCACTGTCCGGCTGTCGCGGCGGGCGCCAAGTTCAACCTGCCATTCATAGCCTTCCCGCACCGCCAGTGCCTCAAGCGACTCCTCGCCCGCCGCGAGCGACTCAACTGCCGCTTCGGCTGTGCGTTCGAGCGCCTCCTGTGCCCGCTCCCGGGTCAGCGCCGCTACGATCTCTTCCTGCACCGCTGCGAGAGGTTGCAGCTCAGGCTTGTTGTGCCGATGCAGGTGCACCGCCACAAAGCGGTCGCCGCCCAGCTCGACCACCTCACTGTTGTGGCCCAGTTCGAGAACATCCTCGGAGAACGCGGCGCGCAGAATCCCGGGCGCTGCCAGCGGGCCACTCTGCTGGTCGCGGGTAACCGGCTCGCTGCGCTTCACTTCCAGACCGAGTTCCTCGGCCGGGCGCGACAGATCGCCCGCGGTGAAGGCGAGATCGCGCAATTGTTCGACCGCCAGCAGCAGCGCAACCCGGGCCTCCCGGTCCTGCAGACGCGACTCCAGTTCCGGACGCAGTTCCGCCAGGCTTGGCGGATCGGCCTCGCGGCGCTCGGTCACCAGCAGAATGTGTGTGCCGGCTTCCGTCTCCACAGGCTCGGAGATCACATTGACATCAAGCTCGGCGATGGCTGCTTCCATTTCCTCTGGAAAAGCGTCGCCGGCACTGAATCCGAGATCACCGCCGTTGCTCGCCGAACCGATGTCGTCGGAGCGTTCTGCGGCCACCGCCGCAAATTCCTCGCCGGCGGCCAATGCCGCCTGCACGGCATCGATACGATTCGCAAAGTCTGCCGCGGATTCGTCACTGCCCTGTTGCAACAGGATGTGCGCGACGCGATTCTCGGTCTGGTACTGGTAGCCGTCGACCTGAATCCGGTACTCTTCCTCAATGTCACGCTCCGCTACCGGCTTGCGGAAGTCCTCGAGGGTCAACTCCACATAATTCAGCACGACTGACTCGGGAGTCATGAAACGTTCTTCGTTGGCCCGGTACCAGGCCTCGATCTCGGCGGCATCGGGCGCCGACTCGGCCAGAAATGGTTCCAGCGGAATGGTCAGGTAGCGAATGTCGCGCTGCTCGGCCAGGATGCGGGCGTTCAGCGCCAGCTCTGCGGAGGTGGCGAAATCGCTGCCGGCCAACCCCGCGCGCAGCTGATTCAGGACCAGGTCATCCTTGAGCGCCCGCTTGAAGGTGCCCGGGGTGTAGCCAGCAGACGCCAGCAGGCTCTTGTACATCTCCGGTGAGAACTCGCCGTCGACCTGGAATTGCTCCATGCCGCCGATAACAGCCCCCAGCTCCGCCTCGGATACGGTCAAGCCCATGCTGCGGGCGGACTGCATCAACAGCTTGCGGTTGATAATGCCCTCCAGCGCCCGAGCGCTCAGACGCTGCTCGTCCAGCAACGCCGGATCCAGGTCGTCGCCCATCATTGCCATCAGCTGCCTGCGCTGGGTATCCACCGCCTGTTGCAACTCGATGGGGCTGACCGTCTCGCCGTTGACTTCCGCAACGCTGCTGCCACCACCACCGACCAGAATGGATTCAATGCCGAAAAGGGCGAAGGAAAGGACGATGAGGCCGATGACAACCTTGGCCGCGGTTCCCTGGGTGCTCTTGCGAATATCCTGAAGCATGGGTTATTTTTTCCACTGTGTATCAACAAAAAAGCGCACCCTTGAGTGCGCCTTTCCCTGGACAGTTACTGCAGCATAGGTGAAGCTCTGGCGCTGTGGACAACCCGGCGCGCGGGGCTTCCCCGCCTGATACTGCGACTCAGGCGTTGACTGCATCCTTGAGCGCCTTGCCTGCCTTGAAGCCGGGCACATTGGACGCCTTGATCTGGATGCTTTGCCCGGTCTGCGGATTGCGCCCCTCGCGCGCTGCACGGTGCTTGACAGCAAAGGTGCCAAAGCCTACCAGTGTGACCTGGTCACCCTTGCTGAGCGCTTCAGTGATGCTGTCGACAATAGCGTCGAGGGCGCGCCCGGCGGAAGCCTTGGGCAGGTCGGCAGCAGCGGCGATGGCATCGATAAGTTCGGTCTTGTTCACAAGTATCCCCTTGGAGTGTTATCTGACAAAATGTCAAGAGTTGTACCCGCAGCAAAGCGCGGTCAAATTCATGGTGCTGTGGAACCCACCAGAAAGCGATTCCAGCTATTCTCTCGTGCGCCCCTGGACGCCGAAACCGGGAGGATTACCACTGGATTCAGTGGGCTCGACTGTATACCAGAGCCGAACTCACGGTCAACCGAAACCCCTGTTTCAGTGTGTATTTATCCGGTTTTTCTCGCCCGGGCCGGCGTCCTGACCGGTGCCCGGCGCCGGTGCCAGGTACTCTTCGTCAGTCAGCGGTTCCGGCATTTGCTCAAGCGCAATCGCCAGCACTTCATCAATCCACTTCACCGGCCGAATCTGCAGATGCTGTTTGATATTGTCGGGCACTTCCTTCAGATCGCGTTCATTCTCTTTCGGAATGATGACCGTTTTGATCCCGCCCCGGCGCGCCGCCAGCAGCTTTTCCTTCAGGCCGCCGATGGGCAGCACCTCACCGCGCAGGGTAATCTCCCCGGTCATCGCCACATCGGCGCGTACCGCAATGCCGGTGCAGACCGACACCAGCGCGGTGCACATGGCCACCCCGGCGCTCGGCCCATCCTTGGGTGTCGCCCCCTCGGGAACGTGAATGTGGACATCATGTTTTTCATGCCACGATGCCGGAATACCCAGCATCTGCGAGCGACTGCGGATCACTGTGGTAGCCGCCTGAATCGATTCCTGCATCACATCGCCCAGGGAGCCGGTCTTGACGTAGCGACCCTTGCCCGCCACCGACGCCGCCTCGATAGTCAGCAATTCCCCGCCGACCGAGGTCCAGGCGAGCCCCGTAACCTGGCCGACCTTGTTCTCGTCTTCGGCAATTCCGTAGTTGAACTTGCGCACACCCAGCAGGTCCGGGAGCATTTCAGGTGTCACTTCGGTATCGCTGTCGGCCTCATTGAGGGCAAAGCGCTTGACCATTTTGCGACAGATCTTGGCGATCTCACGCTCCAGGGAGCGGACGCCGGCTTCCCTGGTGTAATAGCGGATAATGTCGATCACCGTGCCTTCGGCAATGCTGACCTCGTCCTTCGCCAGACCGTTCTGCTTCAGCTGCTTGGGAATCAGGTAGCGCTCGGCAATGTTGACCTTTTCGTCCTCGGTATAGCCGGGAATACGGATCACTTCCATCCGATCCAGCAGAGGGCCGGGAATATTCATGGTATTGGAGGTACAGACAAACATGACATCCGAGAGGTCGTAATCCACCTCCAGATAGTGGTCGTTGAACGCGTGGTTCTGTTCCGGATCCAACACTTCCAGCATGGCGGATGCGGGATCCCCGCGGTGGTCCATGCCCATCTTGTCAATTTCATCGAGCAGGAACAGCGGATTGCGAACGCCCGCCTTGGACATTTTCTGCAGTAACTTGCCGGGCATCGAACCGATGTAGGTACGGCGGTGGCCGCGAATCTCGGCCTCGTCGCGGACCCCACCCAGTGCCATGCGCACAAACTTGCGATTGGTCGCGCGGGCCAGCGATTCACCCAGCGAGGTCTTGCCGACGCCGGGAGGGCCCACCAGGCACAGCACCGGCCCCTTGACCTTGCGCACCCGTTTTTGCACTGCCAGGTACTCGAGGATGCGCTCCTTGACCTCCTCGAGCCCGTAGTGATCTTCGTCGAGAATGGTAGAGGCGCGCTTGAGATCGTGCTTGACTTTGCTGCGCTTGGCCCAGGGCACGCTGACCATCCAGTCGATATAGCTGCGCACCACGGAGGCCTCGGCAGACATCGGGGACATCATCTTGAGTTTGTTCAACTCACCCAGCGCCTTGGTTCTGGCCTCGTCGGGCATCCGCGCATCCTCGATGCGGGCCTGCAGGTCATCCAGTTCGCTGGGAGCCTCATCGAGGTCCCCCAGTTCCTTCTGGATCGCCTTCATCTGTTCATTGAGGTAGTACTCGCGCTGGCTCTTCTCCATCTGCTTCTTGACCCGGCCGCGGATGCGCTTCTCGACCTGGAACAGGTCGATCTCCGCCTCCATCAGCCCCATCAGATGCTCCAGCCGCACCCGCACCTGGGCTATCTCCAGAATTTTCTGCTTTTCCTGCAGATCCACGCTCATGTGGGCGGCGATGGTGTCCGCCAGCCGGCCCGGCTCGTCGATGCCGGAGAGGGAAGTCAGCACCTCGGCGGGCACCTTCTTGCTCAGGTTGACGTACTTTTCAAACTGGGAAACGGTGGAGCGCAACAGCCCCTCGGCCTCCGCGTCCGGAATTTCGTCGGCCTCGATTTCGCGCACACCGGCGACCGTGAAGCGGCCTTCGTCATCGACGTTGTCGATCACCGCCCGGTAGCTGCCTTCAACCAACACCTTGATGGTACCGTCAGGGAGCTTGAGCAATTGCAGGATGTTGGAAACCGTGCCCACCTGGTAAATGTCGTCTACGCCGGGGTTGTCGTCCGCGGCATTGCGCTGGGCTACCAGCAGCACCTGCTTGCCACCGGCCATGGCGTCTTCCAACGCCTCGACGGATTTTTCCCGGCCGACAAACAGCGGCAGCACCATGTGTGGATAGACCACAACATCACGCAGGGGCAGGAGGGGAAGATCGATAACAGAGGATGAACCCATAGAAATCTCCGGGTTGTAAATGGTCACGCCTGACCCTTAAGTGGGGGCGATCCCACAAATCACAAGCCGCGCTGTGTCGACGGCTGAGCGCCGCCGCCAGGCAAACCCCGCTTACTCGTCCTTGGAGGCGGTCCGGGGGGCGGGCTCGTGGTTCTGATAGACCAGCAGGGGCTCGGAATCGCCGCGGATCACGGACTCATCGATGACCACCTTGCTCACGTCACTGCGGGAGGGAATGTTGTACATGGAATCCAGCAGCACGCCCTCGAGAATGGAACGCAGGCCCCGGGCACCGGTCTTGCGGTCCATGGCACGCTCCGCGACCGCGCGCAGCCCATCCTCGCGGAAGTCCACTTCCACCCCTTCCATCTCGAACAGCTTGCTGTACTGCTTGGTCAGGGAGTTGCGCGGCTCGGTGAGGATTTGTACCAGAGCAGGCACATCCAGCTCTTCCAGAGTCGCAATCACCGGCAGCCGGCCGACAAACTCGGGGATCAAACCGTACTGCACCAGGTCCTCGGGCTCGAGATCAAACAACAACTCACCGACATTGCGACGCTCATCCTTGCTCTTGACCTCGGCGTTGAAGCCGATCCCACCCTTTTCGGAGCGGTTGCGGATAACCTTGTCGAGGCCGGCAAAGGCGCCGCCGCAAATGAACAGGATGTTGGAGGTGTCGACCTGCAGGAACTCCTGCTGCGGATGCTTGCGCCCGCCCTGCGGGGGAACCGAGGCAACCGTGCCTTCGATCAGCTTCAGCAGCGCCTGCTGTACACCCTCCCCGGATACATCCCGGGTGATCGAAGGGTTGTCTGACTTGCGGGATATCTTGTCGATCTCGTCGATGTAGACGATGCCAACCTGAGCCTTTTCGACGTCATAGTCGCATTTCTGCAACAGCTTCTGGATGATGTTCTCGACATCTTCCCCGACGTAGCCCGCTTCGGTGAGCGTGGTGGCATCGGCAATCGTAAACGGCACATCCAGCAAGCGGGCCAGGGTTTCAGCCAACAGGGTCTTGCCGCTGCCGGTGGGCCCCACCAGCAGGATATTGCTCTTGCCGAGTTCGACATCGTCGCCGCGAGTGCTGGACTGGCCATGGCGCAGACGCTTGTAGTGGTTGTACACGGCAACAGAAAGTACCTTTTTGGCACGTTGCTGGCCAATCACATACTCGTCGAGGATAGCCTTGATCTCGTGCGGAGTTGGCAGATTGTCGCGCTTGGCTTCACTGCTGCTTTCCTGCACTTCCTCGCGGATGATGTCATTGCACAGATCCACACACTCATCACAAATGAACACCGACGGGCCGGCGATCAATTTGCGCACTTCATGCTGGCTCTTGCCGCAAAATGAGCAATACAGCAGCTTGCCGCCGTCGTCGCCTGATTTTGAGGTGTCTTTAGTCATGCTCTGCCCTGTGTTCTATGTGCTGTGCTGTTTCACCTTCATCAAAGATGATGTTTTTTCCCACCATTTGCAAGCCCCGCGGGACCGCGGTGGGGACGCGGGCCAGTTACTTCGCAGCTGCGGTGCGGCGATTGATTACCTCGTCGACCAGACCGTACTCTTTGCTCTGTTCGGCATTCAGGAAGCGGTCACGCTCGGTATCGCGCTCGATCGTCTCCAGGCTCTGACCCGTGTGTTCCGCCATCAGTTCATTCAGACGTCGACGAATGATCAGAATTTCCCGGGCATGGATCTCGATATCCGAGGCCTGGCCTTGCGCACCGCCGCTGGGCTGGTGAATCATGGTGCGGGCGTTGGGCAGGATAAAACGCTTGCCCTTGGCGCCGCCCCCAAGCAGAAACGCACCCATGGAAGCAGCCTGGCCGATGCACATGGTGCTCACATCGGGCTTGATGAACTGCATGGTGTCGTAGATCGACATCCCCGCGGTTACCGAGCCGCCCGGTGAGTTGATGTAAAGGTGGATGTCCTTGTCCGGGTTCTCGGACTCGAGAAACAGAAGCTGGGCCACAATCAGGTTGGCCATGTGGTCCTCAACTGTCCCCACCACGAAAATCACGCGCTCCTTGAGCAGGCGGGAATAGATATCGTAGGAGCGCTCCCCGCGGGCAGTCTGCTCCACAACCATCGGAATCAAGCCGAGATTGCTGATGGTGTTGCTGTTGCGGCCGTCTGGCAGGTTTGACATGGTCGAATGTTCCTTGGCTATCAATCCGGTGGGCACCACCCGCGGTGGCGCCCGGTGTTGGCTCAGCCCTGCTTCTGTTGCGCCTGGGCAATGGCTTCCTGGTAGGTACAGGCTTGTTCCGTTACGTTGGCGTCCTCCAGCAGTTTTTCCACCACGCTGTCTTCCAGCACCTTGGACTCCACCGACGCGAGCTGCTCGGGATCGCCATAGTACCAGTTAACGACCTCTTCCGAGTCCTGGTAAGTGGCCGCCAGCTCCTCGATGGTTGCACGCACCCTGGCCGGGTCCGCCTTGAGGCCGTGCTTGCTGATCATTTCGGAGAGGATCAGGCCCAGCTTGACCCGACGCTCGGCGTTTTCCCGGAACATGTCATCGGGCAGGATCGACTTGAGATCCAGGCCCTCGGGCGCGGCACCGCCGAACTGCTGGAACATCTGCCCGCGCAGCGCGTCGATTTCCTGGGCTACCAGGGACCGGGGAACCTCCAGGGCCTTGTGGGCTTCGACAACCGCATCCATCACCTGTTGCTTGACCTTGTTGTTTACGGCATTTTTGAGCTCGCGGCTCATGTTTTCCGCCACTTCCTTGCGAAATTGTTCCTCGCCGCCCTCTTCCACGCCGTACAGCTTGAACAGTTCCTCGTCCAGCGGCGCAGGAGTCAGGGCCTGGATGTTGTTGACCTTGACCGCAAACTCTACCGCAGCTCCGCGCAGGTCCTCGTTGTTATAGTCCTCGGGGAAAGTCAGCTGGAGAGTCTTTTCTTCCCCCGGCTGCATACCGACGATGCCATCTTCGAAGCCCGGGATCATGCGCCCTGAGCCCAGTTCCAGGTCGGCGCCCTCAGCGCTGCCGCCCTCAAAGGGTTCGCCATCACGGGTACCGGTGTAATCGATATTCACGCGGTCACCGGTGGCAGCGGCGCGTTCCACTTCATCCCAGCTACCCTGCTGCTTGCGGAACACATCAATGATCGTGTCGACATCAGCATCGGTCACTTCTGCTGCCGGGCGGGTCACATCAAAACCAGACATGGCGACCACTTCCACTTCCGGGAAGACTTCAAACGTGGCCACATACTCCAGATCCCTGCCGGGCTCCAGATTGCGCGGCTCGATGCTGGGCTGGCCCGCCGGGCGCAGCTTTTCCTGCACCACCGCCTCCTGGAAGGAACGGCTCATGACTTCGCCCAGCACTTCCTGGCGGACACCGGCACCGAAGCGCTGGCGCATGACCTTCATCGGCACCTTGCCGGGACGAAAGCCGGGCAAGCGCACGTTCTGGGCCGCTTTCTGCAGCCGGGAATCGACCTCGCTGTCAACGCGCGCGGCGGGAACGCCTACGGTAAGACGTCGCTCCAGCCCTGAAGTCGTTTCAATAGACACCTGCATGCTTATTCCTCACAATCCAATCGGTAGGGGACGCCTCAGCGCCCGGTCATCAGGGGCGACCTCGCTCGAGCAAGGTCGCGGTAATTTGGTGCGGAAGGAGAGACTCGAACTCTCACGCCTTGCGGCACTGGAACCTAAATCCAGCGCGTATACCAATTTCGCCACTTCCGCATGTCGGGGGAACCACCATTGCGCGCGGTCGGCGTGCTGGAGACATCCTGCAAACACGCCGTAACTTTTTGATTCTTCAGGGGTAAACGCCCCACCTGAGCGCAATTTGGAGCTCTCACAAGGGCGCAGATTCTGCCACAAAGCCAGCCTCTGCACAACCGCGCAGACACCGCGCAGACACCGCGCAGGCATTCCCGGCAGCGGCGAGCAACGGAAGTCAATCGGTAAGGCAGGCCGGGTCAAAGGCATCCTCGCCGCGCAGCCAGCGCACGACCTCCGCTGCGGCGGGCCCCGGCAGTGCGAGATAGCGAGCTTCCAGCTGCTTGCGCTGCGCCTCCGGCATATCGAGCCCGTGGTCGCGAAAAATGCCGCTATCTTGCTGCAGCTGTTGCCAGGTCGCCGCGCCGAGGATTTCGCTGAGCAGACTGTCGGCAGCCTCGCTCTTTCCCGGATACAGCCGCGCCAGACCCAGCAACGCCGGCAGCGAGCACCAACCCTGGATCATCGGGTTGCAGAAATGCCCGTGCAGGGCGCCGGATGTGCACGCTTCACGCTGTGAGAGGGGCTCGAGGTAAAGGTGACGGCTGCGCACGGCGCCATCGTTAACCGGATAGTTGTCCCACAAAACCAGCGGCCGGCCCAGGGCCTCCCGGGCCTGCTCCACGTCCTGCGCCAAAATGGCCCGGGAACATACTTCGTTGCCTGTCCACAGCAGGTCGACGTCCACCGGCAGGAGGCGCCCGAGATCAGCCCAGTAGGAGGCCGGGCGCCGGCCGAAATGCCGCTCCAGCACCGGATCAAAAGAGTAGTAGGTCGGACATACCATTACCCGGCTGGCGGTGGTCCAGCGCCCTATATCGGCGACAATCTCCGCCTGGCGTCCGGCGAGGTCGGCCCGATCACCGGGCATGTCGTCAAACAGAACCGCAAGCAGCGGCGCCTCGAGCTCGTTGAGTCGCTCGATCTTGCCCTGCAGCTGGCGCCGCTCGACCGCACCGTAACTCGCGTAAAGCAGGAAAGGTGATAATCCGACGCCGAAATAAAGCCCTGCAGCAGCGTAATATCGAGCCAGCTCACGGAGTTGTCGCCACTCGGTTGCGGGCCAGTCACACTGCCACTGCTTGCGCAAAAACGGGTCAGCCTTGGGCGCGTAAAGATAGCTGTTGAGGCCAAGCTGGCGCAGGATTTGGGCATACTCCAGCCGCAATTGCTGGCTCCAGGGGCGCCCGTAGAAACCTTCCACCACCCCTGTGAGAAACTCAGGGGCCATGGCTTTCAGCGCGCTTATTACTGTTGGAGACCTGAATCAAGTTATTTATTCCGAATCAGCCTAACAATCCGCCCATGAAATGTGGAAAATTACCACTGATCTACGATACTTAAAGCGTGGTCGCTTTTATCCCCTGAATCAATGGAGCGGCCACAGGAGCACCCCTTTGCTCTTTAAGGGAAGCAATTCCTTTGTGTTTTACTCCTAATGGTCTTCTTGGGTCCCTTTCGGGACCCATTTTTTTGCTGCACTTACATGGTGTGGGTCGGACGGTCGGAGCTCAGGGAACCGGCCAGATGGTTTTCGATCTTGCTGTTGGCGACCGCGTCCTGTTCGCTGAATTGCACGCCGATACCCGCGGTGCGATTCCCCTGGGCCCCTCGCGGCGTGACCCAGACCACCCTGCCCGATATCGGAATCTTTTCCGGCTCGTCCATCAGGGTCAGCAGCATGAAGACTTCATCGCCGACGCGGTAGCTTTTGTTGGTGGGCACAAACAGGCCGCCGTGATTCAGAAAGGGCATATAGGCGGAATACAACACCGCCTTGTCCTTGATGGTCAGCGACAGAATGCCGTTGCGACTGCCTGCAGCTGTATCGCTCATGTTTGCATCTCCCCGATCAGAGTGGCCATAGTAGCATTGGTCCGCAGCTCGCCAAAGCAGCCGCGCAGACCTATCAGGGCGTTTTCCAGAACCAGTTGGGGATTCGGATTGGAGCCCGCGGCAATGGCGCCGCGCAGACCTTGCAGACGGTCCAGCAGTCGAAACTGGGCGCGGCAGGACGGCAATGCATCAGCGCCCTGCAGGCGCAATTGTTGCTGCACGAAGCCTGCAATCTCTTCCAGCGCCAGAGCCGGCTCGAGCTGACTGAAGAGCGTGACAACCTGCGCCACGACTGGCTCGCCGGCAGCCAGCGAGCGCAGGCCTGCGCGGCGCGCTTGCAGACTGTCCACACCCGACTCCCGATACAGCCGCTCCGCCCGCAGCGGCATCCCCGCCGCCAGCTGCAACAATTCAACGCTCGCGGCCCGTGTCCCGGTGAGGTGATCCAGCCAGGGCAGGCACTCTTCCGCGGGGGGCAGGGGCATTTTCAACAGCTGACAGCGCGAGCGGACCGTCGCGGGCACACCCTGTAAGCGTTGGCAGACCAGGATGATATGCGTGTCTCCCGCGGGCTCCTCCAGGCACTTGAGCAGGGCATTGGCGGCGTTTGTGGTCATGGTTTCTGCCGGCGCCAGCACCAGCACTTTGCGGCTGCCGAAACCTGCGGTGCGGAAGGCGAAGGCCACAGCTTCCCGGACCTGTTCAATCTTGATGACTTTGCTTTTGCCTTCCGGCTGCAGCCAGCGAAAATCTCCGTGGCTGCCAGACTGGCTAAACCGGCAGCCCGGGCAGTCGCCACAGTTATGTCCGGCCGCTGGCCGGTGACACAGCAGCAGGCGTGCCAGCGCCAGCGCCAGGCGCGCCTTGCCGATATCCGCGGGGCCGGCCAACAGCAGGGCATGGGGCAATTGCCCCGCTGTCAGCTGCTCCTGCAGCCGGTTCCAGGCCCCGCTCTGCCACGGCAGGGGTGCACTGACCGGTGGCAACTCCAGCAGATTCACGAGCGCACCTGGTGACGCGGGCGCCAGCATGCATAGAGCTCCTCGCAGATCTCCCGCAGGCGAGCCTGCACCTCCGGCAGGGGTTGGCTGGCATCGACCAGGTGGTAGCGGCCGCTGCTTTCCCGCGCCAATTGCAGGTAGGTGTCACGCACCCGCTGGAAAAAGGCCAGCTGCTCCTGCTCGAAGCGGTCCAGCTCTCCCCTGCCCCGCACCCGCTCCAGGCCAGTCTCCACGGGTGCATCAAGCAACAGGGTATAGTCCGGGCGCAATTCTCCCTGCACCAGGGTTTCCAGGGTTCGTACCGCCGACGCCGGCAACCCCCGGCCACCACACTGGTAGGCATAGCTGGCGTCAGTGAAGCGATCACAAATAACCCACTGGCCCGCGGCCAGCGCGGGCAGAATCACTTGCTGCACGTGCTGGGCGCGCGCCGCAAACAGCAGTAAAAGTTCCGCCATTGGCGCGACAGCCTCGTCGCGCACCCGCAACAACACGTTGCGAACCTCTTCACCCAGGCGGGTACCGCCGGGCTCCCGGGTGACCACCAGCTCTACCCCGTGGCTCTCGAGAAAGTCCGCAATACAGGCGATATTCGTGGACTTGCCGGCGCCCTCGCCTCCTTCCACAGTGATAAACAAGCCGCGCCCTGTTTGCATGCCCTACTGCGTCTCCGGTGTCGAGCGATAGTCATCCCGCCGCTGCAGCTGGTATTTACGCACAGCCTGCTCATGGCCTTCAAGGGTGGCATTGAATTCATGGCTGCCGTCGCCGCGGGCAACGAAAAACAGGGCATCGCCCGCAGCAGGCTGCAGCGCGGCGCGAATAGCGGCCCTGCCCGGCAGGGCGATCGGGGTCGGCGGCAACCCATCGTGGCGATAGGTATTGAACAGATTGTCCGCATCGCGCAAATGCGTGCGTCGCAGATTGCCGTCGAAGGATTCGCCGAGGCCGTAGATAATGGTGGGGTCGGTCTGCAGGCGCATCCCCAGTCCCAGACGCCGTACAAACACGCCGGCGATCTCCTCGCGCTCTTCCGGCACACCGGTCTCGCGCTCAATGATGGAGGCCATGATCAGGGCTTCGTAGGGCGTGGCATAGGGCAGATCCGGCGCCCGCCGTTCCCATTCGCTGGCCAGGGTCTGCAGCAGGGCCTGATGGGCGCGCTGCAGGATATCGAAATCAGTGGCACCGCGGTCATAGCGGTAGGATTCCGGCAAAAACAGCCCCTCCGGAGACTCGTGCGGCGCCACCAGCTGCAGCAGACGGAGATCATCCGCCCCTGCAAGCACAGAATCCAGCGCCGGTTCCTCAGCCAGGATGGCCAGGGCCCGGCTGAGGACAATACCTTCCGGCAGGGTCACCTGATACTGAATTACCCGGCCACTGACCATGAGGTCCAGCAGCGAGCGGGCATCCAGTCCGGGCGCGAGCTGATATTCACCCTGCCGAATGCGGGCATCCAGGCCGTGGTAGCGTGCCCAGGCAACCAGCAATTCGGGGTGTGGCAGAACGCCCTGCTCTCGCAGGCGGCTGGCAACGCTGCGCAGGCTATCGCCGGGCTCCACCGTCAGCACCATACCATTCTCAGGCAGATTCAGCGGAGCCTGCCAGCGTTGTACCGCTTCGCGTGCGACCAGCGCCAACAGGACCGTCGCCACCAGAACGATAAGCGCCAGTTTGCGCACTACGCGGCACCCTCCTGCAAATATTCCACGTAGGCTGCATGCAGGCTGCGGGTGACCGGGTGCCGGGACCAGCGGCGGTCGCGGAACGCAGCCACCGGGCGCAGGCCGACAACCGTATTGCAGTAAAACAGTTCGTCCGCCCCCAGTAGCTGTGACAGTTCCAGGCGCGACTCCGTCACCGGCAGTCCGCAGGCTGCCGCGAGCCGTTCCAGAATCAGGCGACGCCGGGTGCCGGCAATACCCGCTTCGTTGAGCACCGGCGTCAACAGGCGCTTGCCAGCAACCAGGAACAGATTGCCCGCAGACACGGAAAGAGGCGCGCCGGACTGGTCCAGCATGAGTACTTCATCGCAGCGCCGTGGATCGCAGTCGGCCGCGGCAAGCACCTGCTCCAGGCGGTTGAGGTGCTTGAGGCCCGCCAGCAGCGGCTGGCGCCCCCAGCGCACAGCGGTTTCACCCAGCCGCGCCGGCGCGGGTAGCTGCGCGGGATCATCGAGGAGTGTCGACACACTGATGATTACCCGTGGCTGACAATCGGCGGGAGGTGCGTAGCCGCGGGGTCCGGCACCGCGACTGACGGCGAGGCGCAGCACCCGGAAGGGGGTCGCTCCGGGAGCCGTCGCTCCGGGAGCCGTCGCTCCGGGAGCCGCCGCAGCCTGCGCCAGATAGTCACGCACCGAGTCCAGGCAATCGGGGAAGCGCAGGCGCTGCAGGCCGGCCTGCAGGCGCTGCAAATGATATTCCAGCAACAGGGGCTGCTCGCCCCGCAGCAACAGGGTCTCGAACAGGCCGTCGCCATAGGCAAAAGCACGGTCGGGGAGAGGCAGCGCGTCAGTGGAGACGCCGTCAATCCAGATATTGGTTTCGCCTGTCACCCGCTCGGCGTCAGCCAGGCTGACTGAACAACAACGAACCGTTGGTGCCACCAAAGCCGAACGAGTTCGACAGAGCGTGCCGTATCCGCCGCTCCTGTGCGGTATGCGGTACATAGTTGAGGACGCAGCCCTCATCCGGATTGTCGAGGTTGATAGTCGGCGGGGCGACCTGATCGCGCAGCGACAGGATAGTGAAAATTGCCTCCACCGCACCGGCGGCGCCCAGCAGGTGCCCGATCATGGACTTGGTCGAGCTGACCGCCACCCCGCCGGCGGCAGTGCCGAGCACAGCCTCTACGGCACGGCTTTCCGCCAGGTCGCCGGCATTGGTGGAAGTGCCGTGGGCATTGATGTAGTCGATCTGGTCAACGGGCACGCCGGCGTCGCGAATGGCATTGCGCATTGCAGCGGCCGCACCGCGACCATCTTCCGGCGGCAGGGTCATGTGGTAGGCGTCGCCACTCATCCCGAAACCGCTGATTTCCGCATAGATGTGAGCGCCGCGGGCCTTTGCCGACTCGTACTCTTCGATCACCAGAACGCCGGCGCCGTCACCGAGCACAAACCCGTCGCGATCGCGATCCCAGGGGCGCGAGGCTGCGGCGGGGTCATCGTTGCGGGTGGACAGCGCGCGGGCGGCCGCGAACCCGGCGAGCCCGACCGGAGTGGTCGCCATTTCCGCGCCGCCCACCAGCATCGCATCCGCATCGCCCAGGGCAATCAGGCGCGCGCCGAGGCCAATGTTGTGGGTACCGGACGTGCAGGCGGTTACCACAGCGAGGTTGGGGCCCCGCAGATTGAAGCGCACAGACAAATTGCCGGAGATCATGTTGATGATGGAGCCGGGGACGAAGAAGGGAGAAACCTTGCGCGGCCCGGAATTGGACACAATCTCGGAATTCTTCTCGATCTGGCCGATGCCGCCGATGCCGGAGCCGATGGAACAGCCAATCCGGTCCGCGTTCGCCTCGGTGACTTCGAGGCCGGAATCGAGCATGGCCTGGATACCTGCGGCCATGCCGAACTGCACAAAGATGTCCATCTTGCGGGCATCCTTGTCACTGAAATAGGGCGTGGAATCGAAGCCCCGCACACTGGCGCTGAACCGTGTGCTATAGGCAGATACATCGAAATCGACAATGGGCGCGGCGCCGCTCTGGCCCGCGAGAATATTCTCCCAGGTTTCCGCGACACTCAGACCCACGGGGCTGACCATGCCGAGGCCTGTGACTACAACGCGTCTGCCGATCACCGCACACTCTCCCCGGTTGAATCAGGAACTGGAAGCATAAATAAGAAAAGCCGCTCTATCGAAATGTAGAAACGGCTTTACGGTCTACCGAGAGTTAGCTCAGGCGAGATTTTCCTTGATGTAGTCGATCGCCAGCTTCACGGTGGTGATCTTTTCGGCTTCTTCGTCGGGAATTTCCGTCTCGAACTCTTCTTCGAGAGCCATTACCAGTTCAACGGTATCGAGGGAATCGGCGCCCAGATCTTCAACAAAAGAGGCCTCCGTCTGCACTTCTTCTTCTTTAACGCCAAGCTGCTCTGCGACAATCTTCTTAACGCGTTCTTCGATGCTGCTCATTGTATTGGTAACTCCTGAAAATTTAATTCTGAATGAAACTTGGTCACCCGGCCTGAGACGGCATTTTACTCTGTTTTTCCGCCGAGTAATAAGTTTTTTTTGGGCCGAACAAACCGGCTCTGAAACTCCGCCGCAGGCACAAGCTTCAGGCCATGTTCATGCCGCCGTTGATGTGAATCGTCTCACCGGTAATGTAGCCTGCCACTTCACTGCACAAAAAGCCAACCAGCGCGCCAATTTCCTCTGCCTCGCCGAGCCGGCCGAGGGGGATCTGGCCCAGCATCAGCTCGCGCTGCTCTGCGCTCAGAGTGCGGGTCATGTCGGTATCGATAAAGCCCGGCGCGACGCAATTGACCGTCACCGCCCGGGAGCCCAGTTCACGCGCCAGGGCGCGGGAAAAGCCTTCCGCTCCCGCCTTGCTGGCCGCGTAGTTACTCTGGCCGGCATTCCCCATGGCACCGACGACCGAAGTAATGTTGACGATCCGGCCCCAGCGCGCCTTGGTCATACCGCGCAGGCAGGCCTTGCTGACCCGGTAGAGAGCACTCAGGTTGGTGTCGATGACTGCCTGCCATTCCTCCGCTTTCATCCGCAGCAAAATGTTGTCGCGGGTGATGCCGGCATTGTTGACCAGCACCAGCGGCGCGCCAAACTCCGCGGTAATACCTTTCACAACATCATCAACCGCCACCTGATCGGCGACGTCCAAAGACATGCCACATCCGCGATAACCGGCTGCCCGGAGATACTCGCTGATCGCCTCGGCCCCTTTCTCCGTGGTGGCAGTGCCGACGACGGTATAGCCGTCGCCGGCAAGCTGCTCGGCGATGGCACGACCGATCCCGCGGCTGGCACCGGTAACCAGCGCCACTCTGCTGTCACTGTTCATACTGGTATTCCCCCTTGCTCGTTGACTGACATTCAGACGGTTGCAAGTACTGCGAGCGCGTCCTGCAAGCTCGTCGGATCTTCCAGAGAATAGCTGCTGAGCTCCCCGTTGATACGCTTGTTGAGGCCGCTCAAGACCTTGCCGGGGCCGCACTCCACCACCTGGCGGATGCCATTCGCGGCCATGTACTGGATGCACTGCGTCCATTGCACCGGGCTGTATATCTGCTCCACCAGCAGGCCGCGAATACGCTCGGGATCCGATTCCGGCAGCGCGTGAACATTGTGCACCACTGGTATCGCCGGTGCGGTAATGGGCACCGCTGCCAGGGCCGACGCCAGCTTGTCGCCGGCAGGTCGCATCAAGACCGTATGGAACGGCGCGCTGACCGGCAGCGGCAGGGCGCGCTTGGCACCCGCAGCCTTGAGCGCGATGCCGGCCCGCTCTACCGCCGCGGTGTGACCGGCAATAACCACCTGTCCGGGAGAGTTGAAATTCACCGCCGCAACCTCTCCGGCGCCTTCCGCGGCAATGTCAGCGCAAATACGATTGATGCTGTCGTCATCGAGGCCGATGATCGCCGCCATCGCACCTTCGCCCACCGGCACCGCGGTCTGCATGAACTCACCGCGCTGGCGTACCAGGCGCACCGCATCGGCAAAGCCCAGGGATCCGGCACAGACCAGCGCCGAGAATTCGCCGAGGCTGTGCCCTGCCAGCAATGCCGGCGCGGCGCCGCCCGCGGCCTGCCAGGCGCGCCACAGGGCTACGCTGGCTGTCAGCAGCACCGGCTGGGTAGTCGCGGTCAAGTTCAGGGATTCCTGTGGGCCCGCCTGCACCAGGGCCCACAGGTCGGCCCCCAGCGCCTCGCCGGCCTCGGCAAAAGTATCGCGAACAGCGGAGAACTCGGCGTGCGCAGCGGCGAGCATGCCGACTTTCTGCGAACCCTGGCCCGGAAAGACAAAAGCGGTGTGGCTGGTGGTCATGGCAGGGAGATTCTCCTTGGCGAGCGGCGGGCCGGTTCAGGTGCTGAGGAACCGGCCTGCGGGCAGTGTAGAACATGGCGGACCAAGCGGCGCAGAAACGCGAAACGGGAGCCTGGGCTCCCGTTTGCGGTGACAAGTGCAGTCGGCACGAATACTGCTAAGTGCCTGCCGCGCCGGGAAAATCGGCGCCGGCCTTACTCGTCGTTACCGGTGCTGACGACTTTCTTGCCACGGTAGAAGCCGTCGGCAGTCACGTGGTGACGACGGTGGGTTTCACCGGAGGTCTGGTCCACGCTGAGGGTCGGGCCGGTCAGCGAGTCGTGTGAACGACGCATGCCGCGGCGTGAACGTGATTTTTTGTCCTTCTGAACGGCCATGTCTTACTCCTGATGGGTATCGCCGGGCTTTAACTGCGCCAGCACGTCAAACGGGTTGGACTTTTCCGGGAGCTCGTCTGCTTCGGGCTCCGCGGCCATGTCCGCCAAAACTGTGTTGCAATCCACCTGCTCGTGGTAGCTGAAGGGCGGCAGCGCCAGTATCAGCTCGTCCTCGACCAGTTCCCGCAGCGAACACTCCTCCTCAGTCACAATGACCGGCTCGAGCCAGGCTGGCAACAGCCGGGCCTGCTCGTCCGTCCAGACCACCGCCAGGGTACTGTCTGTGTGCAACTGTAGCGGCATGGGCTGCAGGCACCGCTGGCAGGTTACTGTCACCGTACTGTCGGTGACGACCTGCACCAGGTACCTGCCCTCCTCGTCCCGGGAAAACGTCAAGACCGCCTCGATTATGCCCTCGTCTGCAGCCAGCAGATCCCGAAAACGGGGCAATTCCAGCGGTTTCGACGTACCCGTGACAATCGCACCACGCGAAGCTGCCTTGCGGAGATCCAGCGTGCCGGGGAGGGGGTCGGTCAACATAGGCGCGCATCATAGGGGCGGTTTCCCCCTTTGTCAAAAAAATCTTTACAATACAACCAGTTCAGGGCGACAGCCCGCTACCCCCGGAAATCGCTCATGGATCTGATCCTCGCCTCCACCTCACCCTATCGCCGGGCCCTGCTCCAGCGGCTGCAAACGCCGTTCCAGTGCATTGCCCCGGACGCGGCGGAAACTCCGCTGCCCGGGGAGGCAGGCGAGGCCCTCGCCACCCGGCTGGCGCTGGCAAAAGCCCGTTCCGTCGCCAGGGACCACCCTGCCAGCCTGGTCATCGGCAGCGATCAGGTCGCCTCACTGGCAGGGCGCCTGTTAGGCAAACCCGGCAACCTCGACACCGCCAGACAGCAACTGCTGGCCAGCGCAGGCAGGGCGGTAGAGTTCTTCACCGGGGTGGCACTGTGCTGCGAGGAAACCGGCTTCGAGGCGGTGCTGGTAGCGCCGTTCACGGTACACTTCCGCGCCCTGGACCGCGCGGTCATCGACAATTACCTGGCCCGGGAGCAGCCGTTTGACTGTGCGGGCAGCTTCAAATGCGAGGGGCTGGGGATCGCCCTGTTTGAGCGCCTGGTTGGCGACGACCCCACCAGCCTGGAAGGCCTGCCACTCATCGGCCTCACCAGCCTGCTGCAGCGGGCGGGTTACCCGGTGCTTGCCTGAGCCAACAGCTCCGGCAGCTCACAAAGATCCAGCAGACGGTCGATAACCGCACGCGGTTGATGCTGCGCCAGCTGTTCTGGCGAGTGCACGCCGAAGCTGACCCCGACCGCCGCCATGTTGAGCTGTCGCGCCATGGCCAGATCGTACTCCGAGTCACCCACCATCAGCGCCAGTTCCGAGGTCTTGCCCCGCTCCGCCAGAATCTGCCGCAGCATCAGCGGGTCCGGCTTGGAGCGCGTCTCGTCGGCGCAGCGAGTGCTGTCAAAATATTTTTCCAGACCCAGGCCGAGCAGAACCCGGTCCAGGCCGCGACGGCTTTTCCCCGTCGCCACAGCGAGTTCGAAGCCGGAGTCGCGCAGCCGCTCCAGGGTTGCGAGTGCGCCCTCGTGCAGGCGCGCGGGCCCCTGGTCCCGGGCGATATAACAGCGCGAGTACGCCTCCCGCATCCTGTCCCACGCTGCCGGCGGCTGCCCGGGGAACAGAATGGGCATGGCATTCGGCAGGCTGAGGCCAATGATGTGGCGCACCGCGGCCGCCTCGGGGATCGGCAGCCGACAGTCGTACGCCGCCTCCTGCATGGCGGCCACAATCTGCTCCACGGAGTCGCAGAGCGTTCCGTCCCAGTCAAATATAATAATCATAATCAGTTACTTGCGCATACTTTTTAATATTTCTTCGAGCTCCGGATCCAGCGCCGCATCAAGTTGCAGACGGGGCTGATCCGGCAGCGTGAAAGACAGGGACCGGGCGTGCAGAAACAGCCTCCTGACCCCGAGCCTGTGCGCCAACGCCGCGGTGGCATCATCCATATACTTGTCATCACCGAGAATCGGATGACCCGCGAACTGGGCGTGGACCCGGATCTGGTGAGTCCGGCCGGTGTGCGGGCGCGCCTCCACCAATGTGGCCTCCGGGAACTGCTCCAATACGACAAACCCGGTGACCGAGGCCTTGCCCTCCTTCGCCACCTTGACCATGCGTTCACCGGACTGGACGATATTTTTCTGCAGCGGTGCCTCAACCATACGCCGCTCCCTGGGCCAGCGCCCCGCCACCAGGGCCAGGTAGCGCTTGTCCACGCCCTCCCCGCGCAGCTGCCGGTGCAACTCACGGAGAATCGCAGGCTTGCGGGCGACCAGGATCAAGCCGGAGGTATCCCGGTCCAGGCGGTGCACCAATTCCAGATACCGATCCTGGGGACGCAGTTGGCGCAGGCACTCGATCAGGCCGAAGTTCAGCCCACTGCCACCGTGGACCGCCAGGCCCGAGGGTTTGTTGACCACCAGCAGCCCCGCGTCCTCATAGATAATACGGGACTGGATCTGGCCCGCCCAGAACCCCGGAATCACCGGTGCTGCCCCCGGCTCCGGCTGGTGCAGGGGCGGCACTCGCAGCACATCGCCCTCCACCAGGCGGTAGTCCGCCTTGACCCGGCCCTTGTTGATGCGAAACTCGCCCTTGCGCAAACCGCGGTAGATGCGGGTCCTGGGCACACCCTTGAGCACCTTCAGCAGGTAATTGTCCAGCCGCTGACCGGCGCTGTCGGCCTCTATCAGCAGTTGACGGACACCGCTTGTCACCTGCCTGGAGCTGGATTCACTCATCGTTTTTTTGCAAATCACTTGATAATTGAAGCACTTGGGGTTTCAGGATATACTCCGGCCCGTGTAGCCGGGCTCGGGGCACTGTTTTTGCCTCCGACGCACGACGCAATCATTCCGCTGACAGCAGGGCCTGCCGAAGTAGTCGCAAGGCTCCGGCGGATAGATGATAACCGCACTTGCTAGTGCAGGCACACAACGGATGTCGGCGCGCGCCAACCCGCCGGGCACTGCCCCCGGGCCTTCACAGGCGATTTCGCGACGATACATTATGAACCGCGCAGCAGCTATGCCGGGTCACAGAATCAGTTTAGCTTCAGGCAACGCGGTCGTATTCGTCAGGTGATGCGACCCTAACAAAAAGGCCAGGCCCGCGCCAGCGCGGGCGACTTTTCCGGCGTTGCCTGGCGGCGATCCTCAACAGGACCGCCGCCGCAATACAAATCATCTGAGCGTACTGAGTAGAACCACTGGCGCAATGCCACCTGGCCTCAACGGCCGGCAGCAGTAGTGACCAGGCCCGTCTACACGGTTATGTCCGGCGAATATGCCGGCTGTATGGCTGATTCCCCGCCCCGCCAGGCCTGCGCGCACCAGGTAAATGGCAAACATGAAAAAAATGCTTATCAATGCAACCCAGCCCGAAGAGCTGCGCGTTGCCCTCGTTGACGGCCAGCGTCTGTACGACCTCGACATCGAAAACCGCACCCGTCTGCAAAAGAAATCCAACATTTACAAAGGCAAAATCACCCGTGTCGAGCCCAGCCTCGAAGCCGCTTTCGTCGACTTTGGCGCCGAGCGCCACGGCTTCCTGCCGCTGAAGGAGATCGCCCGCGAGTACTTCTACAAGGATCCGGGCAGTGTCGAGGGCCGTCTCAAAATCAAGGAAGTGGTCAAGGAAGGCACCGAGATTATCGTTCAGGTCGACAAAGAGGAGCGCGGCAACAAGGGCGCGGCCCTGACCACCTTCATCAGCATGGCCGGCCGCTACATGGTCCTGATGCCCAACAACCCCAAGGCCGGCGGCATTTCCCGGCGCATTGAGGGTGACGACCGCAGCGAGCTGCGCGAAGCGCTGAGCGGCCTGGAAATCCCCAACGGCATGGGCGTTATCATCCGCACTGCCGGCGTTGGCCGCACCACCGAAGAACTGCAGTGGGACCTGAACTACCTGCTCCAGCTGTGGGAATCCATCACCACCGCCAATGAGGAAGTCAAAGCCCCCGCCCTGCTGTTCCAGGAAAGCAACGTCATCATCCGCGCCGTGCGGGACTACCTGCGCGACGATATCGACCAGGTCCTGATTGACTCCGACGACGCCTTCGCCGAAGCGTCAGAGTTCGTCAGCATGGTGATGCCCAAGTACAAGAACCGCATCAAGCGCTACGAAGACTCCATCCCCCTCTTCAACCGCTTCCAGATAGAAAGCCAGATCGAAACCGCCTTCCAGCGCGAGGTGCGCCTGCCCTCAGGCGGCTCCATCGTGATCGACCCCACCGAAGCCCTGGTCTCCATCGATATCAACTCGGCCCGCGCCACCAAGGGAACCGACATCGAGGACACCGCCCTGCAGACCAACCTGGAGGCCGCGGACGAGATCGCACGCCAACTGCGTCTGCGTGACATGGGCGGCCTGGTCGTGATCGACTTCATCGACATGCTCGCAGCGAAAAACCAGCGCAGTGTGGAAAATCGCATGCGCGACGCCCTGGAACTGGATCGGGCCCGGGTTCAGGTCGGTCGCATCTCCCGCTTTGGCCTGCTGGAGATGTCGCGCCAACGGTTGCGCCCCTCCCTGGGCGAAACCAGCGCCATCATCTGCCCGCGTTGCACCGGCCAGGGTTCCATCCGGGACACCAAGTCGCTGGCCCTGTCCATCCTCCGCCTTATGGAAGAGGAAGCCATCAAGGACCGCAGCGCCGAGGTCCGCGGTATCGTCCCGGTGGACGTAGCCGCTTACCTGCTAAACGAGAAGCGCGCCGCCCTGTCCGAGATCGAGCTGGTGACCCGGGCCCGACTCCTGGTCATTCCCAATCCCAACCTGGAAACGCCGCACTTTGAAGTCTCGCGCCTGCGCGATGACGAAGTGAGCGAAGACCGCGCAGTCAGCTACAAGATCGACATCGCCGTGCCGGATGCCGACCTGATCAGCGACAGCCAATCCGCCAACATCCCGACCCAGCAGGCGGCAGTACAGCGCCTGGCGCCGCAGATGCCGGCACCGGAACCGGCCCCGGCACCTGCACCCGAGGCAACAGCGGTCCCCGCAGAGCGGAACCCACGCAATCGTGGCGACAGGGGTGGCAGGGCCAGAGCCAGGGCAGCAGAGCCAACGGCCGCCGCAGCGCCGATCAAAACCGGCATGGTGTCACGCCTGATGGGCATGTTGTTCGGCGAGCCGGCCAAGGTCGATGAACCTGCCGCCAAGCCGCGCAAGCCCGCTGCACCAGAGCAGGACGCCGATGCAGAGAAAAAGGCAGAAAGCCGCAGTGGCAGCGGCCGCAAGCGCAGTCGCGGCGGCCGTCGGCGCAGCAGTGGTGGCGAACGCGGCGAACGCAACGAACGCAGCAGCGAGCAGCAACGGGACGAGCAGCCGAAAAACGAGAAGCCGGAAAAAGTTGTTGCGAAGAACGAGCCGCGCCAACAGCAGGACGACTCCTCCGAAGAGCAGGCCTCAGCACCCAAGCCGCGCAGGCGTGGCGGCAAGGGCCGTCGTCGCCCCGACGGCGAAAAGCGCCCGGAAGCCGTCGAGCAGCCACTGGATATGGACACTGATGCCAGCGATGACGACAGTCTGGAAATTTTTGCCCAGCTGCAGGAAGAAAACGCTGACAAGCCGCGCAAGCGCCCCAGTGACATGAAACGCGGCGAGCCCCGTCGCCGTCGTCGCCCGCGCGCCCAGGCGGAAAATGGTGTGGTGGCCGATGGTGCCGTTGCAGAGAGCGGCGCTGCGGCGGCAGACAGCGACGACAGCAGCGCGGAACAGGCGATCGATCCGAGCCAGACTCGCGCCGAGGCCAATGCACCGGTGACTGCGGCTGAGGTCAAAAATGACACAGTCGCAGAGGCCCCCGCAGACACCGCCAGGCAGGATATGGTGGACGAAGGTGAAGCCGAACAGGCCAAACCTGCAGTAGCTGCCACGGCGGAACTGGAAGCGGAAACCGCGGACCCTGTGGATCAGGCGGCGCCTGAGGCCGCAGAAACCGAAGTGGCCCAGGCTGCAACAGCAGAACCAGAGCCGGAAGTGTCAGCAGTCCCCGCTGCTGAAGCACTTCCGAGCGCTACCCCTGCTGCCGCCCCCGCGCCTGCTGCTGCCAGCAAACCCGCGGGCATCACGGCCGATGGCCGTGCCGCCAACGACCCCAGGGTAGCGCCGCGGCCTGTAGCACAGGTCGAGATCGCCACCGTCCATCCCACCCTGTTCCGGGAAGAACAGTATCCCCCGGTTCAGAGCGGCGGCCAGAATGCTCCGCGCGCCAGCAACGATCCGCGCGGACCGCGGTCCGGCGCTGACATGAGGGAGGCAGCGGAAGGTTGATCGAGGCCTGAAAAGTCCGCGCACTGGGGTCCAGACTCTTGTGCGCGTGCATGGGCACTGTATAATCGCGCACTCCCGCGCAAAGCGGGAAAACAATCCGGTGGGCTGGCTGAGTGGTCGAAAGCGGCGGTCTTGAAAACCGTTGAGGGGCAACCCTCCCGGGGTTCGAATCCCTGGCCCACCGCCAATCAAATACAAGGGGCTCCCGCAAGGGTGCCCCTTTTTATTTGTTTCCACGTGAGCCAGGACCTGGTTCGAACCCCCGTTCGACAAAACGCGACCTCAGGAGCGTTTTGCAACGAGGCGCCCAGCGCCGAAGCCCCGAAGGGGTCACAACAGCCCTGAGGCTGTTGTGAAGTGGTTGAATGGATGTGACCAACCCAGTTAAGGATAATACCCTGAAACTGGAGATGGGATATGACCACAAGAAAGCAGTACTCGAAGGAGTTCAAGCTAGATGCTATCAGCCTGGTGCTGGAGCAGGGTTATTCACGAGCTGAGGCGGCGCGTAGCCTCGAGATCAATGCCAACATGTTGGGCCGTTGGCTCAGAGAGCACGAGGCACCGGAGGGGCAGGCGTTCCGGGGCAATGGCAAGCTGACAGCGGAACAGACCGAGATTCGCCGGTTACGGGAGGAGAATCGCCGACTGAAGATGGAGAAAGAAATCTTAAAAAAGGCGACGGTCTTCTTTGCCAAGGAAACGCGGTGAAATACGCGTTCATCACCCAGCACAAGAAGGCCTGGCCGGTTGACGTGATGTGTCGACTTCTGGGTGTGAGCCGAAATGCCTACTACCGGCATAGCCAGCGTCAGCGAGACAGACTGCCGGATCCCGAGCACGAGGCGATGATTGCAGCAGTAAAGGAAATCGCCAAAGGTAGCGGTGACAGCTATGGGTCCCGGCGGATGAAGCGCGCCCTGAACGCCCTGGGCCATCCCATAGGCCGACGCCGGGCCCGGTCGCTGATGCGCGAGGCTGGCGTCAATGCCCGGTACCGGAAGAAGTACAAGGTAACAACAAATAGCGACCACCAGCAGCCGGTGTTCGACAATGTGTTGGCCCGCGAATTCACCGCTGCGGGACCTGATCAGGCGTACGTGACTGACATCACTTACATCTGGACCCGGGAAGGCTGGTTGTACCTGACTGTGTTCATCGACCTATTCAGCCGTCGGGTGGTGGGTTGGAGCATGGATTCGCGGATGAAGGCCAGGCTGGTGACGGATGCCCTACGCATGGCGCTCTGGCAACGGCGACCGGAGGCGGGTTTGATAGTGCATTCAGACCGCGGCTCTCAGTACGCCAGCAAAGCCTACCGGCGTTTGCTAACGGCTAATGGCTTCATTGGCAGCATGAGCCGCAAGGGAGACTGCTGGGACAATGCGGTCGCGGAGAGCTTCTTCGCGAGCTTGAAGAAAGAACGCGTGCAGTGGCGGCACTACCAGACCCGCGCTGAGGCACAACAGGACATTCTCGATTACATCGTGATGTTCTATAACAGTCGGCGGCTGCATTCTACGCTGGACTACGCAAGTCCGAATGATTATGAATCAGCCATTGTTGAAATGAAGAAAGCAGCTTAACTGGGTTGTCACAAATTGGTTGACCACTCCATTGTGATTCATCCCTGGCCCACCGGAGACACCTCTTCAGGCGATGAATTGAATAACAACCAGGCACTGTGTTCTTACCGAGCGGACTACCGGCCAAACACAACATTGGCAGAATTCTTACACGCGGGGGGATTGGCAGTCAGCCCGGGCCCCAGAGCGAATCGCAGTGTTGGCCTGTTTTCTTCTCCAGTACCACTTTTCCAGGGAAATAATGATAAATCCTGCCAGTGCCACGGCGCCTGACTGGAACCAGTCGACGCCATCCATTGGACTGGAATGAAACAGGCGATTGAGTGGTTCAAGGTAGACAAATGCAAATTGCAAACCGAGCGTCGAACCGATGCCTACGTAGACCCAGCTGTTGCTGAACGGCCCGATGCGCCAGAGCGGCTGAGTGAGTGACCTGCAGTTAAGCAAGTACAGCATCTGAAACAGGATAATGGTGGTAACAGCCAGTGTCTGCGCTTCAGCCCGCGCCAGCTCGGTCGGAACGCCGGCCAGCAGGTCAGCATGGTATTCACGCAGGAAGAGCGCGATTGCCCCCAGCGTCATCAATACGCCCACGAGAACGGTTCGGAACACCAGGAAAGGGCTGAGCAAGGGTTCATTCGGTGGTCGGGGTGCGCGATCCATCAGCCCCGGCTCCCTGGCCTCGAAGGCCAGCGGCAACGCCAGGGCGATGGCCACCACCAGGTTCACCCAGAGAATTTGTACGGGCTCTATCGGCATCAGCAAATGGCCGTCGGTGACGGGAAAAAACAGCACTGCGACGAGAATGATCAGCGCCTGACCGAGACTGGTGGGCAGAACGAACGCGAGCGACTTGGCGAGATTGTCATAGACGCGACGCCCCTCCTCAACCGCCGCACTGATGGAGGCGAAGTTGTCGTCGGCGAGTACCATGTCCGCGGCTTCGCGGGCCACAGCGGTGCCATTTATACCCATGGCAACGCCGATTTCTGCACGTTTCAGGGCGGGGGCGTCATTTACCCCGTCTCCGGTCATGGCCACAACCTGGCCATCCGCTTGCAGAGCCTTTACCAGGCGCAACTTGTGTTCCGGCGCGACCCTGGCGAACACGTTGGTGGTACGAACAAGGCTGATCAGCTCATCATCAGAACTATCGTGAATCTGCTGCCCCGTTACCACCCCTGCTTCGGCGTCAGCGGAGGCAAACAGGCCGATCTCCCGGCCAATGGCGCCCGCGGTTGCGGCGTGATCTCCGGTGACCATCTTGACTACTATCCCGGCCCGTTGGCAGGCTCTGACGGACTCAATGGCTTCCTCTCTGGGCGGGTCGGTCATGCCGGCAATACCCAGAAAACACAGATCTCGCTGCTCGATGGCTACCTGCAGATCTGAATTGCCGGGCTTGAGTGTGCCCCTGGCCAGTGCCAGCACCCGCATTCCGCGCGCGGCCAGGGTGTGGGCAGCTTCGTGAACCAGATCTGCGGAAACAAGCTGCCCGTCGGCGAAGTGCGTACACATCCTGGCAATCACTTCCGGGGCGCCCTTGAGGTAAACGACCGGGTTGCCGCTGTCGCCGTCATGGAGGGTTGCCATGAACTGACGCTCTGAGCTGAAGGGAATCTCCCCCCTGCGGGGAAAGGTCTCCTGTAACACTGATTCCTCCAAGCCTGCCTTGAGTGCCGCAATTGCCAAGGCCCCTTCGGTGGGGTCGCCGACGATACTCCAGTGGCCGTCGGTGCAAACCAGATTTGAATCGTTGCAGAGTGCGCCTGCGACGAGCAGCTCGCGGACATCGTCCGGCAGGGGATCAAGATCCTGACCTGCCACTCGCAACTGTCCCTCCGGGGTATAGCCGATCCCTGTCACCTCGATCTCAAGGGTGGGTGTCCACAGGGCCTCGACCGTCATTTCGTTGCGGGTGAGGGTGCCAGTCTTGTCAGTGCAGATGACCGTGGTACTGCCCAGGGTTTCCACAGCGGGCAGATGACGGATGATCACCCTGCGTCGGGCCATGCGCTGCACGCCGATTGCCGAGGCGATGGTAATAACCGCCGGCAGCCCCTCCGGGATGGCCGCCACCGCCAGGGTGATCGCTGCCAGCGCGCTGTCCAGCAACGAGTTCTCGCGCCACATACCCACCAGGAAAATCAGCCCTGCCACGGACGTTATGGCCACGGTGATAGCCCGTGCAAGCCTGGCGATTCGCCGTGTCAGCGGCGTTTCCAGTTCAACCGTCTCACTCAGAAGCCGGGAGATCTGACCTAGCTCACTGCTGGCGCCGGTGGCCACCACGATGCCATCCGCAGTGCCCGCGGTAACCAGGGTTCCGCCGAAGGCCATGGAGAGGCGATCACCAACTATTGCATTGCTTTCAGTCGGCGCCTCCTGCTTGCCCACGGGCACCGATTCCCCTGTGAGAACTGCCTCGTCGAGCTGAAGCCCGTTGACTTCAAACAGGCGCACATCGGCGGCAACCTTGTCGCCCGGTTGCAAAAGGATCACGTCGCCCGGCACGATATCGCCGGAAGGGACCAGGATTGACTCACCTTCCCGAAGCACCGTGGCGTTTTGGGACACCATGACGCTCAATGCTTCAATGGCTTTGCTGGCGCGCATCTCCTGCACGAACCCGATAATGGTGTTGAGCAACACCACTGCGGACACGACAAGACTGTCCGCAACCTTACCCATCACAAAGGCCAGAAGTGCCGCGACTATCAGTACATAGACGATGGGGTCGGCCAACTGGTGTAGTAGTATCCTGTACCAGGGTCGGCTGGTGGTCCGGGGGATGAGGTTTGGGCCGGATTCTTGCAGTCGCCTTGCCGCCTCAACGGCGGACAAGCCCGCAGAGGTGGCATGCAGCACGCCAAACACCTCCTCCACCGGCAGGGCATGCCAGGATCTGTCAGAGTCAGTCATCGAAAATCCTCCGGGACTGCGTGGCGCAAGACCCTGCCGCGCCACTGGATCGGCTGCATCCACGCACTGTCCAGTTACGTGCGTCACTCTATAACTTTGGCGCTTCCGGGGGAATTCCGGAAGCTCGCACGGGTTATGACCGGCATCATGGCCATGATACCGGCTACCGCGCTGTTTTCCGGAAATCCAGTAGGCCCTTGAAAAGAACCCCTGCATCGACTATATAAATTCAGACCATCCTGTGGGGTGCAATTGAACTATCCATCGTCGATGCAACCTTCCGGCCGAGCCGGGTTGGTGGGCCGATCAAGCTCCCCTTCCCGCCCACAGTCTTCGCGCGGATACCTGAGCAGCAGGCATGTAACAATGGAACCTGCGTAATGTCTGGACCGCACAGCCCGCTTGCAGATATGATTTCGCCTGATGCCTTCCCGATGCATGGAACCCCTTTTGGGACCTTGAACCTGCAACACGATGTACCCGTGCTTTTTCTGAATGCGGGTAGGCAGCCCGATGATTGAACCGCTTCTCACTCTGCTACTCGGCCTTCTGGTCATCTTGGCAATCATCGCTGTAAACGCCTACTTCGTTGCGCAGGAATTCGCCTACATGGCGGTCGACCGCACGAGGCTCGCCGCGTTGGCCGCAACGGGTGACGCATCGGCAAAGCGCGCGCTCGCCGTAACGGAGCGCACCAGCTTTATGCTCTCGGGGGCCCAATTGGGCATTACCGTTACCGGCCTGATGGTGGGTTATGTCGCTGAGCCACTTGTCGGCGAGTCGATGGGGGTTCTGCTCCAGGGAACGGGTATGTCCGTTGCGACGGGCATAACGGTTGGCACAGTAATGGCGCTGGTCGTCGCTACGCTTGTTCAGATGATTCTCGGCGAGCTCTACCCCAAAAATCTCGCCATCGCCAATCCTGAACCGCTCTCCCTTGGGCTCGCCCGTTCCACCTTGCTCTATATGTCAGTTTTTGGCTGGCTCATCAGTTTTTTCGACAAGTCCGCCAACCTTTTGCTGCGCATGTTGCGAATCGAACCGGTGCACGATCTCGACGTCAGTGCGTCCGCGGACGATCTTCCGCACATCATTGCCAACTCGCGTGACAGCGGCGACCTGCCGCTTGAACTCTCGCTGATGATGGATCGTATTCTCGATTTTCCGCAGCGCGACATCGAGCACGCGATGGTGCCGCGATCACAGGTCGACTGGGTGGACCCTGAGACAACGCTCGAGGAATTGCGTGGTCTCATGGCACGCGCTCACACCCGCTACCCCGTAATCGATGACGACGACGCCCCGGTGGGCGTTGTGCACCTCGCGGACGTACTCGCGCACCTCGCTTCCGGAGACGCGGATCAGACTGTCGCCTCGGTGATGAGGCCCCCCATGGTGTTACCCACGCTGATGCGACTACCGGACGCCCTCGCCCAATTGGTGCAGTCGACGAACCACCTCGCCTGCATCATTGATGAATACGGTGGTTTCGCCGGCGTGCTTACCATTGAGGATCTTGCCATGGAAATCGTAGGCGAGATAACTGACGAGCACGATGATGAAATCAGCGAGGCCGTTGTACCTGAAGGCGAGGACACCTGGATCATGGAGGGCGATGTGCATCTTGACGAGGTTGAGCGGGCCATCGGCCATCGTCTGCCGCGCGGCGATGTCGAGACCATGGCCGGCATGCTCATCGCGGAGCTCGGAGCGCTGCCGGCGGAGGGTGACATTGTAAACGTTGATCTGCCTGTCGAAGCTGCCGAACTGGCTTCCGAGGACCCAATGCGCCGCCGGCTCGTTGTTGCTGTCCTGCGCATTGAGCGGCACGTTCCAACCGAAGTCCGTGTGCGGCTGGTTGATGTGCCAGTGCCCGAGGAAGACCGATGAACGATCCGTTGACTGTCACGCTGGTGACCATCACGCTCATCGCCCTGAGCGGCTTCTTTGTCATCATTGAATTCGCTTTGCTCGGTGCTCGCCGTCACCGCCTGGAGGAATTGGCGGAGAACAGCCCTTCTGCTCGAGCCGCGCTGCGCGGTATGAATGATTTGACCTTGATGCTTGCCGGAGCTCAGTTGGGCATCACCTTCTGTACCTTCGCCCTCGGTGCGGTGACGAAGCCTGCGGTCGATTACTGGCTTGGCCCCATATTGCTGGCGTGGGGCTTACCGGATTGGGCTGCCGGCGGAGCGGCGTTCGGACTTGCGCTCTTCGTTGTTACCTTCCTGCACCTGGTTGTCGGCGAGATGGCGCCAAAATCCTGGGCTATCGCGCACCCGGAAAAGTCCGCTCTGGCAATTGGTATCATTTCCAGGGGGTACATCTGGCCTCTGCGCTCGCTGCTCAGTTGGGTGAATCGGATCGCCAACCGGCTGGTGAAGGCTTCGGGGGTAGAGCCCGTTGAGAGCGCCGCCGTTGGCGGGCAGGACATCAACACCATCCGGCAGCTCGTTGAACACTCGGGTAAGGTCGGCACGCTCAAACCCCAGATGCAGCAGCAGCTCTCGGGCTTGATCGATCTGGGCTCGCTGCCCCTGGAATCCTTGATTACCGAGGGTGAAACGCCGGTGCACGTTGTGCGGGGCGCAACAGTAGCAGATATTCGCGTCGCCGCAATCCAGTCGGGCCACCTGCGTATCCTGGTACTCGGCGCCAATGGCATCAAGCCCGCAGTGGTTCACGTACGCGATACCCTGCTGGAGCCAGCTGATCGGCCCGCCCATGAGATAGCGCGGAAAGTTTTTGTACTCGACGCCAAAATTCCGGTCTACGAGGCGCTCGCCCGCATGCGAAAATCCAGCGTGCAACTTGCGGTAGTCATGAGCGAAGGTCGCATGAGTGGCGTTGTCACACTTGCCGACATTCTGAAACGCGTGCTGCCGGCGGCCACCGTTCCGTAACGTCCATTCCCCAGCTACTCGAGGACACTGTGCAGGTCATGCCATGAGCTCCCTGACCCATCCCCACTATTCTATATAACTCAATGGGTCGGCATGGATCGAAGCACTGCCCAGTCCGCCTTCTCCCTGTTCCTCACTGACCGCAGTCTCACTAGTGACCAGATCCGTTTTGTAAAGCTGATCATTCACCAGCTGACAGCGCGGGGAGTGATGGGCCCAGAAGCCCTGTACGAACCCCCATTCAGCAACCTCCACGACGGCGGCCCAGACGGGCTGTTCGTGGGGCAGGACAACTTAATCGAAGGAATCTTTCAGAAACTGGAGGAGGTTCATCTGGGACTACGGACCGAAAACGGCTAATCGGGAAAGGTCGTTTCGACGAGCCCCAGGCAGCCGGTACAGAACAGGGGGAATTTTTTGGGCTCTCTGCCCGGATAGCCCCTTTCTTCCAGCGCCTCGCATCACCAGCGTTAGCGTACTTTCGGCCAAAAACGGGCAACTCATGTGCTATAGAAACCAGCCAAATCTATTTGCTGCTAATACCTTGTTTCCCCACCCTGTTTCCCC
>NZ_JAUTDR010000011.1 GCF_030649675.1 Haliea sp. E1-2-M8 | reverse complement strand
GGGCGCGGAGTCGCGGTTTGCCGTAAATTTCCGCCTCTGGTGGGGGTGGTGGTTCATCCGCAGGGCCTGCCGACCACGGGCCTGCATGTAAGTCAGTGTTGCTAGACTCACTCTGTAATCCCCTTCAGCCGCCGCAGTAGATCACGGCGCAATTCTTCCTCAGCCTTTAAAGTATGGCTTCGGATGTCAGGGTCGATCCGCAGATTAATGGCGAACTCCACGATCTCCAGGAGGACGTCAGGCGGCAGGGCTTCGCATTGAACAGTCGAGGTATCATTGAAGCTCCTGCGGTCCGTCTTCTTTGGTGGCGCGGTAGGCAGATCGTATTGATCACGCTGGTCGGGAGTTACGGCCAGTCGGGTAAACGTGACATCTCCACTAAGGTCGTCAATGAACGCTTGTACGTCCTCCTGGAGAGACGAAAACATATGCACGCCAGACGGGTCGTAATCCCCAACATGCAATACCTCGGTGTGCATCTGGGCGGCGAAGACGTTGGCCATGTTGTGTTTGGTGGTCGTGGAGTCAAAGCCCCCGCTACTCGCAACAGGGACGCCATAGTTGACTGTCACGCCCTCTAACATGGGCTTCATGCCCTGCGCCTCGCACCAGACAATCAACCTCGAAGCCTGCCCAGCCTGCCGGTCAACATTCAAATTACCGGCATGGCGTAAATACACATCAATCACTTCATCGGCGTTGCTGTATGTCGGGATCGATGTCAGGTAAAAACCGTCATCGCGGATAACGTCCATTTCCAGCAGGCGAGCGCGGCGGGCGCGGTTCAATGTCTCACATAGCCGCTCATACCCTCGCTCGGTCTTTTCGTAAAAGTATTCAACGACCAGCCGGTAGAATATCTGGCGGATGGTCAGCGGCAGGACATTACGGTACTGCCACAGAATCGCGTTGATCTGTTCCAATAGCTCCCTGGTGCCCTTGTGCGGCGACCAGTCAACGAAACCTCTCGGGCGCGTAGTCTTCATAATGTCCGCAGCCAAGTGTTGGCTGCCCTCCGTCCGGCGTTGCCTTTCCGGTGCTGTGCTGGTTCCGCGTCCATTGCCACTATCCACTGGGCTATGTACTCCCGCAGGGCCTCGTTCCGCGCGGTGGTGGCTCTTGGCAGGTGCCAACTCAGAAAAGCCACATCTTCCGGCAGCACCTGCAACCCGAGACCAACAAGGTGTTCACGGGTGATGGGGGCGGCGGCACCTTCATCTGACTTGGCTATCGTTCTTTCTGGTGTTACAGGTGTAACAAGTGTTACAGCCAGTGCTGGCACGGGTTTCGGCGTAACACCTGCCCATCGCGATGGTGTTACAGGTGTTACAAGCTCGCCCGACCGAAGCCGGGCCAACACATCATCCAGCGCCATTACTCACCCCCAAGCCGGGCCGGGTTGATTTCGTAAAGGCGCAATACTTGGCCGCCTACACGGTGCGGCCTGGAGCTTTTGCCGTCCGCACCTTCAGCCAGGGCACCGACACTCTGCAATGTCTCTAGGGCCCGCTTGAAGTCGAAGCTAGCCACGGCCTCGCGCATCGCGGCAGTGTTGAACAGATACCGGCGCCCCTTGTCTGTATCCCGCCACCAGCCGGCGCGGTTTTGAACGGCTCGGTTGTCAGCACCATCTGCATCGGAAAAGCGTCCATCCCCGTGACGCTCGATGAACTCTGCCATCTGAGCCATTATCTGCCCGCGCTCGGACGGGCCGCAACCTCGCGCCTCCTGCCATCGCGCCAGAGCATCCACAGCGGCGGCGGTAGCCTCATCCTCTGCCCAACCTGTAATGCCGTACTCAGTCGCCAACTCGCCCGCCAGGGCAATCAAAGCCAGCCTTGCGGCACCTCGACGTTGTTGTCCGTCCTCAACAGTGAAGCCGGGCGCTTCCTTGAATTGCTCCAAATAGGCGGCAAAGTCGCGCTTGTCGCGCGTCAGGCGATCCAGAAAAGCCCGGCCTGCATGGCCGTAGTGCTTTGCGGCAGCAGTCTTTAGGGCATCCGATAGCGCAGCCCCGCTAGTGTGCCCGTGCAGGGTGTCCCATGCGCCATAGGTGCGGCTGGTGGGAATATCCAGCAGCCGGACACCTTGCCCGGCCTTTGCCTTGTGGCCGCCCTCCTGCATGGCGGTGGCTATCGTCCGCTCCCCGTTCGAGAGAATCAGACAGCGCCAGCGTTTGATGGCACGCGCGCTGCCGCTCCGGCTGGCTCTCTGCTTGCCCTGCCCATTACCTAGGGCGTAGACGATAGCGCCCACCTCTCTGGGGTCGCACTCGCTGATTTCATCCAGCGCCAGCAGGCCGTCATTCAGTATGGCGGCGGCACCCTCCATGCCGTTAGAAGTGGCTCGCCAACTACGCTTGAAGGTGGGGCCACCCCAAACAGAACAGGCTGCCTCGATTGCAGCAGTCTTGCCGGTGCTGCTATCCCCTACCAGGTGCAGCCCGCCCGACTCAGCGTTGCAGCGTCTCAGCAGGGGGCCAGCGAAGGCGGCAGATAGCGCCAACAACAACAGCGGGTTGCCCCCGGCCAGGGCCGCCACGGACTCCCGCCACCCGTCCAGCGTCCCAGCGGTGGTGTATTCGTCTGCCTGGTGCTCGCCCGACTGGAATACCACTCTAGCGGCGTCCGGGCCGATGACTACATCGGGCAATACAAACGATTCACCCGACCAACCAACCTGAGTGGCGCACTGCATCCGCACTTTTGGGGTGGTGGCTGTAAGATACTGAGTTAGGTATGCCCGGACCTGGGGATCAAGCTCTAACCCCATCTTCAACAGCTCCGCCCGCAGCTCTCGCCCATCGCCTGCTAACAGCTCCATGGGCATAGCCCATTGACGCCAAGGTCCGGTGGTGGGCTTGAAGCGCAGCAGGCGCCCGAAGTTGTTGTTTTGGTCATCGTGCGTAACCGCGTCAACGACCAGCGGGCCGCATACCCATGTATCCACCAGAGTGCTGGTGCCGCCCGACTCCTTCATCGTGAACCACCAGACACCAGGCCGATACCGACGGGACTCGCCATCGGTCCAGTCATTGAATGCCCGGAAGCATGGCCGGGCGCTTTCATCCGGTGGTGTTGTAACACCTGTAACACCTGTTTCACTCGCTGGTGTTACGGCTAGAGGCGCGTCATTGCTGGTTGTAACACTTGTAACACTTGTAACACCTGCTTCGGCAACAGTAGAAGTTGTGTCAGGCGGTAATTGCTTTGGCTGCATATCAGTAGCGAGGTTGGCCGTAGTCATCGCGGCGCCCTCCCACAATGCGCTGTATCGTTGAAGTCAGTGCAGGTGCAGTCCGGCGCCATGCAGCAGCTAGGCCATGTCAACGAACCTTGCACCAGCCGGGCGGCCTCAGCGCCTGCCGTCATACCGGGGTTGCCGGGCGTCTTGTGATCGTTGTCAGCAGCGACCACCAGCGCCAGGCGCGGACGGACTGCCCGGATAACCTGGGCTACTGATTTAAGGTTGCCAGCGTTCATTGCGGCGACCACGGGCAACCGCAGGGTGGTGGCAATGGTGGCTGCCGTTGCCCAGCCCTCGGCAATGTAAAGCTCACCCGCCTCCGGCAGCTCCCGCCCGAACAGGGCAAAGCATCCGGTGATTCTGCCGCCCTTCAGGAACCGCTTGCTGCCGTCTGGGTGGATTCGCTGGATATTCACCAGCTCCCCGGCCACGGTGCGCATCGACACCAGCAACACATCCCCGCGCTGCCGCAGGCATAGGGCTGGAATTCGTTTTGAGACTAGATAGGGGTGATCGACAGTGGCTCGCCTGCCGTCACGCCACAAGGCGCTGGCGCGCTCCGCAGTTTTCTGGTGTGCGTCGATACGCTCCTGGTCCCGTTGTGCTCTGGCGGCACGGAAGGACGCCTGTATGCGGGCCTGCTCTGCCGGGTCCAGTTGTTGCCGTAAATCCTGCCGCCAAGTGAAGGTGGCGCCCGTCCGCCAGTTGCCGTACGCCCCGGCGGGCCTAATATCCAAGTACAGAACGTACCAACAGGCGCGGTTGCCTCGCTTGCCGTCCGGGCAGTCGAACCGGTATATTTTGCTGTCTGGTATCGGGTCCACGGTGGCGCCCATGTTCTGGGCTATGGCGCCAGCAAAGGCGCGCACGGGATCAGTAGTGGTGGTAAAATGACCTTGGCTGTATTGGTTGGCGCCCTGTGCCGGGGCGCCCGCTTTTAAATTCATACGGCACCCTCCAGCTCGATCACCTCATCCATTGCCTCCCACCCGTGGACGGTTTCAACCTCGATGTCGAACATGGTCACGGGCATAGTCTTGGCCACTGCAAACCAGTTTGTATGCTTGGCGCCTTCAGCCTTGCCGGCTCGCTCCATATGTTGGCGTTCACGCCTACAGATCCCAGCCGCACGGCAAGCGTCGCGCCAGGGCAGTAGGTCGACGGTATCAGCCTTCAGCCGGAAGCGGACGTTACCCACAACTTCTCGCTGCTCGACCTGAGACAATAGCCGCGCTCGCCCGCCAGGTAGTTGCAAAAGCTTCAAAGCGGTAGGTTCATAGTCCCTCGCCCTGGATAGCCACAACAGGGGTTGCTCTCCTGGGCTGCCGCCAGCGGCGGATGGCTTCAGGTAGCCAGCTTCGAGAATAAGGGGTAGCTTTTCGCCGGTAGTGTAGTGATAAAAGTAATTCATGCGGACTGGCCTCCGTCACGCTCAGCGACTCGGGCTGCAATCCAGGCATCAATCTCTGACTCTAACCAAGCTGATGCCCGAGGGCCGATTTTTATTGGCGCTGGGAAGGTTTTGTCAGCTACCCCGGCATAAATTGAGCTGCTACCTAACCCGGACTTGGCTTTGACTTCGGGTAGCCGCATAAGTCTGCCGTGAGGGTTTCTAGCTGATGCTGCATCTGTCATATCTGGCTCCATGTTGCAATATGGGGGCCAGCCGTATCAAAATGACGGACCCCTGCTAGGGATAGGGGGGGCAACAGGTTTGATTGGCGTCTGAGCTGTTGCCTCCCCGCACTTCTTTACTCGCTGTTAACTCTGTAGTTCACTCCTTACATCCAACAATGTCCGCAATGATCCAACAAATCGGCGGGCATGGAAAAGCTGTTTTTCTTTTTAATTGGGGACTTCCCCAAATAATTATCACGGATGGTAGAGCGGGCACTTTGTGGTGAAGGTATTTAGTTGTTGTGCCATGTTCACACCTATTTGCAGAGGGGGGCATTCGCCCGCACATCTTTGGACGCATGCGGCTTTACATGGCAATGTACTAGTACCCCATTACAGGGGGCGAGGAAGAATAAGTGGGTTATTCGTCCGCGAGGTCGGGGTGTTTCGTTTTCCAGTCACGATAGCCCCGCAGAAAAGTCTCAGGATCGGTATGTCCCTTACCAGCCATTTCGCGCTCTTGTCGCAAAAATACGGTGGCCAGTGCTTCCAATGAGAACGGCTTTCCGGTTACCTCGAACAATCCGCGCTCTCGTCTTACCGTATCGTGGAAAAATAGAAAACGTTGCTCTCGTCTTGAGCGTTTTGCGAAGTTGCCGGCACGTTGAACAGCAGGCCCGAAGAAAACTTGTTCCAGTGTGAGCGCGCCGCCGGCGATCAAGTACAATTCAAAGGCTTTGGCGATGGCCAATAGTATTTCTGGCGTCGGGTATCTGCCGTATCCTATTACGCTATCCAGATAAGCATGCACGGTAGTGAGGTTCTTAAAGTTGGGAATCTCATTGTCGGACTCGCGCTCCCTCTTTGCCGTCTCTCCGCGCAGTGCTGTCCACTCCCGCTCTAACCCCTGCAGTACCTCGAATGGGCAACATTGGGAAAAGTTGGATTCTGGAAGTGGCTCGATTGTTGGTAGCTCCGAGTACCCCAGCCAGGGCGTCGCCTCTGCCATCAACGCTAATATGGTGGGCGTGTCCTCGGGACTCCTAAACCGTTCTTGTATCTCAGCCAGCCAGTCTGATGAACAAAAGACATTCGGCTCAACGGCGCCGACTTCTATCAAGGCTGCGGCGCTCTCCACTTCGTATCCATTGTGGTCCATAACTGTGTCAGCTAGCGTGTCTTCCCCCAACGCGCGCAGTTCCTCACGCTCTTTCGCCAACAGGCTTGGTTCAAAGCGGTACCAGCTCAGCGGATTCTTGGGCATAGCGCACATCCCTCAGTGCATCCCTAGGTGAAGGTTGCAGCGCCAGGCCGCCAGGGTCGCGGCTTTTCGGGGGCCATCCTAGGCGCTGCAATTCGACTACTTGCGAAACTGCCCCACTACCACATTACCGGACTGAGCTTGTACCTTCACGTTGTCCAGGTAGTCCGCCCAACCCTGCATCATCTCTGCCCGGCCCTCAAGGTGACTGGTCCGGTTGTAGGCTCTTCCATTGGCATCCTTTACGGCGTGGGCTAACTGGTGTTCGATCCAGTCCACCCGATACCCCAACACCTCATCGAGCAGGGTGCGGGCCATCGCCCGGAAACCATGCGGGGTCATGGCGTCGTTGTCGTAGCCCATTGTCCGCAGGGCGGTGCGCACACCATTTTCAGATAGCTGCCGACTGCCGCCACGGGCGCTGGGGAATACGTACCGGCCCCGGCCAGTCAGACGGTGCAGTTCACGCAATATTTCCAGAGCCTGCCGGCATAGGGGAACAACATGGGGTTGCCGCATCTTCATCTTGTCAGCGGGTAGCTCCCAGCGTTCAGCGTCCCAGTCGATTTCCCCCCACTCCATAGCCCGTATCTCTCCCGGGCGTTGGAACAGCAGGGCAGACAGTTGCAGTGCAGCCTTGACCACCGGCGTACCCTGAAACCCATCAATAGCCACCATCAGGCGGCCTACCCCGGGCGGGTCGATAATGGCGGCATGGTGCTTTGTGCGCTTGGGCTTCAATGCGCCCTTGAGGTCGCCAGAGGGGTCCCGCTCAGCGCGCCCGGTGGCGACGGCATAGCGGAACACTTGCCCGGAGGTTTGCTTGGCGCGGTGGGCTATGTCGTTGGCTCCCCGGGCCTCGATACGGCGCAGGACTGCCAGCAGTTCCGGTGCGGTAATGCCCGCGATAGGACGATTGCCAAGGTGTGGGAATAGGTCCTTTTCCATTATGCGGCGGGTGCGCACACTGTAGCTTTCGGACTTGCCGGGCATAATCTGGTTGAACCACTCCCGGGCCACGGCCTCGAAGCTATCCGCTGCCGCTTGGTGCTTGGTCAGTTTCTCGACCTTACGCACCTCGCCAGGGTCGATACCCTGGGCCAGCCTGTCACGGGCCGCCTGGTGCCGTTTCCGGGCATCCGCCAAGCTAACGTCAGGATAGGTGCCCAGCGCCAACAGTTTCTCTTTACCGGCAATGCGGTACTTGTAGCGCCAGCGTTTACCTCCGGCGTTGGTCACCAGGAGGAACAGTCCACCCCCGTCCGCCAGCTTGCGGTCCTTGTCACCTGCTTTGGCCTGTTTCACCTCGGTTGCAGTCAGCTTTCCCATGCCGCGCTCCTTCCCCTGGGGGTATCCAATTTGGGGGTACGCGCTCCGGGGGTACGCGATATACCCCCGTATGTACCCCCACTTTTGGGGGTATGCCCCCGGTTATTAATGGACGCTTACGGACTGAGTATAGACAATAAAGCAAAAAAAAGCCCTGAGAACAGGGCTTTAGAAATATTAACGGATGTTGCTGGAGAGGTATTTGGTCGGGACGGCAGGATTTGAACCTGCGACCACCACACCCCCAGTGTGGTGCGCTACCAGGCTGCGCTACGCCCCGAGAAGTCGCTTGTCGCGAGGCCGGCATTATACTGAATGGGGCCCTGAAGACAAACTCTATTTAACCGGGGCCAGTACCTTCAGCACGTCCTCAAGCTCTTCGATGGTTTCCTTGAGCACGGCCTGTATGTCCAACTGCAGGGGATCGGGCTCTTCCGTGGTCATGCGCTGGCGGGCGCCGCCGATGGTGTAGCCCTGGTCGTACAGCAGGGTGCGGATCTGGCGAATGGTGAGGACATCTTCGCGCTGGTAGTAGCGGCGATTGCCGCGCCGCTTGACCGGCTTCAGCTGGGGAAATTCCTGCTCCCAGTAGCGAAGAACGTGCGGCTTGACCGCACACAGCTCACTGACCTCGCCGATGGTGAAGTAGCGCTTGCCCGGGATCGCCGGCAACTCGTTATTGTGACTCGGTTCCAACATATTCTTCTACCCGTGCTTTCAGCTTTTGCCCCGGGCGAAACGTGACCACCCGACGTGCAGAAATTGGAATTTCCTCCCCGGTCTTGGGATTGCGACCGGGACGCTGGCTCTTGTCGCGCAGGTCAAAATTGCCGAAACCGGACAGCTTGACCTGCTCGTTGCCCTCCAGGCTGGCGCGAATCTCCTCGAAGAATAGCTCAACAATCTCCTTGGCTTCCCGTTTGTTGAGCCCGAGCTCTTCAAACAGGCGCTCGGCCATTTCGGATTTTGTGAGAGCAGCCATCGTATCTACAGTGCCTGGTTCCTGAGCTCAGCGTTATAGTTTTTTTCCAAGGAATCAATCACTTGATCCATGGCCTGGTTCACCACTTCGTCACTTAGAGTGCGTGATTGATCCCGGAAAGTCAAACCAAATGCAAGACTTTTTCTTTTAGGATCAATGCCTTTCCCTTCATAGACATCAAACAACCTTAACTCACGCAGGTAAGCTCCCGCCGCTGCGGTGACATTCTGCATCAGGGTAGCTGCAGGCACGGATTTGTCCACCAACACCGACAAATCCCGGCGAACCTCGGGGAAGCGCGACAATTCGCCAAACGCAGGCAGCTCGCCTTCCAGCAGGGCATCCAGGTCCATTTCGCAGGCCAGCACCGGACCATTGATGTCCAGCGCCGCGAGCACCGCCGGGTGCAGAGCGCCGATCCGGCCCACCACCTGCCCCGTTCGGGTTATTTCAGCAGTCTGGCCCGGGTGCAGGGCGGGGTGCTCGGCCGCGCGGAAGGCAAACTCGCCCTGGCAGCGCCCGAGCCCCAGCAGGCTTTCAAGATCGCCCTTGAGATCGTAGAAATCAGCGGCCGCGGACGCCACTGACCAGGACTCCGCAAAGCGCTGGCCACTGATCATCATCGCCAGGGTGGGCACCTGTCGCAGCCCCGCCAGGCCCGCTCCCGGGGCGCCCGGAATAAAGCGCAGACCGGTCTCGAACAGGCGCACACGGCTCTGCTGGCGATGGGCGCTGCGCTGGACCGCGCTGGCCAGGCCGGGCAACAGGCTGCTGCGCATCACCGCCATCTCCGCGGAGATCGGGTTCTCCAGGGCAACAGGGTCCACCGCCGGGTCGAACAACTGCTGCAGCCTGGGATCGACAAAGCTGTAGGTGATCGCTTCCCGGTAGCCGCGGGCACAGAGGTGGCGACGCAAACTGCGCAGGGACAGGCGCGACTCGGGTTTCGGGGGGATGACGAGAGCGGCCTGGATATGGCTGACCGGCAGGCGGTTATAGCCATACACCCGCGCCAGCTCTTCCAGCAGGTCGGCCTCGATACTGATATCGAAACGCCAACTGGGGACACTGCAGAGCCAGCCTTCGGCGGTTGCGGTCACCCCGAGGCCGAGCCCGGTCAGGATCCGCTCGACATCCGCATCCGCCAGCTCGAAGCCCAGCAGACGGGGAATGCGCGCGCGACGCAGCGCCACGTCCGGGCGCACGGGCAGTTGCGCCTCAGCTACGGCCTCGATCACCGGACCGGGCTCGCCGCCTACGATATCCAGCAACAGACGGGTGGCGCGTTCCAGGGCGCTGCGTTGCAGCCGGAAATCCACACCGCGCTCGAAACGGTGGGAGGAATCCGTGTGCAGGCCATAGCTGCGAGCCTGCCCCGCCAGGGGCCCTGGGGCAAAGAACGCCGATTCCAGGAACAGGTGGCTTGTGCCCTCGCCCACCGCAGTCGGCTCACCGCCCATGATTCCGGCCATCGCCACCGGACCGCCATGGTCGGCAATCACGAGCGTGTCGTCGCGCAATTCGGCAGTCTGGCCATCCAGCAGTGGCAGGCTCTCGCCCGCCTGCGCGGTACGCACCACGATGCCGCCCTGCAGCCGATCCAGATCGAACGCATGCATGGGCTGGCCCAGTTCGAGCAGGATATAGTTGGTGACGTCCACCACCGCATCGATGCTGCGCAGGCCGCAGCGGCGCAGTTTTTCCTGTAGCCACAGGGGTGACGGGCGCGAAATATCGATATTCCGGATGACCCGGCCGACATAGCGCGGGCAGCGCTCCGGCGCCTCCAACTGCACCTGGAAGGTGTCCTCGACCGCGGCGGCCACCGGTTCGCAGCTGACCTCGTTCACCGGCAGGCCGTTCAGCAGGCCGACCTCGCGGGCAATGCCGGCGATGCCCAGGCAGTCGGCCCGGTTCGGGGTGAGGCCGATTTCAATCAGGTGGTCATCCAACTGCAGGTAGTCGCGCAGATCGGTTCCCACGGGAGCATCCGCCGGCAGCGCCATCAAACCTTCACTGGCGTCGGAAAGGCCCAATTCGGCCTCTGCGCAAAGCATGCCCTGGGACTCGACGCCGCGCAGCTTCGCTTTCTTGATTTTGAAGTCCCCCGGCAGTACCGCGCCGACCCGGGCCAAAGGTGCTTTCAACCCCACCCGGGCGTTGGGCGCGCCGCAGACAATCTGCACTGTATCTGCGCCCATGTTGACCGTACAGACGCGCAGCTTGTCCGCATCCGGGTGCTGTTCGGCGTGGGTGATTTCCGCTACCACCACACCGCTGAAGGTGCCGGCCACCGGCTCCAGGGCATCCACTTCCAGGCCGGCCATGGTGAGCTGGTGGGCCAGTTCGTCGCTGGACAGCGGCGGATTAACCCACTCGCGCAGCCATTGTTCGCTGATTTTCACTGATCTGTCTCCGTGGTCTACTAGAACTGCTCGAGGAAGCGCAGGTCATTTTCAAAAAACAGGCGCAGGTCGTTGACGCCATAGCGCAGCATCGCCAGCCGCTCCACCCCCATGCCGAAGGCAAAGCCGGTGTAGCGCTCCGCATCTATGCCCGACGTCTCCAACACCCGCGGATGCACCATGCCGCAGCCCATGACTTCCAGCCAGCCGGTCTGGCTGCACACGCGGCAACCCGAGCCACCGCAGTTCACGCACTGGATGTCCACTTCCGCGGAGGGTTCGGTGAAGGGGAAATAGGAGGGCCGGAACCGCACCTCCAGATCCTTCTCGAAGAACACCCGCAGGAAATCCTCAATCAGGCCCTTCAGGTCAGCAAAGCTGGAACGCTCGTCCACCAACAGGCCTTCGACCTGGTGGAACATGGGCGTGTGGGTCAGGTCCGAGTCGCAACGGTACACCCGCCCCGGACAGATCACCCGCAGCGGCGGCTGGTTGTTCTCCATCACCCGCACCTGTACCGGCGAGGTGTGGGTTCGCAGCACCGTGGTCGGGTCGACATAGAAGGTGTCGTGCATGGCCCGCGCCGGGTGGTGGGCGGGAATGTTGAGGGCCTCGAAGTTGTGGTAGTCATCCTCGATCTCCGGACCCTCCACCACCTCAAAGCCCACCGCGCCGAAGAAATCCTCCATGCGCTCGATGGTACGGGTCACGGGGTGGATGCCGCCAGTGCTCTGGCCGCGCCCCGGCAGGGTAACGTCAAGCGTCTCCCGCGCCAGCTTCTCGGTGACCGCCGCCGCTTCCAGCACCGCCTTGCGCTCGGCAATCTGGTCCTGCAGCTCCTGCTTGGCCACGTTGATCAGCGCACCCGCTGCCGGGCGCTCCTCGGCCGACAGTTTGCCCAGGCCCTTGAGCAGCTCGGTGACACGGCCTTTCTTGCCCAGGAAATCGACCCGCAGCTGTTCCAGCGTGGCGCTGTCGTTGGCGGCGGCAATCGCGGCCTTGGCTTCCTCGGCGAGGGGTTTCAGGTTTTCCATCTGTTCGATTCCGCTGTCAATGTCCTGGTGGACGGGGATAATATAGTCCCGAGTCCGTGCGAGCTGGATTCTTCGTTCTTACGCCGCCTCGAGCGACCAGGGTGGGGGTTTCGGGACTCGCCGTGAATACGTCCATGTAGGCTCGTATCGCGCATCCATGCGCTCAACGGTCCCGAAACCCCCACCCGGGTGGGGGTTTCGGGGCGCGCCGTGAATACGTCCATGTAGGCTCGTATCGCGCATCCATGCGCTCAACGGTCCCGAAACCCCCACCCTGCCCCCTCGAGGCTCCCTTCAGTGCCACATCCGCCACTGGTCGGCCATACAAGCCACTGCCACTACCCTCGTGCCAGACCCACCACCCCCAGCAAATTCTTGTTTGGTGCCTCTTCAACGCGCCGAAGGTAGTCCGGCGCGGGCGGTGGGGGCCTGGCCGGACCGTCGGCGGCCATGGACGGCCGCCGCCGAGCCTACACGGACGTACTTGCGGCGTGTCCGGCCAGGTCCCCACCGCCTGCCCGGACGACAATTCACTGCCCAACCAAAAACCAAACAAAAAAGGGAAAGAGCAGTGCCCTTTCCCTTTCGTGGTCTTGCAAATGTAGCCAGCGATCCGCGCCGAAGCGCGGCCAGGGTGGGCTCAGGCCAGTGCGGCCTTCGCTTGCTCCACTATCGCTGCAAAAGCCGGCTTGTCATGCACCGCCAGGTCCGAGAGGACGCGTCGATCCAGGCCGATTTCGGCTTTCTTCAGGCCATTGATCAGGCGGCTATAGCTGAGGCCGTTGGCGCGGGACTGGGCGTTGATACGCGTGATCCACAGCGCCCGGAACTGGCGCTTGCGCTGACGGCGGTCGCGGTAGGCGTACTGGCCTGCCTTGGTAACAGCCTGCTTGGCTACACGAAACACACGGCTGCGGGCGCCATAATAGCCCTTGGCCTGTTTCAGGATTTTCTTGTGACGGCGATGAGCCGTAACACCACGTTTTACGCGGGGCATAGTCTTCTCCTAATACTGGATGATAACCGTCAGCAGGCCCGCAACATGCGGTCTACGTGCACTTTGTCACTGGCGTGGACCATGGAGGTCCCGCGCAGTTGACGCTTGCGCTTGGTGGTCATCTTGGTCAGGATATGGCTTTTGTAAGCGCTCTTGCGCTTGTAACCGCCAGCCGTTTTCTTGAAACGCTTGGCAGCCCCGCTGTGAATTTTCGCTTTTGGCATCGTCAGATACTCCGCATTGGCATCAATTAAAAGTGAAGAAAAAGGGCATTCACGGGCCCTAGCTCTTCTTCCTTGGTGCGATCACCATAGTCAACTGTCGCCCTTCCATTTTCGGAAATTGCTCGACACCGCCCAATTCGGCCAGATCAGCTTCTACCCGCTTGAGTAGCTCCATGCCGATTTCCTGGTGAGCCATTTCACGACCGCGAAACCGCAGCGTGACCTTGGCCTTATCGCCTTGCTCCAGAAAACGCACCAGGTTGCGTAGTTTTACCTGGTAGTCTCCTTCCTCCGTCCCTGGACGAAACTTCATTTCCTTTACTTGTGTCCGCTTCTGCTTCTTCTTCTGCAGATTCTTCTGTTTCTTGGCCTCGAACACATGCTTCCCATAGTCCATCACCTTGCAGACCGGGGGCTCTGAATCAGCTATCAACACGAGGTCCATGGTGGCCGCTTCCGCCGCCGCCAGTGCCTCTCGCAAAGACACAATGCCTACCTGTTCACCGTCGGCGCCAATAAGGCGCACCGGGTCTGACGTAATCTGGTCATTGATCAGGGCTTTCTTGGAGGCGCCCTTGCCGATATCTTTCTTAATGCTGATTCTCCAATGCAATACGGCCGCGACGTGCCACATCGTCCGCGAGCAGCGCTGCCAGCGCGTCCAGGCTCAATGAACCCAGGTCCTCGCCACGACGGGCCCTCACGGCCACAGTCTGTGTTTCAACCTCTTTATCCCCCACCACCAACAGGTAGGGAACCTTCTGAATTGTGTGCTCGCGAATTTTAAAGCCGATTTTCTCATTTCTCAAGTCCGAATGGACCCGAAAGCCTTTGTTTTTCAAGGAATCTTCCACAATCCGGGCATATTCGGCCTGTTTGTCGGTAATATTCAACACAACTGCCTGGTTCGGGGCCAGCCAGGTGGGGAACACGCCCTCGTAGTGTTCGATCAAAATTCCGATGAAACGCTCAAAGGAGCCGAGGATGGCCCGGTGCAGCATAACCGGCACCTGCCGCGAGCCGTCTTCCGCCACATACTGGGCGCCGAGACGGCCCGGCATGGAAAAGTCCACCTGCATCGTACCCAGCTGCCAGACCCGGCCGATGCAGTCTTTCAGGGAAAACTCAATCTTCGGGCCGTAGAAAGCGCCCTCCCCCGGCAGTTCCTGCCAGGGCAGGCCATGGGCGTCCAGAGCCTGTGCCAGCGCCTGCTCGGCCCGGTCCCAGTCGGCCTCCGAACCGACCCGCTGTGCCGGACGCGTCGACAGCCGATAGATAACTTCGCTGAAGCCGAAATCCGCATACACCGCGTGCAGGAAGTCGATGAAGCTGGCAACTTCAGGCTGGATCTGGTCTTCGGTGCAGAAGATATGTGCATCGTCCTGGGTAAAACCACGCACCCGCATGATCCCGTGCAGGGAGCCCGAGGGCTCGTTGCGGTGACAGCTGCCGAATTCGGCCAGGCGCAGCGGCAGCTCCCGGTAGGACTTCAGGCCCTGGTTGAACACCTGCACGTGGCAGGGGCAGTTCATGGGCTTGACCGCGAACTGGCGCTCCTCGGACTGCAGTGTGAACATGTCGTCGCCGAACTTGTCGGCGTGGCCGGAGCGCTCCCACAGGGACATGTCCACCAGTTGTGGGGTGCGGATCTCCTGGTAACCATGGGCACGCTGAGCCTGGCGCATGTATTGCTCGATGACCTGGTACAGGGTCCAGCCGTCCGGGTGCCAGAACACCATGCCCGGCGCCTCTTCCTGGGTATGGAACAGCCCCAGCTTCTTGCCGATCCGGCGGTGGTCGCGCTTCTCCGCCTCTTCGATCCGGGTCAGGTACTCCTGCAACTGCTTCTTGTTGGCCCAGGCGGTACCGTAGATCCGCTGCAGCATCTCGTTGCTGGAATCGCCACGCCAGTAGGCGCCGGCCACCTTGGTCAGCTTGAAGGCCTTGAGCTTGCCGGTGTTGGGCACGTGCGGGCCGCGGCAGAGGTCCATCCACGGACCCTGTTGGTAGAGGGAGAGCTCTTCACCCTCGGGCAAGTCCTGGATAATCTGCACCTTGTAGTGCTCGCCCATGTTGCGGAACAGCTCGACAGCACGTTCGCGGCTCATTACCAGACGTTCCACCGGCAGGTCATCCTCGACGATCTGCTGCATGCGCTGCTCGATCTTTTCCAGGTCTTCCGGAGTGAAGTGGTGGCCACTGGCGAAGTCGTAATAAAAGCCGTCCTCAATCACCGGGCCGATTGTCACCTGGGTGCCGGGGAACAGTTCCTGCACCGCCATCGCCAGCAGGTGGGCGGTGGAGTGGCGGATGACCTCCAGGCCAGCTTCGTCGCGCTCGGTGATGATGGCCAGGCTGGCATCCTGCTCAATGACATGAGAGGTATCCACCTCGCGACCGTTGACCACGCCGGCCAGGGCGGCCTTGGCGAGGCCGGGGCCAATCGCAGTGGCTACATCGTGTACGGAAACGGCTTGGTCAAAGTGGCGCTGGCTGCCGTCAGGCAGGGTAATCGCGGGCATGCGCTTTCCTTTTGTCAGTGGTGGCCCCTACTAAAGGCCACGTGAGTCAGCTGCAATCAGGGATCGGGGGCTGAGGTTCGTGGTTTTCCCGAACCGGTAAATTCAGGGCGCGCAGTATAGCACAGCTGGCGCTTCAGCTGACAAGTACGCTGACCAGCAGCAGACTGACCAGGGCGAAGAAAAAGAGGAAGCAATAGCAGAGCCAGAGCCAGAAGCCCTTCCACACCGTCAAGCCCCAGGACTGCCCGTAGACCGCTCGCAGGGACAGCAGAAAGTAAATCGGCACCCAGAGCAGCAACAGGGCTTCGACCATTCCCAGCAGTTCGCCCAGCCACTGCAGGGGCGTGCTCGCGGCCACCGATAATCGGCGGTCCCCCACATCCAGCCCGATCAGCAATAGTACCGTCAGGAACAGGAAGGCGTGCCCGTGCAGGGCGTGAATAAGGTGTTCCACGTAATAGCGACCGGTGAAGGGATAGACCAGCTTCATCAGCAGCGCCAACAGCGGCACCAGTAGCAAGGTGGTCTGGGGGATGTTTTCCAGCAGGTCGCTGAGAAAATCGTCCGGGTCTTCGCTGATCTTGGCGATACTCTTGCGCAGCCGGGCTTCCAGTTGTCGATTGTTCGTCTCCGACAGCCAGGGCACATCGACGGTCAGCTCTCCATCAGTAAAGTTGACACCTGAACTCCGGGGCTCCGGCCCGGCAGGTTCAGCTTCGGCGGTGGCGGGGTCATTACCGGCCGAAGGCTGCTGGGCAGTGTCGCGGCCGGCCGCGCGCGCGCCGCTTTGGAGTATCGTTTCCAGGCGATCCAGCTGCTCTTCGATTTCGGCGCGCTGCGCCGGATCCAGTTCCTCGAGCCGCTCGTCGGCCATGCGCGTTCCGAGCTGCTCGCGCTGCTCCGGACTGAGCTCACCGTTCAGCGTCAGCACCCCGCCGGGACCGACCACCAGATCCCGGTCACTGGTGACATTCAGCAGCCAGATCGCGAAAATGCACACCAGGCTGGTGAACAGGAAGAGGCGTAGCGGTGGCACAAAACGCTTGCGCCGGCCACGCAGGTAGGCGTTGGTGAGGAATCCCGGCCGCGTCAGCAACGCCACCAGCGTGCGCATGGCGCGGGAGTCCAGGCTGATGGTTTCCTGCAGGAACTCTACTACCAGGGTCCCGAAAAACCGGACCACCGGTTTGGCAGGCTGACCACAGTGGTGGCAATAGGGCCCCAGCAGGCTGGCCCGACAGTTCTGGCACTGCGCCTGCGCGCCGGCAGGCTCCTCCTCGGTCATCCCGTCGCCCCCGTTTTTTTGCCATAACATACACGATCCAGGCGGCTGTGGGGAGGGCGAGGCAGGGGCAGCGATACTCGGCAGAGTGCGCTATAGTTCAGGGGGAAGGCAGTCACTGAAGGAGAGTCCATGAGCACCTGGCTACTTGTTGCCAACGCCAGCCGCGCCCGGCTGTTTGCCACTCAGGCGCGCCCCCGCACCCTCAACCTGCTGGAGGAATTCACCCATCCCCAGAGTCGGGAGAAAAATGAAGACCTCAGTTCCGACCGGCCCGGGCATTTCCAGACCACATCCCAGGGCATGGAGGGCGCCAATCGCGGAGCCTTCGCGGAGCCTACCAACCCCAAGGATTATGAGCACGAGCGCTTCGCAGCGGAGCTGGCCCAACACCTGAATGAAGGGCGTACCAGGAACCGCTACGACAACCTGATCCTGGTGGCTTCGCCGCACTTCCTCGGCCTTTTGAACCAGCAATTGAACGAACACGTTGCCAGGCTGGCGACGGTACATGTCAGCAAGGATTATACCGCCCTGGATGAAGAGGACCTGGTCGCGAAGCTGGACCCGCTGGCGTGAGTGGCCCCAGGCGACGCACTGGTCGCCTTGCTGAAGCCATAGACCGCCCGGGCCACAACCACAAAGCGCAGCGGACCGTTTGCCGCCACGCTGGCGAAGGGATAACAGGTAACCAGCAGCAGGTGCGGTCTGTCCACCGGTGGCGGGTCCAGGCGTTCAACGCGACTGTCCACCACCCGGCTTGATTGCACCTGGTAATCCCGCAACTCCCCATCTGGCAACTCCAGGGATAGCCGCACGCCGGGCACGAGTGCCCCGAGGAACCCGAAATGAGTGTCGCGATGCCCGGCCAGCACGGTCCAGTTGCGAGCACCGCCGGCAAACGCCTCGTGCATCCCCGGCCCAAAGGCCAGTGCCTGGCCGCTGGTCCCCGCCAGCACATACTGCTCCACTTGCAGACCCGGCACCCGCAAACGGGCGACCGGCCAGGTGTCGGCCCAGGGCCATGGCTTCTGAGCCACACCGGTGGCAGCGGATTCCAGCCAGGCCCGGCCGAGCAGCTGCTGGGCCAGCAGCGCCTTGCCGTGGATCCAGCCGGCGCCCGCCAACTGCCAGCCCGCGAGCAGCAACAGGCCCGCAAGCGCGAGGTGGCGCACCCGCCTACCGAGGCTGATCGGGAACACGGTCCGCCTCCGGGCCGCGCATGACCCAGAACAGCAGGGCGATGAACAGCAGCAGGCAAGCCAGGAACAGCTTGGCCGCGGCGGTGGTTGCCGTTTGCGGGTAGGCATAAGCCTGCGGGCTCTGGCCCCGCGGCCGGGTGCCGGGCACCGCAACCGATCGCAGGGGTATGCCCTGGGGACGAGACACCTGCTGCTCGACGGCGACGAAACTGGTATAGGGGCTGAGCAGCCGATGGGGCAGCGCTACCGCCAGCACCTCAGCGCGTACGCTGTCCTCATGCCGGCCCTGGTAGCGTTGGTCGAGGATCTGCTCAATACGCTCCCGCGCCCACAGACTGGCCACGCCGGGCGCGCTGGCCGCGACCTCGTCGCCAGCTTCCAGAGCCAACGCTTGCTGCCAGGGCAGCCCTGCAAGCTCGCCCGAAACCCTGATCACGCCGGGCTGCGGGGGCATATTGAAGCGCACCAGCCGCAGCAACGGTGCACCGGCGTAGAGGTCGGGAACCGGACCGCCGGCATCCGCCACCGCCTGCGGCCACTCCACGCTGATATCTGTCAGCATCGGGGCGGCCAGGTACTCCAGCAGGAGCCCTACCCGGGCGCTGATCTCCGCATGGTCGCCAATCCGCAGATGGCGGCCGCGTCCAAGCTGCGCCGCCTTGCGCAGAAACCAGCTATTGGGCGCGGAACCCAGCCCCAGTGTAAACAGACGGCTGTCACCCAGCTCTGCGACGATGGTGTCGATGATGGCCTGCTCATTGCCCACTGCACCGTCGGTCATGAAGACCACCTGGCGCAGTCGGCCGCGGCTGTCGTCAGCAGGCGAGGAGGCCAGTGCCCGCCGCAGTGGTGGCAGCATTTCGGTACCACCGGCCGCGCGCAGTTCACTGATAAATATCCGCGCCCGCTTCAGTGCCAGTCGATCGACCGGCATGGCATCGGCAAACAGCGTCCGGTAACTGTGATCGAAAGCGATAATATTGAAGCTGTCCCCGGGCCGCAGTCCGTCCAGCGCCGCGACCAGACTTTCCCGCAATTGCTGAATGGGGACGCCGCCCATGGAGCCGGAGGTGTCGACCACAAAGACCAGTTCCCGCGCCCGGTTTTCCAGGTTTTCGGCCAGGGCGGGCGGCACCACCAGCAGCAGGCCGTAATGCTCCCCGGCCACCTTTTCCGTGAACAATGCAGCTTGCGGTCGACTGCCGGTAGCCGGCTCCCAGCTGAGGACAAAATCCCGATCCATTTCACTACTGCCCCGCGCCAGCTGCAGATGGTAGCGGCTGCCGTCCCGGCGCAGACGCATCTCGTGGTAGGGGCTATCGACCCGGGCCAGCGGCATTCCCGGGTCAAGCTCAACCGCAATGGTCAGCGGATTCAGCGGTGCGGCATCGGAGCCAGCCCGGGGGTGCTGCAGGGTTGCCAGCAGCGGCGCATCAGGCACTTCGTCTGTCCAGAGGAAACGCCCAAGATAGTCGGGCAACGGCAGGGGATCAGTACTCTCCGGCTTGTCGCCAAGTGGACGGCCCGGGATATAGCGCGCCGTCAGGGTCATGGGCAGGCGCAGGCTGAACACCCCCGCTGTGTAATTCACCGGCTGCACAAACTCCAGCTTGACCGCGATGGTCTCGCCAGGGGCAAGGTTGGCAATGCGGTTGCTGAAAAGATTGGGGCGCTGCTGTGCCACCAGGCTGGCCTTGCGGCCTGCATCCCGGGCCGCTGTGTACACCGCCTCGGCCTCATGTCGCTCGCGGATCTCGCCCACAATCCGCCGCTCACCGACTCGAATTTCCAATGCTCGCACTGCGGCCTCCCCCGGCAAGGGAAAGGTATAGACACCCTCCGCCCATTGCTCGCTGGTGTTGCGAAAACTCTGCTCCAGAGTAACCACCGCCACCATGCCGGAGATGCTCACCTGCACCGCGCTGCGTTGCATCAGCGCGGGCGCGGGCGGCAGACCGGGGCTGTGCAACATTAGTTCCCCTGCCCCCGGGACATCATCTGCCGCCCGCGCCACGCTGGCATTGAGCAGTATGCAACTCAGCAGGCAAACCGTCAGTGCCGGCAACAGCCGGAAACAGAACCACAGGCCAGGCGCTACCGGGCGCCGCCTGGGCAAGGAATTGAGTCTGGATCTGGTGGTGTTCACGCTACTCTCCCGCAATTGAAGACGAGAGTATTGAAGCGCTCGGGGCTGGCAATGCGGTGGCGCTGGTGTGGCAGGGTGCTGCGCAATCATGGCGAATTGTGGCAGCAGCTTGAGTGCATCCCGGGATTCTGGAACCATGGCGGCTTTCCGGGCCCCGGTACCAGTCTGCATGCCCCACCATATTGCCATTGTCGAAGACGAAGCCGCGCTGGCAGCGAATTACCGCGATGCCCTGCAGCGCCAGGGATTCCAGGTCTCCGTGCACCGGGACCGGCAGAGCGCCAGCGCTGCGTTCCTGCGCCAGCTGCCGGATCTCGCCATCATTGACGTCGGCCTGGGGGACGATATCGAGGGCGGGTTTGAGCTCTGCCGCGAACTGCGCAGCCAGTCACCGGAGCTGCCCATCGTCTTCCTGACCGCCCGGGACAGCGAGCTGGACATCATTTCCGGCCTGCGCCTGGGCGCGGATGACTACCTCACCAAAGACATCAGCCAGGCGCACATGCTCGCCCGCATCGTGGCCCTGTTTCGCCGGATGCGGGCGTTGCGGGAACCGGAACTGCGCGAGCACATCATTGCCCAGGGGGCACTGACGCTGAACCTGGAACGGATGACCGCACACTGGCAGGGGGAGCCCGTGCCGCTGACGGTCACCGAATTCTGGATGGTGCACACCCTCGCCCGCCACCCCGGCCACGTCAAGAACCGGCAACAACTGATGGAGAGCGCCAACGTGGTCCTTGACGACAACACCATCACCTCGCACATCAAACGGGTCCGGCGCAAGTTTGAAACCCTCGACCCTGGTTTCGGCGCGATCGAAACGGCCTATGGCATGGGCTATCGCTGGCGCGGTGACTGACCTTTGAGCCTGCGTCGCCAGCTGATCATGGTCAGCCTGCTATTGTTGACCCTGCCCTGGGCGGGATGCCAATTTCTGCGGGAGATGGAAGGCGCTCTGCGCGAAGGTCAGGGACGGGCTCTCGCCGCCACCGCCGATGCCATCGCCGCCAGCCTGTCGGACCAGCCCCGGTTACTCTACCCCCACCCGGAGCGCCTGCGTTCAGCGGATAACCTTGAAGGGTCGATCTATGCCCCGGCACTCGAGCTGGACCCGGTGTTGGACGGCTACGAAGACGGCTGGCCGGAAGCGATCCAGGGCACGTTCGAAAATCTGGATATTCGGGTGCCGTCGCTACACTACCGCGCGGGTGTCCGCGGGGGCACCCTGTACCTGATGTTGCAGATCAGGGATGACAGCGTCACCTACCACGACCCGGGCCTGAGTCCAGAGCCCAACGGTGACCGGCTAATGCTCGTCACCTGGCTGGACGGCCGGCGCCAGGAATATGTGATCGCCACGCCGGCCCCGGGCAGCGTGGCGGGGCAGTACGCAGGCAGACGTCATCCGGGTGCGGAGGCGACCCGGATCAGGGGCTACTGGCAGGATACCGCCGAGGGCTACGCGATTGAACTGGCCCTGCCCCTGGCCCTCACCGGCGGGCGGCTGGGTTTGTACGCGATTGATGTCGCCAGCCACCGCAGTCGCGGCTGGCGCACCGCGGGCAACACCGGCCCCCTGCTCCAGGCCGCACCACCGTGGCTGATTTATCCGCCGGCTGAGTTGGCGGCGCAGCTGGCCCGCTTCGCAGGTGGCGGGCAGCGCCTGCTGGTGACCGACCGGCACGCCCGGCTGCTGACTACTGTAGCCGCCACCTCCGACCCTGGCGACGCCGCTGCACCGACAACCTTCTGGCTGTTGCGGGCACTCTACCGCCGGATACTCGCGGACCCGGCCCTGGAAACCCAGCCGGAACCGGCGCTTACCGGCACTGTCAGCGGCGAGGAAATCAGCGGCGCGCTCAGGGGTTACCCCGAACAGCGCTGGTACCGCACCAATACGCCGGGCCGCAGAACCCTGTCCGTGGCTGCGCCGATACGCGAACGCGGCACCGTCATCGGTACCGTGGTCGTACAGCAAGGTAGCGAACAGTATCTGTCCCTGACCGACCGCGCCTTCAGTCGCCTGCTGGGCTACAGCCTGCTGGTCCTGGGTGTTGCCGCACTGGGTCTGCTGGGTTTCGCCAGCCTGCTGTCCTGGCGTATCCGCAAGCTGAGCCGCGCCGCCGACCGGGTGCTGGGCAGTCAGGGCATGGAGCTGGCCCACTTTCCCCGCAGCCGCGCCCGGGACGAAATCGGCGACCTGTCCCGCAGCTATGCCCGCCTGCTGGATGAACTGCATGATTACAATGAATACCTGCGCACCCTGAGCCGCAAACTGTCACATGAGTTGCGTACCCCGATCGCCGTGATCCAGTCTTCGCTGGATAATCTCGGCTCCGTTCAGGACAATTCGGGAGACAGCGTCTACGTCAGTCGAGCCCGGGAAGGGCTGGAGCGGCTCAGTCACATCCTCAACGCCATGACCGAAGCCAGCCGGCTGGAAGAAAGCATCGGTCAGCGCGAGCACATCGTGCTGGACCTGGTGCCGCTGGTGCAGGAAGTGTGCGCAGCCTATCGCGGCATCTATCCCGACCACAGGCTGGTGCTCCACTGCCCGCCCGGCCCCGCCCCTGTCCGCGGCGCCGCTGACCTGCTGGTGCAGGCACTGGACAAACTGGTGGACAACGCCGCGTCATTCGCACCGACTGGCAGCGACATCGTGGTCAGCCTGACACCCAGGGACCGGAGCTGGGCACTGGCTGTCAGCAACACGGGGCCGCCCCTGCCTGGCGACATGCAGGGGCGCCTGTTCGAGGCCATGGTATCGCTGCGGCAGCGCACCGCCGCCGAGTCGGTGCACCTGGGACTGGGGCTGTATGTCGTCAAGCTGGTCGCGGACTACCATCATGGCAGCGTGCAGGCAGAAAATCGTGATGACGGCAAGGGCGCCGTGTTTACCCTGGTTCTGCCCGCGGCTAGCTGAGGAACGCGAGCTGGCGTACCTGCGCCAGCTGGTCGCGCATTGCCGCTGCCTGCTCAAACTCCAGGTTGCGGGCGTGTTCCTGCATCTTGGCCTCCATCTGCTGCAGCTTGCGGGCCAGGGCCGCGGGGCTGAGGCTGGCGACCTCGGTGCTGTAGGCGAGAGACTCCTCCGCCACCTTGCGCCCCTTGGCCTTGGCCTTTGTCGGCATGCGGCGGGCGCCTTCCATGATGTCCTGCACCGATTTGAACACGCCGACCGGGGTTATCCCGTGCTCCAGGTTGTAGGCGACCTGCTTCTCGCGCCGACGGGCGGTCTCCGCCATCGCCCGCTCCATGGAGCCGGTGATCTTGTCCGCATAGAGAATCGCGCGGCCATTCAGATTCCTGGCCGCCCTGCCGATGGTCTGGATCAGGGAGCGATCCGAGCGCAGGAAGCCCTCCTTGTCCGCGTCCAGAATGGCGACCAGCGATACTTCCGGCATGTCGAGGCCCTCCCGCAGCAGGTTGATGCCCACCAGCACATCGAACTCACCCAGGCGCAGGTCGCGAATGATCTCCACCCGTTCCACCGTCTCGATATCCGAGTGCAGATAGCGCACCTTGATCCCATGCTCCGCCAGATATTCGGTGAGGTCCTCCGACATGCGCTTGGTCAGGGTCGTCACCAGTACCCGCTCACCAAGGGCGACATTCTTGTGGATCTCCTGCAGCAGATCGTCCACCTGGCTGCTCGCGGGCCGGACTTCAATCTCGGGGTCGGTGAGGCCGGTGGGACGCACCACCTGCTCTACCGTGCGTCCCGCATGTTCCAGTTCATAGGGGCCAGGTGTCGCGGACACAAACAGCGCCTGCGGCACCAGCTGCTCCCACTCCTCGAACCGCAGCGGCCGGTTGTCCAGCGCGGAAGGCAGGCGAAACCCGTACTCCACCAGCGTCTCCTTGCGCGAGCGATCGCCGCGGTACATGCCGCCGATCTGGGGAACCGTGGCGTGGGATTCGTCGATAATCACCAGGGCATTGTCCGGCAGATATTCGAACAACGTCGGAGGCGGTTCCCCGGGACCGCGGCCGGACAGATAGCGGGAGTAGTTCTCCACGCCGTTGCAGTAGCCCAGTTCACGAATCATCTCCAGGTCATAGCGGGTGCGCTGCTGCAGGCGCTGGGCCTCCACCAGTTTGTCGTTGTCCTTGAGTTGCTTTACCCGCTGCTCCAGTTCCACCTCGATCTGGATCACCGCGTCCAGCATGACATCCCGCGTCGTCACGTAGTGGCTCTTGGGGAAAATCGTCACCCGCGGCACCTTGCGTTCGACCGCGCCGGTCAGCGGGTCGAAAAAGTAGATACTTTCGATTTCCTCGTCGAACAGCTCTATCCGCACGGCCTCATGCTCGGAGTCCGCCGGAAAAATGTCGATCACATCCCCCCGCACCCGGTAGGTGCCGCGATGAAAGTCGACATCGTTGCGGGTATACTGCAGGTCCGCCAGATGCCGCAGCACCTGGCGCTGGTCGATCATCTCGCCACGGGACAGGTGCAGGATCATCTTGAAATATGACTTCGGGTCACCCAGCCCGTAGATCGCGGACACCGTTGCCACCACCAGACAGTCCTCCCGCTCAAGCAGGGCCTTGGTCGCGGACAGGCGCATCTGCTCGATGTGCTCGTTCACCGAGGCGTCTTTCTCGATGAACGTATCGGAGGACGGAACATAGGCCTCGGGCTGGTAATAGTCGTAGTAGGAGACGAAGTACTCGACCGCGTTGTCCGGGAAGAATTCCTTGAATTCGCCATAGAGCTGCGCGGCCAGGGTCTTGTTGTGCGCCATGACAATGGTCGGGCGCTGTATTTGCTCCACTACGTGGGCCATGGTGAAGGTCTTGCCCGACCCGGTGACGCCCAGCAGGATCTGCGACGCCAGGCCCGCATTGATCCCCTCCACCAGCTCGCGGATGGCCTTGGGCTGGTCCCCGGCCGGGGAGTAGCTGGAATGAACCTTGAACCGTTTTGACATGGAGTGGGGACCTGCGCTCTACAACGAACCGGGTATTATGGTGCAGTCGAAAGAGAATTGCAGCAGCACTCACCTCCCCACCAGCCCGGTGAACCGTCGGCCTCAGGGCAGGTTGACGGGCAGGGACAGGGCCCAGATACGCGCGCCAAGTTCAGCCTGGCGGTGGGTATCGGTTTTTCGCATCGCGCGCTTGAGTAAATTGCGCGTCGTGGACACCTTCCGTCGCTGCTGGTCGGCAATCACCTCAAGATCCAAACCCGATCCCACGCCAACGGCCACATTCGCTTCCGCCAGGGTGAGATCGTACTGTCTCATCAACTGCCCCACCGTCACTTCGTGCTGGCGCAGAGGATCAACCACCACGGCGCAGAGTCTGCCGCGACCGGACGCCGCCCCAACCTGACCCCGGTTGAGAGGATGCAGGCTGATGGTATAGGGCGTGAGCCCTGACGTTTGTGAAATATGATAGGCGGACGCCCGGTGCAGGCGGCTTTCCAGGGAACAGGCTGCCAGCTGCTGCCGCAGCAGGCGCTGAAACTGCCGGTTCTCACCGGTATGGCACAGCGTCAGCGACCCCATGGACAGGTCCAGGCCATCCTTGCGCGCCAGCAAGCTGTCCGCGGCGGAATTGCGCCAGAAGGCTTGCCCCCGGTCGTCCAGCAACAGCAGGCCGTGCCGGTTTTGCTCCAGCACGCTTTCCAGCATGCTTTTTTCTTCCCGAGCCGCCAGCAGCTGATGTCGCAGGGAAAAAGCCCGGAAGATGTGCGGTGCCAGCTCCCTGAACAGGGTGCGGTCACGGTCGGGAAAAACACCGCTCCCGTCGCGCGGGAAACTGAGACAGTAAAGCACGCCGGGGTCCGTCTCGAAGAAGTATCCGGCAATATCGCCTACCCCGAGAGGGCCAAGATATTCGGAGTAGTAAGCGGTATGCCGTACTACCGACTGGGGCAACACGTCGCTGGCAAACCGGGCCTCGCCGACCAGGCCCGTCACCACCTCGGGCTTGTAATAGGGGTTGAGCTCTCGGGCACGGTCCTCAAGCAAGCGGAATCCCGGGTGTCCGGGCTCATTTCCGGAATGCACCAGGGTGCTGAACTGGCCGGTCGCGAGATCGAATCTCTCGCAGGACGATATCAACATCCCCGCCTGCCGCCCTATAAGATCCAGAGCCCGGGACATCGCGTCATCGTGCTCGATGCCCTCGTACAGCTGATCGACAATCTGTCGAAAGCGCACGCTGCTTGTCAGGTTCCCCATGGAGCGCTGCTCCTGTTGTTCTGTGTTGTTCCAGGCTCCAGGTAATATAGTTCATCCTCCGAAAAATGGACGTTTTGTGTCCAATATGGGACATGCGGCAAATGCACAGTGTTGCTAGGATAAAGCTGAAGAAGACCAAGCAGGGGAGATGGCTATGTGGAGTCGGAATGCAATTGCCTGTGTATTGACCGTCACACTGTTGGCGGCGGTGCCCGTTTATGCGCAGGGCAACAGTGGAAAAGGGGGTGGCAAAGGCGGCGGGGGTGACGACGGCGGCAGCGATGGTGGCGGAGATACTTCACCGGAGGTGTGCCAGGATCGGGCTGCCGCTTTTGTCTACCGCACAGAAAACTCCAAAGGCGGTGAAGACATCATGCTCGCCAGCAGCGAGGGGTGCAGCCTCACACTGCTCACAAGTAGAGAGTATGCGGTTCCTGAGCGTCTTGCCTACCATCTGGACAGTGCCAGCGACGAGGGCATTATCCTGTGGACAGAGCGAGACCCCGACCTCGGCTGGGTCGCTCATGAAATCTGGGCACTGCGTTTTTCGGTGGACAAGGAGAGCGGCGCTCTGAGCGTGGGCGACCCGCAGCAGCTGGTATCCGCTTTCGACAACGTCCCCGATCCGACCTATACGCGACTCCCTGGCGATGTCAGGCTAGACGAGGACGGAAGTGTTTATGCGACCCTCCTGCACCGGGACTGGATCGAAGTGGGCGAGTCTGCGACTTCCGACATCCAGTTGGTGAAGTGGGCGTCGGACGAGTTCCCCCATGGGCCAGTTACGGTCACACTGGTCCCGGCGGATCTTTCACTGTGCTATGCGGACGATGATTGCCTTGATACCGCTGATGATAATGTGAGCCTGCGATTGGACTCGCCGGTGTTCGGGCTCTCTGCAGGCGCCCCGGAGTCTCTGTTCGCCAACTTCAAGCTGCGCGGACCGTCCGGTGATGGCTTCGGCGGGGTTCTCTACTGGTCGAACTACGGTAGCGACCCAGACGTACTGGCCTATAGCGTCATCAGTAGCTACTCCTCTGGTTCCGATCCTCGGATAGCGTCAACGAGCCCTGTCTTGCCAGACGCAGAAATACTATTGCGGCATTTCGTTTCCGAGCCCGGAAGAGGTGAATACTATGGTTCGGTGGTCGACGTGAACTGTCTCATGCCTGTGGCGGTGGATGGCCCGGATGCATGGCAACAGTGCCTGAGTGATACAGACGGCAGACAGATCGTGGGAGCGCGATTCGGTGCCGCCTGGCTGAAGCCCGGCGTCATCGTCCACAGCATGCATGCCCGCAAGTCTACCGACATCTACCGCTATGACATTGCCACCGGCAGCAGCACCCGCATCATCACCGGAGGATGGTTCCCGGTAGCGGCCCACTAGAACTTCTGTCTGACCGGCAAAAAAGACGCCCCGGACGGTTGACCTGCCCGGGGCTCATCATTAATATACGCGGCCTCGGTTACCACCATTCCGCCTTAGCTCAGTTGGTAGAGCAATTGACTGTTAATCAATGGGTCGCTGGTTCGAGCCCAGCAGGCGGAGCCATATTCAGAAAAAAATCAAGGGGTTACAGCGATGTGACCCCTTTTTTCTGTATGCCCAGAGCCGCCTGGAAGCCTATCGTTGAAAAAGTCCAAGGTCACACTCCCACCGCGTTTCCTGCTGGCCCTCCTGCTGGCATTTAGCGCCGTCAACGCCAATGCGATGCAGATCTTCGTCAGAACGCTCACGGGCAAGAACATCGCTCTCGAAGTCGAACCCAACGACTCCATCGAGAACGTTAAATCGAAAATCCAGGAAAAAGAAGGCATCCCGCCAGAGCAGCAGCGGCTGGTGTTTGCGGGAAAGGTACTCGAAGACGGTCGCACACTGTCTGACTACAACATCCAGAAGGAATCCACGCTGCATCTTCTTGCGGCCCTCCGGCGCGAGTTTGCTGGCCAACTGCCGGGCGGCGGCGCGGGAACCATCAGTTTTACCACGGCAGATGCGAACTGCACATTTGACACTGACCCCGTGTTCACCGCGGCCATCGATCCACCCGAGGGCATTGATTTTCCCTATGGCGTGGTCGCTTTTACCGTGAATGGATGCGAAAACGATGCAGTGATTGACGTGGCCATAGACTACGGCGAGGCACTGCCTGCAGACGCCACCGCGTGGAAGACCGACCCCTGGACGCCAATTGCAGGCGCCACCATCAGCGGGAGCGTATTGAGCTATTCCGTAACCGACGGTGGGCCGAAAGACGCCGACGGCAGCAGCAACGGTGTCATCGTCGATCCCGCGGGGGTCGGCATACCTGCCGATGAACCAGCAGCACCGCCGACAGCCGTACCGACGCTGCCTATTACAGGGCTGGTGCTGTTGACTGGCCTGCTGGCGCTTTTCGGCATGCGTCAGTTAAAGAACCAATAACCAAACCAGGACCCCAAGGTCATCCACTCACACGAGATACAAGGACATTATGCTTACAGCCAACAAACTTGAAAAAATCATGGAACTCGAGAACGATCTCCGCGCCGAGTATCAGCAGGAGCTCGACAAGAAGACCGCCGAGATCGACCGCCTTACCGCCAGAGAGTCAGAACTCCAAGCCGCCGTCGACAAGCAACTGGAGACCATCACCGAGCTGACCGGCAAGGCGACGGACAGCCAGAAAGCCGAGCAGCGCAGCCGCGAACTGCACAATCGTTGCGAGAAGCTGTTGGCAGAGATCGACGAGAGCAAGCAGCGCGTGAAAAGCCTGCAAAAGGATCTGGCAGCGGTGCGCGAGGAGAACAAGACGCTCACGCAATTCGATCCCGTGCGCATGAAGAAGAACCTCGACGCCAGCAAGAAGAAACTGGCGGAGAAGACCAGCGCGGCCGATACCTTGCAGAAGACGTTGAGTGAGACCAAGAAAGAGAACGCTGACCTGCAGCGCAAGGTTGCGGAGCTGGAAGCCAAGGTGGCGGAGCTGGCGCCGGAAGATGCGGAGAGTGACGAGGCCAAGGAGGAATCGGTCGCGGCTTGAGGGGTGACTGAGGTTACTGGCAAGGGCCTGCACGACAAAAGCTTTGCAGTAGCCACGGGCAATCTGGGCTGACGCTGATTGCTCTGGAACTAGCCCTCTACCCAACTCGAACTGTCGACAGGAAGGGAAATAGTCGCCGTGCGTGGTCTGCCAGCAACAAGTAAATGACCGCGTTCAACCCCGACTGATTATTTCCCCCTCTCCACAAAAATATCCAACGGCAATACCGCAGTGACACCGACATTCGGGACATCGACTAGCTGACCAATACGCATGTCCACCACAACGCTGGCAATAATGTACGCTTGCGCCCGGTCATAACCGTACTCCGACACAATGTAATCGATCATGGCGGCGAGCGCGTTCCGCGCCGCCAGGTGGAGATCAGCCGAGAGATTACTAAGACCCGCAATTCGGTCTGAATCCAGATACGCCATGTTCGCGGGTATGCTGCCGGGTTCCTTAAGCGGGAAGCCAGTTACGGCGTAAAAGCGCTCCGAGGGGATTCCCAGAACCGAAGCGGCCCCTTCGTAATGCGGACCATGAGAAAGGTCCGGGCCCTCCTTCACGACGCGGGTGGTCACGGTAAGTGTCCCCCCCATTTCGATGGCCGTGCCAGATACCTCCCCATCACCCTGAGCGTAGTGGAAATCACCAACGGCCAGACCGCAGCCATCAATGTAACAGGGCAGGTATATGGTAGTACCCGTAGTCATGTAACGGATATCCATATTGCCGCCGTGCTCCCGCGGAGGGATGGTGCGCAGGCACTCTGCCGCCTTCGTACCCTCGGACCCGCACAATAGCGAAGGCTGGGCTTCGTTCGGATCAAGGTCCAGTCCGGCGCCGCCGATCTCCAAAAGCTCTCTCTCGCGCCTGAGTATGTCGGCAAGCAAGCGCTCGCTGGGCAGCGTCGTTATAACACCAGGGAAACTCGCGTTCGGAATCCGCACTCCGGGCAGGGCATCGCTCACCGCGTAATCCTTGTTGATACGCCAGACGATGAAACGCTTGTCCCTGCCGAATTGCTCTCCGGCGAAGCCGAACGCTCCGGCCTCGGTCCAGCCGACTTCGGCGGGCTCCAGCGACTCAATTTTGACTGCCAGCACGTCACCTGCCTTTGCGCCGCGAATGGAGACGGGACCGGTCAGTGCATGAACGATACCTGTCCCCTCCCTGGGTATCGCAGGGGCGCTGGAAAATTCATCGGGGTCCAGGGTGAGGTCGAAGGCGTCCCGGCTGACAAACACGATGCGCTCCCCGGGATCGGCCGTGGCCACCATCGGAATATCGGGGTGTAGCCGGTTAATACAGGCGGAATCCTCGGCGCAGGGCACGCTGCGGTCGCCCAATACAACCTCCGCGCTGGTGGGGCTGGATAGCGCGAGTATTGCCAGCAGACCAGACAACTTTCGGAAAACATGCCGCTTCTTCATGCGCACACCTCGCTGTGAAATTGCAGACCCGAAGCCAGAGTATAGTGCAGAACTCCCGCTCAAGCTGTCATCACAGAGCTTGTAACTCAGCGCCTATTTCTGCGACAGCCAGAAAACTAAGCAGCGCTGCCGTGAGCTGCACAATCGCAGCGAGACGAAGAGAGAGAACGCGGAATTGCAGCGCAGGGTGGCGGAGCTGGAAGCCAGGGTGGCTGGGTCTGAGGCTGAAGTTACCGATGCGCCTGAAGATGCGGAGAATGTCGATGCCAAGGAAGAATCGGCTGCTGCTTGAGAGGTGACCGGGGTTACTGATTCGGGCCGATAGCTGTAAGATCAGGTCGCGAGCGTTACAGCTAACAGACCCCGATCGAGCGTAATATGAACAGAATAGAGAAGCTCAAGAACGACGTGTACAGCTTCGAAGAGCTGGATACTCTGGAAAAAAACGCGATCAAATTGCGTGATGACGAAACCCTGCGACTCATTGCTCTTAGCCGAGCGTCAAAGACTGCCAAGGGCGAGAAGCCCAAAAGTACTATTGGTGCAGACGGCAGGCCGCTGACCAAAAGGGCTCGTCGTGATGAAAAAAACAAGCGCTAGTTGTTAGCTGGTGCCAAATTAGCGCCTCTAGCCAATGGATTCAGCTGCCTCATCTCAGGCTACTACCCTGACTCACTCACCGAAGGCGCCGAATCAGGGGGAAGTCCACAGAATAGGCTAGAAGTCTCCATGAACCAGGGGAAGTCCATGCCCGTTTTAGAGCCGTCCGTAGAAGTGGGGTAGAACCCTGAAGAAGAACCTCGACGCGAGCAAGAAGAAGCTGGCGGAGAAGACCAGCGCGGCCGACCTGTTGCAAAAAACGCTGAGCGAGAGCAAGAAAGAGAACGCGGAATTGCAGCGCAAGGTTGCGGAGTTGGAAGCCAGGGTGGCAGAGCTGGCACCGGAAGACGCGGAGAATGTCGATGCCAAGGAAGAATCGGCTGCGGCGTGAGGTGTGGTTTACACAGATCTACTTTCAGGCTCACCTACAGGCTCCCTTTCGCCATATCAGCAAGCGGAAACCAAGAGAGCTTGTGATTTCTAGAGGGGCGATACATCGCTAAGATCAATGATCCTTGCCGATGCTGCGTTAGATTTAGCAGCTTCGATGCCTTGCTTTAACGCCCACCTATTTGAGTATGGCTCACTAAATGCCACTTTTTTACCCAAACCGTTCGTTATGTAGAAACTGAAACCTCTTGAGCTTTGCTCGGAACACAGGTAGATGAAACTATCGTTACTTGCACACTGAAAACCTCTCAATGCCTCTAAGACCGCCTGCTTTCTTCTGAACGCTCGACTAGTGACCAATACTCGACCATTCGAGGCTTGGAGCTCAAAGAAAAATAGACCATCCGCACACGATCTTATGTTAAATCGACTAGACATACTTTCGGAGCCGAAAACCGTCGTGAAAACCAGCGTAAATTACCGGACTCGAGTACGTCACAATCCGAGTCCGGCTTGTTGCCCTCAATCAATGGTCGACTCAAATTCCTCGACGGTAAAGAGTGATATTTTACTCCGATCCATAAACCTAGACTCATCTTCAACAATCTCAGCTTGCAGATTAGGCGCCGCCAGGGCAGTAACTGCACTTTCAAAAGCGTCCTTGTCCTCAAACCAGATTTCCGTTATCACATCGAACTCGGTTTCGGGCCTTTCGACGGTCTCTTGCTCCGGATAAGGCGTTAGAAAACGGCGGATATATTTTTTGGCCGTCGGCAACGCTCGCTCCCCCAATTTCCTATGGGTGGATTCGTAATACTCCTTGAATTCTTCAAACGATGTTCCCGGCTTTCGCTTCAGGAGAAAAATGGCCTTAAACATGAATAATCTTCCTCTTCAAATCCAGTGACGTAACTTTTTCGATAAAACACGCCTTCCTTGGCATTAATCCCGGCTTCAGACATCTAAAGCCGCCCTCCCGCTTCCCTTCCTTAAAATCTTTTCGAAATTTCAACTCCGTAGGTCCTTGTTGGAGCCTGGAAGTTGACTGTGAAGGTGTTGATGATTGCAACTACCTGCTTGAAATACTTTTCATCTGTGAGATTATCCCCCCATACGCTGAACTCCCAACCATCCTCACTAGCCAGGGTCACTCTAGCTTTTAAAAGATCTACTGGGTCCCGCTTGGTGCCAGGACTGTTCGCGATATCCCACCAGATGGGACCAAGCCGATTCCACTCGACTCGTGGGGTAAGTGTAAAATCTCTCGGAAGATCAATTGTTGCAATTGCTCCAAGTATGGCATTGTACTTGAAAGAGTTGGGAGCAACATTCCCATTAAAAATCGGGTTTGCGGCAAAGTTCTTAATTTCTCCATCTGTATAACCGTAACCCCCAAACACAGTGATTTGGCCTGGCAGCGCCGCCTTGAAGTCCAGGTCAAATCCTCGAACCTCCACCTCATCAATACTAACCGTAGTTTGCAATCCTACGGTCGGTACAAACTCATACTGTTGAGCTCCTTCAATGTCGGTTTGAAATGCAGCGAAGTTGATAGACAATCGATTGTCCAGAAACTGGAGCTTTGCTCCCAGCTCCAGTGATTCGGACAATTCCTTGTCATATGATTCTTCGACATATACTGAACTGGCATCTTGCCCACTTGCTATTGCTGCTGCAATGATGGCTTCACGGCCGCCGAGTGGATTGAATCCTCCAGCCTTGAATCCTTCACCATAACTTGCGTAGAGATTTATGTTCGAAGATGCACTCCATGAGAGTACGACTTTTGGCTGGAACTGTTCGAATTCATTTGAGCTCCTGCATTCGTTCTTTGATCGCCCCGTAAGCTCAACGCAGAGGTTGTAATTCTGCCCGGTATAGGGGTTGATTTCATCTGGAGCCCGCTCTTCAACATCGCGTTCTTCTTTATCGTATCTCCCAGCGAGTCTGACCTGCAGCGTATCGGTAATGTCGTATTGGATGTTGGCGAAAACTGCAGTGCTATCTGTCGTATAGTATTGATTACCGAAGCTCGTCGTAGGCTGAAGCGCTTCAGGTCCGTCTATTTTGTTTCTGGTAGCTGGAACAGATCCAAATAGATCATCATTGAACTCAGAATACTGGTCCCTCTTGAAACTCAGCGCATACATTCCTATCTGCCACTGCAGATTGCTGTCTGTTTCAGAGGTCAGCCTGAATTCTTGAGAAATGTTTTCGTCCAAATAGGAATAGCCCGATAAGGCGCTACCTGGCATGCCTGTATCAGGGATGTAAGGTGGGACATCCCCACCCCAATAGGTGTCAAGGTCAGTCCACGAGGTGATAGACGTCAAAACCATCGAACCAAAATTGTAATCAACTTTTAATGTAGATTCGTGATAGGTTTGATCGAACAACCCTGTCACATTAGTTACAAAAGGCATATCAGCGAAATTTGCATCCAGCTCTGTCGCAGGGAAGCTCCCTATCGGGAGGCCGACAACCTGTGCATTGGCAGCGGAAAGTGACCCACCCTTAGTTCTCTCGGTGCCATATTTGAAATCTACAGACATATTTTCGTTTGGCTCATACAAGAGCCGAACTCTCCCCATTTTCGGTGTGTACCGAGCAACTTTTTCACCCGAGTTGACTCCTGTCCATGGACCATCGGTATCTTTTGTCGAGGCCGATACGCGAAACTTCAGCGTGTCCGATATCGGCCCACCCAATGAGGCCTGAAAGCTAGACGAATTGAAGTTGCCGGCGCCTAGACTTACGCTGCCCTCAAGCTCATCCGAAGGAGGTTTGGTGTTAATGATGATTGCACCGGCAGCAGCATTCCTACCGTAGAGCGCACTCTGGGGACCCTTTAGAATTTCAATCTGCTCTACGTCAAGCAGATCCTGGTAGAAAGTCCTCATGCTGGACATGGTTACACCGTCTACGACGATTGCAACATTCGGGTCAGAGTTCCTGCTCGATGTCTGTCCACGGATATTCACGAAACTCTCACCTGTTGAGTCCTGGAGGAAAGTTACATTCGGTATGCTATTCAAGAAGTCCGACGGCTTTGTGATTCCCGCCTGCCTGATATCCTCTTCGGTCAGAACCGTAATTGTCATCGGTACATCTTGAAGACTTTCACTTCTCTTCGTCGCTGTTACCACAACTTCTTCCAATGCCACCACCCTCTCGTTTTGAGCGGTTGCCGATAAAGACATTGTGGAACCCATTCCCGCAATCGCGGCTGCTACAAGTGTAGAACGACACCCGATATTTCTCTTCGTGAACGAGCTCTGTTGATTAACGTGTCGCATGGTGAACCCCACCTTCTTAGAATTTGAATTAAACTTAATAACTTGCGTCAAGCAAGTAACTTGAACTTATAGCATTGCGGGAGGTCTGTCCAGAAAAACATAATATGTTGACCTCAAGATTGGATGTGCCCGGATTCGTGTAGTTTTCCAGCCTGCAGAAAACGCTTAGCGAGACGAAGAAAGAGAACGCGGAACTGCAGCGCAAGGTCGCAGAGCTGGAAGCCAAGGTGGCTGAGGCGAACCCGGAAGACGCGGAGAATGTCGAAGCCAAGGAAGAATCGGCTGCTGCGTGAGATGTGACTGGGGTTGTTTTTGAAGGAACCTATGACGGGAAGTCATTGGGTCCCCGGATGAAGAAAACCAGGGCCAGCAGGCGAAACCATATTCTGTTAGAATCACGGCGTTCGAGAAATGTAGCCTCGTTTTTCTGCTTCACGAAACCTCTGGCACTCCCCGCCGGCACCTGGCTTCCTCGCTCATCCATAGCGTGCAGGCAGCCCTCCACCCCTTGCAACCTTCCTACTAAAACCTTCCCAGGTAACCCGCAATGAGAACCGTCGACATCAACAAAGACCCAGTTGAACTCTACAAGATCCTCAAGTTCGAGGGACTGGTGAGCACCGGTGGTGAGGCCAAGCTGCTTATAGGCGACGGCCAGGTCCTGGTGAACGGTTCAGTGGAGACCCAGCGGCGCAAGAAGATCGTGGATGGGGATGTCATTGAATTCCGCGGGGAGCGGTTAGAAATCAGACGCGTATGAACCTCGGGCTGCAGCGACAGCCCCTGGCATGTTGAGACACCTATCCTTGCAGTACTTCAGTCAGTCGCTGGAAACGACGCCGTTTATTGGCAGCGGAACAACTTTAGTCTGCTACGTCCTGGATCTCTTCACCTGCCCGCTCAATGTCCCTGCCAGCTCCCTGCATGGTATTGCAGGCGGTCAGTGCGACAATCGCTGTGAGCACTGCCGCTCGCACGGCCAGGGTCTTGATTTGCTGTAGTGCGTAAAATGCTTGCATACTGTAGCTTACCTGTATTGGTGATGTTGCCGGAACCGCACAAACTCGATTGTTGCGAACTTCCAGACCAGTTTAGTTCGGAAGTGGCATATTGGGTATCTTTCTTCGCGCTGCATTACTACCGCTGGACCAGAACCAGCGGAGGCCGGGATACAAGCAATGTAAAATGAATTATCATTCACCAGTGTGCATACTGCTCGCAGAGCAGGTTCACACCCTTTATCACCGGGCGCCGCCCACCTATGTGACCAGGAGGTAGAAGCTGTGGCAAGCGCAACTGAAAAGGAGACTAACGTGAAGAAGCAGGAAATGGATTCTGGCAAAGAGGCGGTGATGTCCGCTTATGAAAACTTGCTGGAGGCGCAAGGACATTTTCGCCAGGCTGCGGAAGCCGCCGGCATGGACCTGAAACACGATGCCGTCGCGCAGTTCGCCAAAGGCAAGAACAAGGCCGACGCGCTAGGGCACGACGTCGAGCAGTTTGTACATGACAAACCAGTGGCAACCCTTGGGCTCGCATTCGTGGCAGGCCTGCTCGCGGCACAGTTACTATCGCGGAAATAGACCCGGTGCCCGGGGTTACCAACTCTCAATCAGCAGAGGCTGAGCAAGCAGAAGAAGCGGCACAACAAGGCTCGCAGGCAGACCGGTTGCGGTCCGAGAGTGAACCGGAAACGGCCCCTACAGAGGCTCAATTACAAGCCTGGGCCACCTTATTGCAACAAGCGCTGGCGACCGGGCGCCAGCTCTCCAAGCTGCTGCAGCTGGAGCTCAAGCTCGCTGTCGCAGACGGCCTACGCCTGCTATTTGTAAGACTGGCCATGGTGCCAGTCGCCGTACTGGCGTGGCTTGGGCTGTCTGTGTTGCTCGCCTGGCTGGTTTTTCTGGCCAGTGGCTCCGTCAGTTTGAGCCTCGCAGGATTCGTTCTGGTCCAGCTGATAGCGCTGCTCCTGCTCTGGCGGGCGGCGCGTGTTTTCCAAAGTAGCCTGGGGCTGCCAGCTACACGGCGCCAACTAAGGGCAATGACAGGTACAGAAAACAGCGATGAAAAGAAAACAACAGATCCGTGAGCTGCAATTTGCAGAGGCAGAGCTGGTCGCACGGCGGCAGCTGTTGCAGCAAAGTGCACAGCAACGACTAGACCAGTTGCGCGCGCTGGGCCCGTACTGGCTGATCGGAGGCGGATTTGTTGCCGGGGTCCTGGTACAGCGGGCCGACACCTTGCTGTCCGGTTCCGGTGTTGGAACACCGTTGGCGATAGGGCTACGCCTCTGGCCCTTGCTGTCTTCCGGGATGACCGCCGGCCTGGCGCTAAGTGATCCCAAAGTATGACCAACGAGCAACTACCTGAGCGCGCAGGCGCAGCTGCACAGAAGACCGAATCTCCTGAGCCACCGAAGTCATCGCTGGCTTTTCGCTCCCTCCTGATGCTGGCGCTGCTTTACACCATCTATTTTGCGAAGTCGCTGTTGATACCGATCGTCGTCGCGCTGATCTTTGCGCTTCTGCTCAGCCCATTGGTACAGTTGCTCAAGCGCTTCTACATTCCCCGGGCAATATCGGCCATTCTCATTCTGAGCCTGATAGGAGGCCCACTAATCCTGCTCGCCACCCAACTGGCGGAGCCCGCCCAGCGCTGGGCCAAAGCTATTCCGGAACTGACGGAGCAGTTCTCACAGCGAGTCGATAAAATTACTGACTCACTGACTGCAACGCCTGAACCAATCCCGGCTCCTGAACCGCCCAAACCCAGGGGCTTCACTTTCTTCGGCCTGTTCGGGGACGACAGCGCCACCGAAGCCGAAGCCGAAACCGTCAATGTCGAAGAGTCTGCCGCGAAGGATGAGAACCGGGTAAGTGAAAAAATAAAGCAGAGTGGGGTCGAGGTGATTCTAACCATGCTGAGCGGCGCCCCATGGATGATCGCCCAGTTACTGACAACAGTAATGCTGATCCTGTTCCTGCTGGTGTTCGGGCCGGGCCTGTTTGTCAGCTTCGTAAATACTTTCCCCCGGATTCAGGACAAGCGCCGTAGCATTGTGCTGGTGAGAACCATACAGGTGGAGTTGTCCCGCTATATTGTTACGGTCAGCGCAATCAATACCTGCCTTGGGCTCGCCACCGCCGGCGCACTGTGGCTGTTTGGAGTACAGGACGCCCTGCTGTGGGGGGTATTGGTGGGCATGCTCAATTTCGCGCCCTATGTCGGCCCGCTGCTCGCAGTGATCGTGCTCCTGCTCGCGGGAGTGGTTCAGTACGGCGCCGTGGCCTCGGCAGCACTGCCGGCAATGGTGTATTTCAGTATCAACCTGGTCGAAGCACAGGTTGTCACGCCGCTGATAATGGGCAGAAACATGCGACTAAACCCGCTGGTCATAATAGTGTGGCTGGTAGCATGGGGCTGGCTGTGGGGCGCCATGGGCGTACTGCTGGCCATGCCGCTGCTGGTTTGTCTCAAGCTCGCAATCGGCCAGAGCAAGTCCTTACGTCACTGGGTGGATGCGATTGAGTCCCGAGGATCAGATGGCATGGTTGTCTCGGGCAAACACGACTAAACAAATGGCTTTGCCAATAATCCGAACTGGTAGATTTTGCTTTATCTGATTTAAACAGAAACTTTCCACATATTATGTCCGCATATTTCCGTTTGCTTAAATACTTGGGGTAAATATAATAGGCACCTCAATTTTTCAGGGAGCAAAGTATGAAAGGCAAAACTTCAGTATTTTCTGTTTATGCGAAATCCAAAGCCAAAACAAATACAGAGGCTCGTCGTCTATCCGTATCCGAGCTTGAAAAACTCATTGCCAACCTGAATGCATCGCTGGCCGCGGAAAAGGCCAAACTGGAAAAGAAGGAAGCGCAGGAGCGCCAGGCCACGATTCAAAAGGTCAATGATCTCCTCGCCGAGAGCGGCTTGAAACCAGAGGACCTGAAAAAGGCTCCCCGCAAGACTGGTGCAAAAAAGCCCGCGGCGGGAAAGCGTGGCAGAAAAGCAAAAGTACCGCCCCGCTACAGGCTGGAAATCGACGGCCAGGAGTACCTCTGGTCTGGACGCGGCCGCACCCCCAGGGTTTTCCAGCAATATTTCGACGCGGGCAATAGCAGGGAAAGCTGCGAAATCGCGGCTTGATGCCGCCCACAGATTACCGCTGAACCCGGTGCGCTCGATATCCTCTACCGGGGCGTCGGAACGTTGCCCCTACGGGGGTCCATGATCCGCCGGTATTGCCCGATAACCGGGCTCCCGCCATGGTGTTTTACCCCCTGCTGTACTAGGCTGTAGACACACTAATAATTGCCGGACGGCGCTCGCCTGATCCGGCAAGGCGAGAGGGGAACCAGCGTGCGGACCCGCTACACGACCAGCATCAATGCTGTCGCGGACAGCCTTCCCGGCGCTCCGTGAGTCCAGCCCAGATTTTCAGGGCAACCTCCAGGGTTACCCTCATATACTTTTTTATTGGCGCCCTGTGGATCCTGCTGTCGGATCGAGCGCTGTTGCTGCTGTTGCCCGAGGGCACCGGGGCAGATATTTCCGCCCTGCAAACCTGGAAAGGCTGGATTTTTATTGTCCTGACCAGTTTGCTGCTGAGCTTGCTCGTACGCCGTGCCCTGCAGCGCCAGTCAGCCATCCAGACGCAGCTGGACAAGACCCAGCTGGATTATCTGCAGCGGCTGGCGCACCTGGAAGTGGGGATTTATGAGACCGGGACAGACGGCAAAGTAAGCTACGCCAACCACGCGGCAACCCAGCTTGCAGGTTTGCGCCCCGGAGACAACCGCGGGGACTCCTACTTCCAGCAGCTGCCGTCTCCCCAACACCGGGAGCGCGTACAGGACCGCTGGCAGGCGGCCTTGACCGAACACATCAGCTTTCTTGAGCGGTATCCGTTGCAAAGCAACGCCAAGGGTGCCATGCGCTGGCTGGTGGACAGCGCATATCCCCGCTACCGTGATGGCGTTTTTTGTGGCCATGAGGGCACTCTTACCGACATCTCCGGCCTGCACGAGGCCCACGAGTATCAACAGACGCTTGAACATCGACTGCAACTGACCCTTGCCGCCAGCCCAACCATCACTTACACCATGGATGTTCGCGGGGAGGTATACAGCCTGGTCTGGGTCAGCGACAACGTGGAGCGCATTCTGAAAGTGGATGCTGCCGTGATTGTTGGCAGTGACTGGTGGCAGCAACATATCCATCCGGACGACATACCCGTGGTGCTGGGACTGATGGATCAACTGCGCGAGGGTCAGCAGAGCGAAGTTTCGAATCTGTTGCGGGTTACCGATGGCGAGGGCGAACTGCGCTGGATCCGGAATACGTCCCGCTGCTTCGCGCTCCCCGCCGGCGACACCGGTTCCGTTCACATTGTTGGCTGCTGGGTCGATATCACCGAGTCGAAGCAGGACCAGGAACGTCGCGACCTCCATGCCGCCGCTATTGCCGGGCTCTCTGAGGGGGTCCTGATCGTCGATCAGGACCACATCGTGCTTTCCTGCAATGCAGCTTTCGCCGCGATCTGCGGACGGCAGGAAGCGGAGCTGGCCGGGCACTCCATGGACCAACTGTTTGGCAACGGCACCAACTCCAGCTTTCGCGACGTCATGGACATGCTGGACAGGACGCCGCACTGGCACGGCGAGATCTTCTATCATCACCCCGGTGGTCGCGAGATTCCGCTAACAGTCACCGCCAGCGTAGTCCACAGCACCGCCACGGACAGCCACAAACGGGTGTTGATCTGCCGCGATATCAGCCTGGAAAAGCGCTTCGAGGAGGACCTGGTCCACCTAGCACATTACGATGCGCTCACCAACCTCCCCAACCGCCTGCTCCTGGTGTCGCGCCTGGAACACGCGATTGAACGGGCCCGCCGCAAACAGCAGCAGCTTGCGGTACTGTTTCTGGATCTGGATGACTTCAAGACCCTCAACGACAGTTATGGCCATGTGATCGGAGATGAAGTCCTGGTTGAGGTGGCGCGTCGGCTGCAGCACGGCCTGCGCAGATCCGATACGCTGGCGCGCCTTGGGGGTGATGAGTTCGTCTGCCTGATGGAGGATATGGATTCGTCCGCCGCGGTGGCGCAAAAAGCTTCCGACCTGATTGCCTCGGTCACCAGCCAATACACCTTGTCCAACGGTCGCGAGTGTTTTCCCGAATGCTGCATAGGCATCAGCGTGTTTCCAGAAAACGGCGACACCTGGGAAGAACTCCTGCGCAGCGCGGACACCGCCATGTACAGGGCCAAAAGCCTGGGCAACAGCCGCTTCTGCTTCTTCACCGAGGACCTCGGTATCTCCGCCGTCGAGCGCATGGACACTATTACCCAGCTCCGCCTGGGTATGGAAAAGGGTGAACTGCTGCTGCATTATCAACCCCAGGTCAGTATGGAAAATGAGCTCGTCACCAGCGCGGAGGCCCTGGTGCGCTGGGATCAACCCGGCAACGGCCTGGTGCCACCCGCACGCTTCATCCCTCTGGCGGAAAGCTCGGGACTGATCAACGCCATCGGAGCCTGGGTCATCGACGAGGCGGGACGCCAGGTCAGATGCTGGCGCGATGAGGGACTGGAGCCGGTGCAGATCTGCATCAACGTTGCCGCGCGCCAGTTTCAGGACCAGAATCTGGTTAGTCTGATGCAGGACATGCTGCTGAAATATGACCTGAGCGCCGCTGATTTCGGGCTGGAAATCACTGAGTCAGCGCTGATGGCGCACCCGCAGGAGGTCGTCAGGACACTGGGGGAACTGCACGCTATGGGGCTGCGGATTGCGCTGGATGACTTCGGCACCGGCTTTTGCAGCTTTGCCTATCTAACCAGCATGCCAATCGACGTACTCAAGATCGACAAGCAGTTTGTAGACGACATCAATTGTTCGGAGAAGGGCAACCAGATTGTGCACGCGATGCTGGAACTGGCGACCATCCTGGGGATGACCTCCATCGCCGAAGGGGTGGAAACACAGGCCCAGAGCGATTTTTTACGCAGCAGCGGCTGCGACCTCTTTCAGGGCTACCTGTTCGCGAGACCAATGCCGGCAGCTGAATTCCGGGAGATGCTGCAACCGCGGCGATGAGCCCATGACGAAAAAGCCGCCCAGGCGCAGGGCGACGCCGTTCCGGTCCTGGAAACGCACGGCAGCATCCTCCACCGGGCATTTGCCCGACCCCCGTCCCCGGCCTGATGTACACTGTTCGCATTCACTCGATAGCAGGAACAGAGAATGAAACGTCTGGCCGCTCTCACCTTGCAGGGACTGGTTGCCGTGCTACCGGTGGGCCTGACCCTCTACCTGATTTACTGGTTACTGTTGACCATGGAGACCATCGCCGGGACAGCGCTGCGCGCAGTGCTGCCCAGGGACTGGTATTTCGGAGGACTGGGGCTGCTGTCCGCCCTGCTGTTGCTGATGCTGGTGGGCCTCCTGGTCAACGCCTACGCCATCCGCCATCTGCTGCGGCTGGGCGATGCGTTGCTCAGCAGCATCCCGCTGGTGAAGTCCGTGCACGGCGCAATCCAGGATGTACTGCGGGCTTTCAGCATCGCCGACAAGAAGCAGGCGGATTCGGTAGTACTGGTGGAAGTGCAGGAAAACGTCCGCCTGCTGGGGTTCGTGACCTCTCGCCACCCCCCGGACAAACTGCGCGGCGCGCTGGGACCCAACATTGTAGGTGTGTACCTGCCAATGAGTTACCAGCTGGGCGGATATACCATCTATCTCGCCCCGGAACAGCTACAGCCCGTGGATATCAGTGTGGAAGAAGCCATGCGCATCGCGGTAACCGGGGGCATCCAGAGCCCGAACAGCGACTGAAGCGGCGCCCCCTGAGCGGGTGTCCAGCTGCGCTGCCACCGTGGCGAACTCTTCGGCAATCACCTCACGCAGAGCGCGCCAAGGTGCGCTCAGGCGTAAAAGGCCGCGATACGGGTGATGAACTCCGGCAGCTGTGCAGCCGGCAGCTCGTTGATCCCGGCAGCCGCGGCGCGACCGCCGCCGGTGGGAAACTCGCGGCACAGGACATCGGCACCGACCTTGTTGTGCAGCGGAGCCCGCACGCTGACCAGATAATTGCCGTCGGCTCGTGCGGTAACCACCGCATGCGCACGGTCCGGGTCGCCATTGGCCAGATCGTTGCCGTATACCCCGCTGACGCGCCTGGCCCACGCCGCATCGGGCAGCAGATAGACCGCCGCCGCCGCATCCCGGTACTCCGGTGCAAGGGCGGCGGCAGCAGCCATGTCTTCCCGGTAGCCGGTCTCCAGATGCTGGAAATGCTCCCGCTCCGCGGTCATGAATGCAAACGGATCATCGTAACCGCTCAGCAGGCGATACAGGTCTGCGGGCGAAAAGTGCAGATCTTCCAGCGCTGGCCCATAGCCGTTGTAATTGATGTAGATGCCCAGCTGTTCCAGCTGTTCCAGCTGCTCAGGCGTGAGACCCAGTGGCCGCGCCAGCCGCAGCGCGCTGTCCCGGAGGTTGTCACCAAAGGTCCCCACTACTGCCCAGGCCGGGAAAGCGCCCTGCAGGTGGCCGTTCACCAGCAGGCTGGTACAGACATCCGCAGCGGGGTTGATCAGGGTCTGCAGCCGCGCACTTTGCGGGATCTCCCCGGCAAAATGATGGTCGCAGTAGAATATTTCGGCTCCAGCCGCGAGCAGGCGTTCCAGATCGCTGCGGTTCTTGTCCAGGGACACGTCGAGCACCGTGATCTGCGAGCCCTGCCCCGCGTTCACCTGCTTGAGCAGCGAAGTGTCTCGTTTGACCCCGGTGACGAGTACCGCATCGCGGGGCTGTGCCCGCCGCAGTTGCACCAGGGCGCAAATGCCATCGGCGTCACCGTTGAAGACGTCGTAGTGTTGCATTCGATAACCTTATTGAAAATCTCAGGACTTGTCCGGGAAGAGTTCCTGGACGTTGGAGAGACCGATGGCAGCCGGCCCGATCTTGGGCTTCGGCTTGGGCTTTGCCAGCAATGGCCCGCCCGACATACCCTGCTTGCGCCAGACGTGGTCGTAGCGCACTTCGTGGCTGTTGAACCCGCTGACTACCGCATTCAGCACTGTGGTAATCCCGGCGCAATCCATGCTGTCGCAATAGTTTTTCAGCTCGGTCAGCATCCGGTGGATCTGGCCGTAGGACAGGCATTCCTCTTCGGCGCGCATGATCATCGGGTGACCGGTGCCGGTGACATTGCTTCCCAGCAGCAATTCCTCGCGCAACTTCTCGCCGGGCCGCAAGCCAATGAACTCGATCTGTATGTGGTCCTGGGCGTGGCTATCGTGCTGCATTTCGTAACCGCTGAGGCGAATCATGCGCCGCGCCAGATCGACAATACGTACCGGCTCACCCATGTCGAGGACAAACACATCCCCGCCGGTACCCATGGCCCCGGCCTGCAACACCAATTGTGCCGCTTCCTGGATCGTCATGAAGTAGCGCGAGACTTCCGGATGCGTCACCGTCACCGGGCCGCCACTCTCGATCTGCTCCCGGAACAGGGGCACGACCGAGCCCGAGGACCCCAGCACGTTGCCAAAGCGCACCATGCAAAAGCGGGTGCGCGTTTCGCGCTGGGCCAGACCCTGCAACACCAGCTCGGCGAAACGCTTGGAGGCACCCATGATGTTGGTGGGACGTACGGCCTTGTCCGTCGACACGAGCACGAAGGTCTCCACCTCCGCCTTGCGCGCGGCCTCGGCCGCGTACCAGGTACCAAACACATTGTTGGCAACGCCCTCGGCGACGTTGTACTCCACCATCGGCACGTGTTTGTAGGCGGCAGCGTGGTACACAGTCTGCACGGCAAAGGTACGGTACACCGTCTCCAGCCGGCGCTGGTCCTGCACTGAACCCAGCAGGGCGATAATCTCGACCGTGGAACCGGTGGCCTGCCTGATATCGCGCAGCTCACGCTCCACGCTATAGAGCGCGTATTCGGAATTGTCCAGCAACAGCAGCTCGCGGGGGCCGGAGGTGAGGATCTGGCGGCAGAGTTCGGAACCAATAGAGCCACCGGCGCCGGTAACCATCACCACCTTGTCAGTGATACAGCGGTCAATCAGCTCGGGATGGGGCGGTACCGGGTCGCGACCGAGCAGGTCATCGAGATCGATATCCTGGATCTGGTTGACACTGGCGCGGCCAGCCACCAGCTCACTGATCTTGGGGACCGTGCGCACATGCACCGGCAAACCGACCAGGGAATTGATGATCTCCCGCCGCCGCTCCGATGAGGCAGAGGGTATGGCCAGCAGCACCTGGGTGATGTTGTGCTCCCCAATGAGGCGCTTGATTTCCTCAGGCCTGGCCACCTGCAGGCCATTGATCACCGAGTGCTGCAGGCGCGGATCGTCGTCGACAAACACGACCGCGCGATACTGGTCGCCGTGGTGCAGGGCGGTAAGCAGCTGACGCCCGGAATCACCGGCGCCGTAGATGATGACATTGCGAGACAGGGAGCGCAGCTTGGCCTGGTAGTAGGCGCGCACGGTCAGCCGGGTACCACCGATCAGCAGCAGGGCGACAACCCAGTAGAAGAATGGCATTGCCCGCGGTACCTCGGCCTGCAGCAGGAACACGGTGGAGGCCAGCACCAGGGTTGAATAGGTCACCGCGGTAATGACTGCCCAGATCGCCTGCTGGCCCATGAAACGTATCACCGCACGGTAGAGGCCCAGGCGCAGGAAGATAATGGCGCTGACAATGATGGTAATGGCGGCGCAGAGGACTTCGGTGGAGCCGGGGGTAAACTGACTATTGCCCTGGCGCAGAACCACGGCGCCCCACATGGCAGCGCTGACAAAAATCATATCCAGCGCCAGCAGCAGAGCCTGTTTGATATTGCGGGGAAGTTCTACCAGTTTTTCAACAGCATCACGTACGGTTCCCATCACCTGGGAAATCGCTTGCACCACACCATCCCCAAGCCGATTCAGCAAATTTCCTCCCACTCCGAATGGTCGTGACAGGCCCGCTTGCAACCGGTATTTTCTGTGCGAACCCCAATCTTCAATACTACGGCAAACCCCTCAACTTGGCCATGCCAAGCAAAAGCGGAAGATATGCCAAAATTACCAATAAAAGCTGGAATTCGGGCCAGTACCAAATCGTCCAAGCGATTGGGAACAACCACAGTGCGTTGAGTGCAACGAGCAGGAAATCGACCGCCACATGCGACTGCCAGTGCCGGCTGAGACGCTGATAGGCATGCTCCCGGTGCGCCTCCATCAGTGGCGCCCCACGCAGCCAGCGGGCCATCAGGGTCCAACTGGCATCGGTGATAAACCCGGCGAGCAACACCAGCCAGCAACCCAGTGGCAGCGCCCCCGAACTGGCACCGTGGAGGGCAAGCCCGCCGAGCAGAAAACCCACCGGAATACTGCCCGCATCTCCCATGAACAGCCGTGCGGGCGGCCAGTTCCAATACAGAAACCCCAGCTGACAGAGGGCCAGCAAAGCGCAGAACAGAGCGAATTCCGGAGCGCCGGCGAGCAGGGCGAGGAGGGCCGCGCTGGCGGCGGCAAGGATGCACTGGAGCGACGCAATACCGTCGATACCATCCATGAAATTGTACAGATTGAGCAGCCACAGCATGCCAGCTACCAGCAGGGGGCCCAGCAGCCAGCCGGGGATAGCAGGGTGCAGGATCATGCCCCATTCCAGCCCCCGGACCAGCGCAGCACAACACAGCCCGTAGACCCCCAGCCGCAGAACTGCCGGCAGGTTGCAACGATCATCGGCCATGCCCACCAGCATCAGCACCAGGGCCAGACCCAGCAATACCGGATAGGGCGCGGCCCAACTGACGCCACCCAGGGCGGCAACCGAGACCGAGAGCACCAGGGCAAGGACGATCCCTACACCGCCTCCATTGGGCGTGACCCGGGTGTGGGAACTGCGGTGCCCCGGATGATCCAGCCAGCTGCCACGGTGGGCCAATCGCAGCCAAACGCCGCACAGCAGCGCCGATGCCAGCGGCGCGACAAGGAGTGCCAGCATCATGTTGCAGGCGCCGGGCCAGCTACAATCGCTGGCGCCACACAGGCCAGGGTCTGGCGCGGCTGCCACCCCGTCGCCTGCAGCAGGGCGCAGTTGTCATAGCGTTCTGCCCCGAACAGTTTGCCGTAGCTGCTTCCTCTCGGCTGGCGCTGGAAAACGTCCAGTCCCGCGGCGAGTATGCGCCAGCACCAGGCGGGTAACTGCCGCCCACCGCTGCGCCCAAGAGCCTCACACAACAACTGGTACACATGGCGGGTGGTATAGGCCTCCCCGTCTGTCACTATCCAGGTATGCACGCCCTCCTCCACGACCTGCGGCAGCAGGAGCAGGAGCTCGGCGAGATCTTCGACCCCAACCATGGAGCGCGCCCCGCCCTCGGGGGGAGCGGGAAAGCCCCAGCGGGCCGCGCGCAGCAGCCACTGCAGGTTGCCCCGGGGATCGGGCCCGTACACCAGCGCTGGCCGCAGAATGACCACGGCCATGGCGCTGGCAGAAAAACGCTCCCGCAGCGCGCATTCCGCCCGCCACTTGGACAGCCCGTAGGGACCGGACGGATCCGCCAACTCATTCTCGCGCCGGGACCCGCATCCGGCGGCGGGCCCCATTGCCTTGACACTGCTGAGATAGATAAACAGGCGTACACCGGCACGTTCTGAGGCTTCGGCCAGGGCCAGGGTTGCCCGGTAGTTGACCTCTTCGTGGAGCTGTGCCTGCGCCTGCTGGTGCGCGATACCTGCGAGGTGGTAAACCACTTCTATTCCTTCCAGCAGGGCGTCTGCAATGGCTGCCTGGCGGAAATCCACGGCGTGGGTACCACGCCCGGATGGCAGGGCGCCCCCGCCACAGCTGAGTGGGACGAAGCCACGGCCCGCAGCCGTCAGCTGCCGGCAGAGCTCCCTGCCGACGTACCCGGTGGCACCGGTCACCAGTGCGTGCATACCAACCTTACCGCGAACGGCGGAACAACGTGAAAAGGGGCCGAAGCCCCCTATGATACGGATGCCTGCAGCCTATTCCAGTGTTATAACAGTGCGGTTCTTGTCCAGCGTTGCCTGGCCGATGCCCTTCACATCAACCAACTCTTCCACGGCGCCGAAGGGGCCGTAGGTTTCCCGGTAGCGGATAATATCCTCCGCCCGGGACAGGCCTACCCCCTGCAGCCCCGCCGCCAGAGCGGCGGCGTCCGCGGTATTGATATTGACCAACCGGGCCTGGGCCGCTGCCGCGACCGCCGGGGGCTCGGCGCCCGTATCCGCCAGCGCCGTGCCGGGGGTCAGGCCCAGGCACAACAGCATGGCCAGCAATGGTGCGGCCAGCCCGGGCGCATAGCGATGGACTTTCAACGGAATACCGGTCTGGCCGGCCCCCGCAACAACTTGAGGTGAGTTTTCGAGGTATGTCATGGCGTAATCTCCTTTTACGAGTCGGCATCCCTGCGCATCCGTATCGGGAGACAGTGTAGCAACCACCAGGATGCGGCCAAGCCCGTTGACCGCATTTGATGTTATTGCGTGGAGAGGCCCAGTTCGGCCAGCACCCGTTCCAGCGCCGCCAGCGGATCCGGGGCGTCGGTAATGGAGCGGCCGATGACCAGATAGTCCGCGCCCAACTCGCACGCATCGGCCGGCGTAACCACCCTGCGCTGGTCTCCCGGCAAGTCTCCCGCGAGGCGAATCCCCGGCGTTACCAGGCAGAATCCGGGGCCGTGCTGCCGCCGCAACAAAGGCGCCTCCTGCGCCGAACAGACCACCCCGCGCAGACCGCAATCCGCCGCCAGACTGGCCAGGCGCTGCACCCGCTGCAGCGCCGTTTCCGCATAGCCGAGCTCGGCCAGATCCTCGTCGGTCATGCTGGTCAGGACGGTGACGCCAATCAGCAGCGGCGGCCGATCGTAGTTCTCCAGGGCGCCTGCAGCAGCCTCCAGCATCCGGCGGCCACCAGCGGCATGCACGTTCACCATCCACACGCCGAGATCGGCAGCGGCCCGCACGGCGCCGGCGACAGTGTTGGGGATATCGTGGAATTTCAGGTCCAGGAATATCTCGAATCCCCAACCCTGCAGCTGCCGGACCAGGCCGGGCCCGCAGCGGGTAAACAGCTCCTTGCCAATCTTGAGTCGGCACAGTTGCGGCGACAGCTGCTCGGCCAACGCCAGGGCTGCGGCTTCTTCGGCGTAATCCAACGCCACCAGAACGGGTGAGTCCATACTTTCTACCTTGGTCTCGAGCGGGCCGCTATCAGTCTACACGGTTACCGCGGATGGATTTGACGGTGCCCCAGTGCTTGCACCCGGGGCAGAACCAGTGCAGCTGGCGACCGGAGAAACCGCAGTGGCTGCAACGATAGGTCGGGCGCTCGGCGAGCAGCCGCTCCACCAGGCGCTCGAGCAGGCTGAGATTTTCCCGGATCTGACCCTCGGTATTGCCCATCTGCAGGCCGATCAACCGGGACAGGCCGCGCAGAGACGGATACTTCGCCAGCTGTGTGGACAGGAAAGTGGCCGCCGCAGCATCGCCACTGCTGCCGCGGATATCTTCAGCGACCGCCAATACCAGTGGCGCCGCCGGATTGCTCTGCAGACAATCCTCCAGATACTGGCGCAGGGTCTGCTCCTCCCCGAGCTGGTGATAGGCTTCCTGCAGGGTCGATATGGTTTCGGGAATATAGTCGGGATCCTGCTGCCTGACCTTGCGCAGGGCCCTGATCGCCTGCCGGTAATTCCCCGCCTGACACTCCAGATCGCCCAACATCAGCGATGCGCGCACACAGAGGCGGTCGTGAACCAGACCCTGTTGCAACTCCTTGCGCGCAGCCTGGACGTTCCCCTGCTTGAGCAATTCCGCTGCCAGCTCGCAGTGGTAATGCGCGAGCGCCACTGCCACCGATTGCCGGTTGGCACCGAGCGGGACGGGGCCCGTCTGGCTGAGCAGCGATTTGCGCGGCAACAGCTCAGTGGCAACCTCGATGGCATTGGCCCACTCACGCTGGCTCTGGAAAATTTCCAGCAGGTGCCGCTGGCTGGCCCGGCGCTGCTCCGGGGAATCCCTGACCAGGTCGAGCAGCAACCGTTCCGCACGGTCGAACAGGCCCGCGCTGATGTAGTCCCGGGCGAGCTCAAGGTGGGCCTGATGCACCTGCTGTCGAGGCAGGCTGGGCCGGGCCAGCAGATTCTGGTGAATGCGGATGGCGCGATCCACCTCGCCCCGCTTGCGCAGCAGGTTGCCCAGCGCAATATGGGTCTCCAGGGTCTCGGTATTGACCTCCAGGGCATTGATAAATGCGTCTACCGCGCCGTCCGGGCGACCGTCCAACAGGTAGTTCAGGCCCTTGTAGTACTGGCCGGGAAGATCCGTTGGGGCAATGCGGACACTGCGCCGCCCCAACCACCAGCCGATGCCGATGGCCGCAAACAGCAGGACAAATACCAACAGGTCATTCACCCTCTTTGAATCCGGCCACCCGCAACCGATCCAGTTCCAATTTACACTTGTCGAGCTTGCGCTGCGTGGCCGCCAGACCGCCGCGCAACCTGAGGACCATGACACTGGAAGCCAGCAGCCCCAGCGCGCCACCCAGCGCGAGCGCCGCCAGCAACCACAGAGCGAGGCTGCGGGGCGCAAACTCATAGAACAACAGATCCAGACCGACCGGCTGATGATTCTGCAGGGCAAACAGCACGCCCAGCACCAGCATCACCACTATCACCAGCAGGGAAACCACCTTGCGCAATGCGTTCATAAGCCTGCCCCCGATTTCGCTACCTGACTCCCACTCAGAACCCTGCCTGCAGCCCCAGGTTGACGCGTTCGCGCAACTCCTTGCCGGGCTTGAAATGCGGGACATATTTCCCGGTAAGCTCGACCGTGTCTCCGGTCTTGGGATTGCGACCTCGACGGGGTTCGCGGTAGTGCAGGGAAAAACTGCCAAAGCCGCGGATCTCAATGCGCTCACCCGCGGCCAGCGCTTCCGACATGTGCTCGAGGATGGTCTTGACCGCAAGCTCCACGTCTTTCAGCGACAGCTGGGTCTGTCGGGCAGCGATTGCCTCGATCAATTCACTTTTGGTCATTGTCCCTCCGCCCCTGCACCCTTTTAATCCCGGCACTGTTGCATTCCGTACCGTTCAGACCATTGTGACGCTGCCGGGACTTTAGCGCAACTTGTTATTTTATAACGAAAAAAGGCCCACCCGAGGGTGAGCCTTTCAGTACCGATTCGCCCGCGGAGCGGGCTCCTACAAATGGTGGGAGCGCACTCTGTGCGCGATCAAGCTGATCGCCCGCGGAGCGGGCTCCTACAAATGGTGGGAGCGCACTCTGTGCGCGATCAAGCTGATCGCCCGCGGACAAGGTGCATGGCCGCGCAGCGGACAGAGAAGGTGGCCTGGGCCAGCGGGCTCCCACCGCGAGGGGATTACTTTTCCATCTGCGCCTTGATCAGGTCGCCGATAGTAGCGGGGGAGGAAGTTTCATCCTGGTCCTTCAGCGACTTGACCGCATCTTTCTCGTCGTCGAAGTCCTTGGCCTTGATCGACAGGGCCAGGCCGCGGTTCTTGCGGTCGACGGAGATGATCTTGGCTTCGACGCTGTCACCCACCTTGTACAGGCTGCGGGCATCGTCCACCTTGTCGCGGCTGATGTCGGAGGCCTTGAGGACACCCTCGACCTCGTCCGCCAGTTTGATGGTGACCGACTTGGCATCCACCTCGATCACTTCGCCGGTCACGATGGAGCCGCGATCGTTCTCGGCCACGTAGCCGGAGAAAGCGTCGTCTTCAAGCTGCTTGATGCCCAGGGAGATGCGCTCGCGCTCGGGGTCGATAGAGAGGATAACCGTCTCGATTTCATCGCCCTTCTTGTAGTTGCGCACCGCTTCCTCGCCAGTTTCGTTCCAGCTGATGTCGGACAGGTGTACCAGGCCGTCGATGTTGCCTTCCAGGCCGATAAAGATACCGAAGTCAGTGATTGACTTGATGCTGCCGGCAATCTTGTCGCCCTTGCTGTACTGGGAAGCAAAGGCGTCCCAGGGGTTCTGCTGGCACTGTTTGATACCCAGCGAGATGCGGCGACGCTCCTCGTCGATATCCAGCACCATGACCTCCACTTCGTCGCCCAGCTGGACGATCTTGGAGGGATGCACGTTCTTGTTGGTCCAGTCCATCTCGGACACGTGCACCAGGCCTTCCACACCCTCTTCCAGCTCGGCGAAGCAGCCGTAGTCGGTGAGGTTGGTGACGCGCGCCTTGACGCGGCTGCCTTCGGGGTAACGATTGGTGATTTCCACCCAGGGATCCTCGCCCAGCTGCTTGAGGCCAAGTGACACGCGATTGCGCTCGCGGTCGAACTTGAGGATCTTGACGTCGATTTCCTGGCCCACTTCGACAATCTCGGAGGGGTGCTTGATGCGCTTCCAGGCCATATCGGTAATGTGCAGCAAGCCGTCGACACCGCCGAGATCCACGAACGCGCCGTAGTCGGTGAGGTTCTTGACAATGCCCTTGACCGACATGCCTTCCTGCAGGGATTCCAGCAGGGCTTCGCGCTCGACGCTGTTGGCCGCTTCCATCACCGCACGGCGGGAAACAACCACGTTGTTGCGCTTCTGGTCCAGCTTGATGACCTTGAATTCGAGTTCCTTGTTCTCCAGGTGCGCGGTGTCGCGAACCGGGCGCACGTCAACCAGCGAGCCGGGCAGGAACGCGCGGATGGTGTTGATGTCCACGGTGAAGCCACCCTTGACCTTGCCGTTGATGACACCCTTGACCACTTCGTCCGCCTCATGCGCAGCTTCGAGCTCTTTCCAGGACTCGGCGCGCTTGGCTTTCTCGCGGGACAGCTTGGTCTCACCGAAACCGTCTTCCACGGTTTCCAGGGCGACCTGGACCTCATCGCCAATGCTCAGCGAGCAGTTGCCGGCGGCGTCGAGGAACTGGGCACGAGGAATCACGCCTTCAGACTTCAGGCCTGCGTGGACGGTGACCCACTCGTTATCGATGTCGATGACAACGCCGGTGACAATGCTGCCGGGTACCATTTCGACGGTCTTCAAACTTTCTGCAAACATTTCAGCGAAGGATTCGCTCATTACACATTACCTGTCAGTGAGATTACGGCGGGTATCCGCCTTGCCGCGCCTCCAGCTGGCACGGGTCATCCAGTTAAACCACTCCTGCGCCACTTCTGGAACCGGCGCCAGGAACAGTACCTGCCACACCATTGTAACCCAGCGAGCGTCAGCGGGTGAGTTCAGGCCAGGCCTTTCTCACGCGCCGCTGCCATCACTGCGGCAAACACATCGACAATAGGCATATGACTGCTGTCAATGACAAAGGCGTCTTCAGCGGGGACCAGCGGGGAAACGGAGCGGCTGCTGTCGCGCGCATCTCGCTCCTCGATGTCCTCAAGAAGGCGCGGGAGACTAACATTTTCTCCCTTTTCGAGCAACTGTCGATAACGGCGCTGTGCGCGCTCCTCGCTGCTGGCGGTGAGGAAGATTTTCAGCGGGGCGTCGGGAAACACCACCGTACCCATGTCGCGACCGTCGGCGACCAGGCCCGGCGGCTGCAGGAACTCGCGCTGACGCTGCAGCAGGGCCTCCCGCACCGCGGGAATGGCGGCAACCGTGGAAGCCCCGCGACCGCCCTCTTCGGTGCGGATCTCACGGCTGACATCGGTGCCTTTATACACCACCCGCACCTCGCCGTTGGCGTCGGTGAAAAATTCGACCTGCAGGTGGCGGGCCACTTCCGCCACCGCCGGCGCATCCTCCCAGGACACTCCTTCCATCACGCAGGCCTGGCCGGTGACGCGGTACAGGGCGCCGCTGTCGAGGAAATGCCAGTCCAGGGTATCCGCCAACAGGTGGCTGAGGGTGCCCTTACCGGCGCCGCTGGGGCCATCTACCGTGATTACCGACACCTTCGACATCAGTCGACCCGGGCCATGATCTGCAGGCCCAGTCCCCGGGCCAGGGCATCGAAACCGGGAAAGGAGGTAGCGACCGGGTCGCAATCGAGGATCCGTATCTCCGCGCTCGCGCGCAGGGCTGCTATGGCGAAGGACATGGCAATCCGGTGGTCGTGGCAAGTGTGGATGACTCCGCCCCCCAGGCCACCGCCGTCAATGATGATCCCGTCCTCCAGCACCTCGTTGGGCACACCCAGGATAGACAGCCCCGCGGCCATGGCGGCGATGCGGTCGCTCTCCTTGACCCGCAACTCCTCGGCACCGCGCAGGACAGTGCGCCCGCTGGCGCAGGCCGCGGCGATAAACAGGGCCGGAAACTCGTCGATGGCCAGCGGCACCTGGTCGCGGGGGATCTCGATGCCCGCAAGCGGTGCATGGCGCACATGGATGTCCGCGACCGGTTCCCCGCCCACCTCCCGCTGGTTTTTCAGGGTAATGTCGGCGCCCATCAGTCGCAGGATGTTGATGACCCCGGTACGGGTAGGATTGACGCCGACATGCAACAGCAGGAGGTCCGAGCCCGGAGCGATGCTGGCCGCCACCAGAAAAAAGGCCGCCGAGGAAATGTCGGCTGGCACATCAATTTCCGTTGCCAACAGGCGGCCGCCGCCCTCCAGGCTGATCACGCCGTTTTCGTTACCCACATGATAGCCGAAGCCTCGCAGCATGCGCTCGGTGTGGTCGCGGGTGGGCGCCGGCTCGGTCACCGAGGTTCTGCCCTCGGCATACAGTCCCGCCAGCAGGACGCAGGATTTCACCTGGGCGCTGGCCATGGGCAGGTCGTAGTGAATGCCGTGCAGGGCCCGGCCACCGTGAACCCGCAGCGGCGGTGTCCCGTCGGCCGAACCTTCGATACTGGCGCCCATCTGCTGCAGCGGCCCCATCACCCGGCCCATCGGCCGCTTGCACAGGGAGACGTCGCCGGTCAGCTCGCTGTCGAAAACCTGGCCCGCCAACAGACCCGCAAGGAGTCGCATGCTGGTGCCGGAGTTGCCCATGTCCAGCGGGCCCGCAGGCGCCCGCAGACCGTGCAGGCCGACGCCGTGGACGGCCACTTCACCATCGTCGGGACCCTCGATCGCTACGCCCAGGGCGCGCAATGCCGCCACGGTTGCCAGCGCATCCTCCCCTTCGAGGAAACCATTGATTCGGGTAGTGCCCTCGGCGATAGCACCGAGCATGATGGAGCGGTGAGAAATGGATTTGTCCCCGGGTACCCGCGCTTCGCCGCTGATGACACCGCCGGGCAGTAACTGGAATTCCATGGCTGGTCTCTACTCTCGGGGTTGGTGGGGTTCAGGCGGGGCGCTGGCCGCGGGCGGCAAGCTGTGCGGCAAAGGCATCGCGAGCACCCTTGGCCCGGCTGAAAGTCTCCAGCAACGCATCCGACTGCTGCTGGTCAATGGCGGCGCGCAATTCCAGCAGATGGTCGCTGAACAGGTCGATAGCCTGCAGCAGTGCCGGCCGGTTGGCAATGGCGATGTCCCGCCACATGACCGGGTCACTGGAGGCAATGCGGGTGAAGTCGCGAAAGCCGCCGGCGGCAAAGCGGAAAATGTCAGCGCTGGCAGCGCTTTGGGCCAGCGCATCCACCAGGGCATAGGCGAGGACGTGGGGCAGGTGGCTGGTCGCCGCCAGTACGCGATCGTGTTCCGCCACCCCCATATCGATGACCTCGGCGCCGGTGCTGGCCCACATGGCGCGCACCAGTTCCACGGCCGAGGCATCGTTGCCCGGCACCGGCGTCAGGATGACCCGGTGGTTCAGAAACAGGCCGGCGTCGGCCGCGTCCACCCCGCTGCGCTCGGACCCTGCAATGGGATGGCCCAACACCAGCCGCGGCGGCATTCCGCCCCACACGGCTTCGGCGGTGCGCTGCAGGTTGCCCTTGACGCTGGCCACATCGGTGATGACCGGCGGTTGGGCACGGTCCTGCAGGCGCGGCAGGATACGCTCCAGCATCTGCGCCGCCACCAGGGTCGGCGTGGCGATGACCAGAATATCGGCGGCGTCAACCGCCGCTTCGAGGTCCAGAGTGTAACTGTCGATAATACCCAGCTCCACACCGCGCTGCAGTGAGGCCTCGCGATGGCCCCAGCCGATGCAGCGCCGGCAGAACCCGTTGCCGCGCAGGGCCGCGGCCAGCGAGCCGCCGATCAGCCCCAGCCCCAGCACGACCACGGTGGGGCTGCTGGTGTCGCGCTCAGACACTGACTCAGCCACGGCTAGAGCACTGCCCGAGGGTAGGACCCGAGCGGTTTCAGCAGTATGGATTGCTCTTCCAGGTCGGCCACGATGCCGCGGATGGCCTCGTCCTGCATATGCCCTTCGAATTCAATGAAAAAGACGTAGGCCCACTTCTCTGTACGCGAAGGCCGGGTGTCGATGCGGGTCAGGCTGACACCGGCGCGGCGGAAGGGGTCCAGCAGGGTAAACAGGGCGCCGGGCTTGTTGCGGCTGGAGACTATCAGGGAGGTCTTGTCGCGGCCGCTGGGCGGCACCTCTTCGCGCCCCACCACCAGAAAGCGGGTGGTGTTGTCGGGGTAGTCCTCGATATGCTCGGCGAGCTTCTCCAACTGGTACAGCTCCGCCGCCATGTCCCCCGCCACCGCAGCAACTCCGGGGGTGGTCGCCGCCAGCCGCGCGGCTTCGCCGTTGCTGCTGACCGCTTCGCGCTCGACTTTGGGCCAGTGGCTGTCCAGCCAGTTGCGGCACTGGGCCAGCGCCTGCTGGTGGGCGCAGATACGGGTGATGGATTCCTCACCGATGCCGGGGGCCGCCAGCAGGTGGTGGACGATACGCATCTCCACCTCGCCGGAAATCTTCAGCGGCGAGTCCATGAAATTGTCCAGGGTATGGCTGACCATGCCCTCGGTGGAGTTCTCCACCGGCACCACGCCATAGTTGCATTCCCCGGACTCAACCTGGGCGAACACGCCATCGATGGTATTCTGGGGCACGCAGATAGCGGCATGGCCGAAATGCTTCAGCGTCGCGGCCTGGGTAAAGGTACCCTCGGGGCCGAGGTAGGCCACCTGCAGCGGACGCTCCAGCGCCAGGCAGGCGGACATGACCTCGCGAAAGATGTGCGCCACCGCGGAGCCGACCAGTGGGCCTTCATTGCGGTCGATGATCTGCTGCAGAATCTGGGCTTCCCGCTCTGGCCGGTAAAAGACCACCTCGGCCGCCGGCTCCCCCTTTTCCTGCGCCGCCAGAACCTCAGCCAGCTTGATCTCGGCAACGCGCTGGGCACAGCCGGCGCGACGCTGGATCAGCGCCTGGATTTCCCGGTCTATGGCGTCGATGTCCGCCCTGACCTGGTCGAGATCCCTGATATCTGCCATCAACCTGCCTGCCGCCTCAGCCCTTGCGCTGCTCAAAATCCAGCATGAAGGCGATCAGCGCATCCACTGCCGCCTCCGGCACCGCATTGTAGAGGCTGGCGCGCATTCCGCCCACCGAGCGGTGACCGCCCAGATTCAGCAGGCCGGCGGCTTCTGCATCCTGCTGAAAGACCTTGTCCAGGGCAGGGTCCGCCAGGGTAAAGGGTACGTTCATCAGTGAGCGGCTGGGCAACTCCACCGGGTTGGCGTAGAAGGCGCTGCTGTCTATGGTTGCGTACAGCTTCTCCGCCTTGCGCCGGTTGAGTTCAGCCATGGCCTCGAGACCCCCAAGATCCTTGAGCCAGGCAAACACCAGACCAGCCAGGTACAGGGCAAAAGTGGGCGGCGTGTTGTACATGGAATCGTTGTCGGCGGCGGTTTTCCAGTCCAGCATCACCGGGCAACCCGGGCGCGACCGTCCCAACAGTTCGCGGTGCACGATCACCAGGGTGAGGCCCGCGGGACCAATGTTTTTCTGCGCGCCGGCGTAGATGACACCGAAACGGGAGACATCCAGCGGCCGCGACAGAATGGTGGAGGACATGTCTGCCACCAGCGGCGCCGACACCTCGGGCACCCAGTGGAACTCGACCCCGCCTATGGTTTCGTTGGGAGTGTAGTGCAGATAGGCAGCGTCGGCGGACAGCTGCCAGCTGTCGCGGGCGGGAATGGTGCTGAAGTTGGTGTCCTCGGCGCTGGCGGCAACATTGGCCGCGCCGTAACGTTTCCCCTCGGCTATCGCCTTCTTCGACCACTGCCCGGTATTGATATAGTCGGCAGAACCGCCCTCCGGCAGCAGATTCAGCGGCACCGCGGCAAACTGGGTGCTGGCGCCGCCCTGTAAAAACAGAACCGCGTAGTCATCGGGGATGGCCAGCAGCTCACGCAGGGTGGTCTCGGCGTGTCCGGCGATGCCGACAAACTCCTTGCTGCGATGGCTCATCTCCATCACCGACAGGCCGCGACCATGCCAGTCCAGCATGTCGTTGCGGGCGGTTTCCAGCACCGGCTCCGGCAGGGCTGCCGGGCCGGCGCAAAAGTTGTACAAACGCGTCATTGCGGGTCTTTCCTCAGGTTGGCGGGAGTGCTGGACGCATCATTCCGGGACGTCTTCAGCCCCTTCAATAACTTCGATTTCCGGCTCGTCGATACGTTCGCAGCTGACCAGGAACTCATCCGGCCGGGTGCGGATCACGCGCACACCCTGGGTGTTCCGGCCCAGCAGGGACACCTCTTCAGCCCGGGTGCGGACCAGGGTGCCCTGGTTGGAAATCAGCATCAGCTCGTCGCCGTCAAACACCTGCACGGCGCCCACCAGGCGACCGTTCCGGGCGCTGGTAGACATGGCGATGACGCCCTTGTTGCCACGGCCCTTGGTCGGGAATTCCGCCGCTTCGGTGCGCTTGCCGTAGCCGTTTTCGCTTACAGTGAGGATGCGGCCGCCCTCGCGAGGAACAATGATGGAGATCAGCTGGTGGCCCGCGCCCAGGCGGATGCCACGCACGCCGCGGGCGGTACGTGACAAGTCACGTATATCTTCCTCGCGGAACCGCACCGCCTTGCCCTCGCTGGAAAACAGCATGACATCGCAGGTGCCGTCGGTAATGGCGGTGCCGATAAGCACGTCGCCCTCATCGAGCGCCAGGGCCCGCAGGCCGACGCTGCGCTGGCGGGAGAAGGCGGTCAGCGCGGTCTTCTTCACCGTGCCGCTGGCGGTGGCCATGAAGATGTACCAGCCTTCGGTATATTCGTTTACCTGCAGGATGGAGGTGACGCGTTCGCCGTTTTCCAGCGGCAGCAAGTTGACCATGGGCCGGCCGCGGGAATTACGCCCCGCCAGGGGAATCTGGTAAACCTTCAACCAGTACACCTTGCCCAAGTTGGTGAAGCAGAGAATGGTGGCGTGGGTGCTGGCGATCAGCAGGTGCTCGACGAAGTCCTCGTCCTTCACCGCAGTGGCGGTGCGCCCGGTGCCGCCACGGCGCTGGGCCTGATAGTCGGACAGGGGCTGGGTCTTGGCGTAACCACCGTGGGAGATGGTGACCACCCGGTCTTCCTCGGTGATCAGGTCTTCCACTGTAAGGTCGTGCTGGGACGCACTGATTACGGTCAGGCGGTCATCGCCAAATTCGGTGACGATCGCTTCCAGCTCTTCCCGGATCACCAGCTTGAGGCGGTCCGGATCGCCCAGGATTTCCAGGTAATCGGCGATTTCGCGCAGTTTTTCATCGTATTCAGCGAGCAGTTTTTCATGCTCGAGGCCGGTCAGGCGGTGCAGGCGCAGATCGAGAATGGCCTGGGCCTGGGCCGGGGACAGGAAGTACTGGCCGTCGTGCAGCCCGTAGCGGGGCTCCAGTTCATCCGGGCGGCAGGCGTCGTCGCCCGCACGCTGCAGCATGGCGGTCACTTCCCCCGGCGACCAGGAGCGGGCAATCAGACCCTCTTTCGCTTCGGAGGAACTGGGGGAGGCCTTGATCAGCTCGATGATCGAGTCGATATTGGCCAGCGCCACCGCCAGGCCTTCCAGCAGGTGGCCGCGCTCGCGGGCCTTGCGCAGCAGGTAGACTGTACGCCGGGTTACCACCTCGCGGCGGTGGCGGATAAAGGCCTCCAGGATCTGCTTCAGATTCAGCAGCTTGGGCTGGCCGTCGACCAGGGCCACCATGTTGATGCCGAATACCGCCTGCAGCTGGGTCTGGGCATAGAGGTTGTTGAGGACCACGTCGCCGATCTCGCCGCGGCGCAATTCGATAACGACCCGCATGCCGTCCTTGTCGGACTCGTCGCGCAGCTCGGAAATGCCCTCGATCTTCTTTTCCTTCACCAACTCGGCAATACGCTCGATCAGGCGCGCCTTGTTCAGCTGGTAGGGTAGCTCGTGAATGATGATCACGTCGCGGCCCTTGTTCTCCTCGCGGATCACCTCGGCCTTGGCCCGCACATAGATGCGGCCGCGACCCGTGCGGTAAGCCTGGATGATGCCCGCGCGACCATTGATGGTGGCGCCGGTAGGGAAATCCGGACCCGGAATGTGGTCCATGAGCTCATCGACAGTCATATCCGGATTGCCCATCAGAGCCAGGCAGCCGCTGACCACTTCGCGCAGGTTGTGCGGGGGAATGTTGGTGGCCATGCCGACCGCGATCCCGGAGGACCCGTTGATCAGCAGGTTGGGCACCCGGGTGGGCATGACCGCCGGGATCCGCTCGGTACCGTCGTAATTGTCGACAAAGTCGACGGTTTCCTTGTCCAGGTCCGCGAGGATGGCGTGGGAAATCTTGCGCATGCGGATTTCGGTGTACCGCATGGCAGCCGCGGAGTCGCCGTCGACGGAGCCGAAGTTACCCTGGCCGTCCACCAGCATGTAACGCATGGAAAAGGACTGGGCCATGCGCACAATCGTGTCGTAGACCGCCGAGTCACCATGGGGGTGGTACTTACCGATCACGTCACCGACGATGCGGGCAGACTTCTTGTAGCCCTTGTTCCAGTCGTTGTTGAGCTCGTTCATCGCAAACAACACGCGCCGGTGCACCGGCTTGAGGCCATCGCGCACGTCCGGGAGGGCGCGCCCCACAATCACGCTCATGGCGTAATCGAGGTAGGACTGCTTGAGCTCGTCCTCAATGTTGACGGGAAGAATTTCCTTGGCTAATTCACCCATGTACTACAGCTTCCTTAAATTACCTGCGATGAGCGTTCCTGATGCGCTGCACGGAACGGCTCCGGGCGGCTGCCCGGCGGCCGGACACAGGCCTCAGCCGGCCCCGGCACAAACCCGGAATTATACGGGAGAAGCCCGGCTGCCGCCATGTTTTTGCAGATTTTGGCCGCCGTTCGGGCAGTGATCGGGGATTTCCGGTTATACTTGCCAGCTCGCAAGTTGCGGCGGCCAGAACCTGCCTGAAGCGCGCCGACAGCGTTCACGATTACCCCGGGCCGAGGCTTCATGACCGCGCTACCAGACACCGTCGACACCCTCATCCACCCGGGCTGGATCCTGCCCATTGTGCCATCCGGCGCCGTGCTCACCGGCTACAGCCTGGCGGTCAGCAGCGGCCGCATCGCCGCCGTCCTGCCGCGCCCAGAGACCGCCCACCTGGTCGCCGGCGAAGTATTCGAGCTGCCCGACCACGCGCTGCTGCCCGGCCTGGTCAATGCCCACGGCCACGCGGCCATGTGCCTGCTGCGGGGCTACGCTGACGACCTGCCGCTGATGCCCTGGCTGGAGCAGCACATCTGGCCCGCCGAAGGCAGGCACGTGAGCGATGCCTTCGTCGCTGACGGGGTGGAGCTGGCTGTCGCCGAGATGCTGCGGGCCGGCACCACCACCTTCTCCGACATGTACTTTTTCCCGGAGGCCTGTGCCCGGGTGGCAGAGGCCCGGGGCATGCGCTGCCAGATCACTTTCCCCATCCTTGACTTTCCCTCGCCCTGGGCGCGGGATGCGGACGAGTACATCAACAAGGGCCTGGCGCTGCGGGACACCCTCAAGCACAGCAAGCTGGTCAGCCTCGGCTTCGGCCCCCACGCGCCCTACACCGTCAGCCAGTCCACCCTGGCCCGGGTCGCCACGCTTGCGGCGGAGCTGGATGTGCCGGTGCAGATCCACCTGCACGAGACTCGCGGCGAAGTGCTGCAGGCGGTGGAAACCAATGGTGAGCGGCCGCTGGACACCCTGCACCGTTTGGGCCTGCTGGGACCGCGCACCCAGTGTGTGCACATGACCGATCTCGGGGACCAGGATATTGCCCTGCTCGCCGAGACCGGCGCGCACGTGGTGCACTGCCCCCAGTCCAACATGAAGCTGGCCTCGGGCAGCTGCCCGGTCAGCAAGCTGCTGGCCGCCGGGGTCAATGTCGCGCTGGGTACCGACAGCGCTGCCAGCAACAACGACCTCAACCTGTTCGGCGAAATGCAGACCGCCGCACTGCTGGCCAAGCTGACCGCCGGCGATGCCAGCGCTCTGCCGGCCGCGCAGGCGCTAACCATGGCGACCCTGGGCGGCGCCCGCGCCCTGGGACTGGACGAGCAGATCGGCAGTCTGGAGCCCGGCAAGCTCGCCGACATGATCGCGGTAGACCTCAGCGGCCCGGAAACCCAGCCTCTGTACAACCCTCTCTCGCAAATCGTCTACGCCTGCAACGGCAGCCAGGTAACCCACAGCTGGATTGGCGGCGAGTTGCGGCTGCGCGACCGGCAACTCACAGGTTTTGATCTGGAGGCCCTGGGTCAACGCGGCCGCCACTGGCAACAACGGATTACAGGAACACACGCATGACCGCACAAGCGAACGTCGACCCGAAGGAAATCGCCAAATTTGAAGCACTGGCCTCGCGCTGGTGGGACCGCAACAGCGAGTTCAAACCCCTGCATGACATCAACCCCCTCCGCGCCAACTACATCGACGAGCATTCACCAGTGGCCGGCAAGACCCTGGTGGATGTGGGCTGCGGCGGCGGTATCCTGGCGGAGTCCATGGCCCATCGCGGCGCCCGGGTCACCGGCATCGACATGGGCGAAGCGCCGCTGGCAGTGGCGCGTATTCACCAGCTGGAATCCGGCGTCGATGTGGACTACCGCCAGACCACGGCGGAGGATCTGGCAGCGGAGCAACCCGGCCACTATGACGTGGTCTGCTGTCTGGAGATGCTGGAGCATGTACCCGACCCCGCCGCGGTGGTCGCGGCCTGTGCGGCGCTGGCAACCCCGGGGGCCTCCCTGTACTTCTCCACCATCAACCGCAACCCCAAGGCGTTCGCCTTCGCCATTGTCGGCGCCGAGTATGTGCTGAAACTGCTGCCCGCCGGCACCCACGAATACAGCAAGTTCATCAAGCCCTCGGAACTGGCGGCCTGGATACGGGCGGCGGGGCTGAGCCTGGAGGGAATGACCGGCCTGGTCTACAACCCTCTCAGCAAACAATACCGCCTGCACCCCCGGGACGTCTCGGTGAACTACATGGTGCGGGCCGTCAAACCGGCTGCGGCATGAAGCGCCCTGACCCGGCCGCGCTCAGGGCGGTCATCTTCGACCTCGACGGTACCCTGGTGGACACCGCCAGCGAGTTCGTGGTGGTGGTGCAGGCACTGCGCGCCGAATACGACCTGCCGCCGCTGGAGCCCGAGCGCATCCGCGCCAGCGTGTCCAACGGCGCCCGCGCCCTGGTGACCCTCGCTCTGGGCTCTGTGGAAACCGATCCGGCCTTTGAATCGCAGCGGCTGCGGCTGCTGGACCTGTACAGCGAAGTGCTGGGCAGCAGCGCGCGCCCCTATCCCGGTATTGAGGGCTTGCTGGCGGAGCTGGCGCAGCGCGGTATCGGCTGGGGCGTGTCCACCAACAAGCCCCGGGCCTATGCCGCGCCGCTGATGGCGCACCTCGCCCTGCAGCCGCCCCTGGGCAGCCTGGTCTGTCCCGATGATGTTGTCGAGCGCAAGCCGCACCCGGAGTCACTGCTGCGCAATTGCCTTGAGCTCGGCTGCCAGCCGCAGCAGGCGATCTACGTGGGTGACCACATGCGCGATATCGAGGCAGGCCTGCGCGCCGGCATGTTCACCATTGCCGCGCTGTATGGCTATATCGAGGCAGACGACAATCCGGCCCTGTGGGGCGCGGATGCGAGCGTTGACTGCAGCACGCAACTGCAGGACCTGATCCTGGCCCCCCACTAGCATTGGAGCAAGCATGGACAGCCACACCATCCCCACCGACTACAGCCCTGCGCAAGATCTGTTGCAGGACAAGGTAATCCTGATCACCGGCGCCGGTGACGGCATTGGCCGCGCCGCCGCCGAAAGCTACGCGGCCCACGGCGCCACCGTCGTCCTGCTGGGGCGCACCGTGGCCAAACTGGAAGCGGTATATGACGCCATTGAAGCGGCGGGCGGTGCCCAGCCCGCCCTGTTCCCGATGGATCTCGCCAGCGCCACCGAGGCAGACTACGCCAACCTGGCAGAGGCCGTGGCCGGCACCTTCGGGCACCTCGACGGCCTGCTGCACAACGCCGGCCTGCTGGGTGAACGGCGTCCAATCGCCAGCGCAACCTGGCCCGCCTGGGCGGAGGTGATGCAGGTCAACGTCAACGCGCAGTTTTTGCTGAGCAAAGCGCTGCTGCCGCTGCTGGAGCAGGCGCCCAGGGCTTCGATCGTGTTCACCTCATCCGGTGTCGGGCGCCGCGGCCGCGCCTACTGGGGGGCTTACGCGGTGTCGAAATTCGCCACCGAGGGGCTGATGCAGGTGCTGGCGGACGAACTGGAAAACACGTCGCGGATCCGGGTCAACAGTCTCAACCCCGGCGCCACCAACACCGCCATGCGCCGCACCGCCTACCCGGCGGAAACGCCGACGAAAAACCCGTCACCGGCGGTCATCATGCCGGCCTATCTGTACCTGATGGGGGACGACAGCGTCGGCGTGACCGGGCAGGCCGTGAACGCCCAGTCCTGATTTCCGGTCAACTTATCGCTTGCCCGGCTTGCGCGGTGAGCGCCGGCCGGGCGCAGTTGGCACTGGCCCCTTGCGCTTGCCGAACTGGCGTTCCATGACTTCCTTTTCCTTGACCGTGTTGCGCTTGACCTTTTTCGGTTCAAGTTTCGCCAGCTGGTACAGCGCCTTTACTTCCTTCGGGTCCATCTCCGCCCACTGACCCTGCTTGACCTTGGAGGGAATGAAGACATTGCCATAGCGCACCCGCTTCAGGCGGGAGACCGTAAGACCCTGGGATTCCCACAGGCGCCGCACCTCGCGGTTGCGGCCCTCCATCAGCACCACGTAGTACCAGTGGTTGATGCCGTCGCCGCCGCCGTCCTGGATATCGCTGAAGCGCGCGACACCGTCATCCAGCATCACCCCCTCCAGCAGGCGTGCGAGCACGTCCTCGTCGACGGCACCCATGACCCGCACCATGTATTCCCGTTCGATATTGGCGGAGGGGTGCATCAGGGCGTTGGCCAGTTCGCCATCCGTGGTGAACAGCAACAGACCGGATGTATTGAAATCGAGCCGGCCGATGGAAATCCAGCGCCCCGACTTGATCTTGGGCAGGCGCTCGAACACTGTGCGCCGGCCCTGGGGATCCTTGCGGCTGCAGACCTCGCCGGTGGGCTTGTGGTAGAGGATGCAGCGGGTCTGCTCCGCGGGGACCGGTTCCAGCGGCTTGCCGTCGATGCTGATGCGGTCGCGCTCGCTCACCCGGTCGCCGAGGGAGGCGCGCTTGCCCTCGACCTCGACCCGGCCCTCCTCGATCCAGCGCTCCATTTCCCGGCGCGAACCCAGGCCGGTGCGGGCCAGGACTTTCTGCAGTTTCTCGCCGGCGACTGTGGTCGCGCGAGGGGCGACCTCCGCGGCAGGTGGAGCCTCAAGCTTGCGTTTGCTCAATGGATTTGGTCCGGGTCAGGTGGCAGTTCATCGCTGCCAGCGGCGTCAGCAGCTGGCTCATTTTCCGTGGCAGCAGGCGTGTCCGTGAGGCCCGCATCGTTGGCGGCGGCCTCCAGGGGATCGTTGAACCCCAGCTCGGCGTTCAGGGTCTCCAGGTCACGAATTTCCGCCAGTGCCGGCAGCTGGTCCAGGTTCTTGAGATTAAAATAGTCGAGAAACTGGCGGGTAGTGGCATACATCGCCGGGCGACCGGGGACATCGCGGTGGCCGACGACGCGGATCCACTCGCGCTCGTGCAGGGTTCTGATAATGTTGGAGCTCACCGCCACGCCGCGGATCTCCTCGATCTCGCCGCGGGTAATGGGCTGGCGGTAGGCAATCAGCGACAGGGTTTCCAGCAGGGCGCGGGAATACTTCTGCGGCCGCTCCTGCCACAGCCTGGCCACCCAGGGGGCGAGGGACTGGCGCACCTGGTAGCGGAAACCGCTGGCCACCTCGCGCAACTCGTAGCCGCGATCCGCACAGCGCTCGGCAGCGGCGGCCAGGGCCTCGCGGATTGCAGCGGGCGCGGGCCGCTCGTGCTCTTCAAACAGCTCTCCCAGCTGGACCACGGTCAGCGGCCGGCCGGCTGCCAGCAGCGCGCCCTCGACAATCTGCACCAGGATGGAATCTGTTTCCGACATCTTACTCAGACCTTGCCTTGACGTGGATCGGGCCAAAATTCTCGGTTTGCACAATCTCCACCAGGGATTCCTTGATCAGTTCCATCACCGCCAGGAAGGTAACCACGACTCCCAGACGGCCTTCCTTCGCGGAAAAGAGCGCCACAAATGGCACAAACTGGCGCCCCGACAGCCTCTCCAGCACCTCCGACATGCGCTCCCGGGTCGACAGGGCCTCGCGCTGGATGTGGTGGCTCTCGAACATGTCAGCGCGGCGCAGCACTTCGCTCAGCACCAGCAGCAGCTCGCGCATATCCACCTCCGGATCGGGCCGCGCGCGGTTCAGATCCGGGGGCTCGGCGCTGCCGACCCAGGTATCCCGCTCCAGCCGCGGCAACTCCTCAATGTCCTCGGCGGCTTTCTTGAAGCGCTCGTACTCCTGCAAGCGGCGGATCAGCTGCGCCCGGGGATCTTCTTCATCCTCCTCCACGCTGCTGGCCCGAGGCAGCAGCATGCGCGACTTTATCTCCGCCAGTACCGCCGCCATCAGCAGGTACTCCGCCGCCAGTTCAAACTGCATGGCGTCCATGAGTTCGACATAGCGCATGTACTGGGCGGTAATTTCGGAAACGTCGATCTCGAGAATGTCCAGGTTCTGGCGCCTGATCAGGTACAGGAGCAGGTCCAGCGGCCCCTCGAAGGCTTCCAGGAACACCTCCAGCGCCTGGGGCGGGATATACAGGTCCCTCGGTATCTCCGTCATGGCCTTGCCGAGCACGACGGCAAAGGGCATTTCACCCTGCTGCGGGCGCTGGGAGTCGGCGACTGCAGAGCCTGCGGGGGGGGTTATCGGCGGCGTATCGTTCACGGAATATCCTGTACTCATTCAGGGCGCGAGTATACCCGATCAGGACTCAAATGGCGTCACATCGCCCTTGCCGACCCGCAGGATCAGGGGCACGTCATCCGCCAGATCCACCACGGTGGTAGGCTCCAGGCCACAGTAGCCCCCGTCAATCACCAGGTCGACATCGTGCTCCAGCACTTCGCGGATGTCGTAGGGGTCAATGAGAGGCAACTCGTCATCCGGCATGATCAGGGTGACACTCATCAGGGGCTCGCCGAGATCCGCCAGCAGGGCCATTGCCACTACGTTGTCGGGAATACGCAGACCCACGGTCTTGCGCTTGGGGTGCATCAGCCGCCGCGGCACCTCGGAGGTGGCGCGCAGGATAAAGGTATAGGGGCCGGGGGTACTGGCCTTGAGCAGGCGATATACCGTGTTGTCCACCCGGGCGTAGTTGGCGATGTCTGACAGGTCGCGACACACCAGGGTGAAGTTGTGGCGATCATCCAGGCGGCGGATACGGCGGATCCGGTCCAGCGCGGCCTTGTCGCCGATTTGGCAGCCGAGGGCATAGGCGGAATCGGTGGGGTAGACCACCACACCGCCGGCGCGAATAATATCCGCGGCCTGACGGATCAGCCGCGCCTGCGGATTGTCGGGGTGAATCTGGAAAAACTGGCTCACAGTGCTTCTCCTGGTGAGCGGGTCGCAGGCAGCCAGCGCTCCCATACGCCGCGCAGATTGCCCAAGTGGCGCAATTCTACACCCAGCTGCGGCCCCCAGGGGCTGTCCCGGTGAAAATCGCTGCCAATCGAAACCTCCAGGCCGCACTCCAGCGCGAGCCGGCACAGCTGGCGGGTCTGCTCCGGTGTCTGCCGGCCGTTGACCACTTCTACCGCCTCTCCGCCGGCGCGCTTGAAGTCCGCCACCAGCCGCTGCAGCTTGCTGCGGGTCAGCTTGTACTTGAGGGGATGCGCCAGCACCGCAACGCCACCGGCGGCGACAATCCACTCTGTCACCTCCGCAAGCTCAGGCCAGAAGGCCTTCACATCCCCGGGCTTGCCCCGCCCCAGGTAGCGGTCAAAGGCCGCCCCCGTGTCCTTGGCGTGGCCCTGCCCCACCATCCAGCCGGCAAAGTGCGGCCGCCCCAGCTGGCTGTCCCCCGCCTCCAGCAGCGCACCCTGCATGGCCCCCGGAAAACCGAGTTTCGCCAGCCGCTCCGCAATCACCTGACCACGGTCATAGCGGGCGGCCAGCAGCCGCGCCACACCCTGCCGCAGCAGCGGATGGTCGCAATCCACGCCGAGGCCCACCACGTGAATGGTGGCGCCAGACCAGACACAGGAGAATTCCAACCCGGCCACCAGACTCATTTCCCCCTCACTCGGGCTATAATAGGCTGCTGCGGCCTCATAGCCGCTCACAGTATCGTGATCGGTTATGGCGAACAGGCGGATTCCCCTGCTGCGTGCCCTGTCCACCAGCTGCTCGGGGCTGAGGGCGCCGTCCGAGGCGGTGGTATGGGTGTGGAAGTCAATCAACACAAACTCTACACTCCGTCATCGCTGCAACTGCCATGGCCTGGTGCGGGCCCGGCAGTGTCGACCCTTACGCACATCCTAACATGCTGGAGCAAGGCCGTTTTTCATGAGACAACTGCTGGAATTCATTCCCATCGTCCTGTTCTTCATCGTGTACCAGATGGATGGCGACACCGTGACCCTGTATGGCTGGAGCCATACGGTGGACGGCATTTTCAGCGCCACCGCGGTGCTGATGGTCGCGACCGTACTCCAGGTGCTTGCCACCTGGGCTCTGACCCGGCAACTGGAAAAGCGCCTGCTCTGGGTCGGCCTCGCCGTGCTGGGTTTTGGCGCGGCAACCCTGCTGCTGCGCAACGAGATGTTCATCATGTGGAAGCCGACCATCTTCAACTGGGTACTGGCGCTGGTCTTCGGCGCGTCCCAGTTCTTCGGCCAGCGCAACCTGATGGAGCGCACCCTGGGCAGCCAGATCCAGCTGCCGCACCGGATCTGGGCCCGCCTCAATCTGCTTTGGGTCGCCCATTTCACCGTTGTGGGAGCCCTCAACCTGGTGGTCGCCTACGGCTACAGCGAGGCCACCTGGGTCAGCTACAAAATGTACTCCGCCATACTTTTTACCGTGTTCCTGACTGGCCTGACCGCCTGGATCGTTGCACCCCACCTGAAAGATCAGCCCGCCAACAACCAGGAGTAGTCAGCGCATGCTGTACGCGATTCTGTGTGAAGACGTAGACAACAGCCTGCCACTGCGGCAGCGGGCGCGCCCGGCGCACCTGGCGCGGATTCAGCAGCTGGTGGATGACGGGCGCCTGCTGGTCGCGGGCCCGCACCCGGCGCTGGATACCGAGGACCCGGGCGAGGCGGGTTTTACGGGCAGCCTGATCATTGCCGAGTTCGATAGTCTGGAAGCCGCCACCGCCTGGGCGGACTCCGACCCCTACGTCGACGCCGGCGTATTCCGCCGGGTAGTGGTCAAACCCTACAAGCGCGTACTGCCCTGAACCGGCGGCAGCGTGATAAACTCCGCGACCTCATATTCAGCTCCGGCCAGAAGGACAGCGTCTTGCAGCTCACCCTGATTATTTCCCTGTTGGCCCTACTGCTCACTGCCCCGGTGCAGGCGCAGGAAGTGCGCTATATCAGTGACACCCAGTACGTTCCGGTCCGCAGCGGCGCGGGCAATGAGTTCCGCATCGTCCACCGCGGGATTCCCTCTGGAACCCGTTTGACGGTTGGGCAAACTTCCGCGGATGGCGAGTGGTCTGAAGTCACCACCGAGAACGGCACCAGCGGCTGGGTGCGCACCCAGCACCTGATGGCCGAGCTTCCCGCCAGGAACCAGGTCGCAGCAGCCGCTGCGCGCGCGGAGCAGCTGGCCGCGGAGAACGCGGAGCTGTCCCGGGAACTGGCCGCCCTCAAGGCAGAGCGCGCGGAACTGGAGGGGGACGTCAACACCGCCGACAGCTCCCTGCAAGCCCTGACCGAGGAACTGACGCAGCTGAAACAGATTTCGGGCCGCTCGCTGCAACTGGATGCGGACAACCGGCGCCTGGTGGTGGAGGCCGAGACCCTGCGCGCCGAAGCCGACATGCTCGGTGCCGAGAACCAGCGCCTGCAGGATAACCTGCGCAGCAGCGCCTTCCTGGACGGAGCCCTGGCAGTGCTGCTGGGTGTTGTCATTGCGCTGGTGGCACCCCGCCTCTGGCCCAAGCGCCGGCGCAATGACGGCTGGGGCTGACACCCGGCCAACCAACTGCAATGAAAGGACCTGACCATGTTACGCGCCCTGAGCCTGTCCCTGCTGTTTTTGCTACCCCTGGCAGCGACAAGTGCGGAGGAAACCCCGCTGCCCAACCCCCAGGTCGTGATCAAGACCAATGAGGGCGAGGTTACCCTGCGCCTGTTTCGCGACAAGGCACCGATCACCGTCGCCAACTTCCTCGCCTACGTGGACGCTGGCCACTACAATGGCACCATTTTCCATCGCGTCATTCCCAATTTCATGATCCAGGGCGGCGGCTTCCTGCCCGACATGACCGAGAAGGAAACCGGCGAGCCCATCGTCAACGAATCGCGCAACCGCCTGCACAATGTGCGCGGCACCATCGCCATGGCTCGCACCGCCGAACCCGACTCTGCCACGGCGCAGTTTTTCATCAACCAGCGCACCAACCTGCGGCTGGATTGGACGCCGGGGCAGGAGGGATACACTGTGTTTGGCGAAGTGACGGACGGCATGGCGGTGGTCGACTACATTGCCTCCAGCCCGGTGCAGAAGCTGAACGGCCTCAGTGACGTACCGACGGAGCCGATAATGATCAAGGAAATCGTCCGCAAGCCGCTGCTATGACTGCTCTCAGCGTCAACCTCAACAAGATCGCCCTGATCCGCAATTCCCGGGACACCCGCAATCCGGATATCCCGCGGCACGCGCAGATCTGCATCGACGCCGGTGCCGACGGCATCACCGTGCATCCGCGGCCGGACCAGCGTCACATCCGGGTGCAGGACTGTCACGATCTGGCCGCGATGCTGACGGTGGAGTTCAACATGGAAGGCAATCCGATGACCGGCCCGCGCCAGAGCGGCCGACGGGGCGTCAGCGACTATCCGGGGTTCATGGCCCTGGTCAAAGAGATCCGCCCGGCCCAGTGCACCCTGGTCCCGGATGGTGACAACCAGCTTACCTCGGACCACGGCTTCGACCTCAAGCGTGACGGCGACATCGTTGCGCCCCTGGTACAGGAACTGCAGGCCCTGGGCATCCGCACCAGCCTGTTCATGGACCCGGACCCGGAGCAGATACGTCTCGCGGCCCAGACCGGTACCGACCGTATTGAGCTCTACACGGAGAGCTATGCCCGCGCCTTTGCCAACGACGGGGATGTCGAAGCGGTACTGCAGCGCTTTATCAAGGCGGCCGAAGTGGCCGCGGACGCGGGGCTGGGCCTGAATGCCGGCCACGACCTGGACCTGCACAACCTGCCCCTGTTCACCCGGGTCCCGAACCTGCTGGAAGTGTCCATAGGCCACGCGCTGACGGTCGATGCCCTGAGCATGGGCCTGAGTCGCGCCGTCGCCGCCTATCAGCGCGCCCTCGGCAAGACCGTGCCTGACGCCGCCGCCTGAACAACCTCCATGGACGAAGACCTGCCCCCGTACCTGGTGCCCCACAGCCAGGAGCCCATCCGCATTCTGTACCAGGACGAACACCTGCTGCTGGTGCGCAAGCCCCACCTGCTGCTGAGCGTGCCGGGGCGCCACCGCCTCAATAAGGACTGCCTGGTAACCCGGCTGCAGCAGGACTATCCCGGCGCCAGTATCGTCCACCGTCTGGACCTGGATACCTCCGGGATCATGGTCGTGCCGCTGGACAAACCCACCCACGCCCACATCAGCCGCCAATTCCAGGAGCGGCTGGTGTACAAACAGTACGAGGCCGTGGTCTGGGGCGTGGTTGAGGCCGACAGTGGCGAGATCAATCTGCCCATCGTCTCCGACTGGGAGCGGCGCCCGCTGCAGAAAATCTGCCATGAGACAGGCCGCGAGGCGATTACCTGGTTCGAGGTTATGGAACGCGGGCAGGATCGCACCAGGCTGCAACTGACGCCACAGACCGGCCGCTCGCACCAGCTGCGCATCCACTGCCGCGAACTCGGCCACCCAATCCTCGGCTGCGACATGTATGCCGACCCCGCGGCGCTGGCGCTGTCACCGCGGCTGCTGCTGCACGCCACGGAGCTGGGATTCACCCACCCCGCCACCGGCGGCTGGCTGCAGGAGGAATGCCCGGCGGATTTCTGATCCTCAATCCGGAGCCGGGAGATAGGTACACCAGTCCGACCAGCTGCCGGGGTAAAGCAGAGCTTCGGTATCGCCCAACTGTGCCAGGGCGTAAAGATTGACGCAGGCGGACACCCCGGAGCCGCAGTAAACCACCCGCTGCGAACCCTCGGGAACCGCGGCAAAATGTTCCGCCAAAGCGGCCGCGTCCCGCAGTCGGCCCTGGTCATCACTGACCCGCTGCCAGGGCACATTGAGCGCACCGGGGATATGCCCGGCCACCGGATCAATCGGCTCCTCCAGACCGGCAAAGCGGCGCGGCTCACGGGAATCGAGCAGCACCGCCCCCGCCGCCTGCAGCTGACTCAAATCCTCAATACCACAGTACCCGCGATAGTCGCCCACGGCGGGCTGCGGACAGGGCCGAGGCACCGGCACGGTGGTGGACACCGCGCCGCCCGCAGCGACCCAGGCCTGGTAACCACCGTTGAGCAAGCGGGGCGGGCGGTAGCCCAGCGCCCGCAACAGCCACCAGAACCGGGCGGCAAAGGCAAAGCGGGAGTCGTCGTAGGCCACTACCGGCGTTTCCAGGCCGATGCCCAGCCCCGCAAGTCGCGCCGCCAGCTGGTCCGGCTGCGGCAGCGGGTGGCGGCCTCCGTGGCGCCCCACGGGCCCGGAAAGATCCTCTTCCAGGTGCAGGTAATGGGCCCCGGGGATGTGCCCCGCGAGGTATTGTTCACGTCCGGCGTCGGGCTTGCCAAGCACAAACCGGCAGTCGATGATGACCGCGTCCACGCCGGCGGACAGTTCCGCAATATCCAGCACAGGCTGTGCCCCCACGATCCATGGTCGAATTGGCAGTGTAGCGTCAGGTCACCGCCAGGGCGAGAGAGACTGGCATTGAACAGAAACGGAACACAGCTGCCTCCAGCCGGCGACTGTACTAGAATCAGGGAAATAATCCGGAGCATACGCCGTGGTCATCCACAGCAGTGATGGCAACACCGTCACCATCGTCGCCAAACCCAACCAGTCCGCGACCTGGCGCAGTAACATGCTGGTGCTCCTGGCCCTGTCGGTGCCTTCCCTCGGCGCCGCCATCGGCTTTGCCCTCGCCGGGGCCTGGCCAATCCTGCCTTTTGCCGGGCTCGAGCTTACGGCCCTGGGGGGCTCCCTGTATTACGTCAACTGGAAGCTGCAGTACCGCCACGTGATTACCTTCGCCCCGGACGCCGTGCAGATAGACAAGGGGTTCTACCTGCCGAGCCAAAGCTGGAGCTTTGCCCGCGACGCTACCGGCCTCAGCATCGAACCCGAACGCCACCCCTGGGACGCCCCGGGCCTCTGCCTGCAGTGCGCCGGGGAGAGAATCAGTGTCGGCGAGTTCCTCAACCGCGAGGACGGCCTGGCCCTGCAGCAGCACCTGCGGCAGGAGCTGCGCGTGCTGGGCTACGGCGAACGGGCCAGCCACGCCTTCTGAGCCCGTTTTTACCCGCCGCCCCTGGCCATTGGGTGAAGGCGCTGGCACCTGTATACTCTGCGGCCCTGTAATTCCCCGGATCACCGCCATGTCCAGCAACAAAGTCGGCTTCGTCAGCCTGGGCTGCCCCAAGGCCCTGGTTGATTCCGAGCGCATCCTGACCCAACTCAAGCTGGACGGCTACGAAATCGTGCCCAGCTACCAGGATGCCGAGCTGGTGGTGGTCAACACCTGCGGCTTTATCGACAGCGCCAAGCAGGAGTCGCTGGAGGCCATCGGCGAGGCCATCAGCGAAAACGGCCGGGTGATCGTGACTGGCTGCATGGGCAAGGGCGCCGATGCCGAGTCCATCCTGCAGCTGCACCCGAAGGTGCTCAGCGTCACCGGGCCGGCAGCGTACGAGGAAGTGGTCAGCGCCGTGCACCAGTACGTGCCCCACACCCAGGTGCACGACCCCTATGTGGACCTGGTACCGCCCCAGGGGGTCAAGCTGACCCCGCGGCACTACGCCTACCTGAAGATTTCCGAGGGCTGCAACCACCGCTGCAGCTTCTGCATCATCCCGCACATGCGCGGCGACCTGGTGAGTCGCCCTATCGGCGAGGTCATGGAGGAGGCGGAGCGCCTGGTCAAGGCCGGGGTACGCGAGCTGCTGGTCATCTCCCAGGACACCAGCGCCTACGGCGTGGACCTGAAATACCGCACCGGCTTCTGGAACGGCCGCCCGATGAAAACCAGCATGCAGTCACTGTGCGAGGGGCTGGCGGAACTCGGGATCTGGGTGCGGCTGCACTACGTCTACCCCTACCCGCACGTGGACAATATCCTGCCGCTGATGGCGGACGGCAAGATCCTGCCCTACCTCGACATCCCCTTCCAGCACGGCAGCCCCAGCGTGCTCAAACGCATGAAGCGCCCCGCGGCCGCGGAGAAGTCCCTGGAGCGCATCCAGCACTGGCGCCAGATCTGCCCGGACATTACCCTGCGCAGCACCTTTATCGTCGGCTTCCCGGGGGAAACCGATGCGGATTTCGAGGTCCTGCTGGACTTTCTCGAAGAGGCACAGCTGGACCGGGTCGGCTGCTTCCAGTACTCCCCCGTGGCCGGCGCTCCCGCGAACGACCTGCCCGACCAGGTACCGGAAGCGGTGAAGCAGGAACGCTGGGACCGGTTCATGGCCCTGCAACAGGAAATCAGCGCGGCCAGGCTGCAGGCCAAAGTGGGCCGGACCATCGAGATCCTGATCGATGCCGTCGATGAGGAAGGCGCCATCGGCCGCTCCACTGCCGATGCCCCAGAAATAGACGGCAAGGTCTACCTCGAAGGCATCACCGACCTGCAACCGGGTGATTTTGTTGAAGCGGAGGTCACTGCCGCCGACGACTACGACCTCTGGGCAGGCTGACCACACCGTGAACCTGCTGCTATTCGCCGCCGGCGAATGCACGGGCGAAGGCCTCCTGCGCCTCACCGGCCGCCGCGCCGGGCACCTGCGCCAGGTGCTGCGGGCCAGGCCCGGTGACGAGTTACAGGTTGGCGAGATCAATGGCCGGATTGGCCGCGGTACCGTCAGCGCCATCGACAAGCACAGCGCCGAACTGCAGATAACCTTGCACAGCCCGCCACCGCCCAAGCTTCCCGTAACCCTGCTGCTGGCCCTGCCGCGACCCAAAATGCTGCGCCGCATCCTGCGCGCCGCAGCCGAATTCGGTGCCGCGGAAATCCACCTCCTCAACAGCTACCGGGTCGAGAAAAGCTACTGGCAAACCCCGGTACTCGCCCCCGCCACCATCCGCGACCACCTCCTGCAGGGCCTGGAACAGTCCCGCGACACCGTCCTGCCCCCCGTCCACCTGCACCCCCGCTTCAAGCCCTTCGTCGAAGACCAGCTACCCTGCCTCATCACCGGCCGCGACGCCCTCCTCGCCCACCCCGGGGACACCCCCCTCGCCCCGACCGGCTTCACCCAGCCGACGCTTCTGGCAGTGGGCCCCGAGGGCGGCTTCATCCCCTACGAAGTCGACAAACTGCTGGCCGCAGGTTGCCGCCAGGTCTCCCTGGGACCGCGCATCCTGCGCGTGGAGAACGCCGTCGCGGCGCTGTTGGGAAGGGCCATATGAGTCTTGATATGGTGCGTTGCTGGGCGAGGGCGCGACCGATCCACCCGCGACACGCCGTGGATACGTCCCTGTAGGCTTCTTGACAGCATCCATGCTGTCAGGAGTCGCGGGTGCACCGGCCGCTCCCCCGCCCGCTACCAACCAGAGGAGCTTCGATCCTCGGCGGCCTTGTTTTAGACCAACGAGGCGCCACCGAGTAGCCACCGGTGCCGGGGAGTCATGGCGGGGTACTGGGACCGTTGACGGCATGGATGCCGTCACCGAGCCTACATGGACGTATTAACGGCGTGTCCCATTACCCTGCCGTGGCTCTCCGGCACTCTCGCCGGCATTAACCAGCTGGTCCGAATCAGAACCGGTACTGGATCTCCGCGCCATACATCCGCGGCGGCGCCACCGCGTAGCCGCCGGTCCCCGAGGACTCCACCAGCGCAGTGCCGCCGTTGAGGTAGTCCTCGTCGGTCAGGTTGGTGCCGAACAGGGAGCCGACCCAGCGCTCATCCGGGGAGACCCACCCCAGGCGGGCGCTCAGCTCGAACTGCTCGTCCTCAAACCAGAGGCCGGTGGTGCAGCTGAGCGCGTCGAAGCAGAACTCCATGTCGAACTTCCAGCTCCCCTGCAGCCGCGGCGTGAAGGTGCCGTAGGCTGTTTCCAGGTTGTACTGGGCAGACAGCAGATAGCTCTGCTCGGCCAGCCGCGGCAGGTTTTCACCGGACCGGTCATTGGGGCAGGAATCGACCTGCAGCAGGGTCAGGTTGGCACGTACACAGCCGGGGCCCGGGGCTACGGAGGCATCGGCAATCGTGATCTGCTCGTCCATGAACTCCTTGATGTCACCATCGGTGATGGTGGCATTGAAGCCGATGATCAGGTTGTCCGTGGCCAGCCAGGTGCTCTCCAGCTCAAAGCCCTTGATGGTGGATTCGGCCGCGTTGATGGTCGCCGGTGAAGGTGAATTGACTTCAGGGTTGATCACCAGGGTGGTGAGCTGCCGATTGGTGTAGTCCGTGTAGAACAGGGCTCCGTTGAGGCGCAGGCGGCGCTGCAGCAGATCGAGTTTGAAACCCAGTTCGATATTCTCGACTTCCTCGGGTTCGAAGCGCTCCAGTTCACCGGTCGGAGACTCGGACAGACCGCCGGACAGGAACCCTTCGCTGTAGGTCAGGTACAGGCTACCCTGGTCCAGAACGCGGTTCTCGCCGATCAGGTACTGGATGCTGGCCATCGGCGTAACATCGTTATTCGAGACCTTGCGCTGGCGCACGCCGGCCTCAACGAAGCTGAACGCGGGGTTATATTCGAAGCCGGGACGCTGGACCACAAACAGGCCACCGCCCACGGGAATGGCCGGACCGCCGTTGAGATCCAGGGTAGCCGGGTCGATCGCCAGATCCTGGATCTTGAGCTCACGGCTCTCGTCGGTGTAACGCAAGCCCAGGGTTGCACGCCACTCTGGGGTCAACTCCCACTCCAATTGGGCGTAGGCCGCCACCGCATCATTGTTGGCGGTCTGGGTGTCCGCGGAGAGATTGAGAAAGAACAGGTTGGCGATGGCGGGCTCGAAGGGTCCCAGGAAGCTGATGCTCTGGCGCCCCTTGCTCTCCTCCTCGAACCAGTACAGGCCAGTCACATACTGCAGGCGGTCGTCGAAAGCACTGCCGATCAGCTGGAACTCCTGGCTGTACTGGTCGCTTTCGCCAGCGCCACCCTGCGGGTGCACGGTATTGGTGCGGTGCAGGAAAGGGATACCCGTGTGGTCCAGCTCGTCATTCTGCGAGGCCTCGGTGTAGCGGTAACCGCTGATGCTCTTGAGCGAGAGGTCGGGGCTGAGGGCCCATTCGGCCACCAGAGAGGCACCCCGGTTCTCGGCCTTGTATTCACCGCCGAGGTCGGAAATGACTGTGCGCGGATCGCCCCCACCCGCCTCGGTGGAATCCTGACAGAAGTCCGCGAGGGTACGGCCCGTGGCGGGGCCAATTGCCAGCGCGTTGAACAGCGTTGCCTGCCAACCATCATCGTTAACATTGATGCATTTCATGGGCCGCATGCGCTGGTCGGTATCGGCCCAGTTCAGGTTGAGATCCAGTGTGAGATCGTCGCTGGCGGCCCAGCGGGTCTGCCAGATGATGCTCTGGCGGTCCTCGTCCATGTAGTCCTTGCCGTCGAAAAGGTTCTCGATATGCCCGTCGCGTTTGCGGGTAACCCCGGAAAAGCGCGTCCACAGGGTATCTGTCAGCGGCAGGTTGAGGACAAACTCGGTATCGAGGCGGTCGTAGTTGCCCACCCGGACGCCCACCGAGCCCTCGAATTCCTCGACTGGCTTGTTGGTGGTGAAGACCAGGGCGCCGCCCGTTGTGTTCTTGCCGAACAGGGTGCCCTGAGGGCCGCGCAGCACCTGTACCGACTGGATGTCGTTCAGATCAAGCAGGGCACCATCGGGACGCCCCAGATAGATGTCATCGATGTAAATGCCGACCCCGGAATCAATGTTCTCACCGGTATTGCGCTGGCCGACACCTCGTATGTAGACGCTGGCGAGAGGCGCCGCGCCGTTGGCTTCGACCACGTCGATATTGGGTGCCAGGCTGTTCAGATCCGCCAGATTGCGGACACCGGCCTCACGCAGTGCCGTTGCGTCCAGTGCCGTTACCGCCAGCGGAGCCTCCTGCAGGCTCTCCGCACGCTTGCGAGCCGTGACCATGACCTCCTCAAGCACCATTCCCTGGGCCAGCACCGGCACCGGAACAGTGCTCACAAGCGCGGCCAGCACCGCTACGGACATCACAGACGAAGGCCTTGCACCACGCTTCAACATCAACCGTACCTCTCTGTTTATTGTTATGTTTCGCTTGCGCTAGTCACTAACGACAATTAGTCCAGATTAAAGCAGCCTTTCAGGCGTTACAGCAAGGCGGCAAATTACCGCGACTGGAGAAGCCTGTTCCGCGCCGCCGGATTGCTGCGGCTGGTTCAACTTACACTACCAGTGGCAAGCCCCGCCGGACAGGACACGCCAGTGCCACCCAGGCCACAGTAACCACCCGGATTCTTGGCCAGATACTGCTGGTGATACTCCTCGGCATAGTAGAAGGGGGGTGCGGGCAGAATCTCGGTGGTGATGGCGCCGTAACCGGCGCGATCCAGAGCGGCCTGGAATTGCTCGCGGCTGAGTTCAGCCTGCTGCTGCTGTTCCGTGCCGAAGGTGTAGATCGCCGAGCGATACTGGGTGCCGAGGTCATTGCCCTGGCCCATGCCCTGGGTGGGGTCGTGACCTTCCCAGAAATGCTGCAACAGCTCGGTATAGCTGATGCGCGCTGGATCGAACACCACCAGCACCGCTTCGGTGTGGCCGGTCTGGCCGCTGCACACTTCCTGGTAGGTGGGGTTGGGGGTATGGCCGCCGGCGTAGCCGGCCGCCGTGGTGAAAACCCCGGGCAACAGCCAGAACAGGCGCTCCACGCCCCAGAAGCAGCCCATGCCAAACACCGCCTGCTGCAGATGCGCCGGGAACGGCCCGGACAGCGGGTTGGTATTGACATAATGTGCGGCCGGCACCGGCATCGGCGCCGACCGGCCGGGCAGGGCCGAGTCGGCAGTGGGTATGGCGCGTTTCTTGCGAATCTCAAACAGGCTCATTCTTGTGACCTCTATAAAGCACAGGCTTCAGTGTACTGCCCTTCCCCTCCCCGGTGTAGCCGGTGTAAGCTCATGAGCGGGACAGTTTTCAGCTGCGCCATAGAGCTGTCACATTTTTGCCCTAGTCTGCAGCAATCCCGGAACCGCCAGGCCGCGAACCATTACCAGCGGCGGCGGTCTCAGCTGCTGATGAGAAGGAATCAAAACATGACAACACATAACACCACTTTCGACCCGGGCGAGTTGTGCAGCCGCAAGCTTTGGCGCATCGTTGCCGGCCAGGAAAACAACCAGGCTCTCGACGAGGGCAGCCTGCAAAAGGCCATTGCCGAGCTCGCGGAACGCCGCCACTACCTCGCCGAACTGGAGCGCCTCGGCAAGCTGGAGCGTCGGCACTAGCCTCAAACTCCCATGGCAAAACCCCCTGCCCGCAAGGCCAGCAGCACTGACATACAGGCCTTCCTCAGCAAGAGCAAGGCGGTGGCCACGTTTGCGGACAAGCATCCACGTCTCCTGTTTGCCATCGATGCCACCGCCAGTCGCGAGCCCACCTGGGCCGTAGCCCGTCAACTCCAGTCCGACATGTTCGCAAGCGCTGGCCGCATAGCCTCACTCTCGATCCAGCTCTGCTACTACCGTGGCTTTCAGGAATTCCACGCCAGCCCCTGGTTGCGCGACGCCCAGGCCCTCGCCAGCCAGATGGCGACGGTGAGCTGCGAGGGTGGGCATACCCAGATCGGCCGCCTGTTGCGCCACGCCCAAAGGATACACCGGGAAACGCCGGTGCGTGCGCTCGTTTTTATTGGCGACGCCGTAGAGGAGCTGCCCGACAGCCTGTGCAACCAGGCGGGACAGTGCGGGCTGCTGAAATTGCCGCTATTCCTCTTTCAGGAGGGCGACGACCCCCTGGTGCGCAGCACTTTCCAGAGTATGGCAAAACTCAGCGGTGGTGCCTGGGCGCGGTTCGATCATAGCAGCGCCCACACCCTGGCGGAACTGCTGGGAGCCGTGGCGCGCTATGCCGCGGGCGGCCGGGCTGCGTTGGAGAATAACCCCGGGGAGGGTGCTAAACTGCTGCTCCAACAACTCAAGCCCTGAGGACCGACGTGCCGAAACTCTTGCTGCTGCTGGCCATCGCGCTCGCCCTCTACATCCTGTTCATCCGCGCCCAGGCCCTGCCCCCCCACCAGCGCAAGGCCCAGTACCTGAAGCTGGGCATCGTCATTGCCGTGGGTGCCGTAGTGTTCCTGACCCTGACCGGGCGCATGCACTGGGTCGGCGCCGCGCTGACCGGCCTGCTGGTCGGCGCGCGCCAGCTGCTGCCGCTGCTGATCCGTCTGTTTCCCATGTTGTCTTCCCTGCGCAACAAGGCGAGCGCTGCGGGGCCGGGCCAGCACTCCACCGTGGAATCAGCCATCCTGCGGATGCATCTGGACCACGAGTCCGGCAAGCTCAGCGGCGAAGTGCTGCGCGGACCACTGCAGGACTGGCGGCTGGATGAGCTGGATCGCAGTCAGCTGGAGGACCTTCTGCGCTACTGCCAACAGGAAGACAACGACTCCGTGCAATTGCTGCTCAGTTATCTGGAGCAACGCTTTCCCGGGGAAGCCGACTTCGGCAGGCAACAGCAGGCAGCACCGGACACCGGCAGCGGACTGTCCCGCGCCGAGGCGCTGGCGGTACTGGGCCTCGAGGACAATGCCAGTGACGAGGACATTGTCCAGGCGCACCGGAAATTGATGCAGAAGCTGCACCCGGACCGCGGCGGCAATGATTACCTGGCCGCCAAGGTCAACCAGGCAAAGGATTTTCTGCTCGGCTGACGCGCCGGACACTACACTCCCACACCACCACAGAGGAACACGGTTTACCATGAGCGACGTATTTGTTATCCGCAACCAGCTGGGCCACTACTGGGGCAAGAGCAAGGCCTGGATTGACGGCCGCGACGCCCGGGCGGCACAACGCCTGAAGCACCAGGACGAGGCGGTCAACCTGCTGTTCGAGCTCAGCAGCAAGGATGTGGACCTGCGCGGCGAGGTTGTCACCGCAGCGGTGGACGATCGCGGCGAGCCGCTGCTCGAGCCGAGCAACAACCCCCTGCCCCAGCCGACCGCGCCGGACGAGCCCAACGTGGCTGCAGGAACGGAACACGAAGCGCTGGTTGACGGTCAAACCGGGGCTTGAACAACTACCCTTACGAGGCGCAATACGAACATGAGAATCCTGCTTTTCCTGGCCACCAACGTTGCCGTGCTGGTACTGGTCAGTCTTATCTTCAGCCTGCTGGGGCTGGACGGTATCCTCGCCGACAATGGCGTGGACCTGAACCTGGGCTCACTGCTGATCTTCTGCGCCTTGTTCGGCTTTGGGGGCTCCCTGATCTCCCTGTTCCTGTCCAAGTGGATGGCAAAGCGCGGCACCGGGACCCGGATCATTGAAAATCCGCGTACCCGCGACGAACAGTGGCTGGTAGAGACTGTGCGCGAACTTGCCGGGGAGGCCGGCATCGGCATGCCCGAGGTCGGTATTTTCCCATCCGAGGCCTCAAACGCCTTCGCCACCGGCTGGAACCGCAACGCGGCGTTAGTCGCCGTTAGCAGCGGCCTGTTGCAGCGCTTCAGTCGCGACGAAGCCCGCGCCGTCATGGCCCATGAAATCGGTCACGTCGCCAACGGCGACATGGTGACCCTCACCCTGATCCAGGGGGTGATCAACACCTTTGTACTGTTCTTCGCGCGGATTATCGGCCATACAGTGGACCGGGTGATCTTCAAGACCGAGCGCGGCTACGGCATCGGTTACTACGTGGTGTCGTTCGTCGCCCAGATAGTACTCAGCATCCTCGCCAGCATGATCGTGTTCTGGTTCTCGCGCTGGCGCGAGTACCGGGCGGACGCCGCCGGCGCCAGCCTGGCGGGCAATGCGGCAATGATCGGCGCCCTGCAGCGGCTGCGGGCGGAGCAGGGCCTGCCCCAGGACCTGCCCGGTGAGCTGACCGCCTTCGGCATCAGCGAACAGCTGAAGGAGGGACTGTCCGGGCTGTTTCGCTCGCACCCGCCACTGGAGGACCGGATCAGGGCGCTGCAGCAGCGCTGAACAGGTACTCACTCATCGGCACGACATCGATCTTGTCGAAGTCAATGAAGCGGGCGCAGCTCTCCATCATCGCGGCCTCGTTGGCGGTGAGGGTGGCATCGTCCGCCGCCGCATAGAATTCATGCCTGGATGTCATTGCCGCGTCGGGGAAGTTTTCCTCGACGACGGCGTGCAGCAGCGGTGCATCCGCGTCCAGCGCGCACACCACCAGATTCTGGCGATAGGCGAACGTGGACTGGGTGTCGATCGCGACCCGGCCGTGGCTGCCCTTCCAGATTCCGAGCCAGGTCTGCTCGTCCAGGCGCGGCGGCCGCTGCAGTAGCGCCACCTGACAAAAGCCCGGCACCCGGGCGTCTGCGCCGGGAAGCTGCGTGGTATTCACAAGGGGCTCGGCCTCGGCCACCAGCCAGGCGCAGCTACGGGCTACCAGTTCCGGCGCCAGCGCTGCGGGATCCGGCCGCCGCCAGGCGTCATCCAGCCACAGGGACAGCAGCGCGTCGGGCAACGGGCCGGTTGTCTGCATGCGCTTGTCCGCGGCCGCTGCGACCGCGCCGTCGGCTACCGCCAGCCGCAGCCCGCGCAGCGCCGGGAGAGCCTCCAGCTGCGGCACCAACTGCTGCCGCAGGCCTGCCCCGAAGTCATCCGCCGCAACCGCGTCCTGGCGCCACAGGCAAAAGATTACCTTTTCCATGGTCGCTCCTCAGGACAGCCCGATCGGCGGGGTGATGGTGGCGCAGTTGTCGATCAGCATCTCGGCGCCGTTCACGAACCAGGATTCATCCGCGGCCAGGTACAGCACCATGTGGGCCACGTCCTCGGGGTTGCACATGTTATTGCCCTGCAGGGACGCCAGATCTTCCGCACTCACGGCTTCCTTGCCCATCGCCAGCTTTGCCACCATGGGGGTTCTGACGCCGTCCGGGTGCACCGAGTTGCAGCGGATGCGGTTGCCCTTTTCCTTGCAGTACATGGCCACCGATTTGGTGAGCGCGCGCACGGCGCCCTTGCTGGCGCTGTAGGCCGCGGCAAAGGAGACGCCCTGCATCGCCGCCACCGAAGACATGTTGACGATGGAACCGCCACCGCTCTGTTCCATCGCCGGAATGGCGTGCTTGCAACCGAGGAAAACCCCCTCTGAGTTGACGGCCTGCACCTTGCGGAAGGTCGCGAGATCGGTGTCCACTACCGAGGCCGCGGTCAGCAGTCCGGCGTTGTTGATCAGGATATCCAGGCGCCCGAACTCGGCCACGGTAGCGGCAATCACACTGCGCCAGTTATCTTCATCGGTGACATCCAGGCGCATGAAACGGGCCTTCTCACCAATGCTTTCAGCCACGGCATTGCCGTCGGTTTCGTTGAGGTCCGCAACCACGACCGCGGCGCCTTCCTGCGCCAGCAGGATCGCATCCGCCTTGCCCATGCCGCTGGCCCCGCCCGTGACGATCGCCACCTTGCCTGCCACTCTGCCCATCTGAACGCTCCCTCGCCCCGCTGGGGCTTGTTGTTGAATAAGAGCGCCGGAGTTAAGCAAATGCCCCCCTAAAGCTCAATCAGGCAGTGACAAAAGCGATGCTCGTGACTGCTCTGTTGAACCGGTTGCGAGCCTCGCACCTCGCGCGCAGGAATAGTATTCTTGCGCAATCCTATTAATTGTGGAGCACCCTCATGCAACAGTCTCCGGGTTCATCGCGACTGCTCACGGTACTGACCTATCTCGCCCTGGCCCTGCTGCTGGCCCTGCCGCTGGCGGTACTGATGGTGAGGGCCGGCCTCTGGCAACAGGGGCTGATGCTTTACGCCATCAGCTGTCTCGCCGCGGCCGTTGTCCTGTTGCTGCTGGTGCTGTTGCTGGCGTTGCCACGGTACCGGCAACGAAGCCGCCAGATCTGGCTGGGCGCAGCGCTGGTGCTGCCCGGCACCCTGCTGTTCCTGTCAGTGCTGGCTACCCGGGGTTACTACCCGCCCATCCACGACATTACCACTGACCTGAGTGACCCGCCCGTGTTCACCCATGCAACCACCCTGCGCGGGCCGGACAGCAACACTCTGGCGGTCAAGCCAGACACTCTGGGTGTACAGCGCGAAGCCTACCCCGACCTGGAGAGCCTGCGCAGTGAGCGCAGCGCCAGCAATGCCTACCGCCACGCCCTGGAAGTGGCGGCCGGACTGGGCTGGGACATTGTCTGGCAGGATCCCGAGAGCGCTTATATTGAAGCTGTGGACACTACTGCCATCATGGCGTTCAAAGACGATATCGCCATCCGCGTTCGCTCCACGGCCGAAGGCAGCGTGATCGACCTGCGCTCTGTATCACGGGTCGGCGTCGGTGATATCGGTGCCAACGCCAAACGTATTCGCGCGTTTATCGCTGCGTTCAAACAAGAGGGAACCTGAGCCCGCATGACCGCATTGAGCCAAGGAATCTGCAGTTCTCTGCGCAGGCTATTGTTCGCACTGCTGCTGGTGCCGGCTGCAACGACAGCGGCAGTGGACTACCTGAGCTTTGCCACCGAGGACGAAGCCAACAGCACCGAGATATTCCGCAAGGCGAGCCCGGCGGTGGTGTTCGTGACCAACAAGGCCCTGCGCCGGGACATGTTTTCGCTAAACATACACGAGATACCCCGCGGCTCTGGCAGCGGCTTTGTCTGGGATACCAGCGGCCTCATCGTTACCAACTACCACGTCATCGCCGGCGCCCAGCGCCTGACGGTCACCCTGCAGGACCAGACCGAATTTGACGCCGAAGTGATCGGCGTGGCTCCGGAGAAGGATCTCGCGGTGCTGCGCATTGCCAACCCGCCGACAAGCCTGATCAGGTTGCCAGTGGGGGATTCATCGGAGCTCAGCGTGGGGCGCAAGGTCCTGGCGATCGGCAACCCCTTTGGCCTTGATACCACCCTGACTACCGGCGTGGTCAGCGCCCTTGGGCGCGAGATCCGGGCACCGGGTAATCGCACCATCCGCGGGGTCATCCAGACCGATGCCGCGATCAATCCCGGTAATTCCGGCGGCCCACTGCTGAACTCCCTCGGCCAGTTGGTGGGCGTGAATACCGCCATCTACAGCCCCAGCGGCGCCAATGCCGGTATCGGCTTTGCAATCCCGGTGAACACGGTGAAAGACGTCGTGCCCCAGCTGATCAGCTACGGCCGCATGCTGCGGCCAATCATGGGCCTGGATCTCGCCAGCGACAGCTGGATTCGACGTTTCCGGATCGAGGGGCTGCCGGTGGTCGGTGTCTTTCGGGGTCTGCCCGCGGAGCAGGCAGGCATTCGCGGGGCGTATCGCAACGCACGCGGTGAAATCAAGCTCGGCGACATCATCGTGGCGGTCAACGGCAAGCCGGTACGTACCAACGACGACTACCTGAGCCTGCTGGAAACCCGGCAACCCGGCGATGTGGTAACGGTCACCCTGCGCAATGGTAACGAACAGCGGGACGTGAAGGTTACCCTGATCGAGTCACAGTAGCTTCAGGACAAGGTGCCACCGTCCACCCGGATATCCTCACCGGTGACATGAATCCCGTCTTCCGAGGCCAACATGGCAATAACTCCCGCCATGACCTCCGGACCCTTGGCCCCCGAAAGCGAGGAGATACGCCCGATCAACTCGAAGTCCATGTTCGGCGGCCACTTGATATCCACCGTCATGCCGGTGTTGATATCGCCCGGGCAGACGCAGTTCGCGCGCACCCCGCGCTTGGCATACTCCACCGCAATGCTGCGGGTCATGGCCAGGACCCCGCCCTTGCTGGCGGAATAGGCGGCGCCGCAGGGAAGACCGGACAGGGCAGCCGTGGAGGCCGCATTGACGATGCTGCCACGGCTCGCCAGCAGATGCGGCAGGACCTCCCGGCACAGAATCATGGTGCCGGTCAGGTTGACGTCAATGACCCGCTGCCAGGCACTGGTTTCCAGGGCGTCGGTGTCGTCGAAGCGGAGGATGCCGGCCATGTTCACCAGTGCATACAGGCTGCCATAGCGGGCAACGCAGGCTGCGACCGCCGCGCGCACCTGTGCTTCATCGCTGATATCGCAAAGCTGGGCCGCGGCTGCGCCACCCTCTGCCGCGATCAGGGCGAGGGTCTCATCCAGGCCCGCCTGGTTGACGTCCAGACAGTAGACACTGCCGCCCTCCGCGGCGATGCGCAGCGCCGCCGCCCGCCCGATACCGCTGCCGGCACCCGTCACCAGTACTACCTTGTCCGAAAATCGCTGCATCGCCCGGTTCCCTCTATTATTGACCAGCGCGGAGCATGACCATCGCGGGCGCGGTGGTCAACGCGGGCAGTACACGGCGCTGAACCCGAGGCGAGAGATTGCCTGGGCAGGGCGGGTTTGCTGCTCTATACCAGACCGGGATCTGGGCCGGGCGCGGCGGTAAAGGTCGTTGCTTCTGGCCCCGCGACCATTACCCTTGGCAACCGGCCGCACAACAGGAGACATCACGTGGACGACCTGGATCAATTTCGCGGGGACACCCGGCAGTGGCTGGAAGCCAACTGCCCGCCGTCCCAGCGCCTGCCCAGCACCCCCGAGGAGCAATACTGGGGGGGTCGCCGCGGTGAGTTCGCCAGCGCGGACAGCCGGCTCTGGTTTGAGCGCATGCGCGATCGCGGCTGGACGGCGCCGGAGTGGCCGACCGCCTATGGCGGCGGCGGCCTGACCCCGCAACAGGGCCAGGTGCTGAAGGAAGAGATGAAGCGTATCCGGGCCCGCAGCCCACTGTACAGCCTGGGCCTGTGGATGCTGGGCCCGGCCCTGCTGGAATACGGCACCGAGGAACAGAAGCAGAAGCACCTGCGCGCCATCGTCAATGGCGAGGTGCGCTGGTGCCAGGGCTATTCCGAGCCCGGTGCCGGCTCCGACCTCGCCAGCCTGCAGACCCGCGCGGACGACAAGGGCGACCACTTCCTGGTCAGTGGCAGCAAAATCTGGACCACTGCCGCGGACAAGTCCGACTGGATTTTTTGCCTGGTGCGCACAGACACGACCGTCAAGAAACAGGAGGGCATCAGCTTTCTGCTGATCGACATGGCCAGCCCCGGGGTCAGCACCACGCCGATTGCGCTGATCAGCGGCGAGTCCGAGTTCTGCCAGACCTTCTTCGACAATGTAGAGGTGCCCGGTGAGAATCTGGTCGGCGGCCTGAACAAGGGCTGGTCGGTGGCCAAGGCTCTGCTGGTGCACGAGCGCAAGCTGATGGCGGAGATGGGCAGTGAATCCCCACGCCAGGAAGTGCCGCCGGTACATGCCGCCCGGGATTACCTGGAATTTGTCGACGGGCGTATCGCCAACAGCCAGCTACGCAGTGACCTGGTCAGTTTCGAGATGCGGATGCACGCTATCGCCCTCACCCACATGCGCGGCTTCGAGGAGCGCGCCAATGGCCAGCAGAGCACTGTCGGCCTGTGCATGAAATACCTCGGCACCGAGGCCGTGAAGGACAAAAGCGAACTGCTTCTGGCCATCATGGGCAGCCGCGGCCTGGGCTGGGAAGCGCCCGGCTTCACCCCCGAGGAACTGGACACAACCCGTCTCTGGGCCGGCTCCAAGGCCATGACCATTGCCGGCGGCACTACCGAGGTGCAGCTCAACGTCATCGCGCGCAACATCCTGCAGTTGCCGCAGCCGCCGAAAGCAGCGACAGAATCCTGAGGAGACCGTAATGGCATTGGTACTGAACGAAGAACAGCGCCTGCTGGCCGAGACCGCGCGGGATTTCCTTGAGCAGCACGCGCCGGTTGCAGCACTACGCGCCCTGCGCGACAGCCGCGATGCCAGCGGCTACAGCCAGACGCTGTGGCAGCAGATGGCGGAGCTGGGCTGGGCCAGCGTGATCCTGCCGGAAAGCCATGGCGGCCTGGAATTCGGTTTCACCGGTCTCGGGGTGTTGCTGCAGGAAACCGGGCGCAACCTGACCGCATCGCCGCTGTTTGCCACCGCGGTGGTCGGCGCCTCGGCCATCCTGTTGGGGGGCACGGAAGCACAGCGGGAGGAGTATTTGCCGCAGCTTGCGGCGGGTGAGCTAACCCTGGCCCTGGCCCTGGAGGAGAGCCACCACCACCGCCCCTACCATATTGCGACCCGCGCCGAGCGCAACGGCGACAGCCTGTGCCTAAACGGCGAGAAATGCTTCGTCCTCGACGGCCACTCAGCGGACCTGCTGCTGGTGGTGGCGCGCACTACCGGTGAACCCGGTGACCGCGAGGGGCTGAGTGTTGTGCTGGTGCCGCGCGACAGCGTGGGTGTCGATTGTCAGCGCACCTTGATGGTCGACAGCCGCAACGCGGCCAACATCCGCTTCGACAATGTCACTGTTCCGGCGACTGCAATCCTCGGCGAGCCGGGCGCAGCCGGGGAGTGGCTGGACACGGTGCTGGACCGGGGCCGCGTCGCCCTGGCGGCGGAGATGCTCGGCAGCGCCGAGGAAGTGTTTGCCCGCACCGTGGCCTGGCTCAAGGAACGGGTGCAGTTCGGCGTCCCGATCGGCAGCTTCCAGGCCCTGCAGCACCGGGCCTCGCGCCTGCAGGCGGAACTGGAACTGGCGCGTTCGGTGGTGCTGCAAGCTCTGGCCACGGTAGACGACAACCCGCAGCAACTGGCGCTGATCGCGAGCCTCGCGAAAGCGCAGCTGAACGAACTGGTGAAGCTGGCAACCAATGAAGCCGTGCAGTTGCACGGCGGCATCGGTGTTACCGATGAACTGGAAATCGGCTTCTTTCTGAAGCGGGCCCGTGTCACCATGCAAATCTTCGGCGATACCGGGTTCCACAGGGATCGCTACGCCAGTCTCTGCGGCTACTGACTTGCAACAACAATAACCAACACAGGGAGAACACTATGGACAACAGCGACAAGATCGCCATGGTAGAGCGCTACGTCGAAGCCTTTGCACAGGGTGATGTGAACATTATCCGCGGCATGTACGCGGAAGATGCCGTGGTCGAGGATCCGGTCGGTAGCGAGCCGCACCGTGGCCTGGAAGCAATCTGCGCGTTCTATGCGGGCGCCCTGGGCGCCGGCGCGAAACTGAAACTCACGGGCCCCGCCCGCTGTGCCGGCAACGCCGTCGCCTTCCCCTTCCAGGTTTTGATGCCGGGGATGCAGATGGATGTTATCGATGTGTTCGAATTCGCTGCCGATGGCAAGATCAGCAGCATGAAAGCCTATTGGGGGCCCGACAACATGCAGACCGAAAGCTGAGGGTCTGTCAGCCGCCGGGTAACGCCGGCGATGCGCTCATTCCAGAGGTAATACCTTATCCCCCGGGGCCAACCCAGATACCACTTCGACCCGGCCGCCAGTGACCTCCCGGCCCAGGCGCAGGAAACGGCGCTCGGGCCCTTCCGGCCCCGCCACGCTGACCACCCACAGCTGCCCGACCTGGGCCAGCAGCGCTCTCGGTACATAGAGCCGCTGTTCCGAGCCCGCGGGCACCAAAACGCGGGCATACATGCCGGGGAGCAGGCGCTCGTCGTAGGGCAGGCGAATCTTCACCAGGAAGCTGCGCGAACCGGGCTCGGCGGCCGGCACTATCTCCTCGATCGCACCTTCGACATGCAGATCCAATGCCGGCAGGCTCACCGGTATCGGCTGGCCGATATCCAGGGCCAGCGCCAGCTGTTCCCGTACCTGGGCCTCAACCCGCAGTGACAGGGGGTTGTACAGGGAAATCAGGCGGGAACCGGGCGCGGCCGTGTCACCTGGCTCGGCAAAACGGTCCACTACCCGGCCAGCGATGGGCGACAGAATGGAAGCATAGGCAAGCGCTGCGCGAGACTCCGCCAGCGCCTGTTCCGCGCTATGCAACTCGGCCTGCAGGGTGTCGCGGTTGGCCTGGGCCGCGTCCCGATCTGACATGGAAAGCAGGCCACGCCCCTGCAGTTCCACTGCCCGCTGCAAATTGCGTTCAGCTTCGGTCAGGCGCGCTCTGACCACGTTGATCTGGTCGGTAGCCTGCGCGGCGCGAGCCTCGAGATCGGACTTTTCCAGCTCCACCAGGACCTGGCCTTCGCTGACCTGGTCACCGGCCCGCACATGGATCCTCTGAATCCGGGACATGATGCGCGAGGAAATAACGGTGGCCTGCTTGGCCTCCACGGAGCCGGACACGGGCTCGGTCACCGGCACCTCCTCCGACTCGACGGTGTATACGGGCTCAGGTCCTGTAGCCCGACGTTGCTCCAGCCCCGGCGCCAACCGCTCGCTAAACAATCCCGCCATCCAGGCCACCAGCAGCACCAGCAGCACCACCGCGCCCAGGGCCGGCAGCCAGGTCCGCATTCTATTCATTGGCAACAGCCTCCTCGGCAGGTTTGTCAAACACCAGCAGGTACACCACCGGCACCACCACCAGAGTCAACAGGGTAGAGGCGATGATGCCAAAAATAATGGCCAGCGCGAGGCCACTGAACACCGGGTCGAGAATGATGACCAGGTTGCCCAGAAGCGTCGTTCCGGCGGTCAGCAGCACCGGCCGCATGCGCACATGGCCCGCTTCCAGCAAGGCCTCGGTAACACTGGCGCCGCGATCCCGGGCCTGGGTCACGAACTCCACCAGGATCAGGGAATTGCGCACCACGATCCCCGCCAGCGCAATCATGCCGATCATCGCGGTAGCGGTGAACAGGGCCGGATCCGGCGCCCCGGCAACCTCCCGCTCGCCGACCAGGTTCAGCAACCAGAAGCCTGGCATGATGCCTATCACGGTCAGCGGAATCGCGGCCATGATGATCAGCGACAGAGCTGAGGATGCAGTCTGTATCCGCAGCACAAAGAAGATCGCGACCAGGGCGAAGGCGAAGGCCAGACCCATGTCGCGGAACACGTCGACGGTAATCCGCCACTCCCCCTCTCCGGTCCAGCTCACCTCGATATCGTCCGGCACCTGCCAACCGTCGCCGCCACCAGCGCTGAGGAAACTGCGCCCCTGCCAGGGGTTGGCGGCGCCGGGTTCAGCACCCCGGTCTGCGACCAGATCGGCAATGACATCCGCCGGCGGGCGCCCCGACAACTCCGCGGTCACGTACACTACCGGCCGCAGGTCCTTGCGCTGGATGGCCTGTTCCGCCTCTGCGCGCTGGAACGTCCCCAGTTCGCCCAGCGCCACCAGCGGCTGCGGCGCGGCATCGAGGCCCTGGGCACTGCTGGCCTGGGTAATACCCGCCCTGCCTTTCACCTGCAGACGCTCGAAGTCATGCAGGGACACCCGCTGCTCCGGTGCCAGCCGCATAAGCACCGGCAGCGGCAGCGCCTCACCCGGCTGTTGCAGGTATCCCGCCACATAGCCCTGATTGGCCATGGCGATGATCTGGTTGATATCGGTGGTGGCTATCCCGGACAGCGCCGCCTTGGTCTTGTCGGTGACAAAGCGCAGACGCTGGTGCGGATCCTCCACCGAGGTATCCACCTCCACCACATGGGCCTCGCGCTGCAGCCGCTGCGCCAGCACCAGTGCCGCCTGCCGCTGACTGGCATAGGAGGTCAGCGTCTCGCCGTAGACTTCAGCGACCAGGGTGCTCATCACCGGCGGACCCGGCGGCACCTCCACCACTTTCAGTTTCACTCCATCGCGCTGCAGGGGCTGCAGCAGTTTGCGAATACGCAACACCACTGCATGGGACTGATGTTCGCGCTCGGCCTTGTCGACCAGGGTTATGCGCAGATCAGCAAGATAGGGTGCCTCGCGCTGGTAATGGCGCCGTACCATGCCGTTGAAGTCAATGGGCGAGGGCTGCCCGACAAAGGCCGCAACCGCACGCACTTCCGGCACCCGCAGCAGGGCCTGCGACACCCGCTGGCTGACTGCGGCGGTGTGCTCCAGGCTGGCGGACTCCGGCATATCCACCAGCACCTGCACCTCGTTCTTGTTGTCGTAGGGCAGCAGTTTCAACGGCACCAGGCGAAACAGAGGCAGGCTCGCCGCAAGCACAAACAGCACCAGCACCACCCAGACCACCGCTTTGGCCTTGCCGCGCCCGGCCAGTAGCGGCCGCATCCAGCGGGCGTAGGTGCCGTCAGCCCGGGCACCGCCCGGGCCGCCAGTCAGCGCTTCCAGCTCGTCGCTGTCCACCGAAGGCAGCAGCCGGCTGGCCAGCCAGGGCGTAACCATGAAGGCCACCGCGGTACTACTGATTACTGCCACCGGGACGTTAAAGGCCATGGGGGCCATGTAGGGGCCCATCATGCCGGTGATGAACGCCAGCGGCAGGAATGCAAAGACGATGGTAAGGGTGGACATCAGCAGGGGAATGCGGATTTCCGCCATGGCGTCGACAATACGGCGGGCTCGCGGGCCCCGGCCTTCGGCAAAGTTGCGGGCAATGTTGTCGACGCCGGTGATGGGGTCGTCCACCAGCAGCCCCAGGGACAGAATGAGGGCAAACAGGGTCACCCGGTTGATGGTATAACCGAAAGCCATGTCCAGGGCCAGGGTGATGCCGTAGCAGATCGGTACCGCCAGGCCCACCACCAGGCCTGCCCGCCAGCCCAGAAACACGCTGATAAAAACCACCACGGTGACAATGGCGAAGCCCAGGCTGCTGGTGAGGTTGTTGACCTTCTCGTCCGCGGTCTGGCCATAGTCGCGCAGCACCTCGAGATGCAGGTCGGCGGGTAATAGTTCGCGCTGCAGCGTGGCCATCTCCCCGTGCACCCGCTGAGCCACGCTGACGGCATTGGTCCCGGGCTTCTTGGCCACGTTCAGGGTAACCATGGGATAGCGCTGGCCGCTGGTCACCAGCGCCCTCGATTCGCTCTCAGAGAACGCAATCCAGGTGTAGGCGGTCGGCTCTTCGGGGCCGTCGACGATGCGCCCCACATCCTGCAGGTAGACCGGGGCGCCATCGATCACGTTGACTACCAGGCCGGGGAGGTCAGCGGGGCTGCGCAGAGCGTCGCCACTCTCCAGCAGAATCGATTCGTTATTGAAAGACCAGCGGCCAGCGGGTTGCAGCTGGTTCGATACACTCAGCGCTGAAACAATATCCGCGGCGGTGGTCCTGCGGGACGCGAGGGCCTCCGGATCCAGCAAAATCTGCACCTGCCGTGCGCGCCCACCGGTCACCGTCACTGCACCCGAATCCGGAATCCGCTGCAGATGGGTGGAGAGTTCATCTGCCACTCGCCGCAGGTCATGGTCGCTGTACCGCTCCGGGGCACTGGACCAGAGGGCGAGTACCACAATCGCGACGTCATCGACTTCCACCGGGCGGAGATGCCAGTTGCTCACCACGGCCGGAATCTGGTGCTGGTTGGAATACAGCTTGTTATAGGTGTTGAGCAGCGACTCCTCGCGGTCCTCTCCAACATGGAACGCCAGGGTGACCGCCGTGTGCCCCGGCGTCGTGGTGGAGTACACATGCTCCACCCCGGGGATCTGGGCGAGCAGCTTTTCCAGCGGAATGGCAACCTGGCGCTCGACCTGACTGGCATCCAGGCCGGGGGCTTCGACAAACACATCCACCACCGGCACCACGATCTGTGGCTCTTCCTCGCGCGGGGTGTACAGCAGGGAGAGAACCCCTACCAGCAGGCCGACAAAGAACAGGGCCTTGGGCAGGCCTCCCCCGAGCGTGTGCGCAACCAGCCTGTCCAGGGGATGTGTCATCGGGTCACCATCAGTCAGCGCAGTAGACTGTGTGCAGCACGTGCAGAATGGCCGGCACCTTGTCCCCCGCCAGCGCATAGTAGATGAGCTGGCCGTCGCGGCGGGTGGTTACCAACCCGGCTTCCCGCAGGCGCGCAAGATGCTGCGACAGGGCGGACTGGGACAGGGCCACGGCGGCATTGAGTGCGCCCACGGATTGCTCTCCCTCCACCAGCGCGCAGAGAATCATCAGGCGCTTTTCATTGGCCAGCTGCTTGAGCAGCTGCGCGGCCTCTCCCGCGCGCAGGGCCATGGCATCGGCATCCATCATCGCTAGCTTCTGATCGTCTTCCAAGCTTATTCTAGCGCAATTATATTAGGTTTTCATAATATACAAAAGCCAGCAGCGCACAACAGGCACCGGGAAAAGGTTTACACTGTTCGCACCCAGAACTACTCGACTAGAGGGCCGCCGGCCGAGGAACTCCGTATGTCCCGCAAAACCTGGTTACAACTCCTGGGGGCCGCCGTCCTGCTGGCATTCGCCATCATCCAGTTCATTCCTTCGCCGCCGGTCTAGTCCCGCCAGGCCTGCTCGTCAATATCAAGGTCGCGCCAGTCCTCCAGCCGCAGGCGCGGCTCCGCTCCTGCGCGCAGCTGGGCATCGTAATCCCGCAACAGCCGCATCCCGATCTTGTACATCCACACCAGGCCAACCAGGTTGACCAGCGCCAGCAGGCCCATGGTGAGCTCGGCAAAGCCAAACACGGTGCTCAGATCCTGCAGTGAACCCCAGAACACCAGGCCCAGCACCGCGACCCGGAACACGTTGGCAACCGCGGGATTGTCGTGGCTGAAGAAGCTGAGGCTGTTGTCACCCAGATAGTAGTTGTACATGATGGAGCTGAAAGCAAACAGTACCAGCGCGACCGATACAAAGCTCGCGCCCCAGGCACCGACATGACTGCCCATCGCCGACTGGGTAAGAATGACGCCGTCGACACCCGCAGCCCCCGGCTGATAGACATCCGAGAGCAGGATGATAACCGCGGTGCAGGTACACATGATCACGGTGTCGATGAATACGCTGAAAGCCTGCACGATACCCTGGTTGGCCGGATGCGGCACATGGGCAACGGCGGCCACATTGGGAGCGCTGCCCAGCCCTGCTTCGTTGCTGAACAGGCCGCGCTTGACCCCCTGCATGATCACCGCGCCGAGGCCGCCACCCACCGCCTGTTCCAGACCGAAAGCGCTTTCGACGATATACCAGAGCGCTGCCGGCACCGCGCTGATATTGAGCACAATCACCAGCAGCGCGGCGAGAAAGTAGAGCAGCGCCATCAGCGGCACGATCACCTCCGCCACCAGGGCGATGCGCCGGATCCCACCAAAAATGACTACCCCGAGGAAGGCCACCATCACCAGCCCGGTCACCCAGGTCGAGACGCCGAAGGACGCCTGTAGCGAGGTCGCCACCACATAGGACTGGACGGCATTGAACCCCAGACCGAACGTGACCAGCAGCAGCACCGAATACACCGCCGCGAGGCCGCGCTGGCGAATACCGTGGGTGAGGTAGTAGGCCGGTCCGCCGCGGTAGGTCCCGTCGGGCTCGGCGCGCTTGAACAGCTGGGCCAGGGAGCATTCGAAGAAGCTGGTGGCCATGCCCATCAGCCCGATAACCCACATCCAGAACACCGCGCCGGGACCGCCCAGGGTGATGGCGACCGCAACCCCCGCGATATTGCCGCTGCCGACCCGGCCGGCAACGGACACCACCAGTGCCTGGAAGGAGCTGATACGGCCGCGCTCATGGTGCAGGCCACCGCGCAACACGCTGAACATGCGGCCGAAATAGCGGAACTGCACGCCGCGGGACCCGAGAGTAAACAGTAGCCCGACGCCGACCAGAACCACGATCAGGATCTGGCTCCAGAGAAAATCATTGACGATAGTCAGCATGGAGGCTCCGGAATCAGTTGGGGTGGCGCCCGGCGGCGGCGTGACTCAGCCGCCAATGCCCGAGGCAAAGATGATGATCAGCGCCGGCGGCACCACGAAGCGGATCATGAAACGCCAGAGGACATAACTGCCGTTGCCCATGCCACTGAGCTCATCGCGGCTGGCATCCCGGGTCATTACCCAACCGGCAAACACCGCGATAAACAGGCCGCCCAAAGGCAACAGGATCTGGTTGGAGAAATAGTCCATGGTGTCATTGAAATTGCGGCCACCGAAGCTGATCTCCCCGAGCACGTTATAGGAGAGAATACTGATGATGCTGAGGACCGCCACCGAGCCTATCACCAGCACCGCACTGTGGTGCCGCGGCATGCCAAAGCGCTCCTCAATCCAGGCGTTGACGCACTCTACCAGCCCGACCATGGAGGTGATGCCTGCCACCGCGAGCATGGTGAAGAACAGGACACTGAACAGGTGGCCGCCGGGCATCTGCGCAAACGCCACCGGCAGGGTCTGGAAAATCAGGCCCGCGCCGGCCGCCGGATCCAGGCCGTGGTGGAAAACGGCAGGGAAAATCACCAGCCCAGCGAGCAGCGCCACTGCGGTATCAGCCACCACGATGATCAGCACGGACTGGCCGATGGAAATGGACTTTGGCAGGTAGGAGCCGTAGATCAACATCCCGCCCATGGCGACGCCGATGGAGAAAAATGCCTGGCCGATCGCCACCAGGAACACTTCCGGGCCGATCTTGGTGAAATCCGGGGTGAACAGCCAGGTGACCGCCTCGCTGAAACCACCGACGAAATAATTGTAGGTAGCAAGCCCGACAAGCAGCAGAAACATCAGCGGCATCATCACCACCACGGCGCGCTCGATGCCCTCCTTGACCCCCGCATAGATGATCAGCCCGGTAATCAGCAGCCCGACCAGGGTCCAGAACAACATGCCCGCGGTATCATCCAGCACCGCCGCGAACTGGCTGCTGGCGTTGAGCGCGTCGACATCGGCAAACCCGGTGGTGATCGCCTTGAACAGGTACCACAGCACCCAGCCGACTATGGCCGCGTAGACAATTTCGATGCTGTAGGCAGCCAACAGCCCCATGCCCCCTACCCACTGCCACTGGCGGCTGCGCCGGCTTTCCACCGCAACCACCGCCAGCGACTCCGGCGGGCTGGACTGACCCCTGCGGCCGACCATCAGCTCGGCGATAAGAATGGGGACACCGATACCGAACGCGCAGACCAGGTAGATGATGACAAAGGCGGCGCCACCGTTTTCACCGGTGATATAGGGAAAGCGCCAGATATTGCCAAGACCGACCGCGAAGCCAACCGCGGCCATGAGAAAAGCAAAGCGCGAGGACCAGTGGTCTGCTGCCGCTATTGCCATAGGGTCAAACTCCAGCTGTTGTCATTATTCTCGGCAGTGTACACAAAAGCCCGCCGCGGATCAGCTATCGGCGGCCAACGGTGCGCAGGCCTGCTGCAGCCAGGCCCGGTCTGTGGCCGATAACAGCGGCCCCACCGCGCTGGCGACCCGTACATGATAGGCATCCAGCCACTGCTGCTCCCGCGCATCCAGCAGCGCCAGGTCGAGCAGGCGGCGGTCGAAGGGGACCAGGGTCAATGCCTCGAAACCGTACATCGGCGTTTCCAGCTCCCCCGCCACCTCTGTCACCACAACCAGATTCTCGCAGCGGATACCAAAGGCGCCGTCCCGGTAATAACCGGGCTCGTTGCTGACGATCATGCCCGGCTGCAGGGGCACCGGCGCCCAGGCCTTGGCAATGCGCTGGGGGCCCTCGTGTACGCTGAGGAAGGCGCCGACTCCGTGGCCGGTGCCGTGGTCGTAGTCGTGACCCTCCCGCCACAGATACTGGCGTGCCAGCACATCGAGATGAGTGCCGGTGGTTCCCTTGGGAAACCGCGCCTGATCCAGGGCGATGTGACCTTTCAGCACCAGCGTGAACAGGCGCCGCACCTCGGCACCGGGATCGCCGATGGCCACGGTGCGGGTAATATCGGTGGTGCCGTCAGTGTACTGGGCACCGGAATCGACCAGGTAGGCCGAATCCGGCGGCAGCCTGGCGGGGGTGCCATTGCGGTGGTTGTAGTGGCACATGGCGGCATTGCTGCCGGCGGCGGAGATAGTGTCAAAGGAAGGACCCTGGAAGTGCTCCCCTCCGGACCTGAACCCCAGCAAGCGGTCCGCCAGCTCGGCCTCATCGTAAAGGCGCCCGGCAGCCTGCTCGGCATCCAGCCAGGCCAGGAAACGTATTACCGCCGCCCCGTCGCGGATGTGGGCGGCCCGGGCGCCGGCAATCTCCACGGGATTCTTGCACGCCTTGGGCATGAGTGCCGGGTCAGTGCCCGCCACCAGCGTTGCGCCGCCCTGCTCCAGCAGCCGCTGTGACCAGGCATTCGCGGTAACCGGGTCCGCCAGCACCCGTTTGCCCGCCTGTGCGCCGAGCAGCGCTTCGGCTTCCGCCGGGGCGTGCAGGCGCACCTCACCGCCACAGTGCTGTTGCCAACCGGCCGGCATCCGCGCCGACTCCACCACCAGGTCCACCGAACCGTCTGCCCACAGCAGCGCCAGGGACTGCAGCACCGGGAGGCAGGGAACATCGCGCCCGCGCAGGTTGAGTAGCCAGGACACGGAATCGGGGGCAAACACCAAGGCGCCGTCCGCGCCCTGCGCCTTGACTGCGGCACCGATACGGGTCCTTTTGCTGACACTGGATTCGCCGGTATGCGATTCGTCCAATAGCAGGGCGGGCTCGATCTGCGCGGCCGGGCGATCCTGCCAGCAGCGGTCCACCAGGTTGTCGGTATCCAGACACACCACCAACCCCCCCGCCGCAAGCTCGGCCTCGGCCTGCCGCAGCCACTGCAGGTTGTGCAGGCGCGGGTCTACCGCCACCCGGGCACCGGGCTGCAGGCGGGCCAGCAGCCACTGCAATGGCGGCTCCTCCAGCAGATGGTGGTAGCTGAAGTCCGCGGCCGGCACTTGCTGCCGGACCTGTACGGTATAGCGGCCATCGACAAAAATTCCGGCGCCCTCGCGCCGGACCACGGCCATGCCGGCAGAACCGGTAAAGCCTGTCGCCCACAGCAGGCGCTCGTTGTGCAGGGGAATATATTCGCCCAGGTGCTCGTCCGCCCGGGGGATCACGAGGGCGTCATAGTCCCGCTCCGCCAGCAGTTGGCGCAGGGCGGTAAGCCGTTCGGCTGTTGTCATGTTCAGTGTCCGGTGGGGTGGGAGAACTCAGTCTTCCATCAGGTCAAAATCGGATTTGGAGATACCGCAGTCCGGGCACTCCCAGGTTTCGGGCAAATCCTCCCAGCGCGTACCCGGGGGGATACCATCGTCCGGGATGCCCACTGCTTCGTCGTAGATGAAGCCACAGATTACACATTCGTATTTGCGGTAGTCAGCGTCGCTCATCGGCGCAGATTCCTCGTCGGGATTGGAAAGAGATGGCACCTGCACTCAGGTGCCGGGTACCGGCAGCTGACCCTCCAGGCGCAAGTCGTAGCCCTCGGCCACCGGCCGCGCCAGCAGCGAAAGTGCTTCCTGCAACTGCGGATCCCAGTTGCCGTCATTAGAGATCAAAACCGCGATGCTATAACTCGACCGCGCCAACTGCAACTGACCCGTGGCCCGCACCGGGCCTTCCAAAGTCAGCACCTCGCCGGTCAGCTCGCCGCCGCGGGGCTGGGCAATCTCCAGTACATAGCTGCCCAACGGCAGCATGCCCCGGGGCGAGTCCCACACCGCCTGCTGCCATAGCACGCGGCCCTGCGCCTGCACTGGCAGACCATCGCGCAGGTGCAGCTGCTGCGCCTGTAGCGAGACCACACCCTGCAGGGCTACCGGGGCCAGGTGGCGTATCAGCGCCGCATCGAAGCTGGCGTCGAGGTGCTCCAGACTGATGTCATCGCGCCCGCGCAGCTGCACCTCTGCCTGCAGGCGCTGGCCGCCCCAGTGGCTCTCCACTTCGAGCCGGGGCGCCAGTGTCAACAGCGACCAGGGCTGCAGCGACCAACTGACTTCGCCCAGGTGCAGCAGGCCGACATCAGTAGCCACCAGTACCCTGCCGGCGCTGCCCCGCCAGACCGTACCCTGCAGGCCCTCAGCCGTAACCGGCGTGTTTTCCAGCAGCCGCAGCAGCAGATGGGCTGGCGCACTGATGGCCAGCAGCAGCAACAGCAACACCAGAGCCAGCACGCCGGCCAGCCAGCGGCCGCCGGTCACAGGCCCTGCCCGATCCGGATGGTGGCGTTGACGAAGCCGGCACTGCCGGCCTGGGTAATCGCCACTTCCTCCAGCAGCAAGCCCTCCCCCAGCTCCAGTTGGTGCAGCCAGGCTATCAGGTCGGCAAAGCGGGCATTTTCCAGCCGCACCTGCAGGTCGCCCCTGCTGCCGGGTTGCAGGCGATTCACCGACAGGCCAAAGCGCCCGGTGCTCTGGTTTACCAGCGCCGTCAGGTTGCTGCGCTGCTGCCCGCCGGGACCCGCCGCTGTGCGCGCCTGCTGCAATTCAGCGACCAGGGTATCGACCCGCACCAGGGCTGCGGCCGTCGCCGTGTTCTGCTCCGCCATGCGATCCCGCATCGCCGCAAGCGGTGACCACAGCAATACCCACACCAGGTACAGACCGACCACTACGGCCAGCACCAGCAGGCTCAACTGCTCGCGCCGGTCAAGGCGCGCAAACCAGGCCTGCATCAGGCGCCCCCTACCCGGATCCGGGCGCGGACGCCGTCACCCTGGGCGCTGCTGCTCTCCATTACCGCGGCCAGGCCGGCGCCCGCCAGGCCCGCACGGAGCTGCTCCACCGCCGCGAAGTCCCTGGCGACAATATTGAGCCGCATTTCACCGCCCCGCTGGCTGTAATTGATACTGACAACGCTGGTACCAGGGCGCTGGGCGATGATGCTCCCGGCCTGTTCCAGCAGGCGCACAAAGCCTCCGCCTCCGGCACCACCGCGCAGGCCATCCAGTTGCCGCCGCAGCTGGCGCTCGGCGTCCACCAGGGCGCCCTCGGGCATGGCCTGTCGGTAGCTGGACTCAATGGCCGCCCGCAGCGCCAGGTTTTCTCTGCTGAGCGCCCGGTAATCTGCCCAGGTTGCCGCCAGCTGCAGGGCAAATGCCACCCCCAGCACTGCGGCGGCGACGCGCCACTGCTGCCACCAGCGCGCCAGCGGCAGCCGGGCTGCGTAGGGGCCCTGGCGCAGATTCAACGGGTGCTCATCCTGCGCCAGCATCAGCGCGCTGCACAGATTGCCCTGGCGCCACTGCACCCGGTCCTGCAGCGACGCCGGTATCAGGGCCAGGTCGCGTTCCTGGTCGCTGCCGTAAACCACCACCACCTGCGGTGGCGCGTCTTCGGCTGCCGCCGCCAGCAGCATGGGCAGCAGTTCGGGCTCAACCGTGTAGCCCTCGCATTTGCCGCTGCGCACAATCACGGCATCGGCGGCCAACACCAGGCACCATTCACCCGGCTGCCAGGGTAGCAGCAACGGTTCCGGCAACCACTGCGGCAGGTCGGGCAGGTCCGCCAACAGGTCCTCCCAGGCCGCCATGGTCGTGTTCCGACACAGCGCGACACCGAAGGTGTTTTTGTCCAGTGGGCAGGTCGCGAAATGCAGCTGCTCGATATCCTCGGCGAGCTGCTCTTCCAGCAGGAAAGGCAGCGCCTGTTGCAGATGCTTTTTTTCCTCCGGGCTCACGGTCAACTGCAGCAGGCGTACTTCTGTGCCTGGCGCGGCAAAGCAGGCCTGCAGGCGCGAGCCTTTGAGGGTTTCCCTGAACCGGGCTACTGCTTCCGGGCTGTCGAGCAGGCGCGGCTGCTCACCGGCACCCGGTGGGTACCAGGCGAGGACGTCGTCAAGCAAGCGCACGACGGCTAGATTCTGCAAACCGTGTTCTCCGTTGTTGTCACTATTGCGAACATCCCGCAGTCCTCAATTCACAGACTGCCGGATGCGCGGGCAACTGCCCGCACCGTGCGCCCGTCGCGGTGCAGCACACTGTACAAGCGCATGTTGCGATCGGCAACTTCGACCTCCGCCGACAGCAGAAACCAGGCAGAGCTTTCCCCCAGCAGGCTGCTCACTCCCTGCATATTCTTGTCGGTGAAGACCGGATCCTCCAGCAAGTCCTCGAGGCTGACAAAACCGCCTTCACTGCGCTGGCGCTGGAACAGGGACTCACCCTCCACTTCGCCCAGAGGCAGCAGTTCGCCATCGCCATTGACTGCCCGCAACAACGGCAATGCCGCTGTGTGAACATTCAGCGGCGCGGGGGTTTGCGGCCAAACCGTCACCAGCGGCGCCAAAGCGTGGTACAACTCCGGGGTCATATTCGCCACTGCGCGCAGCTCGCTGACGCTGGCCATGGGCCGGTTGGCGCTGCGGTAGGAAGGGCTTTGACCGCTGTAAAAATCATCCTCGGCCCCGAGCGGGCGGGTGATGGTATCCGGGTCCAGCCAGTCGCCGATGGCCTGGGTTACCGCAATTGCCTCCTGCGACCCGAGCGGCACTTCCGGCAGGGCCTGCAACAAGCGGATGAAAAAGGCCTGCGCGGGCGTGAAGCGGGCGCTATCCTCCCCGCTCTCATCGACATCCGCGGTCGATGTCGCCAGCCAGTTGAGGTTAAAGCGCCCCTGCAGGTCCTGCAGGGAGCCTAGCAACCAGCCGCCCTCGTCCAGCGGATAGGGCGTTGCCTGCTGGGCCCAGATTTCGCCGAGGTCATCCCGCGGCTGCTCCCGGGACTGGTCGGCATCGTAGTCCGTTACCAGAACCAGCGTTGCCAGTTCCTCTGCACCGCGCAGGTAGGCATGGCCCTGCTCGGCCAGAAACAGGTTGGACCCGCGCTGGTAGAACAGGGTGAACTCACTTTGCATGGCGACCAGCAGGGCCGCAGACAGGCCGAACACCAGCAGGGCCACCACCAGCGCCACACCGCGCTGGGCGTCGGGGTGGCGCGGTTCAGAGAGGCGGCAGTGCATGCAGGCTCCTCAGTTCGCCGAGGTCCTCCAGTTCAATAACCAGTTCAAGGGCCGCCGGTGGCGGTAGCTCCACACCGGGCTGGCTGGTGTCCGCGACCCAGTTCTCCGGCCAGTTGCGGGTGTCCACCACTGTGCCACGGGCACCCGGGCGCAGAGAATCCGGGGAGTCGAGGAATAGCAGGCGCAGATGCGTGACCCCTTCCAGCAACAATACCCGCTGCGGTTCTGTCACCGAGGCGCGGTCCAACACCGGGTAACTCTCCCGCCACAGGCTGTCCTCCAGCCACAGGTAGTTGACGCGCTGCAGGTTGCTCCTCGGGTGCCCGGCAGAATTGTGCCAGCCGCTGCGGGTGAAACTCAGCATGAAACGTGCCGCCCGGCCGCCGATCAGCGCCGGCTCCTCCTCGCCAAACTCGTCCCGCACCGGGCGGTCGACAAAGTGCCGCAGGTCGCGGTTGAGGATCATCAGGGCGCGGTTGACCTCCCAGGTGCGCTCGGCCACAGCTCGCGTGCTTTCCACACCGCTGATCACCGTCGACAATCCGGTATAGGAAATCGCCGCCACGAAGGCGGTGATCGCCAGGGCGATCAGGACTTCCACCAGGGTAAAACCGCTACTCTTCACCCGGCACCTCCGCAGCCTGGCGCGGATCCTGAAACATGAAAGCGACCAGGGTGTACAGCGGCAGACCGCTCTCCTCCTCCCCTTCGCGCACTGCAATCTCCACCCGATAGAAGGACTGGACCTGGGTGGCACTGCTGGCAAGGCGCCAGTGCCACTGCCTTCCCGCCAGTTCTTCGACGCCGCTGTCGACACCGCTGAAGAGCCCGGACCGGGCCGCGGTCAGCAGCCGCAATTCCACCAGCTTGTTGCTGGCCACCATCTGTGCCAGGGACTTGTCGCGCAGGTAGCCGGTGCCGTCCACCTGCTGGTACAGGGCAAACATCAGGGCCGGCAGTGCCAGGGCGACCACCGCCAGCGCCACCATGACCTCCACCAGGGTGAAACCGGGCTGGCGCTGCCGCTTAGCTACGGTCAAAGTCATCAGCTACCTCGCCGCGCCGCAGCAAGGTCATTCGCCCCAGCAGGTCCCACTGCAGACGCCACAGCACCTCGCCATTGTCGCGGCGGCGCAGTTCCAACTCACCGGGAACCACCTCGCCGCTGGCGTAGAACACCACTTGCGGGGCAGCATCCGGCGGCACCGGCGCGGGCAGCAAATCGGTTGCCGTGACGTCTTCCAGCATCAGGGACAGATCCACCTCCGGCGGCAGCGTTTGCCCGGCGAAAACTTCGCTGGCCACCTGGGGCTGGCGCCAGCCCTCGGGCCGCCGCTCCCGCCAGGCGTAACCAAAGGTGGTTTCCGGACCGCGAGCGTCAAGAAACAGCAGCAGCCCCATGTCGCGACCAGACATCTGGGCCTCATCGAGGGCAAACAGGGCGATATTCTGAATCTCGCGTACCTGGGCTTCCAGCCGCAGATCCTGATTGCCCGAGCCGACATTCAAAGTGGCCAGCGAGGTGACCAGCACCACCACGAACAGCACCACCAGCAACTCCAGCAGGCTGAAGCCTTCGGGCGGCGATCCGCGGGGCGGCCTTCCGTCGGGCGGCGATCCGTCGGGCGGCGATCCGTCGGGCGGCGATCCGTCGGGCGCCCTCCCGCGAAGGGCGCCAACACCGACCAAAGCCGCCGGCAGCGGGCGGCTCACTGGCTCAGCCCTCCTCTTTCCAGTTGCCGATATCCGCATTCTGGCCCTCACCGCCAGACAGGCCGTCGGCACCCAGGGTGTAGATATCCACCTCGCTGTTCTCGCCGGGGCTCATGTACAGATAGGGACGACCCCAGGGGTCCAGCGGAACTTCCTGCAGGTAACCACCGTCCTTGAAATTCCGCGGTTGCGGATCGAGATTGCTGGGAGAGACCAGCGCGTCCAGGCCCTGCTCGGTCGTGGGATACACATAGTTGTCGAGCCGGTAGATCTTGAGCGCAGTCTCAATGGCCTTGAAATCGGCGTAGGCCTTCTGGATGCGGGCTTCATCGGCCCGGTTCAGCACTGTTGGCGCCACCACGCTGATCAGCAGCCCCATGATCACCAGCACCACCAGAATTTCAACCAGCGAGAAGCCGGCCTGTGCCGTCTTTTTCGGGATATTCATATCGCTATCGCACCATTGTGTTGAGATCAAAAATAGGCAGCAGGATGGCCATGACAATGACCAGCACCATTGCCCCCATGAAGACGACCAGCAGGGGTTCCAGCAGGCTCATCATCGTACCCAGGGTCATTTCCAGCTCGCGCTCCTGATTGGTGGCGGAGCGCTGCAGCATGGTTTCCAGCTCGCCGCTGGTTTCGCCGCTGGCCACCATATGCACCATCATCGGCGGAAAGCGGCCGTTTTCGCGCAGGGCGCGGTGCAGGCTGCTGCCTTCCTGCACCCGCTCCGCCACCCGGGCACTGTCATCCCGCAATACCAGGTTGGTCAAGACCTGGCCGGCGATATGCAAGGACTGCAGCAGGGGCACACCGCTGGCCATCAGAATGCTGAGGGTGGAGGCAAAGCGGGCGGTATCCACAGCAATGACCAGCCGGGATATCCCGGGCAGGCGCAGCAGCAGGCCGTGCCAGCGCTTGCGCCGGGCGGGCGGGCGCAGCCAGCGGCGCAGGCCGATTACCAGGGTGACCACTGCCAGCAGAACCCACAGGGCATAGTCCCGGGAAAAGTCGCTGGCGGCGATCAGGCCGCGGGTCAGCAGCGGCAGCTCGCGGTTGGTGTGGGCGAAAATCCCGATCAGCTCCGGCACCACGAAGACCATCAGCGCCACCACCACGGCGACGGCCACCCCCACCAGGATAAAGGGGTAGATCATCGCCATCTTCATTTTCTGCGCCGTGTACTGGCGCTGCTCGTTGTAGTCCGCCAGCTGCGCCAGCACCGGGCCCAGGTAGCCCGCATGCTCGCCGGCATTCACCATGGCCCGGTACATCTCGTTGAACACCAGGGGAAACTCGCCCATGGCGTAGGCCAGCGTGTGCCCCTCCGCGACCCGGGAGCGCACCTGCAACAGCAGGCCCTTGGTGCGACCCTTGCGGCTCTGCTCGGCGGCGGCCTGCAGGCATTCGTCCAACGGCAGGTTCGACTGCACCAGGGTCGCCAGCTGGCGCGTGACCAGGGCCAGTTCGGATACGCTGATCCGCGGCTGTAGAAACGAAAAGTTGAAGCGGGGTTGATTGGCCGCCTGGCGGTTGGCCACCTCCACTTCCACCGGCCGCAGCTTCTGGCTGCGCAGCTGGCTGCGCACCTGCCGTTCGGAGTCGCCCTCCAGTACCCCCTTGACCAGCTTGCCGCCAGGGTTGAGTGCCCGATATCGATACGCCGTCATCGCCCGCTACCGCTCTCAGGTGACTGCGGTGACGCGCAGTACTTCTTCGATGCTGGTGTCACCCGCCAGAATCCGGCGGCGGCCATCTTCCTGAATGCCGGGGTACAGCTTGCGCGCCTCCTGCAGCATCTGCTGTTCGCTGGCGCCTTCGTGGATCATCAGGCGCAGGGCGTCGTTGACCTCGATCAACTCATAGATGCCGGTGCGGCCGCGATAGCCGCCGTAGTTGCAGTGCTCGCAGCCCACTGCCCGGCAGATTTCCAGCCGGTCGCCCGCGTCCTGGTCGACACCCAACAGCGTCCGCTCCGACATCGGCGGTTCATAGGCCAGCTTGCAGTCCTTGCACAGCAGGCGCACCAGCCGCTGGGCCATTACACCAATCAGGCTGGACGACAGGAGAAAAGGTTCGATACCCATGTCCTGCAGCCGGGTGACTGCACCGATGGCGGTGTTGGTGTGCAGGGTAGACAGCACCAGGTGCCCGGTGAGAGAAGCCTGCACCGCAATCTCCGCCGTCTCCAGGTCGCGGATTTCGCCCACCATCACCACATCCGGATCCTGGCGCAAGATGGCGCGCAGGCCCCGGGCAAAGGTCATGTCGACCTTGGGGTTGACCTGGGTCTGGCCGACGCCGGGCAGCATGTATTCAATCGGGTCTTCGATAGTGAGGATATTGCGGGTGGTCTGGTTGATATGCGACAACCCCGCGTACAGGGTCGTGGTCTTGCCGGAGCCGGTAGGGCCGGTCACCAGAATGATGCCGTGGGGGCTGCGCAGGGCTTTTTCGTAGCTCGCCAGCACCTGTTCGTTCATCGCCAGTTGCTTCAATTCCAATTGGCCCGCCTGTTTGTCGAGCAGGCGCAGCACAACCCGCTCACCGTGCGCGGAGGGCATGGTCGACATGCGGATGTCCACTGCGTGTCCGGCGATACGCACCGAGATGCGGCCGTCCTGGGGTACGCGTTTCTCGGCGATATCGAGTCGGGCCATGACCTTGAGCCGGGACACCAGCAGCGGCGCCAGCATCCGCTTGGGGGACAGGATTTCAGCCAGTATGCCGTCGATGCGGTAACGCACGCTGAGGCGGTCCTCAAAGGTTTCTATGTGGATATCCGAGGCCTGCTCGCGCACCGCCTGGGACAGGATGGCGTTGATCAGGCGGATGATGGGGGCATCATCCTCCGCGTCCATCAGGTCGCCGGCGTCGGGAATCTCGTCAGCCAGGCGGCTCAGGTCGACGTCGGCGCTGATGTCCTCCGCCATCTGTACCGCCGCGTTGTTGTCGCGCTGGTAGGCCAGGGACAGGCGGCGCTGGAATTCGCCCTCGGACACCGCCTCGAGGGCAAAGGGGCCGCCCAGCCAGCGCCGCAACTCCAGCAATACCTGGGGGCCGGGCTCGGCGCGGTAACTGACCACAACGCCCTCCGGGCGAGCGTGCACCAGCACCCCGTACTGCTTGGCAAACCCGAACGGCAGCACCCGCAGTGGCTCAGGACTGGCCGCCGGCGATGCTGTCGCCACTACCATCAGCTGCCCCCCGCCGGGGCGGGAGTGTTCTGCGCTTCGTCCCGGATTTGCTCCAGCTGCCGGATCTCGTCTTCCCATTCCGGCAGCACCGGCACGTATTCGTCGTCCAGGAACATCAGGCCGCGCTCGCGTCGCAGCACCTGCTGATCGCGGATGAAACGGTATTTCTCCGCGGTGGCGCCGGCGAGTTGCTGGTCATCGCGGATGATGGTCGGGCGAATAAAGATCAGCAGGTTGGTCTTCACCACCGACACCGCATCGCTACGAAACAGACGGCCCAGCAGCGGAATATCGCCCAGCAGCGGCACTTTCTGGCTGCCGTCCTGGACGTCGTCCTTGATCAGGCCACCCAGCACCACCATGCGCCCATTTGCCGCCAGTACCTTGGTCTGCAGGATGCGCTCGTTGGTAATCAGATCCGAAGCATCCAGCGCCGCGGAGGTGTTGCTCAGGCTGGACACCTCCTGGGAAATATCCAGTACCACCGAATCGCCTTCGTTGATGTGTGGCGTGACTTTCAGGGTAATGCCCACGTTCTGGCGTTCAATAGTCTGGAACGGGTTCTGGGCGCCGTCGCCGGTTCCGGTGCTGGTGAAGGAGCCGGTCACAAAGGGCACGTTCTGGCCCACGGTGATGTAGGCCTCCTGATTGTCCAGGGTCAGCAGGCTGGGTGTGGACAGGATATTGGCATTGGACTGTCGATTGAGGGCATTGAGAATGACCGTCATGGACAAGTCATCGTCGACCACGCCCCAGCCCAGGGACAGGCCCGGGGACCCGGCGATGGCTCCCGCCAGGGCGCCGACATTGAAGTCGCCCGTGGTGGTACCGCCGTCACTGTCCTCGCCGCCGCCATCCTCCGGCAAGATCGCCCCGGCTATCCGGGCGGCCCGGGGGTCGTTGGGATTGATATTGCCGCCATAGAAGCCGTCGTCGTTGGCAAACAGCCACTGCAGGCCGAGATCCTGGCCGTCACGGACCTCCAGTTCGACGATGATTGCCTCTACCAGCACCTGGGCCCGGCGTATATCCAGCCGGGTAATGACCGCCTCCAGCGATGCCATTTCATCGGTGGGCGCGGTGATGATGAGGGCGTTGGTGTGCTTGTCCGCTTCGATCATGGCGCTGTTGCTGTTGCTGCGCTGTGGCCGCCCGCCCTCGGCGCCCTCACCCTGGGTGATATTCTGCATCACCCGGGTCAGGACTTCGGCGATATCTTCGGCCTTGGCATATTGCAGGTAGATCACCTTGACATTGCCACTCTGCTCCAGCGGCGTATCCAGGTAGCGAATCAGGCGCGTCATGCGGGCCCGCTCCAGTTCATCGGCGCTCACCAGGACACTGTTGGTGCGGGAGTCCGCCACCAGCAGCACCTCCACCTCGGTGCCCTGCTGGGCCTCGGACTTGTTAAGCTGCTCCAGCATGCGCACCACATCCTCGGCGACACCGTACTTGAGCTTGATAACCTCGGCCTCCTGCACCGCGGTGCGGTCCATGCGTTCAATGATCGCGGCGATTCGGTCGATGTTCGAGGCGACATCGGAAATGATGATGGCGTTGCTGGGGGCATAGGCCGCCATGTGAGCCTGCTGGGGCACCAGCGGGCGCAGCACCGGGATCAGTTTAGCCGCGGAGATATTCTTTAGCCGCATGACCTGGGTGACGTATTCGTCATTGCCCCGCTGACCCTCATCGTCGCGCACCGTCACCGGTGCCGAGCGGGCATCCTTGCTCTGGATCACCCGCACCACGCCGCCGGAGCGGACCGCGGTGTAGCCGTGGACTTCCAGAATGGAGAGGAACAGGTCGTAGAGCTCGCTGCGGGATACAGGCTTGGCCGACACCACCATGACCTTGCCCTTGACCGCGGGGTCTACCACGATCGTGGTCTCCGTGGCCTCGGCAACGAACTTGATCAGCTCCTGGATATCGGTTTCTTTTAGATTTACAGTGAATTTTTGGGCATTGTTACCGCCAGAGAATTCCTGGGCATTGGCACCACCAGAACCCAGCGCGACGAGCAAAACTAGCAGGGGGGCCCGAAGCGCCCGCGACGTGATTCTCACTGTATAACTATCCTCTGCTGAAGTGTCGTGACTCTATCACTGATCACCGGCGGCAGCACCCAGACTGACGTTGACGGCGACAGCCTCGCCGCTGCGCAGCAAATCGAATGAGGCTTCGCTGGCGGAACGCATGGCCTGGTAGAGTCGCATGGTATTGGCCGGGTCGGACAGGGGCATGCCATTGACGGCCACCACCAGGTCGCCGCTGCGGAAGCCCAGCCGTTCGAACTGCTCCCGGTCGCGGCCGGGAGTCAGGCGATAACCCTGCAACTCGCCCCCATCCCGCACCGCCGCGATCCGCACCAGCTCGGCCAGGGATTGCGGATCCTGATACAGCTGCTCACGATAGCCCCGTGCCAGCGCGGTGGCGTCGGCGTCTGCGCGCTTGTCCACCACCTGGACGGCGGCCGATGCGGGCTGTGCGGTCCGGGGGGGCACGGCTGACGCCTGGCGCGAGCCCGCCAGCTGTGCGTCCAGATCGCTGGGCTGGTGCAGCAACAGCAGCTCGTAGGTGCCGCCGTTATCCAGCACTACCTGGGAGGGCATGACCTTGGCCAGGGTCACCCGGGCGGAGACCGGCAGCGTGTCGTCCACCGAATATACATCCTGCCGACCCCGGTGCTCGATGATTGCACTGCCCGCGCCGTCGTCGTTGAAAGCGATAATACCGCGCAGCGTCAGGTCCAGGCGGGTCTCCCTGGCGCCTTTCTCAATCCCCTCCCGCTCGGTGCTCGCCGCAATGGGCTCGAGTTCGGGCTCCACGGTCATGGCCGCGCCGGGTTCGCCGAACAGGGGCCAGCCGCGCAGGGCGTCGATATCAACCGGGTCGGACGCGGTACCGCCAACACTCAGCACTGGCGGGTTGATAATGCGCCCATCAGCAGGCTGGGAAGCGGCCTGTGGGAACAGTGCCCACATCAGCTGGGCCAGTGCGGACAACAGCCAGACAGATAGCAGCACCACCAGCGCCCAACGCAATCGGCGGCTGTTGGCGGGCTCCGCCAGGGACGTCACGCCAACCTGTAGCCATTCCGGAGCCCGGGTCGCGACACTGCGGTAACTGAGCCGATCAGCGGCCAAGGCACTCTCCTGATTATGAGCGCCCGTGGGGCGCGATGCGGATGCTGGAGTGACCCGATTATAGGGTGCGCCATTAAAAGATAAAACCGTGACACTCTCGTGGCATTTATGTGACAGTCGTGTGACAGTGCCGAATCCGGGGTAAAAAAAACCGGCTCGGAAGCCGGTCTAGAGATGGAGTCTCTACAAGGGGGATTGAGGACCTGAACGGTAACAATCAAGGACAGTGCTGTATTACGAGTGCCGACCTCCATTGCCCGCACTACACTGTCTGTAGCGATTGAGACACGCCACTTTTACCGCAAGTTCCCTTGGCGGTAAAAAATATTCCGCCAGTGCCGGCCCATGGACATGGAAGCCCCACTTGTCTACGCTTGCGAGCACGCGACCCCACCCCGCAGGAGGTGCCCATGAGTCACATTTTCGAGGACAATTCCGCGACCATTGGCGGTACGCCGCTGGTCCGGATCAATCGTATCAGCACGGGCAATGTCTACGCCAAGCTGGAGAACCGCAACCCGGCCATGTCAGTGAAGTGCCGCATAGGTACCAGTATGGTACTGGCGGCCGAGCGGGACGGCAGCCTGCGTCCGGGAATGACCATTGTCGAGCCGACCAGCGGCAATACCGGCATCGCTCTCGCCTTTGTCGCTGCCGCGCGGGGTTACGGTTGCACCCTTACCATGCCGAACACCATGAGCCTGGAGCGGCGCAAGCTGATGAAGGCACTGGGGGCCGATATCGTCCTGACAGACGGCGCCAAGGGCATGCCGGCCGCGATTGACAAGGCCGAGGAAATCATCGCCTCCGAGCCGGCAAAGCACTGGGGTGCGCGGCAATTCGAGAATCCGGCCAACCCGGCTATCCACGAAACCACCACCGGCCCCGAGATCTGGCAGGATACCGACGGCCAGGTCGACATTCTGGTCGCCGGGGTAGGCACCGGGGGCACGCTTACCGGCGTGTCCCGCTATATCAAGCACACCGAGGGCAAGGCCATTTTGACCGTCGCCGTGGAACCCGCCAGCAGCACCGTGATCACGGCGGCCAAGGCCGGCGAGGAGCCCACCCACGGGCCGCACAAGATCCAGGGTATCGGTGCCGGCTTCCTGCCCCGCAATCTCGACCTGGCAATGGTCGACCGGGTGGAACAGGTAAGCAACGAGGACGCCATGGCCTGGGCGCACAAACTCATGCAGGGGGAAGGCATCCTGGCCGGGGTATCCTGCGGTGCCGCCATGGCGGTCGCCGACCGGGTGTCGCGGGAACCGGAATACGCGGGCAAGATGGTGGTGGTGGTATTGCCGGATTCCGGCGAACGCTACCTCAGTGCGCCACTGTTCGAGGGCACATTCAGCGACAACGAACTGGTGCAGTGAACGGCAGGGAGGGCGATCAGCGGCCCTCCTGCAACAGCGCCAGGCGGCGCTTGACGTCCTCCCACTCGGTATCAATGACGCTGAAGTACACCGAATCCCGGGCGAAATCCCGCTGCACCACCATGTGCTTGCGCAAAACACCCTCGCGGATCGCGCCGATGCGCTCCAGCGCGCGCTGCGAGCGCAGATTGCGGGCGTCGACCTTGAACTCCACCCGCAGGCAGTGCAGGCGCTCAAATGCGTTGGCCAGCAGCAGGGCCTTGGCCTCGGTGTTGACGCCGGTGCGCTGCCACTCCTGACCCAGCCAGGTCCAGCCTATCTCCAGGCTGCGATGCTCGGGCCGGATGTTCAGGTAACGGGTGCTGCCCACAATCTTGTTCTTGCCGTTTTCCACGATCGCCCAGGGTTGCTGGTCCCCGGCCGCCAGGGCCTCATCTATCCATTGCCGGGTGTCCGCGAGGTCGATAAAACAGCTGCGCGGCATGTACTGCCAGTCCGGGGCGTGGCGACCGCGATTGAACAGCCCCTGGGCGTGATCCCGGGACAGGGGTTCAAGGCGGATATGCGCACCGCGCAAACTGCGGGCTCCCACCTGAGGCTCTGCCGGCAGGGTCACGGCAGCACCACCGTAGATCCAGTCGTGGCGCGCCCTTCCAGCGCAACATGGGCCGCCGCGATATCGGCCAGGGCAAAGCGCTGGTTGATCTCAACCCGCAGGCTGCCCGCCTGGATGCGCTCAAACACCGCGGCCGCCGAAGCGCGCAGCTCTGCCGTGGTCGCGGTGTAGGTAATCAGGGTGGGCCGGGTGACATAGAGAGATCCGCCCGCCGCCAGCACCTGCAGGTCCAGCGGCTCCGGCTTGCCGGAGCTGTTGCCGAAGCTGACCAGCAGGCCCCGGGGTTGCAGGCTGGCGAGAGAGGCCTCGAACGTGTCGCGACCTATGCCGTCGTATACCACCGGCACTCCCACGCCGTCGGTCAACTCCCGGACCCGTGCGGCCACATCCTCCTGCCGGTAATTGATGACATGGTGATAGCCGTGGGCGCGGGCCAGCTCCGCTTTCTCCCCGGAGCCCACGGTACCGATGACGGTGACGCCGAGGCTGTGGGCCCACTGCCCGAACAGCAGGCCGACACCCCCCGCCGCCGCGTGGAACAGGCAGGTCTGGCCGGCTTGCAGGGGAAAGGTCCGCTGCAACAGGTACTCGACAGTCTGGCCCTTGAGCAGTGCCGCTGCTGCGGTTTCAAAGTCAATCTCCACGGGAACCGGCACCAGCCGCGCCGCGGGCAGGTTGAGTGCCTCGGCATAGGCACCGAACCCGGCGGAGCAATAGGCGATGCGGTCCCCGACGGCAAACTCGACCCCCTCTCCCACCGCCGCGACCACGCCAGCTCCCTCCATGCCAAGCCCGCTGGGCAGGGCAATGGGGTACAGGCCGCTGCGATGGTAGGTGTCGATGAAGTTGAGCCCAATGGCACGATTGGCCACCGTCACCATGCCCGGCCCGGGTGGACCGGGATCTACATCCACCACCTGCATGATTTCGGGACCACCCGTTGCTGTTATCCGTACCGCCTTGACCATGCCCCGCCTCCCCGGGCAAACGCCCTCGCCAGATAAGCCGCCAGTGTGCCACATCACGGGCAAGGGAGGCACGGTCGCCGCACCTCGACCACTCGCCGGCAAGAAGCCTCCGCGACCGTGTTACACTGCACCTGCCCGCGAAAACTGCCTCTCATCACTCTGGAACCCCGCCCCGTGCTTGAACAACTGGAACTCGACCACAGCCTGCAGCTCGCCCTGGCTGAGCTGGCCCACACCGAAGCCACCGCTGTCCAGGAGCAGGTCATTCCGCTGGCACTGGCCGGCAGGGACCTTCGGGTCAGTGCGCCGACGGGCAGCGGCAAGACCCTGGCTTACCTGCTGCCGGTGGTGCAGCAACTGTTGACCAGGCCACTGCCCCCCAAGGCCGGAACCCTGGCCCTGGTACTGGTGCCGACCCGGGAGCTGGCGCGCCAGGTGCTGAAGGAGTGCCGTCAACTGCTGGGGAAAAGCACCCTGCGTGCCGACGCGCTAACCGGCGGCGCCGATTTCAAGTACCAGAAATCGCTGCTGCGCAAGAATCCGGAAGTGATCATCGCCACCCCCGGGCGTCTGCTCGAACACTGTGAACGCAAAAGCGCCGACCTCGGTGGCCTGCGGATCCTGGTGCTGGACGAGGCGGACCGCATGCTGGAGATGGGCTTCCGCGAGGATGTGTTGAAAATCGCCAGCTACAGCTCCGCCGACCGCCAGACCCTGATGCTCTCCGCCACCCTGCATGCGCGCGGCCTCGGCGAGATCAGCGCCAGCCTGCAGCATGAACCGGAATCGGTGAACTGCGGCGAAATCCGCGCCGCGCACAAGGACATCTTTCACCAGCGCATCCTCGCCGACAGCCAGGAGCACAAGGACAAACTGCTGCTGGCCCTGCTGGCCGACAGCCGGGGCCGCAAGCAGCTGATATTCGCCAACAAGCGCACCACCGCCGCTCGTCTGGCCGGACTGTTGCAGCATCACGGCGTGCGCGCTGCGTGCCTGCACGGAGAGATGAGTACCGAGGAGCGCAAGGTGGTAGTCAGCCGCTTCACCCAGGGTGTCATCGACATTGTCACGGCGAGTGATCTGGCGGCTCGCGGCCTCGATATCGAAGGTATCGACACGGTTATCAACTACGACCTGCCCTTCAGCGGCGATGACTACCTGCACCGGACGGGACGCACCGGCCGGGCCGGCAGCCAGGGCCTGGCGATTTCCCTGGTAACGGCGGCGGACTGGAACCTGATGATCAGCATCCAACGCTACCTGAACCTGGAAATGGAGGCCCGCGCCCTGCCGGGATTGAAGGCGCGTTACTCGGGCCCGAAGAAAATGAAATCCTCGGGCAAGGCTGCCGGCCACAAAAAGAAGACCGGCAAGGTAACCGAGGAGAAGAAAAAGGACCGCTTGCGGGACCGGAAGGCCAAGGGCAAGCCCCGGGGCAAGGCCACCCCGAAACCGGCCAACGACGGGTTCGCGCCGCTGAAGAAGCGGCGCGAACCCGAGGGCTGAGAGCCTTCGAGCGCGCTCAGCTCGCCGCGGGCGGCTCCCGGTAACGCTCGAACCAGCCCAGGATCGCCGCCACCTTCGCCACCAGCTGGCTGGGGCGCTGGGCGATCAGGTGCGACGCACCCGGCACCCGGACCATGGCGGTGTCCACGCCCCGCAACTTCAGTGCCTGGTAATACTGTTCGGTTTCCGCCATCGGCGTGCGCAGGTCGTCCTCTCCGGTCAGGAGCATGGTGGGCGTAGTCACATTGCCCACCAGGGACAGGGGTGAACGGCGCCAGTAGGCCTCGGGGTTCTCCCAGGGCATTTCCCCAAACCAGTAGTGGGCAAAATAACTCGGCATATCCGCCGTGAGTACAAAGCTGGTCCAGTTGATGACCGGCTTGGCGACCACCGCCGCCCGGAAGCGATCACTCTTGCCGACAATCCAGGCGGTCAGGGTGCCGCCGCCGCTGCCGCCGGTGACGAACAGCTGCTTCGGATCGACATAACCCTGTTCCAACAGCGCTTCCACCCCGGACATCAGGTCATCGTAATCCTCACCGGGATAGTTGTGGTGGATCAGGTTGGCAAACTCCTCACCGTAGCTGGTGCTACCGCGAGGGTTGCTGTACAGCACCACGTAGCCCGCGGCTGCAAACAGCTGCAGCTCAGCGGCAAAGCGCGGCCCGTAGTTGGCAAAGGGGCCACCGTGGATCTCCAGGATCAGCGGATACTTGCGCGCCGGGTCGAAGTCCGGTGGCAATACCACCCAGGCCTGGATTTCGCGACCGTCGTGAGACGAGTTGAAGGTTAGTTCCCGCACCTCACCCAGGTCCCGGTGCGCCAACAGGCTTTCATTGAGCGCCGTCAATGGCTGCCGGCGGTCGCTGCCGAAACGCCCCGCCACCAGCTCGGCCGGTGAGCCCGCAGTGCCAGCGGTGTAGACATAGTGCTGTCCGCCGGCGGCGTAATCCGCGCCAGCATAGGGGCGCCCGAGGTGCTTGCCGCCGAGCCCCCGCGCCAGCACCTGCATCCGCCCGGCCAGGTCAGTCGCCGCCAGCAAGGTGTCGCCGCGGTCGTCGTAATAGAACAGCAGGCGCTTGCCATCGGCGGACCAGCTCGGATGCTGGATATTGCGGTCCAGATCCGGCAGCAGCTCCCGGCGGTCGCCCCCGTCGGCATCCATCACATACAGACGGTGCCGGTGATAGCCGAGCCCGCGGTCGTCCCAGCCGACCCAGGCCAGGCGCTTGCCGTCGGGGGACACCGTTACCTGGGTGTCGGGACCGCGCCGGTCCGTGAGCGCAGTGACAGCCCCGGAAGCAAGCTCCACCCGGTACAGGTCCGTGTTCTGCGTATCGATTTCCCAGTCGGGGTTGCGATTGGCGGAAATATACAGGGCAGCACTGTCCGCGCTCCAGGCAATAGTGCCACTGTGATGAAAGTCACCCCTGGTCAGTTGGCGCGGGCTACCCCCGTCGGCGGGCAGCACGAACACATGCTGGTAACCGTGCGGCTTGGCGCCGGACCCGTCGGCACGGTAAATCATCCGCTCAACTACCTCGGGCGCAGCCGCCCACTGCGCGCCTGCCGGTGCCTTCGGCAGCGTGCCAATAGTCGGCGGTTCCGCAGGCACCAGCATTCTGAATGCCAGCCATTCTCCGTCCGGTGACCAGGCCAGGTTGGAGGGGGCGTGCGGCACCCGGGTCAGCTGCGCGGTCTGTGCTGAATCCAGCCAACTGACATACAACTGGGGGCCGGTATCGTCACTGCGCACATAGGCCACGCGGGTGCCATCCGGTGCCAGCGCTGGCGAGCTGATACTGTCGGGCCCCGTGGTTACAGGCCGGTGGTCGCTGCCGTCAATATTGACCCGCCACAGGTTGCTGCGGGGCTGGTCGCGCATGATGTCCATGCTGTGACGCAGGTACAGCACCCGGTCGCCCGAGCTCTCGACCAGCGGTGAACTTGCCCAGGCCAGCTGGAAGACATCCTCAGCTGCAAAGGGCGTTCGCGCCTGCGCGGGTGCCGCCAGCGTCAGTGCAACGGCAGTGCCGGTGGCGACCAGTTTTCCCAGTTGAGCAATCATTCCGTCTCCCCGCCAAAATCCGTTAAACTACGCGGCATCTACCGCAACACAGCCAACCATTATGAACAACCCGCTGCTGGAAAAGAACACCCTGCCACCCTTTTCGGCCATTCGCCCGGAGCACGTGCTACCCGCCGTCACCTCGCTGCTCGAGCGCAACAAGCGCCGGGTCGGGGAGCTGCTGGCTGCGCCGGGGCCACACAGCTGGGAGTCGCTGATCCAGCCGATCGAGGACATGGAGGACGAGCTGGCGCAATGCTGGTCGCCCGTAGGCCATCTCAACGGCGTGCTCAACAGTGAAGCTCTGCGCGAAGCCTACAATGCCTGCCTGCCGCTGCTGTCCGAGTACACCACCTGGATGGGGCAGCACACGGCTCTGTTTGAGGCCTATCGCGACCTGGCCGAGCGCGGTGATTTCACCGATCTGCCGCAGGACAGGCAGCAGACTGTGAACAACGCCCTGCGGGACTTCAGGCTGGCGGGCGTGGCCTTGCCGGCAGCGCAAAAGCAGCGCTACGGTGAACTCCAGCAGCGCCTGTCTGAGCTCGGCAGCCGGTTTAGCGACAATGTACTCGACGCCACCAATGCCTGGAGCAAACCGGTCACCGCCGAGCAGCTGGCGGGCCTGCCAGACACCGCGCTGGCCAGTGCGCGCCAGGCGGCGGAACAAAAAGGGCTGGATGGCTGCCTGCTGACACTTGAGTACCCCTCTGTGTACCCCGTGCTGACCTACTGCAATGACCGGGACCTGCGGCAGGAAGTGTATATGGCCAATGTGACCCGCGCCTCGGAGCTCGGCCCCGACGCCGGCCGCTTCGACAACTCCGACCTGATCACCGAAATCCTCGGCCTGCGCCAGGAACTGGCTGGCCTGCTGGACTTCGCCAGCTACGCGGAGCTGTCCCTTGCCACCAAGATGGCGGAGTCTCCCAGCCACGTCATCGAGTTCCTGACCCAGCTGGCCGCCCGCTCCCGGCCCCAGGCACAGCAGGAGTGGCGGGAACTGTGTGAGTTCGCCGCGGCGGAACACGGCCTGGATGAGCTCAAACCCTGGGATGTGGCCTACTACAGCGAAAAGCAGCGCCAGGCCACCTTCCAGGTATCGCAGGAGGAAATCCGTCCCTACCTGCCGGTGAACCGGGTACTGGCGGGCCTGTTCGAGGTGGTGCAGCGCTTGTACGGGCTGCAGGTCGAGGAACTCTCCGGCTTCGACAGTTACCACCCCGATGCGCGCCTGTTCGAGATCCGCCAGGACGGTGTGGCCCTGGCCCGCTTCTACCTGGACCTGTACGCCCGCGCGCACAAGCAGGGCGGCGCCTGGATGGACAGCTGCCGGGTGCGCCGGCTGGATGATGGCAAACTACAGCTGCCGGTGGCCTATCTGGTCTGCAATTTTACTGCACCGGTAGGCGACCAGCCTGCCCTCCTCACCGCGAACGAGATGACCACCCTGTTCCACGAGTTTGGCCACGGCCTGCACCACATGCTGACACAGCAGCAGGTGGCTGCGGTTTCCGGCATCAACGGTGTGGCCTGGGATGCGGTAGAGCTGCCCAGCCAGTTCCTGGAAAACTGGTGCCACCAGCCGGAGGCGCTGAGCTTCATTTCCGGGCACATGACAACCGGGGAGCCGCTGCCGGAGGCTTTGCTGGAAAGAATGCTGGCGGCAAAGAATTTCCAGTCCGGCATGCAGATGGTGCGGCAACTGGAATTCGCCCTGTTCGATTTCCGCCTGCACCAGCTCTGGGGCCAGCCGGAAGTCACCGTGGAGGGCCTGCTCAATGATGTGCGCGCCGAAGTGGCAGTGATTCCCGCCATCCCCGAGAACCGCTTCCAGAACAGCTTCGGGCATATTTTCGGCGGCGGCTACGCTGCAGGCTACTACAGCTACAAGTGGGCGGAGGTGCTGTCAGCGGACGCTTTTTCGCGCTTTGAGGAGGAAGGGATTTTCAACCCACACACCGGGATGGAGTTCCGCCGCCATATTCTCGAGGCGGGCGGTTCCCAGGATGCCATGGACCTGTTCGTTTCCTTCCGCGGCCGCGAGCCAGACATCGAACCACTGCTGCACCACAGCGGGATTACCGCCTGAGGCAGAAAGCGCTGACTCAGGGCTTGCGCCAGGAGGCGCAGCCCCGCTGGCCCGGGCCGGAGGCCACGCAGAGCTCGATTTCCCGCAGGTCGTCGTTTGCTGAGAGCAGCAACAACTGCTGCAGCAGATAACTGGAGAATTCCTCGACCGTGGCATTGCGCAAAGGCAACACCCGCGTGTCGCTTTTCAGAAACAGCATTTCCTCGCTGGCGAAATAAACCCGATAGTAGTCTCCATCCTCCTCAATGCTCTGGAACGGAGAATCCGCCGCCAGTAACAAATATTCGTCTAGCGCATCGCAGAGGGACTTGAGGCGGCGCTTGTAGACGTTGTAATCCGCTGCAAACCCGTTGTCGCCCATGGGCGCGACGATCTTCGCGGAAACCGAGTAATTGTGCCCGTGCAGGCGCTCCCGCTCAGTGGCGGAAAATATGGTGAAGTGAGCGGCGGAAAACTTGTGGCTCTCCTTGTCGATGTAAAGCGTAGTGAGGCGCTCCATAGAGTGCATCCAGCCAGTTGCGGGAAAATGATTGTCCCGAGTGTACGCACAATAGGCAAGAGCGGACCGCTGCGGCACAATAGCCGACGGTCCGGCACGGCCTCCTGCAGCCAGCCGGTGCAAACTGAAACAGCATCAGGCGCGTAGAACCTGGAGCCAAACCGGTTCGGCGCTACCGTCACTCTGCTGCAGCAAGACAATGGGGGTTCCATGCACACCGCAATTATCACCGGCGCCAGCGTCGGCATCGGCCGCGCCACCGCGCAACGCTTTCTGGACATGGGGTATCGTGTCTACAATCTGTCGCGCCGCCCCTGCCCGGACCAGGGCGTACACAACATCGCCTGCGACCTGACAATGGCCGACTCCATTGCCGCGGCCTGCCGCGAACTGGCACCGGTGATCGCCGACAGCAGCAGCGTCTGCCTGCTGCACAACGCCAGCCAGATGCGCAAGGACGCGGTGATCAACTGCGACAGCGACGACCTGCGGCAGGTGCTGGAAACAAACGTGGTTGCGGTCAACAGCCTCAACCAGGCGCTGTTACCTGCGCTGCCCAGAGGATCCAGCCTGCTGTATATCGGCTCCACTCTGTCGGAAAAGGCGGTGGCGGGCTCCTTCAGCTACGTGATCAGCAAACACGCGCAGCTCGGCATGATGCGCGCCAGCTGCCAGGATCTCATGGGCAGCGGCATCCACACCGCCCTGATCTGCCCGGGCTTCACCGATACGGAAATGCTGCGCACACACATCGGCAACAACCCGGATGTGGTGGCGGCGATCGGCGGCATGAATGCCTTCGGGCGCCTGATCGAGCCACGCGAAATTGCCGAGCTGATTGTCTGGGCGCACGCCAATCCGGTAATCAACGGCGCGGTACTGCACGCCAACCTGGGCCAGAAGGAAGCCTGAATTGGCCTCCCTGCAGGTGGTCTGGGAGCGCCGGGAGCGGGTATTCCTGGTTCTTGCCGGCACCTTCCTCTGTGCCATGACCCTGCTGAACGTGATCGGGATTACCCGGTTCATCCAGGTCGGCCCGATGGCGCTGGCAGTCGGCGTGCTCCCCTACCCCCTGACGTTTCTCTGCACTGACCTGGTCTGCGAACTCTACGGCCGGGCCCGAGCCAACTTCCTGGTCAGCGTCGGCCTGGGTCTGAATTTCTTCATCCTGTTCGTGCTGTTTCTCGGTGACGCGCTGCCTTCAGTCGGTCCCGGCGCAATGCCACCGTGGCAGATCCTGCAGCTGGCAGAGCCGGTCATGCTGCCCAGTGGCGAGATCGTGCGCGACAGCATCGGGCTCTACCAGCTGATCTATGCCACCACCTCGGGCGCTGTGTTTGCCTCCATGCTGGCCTACATCGCGGCCCAGTACTGCGATGTCCAGCTGTTCCATTTCTGGAAACGGGTCACCCGGGGCAAGTACCTGTGGGTGCGCAACAATTTCAGCACCTTGATGAGCCAGATGGTCGACTCGGTGATGGTCATCACCGTAACCTTCGGTGCCGCATTCCTCCGCGGCGACATCGCCTTCCAGGGACTGCTGGTGCTGATCGGCAGCAATTACCTGTTCAAGGCGACAGTAGCCCTGCTCGATACCGGTCCCTTCTACCTGTTGGTGCACTACCTGCGCCGCTATCTGCAGCTCGGCCCCGAGGATTACGCCGTGCCGGGAGGCAACACCGACTCCGCCGCGGCTTGAGTCCCACGGCAGCCGGTACTGGATGCCGCAGGGAGATAGGGCTATCCTTTCAGCTTGAGGAATCGCTTGTAGTCGCCCCGGCCATCGGGCTATTGGAGGCCGCTGTCAGCCGGGAATCCCGCCTTGAAATACAGTAATGAACTGCTGCTTGAGATCCTCACGGCCCTGCCCGACCGGGTATTTGTGCTGACCGAATCCGGCCGCTATGCGATGACAATCGGGGGGACCGACACCCGCTACTACCACAGCGGAGCCCTGTTGCTGGATTTGACGTTGCACGATGTCATGCCCGCGAACAAGGCCGACTGGTTTCTGGACGAAATTCGCCAGGCGCTGCAGGATCAGCGCCCCCGTATCATCCTCTACAGCCTCGGCGACAGTGAGGTCAAGGGACTCGAAGGCGAGCCAGGACCAAGGGAGGAGCTCTGGTTTGAGGGCAGCATTCGGCCCCTAGCAACTCTGCTCGACGGCGAACGGACGGTAATCTGGGTCGCCCGCAATATCACCGAGAGCCGTCGGCTGCGCCTGAAGCTTGAAAAACAGGCAGAACTCGATCAACTGACCGGCACCTACAACCGGCACAAGCTTATGGAACTTCTCCGTGGCCAGCTGTCGGAATTTCACCGCTACAAGCACCCGTTCTCACTGATCCTCCTGGATGTGGATCACTTCAAAACCTTCAACGACCGTTTCGGCCACCTCATTGGTGATCAGGTACTGCGCTGCGTAGCCGAACACTGTGCTGCCGGGCTGCGCGAACATGACATGCTCTGTCGCTTCGGCGGAGAAGAATTCGTCATCGTCCTGCCGCACACTTGCGGCAGCGAGGCCATCCCTCTCGCGGAAAGACTGCGCGACCGCATTGAGCAGCTCGATCTCACCGCATCTGCGGGAACGCCCTGCACCCTGTCCATCAGCGCCGGTATCAGTACCTGCCGGAGCAATGACCTAGAGGTGGAGGCCCTGCTGCAGCGCGCTGACGAGGCGCTCTACCAGGCCAAGGGGCTGGGGCGCAACAGGGTGGTTGCCTACCTGTAGCGCGCCAATCATCAGCCCGCGACGCGCAGGGCAGCCACGTTCAATCCGGATGCGGGCCGAAGGCATTCCCGGGCGAGATCTTCGGCAATCTCATGGGTGGGCCGTTGGGTGCTGTCTGCCCGCAGCAGGACCTCGGCCAGGGTCTGCTCTATGCGCTCGACATGGCTGCGCTTGACCTCATCCGCTGAACCGATTCGCTGGTGGTGCACATCGATGATGCCACCGGCGTTGATCAGGAAATCCGGACAATAGAGGATGCCGTGATCCTGCAGGCGGGCGCTGTCATCGGCGGTCGCCAGCTGATTGTTGGCGGCGCCGGCAACGATACCGGCGCGCAATGCGGCGATGCTGCGCCCGTCCAGCACCGCCCCCATCGCGCAGGGTGAGAGGATATCCACTTCCAGCGTCAGGATCTCACCTGCCGCGACCGGCATCACACCCAGCTCGTCAACCGCACGCCGCAGGTTGGCCTCGTTGAGATCCGCGCCATAAACCGTGGCACCGTCGTTGCGCAAATGGCGCGCCAGGTAATAGCCCACGTGCCCCAGCCCCTGAATCGCAACCCGCAGGCCCGCGCAGCTGTCCGCACCGAGCCGGTGACGCACCGCGGTACGAATACCGAGAAAGACGCCATAGGCGGTGCTGGGCGACGGATCGCCGCCGAACTCGTTGTCGTTCATGCCGCTGACATGGGGCGTGCGCTCCGCCATCAGCCGGATATCGGCCACCGCGGTGCCGGAATCCTCCGCCGCCACGTAGCGCCCGCCCTGGGAATGAATGAATTCGCCCATGGCCCGCATCAGCGCCGGTGTCTTGTCGCGGCGCGAGTCGCCGATGATCACTGACTTGCCGCCACCCAGCGGCAAGCCCGCGAGGGCGGACTTGTAGGTCATGCCCCGGGACAGACGCAGTACATCGTGCAGCGCCTCCTCTTCACTGGCATAGGGGAACATGCGACAACCGCCGACAGCGGGCCCCAGCGTTGTATCGTGCACCGCGATAATCGCCCGCAGGCCGGTCCCTTTGTCGGCGCCAAATGTGACCAGCTCGTGCTGATCGAATGCGGGGGCAGAAAAAACGCTCATGGAAATATCCTCTGGATCGTTATTGGCAGGGGTGGTTCAGGCCGCGTTGACAATCGTGACCGGGGTCGCCGCCGCGCCGTGGAGCTCACGCAGCAACTCCTCCCGGCGCAACGCCAACAGCTCGCGGTTGCGGTCCTTGACGTGGCCGAAGCCGCGCAGTTTCGCGGGCAGCCGCGCCAGCTCCAGGGCGGCAACGTAGTTGTCGTCGTTCAGCGCGGGCGGCAGTTGCTCAAGCAGCGCCAGGTACTCCTTAAGGTCAGCCCGTTCCTGGCGCCGTTCCGCGGTGCGCCCAAAAATATCCAGGGCGCTGCCACGCAGGAAACGCAGTCGAGCCAGCACGCCGAACGCGCGCAGCATCCAGGGGCCGAATTCCTGCTTGATCAGGTGGCCGGTATTGGGATCGCGCTTGCTGAACAGGGGTGGGGCCAGATGGAAGCGCAGCTCGTAGTCGCCTTCGAACTGCCGATCCAGCTTGCGCAGGAACTCGCCGTCACTGTAGAGACGGGCGACCTCGTACTCATCCTTGATTGCCATCAGCTTGAACAGGTTGCGGGCGACCGCGACGCTGATACTGTCCGCCTCTACCGCACGCGGATCGGCAGCACGTACGCGCTCGACCTGCCGGCGGTACTGGTCGGCGTAGTCCGCGTTCTGGTAGTCCGTCAGCCGGGCGCTGCGGTCTTTGACAATATCCTCGAAGCTCTGCAGGCGCACCGGGACTTGCGGCGCCACCTCTTCGACCAGTGCCAGCACCCGCTCCGGCTGGTGGGCGCAGCGGCGTCCCCAGAGAAACGCCTCTTTGTTGAACCCGACCGCCACGCCATTGAGTTCGATGGCCTCAGCCAGCGCCGTCGCCGATACCGGCACCAGGCCCTGCTGCCAGGCATAGCCAAGCAGGAACAGATTGGAGCCGATGGAGTCACCCAGCAACTGGGTTGCTATGCGGGTGGAATCGATAAAGAAGGTTGCGGATTCGCCCGCCTCATCGCTGACCTTGGCCTTCATCGCCGCGGTGGGGAAGCGTGCATCCGGATCAAGGATAAACGCCGAGGTGGGCACTTCCGCGTCATTGACCACGGCGTGGGTCCGGCCCTGGGCGACCTTGCCGAGAGCCTCGTAGGTGGAGGTCACCACCAGATCGCAGCCCAGCAGCAGGTCGGCCTCGCCGGCGGGAATACGCACGGCCTTGATGTCATCCTGGCTGGCACTGACCCGCACATGGCTCACCACCGCGCCGAATTTCTGCGCCAGACCGGTCTGGTTCATGGTCGCGCAGCCCTTGCCTTCAATGTGCGCGGCCATTGCCACCAGGGCGGTAATCGTCAGCACGCCGGTGCCACCGACGCCGGTCACCACCGTGTTCCAGGGCTTGTCCAGACTGGGCAGCACAGGCTCCGGCAGCGGGTCGAACAGGGTATCGACATTGCCGGCGGCGCCATCCGGCTTGCGCAACGTGCCGCCGATCACGGACACGAAGCTGGGGCAAAAACCTTTGGCGCAGCTGTAATCCTTGTTGCAGGAGCTCTGGTCGATCTGGCGCTTGCGCCCCAGCTCGGTCTCCTTGGGGATCACCGAGAGGCAATTGGACTTGATGCTGCAGTCGCCGCAGCCTTCGCAGACCGCGTCATTGATGAACAGGCGCTTGGCCGGGTCTTCCAGGCTGCCTTTCTTGCGTCGGCGCCGCTTCTCCGCGGCACAGGTCTGAACATAGACGATTACCGAAGTACCGTCGTATTCGCGCAGCTCGCGCTGCAGGGCGTCCAGCTCGTCGCGGTGATGCAGACTGTAGCCGGTGACGCCGTGGAACTGGCCGCGCCAGGCCTCCGGATGGTCACTGACCAGGGCGATACGGTGGACGCGCTCCGCGGCTACCTGCTTGATCAGGTCGCTGACTGTAAGGGTGCCGTCAAGCGGCTGGCCACCGGTCATGGCGACCGCATCGTTGTACAGGATCTTGTAGGTGATACTCACCCCGGAGGCGACCGCCGCGCGAATCGCCAGCAGCCCCGAGTGGAAGTAGGTGCCGTCACCCAGGTTCTGGAACACATGTTTGGTGGTGGTAAATGGCGCCTGGCCAATCCAGGTCGCACCCTCCCCGCCCATCTGGGTGAAGGTGTGGGTGTCGCGATCCGGCATCCAGGTGGCCATGTAATGGCAGCCGATCCCGCCAAAGGCGTGGCTGCCTTCAGGCACCTTGGTGGAGGTGTTGTGCGGGCAGCCAGAGCAGAAATGCGGCACCCGCTCAATAATGTCGCGCGGCTGTGCCAGGGAAGCTTCCTTCTGCTCGATCCAGCGAACGCGGCGGTCCATGGTTTCGGACTGGTAAAAGCGCCGGATCCGGCTGGCAATCGCCAGCGCCACCATGGCCGGGGTCAGCTCGGCGAGATTGGGCAACAGGTCACGACCCTCCTCGTCGAACTCGCCAAACACGCGCGGGCGCGCTGCCACCGGGTAGTTGTAGAGCTGGCCGGTAAGCTGGTCCTCGATGATGGAGCGCTTCTCCTCCACCACCAGAATCTCCTCCAGCCCCTCGGCAAAGTCGTGGGTGGTGCGCGGCTCCAGCGGCCAGGGCATGCCCACCTTGTAGACGCGCAGGCCAATCTCCGCGGCCACGGCATCGTCGATGCCCATGTCCTCCAGCGCCTGCATCACGTCCAGGTAGGCCTTGCCGGTGGTGATAATGCCAAAACGCGGATTGGGGCAATCCACCACGATACGATTGAGGCCGTTGACCCGGGCGAACTCCCGGGCTGCATAGATCTTGTATTTGTTGAGCCTCAGCTCCTGCTCCAGCGGCTTGTCCGGCCAGCGTGCGTGCACCCCGTCAGGCGGCAGCTGGAATTCCTCCGGGATCACAATCTCGATGCGGTTGGGGTCGATATCCGCGGAAATCGCGGAATCCATGTTTTCGGTGATAGCCTTCAGCGCGACCCAGCAACCGCTGTAGCGCGACAATTCCCAGCCGAAAATACCCAGGTCCAACACTTCCTGTACGTTGCAGGGGCTCAGCACCGGCACCGATGCACCGATGAACATATGCTCGGACTGGTGCGGCAGGGTGGATGACTTGCAGGCATGGTCATCGCCCGCGACCGCCAGCACGCCGCCATAGCGGGAGGTGCCGAAGGCGTTGGCGTGCTTGAACACATCCATGCTGCGGTCGACACCGGGGCCCTTGCCGTACCACATGCCGAAGACGCCGTCGTATTTGGCGCCGCCGAAGAGGTTGGTCTGCTGGCTGCCCCAGACTGCGGTCGCCGCCAGGTCCTCGTTCAGACCGGGCTGGAAATGCACGTTGTGTTGCGCCAGCCAGGGTTTGGCCTTCCACAGGGCCTGGTCGACCCCGCCCAGAGGCGAACCGCGATAGCCGGAAATGAAGGCGGCTGTGTTGAGCCCGGCGCGCTGGTCGCGCTGGTGCTGCAGCATCGGCAGGCGCACCAGTGCCTCGATACCCGTCATGTAGGCGCGGGCCGTATCCAGGGCGTACTTGTCGTCCAGGGACACCTTGCGGATGGCCTTGCTGTTATCTGTACCCATAGTTGCAGCTCCTCCGAGAAGCGGAATTGTCGCGTAAAAGTATAGGAAGAGTTATTTGATTTGCCGGCGTTTTCCGCTCTAATGCGCATAATATATGCGCCCAAACAGAGGCAGGAGGGTTTAATGTCCAATATTGTTGGCAAACAAGACGTAGAGATTCTGAAAATGCTGCAGCGGGACGCCACCATCAGCACCGCCACTATCGCCGAACGTATCAACCTGTCCCAGTCACCCTGCTGGCGCCGCATCAACCGCATGGAGGAAGAGGGGCTGATTCAGCGTCGGGTTGCCCTCCTCGATCGGACCCGCCTGGGTATGGAGGTGGTGGTTTTCGCGACCATCAACCTCACCTCCACCGGGCGCCAGAACCTGATGAGCTTTGAACAGGAAATCGTGCGCCATCCGGAGGTGATGGAGTGCTATACAATGACCGGCATCTGGGATTACATGCTCAAGATCGTGACCCGGGACATTCGCCACTATGAGGATTTTGTGCGCAACACGCTGACTGCCAGCCCGGCGATCCGTGAACTGCATTCACATATGGCGGTCACTGAAATCAAGAACAGCACCGAATTGCCGCTGGACACACAACTGTAAGATAACCTCAGAATGTGTCGATATTGAGGAGGCAGGGTACCAGGACGCAAACGCCATGCTGCAAAGCAAGTTACCGGATGTCGGTACCACCATATTCACCCGTATGTCAGCTCTCGCTGCGGAACAGCAGGCGCTGAACCTGTCCCAGGGCTTTCCGGACTTTCCGGCGCCGCTTGCCCTGCGCACGGCACTTGCCCACCACGCCCTGGAGGGACACAACCAGTACGCGCCAATGGCGGGGCTGCCAGCGCTGCGAGAGGCGATTGCCGGCCAGCTCGCCCGACATCGGGGGGTGCGTTGCGATCCGGACACCGAGGTCACCGTAGTCCCGGGCGCCACGGAGGCTATCTACTGCGCGATTACCGCCTGCGTGCGCCCCGGGGACGAGGTGATTCTGCTGGACCCCTGTTATGACAGCTACCGACCCGCGGTAACCCTGGCCGGAGGGGTTCCCGTTCACGTCCCCCTGCACACGCCCGCCTTTGCCCCGGACTGGGAGCGGATTGAGCAGGCCATCAGTGCCAGAACCCGCCTGCTGGTGATCAATTCCCCGCACAACCCCACCGGTGCCGTCATGAGCCGGGAGGACCTGCTGCAACTGGAGAGCCTGGTCACCCGTCACGGCCTGTTCGTAGTGAGCGATGAGGTCTACGAGTATCTGGTCTACGACGGCCGTCAGCATCACAGCGCCCTGCAGTTCGAAGCCCTGCGCTCGCGCTGCTTCGCGGTTTTCTCCTTTGGCAAGACCTTCGGCGTCACTGGCTGGAAAACGGGCTACTGCGTAGCCCCGCCGGCGCTCACCGCGGAACTGCGCAAGGTGCATCAGTTCGTCTGCTTTGTGGCAGTGACGCCGGTGCAGCAGGCGCTGGCTGACTTCATGACGCGCGAGCCCGACTACCCTCTGGGCCTGGCGGCAAGCTACCAGCACAAGCGCGATCTGTTCTGCGCGGCGCTGGCGGACTCCCGTTTCACGTTCCAGCCCAGCGCCGGCAGCTACTTTCAGCTGCTGGACTACAGCGCCGTCAGCGCCAGCGCCGATACGCTACTGTGTGAGCAGTGGACCCGGGAGCCAGGCGTCGCCTCGATACCGGTCTCGGTGTTCTATCAACAACCACCCCCGCAGCGGCTGCTGCGGTTCTGCTTTGCCAAGCAGGACGAGCAGCTGCTGCGCGCAGCGGAGCGTTTATGCAAGATTTGACCGTAAGCCTGGTGCAGTGCGAGCTCGCCTGGGAGGCCCCCGCCGACAACCGCCAGCACCTTGCAGCCCGGATGGCGGAAATTACTGGGCGCAGCGACCTTGTGGTGCTGCCGGAAATGTTCACCACCGGGTTTTCCATGAACGCCCTCGGCAACGCCGAGGAGCCTGGCGGCGCCACCGAGCAATGGCTGCTGGACCAGGCCCGGCAGCGAGATTGTGCCGTCACCGGCAGCATCGCGGTGCGGGTCGGCGACGCGGTCTACAACCGGATGCTGTTCGCTACCCCGGAAGGCGTGAGCCACTACGACAAGCGGCATCTGTTTCGCATGGCCGGGGAGCAGAAACGCTACGCCGCGGGGCAGGAGCGGGTCATCGTGGCCTGGCGTGGCTGGCGCATCAATCTGCAGGTTTGCTATGACCTGCGCTTTCCGGTGTTCAGCCGCAATCGGCAGGACTACGACCTGATGCTGTTCGTGGCCAACTGGCCAGCAGCACGGCGGCTGCACTGGCGGGCACTGCTGCCGGCGAGGGCGATCGAGAATCTGGCTTGCGTTGCAGGTGTGAATCGAATCGGGCAGGACGCCAAGGGGTTGGACTATTCAGGTGACAGCATGGCCCTGGACGCGGAGGGTCAAATGCTGGCAGACCTGGAAAACAAAAACGGCACCGGCAGCGTGGTGCTGAGCGGTGCCGATCTGGTGGCCTATCGCGAACGGTTCCCTTGCCACCTGGACGCGGACGACTTCCAGCTACGCTAGCCAGAGGTCGCCCGATCCAGCAAGGATTACTCCTTGTATTCCACTTCCAGAGTTGCCATTACGCGGCGGTTTTCGGCGCGGCCGGCGTCAGTGTCGTTAGAGGCGACCGGGCGGGCTTCGCCGTAGCCGACCGCTTCCAGACGATTCGCCGCAATGCCATGCTGGTTGACCAGCAGATCAATCACTGCCTGGGCACGACGCTGGGACAGCTGCTGGTTGTAGTTCTCCGGACCAACGCTGTCGGTATGCCCTTCAACGTCTACCTGCAGATCATCGAAACGCTTGAGGAAAGTCGCCAGCTCGCCGATGTCAGCGAAGTAATGCTCCTTGACCACAGTGGAATCGAAGTCGAAGTTGACCTTCAGCTTGATCGAGGCTACCTGGGCTACCGGCAGCGGACAGCCGTCGGCATCAACGCGGGTACCGGGCGCGGTGCCGGGGCACTTGTCGCGGTCATCGGTGACGCCGTCACCGTCTGAATCCACCGGCGCGGCCGGTTCTGCTGCGGCCACTACGGGTGCAGACACGTCTCCGAAGTAGTAATTCAGGCCGGCGCTGAACAGGAAGTCATTCTCGTTCTCGTCCAGGCTATGCAGCATCCGGGCTTCCAGACGGGCGCCAAAACGCGGGGTCAGCATCCAGCGCATACCGGCACCGGCATTGGCCGTGGTTTCCACAGTATCAAAGGCGCCGGCGTCGATGTCGATCTCACCCATGCCAAAGGCCAGGTAGGGCCTCACACGCATGGTTTCGCCGATGTAACTGCCGCCGTAGTAGAGCATGCCCAACTGCCAGGTGGCGACATCCGTCCGGGTGCCGTCGCTGTACCGTGAGTCGTCTTCCGCGTACAGGATTTCCGCGGCCCAGTTGTCGGTGAAGGCATATTCAAGGCCCAACCAGGGTGTATCGGTGTCCTCGAGGCGACGATCGCCGTCGAAATACCAGTGCGCGATACCTGCGTTGATCGTCAGGGGCACCTCGGAAGAGGCGGGCGTTGAGATCAGCGACGCCGCTGCGGCAGCGGCAGCAACGCCTGCGAGAATCCGTTGTTTCATTGCAATAACTCCTGTGTTTGAACTGGCTAGGCGCATCAGGCCCCTAATATCGGCAAGGATACAGTGGTTTGCCCGCATATCCAGTGTCATGGTAGCGCATTAATTACGGTGTTTTTAGCCTTGCGGATGACTTCGGGGCGGCGCTCAAAACCCCAGCACGAGCTTTACGAAGGGTACTGTGAGCGCACGCTGCTCGGCCAGGGACCTTGAATCGAGGGTTTCCAGCAGCGCCATCAGGTCCGCCAGGCTCCGCGGCGCCCGGCTGACCAGGAAGCGGCTTACCTCCGCCGGCATGTCCAGACCCCGGCAGCGGGCCCGATACCGCAGTATTGCCTGTTTGCGCTCATCATCAGGGGTTGGCAGCTGAAACACCGGCCCCCAGCCAAGGCGGGACTGCAGGTCCGGCAGTACCACCGGCAATTGTCGCGGGCTGGCGCTGGCACTCAGCAGCAACCGACACCCGGCCGCCCGGGCCCGGTTACAGAAATGAAACAGGGCCAGCTCCCAGGCCTCAACGCCAACCACGGCATCGATGTCGTCAAGGCAGACCAGTTGCCTGCTTTCCAGGCCCTGCAACAACTGCTCTCCCGGCAACGTTGCCAGCTCCGCCAAAGGCAGATAGCAACTCGCCGCGGGCAGCAAATGGCAGGCCGCCTGCAGCAGGTGGGACCTGCCGCTCCCGGCGCTACCGTGGAGAAACAGCAGCAGCTCGCCCGCCGGAGCCGCCTGCGCCCGCACCGCAGCCAGCAACGGCTCCAGCGCTGGCGCAGGCAGGAAACTGGCCAGGGTGGCATCATCGCGCAGCTGCATGTTCAGGGCGAGCTGCCGGGCGGGGCCTGCTGTCACCCGGCTACTCCCCGCCGTATAAATGGCTGGCCCGGTAGTGGGCGACGGCGTGGCGCACAAACACCATGATCACCGCCGATACCGGCAGAGCCAGCAGCACCCCCACAAACCCCGCCAGCTGGCCTCCGGCCATGAGCGCAAAAATCACTGCCACCGGGTGCAGGCCGATACGATCCCCCACCAGCACCGGGGTGAGGAGCACGCTTTCCAGGACCTGCCCTATTCCAAACACCAGCGCTACCCAAAGCAGCATTGTCCATTCCTGGTACTGGGCGTAGGCAACCGCGCAGGAAATCACAATGCCAACCACAAAGCCGAGATAGGGCACGATACTCGCGAGCCCTGCAATCACCCCCAGCACGAGCGCAAACTGTATCCCCACCAGCCACAGGCCGGCACTGTAGATCAGGCCCAGTGAACACATCACCAGAAACTGGCCGCGCAGGAAGGCGCTGAGCACTTCATCGGCTTCGCGCACCATGGTGGTCACGCGGTTGTGCCACGCGACCGGTACCATATTCAGGGACTTTCCAATCAGGATGTCCCAGTCGCGCATCAGGTAAAAGGCCACGACCGGCACCAGTGCCAGGTTGAACAGTCCCAGCAGGAAGCCGGCGCCGGAGCCGGTGATATTCTTGACCGTGGTGGCGGTAACCTTGCCCAGGGACTGCCAGTGCTCCGCCAGCTGCCCCGACCAGTCAATCTCCGGCAGGTGGGCCGCGGGAACGCTCAGGCGGCTTCGCAACCAGGGCACCAGAACCTCGGTAACCCATTGATAGAACTGTGGTATTTTCTGCAGAAGCGCATCCAGCTGCTGCACGATCAGGGGGATGGCCACCAACGTGGCCAGCACCATCAGCGCGGTAAAGAACACGAATACGACGACTACCCCCAGGGTACGACCGAGACCGCGGCGCTCCAGGCGATCGACCAGCGGATCACCCAGGTAGGCGATCAGGGCGCCCAGCACAAAGGGCAGCAAGATCGGGTGGAGCAGGTAAAAAGCCCCCGCGACAAGCGCCAGGCCTGCCAGGGCCATGGGCCAGCGCTGCATCGGCACAGGGCTGGAGCCGGAGGGGTCTAGTTCTGCCATCGGTAGCTCAGGCCGCCAGTGGTCGATCCGCTGCCCGGTCGCAGGCGCGGGTTGAGTTCGATGATCCCGGCAAGCTGCGCCGCGTCGGCTTCCGCTGTCAGCACCAGGCTGAGCGAGTCGCCGGTAACGGCGCTGACGTGGGCGCGGGAAATCGGTTCCAGGCTTTCCAGCCAGGACAGGACCGCGGCGTAATCGGCGTAGCTGGCAATGCCGGAAACGGTCATTGCCAGCGCGCTGCCGTCCATGCCGGAGGCCGCCAGCGCATAGCGCGACGCCATGTCTTCAGCGACCATCACCACACCCTCGCGGAGGAATTCAGGGGCGCTGGAGCGGACCACGCTGCGGTCCTGACGGCCGGTGCCCGACAGGTACACCCAGTCACCGGCAATCTCGCCGGAACTCAGTACCGCGATGCGCCCCGCCAGCACTTCTGTGGCGCGGTAGCGCTCCGAGGCTGCCAGCAGCAGCGTGGCGGGCAGGCTCCAGGCCTCGTCCGGGTCCAGCGCCGCGGTATCGGCCAGATCGAACAGGGGAAAGCGCAGCGGCACACCGCGGCGCCGGAAGCCATCGACCAGGCCCGCCACCAGCTCCGGATCGCTGCCGGGGCCGACGAATCTGCGGCCAGTCTCATCCTCGGCAACCAGCCAGACCAGGACCACGGGCCTGGTGGCCGTCCAGATCGGTGCGCCGGCGGTGGTCAGCAACTCCCGCACCTGGGCGGGATCAAACTCCACCCGGGCGGCCAGGCCCGGGGCGGACCCGGTGCCCCCTGCCACTGTGTCAATCCGGATATAGGAATACTGCCGAACCCGACTGCGGGCCCCGCGCAGTGCCTGCTCGACGGGTGCCAGCGCGAGCACCTCAACGCTGCCGGATACCTTGACCAGTACCTGGGCCAGGCCCTCCGCAGACGCCCGTGCCAGCTCGCCGCTACTGCGATCGGCGACCGGAACGTCGGCGACGTACAGGTCGCGCACCAACTCGGCGCCTACCGCGCCCCGCGCCAATAGCAGCGCCAGACACACCAGAGCCCACAGGGTCCTTGTCAAAGCCGCCTCCTGAGCAGAAATTGAGCGGGCATTGTAGCAGGCAGCGCCTGGGGCGGTAGAACTACATCGTGAAAAATGCCGTCGGCGTGAATCAGGCAGCGTTTAGGGCTAGACTACGCCCCCCTGAAACTGCAGCCGCCTGCACCTGACCCGGACCCGGACAACCATGAGCACACAAGACGGGGGCACCCCCCTAAGCTACAAGGACGCAGGCGTGAACATTGACGCCGGCAACGCGCTGGTGGACCGTATCAAGCAGGTTTCCCGGCGCACCACCCGGCCCGAGGTTCTGGGCGGTCTGGGCGGGTTCGGGGCCCTGTGCGAGCTGCCGGCGGGCTACCGGCAACCGGTATTGGTATCCGGTACCGACGGCGTGGGAACCAAGCTGCGTCTGGCAATGGACATGGGCATCCACGACAGCATCGGTATCGACCTGGTCGCGATGTGCGTCAACGACCTGGTTGTCGCCGGCGCCGAGCCGCTGTTCTTCCTCGATTACTATGCGACCGGTGCCCTGGATGTGGACACCGCAGCTGCGGTGATCAGCGGCATTGGCCGCGGCTGCGAGCTGGCGGGCTGCGCCCTGGTCGGCGGCGAGACCGCGGAGATGCCGGGCATGTACGCGGGCGAGGATTACGACCTGGCGGGGTTTTGCGTGGGCGTGGTGGAAAAGTCCGGGATCATTGACGGCAGCAAGGTCGCCCCGGGCGATTGCCTGCTCGCCATCGGCAGCAGCGGCCCCCATTCCAACGGCTACTCCCTGATTCGCAAGATCATCGAGGTCAGCGGTGCCGATCTGCAGCAACCCTTTGCCGACAGCACGCTGGGGCAGACCCTGCTCACCCCGACCATCATCTACGTGAAACCGTTGCTGGCGCTGTTTCAGCAACTGGAAGTGAAGGCCCTGAGCCATATCACCGGCGGCGGGCTGCCCGAGAACCTGCCTCGGGTATTGCCGGCAGGATGCCGCGCGGTCGTCGATACCGGCAGCTGGCAGTGGCCGGAGATCTTCCAGTGGCTGCAGGCCCAGGGCAATGTCGCCACGCCCGAGATGTATCGCACCTTCAACTGCGGCGTAGGCATGGTCCTGTGTGTGGCGGAGGAAACGGCAGCGCCCGCGCTGCAGGCCCTCGCCGACAGCGGCCTGCTGGCCTGGCGCCTGGGCCACGTTACCGCCGGCGAGCACGGAGTGGAGCTGGCCTGATGTCGGTGAGCCGGATAGCGATCCTGATCTCCGGGCGCGGCTCCAACATGGGTACCTTGCTGCAGGCCTGCGAGCGCGGTGAGCTACCGGCCCAGGTCTGCCTGGTGCTCAGCAACCGTGCCGATGCGGAGGGCCTCGACAATGCCCGCCGGGCGGGTATTGCGACCGCCTGTATCGCCCACGGCGACTACCCCGACAGGGAGGCTTTTGACGCCGCCCTGGTGCGGCGCCTGCAGCAGGCGCAACCGGACCTGGTCATGCTCGCCGGCTTCATGCGGATCCTGACCCCGGTATTTATCACACCTTTTGCCGGTAGATTGTTGAACATTCATCCCTCATTGTTGCCCAACTACCCCGGGTTACATACACACCAGCGGGCACTGGATGCCGGCGACAGCGAGGCCGGCAGCACCGTCCACTTCGTTACCCCGGAACTGGATGGTGGCCCCCCGGTACTGCAGGCCAGGGTACCTATTCTACCCGGTGACACAGCCGACAGCCTCGCCCGGCGGGTCGTTGCCCTGGAACATGAAATCTACCCGCTGGCGGCACTCTGGTACCTGCAGGGACGTCTGACGTTGAACCAACAAGGAGCATTTCTCGATGGACAAAAGATTCCCCCGAGTGGCGTCCCGTATCGGCCGCAGGATGCTGTACGCCACGATGCTGCTGACCGCAGCAACCAGCAGCGTCCTTGCTGAAGAAACCGCACCATGTGCGCCGACCCTGCAGCCCTATAAAGCCGAGTACACCACCACCGCGCGCGGCATGACCGTGACCCTTGAGCGCGAACTGAAGACCGACGGCGAGGGCGGTTACACGCTGACCAATGGCGGCACGTTGCTGGTGGTGGGTTTCCACGAGGTCGCCGTGTTTGCAGTGGAAGATGCCCAGGTCCAACCCCGTTCCTACATCTACCAGGGCACCGGGCTGATCAATCGCCGCCGCGAGGTCCACTTCACCCCGGGAGCGGATACGGTGCGCAGCCTGTACAAGGAAGAATGGTACGAGCTGCCCTACACAGAGGGCACTCTCGACCGCATGAGCCAGCAGGAACAGCTGCGGCTGCACCTGATGAGCAGGGACGATCCGCGCCAGAACATCAGCGTGCGCATCGCCGACGGCAAGCGGGTCAAGAATTACGAGCTGGTGTATGTCAGCGACGAAATCCTGGAAACACCGCTGGGACCGGTAAATGCACTGCATTTCGAGCGCCTGCACGACGACCCGGACCGCGAATCCGACATCTGGTTTGCTCCCGAATGGGATTACCTGATGGTCAAGACTGTCCACATCGAGGACGACAAGCCGGTTGAGGTGTTGCTCTCGGATGCCCGCATCGGCGGCACCCAGGTGGTCGCTTCAAGCGCACGCCATTAACGCCGGCTCAGGCCCTGGGCAGGGTGACGCCGCGCTGTCCCTGGTACTTGCCGCCACGGTCGCGGTAGCTGGTTTCACAGACTTCATCGGACTCAAAAAACAGCATCTGCGCCACGCCTTCATTGGCATAGATCTTCGCCGGCAGGGTGGTCGTATTGGAGAACTCCAGGGTGACATGCCCCTCCCACTCCGGCTCCAGCGGCGTCACGTTGACTATAATACCGCAGCGCGCGTAGGTGGATTTTCCCAGACAGATGGTCAAGACGTTGCGAGGAATACGGAAGTACTCCACGGTACTGGCCAGGGCAAAGGAATTCGGCGGAATCACGCAAACCGCACCCTGCACATCCACAAAGCTGTTTTCGTCAAACGCCTTGGGATCCACCGTCGCTGAATTGATGTTGGTGAAAACCTTGAAATGCTCCGAGCAGCGGACGTCATAGCCGTAACTGGAGGTGCCGTAGGAGATCAACCGGCGCTCCCCGTCCGTGCGCACCTGGCCCGGTTCAAAGGGCTCAATCATGCCGTGCTCTGCCGCCATGCGGCGAATCCACTTGTCTGCCTTGATACTCACCTGAGGGACGCTCCGTTCAGTCGTCGGAAATACTGATGCTGGGGAAGGGCTGGACGTCGCCCGCATCGCGGCCTTCCAGGGCGGCCTGTATCGCCCGCGCTGCATCCAGGTAGAGGGCGCTCTCCGGGGAGTTCGGCGCCGCCATGACCGTCGGTGTGCCGGCATCGGTCTGTTCGCGAATCGACAGGGTCAGGGGCAGGCTGGCCAGCAGCGGCACGCCATAGTCCCGCGCCACCCGCTCACCGCCGGCAGTGCCGAATATATGCTCGGCATGGCCGCACTGGCTGCAGATATGTACCGCCATGTTCTCGACAATACCCAGGATCGGCACATCGACCTTGCGGAACATTTCGATGCCCTTCTGGGCATCCAGCAGGGCAATATCCTGGGGCGTGGTAACAATCACTGCGCCCGCCACGGTTGCCTTCTGCGACAGGGTCAACTGGATGTCGCCAGTGCCCGGGGGCATGTCGATCACCAGGTAATCCAGTTCACCCCAAAGCGTCTGCTCCAGCATCTGCACCAGGGCGCCGCCCGCCATCGGGCCGCGCCAGACCATCGGTGTGCGCTCGCTGGTGAGGTAGGCCATGGACATGGTTTTCAGGCCGTGGGCCATTACCGGCAACAACCACTGGCCATCCTGCTGCTCGGGCTTGGTGCCCTCGGCGATACCCAGCATACGTTGCTGGCTGGGGCCATAGATGTCCGCATCCAGCAATCCGACCCGGGCGCCGAGCACCTGCAGGGCAAGGGCCAGGTTGACGGCGGTGGTGGATTTACCAACGCCACCCTTGCCGGAGGCGACGGCGATAATGTGCTTGATCTTGTTCATGGCGGGCCGGGGGTCTGACTGTGGGTGAAGTGGGGCGAGCGCTCGTGACGGGCCCCGCGGACGCCAGTATAGGGAGTCTCCGCGGCATCGACAATCACTGGCGAACCATTATCAGGTAAGTGAAACCGGGCCGCAAAACCGCTATAGTAACGCCCCTTTTTTCTCGCATGGAAAGTTCAAGCCGATGCCCGACAGCAGCGCGCGCAAGATACTGGTGACCAGCGCCCTCCCCTATGCCAACGGCTCCCTGCACCTGGGGCACCTGCTGGAAATGGTGCAGACCGATATCTGGGTCCGCTTCCAGAAATCGCGGGGGCACGATTGCCTGTACGTCTGCGCCGACGACGCCCACGGCACCGCCATCATGCTGACCGCGGAGAAGCAGGGCATTACCCCGGAAGAGCAGATTGCCCGGATCAAGGCCGAGCACGAGCGCGACGCCGCCGGGTTCTACATCGGCTTTGACAACTACTACAGCACCCACACCGACGAGAACCGCTACTGGAGCGAGGAAATCTACCGGCGCCTGAAGGCCAATGGCCACATCGCCAGCCGCGCCATCGTCCAGGCCTTCGACCCGGAGAAGCAACTGTTCCTCGCGGACCGTTTCATCAAGGGCACCTGCCCCAGCTGCAAGACACCGGACCAGTACGGGGACAACTGCGAGGCCTGCGGGGCGACCTACACCCCCGCGGACCTTATCGACCCGGTCTCGGCCATTTCCGGCGCTCGCCCCGTGCCCAGGGAATCCATCCACTTCTTTTTCACCCTGCCGGCCCTGGCAGACATGCTGCAAGACTGGATAGATTCAGGCACCCTGCAGCCGCAGATTGCCAACAAGCTGCGGGAGTGGACTGACGCCGGCCTGCAGGAATGGGACATCAGCCGCGACGCACCCTACTTCGGCTTCGAGATTCCCGACGAGCCGGGCAAGTATTTCTACGTCTGGCTGGACGCCCCCATCGGCTACATCGCCAGCTTCCAGAACCTCTGCGAACGCAGCGGGCGCGACTTTGACAGCTACTGGCAGGCGGACGCGGACGCCGAGCTGTACCACTTCATCGGCAAGGACATCATCAACTTCCACGGCCTGTTCTGGCCGGCCATGTTGCACTCGGCGGGCCTGCGCACGCCCACCGCCATCTACGTCCACGGCTTCCTGACCGTGAACGGCACCAAGATGTCCAAGAGCCGCGGCACCTTTATCAACGCCGGCACCTACCTGGAGCACCTGGATGCGGAATACCTGCGCTACTACTTTGCCGCGAAGCTGAGTGGCGCAGTCGACGATATCGACCTCAACCTGGAAGATTTCGTGCAGCGGGTCAACGCCGACGTGGTAGGCAAGATCGTCAATATCGCCAGCCGCTGTGCCGGCTTCCTGCGCAAGGGCTTCGCCAACACCACCGCCGAGAGCTGTGCGGAACCGGCGCTGCTGCAAGCGTTTCTCGACGAGGGCGAGGCCATTGCCACAGCCTACGAACAGCGCGAATTCAGCAAGGCCGTGCGCGCCATCGTCGCCCTGGCGGATCGGGCCAACCAGTACATCGACGAGAAGAAACCCTGGGTCCTGGCCAGGGAAACCGGGCGCGAGCAGGAAGTTCACGCGGTCTGCAGCATGGGGGTCAACCTGTTCCGGGTGCTGATGACCTATCTGAAACCGGTGCTGCCGGGCATGGCGGAACGCTCCGAGGCGTTTCTACAATGCTCCCTGGACTGGACCGCCCTTGACGGCCCGCTGCTCGGCCACGAACTGGCGCCGTTCCAGCCTCTGCTGACCCGGGTCGACCCGGCCGCGGTGGAGGCGCTGCTCAGCGCCAGTGCCGAGACGGCCTGAGCCGGCCCCGGGGTGACTAACGATTATAGGCTTATCCCCAACGGGCGATTGTTTCCCGCGGGATAACTACTTACCATTGCGACACACTGGCTGACTTCCTGGCGATGACTCCGTGCTGGCCGACTATTCCATCCTGTTGATCGGGGCCATCCTGGTCAACAACTTCGTCCTGGTGCAGTTCCTCGGGCTGTGCCCGTTCATGGGCGTGTCCAACAAGCTGGAAACCGCCATGGGCATGTCCATGGCCACGACCTTCGTTCTCACCCTGGCGTCAGCCTGCAGCCACCTCACCTACTACCTGCTGCTGGAGCCGCTGGGCCTGGAATACCTGCGCACCATTTCCTTCATCCTGGTGATTGCCGTGGTGGTGCAGTTTACCGAGATGGTGGTGCGCAAGAGCAGCCCGCTGCTGTACCGGGTACTCGGTGTCTACCTGCCGTTGATCACCACCAACTGCGCGGTACTCGGCGTGGCCCTGCTCAATATCAATCGCGACCACAGCTTCCTGCAGGCACTGTTTTACGGCTTCGGCGCCGCCCTCGGCTTCTCCCTGGTACTGGTCCTGTTCGCGGCCATGCGCGAACGCCTCGCCGTCGCCGACGTGCCGGAGCCGTTCCGCGGTCCAGCCATCGGCATGATAACCGCCGGCCTGATGTCCCTGGCCTTCATGGGCTTCGCGGGGCTGGTCTAGGCCGATGGTGGAATTGATTACACAGTACCCGCTGCTTGCTGCCCTGGTCGCGCTGGTGGGCCTGGGCGCGCCTTTTGGCGCCCTGCTGGGCTTTGCCGCCGTGCGCTTTCGCACCGAGGGCAACCCCGTTGTCGACCAGATCAACGCCATCCTGCCCCAGACCCAGTGCGGCCAGTGCGGCTACCCGGGCTGCCGCCCCTATGCCGAGGCCATCGCCAACGGGGAGGCCATCAACAAATGCCCCCCGGGTGGCGAGGCGGGCATCCAGGCGCTGGCGGATCTGCTGGATGTGGAAGCACCGCCACTGGACGCCGAACACGGTGAGGAAAAGGTCAGGACCGTCGCCTTCATTCGCGAAGACGAGTGCATAGGCTGCACCAAGTGCATCCAGGCCTGCCCGGTGGACGCCATACTCGGTGCCGCCAAGCAGATGCATACCGTCATCGCCAGCGAGTGCACCGGCTGCGACCTTTGCGTGGAGCCCTGCCCGGTGGACTGTATCGACATGCTGCCGCTTACGGAGGGCCTGCAGGCCTGGCACTGGCGCCTGCCGGAGCCGGCCAGTCGCAACCTCGACATCATCGCCACTGACACTGAAGCCGCCGAGCGTGCCGCATGAGGCGGGTGTTCGATTTCCACGGCGGCATTCACCCCGCCGAGAACAAGCATCAGTCCCTGCGCAGCCCGATTCGCAACGCCGGCGTCCCGCCGCAGCTGGTCCTGCCCCTGTCCCAGCATATCGGCGCACCGTCGCGACCCCTGGTACAGGTTGGCGAGCGCGTGCTCAAGGGCCAGATGATCGCCGAGGCCAGCGGCCACGTCAGCGTACCGCTGCACGCACCCAGTTCCGGCATCGTAGCCGCCATTGAAGACCGCCCCATCCCCCATCCCTCGGGCTTGAGCGCACCCTGTATTGTCATCGACTGCGACGGCCGCGACGAATGGATCGCGCACCGGGGCGTCGCGGATTTCCGCGACTGCGAGGCGACGGAGCTGCTGGAGCTGATCCGTGCCGCCGGTATCGCCGGCATGGGCGGGGCCGGCTTCCCGGCGGCGGTCAAACTGGCCGGCAAGCCCGGGGCGACGATCAGGACCCTGGTCGTCAATGGCACCGAGTGCGAACCCTACATTACCGCCGACGACATCCTGATGCAGGAGCGGGCGGTGCAGATCATCGAAGGTATCGTCATCCTGTGCCATATCCTGCACCCGGATGAAGTGCTGCTGGGGGTAGAGGACAACAAACCCGAGGCTATCCTTGCGCTGGAGAAGGCGGCAACAGGTACCGCAGTGGAAGTGGTAACCTTCCCCACCAAATACCCGTCCGGCGGGGAAAAGCAGCTGATCGAAATCCTGACCGGCAAGCAGGTGCCCAGCGGAGGCCTGCCGGTGGATATTGGCATCGTGTGCCAGAATGTCGGCACCGCAGTGGCGGTCGGGGATGCCATTCTGCACGGTCAACCGCTGATCTCCCGCATCACCACGGTGACCGGGGAGGCCGTCACCGGACCCCAGAATTTCGAGGTCCTGCTGGGCACGCCCATGCAGCACCTGCTGGACCTCGCCGGCTTCCAGCCCGAGCGCTGCGAGCGTCTGGTCATGGGCGGCCCGATGATGGGCTTTACCCTCGCCAGCCCGCAGGTGCCGGTGGTTAAAACCAGCAACTGTTTGCTGGCGCCCAGTGTCACCGAGCTGCCGGCCCCGCCGCCGGCCCAGCCCTGCATCCGCTGTGGTCTCTGTGCCGAAGCCTGCCCCGCCAGCCTGCTGCCGCAACAATTGTACTGGTTTGCCCGGGGCAAGGAAGTCGAGAAACTGGAACAGCACAACCTGTTTGACTGCATTGAATGCGGCGCCTGCTCCTGGGTTTGCCCCAGCACCATCCCGCTGGTGCAATACTATCGCGCCTCCAAGGCAGATATCCTGCAGCAGCGCCGCGACCACGAGAAAGCCGAACAGGCACGGCTGCGTTTTGAAGCCCGCCAGGCGCGGATCGCGCGCGAAGAGGAAGAGCGGGAGGCGAAACGCGCGGCGCGCAAGCAGGCGGCGGAGAAGCGGGCCGAACAGACGGCGGCCGAGGGCGGCGAGGACCCCATCCAGGCCGCCATTGAGCGCGCCAAGGCGAAGAAAGCTGCCGCTGCGGGCACCTCTGAAACCGAGGCCAACTCATGACGCTGATCAGGATCAGCTCGCCCCACGCCCACGCCAGCATCAGTACCGGCGCGGTGATGCGCCAGGTGCTGCTGGCCACCCTGCCCGGCATCGCGGTGCTCACCTGGTTCTTCGGTTTCGGTACCCTGGTCAACGTACTCTGGGCCTGCCTGGTGGGGGTCGCCTGCGAGACGCTGGCGCTGGCACTGCGCGGCCAATCCCCGGGGTTTTACCTGAAGGATTACAGCGTTCTGGTCACCTCGGTGCTGCTGGGTATCGCCCTGCCGCCCTACGCCCCCTGGTGGTTGATCGCCATCGGCGTGGCCTCGGCGGTACTGATGGCCAAGCATCTCTACGGCGGGCTGGGCTACAACCCCTTCAATCCCGCCATGGTCGGCTACGTGGTGCTGCTGATTTCCTTCCCCCTGCAGATGACAGCCTGGGCACCGCCCCGCGGCCTGGCGGAAGTGCCCGGCCTGTGGCGGGCCCTGCAGGCCTGCTTCCAGCCCGCAAGCTTCGACGCGGTGACCATGGCCACGCCGCTGGATGTGCTGCGGCAGAACGAGAGCCTGCTGCTGGAGGACCTTTGGCAGCAGACGGCCCAGTTCGGGCGCTGGGCAGGGATCGGCTGGGAGTGGGCCAACCTGGCCTTTCTCGCCGGCGGCGCCTGGTTGCTGTACCGGCGCATCTTTACCTGGCACGCACCGGTGGCCATGCTCGCCGCTCTGACCCTGATGGCCGCAGTGTTTCACGACGGCGGCAGCTCCGCCAGCGGCGGCTCGCCCCTGTTCCACCTGTTGAGCGGCGCCACCATGTTCGGTGCCTTCTTCATCATCACCGACCCGGTGTCCTCGGCCGTCTCGGTACGCGGGCGGCTGGTGTTCGGCGCCCTGATCGGCGTCCTGGTCTACCTGATCCGGGTCTGGGGCAACTACCCCGACGCGGTCGCCTTTGCGGTGTTGATTGCCAACTTCGCGGCACCGTTCATCGACCACTACACCCAGCCCCGCACCTATGGCCACCGCAAGACAGGGGGCCAGGCCTGATGCGCGTCCTCGGCTCCATCACCCGCAACAGTGCCCTGCTGGCTGGCTTCGCCCTGCTGACGGCTTTCCTTATAGCCGGCACCTGGCTGCTGACCAAGGACACGATCGCAGCGGAGCGGCGCAAGGCCGAGGAGCGGGCACTGCTGGAGATCATTCCCCGGGAGCGCCACGACAACAGCATGCTGGACGACACCCATCTGCTGCCGGCGGGCAGTCACGGCCTGGGCCTGCGCGAAGACCGGCCAATGTATGTCGCACGCCAGGACGGGCAGCCGGTGGCCGTGATCGTGCCGGTGGTTGCCCGCGACGGTTACAGTGGCGACATTGAGCTCATCGTCGGGGTAAATGCCGATGGCAGCATCGCCGGCGTGCGGGTGCTCAGCCATCGTGAAACACCCGGGCTGGGCGACAAGGTAGAGCTGAAGAAATCGGACTGGATCCTGGACTTTGACGGTCGCTCCCTCGGCGATCCCCCGCCCGCACGCTGGGCGGTGCGCAAGGACGGTGGCGCGTTCGACCAGTTCACCGGCGCCACCATTACCCCGCGGGCCGTGGTTGCGGCCATCCTGCGGGCACTGCAGTATGTCGAGAGTGAGCGCGCCAGCCTGTTTGCTACCCAGGCACCCGCGGGAGAGACCTCATGAGTACGCCCAGTTACGCTGAACTGACCCTCAACGGCCTGTGGAAAAACAACCCGGCGCTGGTGCAGCTGCTGGGCCTGTGCCCCCTGCTGGCGGTAACCGGCAGTGTGGTCAATGCCCTCGGCCTGGCGGCGGCCACCACCCTGGTGCTGGTCTGCTCCAATACCGCGGTGTCGCTGATCCGCAATGTGGTTTCCGACGCCATACGGCTGCCCGTATTCGTAATGATCATCGCCTCCGCCGTCACTTGCGCCGAACTGCTGATGCAGGCATTCGCCTTCGAACTGTACCTGATCCTGGGGATATTCCTGCCCCTGATCACCACCAACTGCACCATCCTCGGCCGCGCCGACGCTTTTGCCAGCAAGCACCCGATCGGGCCCGCGCTCTATGACGGCCTGCTGATGGGTTTGGGGTTCGGGGTGGTACTGGTGCTGCTGGGTGGACTGCGCGAGCTACTGGGTACCGGCGCGCTGTTTGCCAACATGGAGCTGCTGTTCGGCCCCTCTGCCGCCAGCTGGGAACTGGTGCTGGTGGCCGACTACCAGCCTTTCCTGCTCGCCATCCTGCCCCCGGGAGCGTTTATCTTCACCGGGCTGCTGATTGCAGGGAAGAATCTGTTGGATCGCCAGCTCAAGCGCCGCCAGGATGCACTCAGGAGCAAGCCGGTCAAGGGCGCCAAGCGGGTCCGGGTAACGGGCACCATCAGCTGAGCTGGCGGCCCTTCAGGAAGCGTTCGCCTCCGCCGTCACCAGGGTATCAAGCAGGGCGTCCACCGCCGCATCGTCCATGCCCTTGTTGTCCGCGTCACAGCTGTAGCTGACGAACAGCAGCAGCGGCCCCGCGGCCAGGTACCACTCCCGTACAGCCGCATCTTCCTCCACGAACGCCGCCTGCCAGCCGCTGAAATCCCCGCAAGTTGCCTTCTGCCAACGCTGGGGGGCAGCCGATTCTTCTTCGGCGATGCGCAGCAGCTCCGGGGCATCAAAGGCGCCCTGCTCCTTGTGCAGGGTGGTGATCTCGAGGCAGCCAACATCGTCCTCGTCGCCGACCAGGATCGTGCCATCCTCTTCGGCTTCGGCCCACCACTCGCTTGCCAGCGCCATCGACCACCACTCGGTTTCCAGCACGTTCATAGCTTCCTCACAAATCCAGCGACATCAGAATGGCGTCCTCCCGGCCCGGCGGCAGAGGATAATAATTGCGCCGCGTACCGTCGACATGAAAGCCGCAGGACGCGTACAGGCGGCGGGCGCCGGTGTTCGACTTGCGCACCTCCAGCAGGCAGCGCCGGGCGCCGGTTGTCACCAGGGCCTCGATCGCGGCCTCCAGCAACAACACGCCATAGCCACGGCGACGCGCGCTGGAGGCGACCACGATATTGTAGATGCTGCCGTCGTCAAGCTCCCGGGCGAAAACCACCAGGCCCTGCAGTTCATTGTCTGTCTCCAGCAGCAGGGCACGCTCGCGGTTGTCCGCCACGGGCGTACAGCAGCGCAGGTACTGCGCTTCGCTCCAGGGCCACGGTGACGACGCCGCATCCAGACGCGCCATCCGGTAAGCATCGGCGAGCAGCCCGGGCCTGATAGCGGGCGCGGCCGGTGTCATGTCACTAGTTGCCCAGCGCGGCGAGCGCCTGCCAGGCCTCGCGCTTGCGCTGCGGCGACGCCAACAGTTCCCCGGTTGCAGGCAGAAGCACGATGGGCACCCCGTCCAGCTCCGGCTGCAACAGATGCTCCCCCGCCGCCTGGCCCAGCAACACCAGCGCGCGACACTGGCGGTCCTGTACCTGGCGCACGACAAAACCGGTGAGCGCGGCTGCGGCGGCGGCGGCGCTCAGGTCCAGCTGGCGATTGCTGTGCAGGGGCCAATCAAAGCGTGTCACCTGCGGGCTCTCCTGCTTGCGCTGCAGGGCAAAGGCCATGGCGCGAATCAGCTTGAGCGGCTCCTGCTCCAGCTCCGGCCCGGCCAGGGGTTCCAGCCACAGGCAGCCTCCGGCTACCACCGCGGCCAGGTGAAACCTGGGAATGCCCGGGTCTGGAGCCCGGGCCGCCGCCTGGGCGCGATTGGCCGGGGCTGGCGCGGGCGCCTCGCGGCTGGCCTCCGGCCGGGGAACCGGAGAGTCGGCTGCGCCTGCACTGCCGGATACAACAGCGGCGGGTGAAATCGCAGTGGGTGAACTGGCTGGCGGCTGCGCGCGTTCGGCAGGGACCGCGGCTCGCTCTACCGCCGTCCGGCGCGCCACCACCGCCCGGGGTGCGCTGGGAGCCGCGCCGGGCAGCGGCTTTCTGGCCACCAGCAGCTGCAGGCCAAGGGAGTCCAGGCAGGCAAGTTTGTGGAGTTCGCGAAGGGTCGACATTACAGGTCCAAAGCCGGTGCAGCGCCAAGTCTACCAGCTTTCCACGAGGGTACTAGAACCAGCGCCAGCCATGGTCGTTGAAGAAGCGCACCCCGGAGCGCAGGAACCACCAGCGATGACGCCAGCCTTTGCCTGCGCTACCCCCGCCGTAGTGGCGCACCAGCATGCCGGGGAGGTATTCGACAGCACCCTGCCCTGCCAGGCGCAGGGATAAATCAAAATCCTCGAAGTACAGGAAATAACGCTCATCGAAGCCCCCCACTGCCTGCAGCGCGCTACCGCGGACCAGCATGAAACACCCGCTGGCCAGGGGCACTGCCGCGGGCTGGCAGGCAGCGTGGAGGTCATGCATTTCATAGCGCGCCAGGCGGGCAGCAAACAGCCGCTGCACCCGGGCCGGGGCAAAGGCCCGCAGCACCAGCACCAGGACCGTGGGCAGCCGCTTGCTGAGGTAGGCCGGGCTGCCGTCGCCGGCCTCCCCTCGCGGGCACACCAGCGCCACCTGCGGCTGGTTGCGCAGGTACTCGAGGCCCTGTCGCAGGGCGTCCGACGCCGTCGCCACATCCGGATTGAGGATCAGGTGAATGTCCGCCGCATGGTGCTGCAGAGCCTCATTGTGGCCCGCGCCATAGCCGGCATTCACCGGCATCTCCAGAACCTCAAGGCTGACCGCGGATTCTGCCCAGGACTGGCGGCCCAGGTGCTGCTGCAGGGAACGGTGATAATCGCCGCAAACAGAGTTGTCGATCAGCGCCAGGGTTACCGCGCCGAGCTGCCCCGCACTGCGTGCATCCCGGACCGCCCGCAGCAGGGTGCCGAGGGTTTCTTCCAGGCGCAGCAGATCGCTGTGATACAGGACCACAGACACACAGAGGGCGGGCAAAGGGGCGGGCGAGGCGCTCATTGAGCGGCATGGTAGCAGCAGCCACGGGTCACAACCTAGCGCTGGGCTGCTACTATCGCTGCTCACTCGCAGCGATGGCCTAACCCATGAACACTGCCGGCTCCCCGCGCCGCTCCCGCTTTGGTCCGGGCCTTCTGGTGACCGCTGCCTTCATCGGGCCGGGCACCATCACCACCGCCAGCAGCGCCGGCGCTCATTTCGGCTTTGCCCTGCTGTGGGCGCTGCTGTTCTCCGTCGCGGCCACCCTGGTTCTGCAGGAAATGAGCGCGCGGCTCGGCCTGGTCACCCGCGAGGGTCTGGCCGAGGCGATGCGTGCCCACTTTCGCAGCCCACTGTTCGGCAAGTTCGCGGTGCTGCTGATTGTGGCTGCGGTGGGCTTTGGCAACGCGGCCTATGAAGCGGGCAACATCGCGGGAGCGGCGCTGGCTCTCAACAACATCATCAACCCCGGAGACGGTTTCTGGGCTGTCGTTATCGGGGGCAGCGCCGCCCTGCTGCTGGCCAGCGGCCGCTACCGCCTGCTGGAGGGCACGCTGATCCTGCTGGTCCTCACCATGAGTATCGTGTTCCTGCTGACCGCGGCAATGGTCGCCCCCGCCGCGAAGGACCTGCTGCTCGGCCTTCTGCGCCCCACCCTGCCCGAGGGCTCGGTCATGGTAGTGATCGCCCTGGTGGGCACCACCGTGGTGCCCTACAACCTGTTCCTGCACGCGAATGCAGTGCGGGAAAAGTGGTCGGCCGATATACCGGTCGACCAGGCTATCCGCGAGTCGCGGCTGGACAGCGGGCTCTCTATTGGCCTCGGCGGCCTTATCACCCTGGCAATCATGAGCACCGCCGCGGCGGCTTTCTTCAGCACCGGTCTGGCATTCGAGGGGGGTTCCCTGGCCCGGCAACTGGAACCCCTGCTGGGCCCGGCGGCCAGGTACGTTTTTGCAGCCGGCCTGTTTGCGGGCGGCTTCACCAGTGCGATTACCGCACCGCTGGCCGCCGCCTACGCCGTCTGCGGTGCCCTGGGCTGGCGCAATAACCTGTCCGCGCCCGGCTTCCGCCTGGTCTGGGTGACGGTCCTCCTGACCGGCACGCTGTTCGCCGCCCTGGGTACCAGGCCGCTGACTGCGATCCTGTTTGCGCAGATGGCCAACGGCCTGTTGCTGCCAGTGGTCGCGGTGTTTCTGCTGCTGGTGATGAACAGCCGCACACTGTTGGGACAACACACCAATGGCGTCGGTGCCAACCTCCTCGGCGCAATCGTGGTGGCCGTGGCCGTCGGCCTGGGTGTGGTCAAGCTGCTGGGGGTGGCGGGCTGGCTCTGAGCGAATTGGCTTCCGGCCTTTTTACCGGGAAAGTGCTTGCCAAAGCGGGCCGCTCTTGGAATATTGAAGGAACGAGAACAGAGACCGCTTCGACGGTCGGGGAAAGAACCCTCCATTGTTTGTGCAGAAAATCACAAAAACTGTCTATCATCATGTTATTTATACAGTTTTGCTTTTATAACCGTGCTAACCTGTACGCGGATTGATCTGTTCGGAAGGCGTTCGCCCGGAATCTGTCCGGTCGCAGAATAAGACGTTCTCCACTATAGCGGGCACAAGGGGAAGACAATGAATACTCGGTTTGCCACTCTCACCAGCCGGCTCGCAGTCGCGCTAGCCCTGTCATTGACCCTGTTCGCCTGCGGCGGTGGTGGCGGCGGTGGTGGCGGTGGCTTCCTGCCGGAACCAGGTGACGACGATGTCACCTGGTTTCTGTCGCTGGCGCTGCTGGATGCGAACGGTGACCCCACCAGCACCGTAACCTCAACTACCCCCGCAACCCTGCAGGTAAAGGTCAACCGTACCCGCGCCAGCGGCACGCCGATCGCTGATGCGGTGGTAACCGCAACGACCACCCTGGGCGTCTTTTCACCGGATACCGGCACCGGGCTGACCAATAGCGAGGGCGTGGCGACCCTGCAACTGGACACGGATGGCACTCTTGGCGCAGGCACCGTCACCGTGACTGCGGATGCACCCGCTGGCACGGTCACGGAGACGATAAGCTTCCAGATCGTACCCGCCGCCCTGCGTCTGGGCTACTTCCAGGACGGTACCTTCTTTCCCGGTGAGATTGGCATTGAGCCGGCGTCGGATCTGGTTGCGGACGGCTCCGCGCAATTGCTGGTCGCGATAGTGGATGAAGACGGCCTGCGCGTGGACTCCGAGGAAAGCATCCGTATCAGCAGCGAATGCCTGGTCACCGACAGGGCGACGCTGGATCCGGGAAGCCCCATAACCACCACCACCGGCCAGATCAACGTCACCTATACGGCTGTGGGTTGCACCGGAGAGGACAGCCTGACAGCCACCCTGGAAGGCGGTTCCGGCGAGGCTATTGGCGTGATAAGCGTTGCCGAGCCTGTGGCCCGGAGCCTCCGCTTCGTCAGCGCAACACCCGAGACCATCGTCCTCAAGGGTACGGGCGGTGCTGCCGGCGGTGGTGCCGGCCGCCAGGAATCTTCAACCGTGGTTTTCCAGGTAGTCGACGACAGAGACAATCCTCTGGGCGGGGTACGGGTAAACTTCGCGCTCACCACGGATATCGGCGGGCTGCAGCTGTCGCCGTCATCCGCAGTCAGCGATGCCAGCGGCGAGGTCCGGGTTACCGTATCCTCTGGCAACATCCCCACGCCGGTTCGCGTGGCCGCGAGCATCGTGGTCGATGGCAGGACACTCTCAACCGTATCCAGTGTGTTGGTCGTAAGCACTGGTCTGCCCGACCAGGACTCCATCAGCCTGTCGGTCCAAGGCGGCTTCGTTGTCGCGCAGGGCTTTACCGTTGACGGCGTGCGCAAGACACTGACTGTCAGAATGGCAGACAAGTTCAACAATCCCGTGCCGGATGGCACCGCGGCCATATTCACCACCGAATACGGCTCGATCGAGCCTTCCTGCTCGACAACATCGGGCGCCTGCAGCGTAACCTGGACCAGCAGCGAGCCCAGAACCCCGACCTTTGAGGGCGCAGACCGCATCGTCAGAATAAACGACCCGGAAACCTATGGCAGCTGCCCCAGCCACAACGGCAGACCGAACGGCAGAAACGGTGGCTTCCCCTGCCCCGATGACCTCGGCCCCGTGCGTGGCGGCCGCTCCAGGGTGCTGGTCTACGCAGTTGGTGAGGAGTCCTTCATCGACCGCAATGGCAACGGCATCATGGACCGGGATGAGCGGAACCTGTTTGCGAACCTCACCGAGGCTTTCATCGACCACAACGAAGACGGCCGCTTCAATCCGGTGACGGATTGCGACGACAGCCGCAACAGCCTCGCCTGCATCTCCGGTTTCGAGGAGACATTTGTCGATTTTAACAGTGACGGCCGCTTCAATTTCAACGACACCAATTCCTTCACCAACGAAGGACCCGCGGTTTACAACGGCCTTTTGTGCCCGCTGGAAGGTGACGGTGTCTGGTGCAGCCGCGAGCTGGTGAACGTTCGTGCGCAGACCGTGTTGATCCTGTCCGCCGATCCCGACTGGGAAATGATTCTGGTAAACAACCGCACGCGTGGAGTAGTTGACGGAACCAACGAGTCGGATGTCTTCACCGTTTATGTATCGGATATATTCAACAATCGGCCACCTGCGGGTTCAAGCATTTCCGTGTCAGCCACGGGTGAGTGTACCGTTGCGGTCCCAGAAGGTGCTGTGACCGTCCCCGCCAGCGCCGCTCCGGGTGCCTTTGGATTCCGGCTGGAAACTGACGGCGAGGGTGGCGACGGCAACATCAACGTTACCCTCACTCCGACAGGCGGCGCGCCTTTCGCCAAGACATTTGCCTGCCGCTCATCGCCACCTGCCGACGAGTGTGATTTCTCACCACGGCCCGAGGGCTGTGACTGACGCTACAGCAGTTGAGGCCAGCATGTTGCTGGCCTCAATCTCCCCGCTTAATCCCGCGTAGTCTCCCACCCCTCTCCTTCCAGCATTGAAGTCACCCAGTCCGCCACGGTAACGCCGCCGGCGGTCTGCGTCAGGTCGCCAATCAGGAAGGTATGGGCGGGGCCAGCAGCGACGAAGGTTTTCACCCGCTCGGGATACGCGGCCTCGAGGTCATCCAGTTCCTCCTGCAACGCAGCTTCGAAGGCCTCGCCGCCCACCTGCACGAAGGTCACTGCGATGACTGTGTCCCGGGTGTAGCTCATCATTCCCAGGCGGAGGTTGTCGTCTTCCGCAAGCTGGTACTTGTGGTAGTCGGTGGTATGGCCATCGTCGCCGATGCAGGTATCACAGCTTTCCGGGTAAAAGGCCGCGGCGTTCCACTCGGTCAGGAGCTGGGTGATGAATTCGGGCTCATCGATACGGCCGAGGCCGATGCCCGAATCATTGATCAGATCAATGGGGACGTCGGGGTAGAGCTGGCGCACCAATGGCAGCGCATAGGTTGTACCGAACGCTCCGGCACTGACCCCGGTCAGCACGATGCGCCGCGGCGAGGGGAAGGTGGTCACCGCCACATCCAGGGACGCGGACAGGTTGTGCAGACCGCGATGGAAGCGGTCCGTCTGGCCATCATCGTCGGTATCGACGTCCTGATCCCCGGCGTGCAGGGAGCCGTCGCAGTAGGGCAGGTAGGCCATGCTCATGCCAGCCAGTGGGTTGCCGTCGCGGGCCGGGTCGAGCACGCCCAGGGGTGGAATCCCGGGAGCCGCTGCCTCGGTCGCGAGGCACAGGTCAGACCAGCAGGCGCCACCGCCCTGCAGAAAGATCACCAGATCCTCGGAGCCGGTATCGCGGGTGGCCATGGTGTATTCGCCACCGGTCAGGCACAGCGGGCCGTCGCCGGCGCCGAATGTGTGATTGACCACATCGCCATCCTGCTCTGACAGCATCGGCGTGTACTCGCCGAGATAGCGCGCAATACCCTGGTCCAGCAGTTCCTGAAAGGGGACGGCCTCCGGCTCCACCACTTCTGGTGGCGGCGTAACCGGAGCCAGCGGCCCGCTATCGGAACCATCGGTACAGGCGGTCAGGATTGGGAGAAGGCCACCAAGGGCAATTGCCAGGGGTCGGCGGCTGAGGCGCAGAGGCGCCAGAGGTTTATGGGTCCGGGATTTTGTCATTCCTTATTCTCCAGATAGGTCAGCAGTAACCCGATAGTCAGCTGCAGAGCGTATATTCCCCGCTCCCTTGATCTCGCACAAGTGCTTCCCTTGCCTGACGCCAACCTCTGCTCTAAGGTAATTGGGAAGAACAACAAAGAATTGGCAAGGGGCGGACATGGCGAAAGGACGCTTGAGAGGCTGGTGGCAGGCACTGCGCCAGCCGACACAGCGCTATTCCGTACTGGCCCTGCTGGTCGGTGGCATGGCCATCGGGCTGGTGGGCTGGGCAGCGCTGGATTACGGCATGGAAGCCACCAGCACCGAGGAGTTTTGCCTAAGCTGCCACGAGATGCGCGACAACCCCTGGCCCCAGTTGCAGAAAACCAGCCATTACAGCAATGCCACCGGAAACCACGCCACCTGCGCGGACTGCCACCAGCCCAAGGAATTCATTCCCAAGGTGGCACGCAAGATCGAGGCTTCCCGAGAGGTGTGGTGGAGTCTCATGGGGCTGATAGATACCCCGGAAAAATATGCCGCCCATGCCCCGGCGATGAAAGCGCGGGAAATCGCCCGTTTGCGCGCCAACGACTCCCAGGAATGCCGCAACTGCCACGTGGTAGAGCGGATGCAGCTTGAGTTGCAGTCGGCCAAGGCGCAGGAGTACCACCGGGCCATGGCCAGCAACGGCAAGACCTGTATTGACTGCCACACAGGCATAGCCCATCCCGACAACTCCGGGCAGCCAGTGGCGCGCCGCGAATGAACGCCGTCTCAGGAGGACCTCACCCCATGCCTGCCCGACTACTGTTCCTCACCCTGATGTTCGGCGCCCTGGCGACCCTGAGCGCGGCAGCCGCCGAGCCGGGCTACGCCGAAAAGGGTGCAGAGACCTGCATTGGCTGCCACGACTTTGGCGACAGCTCGCCGGTTCACCCCCTGCTGCAGGGAGCGCACGGTGCCAGCGACCACGAGGGCACACCGATGGCGGAGCGCGGTTGCGAAGAGTGCCACGGCCCCAGCGCCGCCCACAGCCGCGCCCCCACCCAGGTGCCGCCAGCGGTCAGCTTCGGGCCGCGCTGGACCACCACCGTTGCCCGGCAGGACGGCCAGTGCCTTGCCTGCCATGGCGATGATACCGCCCGCCACTGGGAGGGCGCCCATCACCAACAGCAGGAGCTGGCCTGCGTTACCTGCCACGATATCCACACCATCCGGGACAGCGTGTTGCAACCGCCGGGGCAGGCGGAAGTCTGCACCCTGTGCCACAAGGAGCAGAAATCCGGGATCCACGGTCTCAGCGAAAAAGTCCACTTCAACCCTGCCTGCAGCAGCTGCCACAGCCCCCACGACAGCAAGAGCCCCCACGGGGTCATGCTGGACAATCGCTCCGAGGGCTGCGCCAGCTGCCACAACCTGGTCGACATGGCCGCTGACCCCGCGGTGTCGGCCAAAGCCACCAGCTACCACAAGGTCATGGCGCAGACTGACAAGACCTGCCTCGGCTGCCATGTGGGTATCGCCCACGTGGCCGCGGCGGGCGTTGCGCCGCTGATCGCCGAGGCCAGCAGCAGCCGCAAGGTGACCCTGTTCTACCCCGGCCAGTCCGACAGCGAGTGGCTGCTGAGCGAGCATCCGGGCTCCCAGCCCCTGCGCCAGGGCAGCAGCTGCCAGCAATGCCACCGTGGCGACGAGGCGGCAATGGGCGCGGCACTTGCCAACGACGATTTCGCCCCCGCTACCCGGGACATCAACGTCAGGGTTGGCTCGGATGCCGGCAATCTGGTGCTGACTATCGACTGGAGCGGCGCGGGCACGGAGCAGGATCTGGCCGTGATGTGGGGCGATGACGGCAACGACGAACTGGCCCGCGCCGGCTGCTTCGCCGCCTGCCACAGTGACATGCCCGGCATGACCCGGGACCGGGGCCAGCAACTGGACAAGTACCTGCTGGCTTCACGGCTGCAGGAGCGCCAGATCGGTCGCCCGCCCGTGGTCCGGGATGAAGCCGCCCTCACTACCCTGCGGGAGGCCGGCAATTTCGCCGAGCTCTGGCGGGTCAAACTGCAGGATCCGGTCACGGTCGAGAGCGGCGTTCTGCTGGCCGGCATCGACTGGCATCAGGACAGCCTGGTAGAAGGCACGGCGCGCTTCAACAACGGGCGCTGGCAGGTCACCCTGCGTCGGCCCCTGAAGCCCTTGCCCGGAGGTCTGGCCTTTGCGCCCGGGCGCGAGATGACCCTGGGCATTGCCCTGCACGGCGCCGACAATCCCGGCGGCAAACACTGGATCTCCCTGCCCCTGACCTTTGCCACCGACGGCATCAATACTGATTTCAAGGTGGATTGATGGCCATGCGCTGGTTGTTGCTCACCCTGGCGCTGTGTCTGCCATCGATCGCCACCGCGGCGGAACAGGAGGGCGTTCCCGAGTGTCTGGGCTGCCATACCCTCACAGCGGATGTGGCGGTACACGCCGTTTTCCAGACCGTCCACGGCGGCCTGGGCGGGGGCGGCTCCGGCAGCTGCGTCAGCTGTCACGGGGCGAGCGAGGAACATGCGCTCGACCCGACCGCGATGCCCGGAGTCAGCTTCGGCCCGCGCCGGGAGTCAGCCGCGGCGGAGCGGGCCGGTGCCTGCCTCGGCTGTCACAGCGGGGGCGGCGCCTTGCACTGGGCGGGCAGTGAACACCAGCGCGAGGGCATGGTTTGCGACAGTTGCCACGACAGCCACCGGCAGCAGGACCCCGCATTGACGGACACCCAGGCACAGCAGGCCTGCCTCAGCTGCCACACACGGGTACAGGCAGAGCTGCTACTGCCCTCCCGCCACCCCATAGCCGAGGGTAAAACCAACTGCGGCGACTGCCACAATCCCCACGGCAGCCTCGGGGAGGCCAGCCTGCACCAGGCCTCCGTCAACGACAGCTGCCTGCAATGCCACCAGGAAAAGCGCGGGCCATTCCTCTGGGAGCATCCGCCAGCAGCCGAGGATTGCAGCCTCTGCCACCGCCCGCACGGTGCCATCCACGAGCGTCTGCTCACCGCCCGCGGCCCCGCCCTGTGCCAGCAATGCCATGTGGCCGCCTTCCACCCCAGCCTGCCTTACGGCGCTGAGGGTCTGGCCGGGGGTAGCGGCAACCAGAATGTGCTGGGCAAGAACTGCCTCAACTGCCACAGCCAGGTCCACGGTTCCAATCACCCCTCGGGCGCCAGGTTGACGCGATGAAGCGGCGGCCCTGCCCAGCGCGACTCCGGCAGCCGACATGGCGCTCGGCGCTGCTGGCATGCACCTGTCTGGCGGCGGCCACGGCCAGTGCCCAGGACCGTTTCGCCGGGCTGCTGGAGGAAACAAGGCCGCTGGCCACCCGCTGGCAGACCGACTATCGCGGCACTCTGGAATTGGGGCTGGGCTACAGCAGCGCGGACAATTTCATGGCGGGGCAGTACAACGGCCTGCAGGAACAGGGCGGGACGCTGCTGGGCAATCTGGACTGGCGCCGCTTTGCCGGCGCCGAGAGCTACTGGCAGGCATCGCTGTCGGATCTCGGGCTGGCGACCCGCGAGGGCGAACTGCGCTGGGGGGTTCCGGGCAAGCTGCGCTTAAGCGCCGGCTTCGACCACCAGCAGCAGGTGCGCAACAACAGTGGCAAGACCCCGTTTCAGGGCGATACGGTGCTGACCCTGCCCGCGGACTGGGTCAGCGGCCTCACCACGGCCAGCTGGACTGCACTGCCCGGTGCGCTGCAGCGCTTCGACCGGGAGTTGGAGCGCAACAACTATTACCTCTCCCTGGATAGCCGGCTCAACGCCAACTGGCAGCTGGGTTCCAGCTTGCGCTACAGCACCCGCGAGGGTACCGGCGACACAGGCGGGGCCATTTATATCGACGCCGCTTCCGGCGATGGCGTATTGCTGCCCGCCCCCATCGACCACCGTACCCTGGAGGCAGACGCCAGCCTGGGTTACAGCGGTGACCGCCTGCACCTGCAGGCCAGCCTGGCCTGGTCCGACTTCGACAACCGGGATGCCGCCTTGCGCTGGCAAAATCCCTACGGCAGCTTTGGCCCCCGGGTGCGCTATCCCACTGGCGAGGGCGCCCTGGCGCTCGCCCCGGACAACAGCCAGGCCAGCGCCAGGCTTAGCGGCCACTACCTGTTCACGCCGCGTCTGCGCCTGCACTTTGACGGCAGTTACGCCGTCGCGGAACAGGACCAGGCCCTGCTGCCCTATTCCGGGAATCCAGCCCTGAGCGTGTTGCAACCGCTGCCGCGGGACAGCTTTGATGGTGAGGTCGCCACCACCCACAGCCGGGCCAGGCTGCAATGGCAGGCCCATCCCAAGCTGGATTTCCAGCTGAGCTACCGCCTGCGCGACCGCGACTACAGCGCACCTCGCGATGGCTACCGCTACATTCCCGGTGATGGCGGCGACCAGTCCCGCCCCGAGTTGACTGTCTACAACCGCAGCCACGATCTGCTGAGCCAGACCCTGGAGCTGGAAGCCAACTACCGGCTGCCCCTGCGCGGACAGCTGACCCTGGGCTATGCCTGGGAGGAAATCGAGCGTCGCAACGCCGCCACCGAGGACACCGTCGAGGACCGCTACAGCCTGGAGTACCGGGTGCAGCCCTGGCAATCCCTGGGTGCGAAACTGGGCCTGACCTGGGCCGACCGCGGCGCCGACACGTACCAGTGGGACCAGTCCTGGTATGCGCTGCTGGACAGCGCCCTGATCAACGCGACTCCCGACAGCCAGCGCTACAGCAACCATCCACTGCTGAGCCAGTACTACCTCGCCAATCGCGAGCAGCAGCAGGTAAAGCTGGACTTGAATTACCTGCCCGACCCGCGCTGGAGCTTCAACCTGAACCTGCTGTGGCGCGAGGACGATTTCGACAAGTCCGTGCTGGGGGTTACCGAGACCCGGCTGCAGAGCCTGCAACTCGCCGCCAGCTACCTGCCCCACGCCAGCCTGCAGTTCAACCTGCACGCCGGCCTGGACCGCTACGAAGCGGACCAGGGCAGCCGCGCCTTCCGCGGCGGCCAGGAGAAGAATGCCTTCGCCGTCCAGGCCCCGCTGCCGCAGGCCAGCGACCCTGCGCGCAACTGGTTCCTGGCCAACCGCGACGACAGCCTGGTGCTGGGCGGTCAACTGCAGTGGCAACCACGGGAAGAGCTGGAATTCGAACTGGACTACCGCTTTGTCGACACCCGGGCGCGGCAGGATTTCAGCCCGGTGGCGGCGGCCGATCTGAACCCCGCCAACCTGCCGACCGTGGATACCCGCCTGCACCAGTTTGATGCCAGCGGCCTGTGGCACTGGCAGGAGGCCGTGTCCTTTCGCGTTCAGTACCGCTACTACCGCTACCAGTCCGACGACTGGGCCTGGCAGGGAGTATCGGCCAATACCATCGACAAGGTGCTGACCTTCGGCCAGCGCAATCCCAACGAAAACGTGCATTATGTGGGCCTGTCAGTGCTGTATCGCTGGCACTAAGGCTCCGGGAGAGACCCGACATGAAAATCTTTGGTGCAAGGACAGTACTGGCGGGCCTGCTGGCATTGCTGGTCGCCTGCGGCGGCGGAGGCGGCGGCGACCGCGCCCCCGGGGTTGAACCCGGCCCGACCCCGCCGGGCGGGAGCGTCACCCCGCCCCCACCCGTGATCCCGGAAGCCAATCCGGCGCCCTATGCCGAGGCGCGTGAACTGTTTCCCTTCATCACCAATGTGACAGTCCCCGGGGACGGCCGTCCGCTGGTCGACTTTCAGTTGAGCGACGGGAGCAACAACGCCATCACCGACCTGACCCTGGACAATGTGCGCTTTATCATTGCCAAGCTCACTCCCTCCGCCGAAGGCAACCTCACCGGCGACTGGCAATCCTACATCAACAGAATTGAGCAACCCGGGGTTGGCCCGGGTACACAGGCGCGGCTCCAGGCAACCACCGAAGCCAGCGGTGAACTCAGCAACAATGGCGACGGCAGTTACCGCTACCGCTTCGCCACCGCAATTGACGCCCTGCCGGAGGAGATTCTGACCCAGGCGGACAGCGAGGGCCTGGACCTCGGCTACGACCCGGCGTTGACTCATCGCGTCGCCATCCAGTTCGGTGGTGGCCAGGTGCCGGCCAACCCGGACTACGACTTCGTGCCGGCCACGGGTGCGACTGACGGCCTGTTCCAACGCCAGGTCGCCACCACCGCAAGCTGCAACAGTTGCCACGACCAGTTGGCGCTTCACGGCGGTGGCCGGGTCGAGATAAACTACTGTGTAACCTGTCACAACCCCGGTTCCACCGATGCCAACAGTGGCAACACCGTGGACATGAAAGTTATGATCCACAAGATCCATATGGGCGCCGAGCTGCCCAGCGTGCAGGCCGGTGGCGAGTACGCCATCTACGGTTTCCGGGACAGCAAGCACGACTACTCCGGGTTGCACTATCCGCAGGACATCCGCCTCTGTGGCAACTGCCATGCCGGCACCGCAACCGGCGCTGATCGGGCCGACGTGTTCCTGACCAGCCAGGGAGACAACTGGGCGGAGTATCCCTCGATTGCCGCCTGCGGCAGCTGCCACGACACCTTTGACTTCAGCCGCCACGCCGGGGGCCAGGAAGACGACTCCCGCTGCGCCAGCTGCCACTCCGCCGGGGGCCGCGCCGGCAGTATCGCCGACAGTCACCGTATTCTGTTCAACGAGGCCAGACAGACGTTTGCGGCCACTGTGCTGGGGGTGGAGAACAGCGCCCCGGGACAGCAGGCCCGGGTCAGTTTCCGCCTGCGCAACCCGCTCACCGGGGACGACTACGATCTCGCCAATGATCCGATCTGGCAGCGACCCGGCAGCGCTCTCAATATACGCCTGGCCTGGGACACCCGGGACTATCACAACACGGGGAACAACAGTCCGGCTGCCAGTTCGATATCCAGCAGCGCCCTGGCGGGGGCCGTGCCCAGCGGGGACGGCAGCTACACCGTTACCATGGACTTGCCCATCCCCGACCGCAATGTCCCGCCAGGGATCGCCGCCAGCGGCAGTGGAGTGGCGATCGTGGAGGGGCGCGCAGCCGTGGACCTGGAAGGTGAAGGTACCCTTACCAGCGTGCCCGTGGGCGATGCCCACGCCTTCTTTTCCATGGACGAGGCCGATGGCATGCCCGTAGAGCGCCGCCAGTCCGTAGAGCTGGACAAGTGCCTTGCCTGTCACGGTTCACTGGTACTCCACGGCGGCAACCGGGCCGACAATATCGACAGCTGCGTCAGTTGCCACAACCCGCGCAATACGGATCGGGACGTGCGCGGCATCGCGGCATCCCCGCCAACAGACGGCAAGCAGGAGGAGTCTATTGACTTCAAGTCCATGATCCACGCCATCCACGCGCCCTCAATTCGCGACAATCCACTGCAGATAGTCGGTTTCCGCGGGTTCACCACGTATGTTTTCGACGAAGACGCGGTGCACTACCCCGGGCGCCTGGACAACTGCCTGGCCTGCCACACTGATGACGGTTATAAACTGCCGTTGGCCGATGGTGTGCTGGCAACGACGGTAGATACCGGCGACAATCGCGAGGACCCTCGCGACGACATCGTGGCTACGCCCATGGCCACCGCTTGCGCCGGCTGCCACGACGACCCGGTCGCCAAAGCGCATATGCGCAGCAACGGCGCCGACTTTGCCACCAGCCAGCAGGCCATCGACAGCGGCGAGGTGGTGGAACAGTGTGCGGTTTGCCACGGCGAGGGGCGTTCCCAGGACGTTTCCAGCGTACACGGGTTGCGGAGATTGCCGGGCTTCTGAAGGCAGCATTCACTAAAATGGAATATAGGATTCTAATTATTCCAATATACTGAATTTCTTTAAAGCACTATTATACATTCACGCCGGCGGTGCAACCGAGCTCCGCCGCCAACCGCCAACACACATGAGGAGTCATTATGATCGCTACCGGCCAAGTACCCCACACTGTCTTCAAGACCCGCGTCCGCGACGAGTCCGTCGGCGGGGAAAACCCCTATCGCTGGCAGGACACTGCCTCCGACGATATCTTCGCCGGCAAGAAGGTCGTCCTGTTCTCCCTGCCCGGAGCGTTCACTCCGACCTGTTCCTCCAACCACCTGCCCCGCTATGAGGAGCTGTACGATGAGTTCAAGGCCGCGGGCATCGACGATGTCTACTGCCTGTCGGTCAACGACGCGTTTGTCATGTTCCAGTGGGGCAAGAGCGTCGGCGCCAAGAACGTGAAGATGCTGCCCGACGGTAATGGCGAGTTCACCCGCAAGATGGGTATGCTGGTCGACAAGTCCAACCTGGGCTTCGGCATGCGCTCCTGGCGCTACTCCATGCTGGTCAACGACGGCAAAATCGAGAAGCTGTTCGTAGAGCCTGACTTCGGCGATGTCTGCCCCACCGACCCCTTCGAAGTGTCCGACGCCGACACCATCCTGGCCTACCTCAAGGGCACCAAGTCTGAGGGCGTGGCCGCACCGAGCAAGGCTTTTGTCGGCTGATTGCCGGCTGCGGGATATTGTTGGGGGGACAGGTCTCGAAGAGACCTGTCCCCCTTTTTTTGATCAATACTCGTAGGTGACATCCAGGCCATAGGTGCGTGGCGGACCGTACTGCTCGGTGATGACGCCCAGGCTGCCGAAGTTAATGCCGAACGTGGGATAGTCATCGTTGGTCAGGTTATTGCCCCACAGCGCAAACGTCAGCAGGCCGTCGCCGACTTGCACGTTCTCCAGGCTGAAGCGGGCATTCACCAGAGTCCGCTCATCCATGATCTGATGGTCATAGATGTAGGGCTCCCCATTGTAGCTGCCGGTCCAGAGCGCTGACTCGTACCACGCGTCCTGCCAACTGGCCTGCAGATAGCCGCGGATATCGCCGAAACCGGTGCGGGCGAAGACGTAATCCGCGGACGCAGACAGCTGGTTGCTGGGTGCGGAACCGCGCTTGGCGGCATCCGTAGTGTCAATGCAGGTCTGGGGCACATTGGTACCGCACAGATCCGGGAACTCCTCATAGTGACCGTTGACATAGGCGTAGCTCAGGCCGACGATCAGATCCTCTGCCGGTGCGGCGAGGATCTCCAGCTCACCGCCCCAGCGATCGGCCTTGCCGGCGTTGGCGATCAGGCTGGTCGCGGTGCCATCCTTGGTTTCAATCTGGGAAACCTGAAGGTCGTCGTAGACGTAGGTATACAGCGAACCGTTGATGCGCAGGCGGTTATCCCACCAGTCGCTCTTCATGCCAATTTCCCATTGTTCGATGGTTTCTTCCTCGAAGGGGTTGGCAAATACCTCGCCGTTGAAGCCGCCACTGCGGTAGCCGGTCGCGAAACGAACAAAGGTGTTGATGCCGTCAGTCAGCTGATAGGCAGCCGTGACATTACCGCTCACGTTGTAGAAGTTCTCCTGCAACTCGGTTTGCGCGGGAATGCCGGACGGAGGCGCGCCAAAGGGCCGGTTCAGGTAATCGTAGAAGATTTCCTTGTCTTCCTCGGTGTAGCGCAGGCCGGCAGTCAGTGACAAACGGTCATCCAGTACCTGCGGGCGCCAGGTCGCCTGACCAAAGGCTGCGAGCGACTCAGTGGTGTAGTCGTACTTTTGCAGGCTGGTGCCACCCAGGGGAGCCAGGAAAACCGCGCGCCGGTCATACTTGGCCTCGTCGTCGAAGTAGTACAGGCCCAGTACGTAGTCGACGCGATCCGTCGCCCCGATGATGTTGAATTCCTGGGAGAACTGCTCGTAGGCAGAGTCGGTGTCCTGCCGGCTGTGGAAACCACCTACGGAGTCCACACCACTCCAGAAGAAGTCCGCGGTGGGGTTCGGCATGCCGCCGGCGGCGAAGTAGGCGGAACCCAGTTGCAGCAGGATCAGGTCGTTCATGGCACCAACGCCGTTGGCATCCAGGCTGCTGTCGATGTCTTCAAGATCGCCGAATACGGAGGTCTCCATCTCGCGGTAGCCAGTGATGGACTTGAAAGTAATGTCGCCCAGCGCGCCAAAATCGCCTGCATCCCAGGTCAGGGTCAGGGCGTGGCCACTGACTTCGTTGTCGGAAACAGGGGTGTTGTCAGCGGCGCCACTGCTGCGGCGGCCCTGGCCGGATGCTTCGCGCTCGCCATACACGGCCAGGGTCTGGTCCATGGAGGGAGTCAGGCGGTTGGCAATGCGCGGGTCGGCCGCAGGATTTTGCAGCAGCAGAGGCAGAAAGCTGCGCAGCTGGGCCAGGGTTTCAACCCGGGTGCCGCCATCCAGGGTGACCGGGGTGAAACCTACAACTTGCTGCAGGGCACCGTTTTCGTCCAGGCGGCTCTCATCGTAGGAATAGTCCAGCGTAAGAGCATCGGCTAGCTCCCACTTCAGGGCGAGGCGCCAGGCCTGGCGGTCGATGCTGTCGAAACCTTCGCCACCGCTGGTGTTGTCATACAGGGGGTCGCGCTCGCGGGTCTGGTAACCGAGGCTGGCCGACAGCCGACCGAGACCTTCGCCGATTTCGCCAACCGCCGGCAGGTCGGCATTCAGGCGCAGGGCGCGCTCGTCATATTTGCCAATCGTGCCCTTGACCCGGAACCCGAACTCACCTGTGGGCTGGCGGGAGATAAAGTTGACGGCGCCGGCCGTGGAGTTGCGACCGTAGAGGGTGCCCTGGGGGCCCCGCAGCACTTCGATCCGCTCCAACTCGGCCACTTCCATGCCCGAACCGTTCATTTTGCCGATGTAGACGCCGTCCATGTAGATGCCCACGGCAGGATCCGTGGACAGGTTGGCGCCGCTGCCGCCGCCAAAGCCGCGAATTGCCAGGCTGGTGGCGCCGCGGGAACCGGGGGCATCGAAGCCAAAGACACCGGGAACTTCACCAATCAGGCTGCTGGTGCTGTTGATCCCGCGCTGCTCCAGTACCGTTTCGGACAGCGCGGAGATGGAAATCGGTGTTTCCTGGGTGGTCTCGGCGCGTTTCTGGGCGGTAACAATCACCTCTTCCAGCGCACCGACCTGGGCCTGAGCCGCCATGCCCATGGTAACAACGAACGGCGACAATGCCAGAGCCAGCGGGCGCGGGGCAAACCTGGGGAGTTTAATCATGGGGTCCTCTCATGCGGTTGTGACGTTTATATCCGCGCTGCCAGCCGGCAACACCGGAGTTTTATGGGCTGAGCCGTGATCTGGAGCAGGCCCAAAAATTATTCTGCGGTTAGGTTTTATACAGCGGGCCAACTTTACACCGGCGCAGCTCCCACGACCAGTGCAAGCGGCCCAAAAATAGGCAGGGCTGGTGTAAATAAGAATACTGCCGGCGGGCCGCCGGCAGGGAAGAAAGAGGTCTAGCGCCCGGCCTGGGCAGTGACGGAAACGCCCGAACCGAGGAAGGCTGCGGCAACAGCCAGTTCCACATCCACGCTGAACTTGGGGTCCGCGAGCCAGCTCAACAGGCCGTAGACATAGATACCGGTGATGTAGTGGGTCATGCGCTCGACGCTGATATCGGTGCGCACCTCACCCCGGGCGACGCCATCGCGCAGCATGGCGCAGAAACTGTCATGCAGCGATGGCCAGCGGTGCCGGTCGGCACTGTAGAGAGGATCATCATAGGCACGCAGTGCCAGAATCAACAGGGCCCGGGTAAGCATCGGGGTCTTGCGCGTCATCTCGGCGCCGTAGGCAAAAAAGCGGGTCAACTGCTCTTCCGCAGTGCCACCCTCAGCGCGGAACCGTTCAATTGCGGCGGCGAAACGCTGATCCACGCCGGGCACCAGGGCCTGCAGGATGGCCATCTTGCTGGGGAAATAATTGAACAGGGTGGGTTTGGAGATATCCGCGGCTTCGGCCAGGGCCTCTACCGTCACGGCATCATAGCCCTGCCGGGTAAACTCGCGGAGCGCAACCTGCAAGATCCGCTCGCGGGTTTCGCGCTTCTTGCGTTCCCGACGACCTTCCAACTGTGGCGCTGCTCTCATGACTTTAACCGGTGTCTATTATTTTACTGACACCGTTAATCTACCGCGAAAGCGCAGCGAATTCCACCATCTTGTCCAGAATAATCAAGCCAACTTCCGAATCAGCGGCTGTAGGCGCGCATGTTCAGGCCGAACGCCGCCACCAGGTCCCGCATCAGTTCCACCACGCCGCCGCCAAAGGTGTTGATCTGGCACTTGCGGTATTGCTCTTCCAACTCGCCGTGCAGGGCCGCACCGGGGCTGCTGCGATGCAGGGTGCTGGCGGGTCCCACGGCATCCATCAGCAGGCGGTACACGGCGATCAGCCCTTCGGTACTGAAGGCTTTCATGGCCGAGGCATAGGCTACTTCGGGCTCGCCCTGCTCCATGCTCCAGGCCATGCGCCAGGTCATCAGGCGCATGGCTTCCAGGCGGGCGTAGGATTCAGCCAGCAGGTGCTGCACGGTGGGGTCATCGATCGGGCGCTGACCGGCCACCGGCTCCCGCGCCCAGGCCAGGACGTCCTGGTACAGGCCATAGGCGTAGATGCCGATTGCCGCCAGACCCACCCGTTCGTGGTTGAGCTGGGAGGTGATCAGTTTCCAGCCGGCGTTCACCTCGCCGCAAATCATGTCGTCGGGGCAGCGGACATCGTTGTAGTAGCTCATATTGGTGCGCACACCGCCCACGGTATGAATAGGTGCAAAGCTGAAGCCCGGCTGGTGGGCGTCGACCATGAAAATGCTGATACCGGCGTGGGGCCGCGCCGCTGCCGGGTCGGTGCGGGCGGCCAGCCAGATGTAGTCGGCCGCTTCGGCACTGGACGTGTAGACCTTGGTGCCGTTGATCACCCAGTCGTCACCTTCCCGTACCGCGGTGGTCTTGAGTGCAGCGAGGTCGGAACCCGCGTCCGACTCGGTGTAACCAATGGCAAAGTGCAGCTCCCCGGCGGCAATTTTCGGCAGGAAAAACGCCTTGTGGGCCTCGGATCCGTGGGCCATGATCGCCGGCGCTACGGTGGAGATAGTGACGAACGGCAGCGGCGCGTTGGCCAACTGCGCCTCCTCAAAGAAGATCATCTGGTCCATCGGGCCGCGACCGTGGCCGCCGAACTCGCGGGGCCAGCCCAGTGCCAGCCAGCCGTCCTTGCCGATCTGGCGGATAACCGACTTGTAGGCATCGCCGCCTTCATTGCCGCGGGTCGCCTCTTTCAACTCTGGCGTCATCAGGGACTGGAAGTAACTGCGCAGTTCACTGCGCAAGGCCTGTTGTTCCGCTGTGTGGTCGATATACACCTGGGTTGATCTCCTGGGGACGCTGGCGATGTCCGGATTATTATTGATCTTGAATCCAAATTCAATAATAATCCCGAGCGATGAGGAGGAACCTGCGCCATGCCTGCAGCCACTGACAAAGCCAGCGCCCGCCGCCCCAAGGGCGCGCTGGCCCGCGAGCGCCTGAAGGCTGCGGCGGTCGCGGTGCTGGAGCGGGTCGGCTATCACCAGTTGCGAATCAAGGACGTGACCGCCGAGGCCGGCGTCGCGGCGGGCCTGTTCCACCACTACTACAGCGACCTCAAATCCCTGGTGGAAGAAATCCTGGACGAATATATCGCGAAATTCGAAGCGACAGAGCACATAGAACGGGATGTCAGCAAGGGCGACTGGTTTAACCGCCTGCGCTCACACTATCAGGTAGCGGTGCGCAGCCACGCCGAACACCCGGGCATTCTCAACTGCATCAACCAGTTCTGCGCTGATGATCCGGCTTTCCGTGCGCGTTGGCAGGCCTCCTATAACCGGCGCCTGCAGCTGTTGGCGGACGTCTTCCCCTACGTCTTCCCGGGCAGCGAGCTGGAGCCGCACGAGGTGCGGTTGATGGTCCATGCCCTCAGCGGCATCGGCCAGGACGTGCTGCGGGAATGCTATATTGAGCGCAATCCGGACCTGCTGGCGCTGCAACTGTCAGAGGCGGAACTGGCCGAGTGGCTGGCAGCGCTGTTCTACCGCGGGCTGTTCGCCCGCAACCCGCCCCGCGGGCAACTGCAGCATGCCGCCAGACTCCTGTCACTGAAACGATGAACCCACAGCCGACTGCACGCCGCCAGGCGGCAGCCATACTGGAGACACATTGATGGACTACTCCCTGACCGAAGACCAGGCCGCCATTGCCGAACTGGCGGAAAAGATCTTTCGTGAACAGGTGAACGATACCGCCCAGGCCGAGTTCCAGGACAGCTTCAACACCAAGCTCTGGCAAACCCTGGCAGATGCGGGACTCACCGGGCTGGGCCTCGCGGAGCAAAACGGCGGCTCGGCGATGGGCTTTATCGCCCAGTGCCTTGTGGTGCAGGCCCAGGGCGCGGTGTTGGCACAGATACCACTACCGGAAACCCTGCTGGCGGCTCAGGCACTGGAGGCAGGTGGCATCAGCGAAGGCCTGCCCGGGGTCGCCGCCGGCGACGCCTGGCTCAGCCTGTCACTTGGCGCGGGGCTGAGCCTGGAGGGCGACACGCTGCAGGGTGAGCTCGGCATGGTCCCCTGGGCGGAAGGCGCCCTTTACCTGGTGGCACGGGCCGGGGAGCGCCTGGTGGCGTTCGCCCCGGCGGAGGCTGACGTGGAGTTGATTCCACAGCGCGTCAGCAATGGCCGCCCCACCTGCCAGGTATTGGTCCGGAGCGCAAAGGCTCTGGATCTCGGGGGGCCAGACACCATTGCCAGGCTGCACCAACGGCAACAGGTGATGACCGCGTCCCTGCAGCTGGGAGTCGCCGAGGAAGCGCTCAAGCGTACCGCCGCCTACACCAGCGAGCGCAAGCAGTTTGGCAAACCCCTGGCGGCGTTCCAGGCGGTAGCCCATCGCGCTGCAGACAGCTATATGGATATCGAAGCCCTGCGCGGCGTGGTCGACAGTGCCATGTGGCGCCTGGAAGCGGGTCTGGACGCAACCCTGCAGTCCGGCGCGGCGCGCTGGTGGGCGACGGAAGCTTCGCACCGGGTCAGTCACACCGCACAGCACCTGCACGGCGGCATCGGCTCGGATCTCCAGTATCCAATTCACCGCTATTTCCTCTGGTCAAAGCAACTGGAGTTCGATCTCGGCGGCGCCGCCCACGAGCTGGCGGCGATGGGCCGACACCTGGCCAGCAACGACCAGTCCGGCATCACCCTGTAAGCAGCGCCGCCACCATTGATAACAATATTCTGGAGTGACACATGAATGTATTGCAGTTCGAGAACATTGAAGACCGCCACCTGGGCCGTGCCCTGGCCATGCAGGCCGCAGAGCAGCCGGAGGCGACATTCATCATGTTCGGGGAAACGCATTACAGCTTTGCCGACGCCAATCGCAAGGTAAATGAGCTGGCCGCCGGTCTTGCCGCGCTCGGACTGGGGCGTGGGGATCGCGTGGCGTTTTTCATGACCAGCGCGCCGGAAGTTGTTTTCCTGGCTCTGGCCAGTAACAAGCTGGGGGCTATCTGGACACCGATAAACTCAGACTACAAAGGCACCTGGCTATCCGAGACCATCAACCGCAGCCGGCCAAATATCGTGGTGACAGATGCCGACCACGCTGCCCGACTGGCGGAGGTGAGGGACGACCTGGACGTCGGCGAACTCGTCATCCTTGGCGACGTTGCTGCCTTCCCCGGGGCCACGGATTTCAACAGCCTGTACCACGCGGGCGCCCCGGAGCCGGACATGAGTGGCCAGAGCTACGGCGACACCTGTGCCATATTGTGGACCTCGGGGACTACCGGGCGCTCCAAGGGGGTGATGCAGAGTCACAACGTCTGGTTCAACGCGGTGGCCTCCGGGGACGCACTGTTTGGTACCGGGCCCGGTGACGTGATCTACAGTGTTCTGCCCATGTACAACTCCGCCGCCTGGGTGACCTCGATTCTCCGCGCGCTGATTGTGGGAATCCCGCTGGCCATCGACAGCGCATTCTCGGTAAAAAGCTTTTGGGAACGCGTCGACTACTATGGCGCCACCCAGAGCTTTACCCTCGGCGCCATGCACATGTTCCTGTGGAATGCCCCGGCAAAACCCGACGACGCAGAACACAGCCTGCGCAAGCTGATGGCCGTGCCCATGCCGGCGGACGTGGCCGGACCTTTCAGCGAACGCTTTGGTCTGGAGTTGCTGCCCCAGGGCCTGGGACAGAGTGAGGTGATGCAGCTGATCATCGTGACACCGGATGAGACCTCACTGCCCCGCGGCAGCTGCGGCAAGCCCACTGCCGCCCTCGACGTGCGCCTGGTCAACGAGCAGGGCGAGGATGTGGCCGATGGCGAGCCCGGCGAACTGTGGGTGCGTCCGAAAATGCCGTTCGTTATCTTCAACGGCTACTTTGACGACCCGGCGGCGACTGCAGCCGCCCATGACGGCGACTGGTACAAGACCGGCGACATGGTCAAGCGCAACGCGGACGGCTATTACTTCTTCTCCGACCGCAAAAAGGACGCCGTGCGCCTGAAGGGCCGCAACATTTCTACCTTTGAAGTTGAAATGGTGGCGCGGCGCCACCCGGCAATTGCCGATTGCGCGGCCTTCGGCGTGCCCAGTGACATTCTGGATTCAGAGACCGAACTCAAGCTGAACGTGATCCTGAAGCCCGACGCGAACCTGGAACCGGAGGAACTGGCGCGCTTCATCAATGACAACGCGCCCTATTTCTTCGTACCACGCTATATCGAACTCGTGGAGAGCCTGCCCTACACGCCCACCAACAAGGTACAAAAGTTCAAATTGCGGGAAGCGGGCCTGGGGCCCCACACCTGGGACGCCAACGAGGCCGGATTCAAGGCAGAGCGCTAGCTCAGCCTTGGGCGACCGACCGGCGCGGCCCGACCTACGCAGCGCGACCTACGCGGCCCGACCTACGCAGCGCGACCTACGCGGCCCGACCTACGCGGCCCGACCTACGCGGCCCGACCTACGCGGCCCGACCTACGCGGCCCGACCAATCTCCGCCACCAGGTCCGCCGCCGATTCCATCGCGCCTTCGATATAACCCACACCATTGCAATCACCGATGGTGTGGACACTGAGGCCCTCGCTACGTAGCTGGTCCGCGAGAGCGGTATCTCCCGTCGCACCCTTGGCCACAATCACGTGATCAGCGGCGAGGGTGCGAACCTGGCCCCGCTGATTGCGGTAGCTGACCGCGTGCTCACCGATACTGATCTCGGTAGCCTTGTTCTGCAGAGTCACGCTGAGCTCGTGCAACTCATCGAGCAAACGCATCCGGCGCACCAGGTAAAGCCCGGCCCCGGATCGCGGCGACTCATCAACCACCGTTACCTTACGCCCCCGGTGGGCGAGATACTCCGCCAGCTCAAGCCCCACCAGCTCACCGCCGATCACCACGATGCGCTCGCCCAGCGGCAGCCACGCCCGCGATGCCTGGCGCAACATCCAGGGATGACGATTGACGCCGGTCAGCGCGCCGACACGGGTCATGCCCCGGGTAAACGCGTTGGTCTTGCGCCGCAGGGACGGTGCATTTTCGCCCAGTACCAGCGCCCGCATCTCATCGCCACTGAATACAAAATCCTGGTCGCTGCCGGGCAATTCAGGCATCAGGCGCTTGGCGCCGGTGGCAACAATGACTTCGTCCACACCCAGCGATTTCAGCAGTGCCGGGGTCGCCAGCGTGCTGAGGCGGACCTCAACCGCAGAGGATGCCATCTGCCGGCGCAACCAGGCGAGCAAGCGCTCATTGGGTTCATAGGCAATGCTGGCAAACTGCAGCGTGCCACCCAGCCGATCAGCGGCTTCCAGCAGGGTGACCCGGTGTCCAGCCGCATCCAGCCTGCGCGCAACCTCCATACCTGCGGGCCCGCCGCCCACCACGGCAAAGTAGCGTGGCTTGTCGGTGGCAAGCACCGTGTGCTGGCGTTCGTGCGCCGTTTCGGGGTTCACCGCGCATTTCACCGGTTTCAGAATATAGATCTGGCTGACACAGCAATAGCAATAGACGCAGGGGCGAATCTGGTCCAGCTGGCCATTGCAGACCTTGTTGGGGAGATCGGGATCCGCCAGCATCTTGCGACCCATGCCAAACAGATCAAAATGCCCGGCCGCAATATGCTTGTCGGCCGCCTCCGGTTCAATGCGGCCCGATGTCAGCACTGGAATACCCACCGCTTGTCGGATCGCGATGGCGTTGCCGACCAGCCGTTCCGGGGTATGCGGGATATTCGATTCGGAATGGTTGGAGCCATTGGAGGTGTCGTGATAGGCACTGACGGTAATGCCGTCGGCACCCGCCTGTTCCAGCATGCGAGCGGTAGTCCTGGCGTCTTCCAGAGTGATACCTTCGGCCTGCCCGAACTCACCGGAGTCAATTTTCACCCATACCGGGAAGTCTGCCCCAACCGCTGCGCGTACTGCAGCAAAGACTTCGAGCAGCAGGCGGGCACGATTCTCCAGACTGCCGCCGTATTCATCGTCGCGGTTGTTGAAAAACGGGGACAGAAAGGAAGACAGAATGTAGCCGTGACCGCCGTGGATCTCGATGCCGTCGAGGCCGGCGTCCCGCACCCGCCGGCCTGCGGCGGCGAAGTGCTCGACCAGCAGGGCAATGTCTTCGTGGGTCATGGGGTGGAGGATGGTTTCCGGAGACGGGCGGTACATCATCCGCAACTCATCCGGCAGAAACGCGTTGATGAAGCCCGGCGCTTTTTCCTCGGGAATGGATGGCGCCATTACCGGCCGACCCGCAACACGGTCCTCAGTGGACACCAGGCCGCCGTGGTGCAGCTGTGCCGCAACCTTGGCCCCGTGCGCATGACAGGCTTCCGCCATGCGTTTCAGCCCGGGAATCATCTCATCAGAAGCGACCGACGTCTGCCAGGGCTGGTTGGCGCCGGCGGGCCAGCTGACGCCGGTGGAGCCCAGGATAACCAGACCCGCGCCACCCTGGGCCTGGCGCTCGTGAAAAGCAATAATACGGTCCCCGCAGCTGCCATCTTCCTCCGCAAGGTTGACGCCCATGGCCATGACTGCCATCCGGTTCTTGAGCTGCATTGAGCCCAGCTTGAAGGGGCTGGCAAGCGTGGTCAGTGGATTCGCCATGGTGGGGCTCCTGGAAAGTAGCACCGGAGAGTGTAGTTCAGTTCACGGCCCCAGTGGCGGACACCCTTGGTTTATCGAGCACAAACCTTTACCGGAGTTTAACTATGTAATCGTGAGCGGTAGTGCGGTAGATATCTTTCGCGTCACAGTAAAACGCCCCGACCATGACTGATCGGGGCGCGGATATTAAAGCCTGGCGATGACCTACTCTCACATGGGGAGACCCCACACTACCATCGGCGATACGTCGTTTCACTACTGAGTTCGGGATGGGGTCAGGTGGTTCCAACGCTCTATGGTCGCCAGGCAAACTGGCTTGACCGAGTCCGGTCTTACGCGCGCTTTGCGCCGCCGTCGTCTTGTCAAATAAGGGGGTAAATCAAGCTGCTACCGCTGTTCACGCGTTGTACTGTCTTGCTACTTCTCACCATGACTTGTCACAAC
>NZ_JAUTDR010000010.1 GCF_030649675.1 Haliea sp. E1-2-M8 | reverse complement strand
AACTCCTCGTCATGGGGTGGATATGAAGCAGTATAAACTATGTTTCGATATTTATGTGTTTAAATACTAGCGTTCAATTGATTTTTTTCTTCGTTCATCTATGAACCTTGCTGCTGATGGTTAGACAGAAATATGCCCCATAAGTTAGTCAGCTAGAAAAGTGCATCTTTAGGTCATGGCACCCGGCTTAATCGGCTACCTTTCGGTAGCCGAGTAATGGCGATCATTGGAAAATCACGACGGGGAAGTATTCCCGATCGTCTTCAAAGAATCTTCCAAGTCCTGCGCGATTACGGCTACCAGGATTTCTTGATAGTTATTATGAGTCGTCTGCTCGTCTGTTATGAAATGCCTGCCGCTCTCAGGAACCGCACTAGGGTTATTGATCCATTCCTCAGAATTGAAAAGCTTCGATGCACTCTCTAGCTTTGCCACTTCTTCGACGTCTACATCAAAATCCTCTGTTATTTTTGAGTATTCCGCTGCATAAATCGCGTTTTCTTCAAGATGTTCTTCAATTTTTTGTGCTAGTTCCAGGCCGCTGATCCTACTCTCCGGAGATTTTTCTGATCTATCTCCCCGATTTTTTTCAACCAAACTAAGTATTTTCTTGAGCATGGGTGAATTACTTAATTGGTCGGGTATAACTGGCGTCTGAGAGGGGCCACTCAATGCATAATTCGCAATTCGAGCATTGGTGGCAGAGGAATCAACAATGCTGTTCGAAGCCATGAGGTGTGACCAAGACTTGAAACCCTCAACTGAGGCGACAAAATCGAGTGCCTCAGCGTACGGCATGTCCCGATTATTTCTGAGCTTCTTGGCGCTGGACTTCAGTTTCTCTATCGAAGAAGGGCTATACGTGATCGATTTCATTACAATCTCCAGTGGAAAACTAACCCCGCCTTGCTAATTTTCCACAAAGATTGCAATAAAAATGAGATTTGAAATACTCGGTTGAATACACTTCGCCACGGCGGGGAGGCAGGCATACCGTAAATGCCAAAGCGAAGGTACAGACATTTGAATAGTGGTGTCAACCCCCCTCCATTTCAAAATTTTATGATGTTCGCGTCCAAGGTTGGCACTGCTACCCCTACCGGCTTATCTACTGAGCGCAGGTAAGTCCGCTTTGCGTTGGAGACGGCTTCCTGCGCCCCCGGCGTATCCTGGATGGCTTGTATGTCTCGAGTCAGTGCATGGGTCAAGTGTGAGAGGCAATGCTGGCATAGTCGGGCTCCAGGTATGGGGGTCAACTGAACGCAAGGGGCACGCCTGACAACACCGGCGGAAGACAGTCTCGCTATGGCTTAATTATCATTCTGGTGAACCCAAAGGCCCAAGGTACCAAGCGGCAACAAATCAGCGCCTGTACGTTCCCCAAGAGCCCGCTTTACCCTCACCGGCAGACTCGCCAAGGGCGCATGAAGTGCTCCACAATGCATAAGTAAAGTATAAGTGGCTGGGTGCGCTGTGTTCCCGTTAGGAATGGGGAGTTTCCCGGACAGAATGCGCGCGGGCCCCGTTCTGCCTGGTTGGCGCAGCCTGCCCGCTCGGGAGTACACTCACCCCTGACTTCACAAACTTTTCGTCTACTGATTCCATGTGCGGCCGCTTCAACAGTACCGACACGCCTGGCCTACAGGGGCTGCTGGATCACCTGGGGATAGACCTTCAACTGCCAGGGCCGCGCTACAACATCGCCCCGACAGAGGACATCCTTTTACTGCACGAAGGTCGCGGCGATCCTGCCCGATGGTGGCTGGTGCCGTCTTGGGCGAAAGAGGTCAGTACCCGGTACAGCATGTTCAACGCCAGAGTCGAGTCGCTGACCAAAAGCCCTGCGTTCCGGGGTCCCTTTCAGCGCCAGCGCGGCGTAGTGCCCATGTCCAGCTTCATTGAGTGGCGCCAGGAGGGCAAAGGGAAGCAGCCCTGGGTCATCACCAACGACGAGCAGATTGTAGCCGTGGCGGCCCTGTGGGACGTCTGGGAAGGAGGTGACACGCCCCTTCTCTCCTGCACTCTGGTTACCACGGAAGCCGCGCCCGAATTCCGCCCCTGGCACAACCGTATGCCCGTCATGTTAACGCGGGAGGAATGTATTCGGTGGATAGATAACCGCCAGGCCATCGACCCTGGGGATCTGATGCTGGCGTCCTTTCTGAAGGAGAAGTTGACGCTCTACCCGGTCAATCGGGCTGTGGGCAACACATCGAACAAGGATCCGGGACTTTTCATGCCATTATCTGATCCCATCACCCTCAGTCCGGAAAAACGGAACTGAGTGTAGCCTGAGGGTCTTTCTGGGCCGCTAAGGCATCATCGATCGGGTTTAGTGAAAACCGGCCAGTCCCCCGTTAGTTGGGTAGAGCCCTGTTGGACAGCACACTCAGTGTGGCACTTGATGCCGAAAGTGGGTGAGGAGGAGTCCATCCCATTGTTAAGTGGGTAGAGCCGGTAGAGCCAGCGTCGGCACTCACGAAGTCGAGTTAACGCAAAAGTGTACCCTAAAGTGTACCCTTCAAAATATAGACCCAGTATACATGCGGCTTTGAGGGCAAATATTGGCGGAGAGAGAGGGATTCGAACCCTCGATAGGTTTTACCCTATACGCCCTTAGCAGGGGCGCGCCTTCAGCCACTCGGCCACCTCTCCAAAACTCTTTTCAGGGATTCCCGGGGCGCGCGTTACTCGTCGCTACGCTCCTCGCCCTTCGGGTCGCCGTCGTTCCTCCGGCGCTCCCTGCGCTGGCTTCGCCAGCTCCGGGTCAGCCACTCGGCCACCTCTCCAGAAGGCGCGCATGATACCACAATGACTGTAAAATCAAAGGGCCGAACTAGCGGCGGGGGCCGATAAGCTCCAGCCTGGACTGCATGTCTGCTTCCACCGCGGCGCGGTCAAACAGTGCCGGGCGCCACTGCTTGTTGCGGTAGAGGTCGGTCTGGTCGCTGAAATGTGGCGACTCCGGGTTGCCGGACTGGCTGTAGGTGAGCAGGGCTTCGGCCACGGGGCCGTCGTCGTCAAAGCCCAGGGCGAGGATGAAGCTGCTGCCGTGGATGATCGGGTAGCCGGCATCGGTGAGCAGAGGGCTGCCAGCCACGGGGGTCGGCTCCGGCGGGGCGATGGGGTGCTCGGGGATATCGGAGACCATCAGGTTGGCTACGCCCTCGTAACCGTTGCCGCCGTGGAGTGGAATCCGGCGCTCGCCGCGGTAGGCGAACTGGGCTGCACCGAGCGGCGCGTCCACGGCGTAGCCCGCGGACTCCAGCAGCTCGGCGGCCTTTGCAAGTCTTTGCAGAGCAAGCTCCGGGTCAGCCAGGGTGTTGGGCGTGGCGACGGGCCGCGCCGGATCAAAGGGAACTGCGAACAGGTCTCCCGCGCGCATGCTGTCTGCGTAGGGGTAGCTTACCAGCCACTCCCGGAACAGCAGTGCGCCCTTGCTGTCCTCGTTGAAGCGGCCGTTGAATTCGCCGATGGCAGCACAGGCCTCAGCAAGCTCCGCCACATCGGCACAGGCCTCCATCAGCCCCGGCTGCAGCAGCCGGGCAGCCAGGCTTTCATTGGCGAACAAGGTCTGTTGGATCCGGGAAATGCTGAACTCGCCCTCCTCGATCAGCTTGACGTTCATGCGGGTACGCAGGCTGCGGGCGGTGGCTGCGGGGCCATACAGGGGCGAATAGCCGCTCAGCGGCGCCAGGGCATTGCTGAGCCAGTAGCTGTCGTTGGAGTTGAAGACGTAGTCCTCCCGTTCCAACATGGGGCGGCGCTCGAAGGGTACGGTGCCGGCAACGGGAACGACTCCATCGTTCTGCCATTCGAATCGGCTGTCGCTGCCATCCAGCAGCACAAAACCGCGTTCCCTGTAGACCTGCGCCGTTAGCTCATCCGCCGCCAGCCGTTTGCGCCAGAGGCCGATCGCTTCCTCGCTCAGGCGGCCGACGGTGGAATTATCGAGGTACACCGCGCGACCATCGGCGCTGGCGGCGATGGTGTTGACCCAGGGCATGGCGTTCCACTGCCGGTGCGCGTCGATGAAGGCGTCCATGTCCTCGGCCTGGCTCATGGCCCGCCACTGGCCCAGCAGGCTGTAATTATCGGCATTGGCGTCGCGGGCTGTGAAGGCGGTGGTTTCGGTCCAGGGCATGCCGGACAGGGTAAGCATCGGCCCGTAGTGGCTGAAATACAGGGTGTGCTCATGGTTGGCGAGGCTGCCGTCGTCCTGCCTGACCGGAACGGCCACCTTCACCTGGCGCAGGGCCCGCTCACCGTCTTCATAGCGATAGTGAGTGGGCTTGCCCGGCACCAGCTGTAGCTGGTAGAAAACCAGACGCTGGCTGGCCGAGACGGTATGGCTCCAGCCCACGCCGCGATTGAAACCGACGGCAACGCCGGGGGCCCCCAGCAGGTGCACGCCGTACACATCCAGCACTCCGGGAATGGTCAGGTGTTTTTCCCAGAACCGGCTGTCGCCGTACCACGGGTAGTGAGGATTGCCGAGCAGCAGGCCGCGGCCATTTGCGCTGCGGGCCTTGCCAAAGGCCCAGGCATTGGAGCCCATACCGTCGAGGGCGGCGGCGTCCGCGGCCAGGGCCAGCAGACCTTCGTCGACCGCGGTGTCGACCGCGGTGTCGACCGGCGGCGCGCTATCGACCGGCGGCTGTGCCGCAATCAGGGCGCCTGCCATTCGCGGCAGGGTCTGGGCCACCAGGACCATGCGCGCCATCAGGTCCAGGTCGGTGATGGCCTGCAGCCATTCTTCACCGTCGCACCATGAGCCGACGCGGTTGCCCTGCACCGAACCCAGGTAGCGGTTGTAGCCGTCGGCATAGCCCCGCAGCCAATTCTGGCTGTCGCTGTCCTGCTGGCGCAGAGCGGCCAGGGCCTGGCTGCGGATATCCAGCGCGCGGACCACGGCATCACTGGCGCTGTGCTTATCGCCATCACCGGCGCCGAAATGGCGGGCGAGCTCACCGCGCGCCTCGAGCAGGGACCTGGAAATGTTGCAGACGTGATCTTCGGCGGCGGCATAGCCCTCGCCATAACCAAGACTGCCGAAATCAGCGGCGGTGATGTGGGCCACGCCGTAGCTGGTGCGGATGATCTCCGCCTGGTACCCGGAACCGGGGGCATCTGCGTCGTTGCCACTGTCGCAGCCGGCGAAAGCAAGCAGACAGAGTCCGCTGGCTATCATCGGAAGAAGGCGCATCGCGTGCAGGGACTTAGTGGCCCGCGTCGCCTTCCGGCAGCGGAGCCTGGTCTCCCTCATGGATGCGATTGAAGATTTCCTCGCGGTGCACGGCGACATCCTTGGGTGCATTGACGCCGATGCGCACCTGGTTGCCTTTCACGCCCAGCACGGTAATGGTGATGTCGTCACCTACCATGAGGGATTCGCCTACTCTGCGCGTCAATATAAGCATCGATCCTTGCCTCCTGTCGTCCGGCAACGCTGCGCCGAACGGCGCCTACCTTGCGCCCGGGTCTTTGTTAGTTGTAGTTCAGAACTAGAAAAACGCAACTGCAGTAGCGAGTCAGGCAGCGCTTTCGTCCAGAGGTTCCCTGTCCAGCCCGAAAGATGAGTGCAGTGCCCGCACCGCCAGCTCCATGAATTTCTCTTCGATGATGACCGAGATCTTGATTTCCGAGGTGGTGATCATCTGGATGTTGATGCCGACCTCCGCCAGGGCCTGGAACATCTGGCTGGCAACGCCGGCGTGGGAGCGCATGCCGACCCCGACCACGGACACCTTGGCGATCTTGCTGTCGGAACGCAGCTCGCGGGCATGGAGCTCGGCGGCGATCTTTTCCAGCACCGCGCGGGCCCGCGGCAGATCCGCGCGGCCCACGGTGAAGGTGAGGTCGGTGCTGTTGTCCTCGGCCACGTTCTGTACGATGACGTCCACTTCGATATTGGCCTCGCCGATCGGGCCGAGTATGCGGTAGGCCACACCCGGCATGTCGGGGACGCCGAGAACGGTGAGTTTGGCTTCATCGCGGTTGAAGGCGATGCCCGCTATGGTCGGGGTTTCCATCTGTGACGCATCCTCCAGGGTGATCAGGGTGCCGGGGCCGTCCTTGAAGCTGTGCAGCACCCGCAGGGGCACACTGTATTTACCGGCGAATTCCACCGCGCGGATCTGCAGTACCTTTGAGCCCATGCTGGCCATCTCCAGCATCTCCTCGAAGGTGATCCGGTTCAGGCGGCGGGCGTCATCGACCACCCGGGGGTCAGTGGTGTAGACGCCATCGACATCGGTGTAGATCTGGCACTCATCGGCTTGCAGGGCTGCCGCCAGGGCCACCGCGGTGGTGTCGGAGCCGCCGCGGCCCAGGGTGGTGATATTGCCGTTTTCGTCCACGCCCTGGAAGCCGGCGACAACAAGCACCTGGCCGGCGTCCAGGTCCGCGTGCAGCCGGCGGTTGTCGATCTCGCGGATGCGGGCCTTGGTGTGGGCATCGTCGGTGAGAATACGCACCTGGCTGCCGTTATAGGATTTTGCGGCTATACCGCGCTTGTTCAGGGCCATGCTCAGCAGCGCCGTGGTTACCTGCTCCCCGGTGGAGAGCAGCACATCCAGCTCCCGCGGCACGGGCTGTTCCTGGATTGCCTCGGCCAGCCCGAGCAGGCGATTGGTCTCACCGCTCATCGCGGACACTACCACCACCAGCTGGTGGCCCTCGGCGTGAAAGCGGGCCACCTTGTCGGCGACCTGCTGAATGCGTTCGATACTGCCAACGGAGGTGCCACCGAACTTCTGGACAATCAGGCTCATCTCAGGCGTTCTGGCCCAGCGCGTTCGCGACCCAGTCCGGCACGGCCTGCAGCGCCGCCGCCAGACCGGCGACATCGCTGCCGCCACCCTGGGCCATGTCGGGACGGCCGCCGCCCTTGCCGCCCAGACGGCCGGCAAATTCGCGCATCAGGTCACCGGCCTTGACCCGATCTGTCAGGTCCTTGCTGACCCCGGCCACCAGGGCCACCTTGTCACCATCCACCGCCGCCAGCAGAATAGCGCTGCTGCCCAGCTTGTTGCGGCACTGGTCCAGGGTATCGCGCAGGGACTTGGCATCGGCGCCATCGACGGTCGCCGCCAGCACTTTCACCCCGGCCACCGCCACTGCGCTGGCGGTCAGGTCACCGCCGGCGGCCGTCGCCAGTTTCTGCTTCAGGCGCGAAACCTCTTTCTCCAGCTCACGACTCTCCGCACGCAGCGCGCTGACCCTGGCGACCGCGGTATCGCGGCTGGCCTTGACCACCTCGCACACCGCGTCCAGCTGGGCCTCGGTGCGGGCGATGGCGTCCAGGGCACCGGCACCGGTCACCGCTTCAATGCGGCGTACGCCGGAGGCGACGCCGGATTCAGAGACGATGCGGAACAGGCCGATATCACCGGTGCGGTCGACGTGAGTGCCACCGCAGAGTTCCACGGAATAGTCACTCTCGCCCATGCTGAGGACGCGCACTTCTTCGCCGTATTTCTCCCCGAACAGGGCCATGGCGCCGGCGGCGATGGCGTCGTCCATCCCCATCAGGCGGGTGGTAACCGGAGTATTGGCGCGGATCTGCGCATTGACCTGGCGCTCGATCTCCGCCAGTTCCGCCGCGGTCACCGCCTCGAAATGAGAGAAGTCGAAGCGCAGGCGCGCGGAGTCCACCAACGAGCCCTTCTGGGTCACGTGCTCACCGAGGATGCGGCGCAGGGCCGCGTGCATCAGGTGGGTAGCGGAGTGATTGAGGCGGGTGCGCTGGCGCACACTGCCATCCACCAGGCCCTGCACTTTGTCGCCGACACTCAGCGTGCCTTCGAGCACTTTGACGTGATGCAGGTGCTGGCTCTGGGCCTTGCTGGTATCCGCGACTTCCAGGCGCAGGCCCGGCGCCTGCAAGTAGCCGCTGTCGCCGACCTGGCCGCCGGACTCGGCGTAGAACGGCGTGCGGTCCAGCACCACCACGCCCTGCTGCTCGGCGCTCAGTGTCTCCACTTCGGCGCCATCGCAGAGCAGTGCCGTGACGGTGCCCTCCCCTTCCAGGCTGTCGTAGCCGGTGAATTCGGTGCTGCCGTCCAGGGTAAGCACTGCATTGTAATCCACCCGGAAGCTGCCGCTCTCCTGGGAGCGGCTACGCTGGGCGGCCATGGCTGCCTCGTAGCCGGCGACGTCCAGGTTCAGGCCGCGCTCGCGGGCGATGTCATTGGTAAGATCAACCGGGAAGCCGTAGGTGTCGTAGAGCTTGAATACGACTTCGCCGGGAATTTCATTGCCGTCGATATTCGCCAGGGCGTCCTGCAAAATCTGCAGGCCGTTGTCCAGGGTCTTGGCGAACTGCTCCTCTTCCGCCAGCAGCGCCTTTTCCACCTGCGGCTGCAGTTTCAGCAGCTCGGGGTAGGCGTCGCCCATCTGCGCCGCCAGGGTCGCCACCAGCTGGTGAAAGAACGGGGCGGTCGCGCCCAGCTTGTTGCCGTGGCGAATGGCGCGACGGATGATGCGCCGCAGCACATAGCCCCGCCCCTCGTTCCCCGGCAGCACGCCGTCGACAATGAGAAACGCACAGGAGCGGATATGGTCCGCAATCACCCGCAGGGAATTGTGTTGCAGGTCCTCCACCTTGAGCAGCTTTGCGGCATCCCGGATCAGGGCCTGGAACAGGTCGATCTCGTAGTTGCTGTGCACGCCCTGCATGACTGCGGCGATGCGCTCCAGGCCCATGCCGGTGTCCACCGAAGGCTTGGGCAGCGGGTTCAGCTCGCCGCTGGCGTCGCGGTTGAACTGCATGAACACCAGGTTCCAGATCTCGATGTAGCGGTCGAGGTCGTCGCCCTCGCTGCCGGGTGGACCACCGGGTACGTGCGGGCCGTGGTCGTAGAAAATTTCCGAGCAGGGGCCGCAGGGGCCGGTATCACCCATCTGCCAGAAGTTGTCCTCGTCCAGGCGTGAAAAACGCTCGGCGCTGACGCCCATCTCCTTGAGCCAGATATCCGCGGCCTCGTCGTCGGACACGTGCACAGTGACCCACAGGCGCTCCGCCGGCAGACCCAGGGTTTCGGTGAGGAAACTCCAGGCGAACTGGATCGCCTGGCGCTTGAAATAGTCGCCGAAGCTGAAGTTGCCCAGCATCTCGAAGAAGGTGTGGTGGCGGGCGGTGTAGCCGACGTTTTCCAGGTCGTTGTGCTTGCCGCCGGCGCGCACGCAGCGCTGGCTGCTGGCCGCGCGCACATAGGGGCGCGGGTCGGTGCCGAGGAAAGTGTCCTTGAACTGGTTCATCCCCGCATTGGTGAACAGCAGGGTGGGATCGTTGCCCGGCACCAGGGAACTACTGGGCACCCGGGTATGCCCCTGGCTCTCGAAATAGGCCAGGAAAGCTTCGCGTATGTCGCCTGTTTTCATTTGAATCCTGCCATCTGTCCTTCAGCAAAACCGCGGCCCGCGAGGATGTGCAGGTGCAGGTGGAAAACGGTCTGGCCAGCGCCGGCACCGTTGTTGACGATCAGGCGAAAGGCGTCGTCCACACCCAGCTGCGATGCCACTTTGCCCGCCGCCAGCATCAGGTGCCCGAGCAGGGCCTGGTCATCCGCCTGCGCATCCACCAGCCGCGCAATGGCCCGCTTCGGAATCACCAGCACATGCACCGGGGCCTGGGGGTTGATGTCGTTGATCGCGACGCAGTGCTCGTCCTCATAGAGGAACTCCGCGGGAATTTCGCCGCTGACTATCTTGCCAAAGATGGTATCCGTCATGCTTTACCCCAGTTTCTCGTCCGCAGTGAGCTGCCGGGCCTCGCTTTCCAGCATCACCGGGATACCGTCGCGAACCGGATAGGCCAGGCCGCTGGCCTTGCAGATCAGCTCTTGCTTGTCCTTGTCGTATTCCAGCGGCGCCTTGGTTACCGGGCACACCAGGATACTCAGCAGTTTGTCGTCGATCATGGCAGGTCCTGAGGGTTTTGAAGGGGCTGCATTATACGGATTTTTACGGGCCGGAACATGCCGGCCTCAGGAGGCTGCGCTCAAGAACCGTGCGCCGCCGCCGGCTGCGGCATGGGTGGCACCAGGAACTGCGGGTCGACGCGCTCGTTCCGCCAGGCCATGCGCCAGTCCAGGTGAGGGCCGGTGGCGCGACCGGTAGCGCCCACCTCGCCGATGATGTCCCCGGCCTGCACTTCATCGCCGACTGCCACCCGCACCTTGCTCAGGTGCAGGAAGGAGGACGACAGGCGGTAGCCGTGGTCGAGGATGATGGTGCCGCCGGAGTAGAACAGATCCGGCTCCGCCAGAGTCACCACGCCGGCGGTGGGTGCGCGCACGATTGTACCGGTGGGTACCGCAACATCGACGCCATAGTGGGGATTGCCCGGGGTGCCGTTGTAGACCCGCTGGCTGCCGTAGACACCAGAAATGCGCCCCTGCACCGGCCAGCTGAAGCCCGCCAGCGCATCCGCCAGCAGGTCCGGCCGCGCGAGTCGGCGCGCCTTGGCGGCGCTGACCAGTTCGCGCTCACGGGCGATGCGCTCCAGGACTTCCGGCGGCGGCGTCACGGTCTGCTGGGGCACGCCTTCCACCCGCTGGATATTGTACTCGCGGCTGGCCACGGCCAGATTCTGGCGGCAGTCGCCCACCACCAGTTCCGCCGCGCGCGCCGCATTGCGGCCAAAGCCGGCGAGAAAGGTGCCATCAGCCAGCACATCCAGCGTCTGGCCGTCCAGGCTGACCGTGCTGCCTGCGGCCGCCTGGCCCCAGACCAGTCCGCCCTGCTGCAGCTGGCCCTGCAGTTCAATGCAGGCCGCGGCCGCATTCAGGGGCAGGCAGACCATGGCAGCCCCTGCCAGCAGTGTTTTCAGGGTATTCGTCATCTTGGCTCCCGAGTCTCATTGACTGCTAGTGTACTGAATCGGGGGCCGCTAGAATACGCGCGATGAGCAGATACCGTCCTCCCCGTCGCCGCGGCTCGGCCTACATCACCCCGCAAGGGGAGCGTGTCCTGCGCCAGGAATTGCACCAGCTGTGGAAGGTGGAACGGCCACAGGTCACCGACGTGGTGCACGAGGCCGCCAAAAACGGCGACCGCTCGGAAAACGGCGACTACATTTACGGCAAGCGCCGGTTGCGGGAAATCGACTCAAGGGTACGCTTTCTCAGCAAGCGGCTGGAGGAACTCACGGTGGTGGACCGGGCCCCGGCAGATACCGGCAAGGTATTCTTCGGGGCCTGGGTGACGCTGGAGGACGATGACGGCAACGAACGCCGCTATCGCATCGTTGGCCCGGACGAGTTCGACCTTGCCGCGGGCAAGCTGAGCATGGATTCACCGCTGGCGCGCGCCCTGCTGGGCAAGCGCCTCGATGATGAGGTGATGGTGCACAGCCCCGCGGGTGAGCAAAGCTACTGCATCACCGGCATTTGCTACTCAGAAGTTCCACTCGAAGCCCACTGAGGCGGTCCGCGGCTTGTTCGGCCGGGCCCCGTCGGGGATGCGGGACACGATAGCCTGTTCGTCAAACAGATTCTCCACCCTCAGGTAGGCCACCATGCTGTCGGTCAGGGCGTAGCGGCTGATGACGTCGACGACCCAAAGGTCCTCGCTGCGGTTGAAGGCATCGCCGTCTTTGTTGCAGCCAATGCTCATGCACAGCTCGTCGATGTACTTGACCACCGCGTAGTTGTTCCAGCCAATCCGGGTCTCGAGCCCCATGCGCAGGCTGAACGTATTCTCCGGCACGGAGGCCAGGCTGTCGCCATCACTGAAGCCCAGCGCCGCGTTTTCCTCGCTGATTGCGGCGTCGGTGTAGGTGTACATCAGATTCAGCGGAACCGACATGGCACCCGGGGTAAAGACGGTACCCGCCTGCAGCTCAAGGCCCTGAATCACCGCTTCACCGGTGACAAAAGAACCGGAAGTCGCGCCGTTGCTGCAGGGGCTGGCGTTGGAACAATTTTCCGCCTTGTTGTCGAAATCGCTGTAGAAGCCGATGGCTTCGACAAACCAGCCGCCCTCATAGCGCAGCCCAGCCTCCCAGTTGACACTGGTTTCCGGGTCCTCGTTTGAAGTCGCTCCGCCGCCCAGGGGCGAGAAGCCCTTGTGCACGCCCGCCAGCAGCTGCCAGTTCGGGTTCAGGTCATAGACCAGAGAAACACCCGGCAGCCATTCGCTGCTGTCATTGCCCCGCACACTGGGATCGGCCAGCCGCTCCGGATCGCTGTACTGTCGACGCCGGGATTCCACGTCCTCGTAGCGCAGGGCCAGGTTGAGATTGAGCGCATCGGTTGCGTGCCAGCTGTCTACGGCCCAAAAGGCGAGGGCATCGGCCTTTTCAAACCGGTTGTCGCCACCAGTGGGTTGTACCGAGCGGACAAAAACCAGTTCGCCACCAACCTGGTCATAGATATCCTGCGGCTGGTAGCGGTCCATCTCGTCCCGATGGCTGCGCCCACCCAGGGCAAGCTGGTGCTCGCCCAGGTCAATATCGAAATTCAGTTCCAGGCCGCGGGATTCGTACTCGCGGCTGTTGTTCTTGTAGCTCAGTCCGGCGATATCTTCGCTGCCATCCAGCACACCCTGGGCAAAGGCATCACCGGCATTGGCAGCGCCGACCAGGCTGCTGCCACCGCTGAGCTTGAACCAGTTGCGGGCAAACTCATTGTGGTAGGCGACAGCGCTCGCCTTCACCCGCTCCGACAGGGCCAGTCGATAGGTCAGATTGTAACCCTGGTGATCATTATCCATCTCGTCAATGCTGGACAGGCCATAGCGGCGATTCTCATCGCGGGCGAAATCGGCATCGGTAAGCCCCAGGTAGGTTTCATCGGAGATTTCTTCAGAATACTGGGCCTTGAACAGCAGGCTCTGCTGCCCGGTTTCCCAACCCAGCTTGAGCACATAGTCGGAGATATCGTAGCCGGAGTCGCGACCGCTGTGGTCGATATCCTTGAAACCGTCGCTGCGACGCTGGGCGGTTTCGATCAGGAAACCGAAGTCGCCGGCACGGGCGCCGTAATTGGCCAGCAGATCGCCTTCACCGTTCTCGCCTGCCCTCAGTTTCAGGCTGCCCGCGCTCTCCTGCGGAATCGGAGTAGAGATCATGTTCACCACACCGCCGGTGGTCTGGGGGCCGTAGCGCAGCAGTGGCGCACCCTTGAGCACTTCCACCGAAGACATGCGCAGAGTGGTAGGGAAATAATAGGCCGCGGGATTGGAATAGGGCGCGGGTGCTATCATGACCCCGTCCTCAAGCAGTGTGATCTTGGACGCCCGCTCCGAGGTGGCGCCGCGGATACCGATATTGGGCCGCAACCCGTAGCCATCCTCTTCCTGGATGTAGATGCCAGGCACTGTTTTCAGCAACTGGTTTATGTCATTCGCCGCTTCGATCCGGATCTGTTCAGCGTCGACCAGAGCAGCCGACCCTGGCAGATTTCTCACCTGCTCCCGGTCGCCCAAAATAGTGATTTCTTCCAGGCTCTGGGCACTTGCGATGGTGCCCTGCAGTGCCACGGCGACGGCGGCCGCCATAAGTGTGCGTTGCATTGTATTCCCTCCCAACGGTGAACATCATATTGGGAGGGATCTTATTGAGAAGTATTCGTATTTACAATACTTAATGAGAATTATTTTTGTTTAATAATTCCCGGTTCAACCTCCCGGACTGTAGCCGTTGGTGGTGCAGGGCAGTTCCGGGGCACAGGTGTCCACGAACCGACCCTCCCCTTCCGGGCGCAGGAAGGCGGATTTCTGCTCCTGCGCCGCGGGTTCACGCCGGGGCAGGCTGTGGGGATCATCGCCAAACTCAGGCTCGAAGGGCGGTGTATTGGTTACCGGTGGCGGTGCGGTGCCACCGTCCAGGGCGCCGCCATCGACGGGGCCGTCATCCCAGATCGTCAACACGGAGCCAGTGAACTCCCCCGTCGGTACCGGCTCCAGGGCGAAATAGGGATTGCTGTCCGGGTGGCGGCCGGTCTCTACCGCGGGAATGCGCAGCCGGGCCCCTATGCTGCGGGCCATGAACTCCGCCGACCACATGCTGACCTGGTGATCACCGTAGGCCACCTGCAGCAGTACCGCGTGCTGCGGGGTGTTCGGCAGCGGTTCGCGCTCGATATGGGTGACATAGCCGCTGGACTCTGCCCGGTCCCAAAGCATCTGCGCCATGGACAGCAGGAAGCTCTGGTCCTTGATACTCGGATAGCCGCCACCTTCGTCCCCGGTGCCGCTGCCGCTGAAGAAGGGCTTGAACGCATCGAAGTCGACACTGCGCCGGAGCAGGAAACTGTAGGACATGCCCGGCACCCCCAGCACGCCCCGGGTCACATCCTGGATCACCCCCATCAGCGCGCCGCCGAGGATGCCGCCCTGGCTGTTGCCATCGTAGAACACGCTGCTGTTGTCAAACACGGGCTCACCCCCGGCCTGGAACGCCGCATCCGCAACAAAGCCGGCATCGCTTTTCAGCAAGCGCGCCAGAAACATGAAGTTCAGCAGGCCCTGCTGCTGGCGGTCAAAAAACGCCTGCATCAGGCTGAAGTCCTGCAGGACCTGGATTGCGTAGCCTACATCGGCGCCGGAAAAGCCGGCCCAGTCGGTGGCGCAGAACATCATTTCATGGTCCAGCGCCATGATGTCGACGTTCTGGCGGGTGCCGCCCCGGACCTCGTTGACGCTGCCCAGCAGGCCGTGACCGTAGAGTGATGGCCGGGCGACCGCCAGCGGCGAGACAGCGAAATCCTCCGCTACCGAGCGCGGGATCCGGCAGACGAAATTGGCGCTGAAGAAGTTGTCGCCGTTGAGCCGGTCCGGCAGGCCGTCATCGGGTTCAGCATAGTAGAATGCCGAACCGGGCGCGCCATCCTCTGAATCCAGGAAGTTCGGGACCTGGAAGGTGCCGGCCACTTCTCTCGCTATCTGCTCGTCCTGGCCCTCGCCGCAGCCAGCCTCGTCGCAGGGCGCAAAGTCGGTGATGCTGTCGATACTGTATCCCGGGGCCGCCCCGCCGAGGTCGGCAAAGGCCTCATCGCGAATGTGCAGGATGCGCTCGGTGATATTGCGGACGCTGGCGACGGTGAAATCCCAGGCCAGGTACAACTCGTCGCGGGCGATGCCCGCTTCCTCCAGCGTCGCAAACAGGGCATCCATGTCGGGGCGGCGGGCCTCGATGGCATCATTGTCGGTGATGGTGGCGTCGCGGAAGGCGCGGAATACCTCGGGCGCCTCGATCAGTTCCCCCTCGGCATTGCGCAGATTGCGCAGGGCAACGATATAGCGCTCACCGCGCTCAAACTGATCCATGGGCCGGATAATCAGGGTCTGCTCGGCCGGGTCGTCGGTATTGGCATCCAGTTCCGCAAACACCAGGTGCTGCTCGCCGGTGCTGGCGCGAATGACGACCACCGGGGAGTCCGCCTCCAGGGACAGGGACAGGTCGGTGATAGGCGGCGCGCCGGTCTCATCCAGGTCGAGCCCCGGCACCTGGGCCAGAATCATCTGCGAGGGAGAGAAGCCGTCGTTGCGGTTCCACTCCGCGGGGTCGACCCGGTCGCCGCGCTTGTTGGCGGGCATGGACTCCTGATTGAGGTTGACCCGCTTGCCGGTGTCCATCGCTTCGTCGGCCACGGTAAAAACATCGCTGGGCCAGGGGAACATGCAGTTGTCTGCATCCAGCATCTCGCAGCGGTCCGCGTTCGGGGTGGCGATGCTGATCGGAGGTGGCGGCGGTGGCTCTGGCGGCACTGCCGGGGCGTCACTGCTATCGGAACAGGCTGCCAGCAATGCCACCAGCGCCAGTGCGGAAACGGAGCGAAGAGGGCCCATGAAGACCTCCTGTAATCAATTATTGTGTTCGGACCCCTTGAGACTAGCTCAGCCTGCCTTGTTCAGTCCAGCGCGGCGTATACCAGCGCCTCCAGCTGACCGCGCAGGTTGAAGGTGCTCGAGGGCATCAGCTGGGTCATGAAGATCACTACCAGCTCTTCCGCCGGATCCACCCAGAACAGGGTGCTGGCAAGGCCGCCCCAGAAGAAGCTGCCATGGGAGGCGGGGTTGCCGTTCTTCACCTGATCAATCTTGCTGGCAAAACCGAGCCCGAAGCCGACACCCTCGTACTGGGTCTCGCTGAAGCTGCCCATGGCGATGGCGGACAGGTCCACGCCACCGGGCAGATGGTTCGCGGTCATGTATTCCAGGGTGCGGGAGCCAATGACCCGCTCGCCGTCCAGGCTGCCGCCTCCCAGCAGCATCTGGCAGAAGCGGTAATAGTCGGACACTGTGGACAGGAGGCCGCCACCCCCGGACCAGAACACCCGGTCGCGGAACTGGCTGTCCTGGCCGTCGTCATTCAAGACCAATTTTTTGGCGGCATCGCGCTCGTAGCAGGAGGCGAGCCGGTCCACCTTGTCCGGGGCAATATTAAAAGCGGTGTCGACCATGCCCAGGGGCTCGAACAGGGTCTGCTGCAGATACTCCGGCAGTGTCTGACCGCTGAGCACCTCGATCAGATGCCCGAGCACGTCCGTCGCCAGGGAATAATTCCAATGACTGCCAGGGGAGAACTCCAGCGGCAGCTGCGCCAGCTGGTCGACCATGTCCTGCAGGGTATAGCCCGGCGCCGGGTTGCCGACCTGCAGCTTGCGGTAGGCGTAGTCGATGTTGCTCTCGCGGAGAAAATCATAGGTCAGCCCCGAGGTGTGGCGCAGCAGATCGCGGATGGTCATGGGCCGCTCACAGGGCACGGTCTCGAACAGCGGGAAGGCGCCGGCCTTGCGCACCGCCAGCCCGCGCCAGGACGGGATAAAGCGGTGCACCGGGTCATCCAGCGCGAACAGGCCGCGCTCGAACAGGGTCATCAGGGCGACCGAGGTGATCGGTTTGCTCATGGAATAGAGGCGGAAAATGGTATCCGCGGTCATCGGCGTGCCGCGCTCGAGGTCGCGCTCACCGGCGATGTCCAGCAGGCAAACCTGGCCGTGCCGGGCCACCAGAGTGATGCTGCCGGGCAGCTTGCCTGGTTCGATATACCGCTGCCGCAGGTGTTCGCCAATACGGCTCAACTGGCCACTGTGGAGGCCCAACGCTTCGGGGGTCACCAGTTCCATGAAGATTCCTTATTCCGGGTCAGGGGAGACAGCCCGGCAGTGTGCCAGACTGGTCAGAAAGGGTACAGTTTATTGCCGCTGCGGGGCACGGCTGCTACCATTCGCGCCTGCTCGAGACCTCTCCCTGCCCAGCCTCAGCCACAGCCCCGGAGCCCCCCCCATGAAGCGCCCTTCCCTGCCGGAACTGGAACATCATCAGGAATTTATTGGCCGCCACATCGGGCCCACGCCCCAACAGCAGGCGGAGATGGCGCGCACCCTGGGTTTCGACAGCGTCGATGCCCTGATCGACGCCACCGTACCAGCGGGTATTCGCAACCAGCGGCCCATGGACCTGCCACCCGCGCAGACCGAGCAGGCGGTGATCGCGCGACTGAAGGCCATCGCCCGCAAGAACCAGGTGCTGAAATCCTATATCGGCACCGGTTACCACGACACCTTCACCCCCGCCGTCATCCAGCGCAATGTGCTGGAAAACCCTGGCTGGTACACCGCGTACACGCCCTACCAGCCGGAGATTTCCCAGGGTCGGCTCGAGGCGCTGCTCACTTTCCAGCAGGTGATCATGGACCTGACCGGGATGGAGCTGGCCAACGCCTCCATGCTCGATGAGGGGACCGCCGCGGCGGAAGCCATGACCCTGCTGCAACGGGTCAACAAGAAGAACCCCAGCAGCTGCTTCCTGGTCGCCGAGGACTGCCACCCCCAGACCATCGCCGTGGTCCGCACCCGCGCCGAGGCGCTGGACATTGAGGTGGTGGTGGGCGACCCCGAACAACTGGTGGGCAGCACCGAAGCCTTCGGCCTGCTGCTGCAATACCCCGGCACCTACGGCCACGTCCGCGACCTGCAGCCGCTGATTGCCCGCGCTCACGAGGCCGGCACCCTGGTTGCCGTGGCCGCCGACATCCTCTCCCTGTTGCTGCTGCAGTCGCCGGGCGCCCAGGGCGCCGACGTGGTGGTGGGCAACTCCCAACGCTTCGGCGTACCGATGGGTTTTGGCGGCCCGCACGCGGCCTTCTTCGCCACCCGCGACGCCTACAAGCGCTCCACCCCCGGGCGCATCATCGGCGTGTCCATCGACCGTCACGGCAACGAAGCCCTGCGCATGGCGATGCAGACCCGGGAGCAGCACATACGCCGGGAGAAGGCCACCAGCAATATCTGCACCGCTCAGGCTCTGCTCTCCATCATGGCGGCTTTCTATGCCATGTATCACGGCCCGGGGGGGCTGCGCCGTATCGCCGAGCGTGTACAGCGCCTGACCGGGCTGCTGGCCGCCGGGCTGGAAACGGCGGGCATCCGGCCGGTGAATGCACACTTTTTCGATACCCTGACCCTGGACGTCGGCGGCGAGCAGGGGGCCATTGTCGAGCGCGCCCTGGCAGCCGGCATGAACCTGCGCATCATCGGCACTGAGCAGATTGGTATTGCCCTGGACGAAACCACCACGGCGGAGGATGTGGACCAGCTGCTGGCGGTAGTCACCGGTAGCGCACCCGCCGCGAGCTGTCGCGAGCGGGACGATGCCGCCGAAGGTGTTCCCGCTGCGCTGCAGCGCGAGGTCGACTACCTGCAGCATCCGCTGTTCAGCGAATACCATTCCGAAACCGAAATGCTGCGCTACCTGCGCCGGCTGGAGGACCGGGACATCGCCCTCAACCGCGCCATGATCCCGCTCGGCAGCTGCACCATGAAACTCAACGCCACCAGCGAAATGCTGGCGATCACCTGGCCGGAGTTTGCCGGGATGCACCCCTTCGCGCCCGCGGAGCAGGCCGAGGGCTACCAGCAACTGCTGGCGGAGCTGGAGCACATGCTCAAGGAGTGCACCGGTTACGACGCCATTTCCCTGCAGCCCAACGCCGGTTCCCAGGGTGAGTACGCAGGCCTGCTGGCGATTCGCCGCTATCACGAAAGCCGTGGCGACCAGCAGCGCGACATCTGCCTGATCCCCTCCTCCGCCCATGGCACCAACCCGGCAAGCGCGGCCCTGGCGGGTATGCGGGTGGTCATTGTGGAGTGCGACAACCAGGGCAATGTCGACCTGGTCGATCTGGAGGCCAAGGCCGGCAAGCACAGCAGCGAACTGGCGGCGATCATGATCACCTACCCCTCCACCCACGGCGTGTTCGAGGAGACTGTGGTGGACGTCTGTGACATCGTCCACCGCCACGGCGGCCAGGTCTATGTCGACGGCGCCAACCTCAACGCCCTGGTGGGGCTGGCCTCACCGGGCAGGTTCGGCGCCGACGTGTCGCACCTCAACCTGCACAAGACCTTCTGCATTCCCCACGGCGGCGGCGGCCCGGGGATGGGCCCGATCGGTGTCGGCGCCCACCTGCAGCCCTTCCTCCCCTCGCACCCGGTGGTGCCGCTGCCGGGGCTGGCGCCTGACAACGACGTGGTGTCCGCCGCGCCCTGGGGCAGCGCTTCCATCCTGCCGATTTCCTGGGCCTATATTGCCCTGATGGGGGCCGAGGGCCTGACCCAGGCGACCCGGGTCGCCATTCTCAGCGCCAACTACATCGCCCACCGCCTCAGGGACCACTACCCGGTGCTGTATACCGGCCGCAACGGCACCGTGGCCCATGAGTGCATCGTCGACATCCGGCCACTGAAGGAAGCCAGTGGGATCAGCGAAGAGGACATTGCCAAGCGGCTGATGGACTTCGGCTTCCACGCCCCGACCATGTCCTTCCCGGTGGCGGGCACGCTGATGATCGAGCCGACCGAATCGGAATCACTGGCGGAGCTGGATCGCTTCTGCGACGCGATGATCACCATCCGCGAGGAGATCCGCGCGGTGCAGGAAGGTCGCCTCGATGCGCAGGACAACCCCCTGCGCAACGCCCCCCACACCCTGCTGGATGTTACCGCCGAACAGTGGGAGCACGGCTACAGCCGCGAGCAGGCAGCGTTCCCGGTAGCCTCCCTGCGCCGCAGCAAGTACTGGCCGCCGGTGAACCGGGTCGACAATGTGTATGGGGACAGGAACCTGGTGTGTTCCTGCCCGTCAATTGAGAGTTACCGCGAGCCGGTGCTTTAAACTGCGGATCGCCCGCACAGCGGGCTCCCACACCTTCCCGCCCTGTAGGAGCCCGCTCTGCGGGCGATCGCGCACAGAGTGCGCTCCTACATTACCGGCGATTGATCAGAAGAACTTGCGCAGGGTGACACCAATGGTCCGCGGCTGGTTGTTGCGATAGGCCAGCCGGGCGCGGCCGCCGCGCTCGCGGTCGAAGGACAGCTGGGCGTTTTCGTCGGTCACGTTGTCCACGTAGAACACCGTCTCAAACGTGTCCCAGACAATCCCTGCCCGGAGGTTCACCTGCTCGTAGGCATCCAGCTCCAGATCCACCGCGGTAACCTCCGCGCCGGTAGCACCACCGAACGGCAGGCCGGAGACAAAGTTGCCGGCGCCGGCCACCTGGTCACTGGGCTGGGTGTAGCGCTCGCCCACGTGCTGGAACATCGCCGTGAGATACATCTCGTTGGAGCCGAAGGCATTCACCGGGAAGGTGTAGGTGGCGGAGGCCGCCATCTGGAACTCGGGCACTGACGCCAGCCGGTTGCCATCCTCGACCCCGCCCAGCACATTGCCGCTGCTGTCGGTCACTGTGGAATCAAACTCGGCTTCCAGCAGGCTGCCGGAGAATGTCAGCATCAGCAGTTCCATCGGGTAGGCGGTCAGCTCCCACTCTACGCCCAGGGTGTGGGCCTCGGGCACGTTGAAGCTGATCCGCGAGGAACAGGAACCGGCATCCAGGGTCACCTGCAGGTCCTCGATGTCGGTGTAGAACATCGCGGCGTTGAAGCGCACCTTGTCGAACTCGCTCTTGAAGCCGAGTTCATAGTTCCACAGGGTCTCATCGTCGTAGGCCTGGAAGGCGCCGAAGGTCTCCAGGTCGCCATCATCACAGAGAGGCACGTTCAGCGGATCGTTCACCCCACCGAGGCGGAAGCCCTGGGATGCCTGGGCGTTCACCGTCATTTCATCGCTGACATCGTAGCTGACCAGCACGCGCGGGTTGAAGCCGTCCGAGGAGGTGGAATCCACCTGGTCGTCGCCGTTCGAGAACAGGCCGCCGGTGGTGAAGCGGCGCTCCTCCTCGAAGTCGTAGAAGCGGCCGCCCAGGGTCATGTTCAGGCGCTCGGTGATGTCAAAGGTCACCTCGCCGAACACCGCCATCTGTTCGATGTCGTAGGGCAGGTCCGAGTTGTACGGAGAGTCGGGGCCGTAGCCGTTGCTCACCGCGTCGGCGGTACCTGCGCCCAGCACCGCATCGGTGACCGCATCGTAGCCCGGCGTCGGCAGACGCTGAACATACTCCCGTTCCACGTCGGAGAAAAAGCCACCGACCACCCAGTTGAACGGCCCGTCGGCATTGGACGCCAGGCGCAGTTCGTGGGTGGTCTGCTGGAGGTCGGTGCTGTCGCGCAGGTTGGAGGGGATCAGCACCGCGTCCGCCGGAAAACCGAGATCCACCGAGACCGACCCGGTCAGGGCGCTGGCGTCGCGGCTGGCGAGGATTTCCCGGTCCACATAGCTGCCGACGTAGGTTACGTCGACGTTATCCAGGCTCCAGTTGACCACCAGGTCCGCGATCATGGTGTCGTCTTCAAACGCCTCGTCCAGGCGCAGGTACTGCTCGCGCTCCCCCAGCCGCACCGGCGGACGAGTGGTAGTGAAGGGGTTGGCAAACAGGTTGTACACTTCCTCGCGGTTGAAACCATCGGTCTCGATGCTCTGAAACACGATACGCGGGGTGATGGTGAGGTTGTCGGTAGGCTGCAGCGCCAGGGCAATGCGGCCACCGTAGCGGCCGCCGCTGTTGACGTCTTCCTTGAAGCTGCCGTCTTCGCGCAGGGCGTCAACCCAGCCACCGTACTCGGTGCCGTAGCCGACAATGCGCAGGGCCGCCCTGTCGTTCATGGGGATATTCAGCATACCCTTAAAGTGGCCGCCCACATCACCGTCCTCAATGGTGTTGAGATTGGCTTCCACCGAACCGCTGAATTCCTCGAAATCCGGCTGGTTGGTGATAAAGCGAATCGTGCCACCCACGGAGCCGGAGCCGAACAGGGTGCCCTGGGGGCCGCGCAGGGTCTCGACCCGGTTCAGGTCATACAGGTCCAGGTCCGGGGTAAACAGCGACAGGGAAATCACGGTTTCGTCGAGGTAAACACCCACCTGCTCCTTCACCCCGGGCTGGTCGCGCACCACCTGGCCGGCTGACACACCGCGGATGGAGACCTGGCTCTGGCCCGGACCCAGGTTCTGGATGGCGAGGCCGGCGACGTTGCGCGACAGCTCTTCCAGATTGGTAGCGCCGGTACGGCGAATATCCGCTTCCGACTGGGCGTTGATGGAGAAGGGCAGATCCTGGGCCGATGCCTCGCGCTTGGTCGCGGTTACCAGCACCTCTTCAAGCTGGGCATGGGAAACTGACGGCACCAGGGCGACGACTGCCGCTGCGAGAATGGTCTTTCTGAAATGTGTCATTGCGGGTTCCTTCGGGGATGTTTTTGTAATACCGCAGAGTCTACGCGCTCAAACGCAAAGTTAAAGTTCCCGCCAATGTAACTTTTTCATACAAATGGGCGGTGCCCGGCGGCCTATTCCGGGGGGCGTGAACGGCCGATGAGGGCCGGGATGGAGAGGCCTTTCTCCCCCTGTCGGCCCAACTCCTGAGCCAGGGTCTCGAGCGGCGGCCCGGGCTGCGGGGTAACCCCCTCCGGGCGCAGGGGTTCGCCGCACTCGCTGCAGGCCAGCACCGGCCGGGTGAGTTTGCCGCAGCCGCGATGCACATACTCCAGCGGCACGCCCTCGTCGCCGGCCATCCAGTCGTCGCCCCAGCGCGCCAGGCTCATCAGCACCGGATACAGTCCCAGGCCCTTGCGCGTCAACCGATACTCGTGGCGCGGGGGGCGCTCGCAGTAGGGGACCTTGACCAGCACGCCCTGCTCCACCAGCTTGCCCAGGCGTTCCGACAGCCGATGCCGGGTGATACCCAGATTGTGCTGAAACTGCTCGAACCGCCGGGTACCCAGAAAGGCGTCCCGCAGGATCAGCAGCGTCCAGCGCTCCCCCACCACCGACAGCGCGCGCGCCACCGAACACAGCTGCTGATCAATATTTGTCCACCGCATCCCGCTTTCCCCCTGCAGCCCCTGCAGTTATCATCCCGCTACTATCATTCCACTACACCGGCAGTCAGGATAGCCGACCGCCACGCCAACGCCAACGAGGACTCCCATGACCCACGGCATAGGCGGCTCCGATGCCGCTACCGAACTGGCCCGCCTGCAGGATATGACCGCAGGCAGCACCCCCATCGAAGACAGCGAGTTTGCCGCCAGGCTGGCTCAGGCCCAGGCCCTGATGCAAGCCATCGGGCTGGATGCGGTCTACCTGAACGCCGGCACCAACCTGTACTATTTTACCGGTACCCGCTGGTCCGCCAGCGAGCGCCTGGTAGGGGCGCTGGTGCCCGCCACTGGCGAGCCCGTATACATCGCTCCGGCGTTCGAGCTTGGCACACTGCAGGGTTTCCTGCGGGTGCCCGGCGAGGTGCACTGCTGGGAAGAGCATGAAAACCCCTACCAGCTCTGCGCCCGATTGTTGGCGAATAGCGGCGCCCGCGAAGTCGGGATCGACGAATCCGCACCCTTCTTCATCGCCGGCGGCCTGCAGCAGGCGGCCCCGGACTGCCACTTTCAAAGCGCCACAGCGGTCACCGCCGGCTGCCGCATGTACAAGTCCGCCGCCGAGCTGGCCCTGATGCAGCGGGCCAAGGACATGACTCTGGAGGTGCACCGGGCAGTTGCGCGCATTCTGCGTCCGGGCATCAGTACCACTGAGGTAAGCGCATTCATCGATGCTGCCCACCGCCAGGTCGGCGCCCCGGCGGGCTCGTATTTCTGCATCGTGCTGTTCGGCCCGGACAGCGCCTTCCCCCACGGCGTGGCCCAGCCCAAGACCCTGGACGAGGGCGACATGGTGCTGATCGACACCGGCTGCCAGCTCCACGGCTATATCTCCGACATCACCCGCAGCTACGTCTTTGGCGAACCGACTGCCCAGCAGCGGGAGATCTGGAACCTGGAACAGGCGGCGCAGCTGGCGGCGTTCGGCGCGGCGCAGATCGGCGTGCCCTGCGGCAGCGTCGACGACGCCGCCCGCGCGGTGCTGACGGCGGCGGGCCTCGGCCCCGATTACGCCCTGCCCGGCCTGCCGCACCGCACCGGCCACGGCATTGGCCTGGACATCCACGAATGGCCCTATCTGGTGCGCGGCGACGACACCCCGCTGGCGGCGGGCATGTGCTTCAGCAACGAGCCGATGATCTGCGTGCCCGGCGCCTTCGGCGTGCGCCACGAGGACCATTTCTACATGACAGAAAAAGGGCCGCACTGGTTTACCCAGCCGGCCCATTCGGTGGATGACCCCTTCGGTTAGCCGAACTGGTTCATCGTGTTGTCCTTGCCGCCGGCCTTGAGCGCGCCTTCCCCGGCAAAGTATTCCTTGTGGTCGTCGCCCATGTTGGAGCCGGCCATGTCCTGGTGCTTGACACAGGCGATGCCCTCTCGAATCTCCTTGCGCTGCACGCCCTGCACGTAGGCCAGCATCCCTTCCTCGCCGAAGTAGCCCTTGGCCAGGTTGTCCGTGGACAGGGCCGCAGTGTGGTAGGTCGGCAGGGTGATGAGGTGGTGGAAAATCCCCGCGTCGCGCGAGCCATCCGCCTGGAAGGTCTGGATGCGACGGTCGGCCTCCAGCCCCAGCTCGGTGCCGTCGTAGTCGACGCTCATCAGCTGGTCGCGGTCGTAGGCAGACAGGTCCCGGCCCTCCTTGCTCCAGGCATCGAACACCTGCTGGCGGAAACTCAGGGTCCAGTTGAAAGACGGTGAGTTGTTGTACACCAGCTTGGCGTTGGGAATAACCTTGCGGATCTCGTCCACCATCCCGCCAATCTGGCCGATATGGGGTTTCTCGGTCTCGATCCACAGCAGGTCGGCGCCGTGCTGCAGGCTGGTGATGGAATCCAGGATGCAGCGGGCTTCGCCGGTGCCGTCCTGGAAACGGTAGAGACCGTTGGCCAGGCGCACCGGACGCACCAGCTTGCCGTCCTGCTTGATCACCACGTCGCCCTCGCGCACATCGTCGGCACTTTCCACCACTTCTGTTTCCAGGAAAGCGTTATACATATGCGCCAGGTCACCGGCGTCGCGGGATACGGGGATCTTCTGGGTCAGGCCGGCACCCAGGGAGTCGGTGCGGGCGACGATGACGCCGTCGTCAACGCCCAGTTCGAGGAAGGCGTAGCGGATGGCGTTGATCTTGGCCAGAAAGTCCTCGTGGGGAACAGTGACCTTGCCGTCCTGGTGACCACACTGCTTGGCATCGGAAACCTGGTTTTCCACCTGAATGGCGCAGGCACCGGCCTCGATCATTTTCTTCGCCAGCAGATAGGTCGCTTCCTCGTTGCCGAAACCGGCATCGATGTCGGCAATAATCGGCACCACGTGGGTTTCGTAGTTGTCGATGGCATTGAGCACAGCTTTTTCCCTGACCTGGTCACCCTCGGCGCGGGCGGCATCCAGATCGTGGAACAGGTGCCCCATCTCGCGGGCGTCAGCCTGGCGCAGGAAGGTATACAACTCTTCGATCAGTGCGGGTACCGAGGTTTTCTCGTGCATGGACTGGTCCGGCAGCGGGCCGAATTCGCTGCGCAGGGCGGCGATCATCCAGCCCGACAGGTACAGGTAGCGTTTGTTGGTGGTGCCGTGGTGCTTCTTGATCGCCAGCAGCTTCTGCTGGCCGATGAAGCCGTGCCAGCAGCCCAGGGACTGGGTGTACTGGCTGCTGTCGGCGTCGTACTCCGCCATGTCCCGGCGCATGATGGCGGCGGTGTAGCGGGCAATATCGAGCCCCGTGCGGAAGCGGTTCTGCAGCTTCATGCGGGCGGCGTATTCGGGGTTTATATTGTTCCAGGTACCGTTTTGCGCGGCGCGCAGAGTGGTGAAGGAAGCGACGTCTTGCAGATAATCCGACATGGGAGGCCTCGACTGTTTCAGGACAGGATGGAGGTATCTTAGAGAGCCCAGCACTATAATTGAAATAAATAGAAAATATTTTTACTATTCATTTCGAAAATAGTTCTAGATCTCCCAACGATAGCGCCGCAGCCACATCGTCGCCGCCAGCAGTACCGTCCCTGCCAGCAGCCCCAGCACCAGGCCCAGGAAGTCCAGATTGGCCCAGTCTGGACCCAGGAGATAGAAACCCACCGCGCTGCGGCCACTGTCGTAATGCGGCAGGTGGTTCATGACCGCGCTGCCGAAGTGGCTACTGCCCAACAGCAGTGCTTCCAGCAGTACCAGGCCCAGCACCGGCGTCAGCGCCAGCATGAACGGCGAGCGCCTGGCCCCCGCCGAAGCCAGCAGCACCCAGGCATAGACCGGCAGCACCCACAGTGAAGTCAGCAGCCAGCCGCCGAGCTGATCCAGCAGCAGACGCCCGAACTGGATATGGCTCAGCACCACTGCAAAGGGGTCCAGGTCCATACGCAGTACCAGCAGCATGGCCAGCAAGACCGTGGCCAGCTGCGCCAGCAGGGATGCGGCGATAAAAATGGCCGGCGCCACCAGCAGGGCAACAGCGAGTTTCGCCAGCACCTCATCCCGGACGGAGACCGGCATGGAGCGCCAGAACAGAATGCTGCGATCCTTGCGGTCGTGGTACAGGCAGCCCAGCAGGTAGTTGAAGCTCACAAACACCAGGATGAGCAACATGAACACATGCACCCCGTGCAGCAAGGGGTTGAGACTGTCTACCGGAGCCGCCCCATTGCCTTTGCCGTCCGCGGCAACCGGCACCACCGGCGAGAAGGTCCAGTCCGCAGAGAAGTCCCAGAGTTGCTCGTCTGCCAGTTCCGGCGCCGCTTCTATCTGGTAATCCTCCCGCACCGGGCCGTCCAGTGCAGCGGATTCGGCACCGGTTTCGGTGGCGACTACGGTTACCTGCTTGCCGTTACCATTGACGACCACGCCAATTTTGAGATTGAGGCCCTCACTGGATTCCTCCTGCATTACCGCCTGCAGCATAATCTGGCCCAGGTTACTGAACTGGTTGGCTACCAGCACGCCGGCGAGCATCAGAACCGCCAACGCACCCGCCAGCACCAGAGGAGTCCAGACCAGGGATACCCGGTATTCCTGCAACTCGCGCTGCACCAGGGTAAACCAGCGCGCCGACCCATGATCAGACATGGCTGTTGTCCTCCCCTACCTTGGCCACAAACAGATCCGCCAGTGACGGCGCGCGCACCTCCCCCAGGGGCTCCAGAGCCTCGCGCCCAATACCCTGATAAATCAGGGCCTTGCCGCCCAACAGCGGGCGCTGGCCGACATGGGGAATCGCTTCCGCGCGGGCGACGGCGGCGCCTACCGCGCGCAGCTCGAGATACTCTTCCTGCAGCGCCAGCATGGAATCGCAGAGGATCGCCCTGCCCCGATTCATGAACATGGCATGGGTGAGGATGTTTTCCACCTCCTCCACCTGATGGGTCGAGATCACAATGGTGCGCTCTTGGTCGAAATAGTCGTTCAGCAGCTGCTCAAAGAACTGCTTGCGGAACAGGATATCGAGGCCGAGAGTCGGCTCGTCCAGAATCAGCAGGCGGGCGTCAATCGCCATCACCAGCGCCAGGTGCAGCTGCACGGTCATGCCCTTGGAGAGCTCGCTGACGCGGCGCTTGAGCTGTACCTCGGTCGCGGCCAGCAAATGTTCGGTGTGGGCGCGGTCGAAGCGGGGATGGGTTCCCGCCACATAGTCCAGCAGCTGCTGCACGGTCATCCAGCGCGGCAGCACCGCGGTGTCGGCGATGAAGCAGACCTGCTCCATCAGTTTTGCCTGATCCCGCCGCGGATCCATCCCCAGCACCGCCAGATCACCCTCGCACCGGGTCAACCCCAGCAGGGAACGCAACAGCGTCGTTTTGCCCGCCCCGTTGGGACCGATCAGCCCCAGCACCGTGCCTGGCTCCAGTTGCAGGTCAACGCCCGCCACCGCCACCTGCTCCCCAAACCTGCGCTGCAGCCCCCGGGCCGCGACGACTGCAGTAGTCATGATTCCTCCCCCTGTTGCAGCAGCCGCGCCGCCACATCGTCCATATCCAGCCCCAGTGCCCGCACCCGCTCGGCAAAAGCCGGCACTTCCTCACTGTAAAAACGGCCCTGCTCATCTTCGGTCAGGGCCGCCCGGGCACCATCGGTTACATACATGCCCAGGCCCCGCCGCTTCTCCAGCAGGCCGATATCGACCAGCTCCTGGTAGGCCTTGCCCACGGTGAGATGGTTGATCTGGTAGTCGGTAGCTACCTGCCTGACCGAGGGCACGGCCTCGCCTTCGGCGAAGGTTCCATCCATGATTCTCTCCACTACCAGGTCGCGCAGCTGCCGGTAAATAGGCTGTTTGTCATTCCACTCCACGCGTGCTATTTCCGCTGCAGGCGGCCGGAGCCGAATATGGTCTGGTCGATGTCGGGATCGCCGCGGTAATAAACATCTCCGCCACCCATGATGGTCACATCCAGGGCACGGACCTCGCCTACCCTGGCGGTACCCGAGCCGACGATATTGATCTCCGCCTCAGTGCTATCCAGGCCGGCAAAATTGACATCGCCGGACCCGACAACGTTGATTCCGGTAGTGCCGCTGCGGCTGTCCTTGCCAATGCTGAGATCACCCGAACCATTGACCACTGCCTCGATGCTTTCGGCCACGACCTGCCCAAGCTGGATGTCGCCGGAACCGGTCAGGGTCAGGCGCACCGACTCGGCCTGCACGTTGGCGGCCTGGATGTCGCCGCTGCCACGCATATCGAAGCGCACACTGCCGCTGTCGAGGTCGTACAGACGCACATCGCCGCTGCCATCGACCATGACCGACAATGCCGGTGTGGTGAAAGGGCGGACAAAGACATCGCCGGAGCCAAGCAGCTGCAGGCGCGCGAGGGTCGGCAGGGTCAGCTTGTACTGCACATCTTTGATCCTGCTGCTGCGGTCCCCGGCGGGGAGGCCCAGCACCAGGGTGCGCTCGCGCACGTGGAACGGCGGCGGCTCCAGCTCATTCTGGCGCCCCCGGAGGAGCAGCTCCGCGGTGTCGCCCTGACTGATTTCCACCTCGATGGCGCCGTGGACCAGCACCTCGTTGACGTCCAGGCCTGCCACCCGCTGCACTTGTATCGCATCTTCCGCCAGCGCCAGCCGCGGCAGTGCCAGCAGCAGCGCGGCCAGCATAAACAATGCCGCCACGGGCAGGATACCGTTGGGACTGACCAGCAGACGCTTGCGCCGTAAGTTTATGAGCATCTCCTTAACCTCAATGCTATGGTGTTATATCTAACTATAACACCAAAACCGGAGAGTGCAAGCCGTTGCTGAAAATTTCTCCTCAGGGCAGGCTCTGCTGCATGTTGGCGGCAATGGTGGCAGCAAGCTGTTTGGCGCGGCTGGCCCGCTCACCACTGTAGTGTTCATCCACCGTGGCGGTGAAGAGTGCCAGCCAGCGCTGAAAATCCTCTGCCTGCAGGGGCCGCAAACGATGCAGGCGACGGTGGATATCCATGGTATGGCGACTGTAGCCACGTTCGCCCAGCAGCAGCTTGCACCAGTAATCCTTGATATGGGGCAGATGTACCGCGAGATCGATGTGCGCTACATCGAGGAATATCGGCGCCAGCTGGGGGTCCACCAGCAGTTTGGCGTAGAAGCGGTCAACGAAGGCTTCGATATGGGCGCGGCTGTCGAGATCAGGCTTGGTCACAGCGCCTCCCTCAGCGTTTCTTGTTCTTCTCGTTCTTTTTCACGTGTGCCATCAGCCGCCGCTTGCGCTGGACCTGGCGCTGGGTGAGCTGGTTGCGCTTGCCCTCGAAGGGATTCTCGGCGGTTCGGAATTCGATCCGCACTGGCGTGCCGGTGAGCTTGAGCTCGCGCCGGAACACCTTCTCCAGATAGCGCTGGTAACTGTTCGGGACACTGGCTGTCTGGTTGCCGTGAATGATGATCAGCGGCGGGTTCTGGCCACCGGGGTGAGCGTAGCGCAGCTTGATGCGGCGGCCGTTGATCATCGGCGGCGCATGGTCGAACACGGCGCCCTCGAGAATCCGGGTCAGCTGGTTGGTATTGAGCTTGCGGGTGGCGGAGCTGTGGGCGGCGAGAATCGATTTATACAGCAGCCCGACCCCGGTACCGTGCAGCGCCGAGATGAAGTGGGTGTCGGCGTAGTCGGCAAAGATCAGGCGGCGATTGAGCTCGGTCTTGATCCAGTCGCGCTGATGCGGCTCGATCCCGTCCCACTTGTTCACCGCCAGCACCAGCCCGCGCCCCGCGTCGATGCAGTGCCCCAGCAAGTGCATGTCCTGGTCGACGATTCCCTCGTGCGCATCCATGACCAGCAGCACCACGTGGGCGTCATCGATGGCCTTCAGGGTTTTCACGATGGAGAACTTCTCCACCGTCTCGCGCACATTCTTGCGCCGCCGCACCCCGGCGGTATCAATCAGCGTATAGCGCTGCCCGTCGCGCTCGTAGTCGATGTAGATACTGTCGCGGGTGGTGCCCGGCTCGTCGTAGACCACAACCCGCTCCTCCCCCAGCAGACGATTGACCAGGGTGGACTTGCCGACATTGGGACGGCCGACAATGGCCACCCGGACACTGTCACGGTGATCAAACTCTGCGTGGGCGGAGGTTTCCGCTTCGGGGAAGGTCGCGAGCACATCGTCGATCATCTGCCGCACGCCGCGGCCGTGGGAGGCAGCGATGGCGAACAGATGCTCGACGCCCAGGGCGTAGAAATCGCCCAGCGCGACGTCCTCGTTGAGCCCGTCGATCTTGTTCACTACCACGTGAAAGGACTTGTTGCGCTGGCGCAGGTGGCGCGCCAGGGCTTCGTCCGCGGCGTTCAGGCCCTCCCGGGCATCCACCAGGAAGAGAACGGCATCCGCCTCCTCGATGGCCAGCAGGGACTGCCCGGCCATCTGCGCCTCGATTCCCATTTCATCGCCACTGATACCACCGGTGTCAATCGCGATGAAACGGCGCGAGCCGATACGGGCCTCACCGTACTTGCGATCCCGGGTCAGACCCGAGAGGTTTGCCACCAGCGCGTCGCGACTGCGGGTCAGCTGGTTGAACAGGGTCGATTTGCCCACATTGGGACGCCCGACCAGGGCAATCACCGGAACCATTGCATTTACCTGGTTGTGGCACTCAGCTCATAGGCTTGCAGCTTGCCACCGTTGCCATACACATAGAGTATGTTGCCATCGTTGAGCATATCGGCACTGATGCCCTTGCTGTCGGCACGAAAGCGGCCGACAAAGCTGCCGTCCACCTGCGACAGGAGGTGAACGTAGCCCTCGAAATCCGGCACCGCGACGTAGCTGCTGGCCGTTACCGGGCGGCCGAGGCCGCGCCAGCCCAGCGCGTCCTGACTCCAGCGCTGGCCCCGGCCATTGCGCTGGAACGCGAATACCGTGCCATCCTCGTCCGCGACATAGACATTGCCGAAGCCCTGGGACACGCCGGACACGGAGGACACCGGACGCTCCCACAGCTTGCGCCCGCTACTGGCCTCGATCGCGACGAGATTGCCCTGGTAGCTGGCTGCGAACACCTCGTTGCCCACCACCACCATGGTGCCGTCGATATCGACGATGCGTTCGATCTCCGAACGGCCCTGGGGGATAGCCACCCTGGCCTCCCATTCGACACCGCCGGTGCGGGCATCAAATCCCAGCACCTTGCCATTGGCGAAGCCCGCCAGCACCATGCTGTCGCGGAATATGGGTGTACTGGTGCCGCGAATGGTCAGTACCGGCATGTTGCTGTCATAGGTCCACAGCCGTTCGCCGGAGGCAAAATCCAGACCGTGCAGTTTGCCGTCATAGGTCTGGGCCACGACCACACGACCATTGCCCTGGGGCGGGGCCAGCACTTCCCCGGTTACCCGCGCGCGCCAGCGAGTCTCCCCGGTAGCGGCGTCCAGACGCAGCACAAAACCATCGCTGCCGCCGAGAAACAGGTTGTCACCATAGAGGCCGACACCGCCGGAAATCGGCATCTCCAGGTCCCGGCTCCAGATCCGACGGCCGTTGCTGCGCTCCAGTGCCTGCACCTCGCCATCGGCGGAAGCGGCGTAGATCCGCTCGCCGCCAATGACCGGCTCAATGCGGTAGAGGCCGTCGCCCTGACCGTTCCCGATGCCGGTGGACCAGAGGCGTTTGACCTTGACGGTTTCCTCAATGTCCTGCAGTTCGACGGGCTGCCGCGGGTCCTCGTCATCATCAATTGAAAACCAGCCTTTCATGGTGCTGCAGCCGCTGACAAGCAGAGCCGACAGCAGCAGGGCGCCCCAGCGTGCGGATAGCGTCATCATGCGCCCGCCTCCCCGCCAGCGGCGACCAGGCTCTGGATTTTTGCCTCCAGGGTCAAAAGATCGAGCTGGCCGGGATACTCCTGCACCAGGGCCTGGGCGTCGCGGTAGGCAGCCAGTGCCTCGGCGTCGCGACCGGCCGCTGCCAGCACGTCGCCGCGGGCCAGTGCCGAGGCTGCGGGGAATGTGTCGCCACTGGCGGGTGCCAGCAGTTTCAGCGCCTGCTCGGTCTCACCCCGGGCCGCCAGCACCCGTGCCAGCCGCAGCTGCGCCACCATGGCGGTATCGCTGCCGCTGCCCGCTTTGCCGAGGACCCAGCGCAGGTGGTTCTCCGCGGCGTCGAGATCGTCGCCAGCTACTGCCATGCGAGCCTGGTGCAGTGCGGCAAACTGGGCGTAGGTCGTACCGCCATAGTCGTTGCGCAACTGGCTGGCGAGCCGTTCAGCGGGAGCGCCATTCACAACCCCCTGCTCGGCCATGGATACGGCCTCCAGCATCTGCTGATACAGGTCCGAGGCGCTGGCGCTGCGCTGGGCTTCATAGCGCTGCCAGCCCTGCCAGCCGAACACCCCCGCCAGCACAAGCACAATGGCAAACATGGTTGAGCGGCCGTTCTCGTTCCACCAGCGGCGGAGTGCTTCAACCTGCTCTTCTTCTGTCCGATATGATTCCACGATCCGGTTCCTTGATTTTCCTGTTATGGCGCTGAATGTTGTGCCAGGTAGTTGGGGAGATCCGCTACCACCATGGACTCCTGTGGCCCCTGCTCGCGCAGTGACTTGACGGTCACGGTGCCGGACGCGACCTCGTCCTCACCCCAGATCAGGGCCCAGCGAGCCCCGCTCTTGTCGGCTTTTTTCAATTGGCTGCGGAAACTGCCGCCGCCCGTGTGCTGCACAATACGCAGTGCAGGCAGGGCATCGCGCAGCGTTTCCAGCGCTGCCACGGCGGCCACTTCCGCCGCGGTACCGGCGTTGACCACATAGATATCCGCAGCCGCAGGCACCGGCGGGGCCACCGCCAGCGCCTCCAGCAGCAGGACCAGGCGTTCCTTGCCCAGGGCAAAGCCGACGCCCGGGGTTGGCTTGCCGCCCAGCTGCTCGACCAGTCCGTCATAGCGGCCGCCGGCGCAGATGGTGCCCTGGGCGCCGAGCTTGTCCGTCACCCACTCAAACACGGTCTTGTTGTAGTAGTCCAGTCCGCGCACCAGCTGCGGATTGACCACATAGGGGACCGATGCCGCCTGCAGAAGTTCACCCAGCCTGGCAAAATCCGCCCGGGATTCAGCGTCCAGGTAATCCGTCAGCACCGGCGCGTCCGCCAGTATTTCCCGGGTGCCGGGATGCTTGCTGTCAAGAATCCGCAGGGGGTTGCTCTGCAACCGTCGCTGACTGTCCTCGTCCAGGGCCTCGCGATGGCCGGTCAGGTAATCGACCAGCGCCGTGCGATAGGCCTGGCGCGCGCCGCTGCTGCCAATGGAATTGATCTGCAACTGCACATGGTCGGCAACGCCCAGCAGCCGCCACAGGCGGGCGCTGAGCAGGATCAGCTCGGCGTCGATATCCGGGGTGGCGATACCGAAGGCCTCGGCGCCCACCTGGTGAAACTGCCGCTGGCGGCCCTTCTGCGGACGTTCGTAGCGGAACATGGGGCCGCTGTACCAGAGCCGCTGGGGCACGCCCAGCAGGCTGTTCTGGATCGCCGCGCGGACGCAGCCCGCGGTGCCTTCCGGGCGCAGGGTCAGGCTCTCGCCGTTGCGGTCGTCGAAGCTGTACATCTCCTTCTCGACGATGTCCGTGACTTCGCCGATGGAGCGCCGGAACAGGGCCGTCTGCTCCACAATCGGCAGGCGGATCTCGCCGTAGCCGTAGCTGTCCAACACCGCGGCAATGGCGGACTCCAGATACTGCCAGGCAACACTCTCTTCGGGGAGAATGTCGTTCATTCCCCGGATGGCACGAATGGTAGTCAACTGATCTCCTGCGACATCATGCGGTCAGGCCGGTGACCGGGCGATCAGCCTGGCGTCCTCGGCGGCCCGTTCCTGCTCCAGCTGCAGCGCGCGCTGGCGGATAACCTGCTCCAGGTGGTCGACAAAGCCCTGGTTGCTGACCTTGTGATCGGGCTCGCCATTGATATAAATAAGGTTGCTGGGGCTGGCGCCGGTGAGGCCCACGTCGGCCTCGCGCGCTTCGCCGGGGCCATTGACGATGCAACCAATCACCGCCACATCCATCGGCGTACGGATGTCCTCCAGGCGTTGTTCGAGCATGTTCATGGTCGCAATCACATCGAAATTCTGCCGCGAGCAGCTGGGGCAGGCAATAAAGTTGATTCCGTTGGCGCGCAGCTTCAGGCTTTTGAGGATCTCGAAGCCGACCTTCACTTCCTCCACCGGGTCTGCCGCCAGCGAGATGCGAATGGTATCGCCAATGCCGTCCATCAACAGCATGCCCAGGCCCACCGCCGACTTCACGGTACCGCCGCGCAAGCCGCCGGCCTCGGTAATGCCGAGATGCAGCGGCTGCTCGATCTGCTTTGCCAGCAGGCGGTAGGCAGCTACCGCCATGAACACGTCGGAGGCCTTCACACTGACCTTGAACTCGGGGTAGTTGAAGCGGTCGAGGATATCCACGTGGTGCAGCGCGGACTCCACCAGCGCTTCCGCGGTGGGTTCGCCGTACTTGCGCTGCAGGTCCTTGCCCAGGGAGCCGGCGTTGACCCCAATGCGGATGGGTATGCCCTTGTCCCGGGCGCAGTCGATCACGGCCCGCACTTTCTTGTCGTTGCCGATGTTGCCGGGGTTGATGCGCAGGCAGTCGACACCGTATTCCGCCACCTTGAGCGCAATCTTGTGGTCGAAATGAATGTCTGCTACCAGCGGCACAGTGACCCGGGCGCGGATCTCGCGGAAGGCCTCCGCGGCATCCATGCTGGGCACGGAAATACGCACGATGTCGGCGCCGGCATCCTGGATGGCCTGAACCTGCGCGACCGTTGCCGCTACGTCACAGGTTTCGGTGTTGGTCATGCTCTGGACGCTGATCGGCGCGTCGCCGCCGACGGGCACCGAGCCGACCATGATCTGGCGGCTGCGGCGTCGGGTTATGGGAGATGGCTTGTGCATACCTCAACCTCCGTAAACGGGACCGGCGACCGCCTGCCCGGACTGCGCCCACCACAGGCCCAGCACCAGCAGCGCCAGCACTCCCAGACCGAAAATAATGCCGACCCCGGTGCGCTGCAGGGGCAGCGGGCGCGCGCTGCGCGCTCTGGCTGATGGCACTGCGGGCAGCGGCCTGACCTCGTCAAAGCCGGCCAACACCAGAGCCTCATCCAGCCCCAGCATGCGGGCGTAGGCGCGGACGTAGCCGCGGGCGAAGGCTGGCCGGCGCAGGCGCTCAAACTCGTCGCGCTCGATGAACGCCACATACTCCGGCAGCCAGAACAGGCGCTCGGCCACGTTCAGGGCGGTGAGCCCCCGAGCCTCCCGGGCTGCCTGCAGCATCGCACCGGGTGAAACCCGGGCGGGCGTTTCAGCAAATACTTCTTTACTGCCCATTGCGTTGCGTCCGCTGGTAATCCCGGAATTCCGGGGATTCGGGGTAAAGGCTGCCTAAAGCCAGTGCGTAGCTGCTTTCAGCATCGCGATCATCCATTGCCCGGGCCAAACGGATACCAAGCCACAGGGCGCGGGCGGACTGGGGCCTGACCGCGGTCCGGTAGGTACCGTAGTGCCGGTTGGCTTCCGCATGGTCGCCCGCCTCAAAGCGCAGCTGGGCCAGTTCCAACAGCGCGATGGAGTTGGCGCGATCCATCGCCAGCGCGCGCCTGAAGGCCTCCTCCGCCGCCGCCGGTTTGTCCAGCTGCTGCCGGCACAGGCCCAGGTTCACAAACGCCATCGTTCGCCCGGTGTACAGCGTGTCCTTGACCACCTGCTCCAACTGCTTCTCGGCGTCAGCGTAGCGCTGCTCGGAATACAGAAAGGCCGCAAAGTTGTTGCGCGCACGGGAGAAATTGCGGTCCAGCCGGATCGCCTTCTCAAAGCTCTCCTCCGCCAGCTCTTTCTCGCCGGTGCTCTGGTATACCAGGGCGAAGGCCTCGTGCACTTCCGCGTTGCTATCGTCGATAGCCACCGCCTGGGCCAGATTGCGCTTGGCGTTGTCCCAGTCGCGTTGGCCGATATATTGCCGCGCCAGCGCCACCCGCCGCTCCAGCGCCTCCTGCGGAGCTGGGGGTGTGGTAAACACGTTGTCGGTGGTGGTCACGCAGCCGGTACACAGAACAACCAGTAGCAGCAGGGCCCTGCGCCCCTGCCTGCCGATAGCCACAGCCGAAATAGTCACCCTGCCTCTACCTCCCGGGCCTGGCCCGCTGCACGGTGGCGCTCACTGCGACGCGTGCGGTCGACCACCTGGCCCACCAGTTGCCCGCAGGCCGCGTCGATGTCGTCCCCACGGGTGGTGCGGACGGTGACAATATAGCCGGCATCCACCAGCACTTGCCAGAACCGCGACACGGCGTTGCCGCTGGGACGGCGGTACTCCGAGCCGGGAAAACTGTTGAAGGGAATGAGGTTGATCTTGCACGGAAAATCTTTCAACAGCAGCGCCAGCTCGCGAGCCTGGTCCGGCTGGTCATTGACCCCGGCAATCAGGGTGTACTCCACTGTAACCACGCGCTTGCTGTCGGCCTGGGCATCTATGTATTGGCGTGCACTGCGCAACAGCTCGGCAATCGGGTACTTGCGATTGATCGGCACCAGCTGGCTGCGCAGGGCATCGTTGGGCGCATGCAGCGAGATCGCCAGGGACACTTCGCTGAGTTCCGCCAGCCGGTCCAGCGCCGGCACCACGCCGGAGGTGCTCAGGGTGACCCGCCGCTTGGAAATGCCGTAGCCCAGGTCCGACAGCATAAGGTCCATGGCCGCGACCACGTTGTCGAAGTTCATCAGCGGTTCGCCCATGCCCATCATCACCACATTGGTGACCACCCGGCCGTTGCCCGATTGAAAGGCGTCGTAAGATTTTATCGCCAGCCACACCTGGCCGACGATCTCGGCCGCGGTCAGATCGCGCATGAAACCCTGCTTGCCGGTGGAACAGAAACTGCAATCCAGACTGCAGCCCACCTGCGACGACACGCAGAGCGTGGCCCGGGTGCCCTCGGGAATCAGCACCGCTTCCACCAGCCCGCCACCTGCCACCCGCACCGCCCACTTGCGGGTGCCGTCGGTGGAGTCGTGCTGGCTGACAATTTCCGGCGGCCGCACTTCGGCGATCTGCAGCAGCTTTTCCCGCAGCGCCTTGCCCAGGTTGGACATGGCGCCAATATCGGTGACCCCGCCGTGGTGGATCCACTTCATCACCTGCTGGGCACGGAACTTCTTCTCCCCCAGGTCAAGGAAGAACTGTTCCAGCTGCGGTTGCGTCATGCCCAGGAGGTTGACCCGGGAATGGACGGCAGTGGTGGCAATCAGCGGGGCGGTCATGGCGGGGTCCGCTCGCTCAGCCGCGACCGCAGAGGTCGCTGGCGGCGAAGAAATAGGCAATCTCGCGTTCGGCGGAAGCCGGCGAGTCAGAGCCATGCACGGCGTTGGCGTCAATGGACTCGGCGAAGTCGGCGCGGATCGTGCCGGGGTCGGCGTCCTTCGGGTTGGTAGCACCCATCAGTTCGCGATTTTTGGCAATGGCGTTCTCGCCTTCCAGCACCTGCACCAGGACCGGGCCGGAGGTCATGAACTCGATCAGGGCGGGGAAGAAGGGGCGCTCCCGGTGCTCGGCATAAAAACCGCCGGCCAGGTCTTCGCTCAGGCGCAGCATCTTCGCCGCGACCACTTCCAGGCCAGCGCCTTCGAAACGCGAGTAGATCTGGCCGATGACGTTCTTGGCAACGGCATCCGGCTTGATAATGGACAGGGTACGCTCAACAGCCATGCAACTATCTCCACAAAAAACAAAAAAATCAGGGGCCGTCGGCCCCCGGGTAAAAGCCGCGCAATTATACGGGCTTTACTGCCGGGTTTCATCCGCTAAACGCGCTGGCGCAGGGCGGGTATGACCGCTTCGAGGTGGGCGACAGCGCGGTCGACGTCTTCCTCGGTGGTAAAACGGCCACAGCACATGCGCAGGGCGCTGTGGGCCAGGGCATCGGGAACGCCGATAGCGCGCAGGACATAGGACGGCTCAATGCTCTCGGAGTTGCAGGCAGAACCGCTGGACAGGGCCAACTCGCGCAGGGACAGCAGCAGGGTCTCACCGTCCACTCCCTCGACACTGACATTCAGCGCGCCCGCCACGCGGGCCTCCGGGTGCCCGTTCAGGTGCAGTCCGGAGATCCCGGCCAGGCCCTGCCAGAGGCGCTGGCGCAGGGCCAGCAAGCGGGTGCTCTCCGCCGCCATCTCCTCCCGGGCCAGCCGGGCTGCCTCGCCCATTCCCACGATCTGGTGGGTGGCGAGGGTGCCCGAGCGCATACCGCGCTCATGGCCGCCGCCGTGGATCTGCGCTTCCAGCTGCACCCGGGGCTGACGCCGCACGTAGAGGGCGCCGATGCCCTTGGGGCCGTAGAACTTGTGCGCGGAAATGGACAGCAGGTCCACCGGCAACTGTGCCAGATCGACCGGGATCTTGCCCACGCTCTGGGCCGCATCCACGTGGAACAGGGCGCCGGCATCACGAACCACCGCACCGATGGCGGCGATGTCGTTGATGGTGCCGAGCTCATTGTTGACGTGCATCACGCTCACCAGCAGGGTATCCGGCCGCAGCGCCGCGGCTACGCTGGCGGCCGAGACCAGGCCGTCCCGGTCCGGGTCCAGCCAGCTGACCTCCCAGCCCTGCCGCTCAAGCCAGGCACAGGTATCCAATACCGCTTTGTGCTCGATCTTCGAGGTGACAATGTGACAGCCGCGATCGCGGTAGAAACCGGCGGCACCCTTGAGCGCCAGGTTGTCGGCCTCGGTGGCCCCGGAAGTCCAGACAATTTCCCGCGGGTCGGCGTTGATCAGGTCGGCCAGTTCGCGTCGCGCCTGCTCCACCGCTTCTTCAGCCCGCCAACCGTAGATATGGGAACGGGACGCCGGGTTGCCGAAATTACCGTCCAGGGTCAGGCATTCCGCCATGGCGGCCGCGACCCGCGGATCAACCGGGGTGGAAGCGAGATAGTCGAGATAAACAGGCTTTTGCATGGGTCAGGGGCCGGCCGCGGCCGGACGCTCAGAGTTCCCGCAGGGCAACCAGGCCATCCTGGTTGATGCGCGAACGGGCATCCTGGCGGGACGACACGTGACGCACTTCCCGCCGCTCCACCAGGGTGGCCAGGCTGATCTGGCTGAGGAAGCCGTGAATCTGGTCGCTGAGATCCTGCCACAGGTGGTGCGTCAGACACACTTCACCCTGCTGGCAGTCCGCCTTGCCGCCGCAGCCGGTGGCGTCCACCGCCTCGTCTACCGCGTCAATGATCTGGGCAACAAAAATATCGTCGCAGCTGCGCCCGAGCCGATAACCACCGCCCGGACCGCGCACGCTGCTCACCAGCTGGCGCCGCCGCAGACGCGCAAACAGCTGCTCCAGGTAGGACAGGGAGATGTCCTGCCGACCGGAAATTTCCGCGAGACTTACCGGGCCCCCGCCGCCGTGCAGCGCCAGGTCCAGCATCGCGGTAACAGCATAGCGTCCCTTGGTGGTCAGCCGCATGGCAATACCCGTTGGTGGAAAGGCGGCAGTATGCAATAACCAACCAAATTGATCAACTATGGTTGGGGGCGCCCAGCCCGGGGCGCGTAGCCCGGGGCGCGTAGCCCGGGGCGCCCAGCCCGGGGCGCGCTAGTCGGGGACGCCATCGTCGGGGACGCCATCGTCCGGGACGCGATTGTCCGGGACGCGATTGTCCGGGACGCGATCGCTCGCTGGCGCGAACTTCTGCGTCTCGGTGAGGATCCCGCGCAGGATGTTGAGCTCCATTTCGTCGAGCCGCACGCGCCCGTACAGGCGCCGCAACCGGGCCATCAGCTGGCGCGGGGCCGCGGGGTCGAGAAAGCCGATCCCCACCAGGGTTTCTTCCAGATGCTGGTAGAACCGCTCCATGCCCGCCGCGGTGCTGAAGGGCGCATCCCACTCATCCTCCGCCGCGGCCGGCAGAGTGTCCCCCAGCTGCAGCATGCGCAGCTCATAGCAGACAATCTGCACCGCCATGGCCAGGTTGAGGGAGCTGTAGTGCGGATCCGAGGGGATGTGCAGGTGCAGGTTGCAGCGCTGCAGCTCGTCGTTGGTCAGCCCACGGTCCTCGCGCCCGAACAGCACCGCGACCTGCTCCCGGCCTGAGCGGCGCGCCATTTCCTCCGCGCAGCGGCGCGGATCCAGCAACGGCCAGGGGATGCGCCTTTCGCGCGCGCTGGTGCCCACTACATACTGGCAGTCGGCAATGGCCTCATCGAGTGTCGCGCAAACTGTCGCCTGCTGCAGCAGGTCAAGCGCACCGGCGGCGCGCCAGTCGGCCTGCTCGTCCGGGAATTGCCGCGGCGCGACCAGCGTCAGGCGCGAAAGGCCCATGTTTTTCATCGCCCGGGCGACGCCTCCGATATTGCCCGGATGGGAGGTGTTGACCAGTACAATGCGGATATTGTCGAGATTCATCCCCGGTTCCTGCGCGCGCCGCGCCCTCCAGCAAAAGCCGGCAAGTGTAGCAGATTGCCGGTATGATCAAGGCGAGATCTACTGTTATAATCCCGCGCCCGAAAACGCCTTCCCAGGACACCGTTATGGAACCGATGGTCAACATCGCACTGCGCGCCGCGCGCAAGGCCGGCGAGCAGATTGTCCGCGCCTCCGATGAGCTCGACCGCATCGACGTACAGGAGAAGAACGTCAACGACTTCGTCTCCGACGTCGACCGCAATGCCGAGCGCGAGATCATCTACCACCTGCGCAAGGCCTTCCCCGAGCACGCAATCCTGGGCGAGGAGACCGGCCTCAGCGGCGACGAAAACGCCGACTACCGCTGGGTCATCGACCCCCTGGACGGCACCACCAACTTCCTCCGCGGCATCCCCCACTACGCCGTTTCCATCGCCTGCCTGTACAAGGGCAAGCTGGAGCACGGCGTGGTCCTCGACCCGGTGCGACGCGAGGAATTCACCGCCTCCCGCGGTCGCGGCGCCCAGCTCAACGGCCGTCGCATCCGGGTCAGCAGCCGAACCAGTCTCGACGGCGCTCTGCTCGGCACCGGCATCCCGTTCAAGGACCACTGCGACGACCGCCTCCCCGCCTACAGCAAGACCCTTGAAATCCTCGCCGGCCAGGTCGCCGGCATCCGCCGCGCCGGCGCCGCCTCCCTGGACCTCGCCTACGTCGCCGCCGGGCGCCTCGACGCGTTCTGGGAAATCGGCCTCGCCCCCTGGGACATGGCCGCGGGCGCGCTGCTGGTGAAAGAGGCCGGCGGCATGGTCTCCGACATCAATGCCTCGGAAAACTACATGACCTCGGGCAATATCGTCTGCGGCAATCCCAAGTGCTTCAAGGCTGTCCTGCAGGTCACCAAGCCGCTGCTGGGAAGCTAGATTCTTCGCGTGAATCCGGTCTTCAGCACCAGAGCAGGCAGATCGGGACACGCCGTAAACCCGTCCATGGGGGCTTGTGCTCGACATCCATGTCTCACACAGTCCCGCTCTGCCTGCTCTGCCGCTGAAGACCTACCTTCGGAGCCAACTGGACGTCTGCACGCGTCGTCGATATGGCACATACAGCAAAGCGGGCAGACCAGCGAATGACATGCTCGGAAGGTACGGGCACCAGAAGCGGCGTGGGGCCGGCCGCTGCCAGTCGGGACCGTTGAGCGCATGGATGCGCGGGGCCGCCCAGGCGATACGAGCCTACATGGATGTACTTGCGGCGAGTCCTGACTGGCAGTGGCCGGACCCGCACCGCGGCCCCGCTACGTAGCTCCCGTCAATCCGGCCTTCATCACCTGCTACTGAAGCCCTGCGTCCGGAAGTAATTGAGCGGGGGATGGTCCCCGTTACGGCATCAGGTCTTCTTGCTCGGCGCCTTCCTTGACCGGCAGCATGAGGTCTTCCTTGCTCACGCCCATCAGCACCAGGACATTGGCAGCGACATAGATGGATGAGTAGGTACCGACCACGACGCCCACCAGCAGCGCGTTGGCGAAGCCGTTGATCATTTCGCCGCCGAACAGAGCCAGGCAAACCAGCACCAGCAACGTGGTCAGCGAGGTGACCATGGTGCGGCCCAGGGTTTCGGAGAGGGAGATGTTGATGACTTCGATCGAGTCGGCCTTGCGCAGCTTGCGGAAGTTCTCGCGGATGCGGTCGGAGACGACGATGGTGTCGTTGAGGGAGTAGCCGATCACCGCCAGCAGGGCAGCGAGCACGGTGAGGTCGAACTCAAGGCCGATAAGGGAGAAAAAGCCCAGGGTGATGAGGACGTCGTGAATCAGGGCGGCGACAGCGCCGACGGCGAATTTGAACTGGAAGCGGAAGCCGATATACAGCATCACCATGCCCAGCGCCATCAGCATGGCCAGTCCGCCCTGCTCCCGCAGTTCCTCGCCCACCTGGGGCCCCACGAATTCGATCCTGCGCAGCTCGACGACACCGTCGAAGTTGTCCTCCAGCAGGCGCACCAGCGCCGTGCCCTCGGTGTCGGCGTGGCCCTGGGGCAGACGGATCATGACATCGCGGTCGCTGCCGAAGCTCACCACAATCGCGCCCGCGTAGTCACTCGAATTGAGCAGGCCGCGAATTTCACCCAGGTTCGCGGACTGGCTGTAGTTCACTTCCACCAGGGTGCCACCGGTAAAGTCCAGGCCCCAGTTGAGCTGGCGGGTCGCCAGGGAAGCGATGGCAATGACCAATAAAATCGTGGACAGGGCCAGCGCAAGCTTGCGCTGGCCCATGAAGTTGATGATTTTCATGATTTCACTCCCCCGATGGACAGGGTTCTCACCTTGCGCCCGCCGTAGAACAGATTGACCAGGGCGCGAGTGCCGATTATGGCGGTAAACATGGAGGTCACGATGCCTACCGACAGGGTGACGGCGAAGCCCTTGACCGGGCCGGTGCCCACGGCATACAGGATAACCGCCACAATAAGGGTGGTGATGTTGGCGTCCAGAATGGTGGAGAGGGCCGCGTCATAGCCCGAGTGGATCGCCATCTGCGGTGAGCGGCCGTCGCGCAACTCCTCCCGTATGCGGGAGAAAATCAGTACGTTGGCATCCACCGCCATGCCCACCGTGAGCACGATGCCGGCGATGCCGGGCAGCGTCAGAGTCGCCCCGATCAGCGACATGAACGCCACCAGCAGCACCAGGTTGGCACTCAGCGCCACCACCGCGATAATCCCGAAGACCCGGTAGTACAGGATCATGAAGATCACCACCAGGGCGAGGCCGAACTGCACGGATTTCACCCCGAGGCGGATATTCTCGGCCCCCAGGGACGGCCCCACGGTGCGCTCTTCGACGAAAGTGATGGGCGCCGCCAGGGCGCCGGCGCGCAGCATCAGGGCCAGCTCGGTAGCTTCCAGCGGGCTGTCGAGGCCGGTGATCTGGAACTGGGCACCCAGGGCGGACTGGATCACCGGTGCGGTGAGCAGCTTGCGCTCGTCGTAGGGAATCTGTACCGCCTTTTCACTGCCGTCTTCCTGCATCTCGTAGCGGGTGCGGTACTTGCGCTCGATGAACAGCACCCCCATGCGGCGCTTGACGTTGTCGCGGGTGGCCCGCGACATCAGGGTGCCACCCTCGCTATCGAGGCTGATCTGCACATTGGGGCGACCGTTCTCGTCGAAACTGGCCTGGGCATTGGAGACCCGCTCGCCGGTGATGATGATCTCCCGCTCCAGCCATTCGAACGAGCCGGCGCGGTCTTCGCTGCGATACTCGAACCGCTGCTTCTCGGATTCCGGCGCGTCCAGGTTGGCGACCAGGCGGAACTCCAGGTTGGCCACGGTGCCGAGGATACGTTTGGCCTCCGCGGTGTCCTGAATACCCGGCAGCTCCACCACAATGCGGTTCTGGCCCTGGCGCTGGACCAGCGGCTCGGAGACCCCAAGTTCGTTGACCCGGTTGCGCAGGGTGGTCAGGTTCTGGGTCACCGCATAGTTGGCAATTTCCGTGCGCATCTGCTCGGTCATGGCCGCGGTCAGGGTCCAGTTGTCGCCGGAGCCGCCGCGCTCCAGGGTCAGTTCCGGATGATTTTCCACCACCAGATCCCGGGTCTGTTCGCGGTCGGCCTCGGTCCGCAGGCGGGCGACGATGCGGCCCGCGGCATCGGCGTCGACGATACCGCGGATACGGTCTTCGCGCAGGGCGCGGCGAATGGCGGTGGCATAGTATTCCTGGCGCCGCTCCATGGCCGCATCAATGTCCACTTCCAGCTTGAAATGCACGCCGCCGCTCAGGTCCAGACCCAGCTTCATGGGCTGGCCACCGAGACTGCTGAGCCAGTCCGGGGTGGTCGGTGCCAGATTCAGCGCCACGATGAAGCCGTCGCCCAGTGCGCGCTGCACCCGGGCCTGGGCCACCAGCTGTTCGTCGGCATTCTGCAGGCGCACCAGGGCATTGCGCCCGTTCGGGTCGATGAGCTCACCGAAGTGCTCGATGCCGGCCTCCGTCAGGGCGGCGGTTGCCCGGGACAGGGTCTGCTGATCAATGACCTGGGCACTGCTCTCCCCGGTAATCTGCAGCGCCGGATCCGGTGCATAGAGATTGGGTGAGGCGTACAGGAGGCCCGTGGCCAACACCATCAGCACCAGGACATATTTCCACAATGGATATTTGTTCAGCATAGTTTTGCTCTGCCAGGAGACCGGGCCTCGGCAGCCGCGCCTACGGGTACGGCGCTGCCGGGAATGAAAAGTCCGCCATTATAAGGAATACGAGGGGGGTCACAAGTAGGGTGACAGGACACTAACCCACCCAGCGCCGTGCGTTGCGGAACAGGCGCAGCCAGGGGCCGTCCTCGCCCCACTCCGCCGGGGCCCAGGAGTGCTGCACCGTCCGGTACACGCGCTCCGGGTGCGGCATCATGATAGTGGCGCGGCCGTCCCGACTGCTGAGTCCGGCAATACCAGCCGGCGAGCCGTTCGGATTCGCAGGGTAGCGCTCGGCCACGGACAGGTCGTTCTCCAGGTAGCGCAGGGCCACGCTGCCGCTGCTCTCGCAGGCCGCCTGGGACCCGGCAACGGCAAACTCCGCCCGCCCCTCGCCGTGGGCAACCGCGATCGGCAGGTGCGAACCGGCCATGTCCGCGAGCAGGATGGACGGGCTCTGCTCGATCCGCACCAGCGCCAGCCGGGCCTCGAACTGCTCGGAACGGTTGCGCACGAAGCGCGGCCAGTGCTCCGCCCCCGGAATGAGTTCGCGCAGGGTGGAGACCATCTGGCAACCGTTGCACACCCCCAGGGTAAAACTGTCATCGCGGGCAAAGAAGGCGCTGAACTGGTCGCGCAGGGCCGGGTTGAAGAGAATGCTCTTGGCCCAGCCCTCGCCGGCACCCAACACATCCCCGTAGGAAAAACCGCCGCAGGCCACCAGACCCTTGAACTCCGCCAGGGTGCGGGTACCGGCATGCAGGTCACTCATGTGTACATCCACCGCGGTAAAGCCCGCGCGGTGGAAGGCCGCCGCCATTTCTACATGACCGTTCACGCCCTGCTCCCGCAACACGGCTACCCGGGGCCGGGCGCCGGTGGCGATATAGGGAGCGGCCACATCCTCCTGCGGATCGAATCCGAGCCGGGCCGAGAGGCCGGGGTCCGCAGCCTGCACGCGCTGGTATTCCTCGGCGGCGCAGTCCGGATTGTCCCGCAGCGCAGCGATCTCGTAGCTGGTACGTGCCCACAGCGACTGCAGGCGGCTGCGGCGGTCCCGCAGCAGGGGTGAGCCGGCGGCGCTGATGGTCACCTCGTCACCAGCCACGGCACGGCCGAGTGGGTGCAGACAGGCCGCCAGCCCCAGCTCCTGCGCCCGGCTGCGCAGGGCCGGCACGTCTGCAGCGGCCACCTGCAGCACGGCGCCCGCTTCCTCCGCAAACAGTTGCTGCAGGGGACTGGCTGCCAGGTTGGGCAGGTCCAGGTGCAGGCCGCAGCGGCCGGCGAAGGCCATTTCCAGCGCGGTTACCAGCAGGCCACCGTCAGAACGGTCGTGGTAGGCCAGCAGCGTACCCGCCTGCAGCAGTTCCTGCAGCAGGGTGAAGAACGCCACCAGGTCTTCCGGATGCTCAATGTCGGGCACGCTGTCGCCCACCTGGCCACAAACCTGCGCCAGGGCCGAGCCGCCAAGGCGCCCGGCACCGCGGCCGAGATCCAGCAGCCACAGTTCGGCACCCTCCTGTAATTGCGGCTGCGGAGTAACTGCCAGCCGCACATCCGTCACCGGGGCAAAGGCGGAGACCACCAGCGACACCGGCGCCGTTACCGCCCGCTGTGCCCCCTGTTCGCGCCAGGTAGTGCGCATGGACATGGAATCCTTGCCCACCGGAATAGTGATCCCCAGGGCCGGGCAGAACTCCATCCCCACCGCGCGCACGGTGTCGAACAGCACCTCGTCCTCGCGGCCGTGACCGGCGGCGCACATCCAGTTGGCGGACAGCTTGATGTCCTGCAGGGCCGCAATGGGTGCGGCGCAAATATTGGTGATCGCCTCGGCCACCGCCATGCGGCCGGAAGCGGGCCCGCTGACCAGTGCCAGCGGGCTGCGCTCGCCCATCGCCATGGCTTCACCGGCATTGCTGTCGTAGGACACGGTGGTGACCGCGCAATCAGCGACCGGCACCTGCCAGGGGCCCACCATCTGGTCCCGGGCGACCATGCCGGTTACCGTACGATCGCCGATCGTGATCAGGAACTGCTTGCTGGCCACCGCCGGCAGCTGCAGCACCCGCTCGACCGCCTCGGCCAGCGGCAATTCCAGCGCCAGCGGCGGCAGGCTCACCGGCACTCGCCGCACATCGCGCTGCATTTTCGGCGGCTTGCCGAACAGGATGGACATCGGCAGGTCCACCGGGGCGTTGCCGAAATGGCTGTCCGCCAGAGTCAGGTGCGGCTCCGCCGTGGCCTCCCCCACCACCGCAAAGGGGCAGCGCTCACGGGCGCAGATAGCTTCGAAGCCCGCAAGGTGCTCCGGCTCCACCGCCAGTACATAGCGCTCCTGGGACTCGTTGCACCAGATCGCCAGCGGCGCCATGCCGGGCTCGTCGTTGGGGACGTTGCGCAGGGCGAAACGGCCGCCGCGGCCGCCGTCCTTGACCAGCTCCGGCAGCGCGTTGGAGAGACCGCCGGCACCGACGTCGTGAATAAAGGCAATGGGGTTGCGTTCACCCAGCTGCCAGCAGCGGTCGATGACCTCCTGGCAGCGGCGCTCCATTTCCGGGTTCTGGCGCTGCACCGAGGCGAAGTCCAGATCCTCGGCGCTGGCACCGCTGGCCATGGAGGAGGCGGCGCCGCCGCCGAGGCCTATCAACATCGCGGGGCCGCCCAGGACAATCAGCTTGGCGCCGGGAGCGAACTCACCCTTCTCCACATGTTCCTCGCGGATATTGCCGTAACCGCCGGCGATCATGATCGGCTTGTGGTAGCCGCGGCGCTCAACGCCATCCGCGCCCGGCGCATCCAGTTCAAAACTGCGGAAGTAGCCACACAGGTTCGGGCGCCCAAACTCGTTGTTGAAGGCGGCGCCGCCGATCGGCCCCTCGAGCATGATCTCCAGCGCCGACACGATGCGCGCAGGTTTGCCGTAGTCCGACTCCCAGGGCTGGACATAGCCCGGGATCTGCAAATTGGACACAGAGAACCCGCTGAGGCCGACTTTGGGCTTGGAGCCGCGCCCGACTGCGCCCTCGTCGCGTATTTCGCCGCCGGCGCCGGTGCCGGCGCCCGGAAATGGCGCAATGGCTGTGGGGTGGTTGTGGGTCTCCACCTTCATCAGCAGGTGGATGGGTTCCTGGGAAAAGTCGTACTCCGCGGTCTCCGGGTCGGGGAAGAAGCGGCCGGCGTGGTGGCCGGCGACAACGGCTGCGTTGTCAGAATAGGCGGAGAGGACATTCTCACCGCCGCACTCGTGGGTATTGCGGATCATGCCGAACAGGGACTTGTCCTGGGCCACGCCATCGATGGTCCAGCTGGCGTTGAAGATCTTGTGCCGGCAGTGCTCGGAATTGGCCTGGGCGAACATCATCAGCTCGACGTCGCTGGGGTTGCGCCCGAGGCCGTTAAACGCCTGCACCAGGTAGTCGACCTCGTCCTCGGCCAGGGCCAGGCCGAGGTTGGCATCCGCCGCTACCAGCGCATCGCGGCCACCGCCGAGGATATCCACCGTGGCCATAGGCGCCGGTTCCTGAACCCGGAACAGTGCACTCGCGGCATCCAGGGAGGGCAGCACGGCCTCGGTCATGCGGTCGTGCAGGGCCGCGGTCACCTGCCCGCGCGCCGCTTCCGTCAAGCCCTGAGGCAACTCCAGGTACCAGGCCGTGCCCCGCTCCAGGCGACGCACTTCCCGCAATCCGCAGTTGTGGGCGATATCGGTGGCCTTGCTGGACCAGGGGGAGATGGTGCCCGGGCGCGGCACCACCAGCAGCAGTTCGGCGCTGCCCGTATCCACAGCGGACTGCTCGCTCCCGGCGGCAGGGCCGTAATGCAGCAACTGCCGCAGTAGGCCCTGGCGCTCTTCGCCGAGGGCTTCGTCGATCTGGGCGAAGTGCACGAATTCACAGTGCAGAAGCCGGATCTTGGGATCAATAGCGGACAGTTTGTGTGCCAGCTTGTCCCGCCGGAACGGGGACAGCGCCGGGGCACCGCGCAAAATCAGCATGCTGGGGCGAGCTCCAGGAGAGGTCTTCTGAAAGCCCGCCATTGTACGGGATAGCGCCGCCGGCGGTAACCCTGGTGGAGCTAGCAGCCTGTCGGACCGACAGGCTGCTAGACGAAGAAGTCCTTGCTCTCGTTGCCCAGCAGCACCGAGCCCAGGTTACGGGCGAATGCCGTGGGGTTGTTGGCCACGTGGGCCCGGCCCGTGTGAATATCCAGGAACCGCTGCTGGATCTCGCTGCCCAGGAATACCGAGCCACCGCCGGCGGAGGAAAACAGGCTGTCGACCACCGCCATGCAGCGCTCGATCACCAGTGAGGCCTGGTAGCGATACTTGATCCGCTCCAGGACCGGCACTTCCTCACCTGAGGTGACCTGGGCCATCATGCGGTCGAAATTGCGAAACAGGATTGCCTCCATCTCATCGATGCTGGTGATGGCGGCGGCTATGCGTTCCTGAGGTGCGGTATCACCGGCGAGCTTGGTCGCATCGCCGCTGGCCTTGCCCACCACCAGTTGGCGGTAGAGGTCCAGGGCTTCCCGCGCGGCGCCGATCGCCGGGGTAGACACCACCCGCACGAACAGCTGCGCCCAGGGCAGGCGGTACAGCGGCGCGCTGTCCGCGGTGACGCCGGGGTTGGTGCCCAGGAAGCCGTCCTCGGCCTTGTGGGTACGATAGTCGGGGACAAAGGCATCGTTGACCACGATATCGTTGGAGCCGGTGCCCTGCAGGCCCATGGCATGCCAGGTGTCGACGATCTCGTAATCGCCGCGCGGGACCAGGAAGCTGCGGAAGCCGCCGTCGGGGCAGATGGCGCCGAGGAACACCCAGGTGCAATGGTCGGAGCCCGAGCTCCAGCCCCAGCGTCCACCCAGGCGGAAGCCGCCCTCCACTTCGGTCACCTTGCCCAGCGGCGCATAAGAGGACGAGATCCGGGTATGAATGTCCTCGCCCCAGACATCCTGCTGCGCACGTTCGTCCATCAAAGCAAGCTGGAAGGCGTGTACGGCAATAATCCCCGACGCCCAGGCCGTGGACATGCAGTTCTCGGCAATGGCCAGGTGCATGCGAAAGAAGTCCTGGGGGTCCACCTCGTGCCCGCCCCAGCGCCGCGGTTGCAGGGCCAGGAAAAACCCGGCCTCCTGCAGGGCGTCGATATTGTCCTGGGGCACCTTGCGGATCTTGCGCGCCTCGGAGGCGTTGCGACGGAACAGGTCGCCCAGCGCCAGCACCCGGTCATAGATATCCTGGGCGCGCAGGGGAGGACGGTGGGTAAGCGGCGTCACGGGCAAGGTCATGGGCAGTACTCCTGTTATTTGCAAGTAGAATAGCCTAACCGCAGTTCGTCGGGGGCAAATACCCTGAATGAGTGATAGAGGAGTACAACCGACGCTGTCGCTCCCTATTGTCCACTTGTTGTAGAGCTTACCGGGCTGTGCGCTCCGGACTGCGCTAGAATGAATTCATGATTACCATTCGATGCCTGGTCAGCATGCTGGTGCTGGCAACCCTGAGCGCCTGTTCCCCGTCCGATCGGCTGCAACAGGTGCTGGCCGATGGCGAAATCGCCGTGGTCAGTCGCAACAGTCCCACCACCTACTACCTCGACAAGGAAGGCGCTGCGGGCTTTGAGCACGACCTGGCTCAGTTGCTGGCGGAGGACCTGGGCGTCGACCTGCGCATGCAGACCGCGTACTCCCTGGACGGCATTTTCCGCCGGCTGCAGCGGGAGGAAGTCGACCTGGCGGCAGCGGGCCTCAGCCTCACCGACGACCGCAGCCAGCGCTTCAGCCATTCCATCGGCTATGCCAGCATGATACCCCGGGTTATCTACCGGACCGGGAACCGCCGCCCGGACGGTCTCGATGACCTCGGCGACCTGAGGCTGGTGGTACTGGCCGGGAGCAGCCACGAACAGGCGCTTGAAGTCATGGCGGAAGAGGACTGGCCGGAACTGCGCTGGGAGGTCGTCGAAGGCGCCGACACCATGGAGCTACTCGAGCTGGTAGACAACGGCAGCGCGGAGCTGGCGGTAATCGACTCCAATGAATTTCGCATGCAACAGAGCCTGTACCCGATGCTGGAGGTCGCCTTCGACCTGGGCCCGGAGCAGGAGATGGTCTGGTACCTGCCGCCGGGCCCCGAGTACCGCAGCCTGCAACAGCGCGTCAACCAGTTCTTCGCCCGGCTGCAGGGCGACGGCAGCCTGGAGCAGCTGCGGGAACAGCACTTCGGCCATACCACGGTGCTGTCCCGCATCGGCTCGCATACCTTCGCCCGCAATATTCGCGGCAAATTGCCTGCTTACCGCGAACTGATCCGTCAGGTCGCCGACGAATACCAACTCGACTGGCACCTGCTGGCAGCAATCTCCTACCAGGAGTCCCACTGGGAACCGGAGGCAACGTCACCGACCGGAGTCCGCGGCATGATGATGCTGACCAACCCGACGGCGCAAGAGATGGGGGTCGAGGATCGTCTCGACCCGGTGCAGAGCCTGCGCGGCGGTGCCCGCTACTTCAAGGACATGCGGCGGCGACTGCCACGAGATATCTACGAACCCGACCGCACCTGGATGGCGCTCGCTGCCTACAATATCGGCCTGGCGCACCTGGAAGATGCCCGGGTGCTGACTGAACGGATGGGTGGCGACCCGCACCTGTGGAGCGATGTGATGACACACCTGCCGCTGCTGCAGAAACGCGAGCACTATCGAACCACCCGCTATGGCTATGCCCGCGGCGGCGAGGCCATGCACTTTGTGCAGAATATCCGCCACTACTACAGCATCCTGCAGTGGCAGGACATGCCCGCCATCCAGCCGGAACGGCCCCTGCATCCGGACGACTTCCTGCCGCTGCCCCTGCGGGAGAAGCGCTTCCTCGCGCTATAAGCGGCGGGCCCGGAAAAACCTCTGCAGCCGGGCGCTGGATTCATCTGCCAACACCCCCTCCAGCCACTGCACCCGGTGGTTGTACCAGGGCGACTCCAGCAGGGCGCACTGGCTGCACACCACCCCCGCCCTGGGCTCACGGGCCGCAAACACCAGCAGTTCAATGCGGGCGTGTACCAGCGCACCGGCACACATGCTGCAGGGCTCCAGGGTGACATACAGGGTCGCGCCGGGCAGGCGATAGTTGCCCTCCCGGCGGGCGGCATCCCGCAGTGCAGCAATCTCCGCATGGGCGGTGGGGTCCTGGCTGCCGATAACGGAGTTCCAACCCTCACCCAAGAGCTCGCCAGCGCGCACCACCACTGCGCCCACCGGCACTTCGCCCTCGGCGGCCGCACGGTCTGCCAGGGTCAACGCGCGCTGCATCCAGTCGCTGTGGGAGAGTATGTTCAAGGATCGGGCCTCAGGTCCAATGCAGCCGTGACGGTACCCGACCCTTCGCTGCCAGACAATAAAAAGCCTGGCCAATGGACCGTCTTTCCGGTCCGCTGGCCAGGCCTCAAAAAGTGCCTCGGTAATGCTTGCTGCTATTTCTCGATAATCACCTCAACCCGGCGATTCTGCTGGCGGCCGGTGTTTGTGTCATTGCTCGCGATGGGCGAACCTTCACCCTTGCCCACCGCGCGCATGCGACTGGCGGCGACACCCTGGTTGACGAGAAAGGTCTGCACAGCATCCGCGCGGCGCTGGGACAGGCCCATATTGAACTCGTCGGTGCCGACGCTATCGGTGTGCCCTTCAATGGCAATACTGCGATCCGGATACTCACCAAGGAAGGCGGCGAGCTTGCGCAAGCCTTCTGGCGCACTGCCGGTGAGCTCGGCCCGACCCGTGGCGAACAGTACATCGCCCAGCGTGATAACAATGCCGCGCGCAGTTTCCTTCGCGTTGAGTTCCTCAAGCTGACGATTGAGTTCCGCCTGCTTCAGGCGCGCGGCTTCGGCGTCCTCGCGGGCAACGCCGGCTTCCAGATTGGCGAGAGCGGCTTCATCCCGGGCACGGCGGGCTTCCGCCCGGGCTTGTTCGGCGTCACTGCGGGCGACACCGGCGTCCATGCGTGCCCTGTCCGCTTCCCGGGTGCGAGCGTCCAGGCGCGCCTGTTCACTTGCCTTGCTCAGCTCCACACGCTGGTCCTCGTAGAGACGGGCGTGGGCCTGGGCGGCAGCAATATCGACCTTCCTGTCCGCCATGAACACCCGGTGCTCGGCGAGGTCTTCGTCTTCCTCAGGCACTTCCGCGGCACGCACTGCCTGTTCGGCCTCCTTGATCGACACCGGCGCGCGACTGGCCAGTTCCTGGTTGGCCTGGAGCCGGGTCAGTTTGCTGCGCACTTCAGCGGAGCCTTCCGGTGCAGATACTGAGGTACAGCCTGCCAGCACCAGGGAAGCCAGGGCCACGGCCAGCGGCAGTTTCAGATGTTGCTTGAGAATGTTCATTAGCGAATTCCTGTGTCGCGGCGCATTTCAAGGATCAGAGTCCTGGTGCTTTCCTGCATATCGTCATTGATCTTTTTGGCCTTGATTTCGCTGGCCTTGGCGGTGGCCAGCTGGGCTTCTACCAGCGCCTCGTCCGCCAACCGTTCCGCCACAATCATCTCCTCCTGGTGCACCGCGCGGCGGGCAGCGGCGAGCTTCTCGCGAGCCTGACTCAATTCCAGGGAGGCATAATCCGCGACCCGCGCCTGCTCAGCTGTGGCAATCGCCTGCTCAGCGGCCTGCAGGGACCGGTTGGGAGCCTGCGGTGCGGAAGCGCAGGCTGCGAGAACGAGCACCCCTGCGAGGACGGCTGCAAACCGCAAGGAGACGAACCTGGGTACCTTAAAGTTGTACAATCCGAATGTTAGCTTCTTGCTCATGTTGTCCTGCCTCGTTGTCGCCACCACTACCGGGTGGCCGATGAATTTCTGACCTGGGCGACAATTCGAAGGACATAAACGCCACTGCCCGGCACCAATGTACCGAGCCCCTCTCGCAGTCGACCTCATCCAGCATGACCCCCGAGGTGCGCACGCGTCTGTGCGCTCGAGCACATTGGCCGGTCGTTGCGACGCCGCTGTCCGCTCGCAGGCCGCTGGGAGAATCGCGTGAATGAAGCAGGCATTTGTGTGTAAACGAACAGATACTCGCGCTCAGTCGAACGATACTTGGGTTGCGCCGGGTTATGCACACCCTCCACGACGCACCAGGCCATCCCGACTCGAGTTCAGGACGCACGAGGTGATAATGCAAACTTCAAGCCCGCTGCCAACAACGGCGCCCATTGCCAACCGGCTGATCGAGAAATTGCCACCACTGGAACACGCCCATTTCATGGCCCATTGCGAGCAGGTCGAGTTGCAGGTGGGCCATGTATTGTGTGAATCGGAAACGCCGTTCCAGCATGTGTACTTTCCAATGTCCGGGGTGATCAGCATGGTGAAAGTGCTGAACGGTCATCAGTCCATTGAAACCGAGCAGATAGGTAACGAAGGAATGCTCGGCGTGACCGTTCTGCTCGGGGTCGATGTGGCACCCGAGCGCAGCGTGGTACAGGCCTCAGGAACGGCGCTGCAAATGCCACCCCGGGAGCTACTGGAGATTCTGAAGCATAGCCCCGTCGCGGCGCGCTACCTCAAGCACTACCTGTATGTAATGATTCTGCAACTGACCCAAACCGCTACCTGTTTTCGCTTCCACGATGTTGCTGCGCGGCTGGCACGCGCGCTGCTGACAGTCCACGACCGGGCCCACAGCGACCACTTTCATCTGACCCACCAGGTTCTCGCCGACATGCTGGGCGTGCAGCGAGGCGGTGTCACTATCGCTGCGGGTCACCTGCAGCGGGCAAACATCATTCACTACACCCGAGGCCACATTTCGATCCTTGACCGCAAGGCCCTGGAAGCCGAGTCCTGCGACTGCTATGGCATGGTAATGGACGGATATGCACGCCTGCTACCTTGACCCGAGGGCATACCACCGGCCAGCGAAACACTCAGTGCGACACCATACAGACGCAGGATTGCCCGCGGTCCACCATCGGTGATTCCGGGTGCAAGCCTCGGCAAGTTATTCCCATTCGCTCAGGAGTACGTGCAATGAATCAGCAGCTATTATCCCTGCTCGCTGCGGCAAGCCTCGGCCTCGCCATTACAGGGTGTGATCAAGACGCGTCGAGTACGGCCGGAGATGTGGCGGAGGCCCGTTCGGATGCGTTTGAGGAGGTCCGGGAAGCCAAGGAGGATGCGCGGGAAAACCATGAGGATTCGGAGAGGGATATGGCTTCGGCGAGGGACAGCTACAGTAGCAGCAGCAAGGACAGCCGTGAGGATCTCGCTGCAGCCGAGTCCGGGGCAATGAGCGAAAAAGTGCGGGCTGAATTCGAGATCGCGAAGGCCGAAGCTGAAGGCCGCTACGATATCGAAACCGAGAAGTGCGATGCCCTGGAGGATCTCGAAAAGAAGGCCTGCAAGAGCGAGGCGGATGCACAGTTTGCCGCCGAAAAAGCGCGGCTGACCGCTGACCGCGATGCGGCCCTGATGCGGGCCGACCAGCAAAGGTAAAGCAATTCAGGCCACGGGCTGCTGGCGCAGCAACCCGGGTTCTTTTGCCTCATCACCGCGTCGATGGGCTGCGCGCCCCCCATCGCCTCTCCCCAGGCCATTAAACCTGTCGATCAACCGCCAGGCGATCAGACCGCGGCTAAGCCATGTGGTAGTTCGCCCACCACGGCGCAACTTGAGCAGCAGCGAAACCGCTACAGTCGCCATTATTGGGTGGCGCTTGACATAGCGCAACACGTTCAGGCCCTGGTCAACCACCGCCAGAGGCGCAGCCCACGAGGCCACCTCCTGCCCCAGGGACTGACGCTGCCGGGCTATTTCGCCGATCAGCATCCGTCGCCGCGCTGCAATACTTTCACGCTTCGCACTCACAGCGGTGTCTCTGGCCGGCTACGGTCGCTTTGCAGTTCCGCCAAACTGGCCGCAAACAACTTCGGTTTGTTTTTGATGCTCCGATAGGCATACCAGCCGGCGACAACCCCCGTGCCGATGAAAACAACGGTCAACACCGCCAGCGCTGGCAGGCGATAGGCCTCGCCCAGTGCCAGCACGAGCAGAATCGATGCCAGCACCACTCCGACCCCCAGGCAAAACAGCATCACCTGGGTCAGGACCAGCCATGACAGCAAGGCGGCCCTCTCGCCTTCAAGCTCATTGGCAAGCAGCTCAAGGCGGGTGTGGGCTATAACCAGCAGAGTGTCTGTCAGCGCAAACACCGAAGCCATCAAGCCCCTTTTCTGCGGCGTTACATCTTCCGCCATGGGTTCAACGGTGACTCAGCATAAGGCCAACGATAACCCCTGCGCCGGCGGCGATACCTATGGACTGCCAGGGGCTTTCGTGGACATAGACATCAACCGCGTCCGCTGCCTCCTTCGACCTCATCACCATCGCAGACTGCATTTCCGCGATCGTTGCCTTGGCTGCCTTGACGGATTCTTCCGCCCGGGCCCGGATCTCAACCAGCTTTTCGTCGCCCTGGTTTGCGGTCGCCGCTATCAGCGCCTCGGCATCGGCCACTACCGCCTTGAAATCCTCGGCGAACTGCTTTCTGGCGGAACCCATGGATGGATCGTTGTTCCTCGCACTGTCACCGTAATTCATCATGTCTTCTCCGTAGTTCGTCATATCGTCTCCGTAATTCATCAGATTTTTCCCATCAACAGCAATACAACCAATACCAGTACGATCACCCCAATAGCGCCACTCGGACCGTAGCCCCATTGGCGGCTGTGGGGCCAACTGGGAATCACCCCTATCAACAGCAATATCAGTACGATCAGCAGAATTGTTCCTACACTCATGAGCTCTCTCCCGGATTTCAATGACGTGGTGGCTCTCAGCGACCACCGTGGCGTACTGCACCCAAGACATAATGAAAGTTAACGCGGTGGACGTCGGTACGCTGGCACACCTTGCAGGTGTCCGTAATTCAAACCCTGTGTTCGTTTACCAACAGAGATTCCTGCGGCGACAGCGCATGCTCGCAGGCAACCGGGATGCCCACTACGCCCTCGACAACAGTGGATGCGCGCCCTTCCAGCCGGGCCCCTCAAGCCCGAATATTTTGCTTGTTTGCGCCTAGCAAGTATAATATCGTGCCCATCCGGGTTGCTGTTGGCTGCCCGGATCAGCGATATTTGGCCGGCGCCATCATATATAAGACGAGGAATACCAGCATGACAACCCAGCACACTGATTACGATGCCATCGCGATTGGCGCCGGCTTTGCCGGCCTCGCCCTCATTCACTACCTCCGCGAGGCGGGATTGTCCATCCGCGTGTTCGACAAGGCAGCCGACATCGGTGGCACCTGGACCTGGAACCGCTACCCGGGAGCAATGACGGACAGCGAAAGTTACTACTACTGTCTGACCTTCTCCAGGGAGCTCCTGCAGGAGTGGTCCTGGACCCGGCGCTACCCCGACTGGAAAGAGACCCACAACTACTTTCATTTCGTCGCCGACAAGTGCGATATGTGGCCGCACATCCAGTTGAACACGGAAATTGTCAGCGCCGATTACCAGCAGGACAGCGCTCACTGGCTGATCACCACGGCCGCGGGCGACACCTTCACCTGCAAATATTTCATCAGTGGGATGGGCATGATCTCGGAGCCGGTGATTCCGAAGATCAAGGGCATGGATACGTTCAAGGGCCCCCTGTTCCATTCCTCGCGCTGGCCCCAGGAAGACCTCGACTACGCCGGCAAGCGCGTTGGCATTATCGGTGCGGGCGCCACCACCGTACAGATGCTGCCGGTGATGGCCAAGACTGCCAAGAGCGTGACGGTCTTCCACCGCACACCGAACTTCATCCTGCCTGCGATGCAGCAGCCGATGACGCCGGAGTGGGAAAAGGAGATCAAGGAGAACTACGACGAGATCGTCACCAAGTGCCGCAATCACATTTTTGGCATGGCCTTCGACACTGCCGAGGGTCGCAAGGCCGTCGAGACGTCACCAGAGGAAAGGCAGCGCATCTTCGAGGAGAAATGGACCGGCAGCTTCCGCTGGGTGTTCGAGACTTTTGAAGACCTGCTATCTGACCCCGAGGCGAACAAGATGGCCTCGCAGTTCATCATCGACAAGATGAAGGAGCGGATCGAGGACCCCGCCATCGCAGAGATCCTGGTCCCCAAGCTCGAGGATTACCCGCTGTTCGCCAAGCGCCCCCCTCTGGACCATGGCTATCTGGAAGCCTACAGCCGCGACAACGTCCACCTGATCGATATCAAGGACCGCGAGCCCATTGTCGAAATCACCGAGACCGGCGTGCGCACCACGGAAAACCACTACGAGTTCGACATCATTGTGCTCGCTACCGGTTTCAAGGCCTACACCGGGGCGCTGGAAGCCTTTCCCATTCGCGGAGTCAGCGGCCAGACCCTGCGGGAGAAGTGGCAGCAGCAATCGAAGTCGATCATGGGTGTTTGCGTCGCGGATTTCCCCAACATGTTCATTGTCACCGGGCCACAAGCGCCCTTCGCCAACCTGCCGACATCCATTGAGCAGAATGTGATCTGGATCACAAACTGCATCAAGAAAATGGAAAGCGAAGGTTACGATGTGGTTAGCCCGCGCCAAGAAGCGGAGGATGAGTGGACGGCACACACCGCGGAGATTCACAACCAGACGCTGATGGCCGAGGGTGACAAGGTGAACTCCTGGATGATGGGTGCCAACCTCGAAGATAAAGCGCCGCGCGTGCTGATTTACTTCGGCGGGGCCAACAACTACTACGACAGGATGGACGAGTCTGCCAACCAGGGCTATCCGGAGCTTGAATTCGAAAAACGCACGGGTTAGCAACGGATAATCCCATTCTATTAAAGGGCGCGATGGGCTACACTACCGCTCGGCTTCTGAAAGCAAGGTTGCAGAGTATATGTCGACATCCAGTGATGAACCCGCTGTCTTTGCGCAATTGCGCCGCAAGGCAGAAGCACAGTTGAAGGCCGGCACACCGCCCAGCACTCAAAACTGGGCTATGGGTGTTGACGCCCTGTGCATGCTGCACCGCTTGTCCAGTAATCCGGATACTGCGCAGGATGCGCTCAAGCTGCTGCACGAACTGCAGGTCCACCAGGTTGAACTGGACGTGCAGCATGAGGAAATTGCCGCCAACGAGCGTGTGCTGATGGAAGATCTCAGTCGCTATCGGGCTCTCTTTGACTACGCTCCCGCGGGCTACTTTCTCCTCGATCACGAGGGCACCATCGTGGAAGGTAATCTTGCCGCCGCGGAGCTCTTTGGGCTTCCACGGGAAGATCTCGGCGGACATCGAATCGATACTCTCCTGACTGCGGAATTCCGCCCACAACTCCAGGAATTCCTGCAGCAAGTAGTGCAGAGCGGGGTCAGAGCTTCCTGCACGGTGCAGGCGAAACCCGCCGCAAGTGGAGCCGCGACCTTGCAGTTCGTGGCGTCCATCTTGCCGGGAAGCGAATGTACTCTGGTGACCTGCAGCGAGGACACGGCTGTCGGGTAACCCCGATTAGTGGCTCCAGGCCATGGCTGCCCTGACCCCCAACGTCTCACCCCCAGCGCGCCCATCCCAGACGACCCGTATCGTAGGCCTTGGTGCATCTGCCGGTGGGCTGGCGCCGCTGGAGGCGTTTCTCGGCAATACCCCGACGCGAAGCGGGCTGGCTTATATCGTCGTGCAACACCTCGATCCAACACACCAAACCCTGCTATCCGAGCTCCTGCAGCGGGCTACCTCCATGCCGGTGCGCGAGGCGCGGCAGAATGCGCGCATCGAGCCCGACTGCGTCTATGTGATCGCGCCCAATACCGAACTCAGCGTCAGCAACGGCACTCTGCAACTGGATAAGCCTGCGCAACCCCGGGGCATGCAGCTGCCCATCAATGTCCTGTTCTCTTCCCTGGCGGCCGCGCTGGGTGAACGCGCCATCGCCGTGGTCCTTTCCGGGATGGGCTCCGATGGTACGCTGGGCCTGCAGGCAGTCCGGGCGGTAGGCGGTTTAACCGTGGTGCAGAGCCCGGACACCGCACAATTCGACTCGATGCCCAAAAGCGCTATCGCCGCGGAATGCGGTGACATCGTGGCACCGCCGGAGGAATTGCCGGCACGTATTCTGGCTTACATCGCCCAGGTTCAGGCCCCGCATTATCCCGCCGAGGAGCAGGAGCAGGAGCAGGAGCAGGAACAGGAACAGGAACAGGAACAGGAAGTTGAGAATGAACCGCTGCAAGCCGTATTCAGTCTGCTATTGCAGAAAACCCGACACGATTTTTCGGCGTACAAGCGCAGCACCCTGAACCGGCGCATGGAGCGCCGTATGGCCATCCATGCCATCGCCACGCCGGAACAATACGTTGCATATCTCAAGACCAATCCACAGGAGATAGAGCTGCTGTTCAAGGAGCTGCTGATCGGGGTGACCAGCTTTTTCCGCGACCAAGCGGTATGGGAGCACCTGGCTGCGGTCACCCTGCCGGAGATGCTGGCCGAGCGCAGCGAGCAACGAAGACTGCGGGCCTGGGTAGTCGGCTGCTCAACTGGTGAAGAGGCCTATTCGCTGGCGATCGCCTTCAAGGAGGTGACCCGCCAGCACGGAATTTTTCGGGATTACTCCCTGCAGATCTTTGCCACCGACCTGAGCCGGGACGCCATCGACACTGCCCGTCGGGGGCGGTACTCCTACGCGATCCAGGCCGAGGTGTCAGCGGAGCGACTGGCGCATTTTTTCACCGACCACACTGACCATTACCAGATCAACAGCGACATTCGCGACATGGTTCTGTTTGCCCAGCATGATGTGATAATGGACCCGCCCTTCACCAGGCTGGACCTGATTTGCTGCCGCAATCTGCTCATTTACTTCGATTCCAATCTGCAGCACCGTGTTATACCGATTTTTCACTACAGCCTGCGCCGGGGCGGGGTGCTGCTGCTGGGCACTGCCGAGACGGTAGGCCAGGACACCCGGCTGTTCACAACCACAGAATCGAAACTGCGCCTGTACCGACGCCAGGACGATGTCTCCAGAAGACGGTCCAATTTTCTGCTGAATTCTTTTCCACCACTGTTCAAAACAGTCAGGGAGCAACCCTTGCCGACCACTCCTCCCCCGAGCGATAACCTGCAGGCGACCACCGACCAGGTCCTGCTGCAGGTTTATGCGCCCGCCGCCGTCGTCATCAATCACGACGGTGATATTCTCTATATCAGTGGCCGCACCGGGAAGTACCTGGAGCCTCCAACGGGCAAAACCAACTGGAACCTTCACGCAATGCTGCGTGAAGGCCTGCGGACACCGATCAATGCCGCCCTGAGGAAGTTGGCCAAGGAGAGCGAAACGCAAACCCTGCACGGTCTACAGGTAGAGTTACCGGGCGGAGGCGTGCAGTATGTCGATGTGACCATACAGGCCCTGGCCCTGCCGAATAACCCGCGTGATGCAGTGATGATTGTATTTCATGATGTCGCCCAGACAGCTGAGGGAGACCGCCGGGAAAGGCGAAAAGAACCGCTGGCAAGCTCGCACGAATCCGAGCTGCAACAATGCCGCGATGAAATACTGAGTCTACGGGAAGAGGGGCGCGCGACCAGTGAAAAACTGCAGTCAGCAAACGAGGAACTGCAGTCAACCAACGAGGAACTCCAGTCAACCAACGAGGAGCTCACCACCTCCAAGGAAGAAATGCAGTCGATGAATGAGGAGCTGCAAACCATCAACGCCGAGATGCAGTCCAAGCTGGACGATCTCGCGCTGGCCCAGAGCGACATGCGGAACCTGCTCAACAGCATAGAAATCGCAATCCTGTTTCTGGATCAGGACCTGAACGTAAGACGCTACACTGACCGGGCGACAAAAATTATCAATGTTCGGGAGAGCGACCTGGGGCGACCGCTCAGCGACCTCACCAGCAACCTCCAGTACCCTGATCTGCACAGTGATGCGCTGGATACCCTGCGTACCCTGGCATTTTCCGAGAAGCAGATTCTCGCCACGGATGGTCGCTGGTTTACGGTGCGGATCATGCCTTACCGCAGGCTCGATAACGTAATTGACGGGGTAGTCATAACCCTGCTGGATATCACCGCGACCAAAAAACTGGAGCAGGACCTGCGCCGGGATATCGACTCCTGATGCTGAGAAGCCCTGCTTCCTAGTGCGCTCCCTTGCCAAACAACACCACTTCAACAGTCTGCAGCAAGACCATAAAATCCAGATACAGGCTCTGGTTCTTCACATAGTACAAATCATATTCCAGCTTGTGCCTGGCATCGGCCACTGACGCGCCATAGGGATAGTTCAGCTGCGCCCAGCCGGTGATGCCCGGTTTTACACTGTGACGATTGTCGAAGTAAGGAATTTCCCTGCACAGCTCGCAGACAAATTCGGGGCGTTCTGGGCGCGGACCGACCAGGGCCATATTTCCTGCCAGCACATTGAAGATCTGCGGCAACTCATCAATACGCAGTTTGCGGATCAGTTTCCCGACCCGCGTCACTCTGGCATCGTTTGCTGCCGCCCAGCGCGCCTTGCCGTCGCTTTCTGCGTCAACCGTCATGCTGCGAAACTTCATTACGCTGAACACGACGCCGTTCAGTCCCACACGCTGCTGTCGAAAAATCACCGGAGCGCGGATCCCGTCTTCTATCTTGATCGCCAGGACAGTGAGCAACATCACAGGCCAGGTGAGAAGTAACAGGAACAGCGCTCCACAGAGATCAAACAGCCTTTTTGCTGCTCTGCCTGCGAGCTGGCGTTTGAAGCCCCGGGCGAAGATGAACCACTCGGGAGGTGCATCTTCCACCAGCACCTTACCGGCTTCCTGCTCAAAAAAGTCGAGAATACCAAGCACCGACACCCCACCCATCCGGCAGCGGAGTAGCTCCTCAGCGGGAATACTGTCGTGTTGATTGTCTAACGCCACCACGACCTGATGAATATTCTGTTGCCGCACATAATCGAACAGGCACTGCTTCATGGTAAGGATGTTGACCGATTCAACTGCGGTGGTTTCTCCCGGCACACGTAAATAGCCACAGATGCGAAACCCATGGCGGTCGCTGGTACGACGCATCTTGCGCGCTATGTTGTTGGCCATCCGCCCGGTGCCAATGACCAGCACCCGGCGGTTGAACTGTTCCTGCTTCACGGTGTTGCTGAACAGTTCGCGGGTCAGCAAGCTTGATACAAAAGCCAGCGCAGCGGCGTAGAGCAACACAGCAGGAGCGAGTTGCAGAGCTGGCACCAGATAAATGATCGCCATCATCCCACTGACCATCAGCATGAAAGCGCCAACTGTGCGCAGAAATATGCCGTTGGCACCTTCCCGCAGGCGCGGTTGGTAGAGCCCCATGGAGAGCATCGCAAGTACAGTCACGCCTGTGAAAACCAGTGCCTGATACGGAAGTATCGAGAGGTGTTCGGACAACGATACCTGCCGCGGCATATAATATAGCCACGTCGCCAGATAGCAGGCGGCGAAAAAAAGTACGGCATCAACTACAACTAACCAGGAATATGTGACATGAACTCGATGATTTAAATGCCGTAATCCAACCAGGTTTCCAGCGATCATTGCGAAAAGCTCCATGCACCATGAGCAACGGAGGCGAGATACTAAGACTCTGCAAATTTGATGTATGTACGGTGAGGCACATTATCGCGAAGACTGCTTGCTGCAGTGACCTGCAGTCCGCAACGTATGTGCGAAATCGCACATAGCGAGCGATCGCATTGGTATAACATGACATATACTCACCTTCAGGTTTACACTGGGGACTCGTTAAACTAGGGCGAGCTTGAGTTCCATGACTGCAACTTTGCCCAGCTGGGAGAGCTTTGTATGATTCCGGCCACCAATGCGAACCAGAATCCCAAGCAAAATCACCTTCTGGACTGTTTGTCCGCAGAGGTGCAGGAGCGCATCTTCCCCTTCCTGGAACTGGTGCCGCTGACCCTTGGCCAGGCGCTGTATGAATCCGGGGATACCCTGCGGTACGTTTATTTCCCCGTCGACAGCATCGTCTCTCTGCTCTACGTCATGGAAAGCGGCCAGTCGGCGGAAATCTCGGTGGTTGGCAACGAGGGGATTGTGGGTGTTTCCCTGTTCATGGGGGGCGAAAGCACCCCCAGTCGTGGGGTTGTGCAGAGCGCCGGCTACGCCTACCGCCTGATGGGACAGCGGCTCAAGGACGAGTTCAACCGCCACGGTGAACTGCTTTTTGTCATGCTGCGCTATACCCAGTCCCTGATTACCCAGATGGCCCAGACCGCGGTATGTAATCGTCACCACACCATCGACCAGCAACTGTGCCGCTGGTTGTTGCTGTCCCTGGACCGCCTGAGCGGCCCCGAACTCGTCATGACGCAGGAACTGATTGCGAACATGCTCGGCGTACGCCGGGAGGGGGTTACGGAGGCAGCGGGCAAACTGCAAAAGCTCGGGATCATCGAGTACAAGCGTGGGCGGATAAAGGTTCTGGACCGGGTTCAGCTTACGGAGCTCGCCTGTGAATGTTATGAGGTGGTAAAAAGGGAGTCAGACCGATTGTTGGCCTACAAGCCCAAGACCCGTTGACTCCGCAGGCCCTGCGTGGGCTTCCGCACAGACTGGATAGTGTTGCGTCTTTAGCATCACCAGAATGCACAGAGCTGCGAACACATCCAGACCCCTGACAACTTGGCCCGTTGTCTGCGCTCGCCCGTCCAGAACGCAGCCGGCATGCCCTTGGTGCGGGGGACCCGTGGTTCGAATTCGATGTCAGTCACTGGACAGGCTCCTGAGCCTGGTCCTGCCAGTCAGGCACTACCAGTGCAGCCACAAGAAAGACATCAACTGCACTTGGGAGGGAGTCCTGGGCATGGGTCCAGGCCCGGAGCAGCCGCACGCGACGCGTGATCGCGAGCCTGCCACAGACGCTTTAGGTGATGTCTCCTTCGAAGACATGGCGCAAATCACCCTCGACGCCATCGGCGACGCGGTACTTGTCGTCGATCCCAAAGGCACAATCATCTATCTCAACAAGGTGGCAGAGACGCTGACCGGCTGGTCGAGCCAACTGGCGGTGGGACGTCCGGTCGAGGAAGTCTTTTGCATTGTCGATGGCACCAGCCGAGAACCCAGGATCAGCCCCTCCCAGCGGGCGATCAGTCAGAACCAAATCGTGGAACTGGCCCTGGGCAGCGTACTGATCCGGCGCGACGGCACTGACCTGGAGATCGAGGATTCAGCGGCGCCAATCCGCAATCGCAAGGGAAAGCTGGCCGGTGCAGTCATCGTATTCCACGACGCGCGCCAATCCATCTCGGTGATGAAAAAGATGAGCCATCTCGCCCAACACGATTCCCTTACCTGCCTGCCCAATCGCGTACTGCTCATGGAGCGACTCACCCAGGCCATGGGCATGGCAAATCGGCACGGCAAGCAACTTGCGCTGCTGTTTCTGGATCTCGATTATTTCAAGCAAATCAATGATGCCTATGGCCACGCGATCGGCGATCAGTTGTTGCGGGAGGTGGCGGAGGACATCCTGTCCTGCGTGCGCACGACGGATACGGTCAGCCGCCACGGTGGTGACGAGTTCGTTATCCTGTTGACGGAAATTGAAGAGATGCGGGATTCGGCCCATGTCGCCGAAAAGCTGTTGGCCAAGTTTGCCCTGCCCCGCATTATCGATGGCCATGAGGTCCAGGTCAGCCTGAGTATCGGCATCAGTGTGTACCCGGACAACGGGCTTGATGCTGACACGTTAATGCAGAACGCAGATAACGCCATGTACAGCGCCAAGGAAAAAGGTCGCAACGGCTATCAGTACTTTGACGACAAGCGGGAAATGGCAAGCGCTGCGTCAGGCTAGCTAGCTCCGAACCCGCGCTGGCGCCGCAAAGCTGTCGGCGCGCGCATGTTCCCAGAACAGGTCGAATACCATATGCCCATAACCATCGCCGCCGGCGGGTTGCAACAACTGGCCGGGCTGCAGCGATGGGTAAAGCTGCCCCAGGGAACGCACCTGGGTTTGCGAGACGCGGCGGATCACGTGCTCCGGGCCCAGCAGCGCCGGATGCTCGACCCCCGCCGCCATCAGCAGGTCGCGCAGTGCCTTGAGTGTGTTTTGCTGAAAATTGCAGACCCGGGTAGCCTTGTCTTCCGGTACCAGCCCACGCTGGCGACCCTGATCCTGGGTCGCCACGCCGGTGGGACAGCGCCCGTTGTGGCAATTTCGCGACTGAATACAGCCGAGCGCAAACATGAACCCGCGCGCGGCATTGCACCAATCGGCCCCAATCGACAGAGTATGAGCGAGATCGAAGGCGCTGATAATCTTGCCGGCTGCCGCGACCCGGACACGATCACGCAGTTCAAGGCCCACCAGGGTGTTGTGGACCAGCATCAGGCCTTCGCGCATGGGCACGCCAACGTGGTCGGCAAACTCAAGGGGCGCCGCACCGGTTCCCCCTTCGCCACCATCGACGACGATAAAATCCGGCACTATACCGGTTTCCTGCATGGCCCGGGCAATGGCAAACCACTCCCAGGGATGGCCTACAGCCAGCTTGAACCCCGTGGGCTTGCCGCCGGACAGCTCGCGCAGCCGCGCCACAAACTGCAATAGCTCAATGGGAGTGGAAAACGCTGAGTGGACCGCCGGTGAATGGCAGTCCTCGCCCTCTGGAATACCCCGGGTACTGGCAATTTCCCCGGTCACCTTGGCCCCAGGCAGCAACCCCCCCTGCCCCGGCTTCGCTCCCTGGGACAGCTTCAGCTCAATCATCTTCACCTGGGGTTCGCGGGCATTTTCCGCGAAGCGCTCCTCACTGAAGCGCCCTTTTGCATCGCGACAGCCGAAATAGCCGGTACCGACCTCCCACACCAGATCACCACCGTGTTCGCGGTGATAGGGTGAAATGCCGCCCTCACCCGTATCGTGGTAGAAACCGCCCTGACGAGCACCGGCATTCAGTGCACGGATAGCATTGGCGGACATGGCGCCAAAGCTCATCGCGGAAATATTGAACACGCTGGCGCTATAGGGCTGGGCCGTATCTTCGCCGACGATGACACGGAAGTTGTGGTCGGGAATATAAACCGGTTGCAGTGAGTGATTGATCCACTCGTAGTCGCTGCGATAAACGTTTTCCAGCGTCCCGAACGGGCGCTTGTCCAGATCGGATTTGGCACGCTGGTAGACAATGGCGCGCTGGCGCCGGGAGAAAGGCAGCTCGTCGCTGTCTGATTCAATGAAGTACTGCCGAATCTCCGGCCGGATCCCCTCGAACAAATAGCGAAAATGACCAACCACCGGGTAGTTGCGCAACACCGCGCGCCGGGTTTGCAGCAGGTCGTACAGCCCCACCCCGCAGAGAACCCCGCCAAGTACCGCCAGCAGGGACCAGGCGGGATGTTGGGTCGCAGCCAACAGACCAAGGCCCGCCGCGAGGGCGGCAACCAGAAAGCCGAGATGACGGGATGCGGGGAAAAATTTCATTGCAGCTCCTGTTGCACTCAGTCAACAATTGAAAAGTAAGCAGTTTGGGTTGGCGGGCCAAGCTCCGGGTCTTGGTCGCCTATGCCGCCCAATACCACCCGGTAGCCGTTGCGCCGGGCCACCCCGTGTGCCCACTGCCCAAACCTTGCTCTATCCCACTCGAATTTGTGATCGGCCTCGCGAAATTCGCCGGGATGCAAACCGAACAGCGGATTATATTCCCGGTTGGGCGTAGTCAGGTAAACCACCCGTGGCCGCATCTGCCCAAACACACTTTGCTCCACAGCCGACAGCAAGTTCGGCTTGACGTGCTCGATAGTTTCCACCATTACGGCGACATCGTAATCGCGAAGTGCCGGCTGCGGTTCAGTGTAGGAGCCATTGATTAGCCTCAGGTGAGGAAACGGCCCCTGCGGGTGATCCGCCAACAATTGCCGAGCCTTGGTCAGGGCGCGGGGACAGGTCTCCAGGCCCACGACACTGTCAAACTGTGTTTCCACTGCCAGACGGTGTAACAACAGCCCCGAACCACAGCCGAGGTCGAGAACGCGGCGTGCCCCGCTGGCGCGAACGCGGCGCAATACATGGTCGAGACGAATTTCATGCAATACCGAGATCCCCTCCATCATGGATGGGGCCGACATTGCGTTATCGTGCATTAGCATGGCTCAGTACCGCCCGGTAATTGCGGTTGAATAAAAGGACTGGGGTCGCCGGTGAAGAATAAGACGAGTCTATGCATGGCGCGGGTGCAGGCTACGTAGAGCAGGTGACGATCCATCTCGGTGTGAAAGTTGCTGGCGCTGACGTCGGCGATAATCACGCGGTCGAGTTCCAGGCCCTTGGCCATATGTGCAGAGCAAATGATCACACCGGAGGAGAATCCAGTGCTCTCGGCCGCGAGGAGACGCACACCCAACGTGGCATCAACAAGCGACTTGTGCAGCCGGTTGGCCTGCTTCTGGGTTTTGACGATTATAGCGAGGCTGTGGTGAGCGGACTCATCGAAGGCATCAATCTCCTCGCGCAACCGTATTACCATACCCCTGGTGCCAGCGCAGCGGAGAAGCCGAGGGTTCTCGCCATGACGCTCCATGGCCTCCAGCTCCGGATTGGGGGCGATGGCCAGCGCAAGCTGCATGATTTCCCAGGTTGAGCGAAAACTTTTGGTGAGTTCAGTGCGCAGATCATAGTTGTAGTGAAATCCAATCTGGCTTTCGGTAGCCTTGACGACCCTGGCGATACGCTCGATCAGGTCGACACCCGGATGCTTCTGCCAGGCTTCGGCGAAGAACCAGTCGGGAACAATCTTGCGACCCGTGTTCCACTGCACAGCCTGAAAAGACTTTTTCTCCAGATGATCCACATAGCGATCAATGGTATGCAGAAATCCTGGGGAGGCCTTGGCGGTGATACGCGCCCTGAGCGTTTCATCACCGCTTTCCAACAAGCTCGTAGTCTGCTCAAAGAAGCTCTGAAACCGGTACTGGTGATCCAGCAACTCAGTGGCCAGAGTCTCCATCCCAATCTCCGCCACCTGCTCTTCGCCGAGTTCCGGCAGCACGTTGCCGATATAGTCCGCGAATACCCGGTTGGGTGAGATGATCAGAATATCGTCGGAACTCAGGGTGTCCTTGAACCGGTACAGCAGGTAGGCAATACGGTGCAGCGCTATGGAGGTCTTCCCAGAACCGGCAACGCCCTGGATAATCAGGGTGTGGGCGTCGTCGTTGCGGATGATCGCATTCTGGTCTCGCTGGATGGTTGCGACAATATTATTCTTCATGCCATCGTCGCTACTGGCGCGGCTGAGCTCGTCCTGCAGCACATCATCGACCATAGACCAATGTGGCACGCCTGGCTTCGTCCAGGGAATGGTGGACTCCGACATAGACCGGCTCGCCTTTGGTCTCACCAGGCTTGATGAAATCGAAACGTCCAAAGTAGGGAGACTGCGTCAGCTTTACTAGTTTATCCCGCTGCTCCTTGAGGACTTCAGCGGAATCGAGGGTCTGCTCAATAGTCTGGCGCACCGCTATTTTCTCGATATGATCCATATCGCGCCGTGCATCCCACATGTATTCCTTGCGGGTCTGAATTTCCTGCGCGTATTCACGCAGGCGAATATCGATGCTTGCAAGGGCGTCGCGGATGCTCACCTTGCAGTCCTTTAACCGGCTTTTTTCCTCTATCTCAATAGTCGTCATCCGTGGTCCCTGAATACGCTTTAAGCAGCCTCTGCCACAAGCTCAAGGGCGATTTGCTCGAGCATGAAAGTCTCGCGCTGAATCGATTGACCCATGGATTTCTCCTGTCGTGACATTACCTGACAGTTGTGGTGCATCGCCTCCATGACCGAAATCCAGATCGGCCTCATGCCGTTGGCGATCTCATAGCTTTCCATCCGCACGGCCGACAGTTGGGGCGCAACATCACAGACAAAAAAGTGCGATGTCATGTGCATGAGGTCGTTCGGCCCTCCCGAGTGGCGAGCTCGGGGTGGACCAGTTCTTTCAGAAGCTTCATGGAGAATATCCGGGAGTCTGCTCAAAAAAGCAGCGATTCTACCGGCGCAGTGGGCAAATTGCACTATCTGCCTCCCCTGGTGCGGGCACAGGGATAATTAGTTAAAGCGTCTCACGCGCTGTTCGGATAAGGCCGCAGGCCGAGCAGAATTTCCGCTTGCTCGCTCAGGGGCTGCGCCATCAGCTCGGCATCCGTATGCGGGGCCAATTGGTCGCGGAGCAGAGAATAGACCGTTTCGCGATCCTGGCTGGTGTCGAGTTCAACACACTTGCCCTTGCTTCTGAACAGGTCGACGGTGGGTAGAGTTTCTTCCTTGAATGTGTCAAACCTCAGCTTCATGGCCTCGACGTTGTCATCCGCCCGGCCAGAGTATCGCGCTCGACCCAGAATCCGCTGTTCGAGAACCTCGAACGGGCACTCAAAGTAGAGCATGGTGGGAAGCTCCGTTTCGCGGCCGAAAACCTCGTACCACGCCTCCAGGTTGGACAGCGAACGGGGAAAGCCATCGATCAGGAAGTTCCGCTTTCCGGTGGTGCGGGTGGTCGTTTCCATCGCATCTTTCAGCAAACGTACCACGATTTCATTGGGAACCAGTTTACCGGCGGCGATGTATTTCTTGATAATTTCAGTGGTCGGACCACCGGCCTCCTGTTCCGCACGCAGCAGATTGCCGGTGGACAGGTGCGTCCAGCCCAGTTGAATTTCCGCCAGCTCACACATGGTGCCCTTGCCGGCACCCGGTCCACCGAGCACATAGACCACGTTGGGTTGCGGGCAGGGTTCTCTCGGATAGACGTAGTGGATCACCACCCGGGGAGCGGGCGCGAGACCCATCTTGTAGACATTCCACTCCCGGTCGGTTGGCGGCAGTTCGTCGTCGCAGGTGATTTCGTAGGCAAGATGACCATCGAGCCGGGAGATACGCCAGGATTTGTAGCTGTTGGAATAGGAGAGCGCGGGGCTTCTGGCCGCCTTCCCGTCAGCGCGATCCCAGGCCATTTTACCATTCCAGTAGCCCTGACTGGACACGGTGCCGGATTCCGACTTCGCGGGAGGGGCTTCTGAAGGGACATACAGGCCGTCAACTTCGGGCAGGCCAGACCCGGTTACTTCGATAAATAGTGAATTGATGGGGAGTTGTGTGGCTTCGGTCATAGATTCTCTCTTGTTGCAGGAGGGTATTCGGAGACAGGCTTGCGTAACGAACTGCGCATTGTACCGGGGATGATATCGCTCCGCACCCGGCGGCCTGCCGAAGGAGCTCCCCACCCTGATCAGGGAGAAAGCATATTGCCGACAGCCGGATTGATGTGCCCAGCCAGCGTTTCCGAATAGACCTTCGAAATCGCATCAGGCCCCGTGCCGTGTTCGATCGATATCCAGTCCGCCGCCCTGGCAGCGAAGGCGCGCCAACTTTCGCCGAGTCTGGTATCGAAGCCCTCCCTGCCCCATTCCTGCATGCGCTTGCGCGCCTGGTCCGGAGCAAAGAACAGGTGCGGCTTGGCGCCGGGCAGATCCGCTGGCGGCCGGGGCGCATCCCAGTGCGACAGGCCGACCTGGGTGCTCTCGACCAGCCCGTCGCCAAAATGCCGGTGCACGGACGCCAGCACATCGCCATCGCCCGCGAAGTCGACCACCAGGGTCGACCGGCTGGCATCCAGCGTGGCAATGCTGTCATAGGCGAGGACCGAGTCATAGCAGCCGAGGCTCTCAACAAACGCGATATTGCCCGGTGAGGTAAGGCCGAGTACCGCGGGCCCCTGTGATCGCCTCTGGGACAGAGCAAAAGCCAGCCCGAACCCGGTCTTTGACGAGGCACTCAGCAACAGGGCCTGGGTTGCGCCAAAAAAGTCATTGTCGGCAAGCCAGTCGTCGATCAGGAATGAAGTGGTGTAGAGGGGGCTCAGAAGTGGCCGCAAATCGTCCAGGACCGACGGTGCTGCACTGCCCGATTGCAGCCGACTGTAGGTATTGTAGACCGGGTGCAACTCGCGCCGCTGTTGGTAAAGGTCAAGGAAAGAACCGGGTGTCACCGACTCAGGCTGCATAACCAGATGAGACGACATCGGGAAATAGCCGTAGAGCCTTCCTCCCTCCGCAATCTCGTCACAGCGCGAACGCACGACTGTCGCATAGCCCCAGACCGGAATCCGGCCCCAGCCAGCCTCGGCGGGGAAAAACGCCCAGTAGTTCAGCATGTCGCCAGCTACCGCATAGGTAATGTTATTGGCGGTAAAGGCGAACTTTTCTATCTCCACGAGCACCTGGCCCTGGTCGAGCGCGACCTCGGTCGGCGCAGGCCCCCTCACCCATCGGGCCTGGGTGAGATCGGTACGGTTGACGATGAAATCCTGAGTTGCTGCAGTCACCTTTCCTCCTTTTCGCGATCCGGGACGGCGCCCCCAATCGCGGTATGGTCGTTGCGAGCATTATCCATGATACGCCATGTCATGCGGGTGAAGATCAACGGCATTGCCATTGCTACCGCGAGTCCTACTACTGCATATGACTAAATAGTGGGATACTGCTCCCTCATCCCACAGGAAGAGAAAACAATGCCGAATAATCGTGTTCTGTCTCTTGTACTACTTGTGGTGGGCGTGATCCTGCTGTTTTTCGCTTACCAATCATCCCAAAGTCTGGGTGACCAGCTGACGGAGGCAGTGACCGGCCGCTTCACTGACGCAACCACCTGGTACCTGATTCTTGGCGGCGCTTCTGTCGCGGCCGGAGTTGGTCTGCTGATGTCCGGCAAATCCTGAGGCAAGCAAGGCAGGAATTCTCCCCGCCCCACCTCACACACCGGAATCGCTTGTCGATGGGGCTAACGGGGGTACAGGGACGTGGTTCCACGCACTGCTCCCGGAGCCGAAGTTAGTCTGCCAACTTTTTTTCTCCGGCAATGACACGTTATCATGAGCCCTCCATGTAATTCACCTGACAGGGGGTTTCCATGAAACTGCTCAAAACAGTTCCGTTGCTACCAATAGCCATTGGTGCAGTAATCGTCACCGGTTGCGCCAGCAAGCCAGCCGAGCCGACCGTTGCTGATCGCATGCGCGGTCACGCGGCCGACATACAGCGAGAGGCGGACCTGAAGAGCTCACTGGCTCAACAGTGGGAACAAGGCGGTGCGCTCATTGCTACCGGCACCCGCAGGGTCGATGAAGGCGAGCGACGCATGCGAGAAGCGGAACGGGAGATGGAAAAAGCCCGCGCACAGGTAGCGCGCGGTCGCAATGAAGTGAGCGAGGGCGAACAGCTGGTGGAAGACGCCGAGCAGAAGTTCCGACAGGAATTTCCTGAACTGAAGCTGAATTGACGGAGCGGCGGCTTGACCGCCCTTCGTAATGTGCGCCCGGCTGCGGCTACTTCTCGTCCAGCCTGAAGCCAAGTTTGATTGCCACCTGATAATGGCCCACCTTGCCGTTTTCGACATGGCCCCGCACCTGGTCCACCTGAAACCACTCGACGTTTTTAACAGTGTCCGAGGTGCGTGCAATGGCCTGGTCGATCGCATCCTCTATCGAACTGGGTGATGATCCGACGATGTCGATAACTTTGTAAATATGACTCATGGATAGTCCTCCGTCTGCACAACGCAGCTGTCACCGTAGCACATTAATCGCCGATTTTCCTGAGCGGGTCATTTCCCTGCTCGCGTCTTGGTGCGCCACCGAACCGACTGTGCAAGTTCCGCAGCGTACCTTACAACCTCATCCTGAGTGCCAGAACATGTTTGGTAATTCAGTACGATTCCCAGCAATGTTGTTGGGAACCAAAAGTTGGAATGCAGCGTGCAACCAGGACTCTCTGTCCCGCTAAAACGCATGATTTCGAGGAGATTCATATGAACAAGCTACACTCATTTGCCTTTTGCGCACTGGTCACACCGGTTATCACATTCGGTGCAGGTTCTGTGCTGGCTCAACAAGCTGCTGGCCAGGAAATTGACAGAAACGAGCAAAGCACTCAGCGTGACCAGGGCACCATGCAATCCACTACCAGGTCTACACAAGGTGACCTCAACTCTCAGCGCATGGGAAAATCTGATTCGCAGGAAGCGGCGGACCAGCGGAAAATGGGCGACAAGTCTCACATGCAAAACCGAGACCATATGGCATCTATTCCAGCCAATGGTATGCGGGCCAGCGCTCTGATCGGTGCGGAAGTCAGCACCGCTATTGACAAGGATGTGGGCCCGGTGGAAGACCTGATTGTTGACGAGAATGGCCAGATTGTGGCAATTGTAGTCGGTGTCGGCGGATTCCTGGGCATGGGCGAGAAGAACGTGGCTATTAGCTGGGATCGCGTAACCAAAACGAGCAAGGATGATGAGCAGGTGCTGACAATTGACATGACTCGTGAAGATCTGCGCTCTGCGCCAGAGTTTGAAATGGAGGAGTGATCTGCAACACTAACCACAAACTAGTGGCATAAGTGAACGGCAGTGGCGCAAGCCCCTGCCGTTTTCATGTCTGGGTCGTGCAGACCCTGTCGCAAACTGCTTGCAGGATCTGTCAGTGTTTCGAGTTCAGCATATCGTCGCGCTGATTCTCTGCCCGCGCGGCGCCGATAGCTGTTTCAACTTTCTTTACTTCTTCGGGTGGCGGCAAAACTGCCGGCAAGCCAAGTGATTCTATCCACAATTCGCGGGTGAACCCCTTGGTGTGGTAGAGGTGATGGTCCTCCTCTTCCTCCACCTCTTCGAACGCTGCCTTGAGCGCGCCGGTTCCCTCTCCCTTGCCGTGCTCTGCCACATGTCCGATCAGCTCCCAGTTCTGGTGATCCTTGGTTTCAGCCAGAACCACGCACTCGCACGCTACAAGTTGAGCCGCCGAGGCATCGCCTTCCGCCTTCGCCATTTCCATCGCAGTGACCAGGGAGTCGCCGATGTGCGCCACCACCTCCCGTCCAGCGGTCACGGTATCCGGATCCATCCCCAGTTTGTCAAAGACCTTCAACAGGACTTGCTCGTGAGTGCGCGTCTGCTCCAGGTATTCTTGCCATTCAGTTTTCAAGTCTTTGTTCAGGGCACAGGACAGCGCGGTTTCATAGATCTTCAGGCCCCCACGCTCTGTTTCGAGTGCCTGATACAACAACTCATGTAATTGCTTCTTGATATACGATTTCTTTTCCACTGAATCCTCCTGACCACTCGTAGACAGCACGCCCACTGGCAGGCTGCGTTATTGGGTTCCGTTCACCAAACCAGTTTCCTGGCGGAGTACCCTCAAATCATAGGCAGCGCGGCGCCGCGGAGTCCGTGCAGTTACCCACATATTGTTGCACTCTTGGGGCGCGGCACAGCCGATGTCTGATCCGTGTGTACGCCAGCGCACAGATCACGCCCGTACACACTGTCATGATCAGACCGGATTTGCTTACAGCCCAACCAAGGAGCGCAGAACTCATGAAACTAGGTAGAACCATTGCAGCAGCTTTACTGGCAAGTACACTGATGATTTCGCTCTCCGCTTGCGAGGATCAAGGTCCTATGGAAGAGGCTGGTGAGGAATTTGACGATAGTATCGAGGACGCGGGCGATGCCATCGAAGATGCCACGGACGGCAACTGACCCGCTGCATCTCCCCGTGCACGAGTAGGAGGCGACGACTATCCCGTTCAGCTGCGCGCGTAGTCGAAACGAATACGTTTCTCCTGCCGACTGAGGTCGACCAGACGTTTCATAAATCATGAAACCCGTCCTGGTCGGCCTTGCCCTGCTTCTAATACTGGCGACGGCCCTACCGCTAGTGCGTCTCGATCACTGGTGGATTCGCATTTTCGATTTTCCACGAGGCCAGATTACCATCGCTGGCGTCGTCGTCCTTGCCGTCTATCTTCGGTTCTGGGACAAGAAACACGTTTACGAATCCATCGTGCTCGGCTTATTGGTGCTTGCCGTGGGCTATCAGGCAATGAAAATGTTCCCCTACACAGTATTGATGCCCGAGCAGGTGCTGCAGGCCGAGTCGCCCTCTGACGATGCCAACCTCAGCCTGCTGGTTGCAAACGTGCTGATGGAAAACCGGAAGTCAGACGCATTTCTCGAAATTGTACGCGCGTATGATCCGGACATAATCCTGACCGTGGAGGCAGACGACTGGTGGGAGGAGTCGCTCAGGACATTGGAACAGGAATATCCGCACACGCTCAAGAACCCACGGGACAACACTTACGGCATGCTCGTGCATAGTCGGCTGGAGATGGTCGACCCCACTATCCGGTTCATTCTCGAGGACAGTATCCCTTCGATGCACATGCAGGTAGTGTTGCCGTCAAAGGACAGGGTTTTCCTGCATTTTGTCCACCCCGCCCCCCCTAACCCAAGGTATGCGACCGACACGACGGGACGCGATGCAGAGCTGCTGATAGTTGGCCGGGAGGCCGAAAAACAAGATACCCCAACGATTGTTACAGGGGACTTCAACGATGTAGCGTGGTCTTACACTACGAGCCTGTTTCAGAAAGCCAGCGGTCTGCTCGACCCGCGGATCGGGCGGGGGATGTTCAACACTTACAATGCCAAGAGCCTGTTCATGCGCTGGCCGCTGGATCACGTCTTCCACTCCGACCATTTCAAGCTCGTCCGTATGGAGACAGGACCGGCCTGGGGATCAGATCATTTCCCCATCTTCATTGAGCTGAGCCTGGAGCCCGGGGCAGAAGCGGATCAGGTCGAACCGGACGCGAGCCGAACGGAAGGCGCTCAGGTAGATGAAATGATCGAAGATGGTCGGCAGCAAAGCGAGGAATGAATCTGCCATTGGCGCACCGCCGGTACCTTCCCAGACCCCACTGCTTACAAAGTGCGATACCGCACGGTAACCGCGGGACTACAACTGTAACCTCTAATGACCGGCGCCCCGTGTGTCAAAACTATCAGGAGAAAGGAATCATGAGCATCATTATATGGCTTGTCATGGGTGGCCTGGTTGGCTGGATCGCAAGCATGATCATGGGTACAAACGGCCAACAGGGTATCATTCTCAACATCGTGGTTGGCATCGTCGGTGCATTGATCGGCGGATGGCTGATAGGACCACTGCTCGGCGCGGGTTCCATCAACGACGGTATCAGCATCATGAGTTTTGTCGTGTCCCTGATCGGCGCGGTGATCCTGCTCGCCATCCTCAGTCTTTTCCGTCGCGGTTCCTCACACTGAGACAAAGGGAGCTCAGAGGCCGGACGTCGGCTCGCGGGCAAGCTGCGGGCCGACGACTCCGGCAAGGCTGGAAGCATTCCCATCCTCGCCTGGACGTACCACGCTGAACGAACCGTCAGTTTCCAAAACAACGGCGTGCACCTTGGTCAGTGAATCAATTCCTGCCGAGCGCACCGCGGCCCTTACTTCATCTTCTGTTACCCGCGCTTTGCGCAGGGCTTCTGGCAGAAACTCCCCAGAGTAAAGCAGCATCAGCGGCTCCCCCGTCGCCAGGCGACGAACCCAGCGCGCTCGGACGCTGGACCAACTGACGACAAACTGCAGACAGATCAACAAAGCAAACGCCAACGCTCCTTCTGCCAGCGCCACATCCCTGGACAACAGCACGGTCGCCAGGGTTGAGCCAAGGGCGATAGTCACGATCAGGTCGAAAGCGTTCATTTTCGATAGCGTCCGCTTACCCGAGATGCGAAGGAATACCACAAGCGTAACGTAGGCCAACACGCCGACAATCAAGGTCCGAAGCAGGCTGTCCCATCCACTAAAAAGCATCTGGTCGATCAATCCACTGGCCGGTGAAAGCCTGTCTATGGCGCTTTAGCTGGCTCTTCGCCATGGCAGACGCTGTCTCCGGATACGACGCCAGAAACAGCGTTCATCGCTTGACGATGATCCACACGGCGTGAATGATGCCTGGAACATAGCCCAGCAGGGTGAGCAGTATGTTAATCCAGAAATGCTTGCCGATACCTTCCTGCAGGAAGACGCCAAGCGGCGGCAAAAAAATCGCGATAATGATGCGTAACGGATCCAAGGGCTGTACTCCTGTGTGTGTCATTGTGGGCTACGCGGGCGGCCGACAGCGGCGCGTGAGCCGCGCTACTTGCCTGGTGGCTTCTCACACCGGGCCCAGTGACGGTGGGCCGTGAGGGACTTTATAAATTTTGGCGTGATCTCGGCTACAGAGGCGCCGTCCCCGCGCAAGATCCCCATGTCGTCACCCATGGCTGGCTCGATGTCGGCCATTTCCAGCAGCTCCCGACCGGCCCCCAGTGCAAGAATCGTTTTGCAGTGCCGAAGCTGATCCTTGACGAAATCCATCGTATGGCCATTGCCAGCCAGCGCCTTCACCGCTTTGCTGCCATCGGGAACCACCAGCGCATCGAACAGGACCGACGGCGAATTCTCCATCGACTTGTTGGCTTCAACCTTCTCGCCGGAGTCACAGACGAACATCCCCACCCGCGGCCCTACGAAATGAACGGCGGCACCCGCCTCACTCAAGGCTTCAAAAAGAGTGACGAGCGATTCATGCTGCACGCCGTCCTCTACCAAAACAGCAATCTGCCGTGTGCGGATGCCGCGTTCACCCGGCAGCGCCATCAGCGATAATGCCGGGGAATCGGTGACCTCTGGAGATTCAGGATCGGTGATCGCTTTCGGCATCGCGGCGGGCACCTCCATGCCCAGACCGGCCGCGACCTCTGCGGCCAGATCCGGTGAAACGTTGACCAGCGAAGATAGCATGCGTTCACGTATCGCGGTAACCCCGACCTTGCTCAGCTCGAAGCGGAATGCATCCGCAATATGGGCTTTCTCGACCGCCGTCTGACTGTTGTAGAACAATGTAGCCTGCGCATAGTGCTCCGCGAACTTCTCCGGTTTGCCCCGGACCTTGTCTCCGGCGATGGCCTCAGGGAAGGATACAAATCCGCTGGTGCCCGCCTGAAACGGGCAGCCACCAGCCAATGAATTCGGTTCGTACGCCACACGGCCCCGATGCAGTGCTTGCCGGTGCATGCCATCACGCTGGTTGTTCTGTACCGTAGCAAGCGGCGTGTTGATCGGGATTTCGTGGAAATTCGGCCCACCGAGCCGAGTGATCTGCGTATCTATGTAGGAATGGATTCTACCGGCCAGTAGCGGATCGTTGCTGAAATCAATGCCTGGGACCACGTGCGCGGTGCAGAACGCAACCTGCTCGGTCTCGGCGAAGAAGTTATCGGGGTTTCGATTGAGGACCATACGCCCCACGGGGGTAAGCGGTACGAGCTCCTCTGGCACGATCTTGGTCGAGTCGAGAACATCGAAGCTGAAGCCGTCAGCTTGTTCTTCAGTGAATATCTGCAGGCCCAACTCCCATTCCGGAAATTCACCGGACTCGATAGCTTCCCAGAGATCAGCCCGATGAAAATCAGGATTCGCGCCCGATATCTTGACGGCTTCATCCCAGAGAAGTGAATGGGTTCCCTGGAGAGGCTTCCAGTGGAACTTGCAGAACACAGAATGCCCCTGCTCGTTAACCAGGCGAAACGTATGCACGCCAAACCCTTGCATCATGCGGTAGCTGCGCGGTATCCCCCGATCAGACATCACCCACATCAGCATGTGCGTGGACTCCGGCATCAAGGAGACAAAGTCCCAGAACGTGTCATGCGCGGACGCGGCCTGGGGCATGCCGTGATGCGGCTCGGGTTTTACTGCGTGGACCAGGTCGGGAAATTTCATCGCATCCTGGATGAAGAAGACCGGTATGTTGTTTCCGACCAGGTCCCAGATGCCCTCGTCGGTATAGAATTTCACGGCGAAGCCACGCGCGTCACGGGCGGTGTCCTTGGATCCGCGTTCTCCGGCGACCGTGGAAAAGCGCGCAAAAACGGGCGTGATCTTGCCTTTCTCCCCGAACGGCGCCGCTTTCGTATATTCGGTCAGCGCGTCATAGGCTTCGAAGTAACCGTGCGCGCCAGAACCTCGCGCGTGGACCACTCGCTCAGGAATTCGTTCGTGATCGAAATGCGTAAGCTTTTCTCTCAGCACGAAATCTTCGAGCAGAGACGGCCCGCGCAACCCTACACTCAAGGTATTTTGATTGTCACTAATGGGAACGCCCTGATTGGTGGTCAACGGACGATCGCTGGCATCGACTCTGACTCTTTCGAGCGAGGTGATGGTTGCATTTTCCCCGCCAGGCGCTGCGCCCCCGGTCTTGCCGGTGCCACCAATCTCAGTCGTCGTACTCGCAGTCAATACATCGGAGCCCGGCTCTATGGGGACTCCTGCCGGCGGGGTCAGAGCGTTGGCGTGACCGTACTCGAGTTCCTTTATGGGATTATGCGCCGTGGCGGCCACGAAGTCCTCAGATGCGGTGGCTTGCTCGGCGACAACATCGTTGCTTCTGAGCACACCCGCTTCAGCACTTCCTCCGGCAACGGACTTACCGCCCTTCTTTTTGACAGGCGATGGTCCAGCAGGTTTTTTTTTCGTAGTCATGGTGCTGCTCCGTGGAGATGGGGGATTGAACCAACAATTGTCAGCGTAACGGCGGGAACATCGACCTGGTCGCAGTAATCCACGCTCAGTCTTACGCACTGTGACGATGATTATTGCGCTGCTGACAAGGGCTTTCTGTGCGTTGACAGACAGTCGGCCTGATGAAGTCACGTTTAAGTGGGGGAGAAGCAGAGATCTGGTGTGCGCTAAGTGTGACAGCGCACTGACTGCATTACAGCCATCCTGCACCCTACTTACTCTGCGGCTGCCTCGAAGTCCCTGCAAATCTGTAACCAGCGATTCCTGGGCTAATTGGACCTCATACCTGGAATGGAATGGGCACTCAGCCAAGGTCTCACGGACAACAACGAGCAAGAGCCGAAATGAGTATCCGCTTAGCCGAATTTATACGCACCGAGATCGAACCAATCTTGAGGGACTGGGAAGAGTTTGCCAAAACCATCTTCCATGCCCGACATATGGACAAGACGGGTCTGCGCGACCACGCCAGGGACATGCTACTGGAGATCGCAGATGATCTCGATTCTAACCAGACTGAGTCAGAGCAGGCCGATAAATCAAGAGGCTGCAGGCCCAAGCATGGGGAAGAGTCATCGGCGGAAATACACGGTGGTGACAGACAGAGCAGCGGCTTCAGCGTCATTGAGACTGTTTCCGAGTTCCGGGCTCTGCGCGCCAGTGTAATTCAGCACTGGACGACTACCTGCCCAACAGCTGCAGGAGAACAGCTTGAAGACCTGACTCGATTTCATGAAGCCATAGACCAGGCGGTCGCGGAATCGCTGGAACAGTATGCCGCCGTAAAGGAGATGGAAACACGGTTATTCGGTTCAGTGCTGGTCGCTTCGCCTGATCCGATTTTTGTACTGGATCTTGAGGGGACGTTCACTTACGCAAACAAGGCCACTGCCGATCTATTTGCGCTTGAGTCATCGAAGATAATTGGCAAGTCTCTGGTCGACCTGGGGTTTTCCTTTGCCCCGGGCATTCAGCATAATCTGGAGCAGGTGCTGTCTGAGCAATGCACCTACAGGGGCAGCCTGGTCCACAAGTTTGCTTCTGGCCACGGCGAAAGGTTTGAGTATCTGCTCGCGCCCGTTCTGGACGAGAATCGTGAGACTGAAGCGGCGGTGTGTATCATCCGTGATGTTACCGAGCGAGCTCTCGCCGAGGAAAGAATATGGCACACTGCCCACCATGATCTCCTGACTGGTCTGCCCAATCGACGTTTATTTCTCGACCGCCTGGAACAGGAGCTCAAACATGCGAAGCGCAGCGGCCAGTCCGTTTGCCTGTTCTTTCTGGATCTTGATGGCTTCAAGGAAGTCAACGATTCCCTCGGCCATGAGGCGGGTGACCGTTTACTGGCTGACGTGGCTGAGCGTCTAACCGATTGTGTCCGGGATGAAGACACGGTTGCCCGCTTGGGCGGTGATGAGTTCACGGTGATGCTCACCGGCGCCAAGCAGGCCAAGGATGTTGAGGTTGTGGCACGAACTATTATAGATATGCTTACGATGCCGTTCCAGATTGAACAGCGGTCCCTACAGATTTCAGTCAGCATCGGCATTTCATTCTACCCCAGGGACGCGTCCTCACCTGCCGCTCTCTTGGTAGCCGCGGACAAGGCGATGTACAAAGCCAAGGAGTCGGATTCTGACTGGGTTTTTTTCGAAGACACTGCTGATAACAGAATAAGATCTCAGGCATAGGCTACACCCGACGGCCAGGGCGGACGCCTCACGTATCCCTGCCGTTGCGTTTTTTACTTGTACGATGGCGCTGAAAACGCGCCATCAACGGTTTGACGCTGATTCCGTGAACGACAATCGATAGCGTCACCACGATCAATACCAGGCTAACCAGTTCCAGTGCGACAGGTTCAGAGAGACCGTGCTGGATGGCATACATCAGATAGTAAAGCGAACCAATACCGCGCACGCCAAACCACCCCACCATACCGCGTAAAGGCCATGATGTTTGCGTTCCCAGGAGACCGAGGACTACGCTGGCCGGGCGCACCACCAAAAAAAGAAATAGCGCCAACGACACCGCAGGCCAGCTCCAGGAATCGAGAAACAGCGTACCGCCGATGAGGAGCACGAGCATCATTTCGGAGAGTAGTTCCAATTGTTCCTTGAAGATAAGGGAACCGCCACTTACTGATGGGGGAACGCTTTGATCCAGGCGTGGTTTTTCCCTGTCTGTGTCGATCGCACTCGGCTGTGATTCGCCCAGGCTATTCTCACGCAAAGAAAGCCTGTATTCCGTCTGACTCAGGCTGACTGCAGCGAAAAATACCGCCAGGAACCCCCAGGCATACACCAGAAGGCTCAGGCCGTAGACCAGAGCTATCAGGCCAAGACCAAGAAAATTGTCCAGCAGGCGATGACTTGGCGACGCGCCACGGACTTTATGCGCCAAATGGGCTAAAGCGCTTCCCGCTACCAGCCCGATTACGATTCCTGCCACCGTAGCCCAGACAACATCGAGCAAAACCCAACGCAACCCATTTTCGCCAAGATCGTGCAAACCCAGCATACCCAGGCCCAACATCACGAACGGAAAAGCACTGCCGTCATTCATGCCTGCTTCCGTGGTCAGAGTAAAGCGCAGAGGCTCCCGGTCACCTGGGTGGCGAGTCTGAACGTCGGTGGCCAGTACCGGGTCGGTAGGTGCGAGGATCGCGCCCAGCAGAACGCCGACACCAAGCGGCATTCCGAGAACGTAAAATGCGAACGCCGCCACCAAACCGACACTGATTGCCATGGACACCGACGCAAGCATAACCGGGGCACGCCAGCGAGAGTAGTCGATAGGAGCTGGCACTTTGACGCCCGCAGCGAACAAAGATATCAGAACGACGATCTCGGTAAGAACTTCCAGCAAAGCGGATTGCTGCAGGGGGTTGAAGTGGAACAGATTCAGCACTGTGGGCCCTAGCAGCAGCCCAAGACCCAGGTAGAACATCGCGGGGGTGATGGGCGACCGCTGCAGCGGGGTTGCTGTCAATCCCCGCGCAAGCATCAGACCACCTACCAGCAGGAACCAGAGCCAGTTAGACATGCTGTGTTTGCTTCATTTTGGAACCCCCAGGGCAACCGGCCGATTCGCCAACGTTAGCCGCCACCAGGGGCCGACTCCGTTCGCTGGCGCTCACACGGCCAGGTGAGCGCTTGCACTGCAGCACGACTCATCAATCCTCTGCAGACCTCTGTGTCTTAACGTACAGATCATTTTACCGGCAAAAACCATACTGTGCCCTCACCAGATTCGAAAACCCCTGCGCCGCTATCAGCCGATTTCAATCATGCTGAAAAAGGACCTCATACCGTGACTTACAACGTGCCTCTTCGGCGCCACTCGACCAACAATTCCCTGCCAGACAGGTCGTCGCGGCGGAAGCAATGACCTATTGCGTCGGAGTAATGCTGGAAAGCGGCCTGGTTTTCGCGTCGGATTCCCGTACCCATGCGGGCGTCGATAACTTCGCCAGCTTCTGCAAACTGAGCCTTTTCGAGCGAGCGGCAGACCGGGTGATTGTCATGCTCAGCTCGGGTAATCTGGGCGCTACCCAGGCAGTCATCAGCATTCTCAGACAAAATGGGGAGCGTCCTGACTGCCCAAGTCTGTGGAACGCCGAAACCATGTTTGACGCGGTGATGCTGGTCTCGGATGCCATGCGCCTGGTCGATAGCCGTGACGGGCAGCACTTGGGCCATAACAATGGCGGCTTTTACGCATCGTTTATCCTCGGCGGCCAGATCAGGGGTGAACCACCACGTCTCTTCCGCCTTTATGCCGAAGGCAATTTTATTGAGGCAGCAGACGAGACACCCTTTTTCCAGACAGGAGAAACCAAGTACGGAAAACCTATAATCGACTGGGTGATAACGCGTTCAACTTCCCTGAACGACGCGGCAAAATGCGTCCTCGTGTCCTTTGAGTCCACCATGCGCAGCAATCTGTCAGTCGGCATGCCCATCGACCTGATCTGCTACAAGCTGGACAGTCTCGAAGTAACCATGCGCCGGCGTTTTGATCCCGGCGATGCCTATTTCACCAGTCTGGGGGAAGAGTGGAGCGCAGGCACCCGCGAGGTCTTCAGCAGGTTGACCGATCTTGAGTGGTAGCGCTGTCTTGAATCGCGAGGTCACTCCATGAATGTATTCAGTTGCCAAACCTTCTCAACAACGGCGCTGGTCATCACCTGCGAGCATGGCGGCAACCGGGTTCCTGCTCCGTACCGTCATTTATTCCATGACAGTCACGAATTGCTGCAAAGCCATCGCGGTTTCGACCAGGGAGCTCTGGTCATGGCAAAGACTCTTGCCAGAAGCTTCGGCGCGCCACTACTGACTTCTACGACAAGCCGTCTGCTGGTTGACCTGAATCGCTCGGTTGGACATCGGAACCTGCATATGGAAGCGATTCGCGCGCTTCCAGCCGCAACCAGGCAACAAATAGTCGAACGCTACTATATACCCTACCGAAGCGAGCTAGAGCGACTTGTCGCAGAGGGTGTTTCGCAGAGAACAAAGGTAGTTCACATCTCCTGCCATAGCTTCGTTAACAACCTGGATGGCGAGGTGCGCGAAACTGACATCGGCCTACTCTATGATCCGAAACGGAAAGGTGAGGTTGCGTTGTGCGCGAGCTGGAAAAAATCTCTCAAGGCGTTAAGTCCCGGCCTTGTTGTACGCCGCAACTTTCCCTATGAAGGCCGCAATGATGGCTTAACCACATCGCTGAGAAAGCAGTTCCTGCCTGGTGTGTACCTGGGAATCGAGCTGGAACTCAACCAGAAAAATCTTCTGCTCCCCGAACGACAATGGGCAGCGTTGCGCAGATCGGTCATTTGCTCGTTGCGTAGAGCTCTCAGTGCCGACTGCCCATGACTTTCCAGTCTTCACAACATCAAAACCTCGCAGGTCCAGTATTATGAAAATACGCATTGGCTATGAACTGGCATTCGAGTGCCCCCAACCCACTCCAATGATCCTGATGCTGAATGTGCACCCCACCAGATCCCAGGACCTGATTGTTCCTGACACATTGCTTGCAGCGCCGCCGGTCCCCATTCGCATTTACGTCGACAGTTTCGGCAACCGGTGTTCACGCATCGTTGCTCCCGAAGGCATCCTGCGGCTATCCACCGATGCCATTATCAGTGACCCCGGCTCGCCAGATGTGACTAATCCGGAAGCGAGGCAGACCAGCATTGAAGAGCTTCCAGATGAAGCACTGCAATACCTGCTCGGCAGCCGGTATTGTGAGATGGATCCATTGGTGGATACTGCCTGGAAGCTCTTCAATGAGTCTGTCACGGGCTGGTCCCGGGTACAGGCAATATGTGATTTTGCGCACGATCATATCGAGTTTGGCTACCAGCACGCCCGAAGCACCAGAACTGCGTGGGAGGTTTTTCAGGAGAAAAAAGGGGTATGCCGCGACTATGCACATCTCGCTATCACCCTGTGTCGCTGCATGAACATTCCGGCACGGTATTGCACCGGTTACCTGGGCGATATGGGCCTCCCTCCACCCTACGAGGAAATGGATTTTGCCGCCTGGATTGAAGTGTACCTCGGCGGCCTTTGGTACACTTTTGACCCCCGTAACAATACCCCGCGCATTGGGCGAATTCTTATCGCCCGTGGCCGGGATGCCGCTGACGTCGCAATTAGCACAGCTTTCGGACCCAACACCCTGCAGTACTTCAGGGTCCACACAGACGAGATCCAGCACATCGATGGAGCTGCGGTAACTCGAATGAACTAAACTTCGGGTACGTTCGACAACGCACCGACCAGCTCCAGTGCGTCAGTCATATTACCGACGTCGCCCTGCAACTACGCCTATGCAGAAAAGGGACACATCCCACACGCAACCACCACCTGGAGATCAGCTCATGAACGAGAATCAAGTCAAAGGCCGCGTGAACGAGGCCAAGGGCAAAGTCAAAGAGACTGCCGGAAAAATCACCGGTGATAAAAGTACCGAGCTCAAGGGTAAAGCTGAAAAACATGGGGGTAAAGCGGAATCCAAGTACGGTGACATCAAGAGTGATGTCAAGAATGCCGCAAAATCAACCACAAGGGACCATAAATGACTTCTACACTGACACCATCGAGCAACAGAACCAGTACCACCAATGATATGAACCCCGCGGTCACGTTGCTCAGTGCTGACACTATCGCCGGCGATGACGTCTGTAACATGCAGGATGAAAAGCTCGGCAATATACAGGACCTCATGATAGATATATCGGAGGGTGAAATTCGCTACGCCGTCCTGGCGTCCGGCGGTTTTCTGGGCATGGGTGATCGTCTGTTTGCAGTTCCCTGGAAAGCCCTGAAGCACGACAGGGAAAACAAACGGTTTCTGCTTGACGTAGATGTCGAACGGCTGAAGAACGCACCCGGCTTCGACAAGGATAAATGGCCGGACATGGCAGACCCCACCTGGAACTCGTCCGTCGAGTCCTACTACGCCAAAAGCTAGGAATGTCTCACGACATTCGGGAATCCCTTATCGAAGGGGCAAAGGGTGGCGGTCAACACCCGCCGCCCCTACTCCCGGAACGACGTTTCTTCAACGCACTCCAGCTTCGCCTGTTTCGCTATACCGCAGTAGTGTTCTGCGTGGTGGCCCTGACCGCTCTGGTCGCAATCATGGTGTGGGCATTCGGCTGGGTACTGACAGTTTTCTACAACCTTCTCCTCTCCCTCGCCATCGCCGGTGTTCTGGCGCTGGTGCTCCACCCTGTAGTGGAGTTTCTGGAAAGACGATTCCACTTCCCACGTTTGCTGGCAACCAGTCTTGTCCTGGTGTTTGTCATCGGAGGTGTAGGTGGTTTGCTGGTCCTGCTTGTGCCCACCCTGGTCAGCCAACTCGTAGAGTTGATGACTGTTTTGCCAGAGTCACTCGCAAGATGGGAGGAGCATTTCTCGTTTTACTTCCCCGAAGTACACTCCTATATTTCCAGCAGCATGAAGAGCAGCGGGGAGGAGGTGCCCAAACCAGCTCTGGCTGAGACGGGCGGGACCATCGTGTCCTACTTCGGGCTGTTGGCGGCCATCAGTTTTGTGCCCCTGTTCCTGTTCTTTATGCTGCTCTCCGGCGACCTGATCCGCGGCCAGTTATCTGAACTGCTATCCATATTCCACAAGCCCGCCCGGCAGAAAATCCTGTACTTTATGGAGTTGTTCGTAGAGTACGTCACTGCCTTCTTTCAGGGCCAACTGATCATTGCCGTGTCCATGGGTGCCCTGTATGCCATAGGCTTTACGGCGGTCGGCCTGCAGTTCGGCGTGCTGCTCGGCCTGATCCTCGGACTGTTGAATATCGTCCCCTTTCTGGGCAGCCTGATCGGCATAATGGTGGTTCTGCCCATGGCGTATCTGCAGCCGGAGGGGGGCATTGAACTACTGGCCCTGACCGGGCTGGTGTTCGCGGCGGTGCAGCTTGCGGAGAGCTGGCTGCTAACACCCAAGATCATGGCCAACCGCTCCGGCCTGCATCCCGCACTCGTGGTTATTTCCCTGTTCTTCTGGGGTACAGCCCTGGGTGGCATCATTGGAATGGTACTGGCGGTTCCGCTCACGGCGTTTTTCGTGGCGATCTGGAGCGAAATCAAGTCCAGCCTGAAACACTCGCTGAGCACCCGGGAGGACGGGCTCTGACCACGCTGAAGCTCGCTCCACTGGTAACAATCCTGCCCAGCCCGGTAGCCGTATCGGTATCGGAATACACCTAGCCCAGGTCCACCTCGACAAAGTGCTCCCGGCGGTCATCGACCAGCGGAATGAGAGTATCGGGAGCCTCGGTACCGTCCACCGCCACGCGGGTCACCTGCCTTGACGGGCCGCCGGTAGGCCTGATGGTAATGTGGTAGACCGTCTCACCAAAACGGTAGTGGATTTTGTAGGCTTCCCAGTTGTCCGGGACACAGGGCGCAATGCGCAGATGGTCCACTTCCAGTTGCACACCCAACAGGGTTTCCAGGGTCAGCCGGTACATCCAGCCCGCTGCCCCGGTATACCAGGTCCAGCCGCCGCGGCCGATGTGGGGCGCCACACCATAGATGTCTGCGCTCATGACATAGGGCTCAACCTTGTAGCGTTCGATGGTCTCAGGCGTGCTGCCGTGATTGACGGGATTCAGCATGGCGTAGAGCTCCCAGGCGCGCTCCCTGTCGTCCATCATGGCAAATGCCATCGTGGCCCAGATCGCGGCATGGGTATACTGGCCGCCGTTCTCGCGCACGCCCGGGATGTAGCCCTTGATGTAGCCTGGCTCCAGGTCTGATTTGTCAAAAGGCGGGTCCAGCAACTGGATGATCTGCTTTTCGCGTCGCACCAGGCGCTGGTCCACCGCCAGCATCGCCTGCCGCGCGCGCAGTGGATCGCCGCCTTTGGAGATGACCGCCCAGCTCTGACTGATCGAATCGATCTGGCATTCGTCGTTACTGGTCGAACCCAAGGGAGTGCCATCGTCGAACCAGGCGCGCCGATACCAGCCGCCATCCCAGGCCTGAGCCTCGATGTTGCTGCGCAGCTGTGCCGAGTGAGCGCTGCACAGCTCGGCAAATTCCTGATCATTGCGGTCGCGCGCCAGGCCGGCAAACAGATCGAGGTTCTCGACCAGGAACCAGGCCAGCCACACGCTCTCGCCACGGCCGTCCTTGCCGACGAGATTCATGCCGTCATTCCAGTCGCCGCAGCCCATCAGCGGCAACTGATGGGGGCCGAAGCGCAGGCCGTACTTGAGGGCACGCAGGCAGTGCTCGTACAGGCTGGCCACTTCCGACGAGCGCTGCGGCTGGTCGTAATAGGCTTCCTCCTCCGCACACAACTCGCGTCCTTCAAGGAAATGGATGGGCTCGTCGAGCACCCCGGTATCGCCGGTGGCCCGTACGTACCGGCAGGTGGCATAAGGCAGCCACAGATAGTCATCGGAGAAATGGGTGCGTACGCCCTGTCCGTTGGGTGGGTGCCACCAATGCTGCACGTCGCCCTTGATGAACTGTCGACTGGCGTGCCGCAGCAACTGCTCGCGGGCGAGCCACGGTGTCGCGTGGATTAGCGCCATGGTGTCCTGCAGTTGGTCGCGGAAGCCGTAGGCGCCGCCGGACTGGTAATAGCCGCTGCGTCCCCACAATCGGCAGGACAGGGTTTGATAGACCAGCCAGCCATTGGCCAGCACGTTGAGCGCAGGATCCGGCGTGTCCACGTTCACCGCGCCCAGGGTGTGGTTCCAGTATTCCCACACCGCTTCCAGGGCCCGCCTCGCGCCCGCTCGTCCGCCGAACTGTTGGATGAACCGCCGCGCTTCGTCGGGGTTGGCCGCCGCCCCGAAGACAAATACGATCTCTTGCTCCTGGCCCGCGTCGAGTTCCACCCGGGTCTGTATCGCGGCGCACGGATCGAGGCCTGCGCCTGTCCTGCCCGATAGACGCTTCCTGCGCATCGCCGCAGGGCTGGCGAGCGAGCCGTTGCGGCCGATGAACTCCGTGCGATTGCCGCTCACCGACCGCTCGCGCTCACTGGCCTGCGCGAATACCACCCGGTCGCCGCACTCGCGACCATAGGCATTGTGGGCGAACAGCGCGCCAGTGTTCGGATCGATTTCGGTGACAATATGCATGAGGTTGGAGTGCCGCCACTCGCCGAGCACCAGCTCCCAGTACCCGGTTAGCGACAGGCTGCGTGTACGCTGCGATTGGTTGCGCAGCTTGACCACCAGGAACTTGACCGGCGCATCCATGGCCACATAGGTGTAAAGTTCTGAGGCGATGTCGGCCTCCAGATGCTCGAACGCACTATAGCCGAAGCCGTGCCGGCAAACATACCCGGAGCGGCCCTGCGCTGGCAGCGGCGTCGGCGACCAGAATCTGCCGGTTGCTTCGTCGCGGATGTAGAGCGCTTCACCGCTGCTGTCGGAGACCGGGTCGTTGTGCCAGGGGGTGAGGCGGAACTCGTGCGCGTTTTCCACCCAGGTGTAGGCGCTGCCGCTCTCGCTGACAACTGTGCCGATGTGCGGGCTGGCGATTACGTTGGCCCAGGGCGCCGGCGTAGTCTGTCCGGGTTCGAGGGTGACGACGTATTCGTGGCCATCGGGCGTGAAGCCGCCCAGACCATTGCAAAATATGCGCTCGCGCGGCACCAGCGGATAAACCGATTCACCACTCGCCTGCAGCGAAGGCTCCAGCAGGTCCGATGCACGCTCTGGCGACACGCGACGATCCACCTGTTCGATCAGGGTTTCGGCGGTGTCGCTGAAGACGATGCGGGCAACTGTCTGCAACAATACGCGTTCGTCTTCGGAAAGCTCTTCGGCCCGCCGCACGAAGACCCCCCCCGGCCTGTCGATTACATGCGCTTCCGGTCCCGCATTGATCAGCCCCATGATCAGGTCCTGCAGCTCCGCCCGATAGCCGGAGAAATCCTCGTTGACGATCACCAGGTCGGCAGCCAGACCTTTCATCCGCCAATAGGCGTGGGCCTGCAGTCCCTGCTTGACCAGACCGATGCGCTGGATGTCGCCGATGTGGAGCAGGACGATGGGCAGATCGCCCGAGATCGCAAAGCGCCACAATCCGGACTGCCCCAACTGGTTGCGGGCGATGATGTCGGGCGCCGCACGACGCATGGCGTTGCCGTAAATGACAGAGTTGGCGAGACGGCCAAAGATCTGGGCATCGGCTTCGGTCGCATTCAGGTGACGCAGCACCTCCTGACTATTGAACCAGGCCATCTCGAATGCGCGCTCGACGAAATGGCGGTCGCAGTATTTCTCGACCAGTGCCAGCGCGCCTTCACGCGTGTCCGCAACCCCGGAAATGATCTGCACGTTCGCCGATTCATCGGGGGACAAGGTCAGGGTGCTCCGGATCGCCACGATTGGGTCGAGCACCGAACCCTGCGAGTTCGACAGGGTCGACGGATCGCCTCCCCGGTCCAGCTTTAGCGGATTGGCCGTCGTACGACCACGCCCTATGAAGCGGGCGCGGTCGGTCTCATAGGACGGCTCGTCGGACACCGCGCCCGGGGCGGACAGCAAGTGAAACATCCAGGGCACCTGTTCGCCTGGCGTACGGGGGCGCCGGGTGCAGAGAATTGCCTTCTGTTCCGGCAGGATTTCAGTCTGAACGAACAGATTGCTGAACGAGCGATGTGCCAGGTCGGCGTTCAGTGGCGCCAGCACCACCTCTGCATAGCTCGTCACTTCAATTTTACGTGTGCGCGGCGACTGATTCGTGAGTTTGACGCGACGGATCTCAACGTCGTCTTCCGGGGACACGCTGATCTCGGTGTGCGCTTCGATCGCGTGGTCGCGGCGCCGATATTCTGCCCGGGCCTGGACGAAAATCGCTTCGTAGTATTCTGCCGCACGCAGGGTCGGCTGGTAGCCAGTCGACCAGTATTGCCCGCTGTCGCGATCACGCAGGTAAATATAGGTGCCCCAGTCGTCGGAGGTGGCGTCTTCGCGCCAGCGGGTCACCGCGAGATCGCGCCAGCGGCTGTAACTGCCGCCGGCGTGGGTCGCCATGACGTGGTAGCCGCCATTGGACAAGAGGTGGACTTCGGGGAGTCGCGTATTGGGGTCGGTAAAAATGCGCATGATCGCGCCGACCTCTGCACTGGGTGGGTGGGCGGCAGCGGTGACTTCGGCCGCATGCGGAAACAGAGTGTCACCTTTCTTCGGCACCCTCTCCTGCAGCAATAATTCGGTCGCCCGCGCAAGCGGGTCGGACATGAAGCGACGCTGCATCGGCCGGTCGAACAATACATGCGCAAATGCAAGGAGGCTCATACCCTGATGGTGCGCCATGAAGGTCCGCACAACGGCGTGCTGCTTGCCCCGGGGCACGCGCGTAGGCGTGTAGTCAATGGCTTCGTAGAAACCGTAGGCGCCGAGGAACCCCTGGTCAGCCAATACCTGCAGATTGCGGCAGGCATGCCGCGGCATCACCGTCAGCGCCAGCGCGCTGGCGTAAGGGGCGATCACCAGGTCATCGCCCAGCCCGCGCTTGAAGCCGAGGCCGGGCACGCCAAACGCCCGGTACTGGTAAACCTGATGCATGTCGGTGGCATTGTAGCAGGATTCGGAAATCCCCCAGGGGACCCCGCGTTGCCGGCCGTATTCGATCTGGCGAGATACTGCCGCCTTGCAGGTCTCATCCAGCAGCGTGTTTGCGAAGCTCGGCATCACCAGTTGCGGCATCAGGTATTCGAACATCGAGCCGCTCCAGGAAATCAGGCTGACGTCACCGCCGTGACTGGTCAGCAGACGACCGAGCGCGAACCAGTGCTTCTGTGGCACCTGGCCCTGCGCGATAAGCAGAAAACTGGCCAGGCGCGCTTCTGAAGCAAGGAGGTCGTAGCAGGCAGGATCACGGCGCCGTTCACTGACGTCGTAGCCGATGGTCAGAAGGCTGCTCCCGACATCGAAGAGAAATTCGAAATCCATCTCCGCCAGAACGCGGCAACGATTCATCAGATCATCGATGAGGTCGAGCTGTGCCTGCGCGGCCGTGACATTTTTACTGGCCAGCTCCACCCGGGTCGGGAGGGTACTCCCTTGCCACGACTCAGGCACCAGCAATGCAAGTTCATCGCGAAGCGCTCGGAACTGCTGATCGAATGCCCGCGCCCAGTAAACCATTTCGCCATCGATATCGACATCCAGCGGCAACCCGGCAACCAAAGCTCCGCAGGTACTCTGAATCTGGTCCAGTGCACCCACGGCAGCAGGCAGGCTATGCGGCGGACCTTGCAGCATAAGGGCACGCAGAGTGTCTTGCAGCAGGTGGATGTTTTTTGCGAGATTGGGGGACTGTGATGTGGGAAGCTGCTCGGCCAACACCTGAAGGGTGTCCTGCAGGCCTTGCAGTGCGCTGATCGCGAGCACCGGCTGGTTTTTCAGCTCGTCCAAACCCGCCTGCAGGGTAAGCAGGCTACCCGCCAGATTGCCGCTGTCTACCGACGACACATATTGCGGGAGCAGCGGTTCCAGCGTCCGGGTGTCGTACCAGTTGAACAAATGGCCGCGATAGCGTTCCAGCTTTTCCATCGAGCCGAGTGTGTTGCCAATGCGTTGCAGACATTCGCCGACGGTGAGATAACCGAAATCTACCGCAGTCAGGTCAGCCAGCAGCGACATGCCGATGTTGGTGGGCGAAGTGCGCGACGCAATGGCCGGTGCCGGATAGGTCTGGAAGTTGTCGGGCGGCAGAAAGTTGTCATCCGGGCCGACGAAGTCCACGAAGTAGCGCCAGGTGCGGCGTGCTGCTGTCCGCAGGAAAAGTTGTTGCTTGCTGCTCAAATCTGGGGTGGGGATGGCCAGCGGCCGGCTGATCCACCAGCCTACCACGGGCGACACCAGCCAAAACAACAACAGGGGGACAGCAACGAGCCAGGCCACGGGTGGGCTGTCTGCCATGACCAGGGTTAGGCTCAGCGCCATCGCGAGCACCGGCCCGACCCACATTTCACGAAGAAAATCGATCAGTGAAAGGCGCGCGTTGAGGTGCCTGTAGCCGGGCAGTTGCCACAGCAACAGACCGCGTCGCGTGAACGGCATGCGCGCGCCCGAGCGCAAGATTGCCCCCAGGCTAATCCGCGTGTCATAAGGCAGGAAGACCAGGGCAAGGAAGGCGAGCGCGAGCGGACGGCCCGCAGACCTTGCAGTCAGGCTCAGGTGCAGCAGCCAGGCGCGCTCTGCAGGCTTGCGAATCAGCTCGATCAGGCTAGCCAACAGGGTGGGCAGAAACACCACTGCGAGAACCAGCAGGGTCCACTCCCAGACCGGCCCCGGGCCTGCAAACCACCCCCCCACCAGCAGGGCAAGCAGCGCCGGCGGCACCAGACTGCGCCGCAGATTGTCGAAAATCTTCCACAGTGACAGGGCCGACAGTGGATTCGCCTGCCGCCTGGATCTGGCACCGTTCACACCGGGTGGCCCCGGCACCCGGGGCAGCAGCCAGCCGGCAAGTTGCCAGTCGCCGCGTATCCAGCGGTGGCGCCGGCTGGCCTCGATGGCGATACTGGCCGGATGCTCCTCGATGAGGTCGACGTCGGTCACCAGCGCCGAGCGCGCATAACCGCTCTCCAGCAGGTCGTGACTGAGGATGAGATTCTCCGGGAATCGCCCATCGACAGCCTGGCGAAACGCATCGACGTCGTAGATGCCCTTGCCGATGAACGAGCCTTCCCCGAACACATCCTGATAAACATCCGACACCTCGCGCGTGTAGGGGTCGAGGCCCGCGTCACCGGCAAACAGTCGGGTGAAGCGTGAATGACCGGCACTGGTCAGGCTGATTGAGGCGCGCGGTTGCAGGATGGCGTAGCCTTCGACGATACGACCCTTGGCGTCGTCGTACACCGGCCGGTTGAGTGGATGCGCCAGGTTGCCGATCAGCGCGCGTGCCGCGTCGCGCGGCAACTGGGTATCCGTATCCAGGGTGATGACGTACTGGATGGAACCCAGAATGGATTGATCGCCGACGATGTCCGAGAAGGCCTCGGGCGCCTCGCCCCGGAGCCGGGCATTGAACTGCTCGAGCTTGCCCCGTTTGCGCTCGTAGCCCATCCACACGCGCTCGAACGGATTCCACAGCCGCGGCCGGTGGAAAAGATAGAATATGCAGGGGCGGTCGTCGCAGTAGGTCTTGTTGAGTGCCTCGACTGCCGCGCGCGCATGAGCGAGCAGGTCCGCATCCCCCGGCAAGGTTTGCTCGGGTGCGTCGCGAAAGTCCGTCAACAGGGCAAAGTAGAGATTTGGATCCCGGTTGCCGAGATAACGAATCTCCAGAGCCTCCAGCAGATGATCGATCTCCTGCCGACTGCTCAGCAAGGTGGGAACGATCACCATGCTGCGGTGAGCATCGGGAATACCCTGTGAAAAATCCAATCGTGGCAAGACTCGCGGTGGCACGAACAGCGTGACAGCCAGGTTTACCAGCGCGACCGCCAGCGCCGAGACGCCAATCATGCTGCTGGCAGCGAAAAACCAATAGCGCCAGTCATCCGCTGCGGACCCGGCAAAGGCATCAACCAGGCCCACCGTCGTGAGCAGGGTCAGGAGCAGGATCGGGCCCAGATACAGGGGCAGGCGGATCCGCCGACACACCCGTTGCACACGACGCAGCAAGGCCACGCGGCAACCCACCGCGCGCTCCAGCCCTGGTAGCCCCCGGTCGACCAGGTGGTAGCCGACATGAGCGCTGCGGTCGTGCACGCCCTGCTGTACGGCAGCCGCTTGCGCGAGAACAACGGCTTCACGTGCCACCGCCAGCTCACCACAGGTACTGCCCCGCGCCACATCCTCGACAACATGCCGGTAGCGGTCGCGGGTAGCGAAGTCCTGCCGTGCGTATACGTCCGAGGGGTCCTCGCGCAAAATCTTTTCTACGAGACTGAGCGACTCGACATAATGTTTCCAGTCCATGGAGCCGATGAATCGCAGGCTGCCGATGCTGTTGGCGATAGAAATCTGGTTGGCCGCCGCCGTGCGTCCGGCCGCCTCCGACAGCTTCGTTGCGGTCACACCCTGTTCCAGCAGATTCTGTTCAACCCAGGTCTGGACGAAGGCCATGGCCGGGCCCTGCGCCTGCAGGCGGTCGTAAAACTCCTCTACAAATGGCGCGGTTAACGGTACATCGGCATGAGCAAACTCGGCCAGTAACTGGATCAACTGCTTTGGGTCACTTTCGGCCGCGGCATGCATGCGATCCGCCCACGTAATGGCTGCATCGCGTTCCTCGCGTCGTTGGGCGATGCGCACCGCGACGCGGCGCAGATTTTCCAGCAGCGCGAGCTGCAGCATAATGGGGAAGGCCCACAACTCGCCCAGCTTCAAGGGTTCCACGGTCTGGTAAGCGGCGATGAATTGGGTGACGTTGTCGCTGTCGACGCGGCCGTCCATATGGGAGATCAATTCCAGCGCCAGGTCGTAAATACGGGGAAAACCGGCCGAATGGCCATCGGCCAGCCGTGGCAACTGCCGGCTGTACCCGCGCGGAAGATGTCGACGTGCCAGGCCGATCTGCTGCTCAACGAGATAGAAGTTGTCGAGCAGCCAGGCTTCGGTCGGCACCAGCCGCTGTCCCGGCGTTGCTGCAGCCGTGACAACGTCGTAGGCCGCCAGCAGAACGCGCGTATTGTCCGCCAACCGCGGCAGCAACCTGTCCGCCCCCGGGCGCGGATCGATTTGATGCTGGCCCGCCAAGGTGACCGCGTGACGCTTCAGTTGCTCAATGCTGAACAGCTCCGCGCGCAGCAGCTCGGTATCCCGATGATGGCTCAGCCCATTTCGTGTACGCGCCGAATTTCTGAACGATTTGATGACTATGACACGCTCCTTGAGGAGGACGCGCTGGGCACTGCCAAACGCTGGCCGGCCGATCAATAAGTAACAGGCGCGCCGTCTGACACGATTCTACACCATCAAGCTAGTGGTATCTCGGCCTGCGGAATATTGAGGCGTGAAGGTATCCGCAGGGGGCGATCGCTACGAGGCTTTCCGTAGTGCGAATAGACAGGCAGGCTAGTGACATGTAAGGAATACGCAGCGCAAAGGATACGCCGTGCCGCTCCGCCCATGGCCCTCTGATCTATAATCCGTGAGCGGACTTACGGGCCTCGACGCCCGCTAATCAACTGAAACACAACCATAATCACAGCGAGCACCAGCAGAATATGAACGAAACCGCCTACGGTAGTTCCGGAGACCAAGCCCAAGGCCCAAAGCACGACAAGGATAACGGCAATTGTAAATAGCATGATGGATATTCCTTCGCTGTGATGACCGATTCCAATATTGCTAAAAAGCATGGACGAGCCACCGATTGCCGTCTGTGCGGCTGCGCACATTTGTGGGCCGGGAGGTTCGCTCCGAATCGATAGCTCAGGTCACTCTCGCTCGAGTAGCAAAACGTGCCTGCAAATACTCAGCCTCTGCAAGAATCCGCAGTAACTGCTGCAGTGCAGCCGCCACGTCCCGGTAGCTGTTATACAACGGTGAAAAACCAAACCGGACGATATCCGGAGCACGAAAGTCCACTACCACGCCTGCTTCAATAAGCGCCTGCGCCACCCCGTACGCCTGTGGGTGCGCAAGGGACACCTGACTGCCCCGCCGCTCCGCAGCAAGCGGCGTAAGCACCTGGCAGTCGGCGCAAATCGGATTGCTGCGCACCCCATCAATGAACACAGCCGTCATGGCCGAGGATTTGGCGCGAATCTGATTCATGTCAAGCCCGGCGAACACGTCGAGCGACGCATCCAGAGCCGCCAAACCGAGAATCCCGGGGGTTCCGCCGAGATAGCGCACTACGCCCCGGGCCGGCCGGTATCCGGGTTCAAAGGCAAACGGTTCCGCGTGCCCCAGCCAACCGGACAGTGGCTGGTTGACCTGATTCTGATGCTTTTCCGCGAGATACAGAAAGCCCGGTGCACCGGGCCCACCGTTAAGAAATTTGTAGCCACAACCCACGGCCATATCCACCTGCCAGCGGTCCAGCTCAAGGGGTACTACACCGGCACTGTGAGCCAGGTCCCACAACACCAAAATACCCTTGGCGTGAGCAGCCCGGGTGATCGCCGCAATATCGTGCAGGCGCCCATCCCGAAAATTCACCTGCGTCAACAGCAGCAGGGCAACATCCGTATCCATCGCTGCCAGCAGCTGGTCGGCCGGCACCGTGCGCGTAGTGCAGCGCTGCTGACCCAACAACCCGCCGACGCCTTCCGTCATGTACAGGTCGGTGGGGAAATTGTCTTCCTGGGTCAGAATTACCCTGCGCCCTTCCTGCAACTGCAGGGCGGTGACAATGAGCTTGAACAGATTGATCGAAACAGTATCGCAGCTGATCACCTGGCCCGGAGCGGCGCCCACCAGCCCTGCGATTTTTTCGCCCACGGTAACCGGGAGATTGATCCAGTCGTTGCTGTTCCAACTGCTGATCAGGTCGTGGCCCCACTCCTTGCGGACAACCTCCTCCACTCGGGCCATTGCCGCTTTCGGCAGTGCACCCAGGGAATTGCCATCGAGGTAGATTTTACCTGCGGGCAGGGAGAACCGGTGACGCAGGTCCGACAGCGGATCAGCGGCGTCCAGTGCCTCGATATCGGGCAATGTCATGGCGTCGCCTCCAGCAGTTTGAGAAGAACGGAAAGCACGGCCTCGAAAGCCTCAGTGCCTGGATGGATGAGGTCGAAGTGCCCGGCACCGTCAATATTGATAACCTCGGCACCCGCTACGGCGCTCGCATGGGATGGCGCCACCAGCGGGTCAGCGCTGCCGTGCAGGAGGATTGTCGGTAGCTGTAGCCCCAGCCTGGCTGGTGACGCCGCCGCGTAAAATTCCGGCACCTCTTCCGGCGTGCCCCCCATGAACTGCGGAGTCACTGTCTCGCAACTGTTACTGCCCCTGGCATAGGCTTCAAGATCAGTAATCGCGGCCAGTCCAGCGACACCTTTTAGCATGATGCCGTCGGCCGCAAACGCCTGTGCCTGCGACGCTGCCCACAGCGCCAACTGCCCTCCGGCGGAGTGGCCAGCGAGCAGCACCCGCTGCAGATCCACGCCTGACACCGTCTGCAGGGCGGAAATGGCCGCATACACGTCTTCCGCGGTGCCCGGCCAACCACCGCCCTGCTCACCAACGCGCCGGTACTCAGGCGCCCACACTGCAAAGCCCTGAGCTGTCAGCGCCGCTGCCACGGGTGACATGTGAGCAACGCCAAACTGCTGGAGCCAGCATCCGCCGTGCAACAAAACGACTACCGGGAAATCTTGCCCTGACTCGGCAGCGACAGGCAGCCAGAGACGCGCAAACTGGCTGGGCGCGTCGCCATAGCGGTACTCCTTTACTGGCGAAGCCGCAGGGAGAGCCTCGACATCACTGAATGCAACGGGCATGGTTACAACTCCGGCCGCCATACCCAGACTGCTGAACAGACAAGCCATGAGGATTACAGAACGCAATTGGGTCGACATAGTCACGCGGCCAAACTGAGAAAACAGGAGGCGCATTGTAGACGATTGAAGAGGCAGGGTTCAGGGCATCTGCATGACCTCGTTCAGCTACCGGGTTGCCAGTGGGACGATGCCGAGGCTTCGGCGCTCAACAGGATCACTTCGATCTCCTCTGTGATTCCTCCTGGCGCAGGATGCGCTCCCGGGAATCCACCTGTTCGCTGCGCTCGTCCAGCCGGCGAATGGCCCCATCGAGATGGTTCATACGCAGTTGATTCTCTGCGATGAGGGACAGGTAACAAAGGCCGTGGAGCGCCGCGAACAGGTACTCCTCCACCAGTTCGGCAAAGAATTGCCCCGGCGGCAGGTTGACTGCGGGTGGATAGCCATGGGAAGCAGTACTCATACGCTCCTGAAAAGGGGGAAATACCGAATGGATATGGATCCCGTCCCGCTTGTCGCTGTAATATAGCGCAAGCAACGCCAGGGAACCCCGGCGATCAGTCAATTTGAGGATTGCCGCCACCAGGGCATCGACACAGGCCTCCACGTCTTCCGCCACCGCTGGGCCGGCCACCTCGTCGACAACCCGCTCATCGTCTTCCAAACGCTGCGCCAGTCGCGTGCCCGCCCGCCGATGCGGGACACGGATTTGGCCACGTCGATCACAGGGCGAAAGCCACCGGCGAACAGGCTGCCGTCCAGGTAGAGCTGGCCATCGGTGATGGAGATCAGATTGGTGGGGATATAGGCTGCGATCTCCCCTTGCTGAGTCTCGACAATGGGCAGCGCCGTCATGCTGCCGCCGCCCCGCTCGGGCGCAAGACACGTTGCCCGTTCAAGCAGGCGCGCGTGGAGGTAGAAAATATCCCCGGGATACGCCTCCCGCCCCGGCGGACGACGCAGCAGCAACGACAGCTCGCGATAGGCGCGGGCATGAGTGCTGAGGTCGTCGTAGACCACCAGGGTATCGCGGCCCTGGCGCGTGAAGCAAAAGCCGATCGCCCTCTCAGAGCTTCTCAACGGTCGTTTCTATCCAGCCCTTGTGCCGGCGCTCATCGGCGAGGCCCTTGCGCAATAGTGCCTGGATGTGCTCGGCATAGCCCTTTTCCACCGCTGTCTCGTATTTCTTGTTGGTGACTTCTTCATTGGCCCGCATCGCCTTGAGTATGGCTGCATCGCCCAGGAGATCCGCAAGCACCACCTTGCCTTTGGTCAGAATCTTCATGGCATCGCCTTTAGTGGGTGGGCTGCCTCCTTCCTTGCGCACGGCTTCGCCCAGCTCCTTGACATGCCTTTCGTGATCACCCAGAAATTCGGTGAGTTTCTCCCTATAGGCAGCAGTATCCAGTCGCTCGATGGCGGCCTGATACGCGGCGATGGCGTCATAGTCGAGCTCAATCAGGTCTCCCAGGTCAGAGATGATCTGCTTTGAATCCATTACTGTAGTCATAAAGTTTGCCTCGTTGATGATTTGGATTTGAGTCCCGGGTCAGGCCGCGATATCCCCGCATGTTTCAGTACTGACGGTGCGGTTCAAAAGTTGTAACCCAGGCCCACTGTATAGGCCCAGATTCCACTGTCCTGAAACGCATCGGAAGCATCACTGGTACTGCTGAACAGGAACTGGTAGTCAACGCGGCCGAGGAAATAAGTCTTCGGAAGCACGTAGTACTTGAGGCCCGCTTCCAGTCCGGCAAAGCTGCTGTCATTGATACCGTCACCGTAGATGCCGCCGAGGCTGCCGCCGACAAACGGTCGCGCGCGATCGGCAAGAAAATGATAGTTGACGTAAGCACGGCTTGAGCCATTCCAGAAATCATCCTTGATGCTTTCGCCCTCAATACTCGCGTAATTGACGCTTTGCCTGATACCGGCAACAACCTGATCTGTCAGGTACCAGCCGAGATCGCCAGTCACGCCAAAGCTGCCGCTGTCCAAATTGCGGTCGCTATTACCGGTTCCTGAGATGGAGAGCTCCCGTTCGCCCTCACGGGAGCCGAATTCTGATGACTGTGCGCCTGAGGATTGCGCCGAGGCTGCCATCGGCAGTGCACCGAGAAGACAGATAGTGATTGCCGCTGCGTTGACTTTGATCATAGAAATCCTGCCCTGCACTTTTTGGATTTAAATTGGAATTGCGCTACGACGTACTTGAGGCGAACCGTTTTGTGGCAAATGCCAACCCGGTCAGACAAAGCAAGCGTATGCCTACATGATCGGCGCTTGACCGCCAGGCCGTCTGTTCGCAAGCCCACTGACCGAACCTTTACCGCCCGGGCAGGGTTCATTTCCTGCTAGCCGGAGGTCGTCTTCCAGGCGATGTAGTCGCGGATGCGGGCCCAAGCCACGACCGCTTCCTCTACGCCGCTGTTCACCAAGCCATGCCAGCCATGGATCATGCCGGGCCAGGACTCCATACTCACCTCTACCCCGGCTCGCACCGCCCGACTCGCAAGCTTCAGGGCGCCCTGGCGCATGGTGTCGTGCTGGGCCACCTGCAGGTATAGCGGAGCCAGCCCCGCCAGGGCAGCAGACGCGGGCGAGACGCGAGGATCATCCAGTGGCAATTTCCCGGCGAGGTAATCACGCCCCCGGTTGCGGACCCAGTCTGCGGTGAGGAACGGGTCCCGCTCCGAGGCATGAGGCCCCGCAACCGCCAGGTCGAACCAGCCTGTGACCGAGACGAAGGCCGCCGGCATGGGCAGGCCCGCATCGCGGGCCCGAAGCAGCAGACCCAGCCCCAGACTGCCACCACAGGACTCGCCCATAACGACCAGCCGCCGCGGATCCACACCGCTATCGAGCAGGCCGCTATAGGCGCTGAAGCAATCGTCGTGAGCTGCGGGCCAGGGATGTTCCGGTGCCAGGCGGTAATCCGGCATGACCACCTGGCAGCCAGCGTGGCGCGCGATGATCTCGCCGTAGAAATGGTAGTGATCCAGCGGGCAAGACACGAAAGCACCCCCGTGGCAGTGCAGGGCCAGGGGCGCCCTCTCCTGGCCGGGTAGCCGGTAGACGCCACAGCGGACGCCACCGTACTCGCGTTCCTCCAGCAACACATCTGCACTTACCGGCTGGCTGTGAAACGGCGCCATAGTGGCGCGCACAGTGCGGTAGTCTGCCGCCGGGTCGGCGAAATCCATCGGCACGGCATCGATGATCTGTTGCAACAGGGCACTTCGGCTCATCTGATCCGGTCTCCTCGATCCGTCTGTAACTTGCCGGGATAACGCTGTCACGCCAGTGAACACTGTTTGGGCCAAATGATCTACTGATTGCCGCCCATGCTCTCGCAAATAATCTTGCAGAACCACCAGAGAGAGGCCATCCCTCACTTCAGCAGACGATAATCACTCAAGCGGAACCACTTGCGGGAAAAGATAAATCCGGTCGCCGGCTCCGGAGAGAGGCTGGTGACCTCATCCGTCATGTTTTTTCTGTAAAAGGCGGTGCAGGTGGCGTTCTGCCACACCGTCTTTTGCATTTTTCTTCTCATGTCCGCGATGTACGCGTCCTGGAGTTCGGGTCTGGGATCAATAGCCTTGATGCTCTTGTCCCGTCTCACGGCGCAAATGGCCTGAACGATGTAATCAGTTGCCGCTTCCATATAGGAAATCTGCGAGCTGTGTCCGGTGCCGGTGTTCGGGCCGTTCACCTTGAAATAGTTGGGGTAACCGGAAAAAGTAAGGCCTTTGTATGACACCGCCTCATTTACCCATTCATTGTTGAGGTTACGGCCACCCAGCCCCTGGACCTGGAACGTCAGCGCTTTCTTCATGTTCGAATACGCGTAATATCCCGTAGCATAGACGATGACGTCCAGAGGAATATCACTGCCATCATTTGTTCTGATGCCCTGGGGCGTGATGGATTCAATTCCGCCGATCACGACATCGACGTTATCAAGGGACAACGCGGGCAGGTAGGTATTGGTCGGTATGACCCGCCGGCAGCCCATTTCGTAATCGGGCATCATGTGCTGGCGCAGGTTGTCGTTCTTGATGTACTTGTCCAGGTGCCCCTGCAAGCTTCTCCGGTAGTGCTCCTTTATGAGCCGACTGATTCCTGAGACCCCAGGGTAACGGCGGAAGGCGATAAACCTGGCGTCATAGAAAACAAAGACAAGCAAACGGATGATGTGCCGTATGCCCGGCAGCGTTCGAGCGAAACGCTCAACGGCCCCGTAGTGCCGGTCCGAGCGCGGGAGAATCCACTGCGCCTTGCCCATGAACAGGGTCAACCGGGTTACCTTGCCGGCGATGGCCGGCACAATCTGGGCCGCTGAACAGCCCGAGCCGATGACCCCGACACGTTTTCCTTCATAGGTGACCGAGTGGTCCCAGTGTCCGGAGTGGAAAATGGCTCCCCGGTAGGTTTCCGCACCTTTGATGCGGGGAATGTGCGGATTTGCCAGCACCCCGCTGGCGTCGATCACGAAGCGGGCGTTAAAGCTGTCGCCAGATTCAGTCTCTACGCGCCACAAGGACTCCCGCTCATCAAACACAAGGCTGGTTACTGTCTGGTTCGTCTGTGCATACTTTCGCAAGCCGAACCTGTCGATAATATGGTTGGTGTATGCAAGCAATTCGCGTTGCGGGGCAAAGGATTTCCTGAACGGATAGGGTATGAAGGAGATGCAATAAAGACTGGTTGGGACGTCCACTTCTGCTCCTGGATAAGAGTTGACCTGCCAGGTACCACCCAACTCAGAGCTCCTCTCCAACAGAACAAAGTCGTTGCATCCTTTTTTCTGCAATCGAATGGCAGCCAGCAGCCCTGAGAACCCGGTCCCGATGATCACGGTCTCCACATGGCGGGGCTGGATCGGGCTCCCGGCATGGACAGAGATTTCCTTTGTTGCGGATTGCTCCGATACGCTCATCTTCAGTCTCTTTGGCTAACTCGGCTACTCTATTGGCAACCGTATTGTCACCGAATCGCCTTAACACAGCCTTATATCGCAGAACACATTGACTCCCAGGCGGCCTTCTACTGGAACGCTCCTCCGTCCACCTGCCCTGAGACTGGTATACTGCCCGCCGTTTTCCTTCGAATGGCAGGCAGCGTGGCGTCAGATCCAGCATCACAGTACGACGTAATCGTCATCGGCGCCGGCGCAGCGGGCCTGATGTGCGCGTTGACCGCCGGCTATCGGGGCCGCCGTGTTCTGGCACTGGACCACGCCAGCAAACCGGGCAAGAAAATTCTGATGTCCGGTGGCGGACGCTGTAATTTCACCAACCTGAACAGCACAGCCGACAACTTTCTCTCGCATAATCCCCCCTTCTGCATTTCGGCACTGAAGCGCTACACCCCGCAGGATTTTCTGGAACTGGTGGATCGCCATGGCATTGAGCATGAGGAAAAAGCGCCCGGACAGCTGTTCTGCAAGGACAGCGCAAAGGACATCCTCAACATGCTGCTCACCGAGTGTGAATGGGCGGGGGCAGAAGTTCGCCTGAAAACAGTCGTCGAAAACATCAGCGAAGCCAACTCCGGCTACCGCCTGCGTACAGGTTCGGGCGATCTGACCTGTGATTCCCTGGTGATCGCCACCGGCGGGCTGTCGATTCCCACCATGGGCGCCACCGGTTTCGGGTACGAAGTGGCAAGGCAGTTCGAACTGGAGATACTGCCCACCCGCGCCGGCCTGGTGCCGTTTACCCTGCAACCGGAACTGAAGGAGCAGCTTGCGCCCCTGTCAGGCGTCAGTTGCCCGGTGGATGTGCAATGCCATAACCAGCACTTCCGGGAGCCCATGTTGGTTACCCACCGGGGACTCAGTGGCCCGGCCATGCTGCAAATTTCGAGTTTCTGGAAACCTGGAGACAGCCTGGTCATTAACCTCCTGCCAGCCTGCCGCATTGCCGAAGACCTGTTCAGCCTGCGCAAAACCCGACCACAGTGGACGATCGCCCAGTACCTGGCCCAGCACTTGCCGAAACGGTTTGCCCAGGCCTTTAACGAATTGCAGGGTTGGAGCGGTCCTTTGCAGGAATACAGGAACAGCGATATTGAACGGGCGGCGAACACCCTGGGGCAGTGGTCGATCAAACCCGCCGGCACCGAAGGCTACAGAACTGCGGAAGTCACCCTTGGTGGCGTAAACACCCGCCAGCTCTCTTCCAAAACCATGGCGGTTCTGGAGCGGCCGAACCTGTACTTCATTGGCGAGGTGGTGGATGTCACCGGACACCTCGGCGGCCACAATTTCCAGTGGGCCTGGGCGTCCGGAGTGGCGGCGGGGAATGACGCCTAGCGGCGACCTCCACCGGCTTGCGGCGGCCATCACCGAGAATACGCACCCCCAGACCCGGGCCCGGGAGTCACCGACCCTGGATTACTTCGCCTGCAGCGTAACGTTAAAGGGTGCCAACGAGCATGTCACGTTATTCTGCAGGCCGCTGACATACCACTCGGTCTCCCCAACACCAAAGTTTTTTGTGCGGCTGAACAGCTCGTTGAACATAAAAACTAAAAACTGTTGGTATCTCGAGCTTCCAGCACCTTCCCGTTCGCAGCTATTTTGAAATACACAGATCCCATTGTTTCTTTGTTGGTTGCACTCACCACATAAACTCCATCTCTGACATCGACCACTTCAATATCTTCGATCGGCACTGATTTCCAGCTAGTATCCAGCTGACCTGCCTTATAGCCCATGTCCTTGAAGATCATTTGTCTAACGGTTTTACTGGCGATCTGGATGGCTGATTGCGGGCTGATGACACCGTGGTCGCTATGTGCCACCACTACGCCGGCCGGAGTGATCAGGGTGAGTAAAAGTATTGCGCAAAAAAACAGTTTCATGGTGTGCTCCTGTGAGGATATAAGTGTTTAAGGGTTTAAACCGATGATTTGAAATTGTCCGTTGACGATGATCTGAACAGCTACAGCTTCGTCACTGGTGTTATTCCAGTACCAACCGTGTGAGCCGCTAAAGGGGGCAGTAAAACTGCCTTTCATGCTATCCAGGGTGGCAATGGCGTAGCTTTCAAAATAACCAGTGGTGTCGCCTTCAGGCTCGCCGTGAAGATCGAAGTACAGAGGATCGCCGTCGGTCATCCATTCATAAGACAGTTTGTCATACTGGTTCATATGAAATTTATATTCGATACCCTTGCCGGCAGGGACGGTGATTTCTATTACTTGTTTCGAGGCAGCACGGCTGATCTTAGCTTGGGGTGGAGCCGGGCTGGCTTCCGCGGCTTCAGCCAACAGGGTGAGGCCGAGCTTGTGGCCGACCCCCGTGGGATCGATATTGTATTCAGCGGGCAAAATAAAGGTCACCAGCGCAATCGCGGCTATCAATATCGCTGCCAGAGATGCCTTGACCAGGGCGGTTAAACTTACGGTGTGTTGCATATTACCTCTCGTCATAAGTACTGTAAGGTGAAACCGGTGAGCTGATAACCCATCAGCATTAACCCTGCGCTCATCAACAAGGTATTGGTGAGCGTCGCAAATCGTTCAAATGACGGTAACCGGCGCCAGAAATTAATCGCAATCAGGATAAAGACCAGAGCCGCTAACTGCCCGAGTTCTACACCGATATTGAACGCCAGCAGATTAGTCAGGAGCCCCTGCTCGGGCAATTGAAACTCCTGAAGCTTGGTGGCTAGTCCAAAGCCATGAAACAAGCCAAAAATCAGCACCGCCCCACGGGTATCCGGTTGCCAGCCCAGGATCCGTTTGAAACCACCCAGGTTATCAAAGCCCTTGTACACCACTGACAATCCAATAATGGCATCAATCAGATACGCATTAACCTCTATGCTGCCGAGGACGCCCCATAATAGCGTTAGGCTGTGGCCTATGGTGAACATGGTCACGTACAGCAACACATCCCGGCTTTTATACAGAAAGAAGATGACCCCAACCAGAAACAGCAGATGGTCATAGCCGGTCAGCATATGCTTGGCACCGATATACAGAAACGGTACAAACTGAACACCGGTATTCTGCTGCAGAAAACTTCGGGTACTATCATCAACGCCATGGGCCAGGGCGTTGGCGGATACCAGGGTTAGTACCAACAAGAGAAGTACCCGGTAGGTGCGATCACTGTTACTCAGCATGAGCAGGCTCCTGGCCAGTTCGTTGATCGTCACGGTGTAATAACCGGTACAGGGCCGGAATGACGAACAGTGTCAGCAGCGTGGATGAGATCACCCCACCTATCACGACAGTGGCCAGTGGGCGCTGCACCTCAGAACCGATCCCCGTATTCAGCGCCATGGGGACAAAGCCCAGAGACGCAACCAGGGCGGTGGTGAGTACCGGGCGCAGGCGGGTTAAAGCGCCGTCAATAATAGCCTGGTCCAGCGGCAGTTTTTCCCTCAGCAGTTCCCGGATAAATGACACCATGACCAGTCCATTGAGGATGGCGATGCCGGAGAGTGCGATAAAACCCACGGCGGCGGAGATGGAGAATGGAATATCTCTCAGCATTAGAGCGGCAACCCCACCGGTCAGTGCCAATGGCACGCCGGAAAAGATGATCATTGCGTCCTTGAAGGAGCCCAGAGCCAGAATCAGTAGCCCGATAATCATCAGCAACGTAACGGGTACTACGATGGACAGACGCTGCGACGCCGACTGCAGTTTCTGATAGGTGCCGCCGTACTCCACCCAGTAACCCGCGGGCAGATCCACACTGCCGTTAATCGCGGTTTTAATATCCGCGACAAAACTACCAAGGTCCCGCTCCCGTACGTTGGCCGTTACCACCACCCGGCGTTTACCGTTTTCCCGGTTGACCTGATTGACCCCTTGTACGCTCTCCAATTGAGCCAGCTCCTGCAATGGCACACTCATTCCGCCGGGAAGATGGACTGGTAAGCGTGCCATGGCATCCACATCACTGCGCAACGATTCTTCGAGCCGAACAACGATATCGGCACGACGGTCGCCCTCATAGAACTTACCGGCAACACGCCCACCAAAGGCCGTCGCCAGCTGCTCCTGTATCTCCATTTTGCTGATACCGTACTGGGCCAGTTTGTCCAGCTTCGGCAAGATCATCAGCATGGGCAGACCGGTGGTCTGCTCCACCTGTACATCCGCAATGCCCTCTACCGCACTGATCGCCCCTTCGATTTCATCGCCCAGTGTCGCCAGCGTCTCCAGGTCATCACCAAACACCTTTATGGCCAGCTCAGCTCGCACACCCGACAACAGCTCGTTAAAGCGCATTTGAATAGGCTGTAAAAACTCGTACCGGTTGCCGGGAATATCACTCACCAGAGTGTCCAGTTCGCTCACAATCTGTGTTTTGGGCTTGTCGGGATCGGGCCACTCTTCCCTTGGTTTTAGAATAATAAAGTTATCCGCCACACTGGGAGGCACAGCATCCGTTGCCACATCGGCCGTTCCGATTTTGGCGAACACACGCTCTACTTCCGGAAGCTCCTTGATGCGCTCTTCCAGGGCTTCCTGCAGGGCAATGGACTGACTCAATGAAGTCCCGGGGATACGCAGCGCGTGCATGGCAATATCCCCTTCATCCAGATTGGGAGCGAATTCGGTGCCCAGTCGGGTGGCACCAAAGCCACTGATGATCACCAGCAGTGTGGCCAGCCCTACCACCAGCCCCCGGTATTGCAGCACCCAGTGCAACGCTGGCTGATACGCGGATGCGGCAGCGTGAATAATCGGATTGTGCTTTTCCTGAACGGGCTTTTTGAACAACAAAGCAATGGCCGCCGGGACAAAGGTGATGGAGAGCAACATGGCGCTGAGAAGGGCAATGACCACAGTAATAGCCATGGGATGGAACATTTTTCCCTCCACGCCTTCCAACGCGAATATAGGCAGATAGACCACGGTGATGATAAACACACCAAACAGGGCGGGACGAATGACCTCCCTGGTCGCTTCAAATACCACGTCAAGTCGTTCACGTACGGCCAGTACACGATTGGCTGTACTGGCTTGACTCAATCGCCGCAGACAGTTTTCCACAATGATGATGGCACCATCGACCAACAGACCAAAATCCAGTGCACCGAGACTCATAAGGTTGGCGCTGACTCGCGTTTGCACCATCCCGGTGATGGTCATCAACATGGCAAAAGGAATCACCAGCGCAGTCAGGAAAGCTGCACGGATATTACCCAAAAACAGAAATAAAATGACGATGACCAGCAGGGCCCCCTCGGCCAGGTTGGTCTGTACTGTGGTCAGGGTTTTATCCACCAGTTTAGTGCGATCATAAACCGCCGTGGCAACCACTCCTTGGGGCAGGTTCTGATTGACCTCCTGCAGCTTTATCGCCACCGCATTGGCTACGGTACGGGCGTTTTCGCCGATCAGCATGAACACGGTGCTCATGACCACTTCGCGGCCATTCTGGGTCGCCGCGCCCGTGCGCAGTCCCTGACCTTCGCTGACCTCCGCCACATCCGCCACTCTCAGTGGCGCACCGTTCTGGGTGGATAGTGGAATCCGGCCAATATCCTCGATGGCTTCAGCCTGTCCGGGAATGCGGATCAGCAGCTGGGCCCCATGGCGCTCGATAAATGCCGCACCCTGATTGACGTTGTTGGCATTAATCGCCGCCACCACATCGGCCTGGGTCAGCCCGTGGGCCAATAATCGAGCGGGATCAAAAGCCACCAGAATCTCGCGCTCATACCCACCGATCGGGTTGACTTCCACCACACCGGGTACGCGCATGAGTTGCGGGCGGATAATCCAGTCGTGCACCGCTCGCAAGTCCATGGGAGTGATGGGATCGCCGTCGGCACTGCTTGCGCCGGGTTCAATATCCACCGTGAACATAAAGATTTCGCCGAGGCCGGTGGCAATGGGCCCCATCTCGGGCTCCAACCCATTCGGCAGCTCCGAGCGGGCGGCTGACAATCGTTCGTTAACCAGCTGCCGGGCAAAATAGATATCGGTGTCATCGCTGAAAATCGCCACCACCTGCGACAGTCCGTAGCGAGAGACCGAGCGGGTATGGGCCAGTCCCGGTAATCCGGCCAATGAGGTTTCCAGTGGGTAGGAAATGCGCTGCTCCACTTCCAGTGGTGTAAAGCCTGGCGCTTCCGTATTGATCATCACCTGTACATTGGTAATGTCGGGCACGGCATCAATCGGCAGTTTGGTAAAGCTCCAGGCCCCAAGACCCGCCAGTACCAGCACCAGCAGAATCACCAAACCACTACGGTGTATTGAAAAGTGTAAAATCCTGTCCAGCATGGGTGGGCTCCTAGTGGTCGTGTGACGCGCCGGATTTTTCAATATCAGCTTTGATGATGTAGCTGTTCTCGGTCACGTACACAGTGCCGGGCTCCAGTCCACCCAGCACTTCCACCCAGGGGCCGGCTTCACGTCCCAGCTCCAGCATCCTGACTTCATACTCCTCACCCACCTTGGCATAGACCACGGTGAAATCCCGGAAGCTTTGTAAACCGGCGCGCTTCACTGCCAGCGGCACGGTAAAGGTATCGACTTCGATATCGCCGGTGATAAACAAGCCCTCACTCAATAAACCGTCGGTGTTATCGACCTCGGCCAGAAACAGTCGGGCCTGATCATCGCGCAGGCCGGTCTTTGATCCACGGATTGTGCTGGTGAGCGGCTCTTCGAACCCGTTGATTGTCAGCGTAACCGGGGACTTTGCTTTTACTTTGGGCCTATCCATCGGGTAGACAGCCAGTTCAGCCAACAGAGTACCGGTACGAGTGATTTCCAGTAATGTGCGTCCTGCGCTCTGTTCTCCAGTACTGGCGAACTGCTGACTGATGACACCGTCCATCGGTGCGGTGATCTGGTAGGTTTTCAAACTCTCGTTACTTTCGATAGTGACCAGCGCCTGGCCCTTGCTGACCTGATCCCCCAGCTTGACGTGCATCTGTTTGACCTCACCGTCGAAACGGGCCTGAATCTGCCGTTTCGCATCCGGAGGCAGCACCAGCGTACCGTAAACCCGAATGATCTGATGCAAGGTCGCGACACCAGCGGTTTCTGTGCTAATGCTCATGGCATCGGCGACGGGATCAGCAATAAGGGTGCGGCCTTCAAAGTTGTCGTATTCCCAGCGATGGGTTTTGCCCTGGTGTGCTGCCGTCAGCGTAACCACAAAGGAGTGCGGTTCATAAATCACCGTATCGCCGCGCAGGTAATCGTCTTCGGCCCGGAAGCCGATGTCGTCCACCACATTGCCCAGGCGTGTGAGTTGCACCCGTAGTTCCACCGCGGCGGGTGCAACCGGTTCACCGTTGTTGGTAACCCATACCCGAAACTCCGGTGGCACGCCAGTTTCAAAAATGGCCAGCTCAATGGCAAAGTCGCCATCACGCAACATCCGGCCTGCATGCGGCCCCTTTTCGGGCTCGGCCTCCTGAACCTCCGGCCCCGATGCGGCGGCGGCGATTGACGGTAGCAACAGTGCACCCAGCACCAGCTGGCACACCAGTACGAGACGATAGGTATAAGGGTTCATAATCGTATCTCTCACGGCTTCAGCGTCCTTAAAATGTCAGTGTTGTGCCGGTAAGGCGTTGCAGTTCAATATGCTGCAAATGGATCGCTTCGAAGGCGCTTAACAGATCCTGTTGCGCCCCCAGCTTTTTATTCAGGATGGCAGTCCACTGCTGATAGCCCAGCTGGCCGGTCTCATAGGCCTGACCGGCCTGGGCCTGAGCGCTGCTTAAGATAGGGATAATCTGTTCTTGAAGAGTTTGTATCACATGTTGACTGTGGTTGATTTCCTGAAGCAGGACGTAAAGCTGCGTACCCAGTTGGCGCTTCAGTGCCGCGGATTCGCTGTCGTATTCGCCCTGTTTTGCCAGAAGGCTTCTGATTTTTCCGGCGCTACTGCGATCTTTTCCCAGTGGCACCGAAACGCCTGCGATCATGCCAAAATCATCCGTTGCCTCAAAACGCCGAACACCTACTGAAAATTGCCATTGCGGCTTGGCCTCGATTCGCGCCAGTTCTATCTCTGATTCCGCAATACGCTTCTGTGTAGCTAACAAGGTCAGTGCGGGGTTTTGTTTGAGCCGGGCAAGTTGCTGATCAACACTACCGACGGCTGGGGCTTTGAACAGCTCGCCCTCCAACCGAAAACCATCGCGCTCACCACCCCATTGTGCAGCCAACTGGTAACGCGTTGAGCTAAGCACGTGTTGCAGGTCTTCAGCCTCCAGTTCCCGTTGAGCCAACTCTACTTCGGCCTGAAGGCGCTCAAACTCCGGGCTCTTGCCAACTTCGACTCGCTTTTGAATGGTGGCGACAGCGTCTCTCGCCTGTTGTATTGCTTTCTTTGCAAGTGTTAAGCGCTGTTCTTCGACCAGCGCCTGAACGAATAACCGAGCTGTCTGGGCAGATAGATCAAGCGCAGTGACTTCCTGCTCGATGTCAACCTGACTGGCAGCAACCCGCGCAGATTGAATGCGCTGATCAATTCGAGCATTCTGAGTGATCCAACTTATGGACAACGTGGACTGAGCGCCGCCAAGACCGTTGTGATCGCCATTGCCTCCAAAGTCTTCTACCATCACGCTGACGTTTGGGCGTTCGCCCACGCCGACTTGTTCAACCAGACCCTGGTACGCTTCTCGTCTATGCAGGAAAACACCCAACTGCGGGTGTTGCTCCAGCGTACGGTGGACCGCTTGATCCAGCGATAATATGGTCTGTTGTGAAACGCTCTGAGCATTGACGGTCGACGCCAGCAGGCATGCGACGCCGACAAAGAACACAGAATAGGTCGGTGTCAGGAATCGCCCATAAAACCGACTGGCAGTCGGTATTTTTTGCACATCGATATCGCGCAGACTCATTAATCAGCCCTTTCTTTTCAGTAAAAATTAGTGGGAAAAAACCGCTTCGATCAGGTGATGCAGGGCATCAATCCCCATGGTTGACAATATCGTGGTTAACGCCATGGCCAACAGACAGAAACCCCAGGGGAACGATCGAAACCTCTGCGGGACAACGAGGGTCCTGACACGTAAATCAACATCGTCCGCGATAAAATAACTCACCATGGCAGGGTGCAACTTGCCCGCAAAGAAGCGCTGAATTCTGGCAGCCTTGACCAGAGTCTGAGCAATGTCCAAGGTGCAGTAGGACATGCTTACCTGAGCATCAGCCAGTTGTTCGGTCGCCAACGAGAACAATCGGTTTAAACGGCGAGCGACCGGTTTCGGGTAAAGCGACGCGAATAGCGAAAACAGCCACTTTTTCTGTGTATCTTTGTGCTTGATATGCGCTCGTTCGTGATCGATGATGATATCCAGTTCCGTTGCGGAAACCTGCTCAATAAGCCCGGTCGTGACATAGCATTTCGGATTTATAAGTCCGGCGGTAAACGCTGACGGGGTTTGAGATGCCAGCACGACAATATCGCGCCCAATATTCCAGTGTCCGGTTTTTCCCTGAGAAAGGTGCGTGAGCGTATCCAGAGCATTCAAATGACGAACAGCCTTTCGACCATTCCTTACCAGCACATAAACAATGCCTAGAAGAAACAACACCAGGGTCGCACTATGCCAGCTATCCAGATAAAACACATAGGGATGGTGCCAGTGGGCTAGTCGGTCCAGCCAGAGCATGCTTTCTGATTGGAACAGTGAAGGCACAAAAAGCATCATGCAGATGATACTGACTGCCCAAGGCGTGACCACGAACAACCATAAGGTCGTTTTTTGCGTGCCAGCAGATAACTGAGTGATGCGACGAGCAGTAAAAGGCGCTACCGAAGCCAGCAGTACTGTGGCTACCAACAAGCCAATAAGCGCAATACTGAGCAAATTGACAATAATCGCCCATTCATTAATCAGCATCAGAGACTTCCTGGCTACGCAGTTGACGTTGTTGCTGAATCAGCTTTTCCAGTTGAGAAAGTTTGTCGTCATCCAGGCCGGCAGAGAAGGAGGAAAAGGCGGCAATCAGGCTGTCTTCACCTTCGCTGATAAAATCACAGGTGACATTCTGGATCAGTTGGGCAACCAACTCTTCTTTCCCGACTCTGGCTCGATAATAATAAGCGTGCCCCTGTTTCTGACGGGTCAACAGGTCCTTTTTGAACAATCTGTCCAGGGTGCTCTGAATGGTGTTCAAGGCACCGCCCCGGCGCTTGGTCAGTGCCACATGCACCTGCTTGGCATCGGCCTCTGATGTCTCCCATAAGAATTGAAGAACGCGCTTCTCTAAATCACCCAAGATCATACTACGGCTTTCCCAAGCGTCAGACGGGTCTTATGCTAACACACAAATACCGACAGGCAGTCGGTTTTGTGTTTGGCGCGCGGTCGTTGGTCTGTTGCCCTGCCTTCCGGGTATAGTGAAGGCTTGATCGATAAAGGAGAAAGACATGGAAAAGGTACTCATGATTACCGGCGCCTCCAGTGGCATCGGTCGGGCGACGGCCCTTGGGGCGGCGCAGCAGGGCCACAAGCTGTTGCTTACGGCGCGACGGGAAGATCTCCTGCAGGACATTGTCGCGGAGATCGGCGAGGACCGGGCGATCGGCATTGCTGCCGATGTCACTGACTTCGATCGGCTGTCCGAGGTAGTCGAGGCGGGGCTGCAGAAGTTCGGCCGGCTCGACGCCGTCTTTGCCAATGCCGGGATGGGGCTCAACACGGCGGGCACCGAAGCGGGTGACCCGGATGAATGGCGCCGCATGGTCGACGTCAACATCCTCGGCGTGCTGCACACGGCCCGCGCGACGCTGCCTCACTTGCGAAAGACCACGGGCCACTTCCTCGTCACTGGTTCCGCCGCCGGTCGCAATACGATAAAAGGCTCAGTTTACGGTGCCAGCAAGTGGTTTGTGCATGGCTTTGCCCAGAACCTCGCCGAGGAGATGAAGGAATGGCAGGGGCGCTGTACGGTCATCGCGCCGGGCATGGTCAACACGCCGTTTTTCGATGAACCCAAGCCCGACAAGCTCGATCCGCAGGATGTCGCCGACGCAGTCCTCTACGCCATGAACGCGAACCCGCGCAACAGCGTGCGCGAGGTGTATCTGATGCCGGCGGTGTAGGGCGCGTCTATAAACGGTTTTCAATGGTGCGCGCCAGTGCCAGACGCGAAATCATTCCCACTCAATCGTCGCCGGGGGTTTGCTGCTCACATCGTAGGTCACCCGCGACACCCCGGAGATCTCGTTGATGATCCGGTTGGACACGGTCTCCAGTAGCTCGTAGGGCAGGTGCGCCCAGCGCGCGGTCATGAAGTCCACGGTCTCCACCGCGCGCAGGGCGATGACCCATTCGTAGCGGCGGCCGTCCCCCACCACGCCGACAGACTTTACCGGCAGGAACACGGCGAAGGCCTGGCTGGCCTTGTGGTACCAGTCGGCCCGGTGCAGTTCCTCGATAAAGATGGCGTCAGCGCGGCGCAGCAGCTCGGCGTACTCGTGCTTGACCTCGCCGAGAATGCGCACCCCCAGGCCCGGGCCCGGGAAGGGGTGCCGGTAGACCATGTCGTAGGGCAGGCCCAGCTCCAGGCCGATGCGCCGGACTTCGTCCTTGAACAGCTCGCGCAGGGGCTCCACCAGGGACATTTTCATGTGTTCGGGCAGGCCGCCGACATTGTGGTGGGACTTGATCACGTGGGCCTTGCCGGTCTTGGCGCCGGCGGATTCAATTACGTCAGGGTAGATGGTGCCCTGGGCCAGCCAGTTCACATCCTGTAGCTTGCCCGCTTCGATATCGAACACCTCGATGAAAGTATTGCCGATGATCTTGCGCTTGGCCTCCGGGTCCGCGACCCCGGCCAGCTTGCCCAGGAACAGGTCCTCCGCTTCCACCCGGATGACCTTCACCCCCATGTTGCGGTCGAACATCTCCATCACCTGGTCGCCCTCCCTGAGGCGCAGCAGGCCGTTGTCGACGAACACGCAGGTAAGCTGCTCGCCGATGGCGCGGTGCAGCAGGGCCGCGACCACGGAGGAGTCGACGCCGCCGGACAGGCCCAGCAGCACCTTGTCGCTACCCACCGTATCGCGTACCCGGGCAATGGCGTCCTCGACAATATTGGCGGGGGTCCACAGGGCCTGGCAGCCGCACAGCTCCAGTACAAAGTGCTCGACGATGCGCTTGCCCTGCAGGGTGTGGGTAACCTCGGGGTGGAACTGAATACCGTAGTAGGGCTTGTCCCGGTGCGCCATGGCAGCAATGGGGCAGCTCTCGGTGGCGGCCACCAGCTCGAACTCCGGCGGCAGTTCCACCACCTTGTCGCCGTGGCTCATCCACACATCCAGCACGCTGTTGCCAACACTGTCGAAATGATCGCGGATATCGTGGAACAGCCCGGTGGTGGCGACCAGGCGGATCTGGGCGTAGCCGAATTCGCTGGTCGGAGACGCGGATACCTGGCCACCGAACTGCGCCGCCATGGTCTGCATGCCGTAACAGATGCCTAGCACCGGCACCCCGAGCTCGAATACGCAATCCGGTGCCCGCGGCGAACCCGGTGTGGGGACCGACTCGGGGCCGCCGGAGAGGATGATGCCGCTGGGAGCGAACGCGCGGATCTCGGCCTCGCTCATGTCAAACGCGCGGATTTCGCTGTAGACCCCCACTTCCCGCACCCGGCGGGCGATCAGCTGGGTGTACTGGGAGCCGAAGTCCAGGATGAGGATCCGGCTGGCGTGGATATCTGCTGTCATGGGGAATCGGCCCTAGCGCACGGGATAGTTGGGCGCTTCCTTGGTAATGGAGACATCGTGGACATGGCTTTCGGACATGCCGGCGGAGGTGACGCGCACGAACTCGGGCCGGGTGCGCATGTCGTCGATGGTAGAGCTGCCCGTGTACCCCATGGCGGAGCGCACCCCACCCATGAGCTGGTGGATAATGGCCGACACCGGGCCCTTGTAGGGCACCCGGCCCTCGATGCCCTCGGGCACCAGCTTCTGGGTGCCCTTGCCCGCATCCTGGAAATAGCGGTCGGCGGAGCCCTGGGTGCGGGACATGGCACCCAGCGAGCCCATGCCGCGGTAGGCCTTGTAGGTGCGGCCCTGGAACAACTCGACTTCGCCCGGCGCCTCTTCGGTACCGGCAAACATGCTACCCATCATGACCGAGTAGGCGCCGGCCACCAGGGCCTTGGCGATATCGCCGGAGAAGCGGATACCGCCGTCGGAGATCACCGGGATATCGCGGCCCTCCAGGGCCTCGACCACATTGGAGATGGCGGTGATCTGCGGCACACCGGTGCCGGTCACAACCCGCGTGGTACAGATAGAGCCCGGGCCGATGCCGACCTTCACCGCATCCGCTCCCGCCTCGACCAGCGCCAGCGCGGCGGCACCGGTGGCGATATTGCCGCCTATGACCTGGACTGAGGGAAAGTCGCGCTTGATCATGCGCACCCGCTCGATCACGTTGCGGGAGTGGCCGTGGGCGGTGTCCACCACCAGCACATCCACCCCGGCACGAACCAGGGCGGCGACCCGGGCGTCGGTATCCGGGCTGGTGCCCACCGAAGCGCCGACCCGAAGCTGGCCGTAGGAATCCTTGCAGGCCAGCGGGAAGCTTTCCGCCTTGTCAAAATCCTTCACCGTAATCATGCCGCGGAGGTCAAACTTGTCACTGACCACCAGGATCTTCTCGATGCGGTACTGGTGCAGCAGGCGCTGCACCTCCAGCGAGCTGGCGCCCTCCTTGACCGTAACCAACTTGTCCCGGGGGGTCATGATCTCGGACACCAGTTTGGCCGGATTGGACTCAAAGCGGGTGTCGCGGCGGGTAACAATCCCGACCAGATCTTCGCCGTCCAGCACCGGCACCCCGGAGATGCCGTGGGCGCCCGTGAGCTCACGCAGTTCCGCCAGGGTGGCATCCTGCTGGATGGTGATCGGATCCTTGACCACGCCGCTCTCGAACTTCTTGACCCGGCGCACTTCCTCGGCCTGCTCGGCGATGGTCATGCTCTTGTGGATGATGCCGATACCCCCCTCCTGAGCCATGGCAATGGCCAACCGGGCTTCAGTGACGGTATCCATGGCGGAGGACATCAGCGGGATATTCAGTTCGATCGCGCGGGTCAGCCGGGTGCGCAGGGAGACATCGCTGGGAATCACCTCCGAATAGCCGGGCAGCAGCAGCACATCATCAAAGGTCAGGGCTTCCTGGGCGATTCGCAACATGGGTCTCTCCGGCTGGCGAGTTACAGCTAAACATGCAATTATAAATCTTCTGCCCCTCACAGGTAAACCAGAGTCCGTGCTGCAACGCCCAGTTTCCGACACTCCGCCCACCCTGACCGTTGGCCAGCTGAACCGGGAAGCGCGGCGCCTGCTGGAAAGCCACTTCGACTTCCTCTGGGTTGAAGGCGAGATCAGCAACTTCGCCGCCCCCTCCTCCGGCCACTGGTACTTCACCCTCAAGGACAGCGCGGCCCAGGTGCGCTGCGCCATGTTCCGCAACCGCAACCAGCACATGCGGGTGACGCCGGAGAACGGCATGGCCATCCGCCTGCGCTGCCGGGTATCCCTGTATGAGGGCCGCGGCGAGTTCCAGCTCATCGTGGAATACCTGGAACACGCAGGCGCCGGTGCCCTGCAGGCAGCTTTTGAGCGGCTGCGGGACAAGCTGCAGGCCGAGGGGCTTTTCGCGGCGGCACGCAAGCGCCCGCTGCCCGCCCAGGTAGACCGGCTGGGCGTCATCACCTCCCCCACCGGTGCGGCGATTCACGATGTGCTGACAGTGCTGCGGCGGCGCTGTCCGGCCATGGAAGTGCTGCTGTTACCGGTGCCGGTACAGGGCGAAACCGCTGCCGGGGAGATCCGCGCCGCCATCGAACGCGCCAATCGCTGGCAGGCACAGGGCCTGGTGCAGCTGGACGCGCTGCTGGTGACCCGCGGCGGTGGCTCTCTGGAGGATCTTTGGGCCTTCAACGAGGAGATCGTGGCCCGCGCCATCGTCGCCAGCAGCCTGCCGGTGGTGAGCGCCGTTGGCCATGAAATCGACCTCAGCATCGCCGACATGGTAGCCGACCAGCGCGCCGCGACGCCCTCGGCGGCGGCGGAACTACTGAGCCCGGACCAGCGCGAGTGGAGCGCCCGGCTGGCGCAGTTGGAGCAGAACCTGGCCAGCCGCATCCAGATCAGATTGCGCCAGGCAAAGCGGGAACTGCTGCACCTGGGTGAGCGCCTGCGCCACCCCGGACACCTGTTGCGAGAACAGGCCCAGCGCCTGGATGATCTGGAACAGCGCCTGCGGCGCGCCCAGCGAACCCTGCTGCGAGACCAGCGCAGCCGCCTGCTGTTGTTGGAAAGCCGCCTGCAGGCGCGCTCGCCGGAAACCCGGTTAAGGAACCTGCAGGAACAGGTGGCAAGGCTGGAGCAGAGACAGCAGCGGGGCATGGGCAGCAAGCTACAGGACGCGGCCACGCGGCTGGCCCACATGGCGCAGCTGCTGGACTCGGTGAGCCCACTGGCAACCCTGAACCGGGGTTACAGCATCCTCACAGATGGCGCTGGGCAGGTGGTTCGGGACGCGGAAGAGGTAAACCCGGGCGACCTGCTGGACGCCCGATTGGCCAGGGGCCGGTTACGTCTGGAAGTAAAACAGCGCTAGGGTCATAGCATTAATACTTGGCCGGCAGCCGCGTATTGATGATGATGTGGCGGCCCTCGAAGCGGATGTACTCGCCGATGGTGAGATCCTTGAGGATCCTCGCCACCATCTCCCGGGAGGCGCCGACACGGTCAGCGATGTCCTGCTGGGTCAATTTTTCCGGAATAAACAGCGTGCCGTCACCGCGCTCTTCCGACAGGTCCATCAGCACGTTGGCCACCCGGCCGTAGACATCCTGCAGGGCGAGGCTCTTGACGTCCGCAGTCAGCTTGCGTACCCGCTGGGCCAGGTTGCTGATCAGCTTGCGGGCAATGCTGGGGTGATCGTCCAGAACCCGGTTGAAGTCTTCCTTGAAAATGATGCAGAAAGTGCACTTCTCCACCGTGCGTACCGAGGCGGAGCGCAGGGAGTCGTCCAGCAGGGCCAGTTCACCGAAATAGTCGCCGGCGCCCTGGGTGTTCATGATGAACTCCTTGCCGTTCTTGTCGCTACAGTACACCTTGACCTTGCCGCTCTCGATGATGAAAAGGGAGTCGGCCGGGTCGTTCTCGTGGATGACCACCGTATTTTTTGGAAAGGAACGGCTGGTGCTGCTGCTTGCCAGCGCATCCAGCTCCTCCCGGGAGAGACCCTGGAAGATTTCTACTTGCTGCAACATGCCTGTTATACCTGCCCCATGAAAAGCCTGATCCCTGAAGCCCTCAGGGCCATAGTACCTCAACTTCCGACCGAAACGCACGCGCGAAAGGCCGATACAGTCACCCGGGTACAGCCACGCTGGTGCGCCCTGTATCTATAACGAATGAAAAGCCGGTTTCCACAGTAAAGTCAGCATCGCTATACTGCAAGCCAATCCGCGACCCCGGGATCCGCCCACTTGTGAGCACCGACAGCAGCCACACCCCCGCCCCCTGGAGCCAGATGCTCCTGCGCACCGTCAGCGAACTGAAGGCACAGGCGGACGCGGATGGCGCGGCCCTGGACAGCGCCGTACACGATGACCTGCGGCGCCTGTTCCAGGCCGCCACCACCCTGGAGCGGCAGCTGGCAACCGCGGTCAGCGACAGCCACCACGACCAGATGAACAGCCTGGCCGCCATCCGCGGCTATGCCGAGATGCTGCAGGAGGACATCGGTGCCGAGGCCACGGTCCTGGGCGACAGCCTGGCGCGTCTGCTGCGGGCCGTGCACACCGCGCACAACGGTGCGGACACCCCGCCGCCGGCACCACAGCGGCGCACCATAGCGGCCGAACCCGGCTTCATCCTCGCGGTTGACGACCTGCAGGAAAACCGGGAGCTGGTCGCGCGCTATCTGTCCCGCTCCGGGCACCTGGTGGTCACCGCAGCGAGCGGTGCGGAAGCACTGCAGACCCTCACCGAAACCGACGTCGATGTAGTCCTGCTGGACCTGATGATGCCGGACATGGACGGCCGCGAGGTGCTGCGGCGAATCAAGGAGCACCCGGAATGGCGGGCGACGCCGGTAATCGTGATTTCCGGCAGCCAGGATATGGACGGTATTATCGCCTGCATCGAGGCGGGCGCCGACGACTACCTGTTCAAGCCCTTCAACCCGGTACTGCTGCAGGCCAGGATCAAGGCCGGCATTGAGCGCAAACGCTGGCACGACCGCGAGGAACAGTACCGGCAGCAGCTGGAGCGCAACGAGAAATTCATCCGCGCCACCTTCGGCCGCTATCTGTCGGATGAGATCGTCACCGAGATCCTGGAACGGCCCGAAGGGCTGGAGCTGGGCGGCGACCTGCGGGAAGTGACCATCATGATGTCCGACATCCGCGGCTTTACCACCTTGAGCGAACAGCTGGCCCCGCAGCACGTGGTCGCCATGCTCAACCGCTACCTGGGCACCATGACCGACATCATCATGGCCCACAGTGGCACCATTGACGAGTTTATCGGCGACGCCATTTTGACGGTGTTCGGTGCGCCCCAGCATCGGGACGATGACGCCGACCGGGCGGTGCGCTGCGCCCTGGCCATGCAGGCGGCCATGGCGGGTATCAACGCCGACAATCGGGCCGCTGGCCTGCCCGAACTGACCACCGGCATCGCCCTCAATACGGGCTCGGTGATCGCCGGCAATATCGGTTCCGAACGGCGCAGTAAATACGGCTTCGTCGGCCACCCCATGAATGTCACCTCGCGCATCGAGGACCACTGCGAGGGCGGCGAAATCCTGATTTCCGACAGCACCGCCAGCAAGCTGCAGGGAACCTATATCCTGAGTAACCGCCGCGAACTCGCCATCCGGGGCATTGAGCAATCGGTCCTGGTGCAGCGGATCCAGGAGGCCGACCATGGCTGAGAGCGGGCCGATACTGCTGGTGGAAGACAACGAACTGAATTGCGAAATGCTGACCCGGCGCCTGACCCGGGCCGGCTTCGCGGTGATTACCGCCGCCGACGGTGAACAGGCACTGGTGCTGATGGCGAGCGCCCGGCCCGCACTTGTGCTGATGGACATGAACCTGCCAGTGATGGATGGCTGGACCGCCTGCCGTGCGGCGCGGGCGGACGACCGGCTGCGGGATATTCCGATTATTGCCCTCACCGCCCACGCAATGGACGCGGACCGCCGCAGTGCTCTTTCCGCTGGCTGCGACGATTACGCCACCAAGCCCATCGATTTTCCCGAACTGCTGGCCAAAATCCGGAGACTGACCGCCTCGTGAGCCTGCGCCGCCGCCTGACCCTGTCGCTGTGCACCATCCTGGCACTGTTTGCCATCAACGTCGGCACCCACTTCTGGGGCAGCTACGCGCGCCAGGAAAGCATGCTCGCCTATCGCAGTTCCGTGACCGCAGCCCAGCTGTCCACCGACGCCGCCCAGTTGCTGGAAAACCAGCGCCAGCAGATTCTGGTGCTGGCGACCCTGCGCGAGACCACGGGGGACAAGCTCGAAGCAGCGGAGCTGGAGCGCGCCGAGGCCGACATCGCCACCATCAGTGACAAGCTGCGCGAGCTGGGCGACCTCAGCAGCGAGGTAACCAAGCCCCAGTACCAGCGCCTGCAACAGGCCGGCGAATACCTGCTGGCCAGCTGGCTGGAGTTCTACCGCAGGTACAACGATCCCGAGTTTCGCGACGACATGGACGACCCCCTACCCTTTGTCGAGACCCTGGAACACCTGCGCCAGCTCGAGCAGCGCCAGGCGTTCATCGCGGTGCAGCGGGCCAGCCTCATTGACCGCACCATCGCCCTGACCGATAGAATCACCGTCATCGGCTTTGTCGCCTCTATCTTCCTCACTGTCCTGCTGGGTTTCTTCCTGCTGCGCTATACCAATCGCTCGCTGAAACGGCTCAAGCGCGGCACCCAGCGTATCGGCAGCGGCGATCTTGACTACCGCATCGTCGGTATCGAAGACCGTGGGGAACTCGGTGAACTGGCGACCGCATTCAACGACATGTCGGACAAATTGCGCAACGCAATCGAAGAGGTCCGCCAGGCCAAGGATGGCGCGGACGATGCCAACGCCGCCAAAAGCCGCTTCCTGGCCAACGTCAGCCACGAACTGCGTACGCCGCTGAACGCCATCATCGGCTACAGCGAAATGCTGCACGATGAGCTGGATGATACCGGCGAGGTGGACCGGGCGCAGTTCCAGCGTGATCTGGAGAAAATCGTACGCTCCGGCCGCCAGTTGCTGGCACTGATCAATGACATTCTGGACCTGTCGAAAATCGAGACCGGCAAGATGGCCCTGCACCGCGAGCACTTCGCCGCTGCTGACATACTCCGCCAGGTCGCCGATTCCATGGCGCCGCTGCTGCGGGAGAAGGACAACAGGCTGCACCTGCCGACAGACTGGTCTGCCCTGCCAACGCTGTACTCGGATGCAACCCGGTTTCGCCAGATCTTCCTGAATCTGCTGAGCAACGCCTGCAAGTTCACCAACGATGGGGACATTTACCTGACCGCCAGCGCAACCGGCAGCGGCCCGGGCGCCTGGCTTACGTTCAGTGTCAGGGATACCGGCATTGGCATGAATGAGGAAGAGCAGGTAAGGATATTCGAAGCCTTCGTCCAGGCTGGCAACACCACCAGCGCCAACTACGGCGGCACCGGCCTCGGCCTGGCGATCTGTCGCGAGTACTGCGAGCTGATGGGCGGGAAAATAAACGTCAGCAGTGCGCTGGGGAAGGGGGCCGAGTTTACGGTTGAGATCCCCGCGACTGCCCCAGAGTCAACTCCCGCAGCCGCCTGATTGCTTCCTCGCGCTTTGCCAGGTCTTCGGTAAGCGTGGCATTGCTGCTTTCCAGATCGGCGATATGCCGGTTCAGCAGGGCAAAAGCCGCCAGCGAGTCGCGCATCAACAGCGCGGTGGCGTGTACCTGCATGTCCGGCAACAGGCGCCGGGCCAGGGCCTGGTAACTCTGTTCAGCGGCATCGTGGTCGTAGAGTGGACTGTCTGGCAGCATGGCCAGATAAGCAATGGCGACGTCCGCCTCCCACTGGGCCGCGGCCACCGTTTCCAGACGCTTGTAACGCTGAAAATGCTGCAGGGCTGTGACCGCATCGCCCTGGCTCAGTGCCTGATAGCCGCGCTCGAGGAAGGTCAGGTCGCGTTCCGGCGATGGCTGGCACTGGCACTGCTCGCGCGACGGCAGGTTCAGGGTGAGCTCCGGCGCGGGGGCCGCCGGGGCCGCCTCGACGGGCGGTTCGGCGACCGGCGCTTCGGAGGGCTCCGGCGCGGTCACGCAGGCCGACAGCAGCAACACGATACCGACCGCCAGCAGCGGGGGCAGGAGTGCAGTCACGGGGGATGTCCTTGCGCAGGTCGTCATGGGGCGAGTGTAACATCCACCATAGCAGGGGCGAAGCCGAGCGCGGTACACCTACTCCGGACGCATGTGCGGGAACAGCAGCACATCGCGAATCGAGGGAGAGTCGGTCAACAGCATGACCAGGCGGTCGATGCCGATGCCCTCGCCCGCGGTCGGCGGCATGCCATACTCCAGCGCGCGCACGTAATCGTGGTCGTAATGCATTGCCTCTTCGTCGCCGGCCTCTTTTTCCGCCACCTGGTCGCGGAAACGCTGGGCCTGGTCCTCGGCATCGTTGAGCTCGGAGAAGCCGTTGGCGATTTCCCGCCCGCCGACAAAGAATTCGAAGCGGTCGGTAACGAAAGGATCCTCGTCACTGCGCCGCGCCAGCGGTGACACCTCGGTGGGATAAGCAGTGATAAAGGTAGGCTGGTCCAGCCGGTGCTCCACCGTCTTCTCGAAGATCTCGATCTGCACCTTGCCCAGGCCCCAGCTGTCTTTCAGGTGGATGCCCAGCCCGGTGGCGATGGCGCGCGCGCCCTGTTCGTCCGCCAGTTCGGCCGTCGCAATATCCGGGTTGTAGTGGAGGATCGATTCAAACACTGAAATCCGGGTGAAAGGCTGGGAGAAATCGTAGGTCGAGCCCTGATATTCAACGGTGGTGCTGCCGAGCACCGTGGCGGTCAATTGCCGCAGCATGTCTTCGGTCAGGTCCATGGCATCGCGATAGTCGGCGTAGGCCCAGTAGAATTCCAGCATGGTGAATTCGGGATTGTGCCGGGTCGACAGGCCCTCGTTGCGGAAGTTGCGGTTGATCTCGTACACCTGCTCAAAACCGCCCACCACCAGCCGCTTCAGGTACAGCTCCGGTGCGATGCGCAGATACATGTCCAGGTCCAGGGCGTTGTGGTGGGTGACAAAAGGCTTCGCCGCCGCGCCACCGGGAATCACCTGCATCATGGGGGTCTCGACCTCCATGAACCCGCGGCCGTCCATGTAATCGCGGATGAACCGCACAATCCTCGAGCGCAGCTGGAATACTGCCCGGGAGTCCGGGTTCACGATCAGGTCCACATAGCGCTGGCGGTAGCGCAGCTCCTGGTCCGCCAGACCGTGGTACTTGTCCGGCAGCGGGCGCAGGGCCTTGGTCAAAAGCCGGGCCTGCTCCATGTTGATGTAGAGATCGCCCTTGCCGGACTTGTGGATGGGGCCACTGGCACAGACGATGTCCCCGAGGTCCCAGCTCTTGATCTCGGCCAGAGTGGCCTCGTCCAGCACTTTGCGGTTTACATAGAACTGGACCTGGCCGGAGCCATCCTGGATCAGCAAAAAAGCGCCGCGATTGCGGATCAGGCGCCCCGCTACCGCGTAATGGCGATTTTCCTGCTCCAGCTGCTCCTTGCTACTGCCGCCATACTCCCGCTGCAGGTCACCTGCGAGGCCGGTGCGGCGGAAGTCATTGGGAAAAGGGTTGCGCTGCGTCCGCAGCTGCGTCAGCTTGCCGCGCCGCTCAGCGATCAGCTTGTTCTCTTCCTCGGGGCCGCGGGGGGCCTGGTCCTGCTCACTCATGCTCTGTCCTACAGCCCCTTTTTCAGCGAGGCCTCAATAAACTGGTCGATATCGCCGTCCAGCACCGCCTGGGTATTGCTGGTTTCGACGCCGGTGCGCAAGTCCTTGATCCGCGACTGGTCCAGCACATAGGAGCGGATCTGGCTGCCCCAGCCGATATCCGCCTTGCTGTCCTCGGTCGCCTGCTTGACCTGGTTGCGCTTCTGCACCTCCAGTTCATACAGCTTGCCGCGCAGCAACTTCATTGCCCGGTCGCGGTTCTGGTGCTGGGAGCGCTCGGTCTGGCAGGACACCACCACCCCGCTGGGGTTGTGGGTGAGCCGCACCGCGGAGTCAGTCTTGTTCACGTGCTGGCCACCGGCGCCGCTGGAGCGATAGGTGTCGACTCGCAGATCGGCGGGATTGATGTCGATCTCGATGTCGTCGTCGATTTCCGGCGCCACGAACACCGAGGCGAAAGAGGTATGGCGGCGGTTGCCGGAGTCAAAGGGTGACTTGCGGACCAGGCGGTGGACACCGGTTTCCGTGCGCAGCCAGCCAAAAGCGTATTCGCCCTCGAACTGGATGGTGGCGCTCTTGATCCCGGCCACCTCCCCTTCCGACACTTCGATCAGGGTGGTCTTGAAGCCGCTGGCCTCGCCCCAGCGCAGGTACATGCGCAGCAGCATTTCCGCCCAGTCCTGGGCCTCGGTGCCACCGGAGCCGGCCTGGATATCGAGAAAGGCATTGGCCGGGTCCATTTCACCGCTGAACATGCGGCGGAATTCCATTTGCTCCAGCAGTTTGACCAGGCGGTCAATGTCCGCCTTCACCGCGGCAACCGTACCCTCGTCATCTTCTACTGCTGCCAGCTCCAGCAGGTCAGCGGCATCGCCGGTAGCGCCCTCCAGCTTCTCGATGGTCGACACAATCTGCTCCAGCGACGAACGTTCGCGACCCAGTTCCTGGGCTCTATCGGGGTCATCCCAGACGCTGGGTTCAGCCAGCTCCAGCTCTACTTCCGCCAGCCTGTCCTTGCGGTTGGCGAAGTCAAAGATACCCCCTGAGCACGCCGGTGCGCGCCTCGATATCCTTGAGGGTGGTTAACAGCGGATTGATCTCGAGCATGTGCCTGGTGTCCTGCGGAAAATGGCGCGCAGTGTACCGCAGGCGGGGGTTGCAGGTCTAACCGCTGCTCGGTCGCTGCGGGATCGCTTCGGGATCGCTTCGTTCGCGAGGCGGCCTGATGGCCGCTGCGTCGCTCCGGGAACCGGGGGTCCCCCGCCCCCCGAATCAACGCGGGGCACCTGGGGCGATCGCTCAGGACCCCGTCTCAAGGGTGCACTGATGAAGCATTGCAGCCTGGTTCCCACCTGCCCTGCCCCAAGCTCCACTGACAACCTGCCTTGGTACCGGCCTGCCCGCCGCGTTGATCCGGGGCGGGAATGTCCTTTTTCGGACTTGCAGGGCGTCGGTGCGCCTACCGTCCCGTCTTAGAGGCTGCCAACCTCCAGCCCTGAAAGTGGGAACAGGCAGGCTGCAACACTGCCTTCGCCATGGTAGGTGCCAAACCCAATAACGATGTCCGCGGCCAAACGGCAGCGCTAGAACACAGCAGGAACGCGCGCCGCATGCGCCCGGAATGGAGAAAAAGGATCTTCCCGTGCCAGAGCGACGCTGCAGCCGTCAGGCTGCCAAAAGGGCGACATGCTCGGACTTAGGGGCTGGCCACTAAGGGGACTGGGTGGGCGCACCGACGCCCTCCAAGTCCGTATCGAAGCCCCCGCCCCCCGAATCAACGCGGGGCACCTGGGGCGATCGCTCAGGACTCCGTCTATTCGATGTTGGCTCAACTATCTTGAGCGTTGCCACAATCCTCGTGTGCGTAAACGAGCAGCCAAGCGCGACCGAAGGTTTGCCGGGGCACTCAAACCTTCCGTGGAAACCGGGCAGGATCCAGTAAATCCGAATTCTTCCTTGAAGATATTGGACAATCGCTCGTTTTCTTGGTCGCGCTGTTGCTGAATTACGACGGCATCCAGTTTAACCCGCTTGGCTCGGAAGCCTGCAATACCGAGGAAGTTCGCCATACGCTGCAGCTCTCTGTAGGGATCTTCCAGTACTCGCTCATAGACCACATCAAGCCGTGGGGGCTGATGGATACTGGAGTAATAATTGCAAAGCTCCTGGCTACGGCTAATCCCCCGCAGGCACTTCAGCATTTCCCTGCGTGAGTACGGTACTGGCTGGCTGTTTTTGAGGGGCATTAGCGTGTGCCACTGCCCAGTGGCTCTCGCTTTGACATGTGATACCGCCTGAGCAATACGGTCTTCCCGTAAACTGTGAATAAGGCGTACTGATCGAAAATTCGGTAAAAATCCCAGCCGGGTCAGCCAGAAAAGCTGGGCCGCGCTAATCTTGAAGCCAACTCTCCCATTCTCTTGCTGTTCGCGAACACTACTCAGCACATAATCGGTGAATGTATGGATAGATTCATTCCTGACTTTATCGAGCACACTGGATTCATTGAACTGCTCGGCACGGGGGTGGATTCCCGCCCCTGCAAGGTGTAGCAACTCAGTGAGGTAGGTCGAGCCAGACCGGTTAGTGAACACCACAAAAAAAAGGTCGAGGCTGTTGAGCTCATGCTGCTCTGGAGGCGACAGCGGACGCAGCAAGGCATCACCGAAGTGCCCCTCAATCTTCTCCTGATGCACCGATTGCGATGGATAGAGCGCATCGCTTAGAGACTTCAATAGTTGAACTTCCATCGGTCATCCATTTAGACAATGTTTACAATGGCCAACATTTTACCAGAGCATGAGCGGCCACGCGTTCACGCTCATCGCTGCCGGTAAAACGAAGCGAGCAGTATGGGAGAACTGCTCACTCCACCGGTTGCAACTGCTCAATAACCAACTGTAATGACCGCCGCCCGCGAAACTCATTGACGTCCAGCCGATACGCCGCCTCGACCCATTCCTGCGCCGGGTCCGGCCACACGTCGAGGTCGACATTAAAGGCGATGGCATCGACCACCTCACCGCCCGACAGTCCGAGCACCAGCTTCAGGTGCCGCTCGCCCACCAGGCGCTGCTGCACCACGCGGAAGCGGCCGTCGAACAGCGGCTCCGGGAAATGCTGCCCCCACGGCCCGCCGAAGCGCAGGGTTTCGGCGAGTGTCAGGTCAAACTCATCGGCAGCCAGTTCGCCGTCGGATTCCAGCACCGCCTCCAGGTCCAGGTCACGACCGTGTCGTGCGACTTCTGTAATGAAGGCCTCGGCGAAGGCCGGGTAATGAGCTTTCGGCAGGCTCAGGCCCGCCGCCATGGCATGGCCGCCGAAGCGGGTGACCAGCCCGGGATTGCGGGTAGCCACCGCATCCAGCACATCGCGGATGTGGATACCGTTGATTGAGCGAGCCGAACCCTTGAGTTCATCGCCACCGGGCTCGGCGTCGGCGAAGACGATAGTGGGGCGGTGCAGGCGGTCCTTGACCCGGGAGGCGAGGATGCCGATTACGCCCTGGTGCCAGCGTGGCTCGTACAGGGCGATGGCCGCCGGTGGGCTGCCGTCCTCCGCCTGCAGCGGCAGGTTCTCCAGCAGCGACAGTGCTTCCTGCTGCATGCCCCGTTCTATCTGCCGCCGCTCCTGGTTGAGCTGCTGCAGGCGCCCGGCGTAGTCCCGGGCGCTGCCGGCGGAGGGCGCGATCAGGCATTCAATACCCACCGACATGTCGTCCAACCGGCCGGCGGCATTGAGGCGCGGCCCTACGGCGAAGCCGAGGTCTGAGGCGACGACGCTGGCGGCCTCGCGGCCGGCCACCTCCAGCAGGGCAGCGATTCCCGGCCGCGCGCGGCCGCTGCGGATACGCTGCAGGCCCGCCGCCACCAGGATCCGGTTATTGCGGTCCAGCGGCACCACATCCGCCACCGTACCCAGAGCCACGAGATCGAGACAGCCGGCGAGGTTGGGCTCGGGCAGGCTCTGGCTGGCAAACCAGCCGCGCGCCCGCAGCTCGGCCCGCAGTGCCAGCATGACGTAGAAAATCACTCCGACCCCGGCCATCGCCTTGCTGGGAAAGGCGCAGCCGGGCTGGTTGGGATTGACGATGACATCCGCCGCCGGCAGCTCGCGGCCGGCGAGGTGATGGTCCGTGACCAGGGTGGCGATGCCCAGGGCGCGGGCCGCCGCCACGCCCTCCATACTGGAGATACCGTTGTCGACAGTGATGATCAAATCCGGCTGTCGCCCCGCTGCGAGCGCGACGATTTCCGGGGTCAGGCCGTAGCCATATTCGAAACGGTTGGGTACCAGGTAGTCCACATGGCCTGCGCCGAGAGCGCGCAGGGCGGTGATCCCGAGTGCGGTGCTGGTGGCGCCGTCAGCGTCGAAGTCACCGACGATCAGCAGGCGCTTGTCGGCGGCGATGGCGTCCGCCAGCAGCACCGCCGCTTCCGCGGCCCCCTGCAGCTCCGCGGGCGGCAACAGCTCCTGCAGGGACAGCTTGAGCTCACCGGGGTCGGTGACGCCGCGGCCACAGTAGATCCGGGCCAGCAGCGGGTGTAGCCCGGCCTGTACCAGGCCCGGGGCCGGTTTGGCCGTGCGGCGCGCGAGTCTGCGGCTCAGCACGGGCGCTCAGGCGCCCAGGTGGTTCGCCATGAAGGCCTGTACCGCCGCCAGATCCTTTGGCAGCACCTCAAAGCGCTCGCGGCGGTCAAACAGGTCAGCCAGGTGCAGGGGCAGCGCGGGCTCGGCGACGATACCGGCGCGCTGGATCGCCTGTGGGAACTTGGCGGGGTGGGCGGTCGCCAGGGTAACCACCGGGATGCCATCGCCAATACCAGAGGCCAGCGCCGCCTTCACCCCGATCGCGCTGTGGGGGTCCAGAAGGTACTCGCAATCCTGCCAGGTCGAGGCGATCTGGGCGCAGGTTTCCTCGTCCGGCACCCGGTAACTGCTGAACAGGGCGCGAGCGCGGGCCATGGCGGCCTCGGAAAAGTGGATGTCGCCCCGGTCAAAGTCCCGCATCAGTGCGCTGACGGCGGCGCCGTCGCGATCGTAAAGGTCGAACAGCAGGCGCTCGAAGTTGCTGGAGACGGTGATATCCATGCTCGGGGACAGGGTGTGCTCCAGGGACTGGCGGCCATAGGTCGCCGTGGTCATCACCCGGTGCAGCACATCGTTGCGGTTGGTCGCGATAATCAGCTGGGCCACCGGCAGCCCCATCTTGTGCGCCAGGTAGCCGGCGAAGATATCGCCGAAATTGCCGGTCGGGACGGAAAACGCCACCGGCCGCGCGGGACCGCCCAGAGCGACGGCGGCGTAGAAGTAGTACACGATCTGGGCCATGATCCGGGCCCAGTTGATGGAATTCACCGCCACCAGGCCACGGTCCTCCGGGAGGAAACTGCGGTCGCCGAAGGTGGCCTTGACCATGGCCTGGCAGTCGTCGAAGTTGCCCTGCACCGCCAGGTTGTGGATGTTGTCGCCCACCACCGTGGTCATTTGTCGACGCTGCACCTCGGACACCCGCTCATGGGGGTGGAGAATGAAGATGTCGATGTTCTTGCAGCGCTTGCAACCTTCAATCGCCGCAGAGCCGGTATCGCCCGAGGTCGCACCCATGATTACCACTTTCTGCTGCCGGCGCTCCAGCACGTAGTCCAGCAGGCGGCCCAGCAGCTGCAGCGCAAAATCCTTGAACGCCAGGGTGGGGCCGTGGAACAGCTCCAGCACCCACTGGTTGTGGCCAATCTGTACCAGCGGCGCGACCGCATTGTGGCGGAACACGGCATAGGTATCGGCGATGATCTGCCGCAGGTCCTCGGCGGGAATGCTGTCTTCGACAAACGGCTCGATGATGCGCTGCGCCAGCTGCGGATAATCCATGCCGGCCATGGCCGCGATCTCCTCGCGGCTGAACTGCGGCAGCGTCTCGGGCACGTACAGGCCGCCGTCGGACGCCAGCCCGGTGAGCAGTACCTGTTCAAAATTCAATACCGGGGCCTGCCCCCGGGTGCTGATATATTTCACGTTCGCTCCCGTCAACCGTCCAGAACTTCAACCCGTATCCGGACGACCTTGCCCGCAATCGTGTCCAGTGCCTCAATCTTGGCTACCGCTTCATCCACCTTGCCCTGGGCCGCCCGATTGGTGAGAACGATGAGCGGCACTGTCGCCTGTCCCGGCGCGGGCGCCTTCTGGATCAGGGCCTCGATGCTGATGCCCTGATCGCTGAAGATGGTCGCGATCTTCGAGAGTACACCGGCGCGGTCCTCGGCCTCCATACGCAGGTACCAGGGTGTTTCCACCCGGGCCATGGGCACAATCGGCAGGTCGCGCAGGGACTCGTTGCAGAATGACAGGGAGGGCACCCGGCTGACCTGGCCTGCGCTCAGATCCCGCGCCAGATCCACCAGATCCGCCACTACCGCCGAGGCCGTAGGTTTGGCACCGGCGCCCGCGCCATAGTAAAGCGTCGGACCTACCGCGCTGCCCTCGACCAGGACCGCATTCTTGACCCCATTGACGTTGGCCAGCAGCCGGTCTTCGGGAATCAGCGTGGGGTGCACCCGCAGTTCCACACCCTGGTCGCCCTGCTTGGCAATGCCCAGGTGCTTCACCCGGTAACCGAGCTCCTCGGCGTAGTCGAGATCCTGGGGAGTGAGCCCGGAAATACCTTCGGTGTAGACCGAAGCGAACTGCAGCGGGATACCAAAGGCGATGGACGCCAGAATCACCAGCTTGTGGGCGGCATCGATGCCCTCCACATCAAAAGTCGGGTCTGCCTCGGCGTAGCCCAGAGCCTGCGCTTCTGCCAGCACATCGGAAAATTCCCGGCGGTGCTCACGCATCTCACTGAGGATAAAGTTGCCGGTGCCGTTGATGATGCCCGCCAGCCACTCGATCCGGTTGCCGGCCAGCCCTTCGCGCAGGGCCTTGATGATGGGAATGCCCCCGGCGACGGCCGCCTCGTAGCGCACTGCCACGTTGTGTTCCGCCGCCAGCGCGAACAACTCGTTGCCGTGCTCGGCGATCAGTGCCTTGTTTGCCGTAACCACGTGCTTGCCGGCGCGGATTGCCGCTGCCACCAGTTCCCGGGCAACCGTGGTGCCGCCGATCAGTTCCACCAGCACATCCACTTCCGGGTCCGCCACCAGCGCGAAAATATCCCGGCTCACCCGCACGCCGTCAAGGTCGCAGGCCGGGTTGTCGCGGCGGGCGCCGACATGAACGATTTGCAGCGGGGCCTGGGCCCGCGCCGCGATCGCCTCGGCGTTCTCCCGCAGCAGATTGAATGTGCCGCTGCCGACGGTGCCGAGGCCGCAGATACCTATTTTTACCGGTTGCACGTGGAAATTCCCTGTCTCTGTTTCGGTGGTGTTCATGGGTTCAGGCGTGTCCGTTATTGCGGAACATGCGCTTGATGTTGCGCAGCGCCTGGCGGGTGCGATGTTCGTTCTCAATCAGGCCGAAGCGGACGAAGCCCTCCCCGTATTCGCCAAAACCGACGCCGGGGGATACCGCGACCTGAGCCTCCTGCAATAACCTTTTGCTGAATTCGATGGAGCCCAGCTCCTGATAGGCAGGAGGAATCCGGGCCCAGACAAACATGGTGGCCCGCGGCGGTGTCACCGGCCAGCCCAGGGCGTTGAGGCCACTGCAGAGTACGTCCCGCCGCGACTTGTACATGGCGGTAATTTCGCTGACGCAGGTCTGGTCACCTTCCAGGGCGGCAATGGCCGCCACCTGGATCGGGGTAAACATACCGTAGTCCAGGTAGGACTTCATCCGCCCCAGGGCGCCGACCAGCTCTTTATTGCCGCAGCAGAAGCCGACTCGCCACCCGGGCATATTGTAGCTCTTGGACATGCTGAAGAATTCCACGGCGACGTCGCGCGCACCCTCTACCTGCAGGATCGAGGGCGCCACGTAGCCGTCAAAGCAGAGGTCGGCATAGGCGAGATCCTGCACCACCCAGATCTGGTGTTCCCGGGCCACGGCAATGACGCGTTCGAAAAAATCCAGTTCAACCACCTGTCCTGTCGGGTTGGACGGAAAGCTGAGCACCAGCATTTTCGGCCGTGGCCAGCTGTTGCGGATGGCGTTCTCCAGTTCCTGAAAGAATTCCTCTTCATTGCCGCCCATGGGCACGTGGCGAATGTCGGCGCCGGAAATCACGAAGCCGTAGGGGTGGATCGGGTAGGCGGGGTTGGGCACCAGGATGGCGTCGCCGGGGCCGGTGGTCGACAGCGCCAGGTGCGCCAGCCCCTCCTTGGAGCCCAGGGTGACAATGGCCTCGCTGGCCGGGTCCAGGGTGACGTTATAGCGCCGTTGATACCAGTCGCAAATAGCCTTGCGCAGGCGCGGGATACCCTTGGACTGGGAGTAACGGTGAGTGTCGCCGCGCCGGGCGGTCTCGACCATTTTTTCGACGATGTGGCCGGGGGTTGGCTGATCGGGATTACCCATCCCGAAGTCGATCACATCCTGGCCAGCGGCGCGCGCCTTCTGCTTGAGGTCACCGATGATGTTGAACACATAAGGTGGCAGGCGCTGAATGCGCTGAAACTGGTCTTCCACGGCTCGGGAACTCGCTCGGGCGGCCGACGACGGGCCGCGATCTCAAAAAGGTGGCAAACAGTACTGAGTACGACCTGCACTGTCAACGCACTCTCCTGGCAAGGCTGCCGGAGGACGCTGCCGGGCTGCTTGTGGTTACTGCAAGCCCAGGGTGACCATCAGCTCGTCAGCGGACTGATAGCCCGGGATCATCTGCCCGCTGGCGGTGACGATTGCCGGGGTGCCGCGAACGCCGAGAGACTGCCCCAGCTGGTACTGGTCGGCTATGGGTGTGCCCTTGCAGACGTTGTCCGGCACCGACTCGCCATTCTTGAGACGGGTGAGGATGAGCGACGGATTATCCGCACACCAGGCGGTCGCCAGTTTGCGGTAGCCCTCGGATTCCATGCCGGCGCGCGGATAGGCCAGGTAGCGCACCTCCACCCCGCGCTTGTTCAGCGCCGGCACTTCCCGGTGCAGCTTCTGGCAGTAGAAACAGGTGACGTCAGTGAAAACGGTGATATGGGACCTGGTCTCTCCTTCGGCGGGGAAAATGATCATGTCGCCAGGATCCAACGCCGCCAATTCCTCGGCGCGCATGCCATCGCGGCGCTTTTCCGCCAGATTGACATACCCCGCCGGACCGACGGTAAAGAGGTCGCCGACGATGAAAAACTGGCCGTTGGCACTGGCGTAGACCAGCGGACCCTGCTCGAACTGCACCGCGTACATGCCGACAATTTCACTGGCTTCGATACTGGCTACCTTGAGGCCGGTGGCGGGACTCTCCAGCATCTGGCGCAGGGAGTCAGCCACTTTCGCCGGCACCGGATCGGCTGCCCGGGCGACCAGGGAGACTGCGGACAGTGCAACTATCGCTGCGACAATGAAAACTCGGTTGAACATGGACTATCCTCTGGTTGCTGCCGCTTGAGCCGACAGGATTCTGTTCGCCGCGCCCGTTTGGAGCGCGCCGAGACGTACAAGTTCCTCAGCCACGGGGGTGATGCTTCGCATGCAGCTCCTGCATCCGCTGCTTCGCCACATGGGTGTAGATCTGCGTGGTCGTCAGGTCGCTGTGGCCCAGCAGCATCTGCACCACCCTCAGATCCGCGCCGTGGTTCAGCAGATGGGTCGCGAAGGCATGGCGCAACGTGTGCGGAGACAGCGGCTTGTTGATCTCCGCGCGCCGGGCGTAGATTTTAATACGATACCAGAACGTCTGGCGAGTCATCTGCCTCCCGCGGCGGCTGGGAAAGACAACATCGCAGGGTATGCCCTTGAGCAGTTCCGACCGCGGCCCGGCCAAAAAGCGCTGCAGCCAGCTCAGGGCTTCCTCCCCCATCGGCACCAGCCGCTCCTTGCTGCCCTTGCCAAAAACCCGCACCACACCCTGATTCAGACTCACCTGCACCAACTGCAGCCCGGTCAACTCCGATACCCGCAGGCCACAGGCGTACAGCAGCTCCAGCATCGCCCGATCGCGAAATTCCAACGCCAGTTCTGTATCCGGTGCCGCCAGCAGTTTGTCTACATCCTGCTCCGACAGCGACTTCGGCAGCGGCCGCCCCAGCTTCGGGCTGTCCACGTCCAGGGTCGGGTCCACCTGCAGCCGACCCTCGCGCAGCAGAAACCGGTAAAAACTCCGCGCACAGGACATAAAGCGCGCCGTCGACCGCTGCGACTGCCCCTTCTTCAAACACGCGCCCAGATAGCTCTGCAGATCCACCCGATCTGCGCGAAGGATTCCACTGCCACGTGACGCCAACCACGCCTGATACTGACTCAGATCCCGCCGATAGGCACTCAGCGTATTGTCACTAAGCCCCCGCTCCATCCACATGGCGTCAATATAGTGCTCAATATCAGGATGAGTTGCGGGCATCGCGCAAGATTACCACGGAAGCCGTGAGAGTAAGTATGTGGCTACCGAGCTTCGGGCTACTCCGAACTGAGCCCGGAGGTCCGGGCAGGGGTTGGCCGGACCGTATGCGACATGGATGTCGCATCCGAGCCTACATGGATGTATACACGGCGTGTCCGGCCGGCCCCTGCCTGGACCTCCGGGCGCCGGACCGTAGCACCCAACGCAGACGCCAGACGCAAAAAAGCGGCCTGTAGGCCGCTTTCATGGGAATTCCTCGCGCCTCAACGGGCGGTGAGCTTTTCCTTGATCCGCGCCGCCCTGCCAGACAGCTCACGCAGGTAGTACAGCTTGGCCTGGCGCACATCGCCGCGGCGCTTGACCGTGACGCTGTCGACCAGCGGGCTGTAGGCCTGGAAGGTACGCTCGACGCCGACCCCGTGAGAGATCTTGCGCACAGTGAACGCTGAGTTCAGTCCGCGGCTGCGCTTGGCGATGCAGACGCCTTCGAAGGCCTGCAGACGCTCGCGGGTGCCTTCCTTGACCTTGACCTGAACGACCACGGTGTCACCGGGGCTGAACTCGGGCAGATCCTTTTGCATTTGTTCAGCGTCAAGCTGAGAGATAATCTTGTTGGTGCTCATGGTGCGCTCCTGTCGTTTACCGTGCCTAGCTTCACAGCTAGCAAATTAAGCCAAACCCCGCTCCTGGCGATACAGCGCCAGCAGCTCCTGTTCCTCGGGCGTCAACGCCCTGCCCCCAAGCAGGTCCGGGCGCCGCTCCAGCGTGCGGCCCAGTGCCTGCTTCAGGCGCCAGCGGCGGATCTTCTCGTGATCCCCGCTGAGCAATACGTCCGGCACTGTCCTGCCCCGGTACTCCTCGGGACGGGTGAAGTGCGGGCAATCCAGCAGACCGTCCGCGAAGGAGTCCTCCTGCGCCGACAGCTCGTGCCCCAAAACCCCTGGCAGCTGGCGGATCACGGCGTCTATCACCACCATCGCCGCCAGCTCGCCGCCGCTCAGGACGTAGTCGCCGATGGAGAGCTCTTCGTCGATCTCGCTCTCGATCAGGCGTTCATCCACACCCTCATAGCGGCCCGCCACCAGCACCAGCGCCGACTCCTGCGCCAGGCTCACCGCCTTGCGATGATCAAACCGTTGCCCCTGCGGCGACAGGTAGATCACGCGGCTGCGCGCCCCGGCCTGCTCCCTGGCGGCCGCGATGGCCTGCTCCAGGGGGGCTACCTTCATCACCATGCCGGGACCGCCACCAAAGGGGCGGTCATCCACCGTGCGATGGCGGTCCTGCGTAAACTCGCGTGGGTTGCTGTGGCTTAAGCCCAGCACTCCCTGCTGCACCGCGCGGCCGGTGATCCCGTGCTCGCTGACAGCGTTGAACATCTCCGGAAACAGGGTCACTACCGCTATGTGCATGTGCCCTCACGCCTCCGCCGCCTCGCTCCCTAATCCTCCGGGAACCAGTCTACCTCGATCCTCTTTGCCGCCTCGTCCACCTGTCTCACGGTGGTGCCGGGAAGCCAGGGGATGAGCCGCTCCCGCTGGTCGATACTGCCCTCACAGGGCTTGATCACCAGCACATCGTTGGCACCGGTTTCAATCAGGTAGTCCACTTCGCCGAGCAGTACCTGACCGTTCTCCGTGCCGCACCAGACCTGCATGCCCTGCAGCTGGTGCCAGTAGTAATCGCCTTCCTCCAGCTCGGGCAGCACACCGCCCTCAACGCTGACTTCAAGGCCGTGGAAAGCCTCCGCCTGGTTGCGGTCATCAACTCCGCGGATGTGCGCCACCAAACCCTTGCCCTGACGCCGACCGACATCGAAATCCACGGCCTCCAGGCCACCGCGACGCTCTACCATCCAGCCACCGAAGTCGAGGAAGTTCTCCATCGGCTCGGTGTAGGAGTGAATCTTGACCCAGCCCTTGATCCCGTAGCAGCCGGTTATCCGGCCAATTACGAGTCGGTCGCTGGCAGCCGGTTCACTCATGCCACCCGCACCGGCTCAGGCGGCTGTGCCGGCTTCCCTGACCAGCTTGGCGACGCGCTCGGACAGCTGCGCACCCTGGCCCTGCCAGAAGGCGACGCGCTCGGCGTTCACCTGCAGACGCACTTCCTGGCCGCGAGCGACGGGATTGAAGAAACCCACACGCTCAATGAAGCGGCCGTCACGTGACTTGCGGCTGTCAGTTACCGTCAGGTGATAGAACGGGCGCTTCTTGGCACCACCACGAGAAAGACGAATTGTTACCATATTCTGTTAATTCCTGATAATGAGTCGTGATCTGCGGCCAAGTTTCCGCCATAGCCACGGCAACTACCGGCACCACGGCCGCAAAGGTGGCGTATCATACGGAACTTCAGCGGGTTTTAAAAGCCCTCGCGGGCTGAAATCTTCAGCGTTGCTAACGACTTACCGGAACGGGAAGCCGCCACCGGAGCCGCCGCCGGGGGGCATCATGCCGCCGAGGCCGCGCATCATCTTTTCCATGCCCCCGCCCTTCATCTTTTTCATCATCTTCTGCATCTGCTTGTGCTGCTTCAGCAGGCGATTGAGGTCCTGTACCTGGGTGCCGGAGCCCTTGGTGATACGACGCTTGCGCGAGCCGACAATGATGTCGGGATTGCGGCGCTCCCGGGGCGTCATGGAGTTGATCATCGCCTCCATGCGGGCGAACATCTTCATATCCAGATTCTGCTGCGCCATCTGCGCCACGTTGCCCATACCCGGCAGCTTGTCCAGCATGCCGGTGACCCCCCCCATGTTGTTCATCTGCTGGAGCTGGTCGCGGAAATCCTCGAGGTCGAAGCGGCCGCCTTTCTTGACCTTGCGCGCCAGACGCTCGGCCTTGTCCTTGTCGACCTTCTGCTCCGCCTCCTCGATCAGCGAGAGCACATCGCCCATGCCGAGGATGCGCGACGCAAGCCGGTCCGGGTGGAACGGATCCAGGGCCTGGGTCTTCTCCCCGACCCCCAGAAACTTGATCGGCTTGCCGGTAATGGTGCGCACCGACAGGGCGGCACCGCCACGGCTGTCCGCATCCACCTTGGTGAGAATGACCCCGGTCAGGGGCAGGGCCTCGCCAAAGGCCTTGGCCGTGGTGGCCGCGTCCTGGCCGGTCATGGCATCGACCACGAACAGGGTTTCCGCCGGTTTGCTGACCCGGTGCAGCTCGGCGATCTCGGCCATCATGGCCTCGTCGATGGCCAGGCGGCCGGCGGTGTCGATGATCAACACATCGCTGAAGCGGATACGGGCGTGATTCATCGCCGCCAGCACAATGTCCACCGGCTTCTGCTCGGGCTGGCTGGGGAAGAAGTCCACTCCGACCTCGGCGGCCAGCGTCTCCAGTTGCTTGATCGCCGCGGGCCGGTAGACGTCGGCGCTGACCACAGTGACGGACTTCTTTTCCCGCTCCCTGAGCAGGCGCGCCAGCTTGGCCACCGAGGTGGTCTTGCCCGCACCCTGGAGGCCGGCCATGAGGATCACCGCCGGCGGCTGCACCGCCAGGTTGAGCCCCTCATTGGCGGAACCCATGACCGCTTCCAGCTCTGCCTGCACAATCCGCAGGAAAGCCTGGCCCGGGCTCAGGCTCTTCATTACCTCCTGGCCCAGGGCGCGCTGCTTCACCGCCTCGACAAAATCCTTGACCACCGGCAGCGCCACATCCGCTTCCAGCAGCGCCATGCGCACTTCGCGCAGGGTGTCCTGAATGTTGTCTTCTGTCAGGCGCGCCTTGCCGGTAATGGAACGCAGGCTCTGCGACAGGCGATCGGAAAGGCTCTCAAACATTGGAATGACTCTCGGCAGCGGCCGACGCTATTGATTATGGCCGGACAAATCGGTACAAAGGTGCGCAGTATACGTCACCCGGGTCCAACCCCCAAACATGCCGCTGCCCCTGCTAGCCATTGTTGCCGCGCTGCTGTACTTCGCCGCCGCAGGCCTGCATCTGTCGCACATACTGCAGCGGCGGCCGCGGCTCAGCGGCGCCGTGATTGGCATGGGCGCCGTGGCCCTGGTTTGCCACGCCCTGGTGGCCTGGTTCAGCATTTTTGATGATCACGCCGTCCACCTGGGCTTCTACAAGATCCTGGCACTGATTTTCCTGGTGATCAATGTCGCCTGCATCGCCTGGCTGGTGCGGCGCCCGCTGCAAAACCTGCTGGTAGCACTGATGCCGCTGTCGGCGGCCGCGGTACTGATCTCCGCTTTTGCACCCCACTCCGGCACCACCCCCGACACCCTGGGCCGGGGCCTGTTGTTGCATATAGCCGCCTCCATCCTGTCGTATGCGGTACTGACTCTGGCGGCGGCGCAGGCGGCGCTGGTGGCGGTGCAGGACCGCAGTCTCAAACAGCATCGCGCCACCGGCATTGTCAGCTTTCTGCCCCCGCTGCAGCTGATGGAGACCATGCTATTCGAGCTGCTCTGGGCCGGCGTGGTGCTGCTGACCGTGGCCATCGCCTCCGGCTTCCTGTTCCTGGAGGATATCTTTGCCCAGCACCTGGTGCACAAGACCGTGCTCACGCTGGTGGCCTGGGTGATCTATTCCACCCTGCTCTGGGGCCGCTACCAGATGGGTTGGCGCAGCCAGACCGCAGTCCGCTTCACCCTGGGCGGCTTCGCCCTGCTGATGCTGGCCTTCTTCGGCTCCAAACTGGTCCTGGAACTGATCCTGCAGCGCGGCTGAGCTGCCCGCAATAGATGGTCCGCAGGGCTTGCTCCCGCCCGGCTTTTTCTTCAAGATGGTCAACCAATTCATGCCAAAGGTCCGCCCCCGCTTTGAACGAAGCACCGCTGGGTCTCTTATACTCAGTCCTGGTAGTCCTCATTCTGCTATCCGGTTTCTTCTCCAGCTCAGAAACCGGCATGATGACCCTCAACCGTTACCGGCTGAAACATCTTCGCAAGCAGAATCACAGGGGCGCCCGCCGAGCCAGCAAGCTGCTGGACCGGCCGGACCGGCTGATCGGCCTGATCCTGATCGGCAACAACCTGGTCAACATTCTCGCCTCCGCCATCGCCACCGTGATCGCGATTCGCCTGTGGGGTGATGCCGGCATTGCCATCGCCACTATTGCGCTGACCCTGGTGATCCTGGTGTTCGCGGAAATCACCCCCAAGACCATCGCTGCCCTGCATCCGGAACGCGTTGCCTTTCCGGCCAGCATTATCCTGCTGCCACTGATGAAAGTGATGTACCCGGTCGTATGGCTGGTGAACAGCGTTACCAACGCCCTGCTGCGGTTACTTGGGGTGGATCCCGCGGCGTCCACCGAGGAGCATGTCTCCTCCGAGGAGCTGCGCACCATCGTTACCGAGGCGGGCGCGCTGATTCCGCCCCGCCACCGTGGCATGCTGCTGAACATCCTTGACCTGGAAGAGGTCTCGGTGGATGACGTAATGGTGCCGCGCAACGAAGTTTACGGCATAGACCTGGACGACAGTGACGAGGAAATCCTGCGCTGTGTCCAGGCCAGTAACCATACCCGCCTGCCGGTCTGGTGCGACGATATCAACAATATCGTCGGGGTCCTGCACATGCGCAATATCAGCCGCATCATCGACAAGCAGGGCCTGGACCGCGATGCGCTGGAACGGGAGATGGACAAGCCCTACTTCATACCCGAGAGTACACCGCTGCACACCCAGCTGGTGCACTTCCAGAAAAACAAGCTGCGGCTGGCCATTGTGGTGGACGAGTACGGCGAGGTCATGGGCATCGTCGCCCTGGAAGATATTCTTGAGGAAATTGTGGGCGAGTTCACTTCGCGCATGGGGGACGACAGCGAGACCATCTTCGCCCAGCGCGACGGCAGCTATATTATCGCCGGCAACGCCAACCTTCGGGAGGTCAACAAGGCCCTCAACTGGCAGCTGCCGACAGACGGCCCGAAAACCCTGAGCGGGCTGATTCTGGAGTATCTGGAATCGTTTCCGGATGGCAATGCTGGCCTGGCCATTGCCGACTACCGCTTTGAAATCCTGGAACTGCAGGGCAACGTGATTCAGGCAGTACGGGCATCCCCGGCCAAGGCCAAGGGCAAGGGCAAGCTGACCGGCTGGCTGTAGCGGCAGTTCAGAAATCCGCAGCAACTGCACATTGCCCGCAGTAGCTGAATAGTAACGCTGCTTGAATGCTGCCAATAATTGATCCAGGACAATAGACAAGAAATAAAATCTATTCATCTTGGAGCGATCATGGTCCCCTGCAAATCAGTAGCATTCGCGGCGCTGCCGCTGCTTGTCTTCCCGAGCGCTTTGCCTGCCTGGGCGCAACAGGACAGAACCTCGGCATTGCTGGAAGAAGTGGTAGTCACGGCGCGCAAACGCGAAGAAGGGTTGCAAGACGCCCCTATCGCCATCTCGGCGTTTTCGGGCGACACGCTCGAATATCGTGGCATTACCAATATCGGGCAGATTGCCAGCTATACGCCCAATCTGACATTCCAGAACAATCCGAGCTTCAGTGGTTCCAGTAATTCCGCGGCTGTCTATATCCGGGGTGTGGGCCAGAAGGAGTTTCTGCCCACCACAGAGCCCGGAGTAGGCATCTACGTGGATGGGGTTTATATCGCCCGGTCCGTGGGGGCGATTCTGGACCTGATCGATGTCCAGCAGGTGGAGGTCCTCCGCGGCCCCCAGGGCACGCTGTTTGGGCGCAACACGATAGGCGGTGCGATCAGCTTGACCACCCGCAAGCCGGGACCTGAACTCGGCGGCAGCGTATCCGCGACCGTGGGCGACGACAACCGCGCCGATCTCTCCGCGAGCATTGATATCCCGCTCAGTGACACACTTCGTTCCACGCTGAGCGTGGCAAGTTTCAACCGCGACGGCTATGTCACGCGGGAGGACGGAGTTGATCTGGGCGATGACGACACCCTGACAGGAAGAGTCGCTCTACGCTGGCTGCCCTCTTCGAACCTCACAGTGGATTTTGCTGTGGACGCAACCCGGGATCGCGAGAATGGACCTGCATTTACCCTGGTCGACATTAACCACGGCAACCCGATCGATCCGCAAACGCCTCCCATGGCAGTCATTCACAATGTCGGCGCCAACCTCGCGGCCGGTGGTCCGCCCGCGCCCTGCGCGGTACCCGGTATGGAGCTGAACCTGGCGGTCCCGGGTTGTTACGACAACCGTTATATCCAGGGCGATGACTTCAATGCAGGCACAGCCCCTGCATTTTCGGAGCTGGATCTGTGGGGGGCGAGTACGAACGTGAGCTGGAGGCCCAGTGAAGGCCTGGAATTGCGTTCCATCACTGCATTTCGCGACCTCGACAGCCAGTTTTCCCGTGACGGGGATCACTCACCACAACTGATATCCCAGTTCTTCGACGATCTACAACAGGATCAGTTCAGCCAGGAGTTTCAACTGCTGGGTGAAATGAACGCGCTGAGCTGGATTCTTGGTGCCTACTATTTCAAGGAGGAAGGCAACAACATCAATCTGCTCGATTTCGCCATTTCGAGCTTTCGCAGTGGTGGTGCCTTCGACAATGAAGCCCGGGCCGTTTATGGCCAGCTTACCTACGACTTTGCGCAAAAGTGGAGCCTCACCCTTGGCCTGCGCTATACCGAGGAAGACAAGAAATTCCTGCCTGACCAGATAATTTTCAGCAACCCATTCTCCGGCACCGGCGACCCCCAGCTCGATGCGCCCTTTTTGCAGCCGGGCGCACGCGTTCTTCCCTTCGTGGAGAAGGAAGTCGAGATCGAAGAGACGACACCGATGGTGACTCTCTCCTACCATGTGAATGACCCTCTGATGATCTACGGTAGTTACTCTGAGGGTTTCAAATCGGGTGGTTTTACCCAGCGGGTATTCCCTCCCATCGTGGCCGGTTTTACCGCTCCTCCCGGGACACCGGACATCGATCTTATTCCCACGTTTGATCCGGAGTTTGTCGAAGTCTACGAACTGGGTTTCAAGTACGCGTCCGCCGACAAGCGCTTCACCCTGAACGGCGCAGTGTTTCATACTGATTATGACGACCTGCAGATCCAGGTATTCACCAGTGTCGCTCCGGTTACCGAAAACGCCGGCAGCGCCAGTATCGATGGTTTTGAGCTGGAGGCAAAGCTGGTGCCCGGCGGCGGCTGGGTGTTCGACGCCGGGGTGGGCTATATCGACGCCTCCTATGACGAACTGGATGAGGCCACCGCGCTGTTCCCCAAAAGCAACGACTTCGAACGGGTTCCGGAGTGGACGTTCAATCTGGCTGGCTCCAAAGAGTTTGGCCTGGCGAATGGCGCGGCCATTATCGCCCGCGCCAACGCGGCTTATCAGTCACAGACCTTTAACGATGCCTTCAATACACCTGTGATCGCGCAAGACAGCTATACCGTGCTCGACGCCAGTATCAGCTGGGTAAGTGCCGCCGACACCCACCGCCTGACATTCGGCGGAACCAATCTGACCGACGAAGATTACTTTGTGACAGGGGTTGCCGGCGACGCCTTCCAATCCCGGGAGGTTGTCGTCGCCCGCCCGGCACAATGGTACCTGACGTACAAGTTTCAGTTCTGAGCAATAAACCCTGTACCGCGCGCTAATGAGCGCTCGTGCCGCTGACATGAGCAGACACGCCCAGAACAAGCCCGGTAGCGACAACTTGAAATCACCGACCTGCGGAAAGGGACGACATGTCGATTAAAACCATATGTATCGTAGGCGCAGGGTTCGGCGGGCTGAGTGCCGCCAGAGTCTTTGACGCCATGGGATACGATGTAACGGTCTATGAGAAGGAGGCGGATGTTGGGGGGGTCTGGTCGGCATCCCGGCGCTACCCCGGCCTCACCACGCAGAATCCGCGTTCGACGTATGCACTCTCGGATTATCCCATGCCGTCGGATTATCCGGAGTGGCCCAGTGGAGAACAGGTGCAAGCCTATATGCATTCGTATGCTGTGCATTTCGGCATTCTCGACTACATTCACTTGAACTCGGAAGTTACCGATGCAAGCTTCGAAGAACAGGCCATGCGCTGGGCAATCACGGTGCGGACAACGAAGCCTGCAGGTGGCGATCAGTTCACAACGCAGTATTTCGATTATCTGATCATTGCCAATGGCATCTTCTCCGTTCCCTTGATTCCGGAGTACCCCGGAGCAGAAGAATTCAAGGCGCATGGTGGAAGAGTTTTACACACCAGCGAATTCAACGACAAACAGGCGGTCAGGGATCAACATGTTCTGGTTGTTGGCTACGGGAAGTCGTCCTGCGATGTCGCCAACGCCATCGCCGATTCGACGGCAACTACGACAGTTGTCGCGCGCACCCTGATCTGGAAGCTGCCAAAGCACCTGGCCAATGTACTCAATTTCAAGCACCTTTTTCTGACGCGACTGAGCGAAGCGCTGTTTCGATATATTCGCCTGCGTGGATTCGAACGGTTCCTGCACGGCATCGGGAACCCGCTGCGGCGTGCCATGCTTGGTTCCATGGAATGGGTTATCGAGCGGCAGTTGCACCTCCGGCGGCTAGACCTGCATCCGGACAAGCCCCTGGAAACTATCGCGCGCTCAACCGTCAGCCTGGTCACCGACGGCTTCTACGAAAAGATAGAGTCAGGGGTGATCAGTATAAGAAAAAGCGCGGAAATCACCCGGCTGGAACCGGGCAAGGCCATCCTCGACAGCGGGGAAACGCTGCCTGCTGACGTGGTGATCTGCGGCACTGGCTGGCGCCAGGTGTGCCCTTTTCTGGATGAAGCCATCATGCAGAAAGTTACCGACCGCGACGGCAACTTCCGCCTCTACCGCTCTGTTCTCCCCATCGGGGTTCCACGCCTGGCGTTCAATGGCTACAACTCGTCTTTCTTCAGTCAGCTGAACTGCGAAATTGCCGCTCTGTGGCTGGTGGACTATCTGGAGGGCGGTATCAAGCTGCCCTCGCTGCAGGCACAGAATGAATACGCCGACCGCAAGCTCGCGTGGATGGAAGCGAGGACCGACGGCAAACACTCCAAAGGTACCAATATCATACCGTTCTCGATCCACCATATCGACGAACTTCTCGACGACATGAATATGAACCTGCCTGTACCGACACGTGTAAAGCAGTGGTTTCGTGCGCTGGATCCCGGTGACTATGCGCACATATTGCCCAGGCTGCAGCAGAAATACACCAGGCAAGTAGCCACACCGGGCGAAGTCGTTTATGAAAAACACGTATGACTTTGTGTTCGTCGGCAGCGGGATAAACTCCCTCTGCTGCGCTGCGCTTCTCGCGAAAGCCGGTCACTCGGTCTGTGTGCTCGAGCGCAACGACTACCTTGGCGGGTGCATCAAGACAGCAGAGATCACCGAGGAAGGATTTCGCCATGATGTGTTGTCGGGGTGGCATCCACTGTTCGTGACCTCGCCCAGCTATCGGGCACTGGGAGCAGATCTGGCGCGTCATGGCCTGGTGTATCTCAATACCGAAAAACCCACCGCAGTGGCCACCCCTGCCGGAGAATCGCTGGTCCTCAGCACATCTCGCGAACAAAATATCGCGGTGCTCAACGCTCTGGGTGACGGTGACGGCGACAGATACGCACGGACCATGACCGAAATGGAGCGTGACGCTGACCTTACCTTCAGCTTGTTGAGCAATGAAATATTGAGTCTTGCGACGCTGCGACTGCTGTGGCGCGAGTGGCGTGCCCGCGGATCTGCCGGGCTCAGCCTGTATGCGGGCGAGGCGATGGCGTCCAGCAGAGACTGGCTGGACCAGTATTTCAGGTCCGATCTGGCCAAGTCATTGCTGGCGCCCTGGATCTTGCACACGGGACTGGGGCCAGAGGCAAATTTCTCCGGCGCCATGAGCCGGGTAATTACCTTCAGCCTCGAATCTGCAGGTATGCCCGTGGTCAAGGGCGGCAGCGAAAATCTGGTACGGGCATTCCGTGGTCTGATCGAGGAGTACGGCGGTGAATTGCATGTCAACAGTGACGTTAAGCGGATTGTGGTCGAGCACCGCCGGGCGCAGGGCGTGGAGTGTCTGCACGGGGAGCCCGGGAATGCGCAAAGTCGCCAGAGCTGTAAAATAGAGGCCAGAAACGCCGTGATCTGTAACGTCACTCCGCAGCAGCTGTATTTATCACTGCTGGAGCCTGACTGGGTACCGGAAGCAGTGCGAGAACAGGCGAAGAATTTCCGCTTTGGCAACGCCTGCATGCAGATTCATCTGGCGCTGGATCGGCTGCCGCAGTGGCGCGACCCACAACTTGACGATGTGGCAATGGTGCACTTGAGCGGCGGGCTGGATGCGGTTTCCCTGGCCGTAAGCCAGGCCGGGTGCGGCCTGCTGCCGGCAGAGCCGACGATCGTTGTGGCACAGCCCACGGTCCTGGATCCCTCGCGGGCTCCTGCGGGCAAGGCCATCCTCTGGATCCAGCTGCAGGAGCTCCCTTCGATTATACGGGGAGATGCAGCCGGGCAGATTGAGGCGCCAGGGGACGGGCAATGGACACAGCAGATCGCGGAGCGGTATGCAGACAGAATCGTGGCGCGTATCAGCGAGCATGTCCCGGGGCTTGCGGGCAGCATACGCCGCAGGGTTGTTCTGTCACCGAAAGACCTCGAAAGCATCAATGGCAATCTGGTCGGCGGGGACCCCTACTCCGGGCACTGCGGTATGCAGCAGTTTTTTCTCTGGCGTCCACTGAAGGCATTGAAGAATCACCAGACGCCGGTGCGGAATCTGTATCACATCGGTGCTTCTACCCATCCCGGTCCGGGTCTGGCGGGAAATTCGGGTTATATGGTTGCCCGTGGATTGTTATCTTGAGGAGCTTGTATGGCGCTTTTGCAACTGCATGAACAGAGTTCGATTTCTGACCCCGAAATCCTGGGGATCTTCGAATGGGTGACAGAAATGGAAGGGAAGGTGCCCAATCATTTCCTCCTGGAGTTGAATTTTCCGGAATTCATGAAGGCCAAGCTCGGAGCTACCAAAGTCCTGTGGGAATCCGGTGAGTTATCGCAGGAGACCATTCAACACGTAGGCATTCTGGTGTCCCGCGCCAACGGCTGCGCGTACTGTACGGGTGCTTTCTGCACGATACTGGGCCACGGCCTCAATGCATCAGAGGCCTACGTGCAGGAACTGGCGGCCGAGGGTATCTCTGCGGTGAAGGAAGCGGAACTCAGGGTCGTGCTTGATTTTGCGCTAAAGGTGAATGATGAGCCGCGTGCCATCGATGAGAGAGACATTGCGGCTTTGAAAGGCACCGGCCTGACTGACAAGGGGGTACTGCAATTGGTGCATCTGGTCAGCGATTTCGCCACTTACAATCGTCTCAATCTGGCACTGAAGACAGATTACGACTACGCGAATTTTGGACCGGAGACTGGTCAACAGGTTGACTGGCCGGCGTTTGACTGAAGGCTTATCGGGAGAATCAATATGGCAAGGCTGGACAACAAGGTGGCTATTATTACCGGTGGTGCTGCTTCCATCGGCAAGGCGATAACAAGCAAGCTGCACGCGGATGGTGCAAGCGTTGTGATCGCGGCACGCAGTGGGGACAAGGGCGAAGCCCTGGCCGCACAGCTTGGGGAAAGAGCCCTCTACGTTAAAACGGATATCACGCAGGATGACGATCTGCGCCATCTGGTGGCACGGACCATCGAGCACTTCGGCGCCCTGCATATTCTGGTGAACAACGCCTGTGTCTACGGCGATGATGGCGCGGAAACAACACGGGAAACCTGGCTTTCCACACTCAACACCAACGCGGTATCGCCTGCGATCCTGGGAGAGATCGCGATTGAGCACCTCGCCGCCGCAGGTGGCAATATCGTGAACGTCGGCTCCATTTCCGGACTGTTCCCCCATATCGGTCGCTGGGCTTATCCCATATCCAAGGCAGCCTTGCGACATCTGTCCAGGACGCAGGCCGTGGAGTACGCAGCACGACGCGTACGGGTCAACTCAGTGACGATCGGGCATTGTTGGTCTGACCCCTTTGAAGGTTTGACCGGCGACAATCGGACACACGCCGACAAGGTTTCCGCTCCTTACAACCTGATGGGCAGGGTATCGGACGCGGAAGAAGTCGCCGCCGTGGTTTCTTTCGTTGCGTCAGACGAAGCTTCCTACATGACCGGAGGCGACGTGCCCGTGGACGGCGGCTACGGCGCCATGGGGCCGGAGCAGCATTATCCCCTCATGCCGCTGCTGATGGAGGGGGACAGCAGTCACCAGTAGCAGCGCGGAACAGGCGTTATCCCGACGCAAACATTTTATATTTGAAGTAACCAGGTGTTTGTGATACCACTGCAAACAGGCGACGGATGAAAAGGGTGCAGCGGTGGAAGAGATTGCGGACCAGACCCGGTTGATCCGAAGACCTGAATACAGGCTGTTTCAGACCTCTGATCTGGATGAGGCCCGTTGCCGTGTCAGCGAGGTGTATTGTGACCATCAGCTTTCCTCGCGGACCGGCCAGGTGGACGCCTTCCACTACCATATGCCCTTCCGCGGGATCAGTTTCAACTATATGCAGTACGGCACGGAGAGCCGTATAGAGCCGGGCTATCTGAAGGATTTCTATCTCATCCAGCTGCCGCTACAAGGACGGGCCCAGGTCGAGAGCGGCGGTCAGGTGATAGAATCCGACCCCGCCCGGGCATCGGTCATCAACCCGTCGGCTTTCACCAAAATGGTTTGGAGTCACGACTGCCGACAGTTCACGGTGCAGATTACAAAAGACAGGCTGGAGAGAATCGCCGCTTCCTGCCTCGGTATACCCGTGCAGGGTGCTCTTGTGTTCGACACAGCCATGGAGAATGGCAACGCGCAACACGCATCCTGGTGGCGACACCTGTTCTCGTTTATCTGCGAATACAGTCAGGAGTGCAGTTTTTACCGCAATACCGAGATCCTGGAAACCGAGCTGGACAATATCATCAAGGCGCTGCTCTATTCCCTGAATCATAATTACACCGCCCCGCTGTTGAACGATACGCAGATGGTGCGGCCGCGCCATGTCAGGCTGGCAATGGATTACATCCATGACCATATCTCGGAAAACCTGTCCATGGACTCGCTGGTGGAACTCACGGGCGTCAGCGAGCGCCGCCTGTACGACGGGTTCAGACGATTCCAGAATATCTCCCCAATGCGCTATGTACAACAAACGCGGCTGAAAGCGGTGCGTACTGCACTGCAATCCTGTCGCGATACCAGCGTCACGCAAATAGCAACCGAATACGGCTTTACCCAACTTGGGCGTTTCGCCGCTCTATATCGTCAGGTGTACGGCGAATTGCCGTCTGAGACCGTGGCGCGCAGGCCGGGCGTAAAGCGGGATTAGTCGCGCCCTTGCGCAACCTCGATCTTGATCCCGGGATCCGTCTACTTTTCACTAAGCGTGTTCGCATTTAATCCCTCCTTAATGCAGCCCTGTTTGACTGGCCGCCCATTCTGGTCCGCCTGTCCCCGGAGCGCTTTTAATGAACCTGCTGCATTTGATATCCCCAGTGACTCTCCCTCGCTGGCCGTTGGCTCTTGCTGTTGTTGCGGCCGCAGTGTTGCTCGGCGCCTGCAGCACTGAGTCGAGCATACCCAAACCAAAAACACCTGGTGCCGCGGTGAGCGTCGCCATCGTGGAAACCGGCGAGGCGGTGCAGTATGGCGAGTACGCCGCCCGGGTGCGAAGCCCCGGCGCGGTGGAACTACGTGCGCAGGTGGGCGGCGTTTTGAAGCAGCGGCTGTATCAGGAGGGGCAACGTATCCAAAAGGGCGAGGCCTTGTTTCAGATTGATCCCGAGCCCTATGTACTGGCACTGCGACAAACCGAAGCGGAGCTGGCCGAGGCCCGGGCGGAGCACGCCAACTCGGAGCGGGAGTCGCGCCGTCAGCAGGATCTTTTCGCCCGCCAGGTCAGCAGTGAGCACGACAAGGACAGGGCCACCACCGCTCTGCAGGCCGCCCTGGCCAGGCTACAAAAAGCTGAGGCCGCCGAGAGCGACGCGAAACGTCTGCTGCGCTACGCCCAGGTGGAGGCACCCGTGGCCGGTATTGTTGGGCTTGAGGCCCTCGCGGCAGGTAATCTGGTGGAGGCCGGTACCCTGCTGACAACCATCACGCCGCTCGACCCCATTCACGTTCATTTCACACTGCCCGCCCGTGATGCGGCCACGCGTCGGGTCGCGCTCGCGGACGGAGCTGGTGGGCCGGCAGAAACCGGCTTGCTTCTGGATCGTGGGCAAGCCTTCCCCTATTCCGGCCAGTTGAATTTTACCGATGCCCGCATCGACCCGCGGACGGATAGCATCCACATGCGCGCGGTGTTTCCAAACCCTCAAGGCGAGTTGCTGCCGGGCCAGTTTGTGCGCTTGCAGCTGCCCCTGCGGGTGTTCCGGGATGTGGTGCTGATCGACCCCAAAGCCGTCACCGAAGGCCCGGCAGGCCCCCAGGTATATACAGTCGATAACGGCACTGCCTCCGGCGACCAGACAACCCGGGCACGGCCGGTGAACCTGGGGCCGATCGTGGAAGGCCTGCAGGTAGTGCTGACAGGACTTTCCGCCGGGGATCAGCTGGTGGTGAACGGTCAGGTTTCGCTCAGGCCGGGCAGTGCCGTGAGTGTGGTCGAAACCGTTCCAGCCAGGGTCCATATGCAAGGGGAACTAGCCCGGACCCCTGCACAGGCGGGCCTGTAATGCTGCGTTTCTTTATCGACCGCCCCATTTTTGCTTCGGTAATTTCGGTGATTATTGTGCTGGCCGGTCTGGCTGCGTTGCGCCAACTGCCACTGGAACAGTACCCGAACGTGGTGCCGCCCCAAGTGGTGGTCACCGCCTCCTACCCGGGCGCCAGCGCCACAGTGGTGGCGGACTCGGTGGCTTCACCCCTGGAGCAGGAAATCAACGGGGTGGAGGACATGATCTACATGGACTCCACCAGCACCGACACGGGCACTCTGCAACTTACGGTAACTTTCGACATAGGCACCGATCCGGATCAGGCGACCATCAACGTCAACAACCGGGTTCAGGCAGCCGCGCCGCGCCTGCCACAGATTGTGCGCGACATGGGCTTGCGCGTGCAGTCCCGTTCTACCGACATCCTCCTGCTGGGCGTACTCACCTCGCCCGACGACACTATGGGCATGGTGGAGATCAGCAACTATGCGCTGCTCAATATGCTGGACGAACTGGTACGGATTGAAGGCGTTGGGGATGCCAGCCTGTTCGGCCTGCAGGACTATGCCATGCGCGTCTGGCTTGATCCGGCCCGGCTCGCCAAGCACGAACTCACAACCCAGGACGTGGCCGCCGCTTTGCGGGAGCAGAACGCGGAATATGCCACCGGTCGCCTGGGCGCTCCGCCCAATGATGAGGCAGATCCCTTTACCTTTACTGTGACCAGTGAAGGTCAGTTAACTACCCCGGAACAGTTCGAGTCGATTGTGCTGAGCAGCGAGGCGGACGGCTCCAGCCTACGCCTGGGGGACGTGGCCCGGGTGGAACTGGGTTCGCAGGATTACAGTTTTTCCGGCACCTTCAATGGCTCAGCTGCAGTACCCTTCAGGGTCTATCTGGAATCCGGAGCCAATGCATTGGATACCGCCGACCGGGTTCAGGAAGCGTTGCAGGATCTCGGACAAGACTTTCCGGCCGGCCTCGAATACACCATTGCTTACGACACCACCGAATTCGTGCGGGCGTCTATCCGCGAGGTGGTAATCACCCTGCTGGTGGCCGTCGCCCTGGTGGTGCTGGTGACCTATCTCTTCCTGCAAAACTTCCGCGCGACCCTGATTCCGGTGGCGGCCATTCCGGTGTCCCTGATCGGCACCTTCGCCGGCATGCTCGCCCTGGGCTTTTCCCTGAACATGCTCACCCTGTTCGGTCTTGTGCTGGCCATTGGCATAGTCGTGGACAACGCCATTATTGTCATGGAAAACGTGGAACGTCTGATGACCGAGAAACGCATGTCTGCGCGCCAGGCCTCCATCGAAACCGTGCGCCAGGTGAGTGGCGCAGTGCTGTCATCCACCCTGGTGCTGGTGGCCGTATTCGCGCCGGTGGCCTTTTTGGACGGCCTGAGCGGCGGCCTGTACCGTCAGTTTGCCGTCACCCTTGCCGTGTCGGTGGTTATCTCTGGTGTGGTCGCGCTGACACTCACTCCCGCCATGTGCGCCTTGCTGCTGCGCCCACAACAGCAGGAGCCCGGCAAGTTTTTCCGCACCTTCAATCGCGCCTTCGACAAGTTGACGAACGGATTCACTCTGGTGGTCAGTGTCCTGCTGAAACGCCCGCGCGCCGGCGTCGCCCTCCTGCTGCTGTTCTTCGGCGCTACCTGGCTGCTGCTCGACCGGCTGCCGGTCGGGCTTTTGCCCGCGGAGGACCAGGGGGTGGTGCGCGTTCTGGGGCAGCTGCCGCCAGCCTCGTCGCTGCCGCGCACCGAGGCCGTGCGCGATCACCTTGCTCAGGAGATCATGGCCATGGATGAAGTTGAGGGTTACATTTCCTTCGCCGGCTTCGACCTGATCAACGGCGTGATGCGCAGTCACGCACTGGGCGGTTTCGTCAGCCTGACGGACTGGAATCAACGTAACGAGCAGGAACAAAGTGCCTCTGCCGTGGCGGAACGGGTGCGCCGTCTGGGCGCCAGCGTGCAGGAAGCCAACCTGCGCTCGTTTACACCGCCGCCGATTGCCGGCCTGTCGCTGACGGGCGGCGTGGAAGGATATCTGCAAGTACGGGGCGATACCGACGTGGCCCTGCTGGAAACCGTGGCGGGGGCGTTGCGAGAGGCCACATCCTCCCGCCCGGAACTGGCGGGTGCCAACGTCATGTTTGAAGCCAGCGTACCGCAATACCATTCCATGGTAGACCGGGAAAAAGCCAAGGCCATGGGAGTGCCCGTCTCCCGCATCTATAACGCCCTGCAAAGCACTATTGGCGCCATGTACATCAACGACTTCTCCTATCTCGGCCGCTTGTGGCGGGTTTACCTGCAGTCGGAAAGCGAGTATCGCCGCCAGCCGGAGGATCTCCGCCACGTTTTTGTCCGCAGTGACAGCGGCAGCATGGTGCCCATGAGCTCCCTGGTGGCGCTGGAGCGCCGCCGGGGCGCCGACCTGCTGACGCGCTTCAACGGCTACCCGGCGGTGCGGGTGATGGCGAATCCGGCGCCGGGTTACACCAGCGGTCAGGCCAAGGCGGCCCTGGAGGAAGTATCTGCCAGTCTGCCACTGGACGCGGATTTACAGATGGCCTGGATTGGCGAAGCCTATCAGCTGGACCAGGCTTCCGGCAGCGGTGCCGGTGCCTTCTTCATGGGCTTGTTGATGGTCTTCCTTATTCTGGCAGCGCAGTACGAGCGACTCGCCCTGCCGCTGGCCGTGGCCGCCGCCGTGCCCTTCGCAGTACTCGGCGGTGCTCTGGCCACCCTGTTGCGCGGCTTTCCAAACGATCTTTACTTCCAGGTGGGCCTGCTGGTGCTGGTGGGGCTGGCGGCGAAGAATGCGATTTTGATTGTGGAATTCGCAGTGCAAAACCGGCGCGGAGGCATGGACTCCGCCACGGCCGCCATCAATGCGGCGCGTCAGCGCTTTCGCGCGATCCTCATGACCGCTGCCACTTTCATCATTGGCTCCCTGCCCCTTATGGTAGCTGGCGGGGCCGGCGCCGCCAGTCGTCAGGAGATCGGCACGGTGGTGGTAGGCGGCATGCTCGCGGCCAGCAGCCTCGCGCTCGTCTTTGTGCCCTTGGCCTACAAGCTCCTGGACGACCTGTCCTGTTGGTGGGCTGGCAAGCGGAGCAAGCCTGTGAAAACAGGAACAGCCCGGGCAGGTGACGTATGAATGGGTCTATAGGTCCCGAATTAATTCTCCGGGTCAGTTGAGGCGTTTGAGTTTTTGTTTGAGTGAGGCTGCAGACAACTCGCCAAGATGATAATCAGCCAGGCGCCCCTGAGCGTCGTAAAACAGTGTAGTGGGCAGTGCTCGGGAGCCACTGACCTGCCCCAGTGTGCTCATGGGGTCCAGCAGCACGTTCTCTAACTCAAGTTTATCCCCGATCAGATAGTCCCGTACCTGGCCGGGGGACTCCCCCTGATTGGCAAACACGAAGGTGATATCTGTTTCTCTGGCCTGCGCAGCCTGCAGAACGGGCATTTCCCGGCGACAAGGTGGGCACCAGGTGGCCCAGAGATTGACCACGCGTGGTTTTCCCTCTTCTTCTGGCCCAAGGTTTGCGAGCGTGACAAAGTCGCCGTCCAGCCGCTGAAATGACTCGGTTGCCAGGCCGGGCTGGGAAGCCTCCATCCCCGTCACGGCACCCAGCATACCGACCCATATTCCAACACCCGTCAGAATCGCCGCACCCAGAGGCCTGCGTAGAGCCGGTGTACGCCACCCCCGCCATAACGCTGTAATCAAGGCGGCCCCAATGCCAGGCAGGAGCAGAAACCCGCCGTCCCGGATGTCTACCATGGAAAGCGGGGCCTCCCGGTAAGAGTCAAAGTAAAGGATCACGAAAGTACCGCGTGCCACCAGAAGCCCGACCAGAAAACTGTTAATCATGCTGTCGGATGTGACCACGCCTCGTTTTCGGCCAACAAGGCCGCCTACCACAATTGCAACAAGCAACGCGATCATCATGAGAAGTCGGGAGGTGGGTACGGCCAAATGGCCTATACTAGTTGTCAGCATAAAAAATCTCGTGGCAAAAATTTTTGCGGGAGCCTCTTCTCGAAGCACTGCGCCTGGATAAACCTCTCTGTTCGAGTGGCTGTTAGCGGAGGATGAGGTGGGCGGATTATGTAGAGATTAAGCGGTACTTGCACTACTGATGGCTACCACTTTTCTACCCGAGAGGCATGCGTGCATATTCTGATTGTTGAAGACGACGAGTTCGTAGGCGATGGCCTCAAGGCAGGACTTGAGGCCCTTGGCCAGACCTCCGACTGGGTCCGGTCCGCGGCCACTGCAGAGACTGCCATGAGCGTCGCTCGCTTCGATGTGGTGGTGCTGGATCTGGGGCTACCTGACGAAGACGGAATGACCTTGTTGAAAAGATGGCGCGAACAAGGCCATGACCTGCCCATACTCATACTGACTGCGCGGGACGCGGTGCCGGACCGCATTGCGGGGCTTGAGTCCGGAGCGGACGACTACCTCACCAAACCCTTTGATCTGGGGGAGCTTATGGCCCGGTTGCACTCGCTGGCGAGGCGGGCTGAAGGCCGTTCAACAAACCTGGTGCAGCATGGCACACTCAGCCTCGACCCGGTTCGGCTGGAGGTTCAGGTCAGTGGGGTGCCCGTGTCTCTGTCACGCCGGGAACTTGCGGTTCTGCAGGCGCTGCTGCAGCGCCCGGGCCAGATCCTCACTCCCGGCCAATTACAGGACAGTGTCTATGGCTGGAGTGACGGCGTACAGAGCAACGCCATCGCAGTGCACGTGCACAATCTGCGACGGAAACTGGGCAACGAACTGATCGAGACTCTGCGCGGTATGGGCTATCGCATTAACAAACCTTCCCAATGACTTTTCAGAAAAGTCTGCGGTGGCGGCTAATGGTTTTGATTAGCGTTTCAGTTGCCGGCTTGTGGTTGTTACTGGCGCCCTGGCAACTGCTGGGTGTCCGCAGTGAAGTCCAGAACAGTCTCGATGATCGTCTGGCGGCCTCCGCAAGAATGGTGGCGTCGCTCATCAGCCGGCAGCACCTGACAGAGGCAACACAGGCAGGTGGAGAATCCAATGCCGCCCTTGTGGCCACCCCGGAGTTTCCCTCAAATCTGGCATGCCGGGTCAGCACCCTGCGCGGAGACCTGGTTGCGCTTTCCCAGGGTGCCCCTGCTGCCGTGCTGGAGACGGCAGTTGAGGGTTATAGCGACCGGGAGGTGGGCGGAGAACAGTGGCGGGTCTACACCCTGGTCGCCGACTCTCTGGTCATTACCACGGCTGATCGCCTGGACACACGCGATGCCCTGATGATGTCTATCGTCCTCGCTGCGGCCTCCCCTTTTGCGCTGGCTCTGGCGGGCACGTTGATTATTCTCTGGTTCGGTATCCGCCACGGTTTCAAGCCATTGCGACAACTCAGCAAGGATGTTGCCGGGCGCGACATCCAGGAACTTGAGCCACTGGCCTGGGATAATGCACCGGAAGAAGTAAAGCCTCTAGTGGCCGAAATCAACCGTCTTTTACTGCGGGTGAGCCAGGCCCTGCAGCGGGAGCGGCGCTTTACCGGCGATGCCGCTCATGAGCTGCGCACGCCGCTAACCGGCATAAAAACGCAACTGCAGGTGGCAAGTCTCACCCAGGGCAAGCAGTCGAACCACGCTCTTGAGCAGGCTGCCCGAGCGCTGGATAAGCTGCAGGATACCCTTGAGCAATTGCTCCTTCTGGCCCGGATAGAAGGCAACGCCGCTTTTGCCGATGCCGCCCGGAGCAGTGCGGACGAAATCACTTCATCGGCACTGGTAGAAGTTACCCACAAAGCGCAAGAAAGACAGATCCGGATTACCTACCGGAATCCTTCATCCGCACGGGTTGCCGTCCCTGCGGCGCTCGCGTCCGCAGCGCTTCGAAATCTGCTGGACAACGCCGTGCGCTTTTCGCCGGACCGGGGCCGGATCGACATAAACTGTTCGCTGGACGGTGAGTGGGTTCTCTGGCAAATCGTGGACCAGGGGCCGGGTGCGCCCGCCGGTGAACTGCATGTGTTGACCGAACGCTTCAAACGGACCTCGGGCAACGGCGGAAGCGGCCTGGGACTGGCCATTGTCGAGGCAATCGCCAGTCGGTTCGGCGGCAGCTTGCGTCTTGCCAACAGCAGCCCCCAAGGCCTGGAGGCACAGCTGCGATTGCCCCGCGCGCTTTGATCGGCAGCGCTTGACGCCGGGTTAACCCCTCACTGGCTGCGCTCGCGAAACGGTCTATTCATCATCCGTCTCTTCATCATCCGTGAACGCATCCCGATGGAACTCCGCGGCCTTCATTACCTCCGGCAATCCACACTCCACCAGTTCCGGGACATCCCCGCCGGCCAACACCTCCAGCACCGTATGTACCCCCCGGGACAGAGAGGTCAGGTTATAGCCACCTTCCAGCACAAGGGCCAGCCTGCCAGCACAATGTCTTTCGGCGATATCCTGAACAATGCGAGTGAGCACCGCGAAGCCATCATAGGTCAGGTTCAACGCCATGTCGTTGCGGTGCGGGTCAAAACCCGTCGAGACCAACACCAGGTCCGGTTCGAAACGGTCGGCGGCGGGGATCAGAATGTCCCGGAACGCCTTTTCAAAGGCGAGATCGCCGGCATCCTCCGGGATAGGCACATTCACAGTGTAGCCCTCGCCCAGCCCGGCCCCCACTTCCTCCAGGTTTCCGGATCCCGGATAGAACGGGGCGGCGAGGTGGATATCAAAAAAGAGAACATCGGGATCGGCCCAGAAAATATCCTGGGTGCCGTTGCCGTGGTGGGCATCCCAATCGACAATCAGGATACGCTCACAGCCCAACTTCGCCTGGGCGTGAGCGGCCGCAACAGCGATGTTGTTGAACAGGCAAAAGCCCTGCGCCCTGACGGGCTCCGCATGATGACCTGGAGGCCGCACCAGGGCGAAGGCGCTCTGACATTCCCCCCTCACCACCGCTTCAACCGCGGCGATGGCATTGCCCGCCGCCGAGGTTGCCGCCTTGACACTATCCGGCGACATGGCGGTAGTATCCCGATCCAGCCAGGCCCGCTTTCCCTCCAGCGAAAAGATATGGTCGAGGTGACTGGTAGTGTGAACGCGGCCGAGCTGTTCGTAGGTGGCATGCGGGCCGGCCTTGAACTGCACCCCCGGAATGGGCTCCTTTTCGAGCAGCTCCATGATGGCACTCAACCGCCCCGGATGCTCCGGATAGCTCCACTTGAAATTCAGCCCCTTGAGCAGCGTCCTTACCCGTTTTTCCACCCGGCTGGGAAGAAAGGGCAAATCCACTTCGGGATGGTGGCCAAGCATAACTTCATCGTAAAACACGGTCACACTGCGATCACCTATCACTTATCACCCCCTTGCGACAGTCGGTCCTTTACCAGATGGGTGAAGGCAGCAGCGCGAACGCCGGTGGTTTTGAACCCCAACCTGCTCCAGGTCGCTTCGGCCTCCTTGTTGGCGACAGAGTATTCGAGAATCAGCTCATGGGCAGCGCTGGATTCGGCAAATGCCACCAACTCCCTCAGCATGGCGCTGAAGATTCCCAGTTTTCGGTACTCCGGTTCCACCCATATGTTATCGATAATACCGGATTTGAATTCCAGGTCACCTGCGTGCTCCCAGATACCCTGGCTGCGCCAGATATAGATGTAACCCATTCCAACAAGCTTGCTGTCCGGGGCCTCGGCCACCACCACCAGCTTGTCGTTATCCGTAAGGGCGGTGGCCAGATACTCCATAAGCCGCCGTTTTTCACGCCTCTTCAATATTTGCGGTTCACCCCCGTCGACATGCAGGGCGAGTTTGACGAGGAAACCGACCAGCACCGGGATATCCGCCTGCTCGGCCGGTCTTATGAATGTCTGGTCCTTTTTGCGGGGTTTTCTGGCCATATTGGTATTTGCCGGTTTGGTAGCTGACACAGATGGGGATACGCTGTCAGTTCAACCAGACCTGGTCATCCGCCAGCCGCCGATCCCGGGCGCGATCGAGAATTTCCTGCTTTTCCTGTGGGCTGGCCATGAACCAGTCGGTGATTTCCTCGGCACTGCGATAACAGCCCAGGCAGACATCGCTTTCATCCAACAGGCACACCGAGATACAGGGCGAGGCGAGCTCCGCGGAATTGCTCATGCCTGTACCTCCAGTCCGTCCCGGTAGCGGGCGGCATTCTGGATATAGTGTTCGGCGTTCAATCCCAATGCCGTCTGTTCTTCCTCCGTGAACTGGCGCCTGACTTTCGCCGGTGCGCCCAGCACCATGCTGCCGTCGGCAATTTCCATGCCCTCGGTCACCAGTGCGCCAGCGCCGATCAGGCAGTTCCTGCCCACTTTGGCGCCATTGAGGACGATCGCTCCAATACCGACCAGGGAGCCATCACCGATGGTACAGCCGTGGAGCATGGCCTTGTGGCCCACCGTCACGTTGCTCCCAACCACCGTTGGAAAACCCGGATCCGCGTGCAGTACCGCGCCGTCCTGGATATTGCTACCAGCACCGACCTCGATCCGCTCTGCGTCACCGCGCAGCACGCAGCTGAACCAAACACTGCTGCGCTCGTGCAGGGTGACGTTGCCGATCACCGCCGCGTTGGGCGCAATGAACTGGCCGCTGCCGACCAGGGTCACTGCCTGACCATCGAGGCTGTATTTCATGCGTCTTCCTCCGTAAACCTAAGCGAATCCAGCTCCGCCTGCAGGCCCAGATTCACCAATAACAGGAGCACCCGGGCAGTTGTGCCCCACACGGTATCACGGCGCAGACGGAAATGTGGAACCCGCACCGGGCGGCCGTCCACCGGGTCGGGCATATTGCGGACATGCCAGGCGGATGCGTCGGCGAACTGCAGCAGCGGGAGCAGCAGCAGCTCGGCCACTTCACTCGGGTCCGCCCGCAGCGGCAGATTCGCGGGAATGACGGCCACGCAGGGATGAATGGTGAATCCGCTGCGGGTACACAAGGGCGCCAGTTCGCCCAGAGGGCGCACCCGGTCCGGCAGGCAGCACACCTCCTCCTCTGCTTCCCGCAATGCCGTATCCCAGGGCCCGCGATCAGCGGGCTCGCGCTTGCCGCCCGGAAACGCCACCTCGCCGGGGTGCAGGGGCAGGTGCAGGGCGCGGCGTCCCAGCAGGACTCGAGGTTCCGCTTCGTCGGTCAGCGCCACCAGCACGCCGGCCTGGCGGCCGCTACCGTCCCAGGCCGGACGCTCCAGGGGCAGCGCCGCTTGCAGGCGCTGGAACAGACGTGCGGTCGTAGTCATCGCTCAGTTGCCCTCGGCCTGACCGGCATAGAAGCGTTCCGCGAAGGCGTCGAGTTGGCCCTGCTCAATAGCCGCGCGAATGCCAGCCATGTGGTTTTGGTAGAAACGCAGGTTGTGGATGGTGTTGAGCTGGGAGCCGAGGATTTCGTTGCACTTGTCGAGGTGGTGCAGGTAGGCGCGGCTGAAGTGCTGGCAGGTGTAGCAATCGCAATCCTGGTCCAGCGGCAGCGTACTGGTTTTATGGCGGGCATTGCGCAACTTGAGCACCCCGCGGGAGGTAAAGATGAAGCCGTTGCGGGCATTGCGGGTGGGCATGACGCAGTCGAACATGTCGATGCCGCGGCGCACGCCCTCCAGCAGATCAGCCGGGGTACCCACCCCCATCAGGTAACGGGGCCGGTCCGCGGGCAAACGGGGCTGCAGGTAATCCAGCACCGCGGTCATCTCCTCCTTGGGTTCCCCCACTGACAGGCCGCCAATGGCATAGCCGTCGAAGCCGATCGCTTCCAGCCCCGCCAGGGACTCGGTGCGCAGATCCTCGTACATACCCCCCTGGACGATCCCGAACAGGGCCGCCGGGCTGTCGCCGTGGGCGGCACGGCTGCGGGCCGCCCAGCGCAGGGACAGCTCCATGGAGGCGCGCGCCTCCGGTTCCGTGGCCGGGTACGGGGTGCACTCGTCAAAAATCATGACGATGTCGGAGCCCAGCTTGTGCTGGATGGCGATCGATGTCTCCGGGTCCAGGAATACCCGGGCGCCGTCTACCGGCGACTGAAACTTCACCCCTGCCTCGGTGATCTTGCGCATGGCGCCCAGGCTGAACACCTGGAAACCGCCGGAATCAGTGAGAATGGGACCATCCCAACCCATGAAATCGTGCAGGTCCCCATGCAATTGGATAATGTCGGTACCGGGGCGCAGCCAGAGGTGGAAAGTGTTGCCGAGGATGATCTCGGCGCCGATGCCGCGAATATCCCGGGGCAACATGCCCTTCACCGTGCCGTAGGTTCCCACTGGCATAAAGGCGGGAGTTTCCACACTGCCGCGGGGAAAAGTCAGGCGGCCACGGCGGGCGTGGCCGTCACTGGCAAGATGTTCGAACTGCAGGTGGCAGGTCCGGCTCATCGCGATTCCAGGGCAGCGGGCTCGGGGGTAATGAACATGGCGTCACCATAACTGAAAAACCGGTAGCGCCGGGCAATTGCCTCGCGATAGGCGGTGGCAATGTGTTCGCGGCCGGCAAAGGCGCTGACCAGCATCAGCAGCGTGGATTCCGGCAGATGAAAGTTGGTAATCATCGCGTCCACCACCCGGAACCGGTAGCCCGGGAAAATAAAAATATTCGTATCGCCGCGCAGGGGAGCCACCAGGCCATGGCCGCTGGCGGCGGACTCCAACGAGCGCACCGCGGTGGTACCCACCGCCACCACCCTGCCGCCCCGGGCCCGGGTCGCGGCCACGGCGGCACACAGGGCCTCGTCCACCTCCAGGTACTCGGCGTGCATGTGGTGGTCCTCGACAGAGTCCACCCGCACCGGCTGGAAGGTACCGGCGCCTACGTGCAGGGTGACCGTAGCGCGTTCCACGCCCGCGGCTGTGACCTCTTGCAGCAACGCCTCCGTGAAATGCAGGCCCGCGGTGGGAGCGGCCACTGCGCCATCGCGCTCGGCAAACACCGTTTGATAGCGCTCCCTGTCCGCCGCTTCGTCCGCGCGCTCAATGTAGGGCGGCAGCGGCATATGGCCGATGGCCACCAGGATCTCGTGCAGTGCCACCCCGGGGGGCGCCTGCAGCTGGAACAGTGCGCCTTCGCGCCCGGTTACCGTGAGTTGCCAGGGACCAGGTTCGGCGCCCTCAGTGGGCGCCAGATGGATGACCATACCAGGCTTGGGGGACTTGCTGGCGCGGATGTGGGCCAGCGCCGTGCCCGTGCCGGTCATCCGTTCGATGAGAATCTCTACCCGCCCGCCGGTGCTTTTGCGACCCCACAGACGCGCGGGGATCACCCGGGTATTATTGAATACCAGCAGGTCATCGGCACGCAGGCAGTTGGGGAGATCGGTAAACTGCAGGTGCCGCAGCGCACCGCTGGCGCCGTCCACCGTCAGCAGACGGCTGGCACTGCGCTCGGGCAGGGGCCGCTGGGCAATCAGCTCCGGCGGCAATTCATAGTGGAAATCGCTGACTTTCATCGCAAAAAAAGCCGGCCCGAAGCCGGCTTCCTGGCCTGCAAACTGGCTCAGGCCGCAGGTTCGCTCCCGGCGTCCTCAGCCGCGACTTCTTCCGCAGCATCAGCGGCGGGCTCTTCAGCGGGCGCTTCCTCAACCGGGGCCGGCTTCGGTGTCGGCGCCTTCAGCAGGCCTTCCGCGGTCAGGATGCTGACTTTTTCGTCGCCATTCACAGCCTTCCGCTTGGCGTCCTGGACCGCATAGCGCTCATCGCCACGCTGGAAAATGCTGTATTCGGGGGTCTTCTTGATCAATTTCATCGGCACGATCTTTTCTCCTGCGATACTCAGAAATTTGGCCCCGGGGGCCAACCAACACTCCGGGCAGTCACTGCCGTGAGCGGCGAGCAGTCTACAGCTAAATGGCCGCCAGGTTAAGGAAAATCATTGCAGTCAGTGCCCCGATTGCTATAATCGCGCGCTCTCCACGGGCCTAAAGTCAGCGCCCGCCGCCCTTCTGCCGGAGTGGTGAAATTGGTAGACACAGGGGACTCAAAATCCCCCGCCGTAAAAAGCGTGCCGGTTCGAGTCCGGCCTCCGGTACCAATACATCATTAAAATCAATTGCTTACGAAATAAACCATATTATTACAACATAAATAACAACATTAAATCTTAGTAGGCAAGAACTCCCGCTGCGCATACCACCGGTAATTTAGCCCTTAATACTGCCCAAATGGCCCAGGTCAATGCAGCTAAGGCAGACAATCTCAACCGGTATACACCATGCAGGCTGGCCCACCGCCACTTATCCTATATAAATCAATTACTTATACGCGGTAAGCGCACTTCCCTTTATACCCGGGAGTACAATGAGCAATCTCACGGCAATACCCCTCTGAGCTTTTTTATTCAACAATGATACCATTAACTAAAGTATCCTCATTGGCAAACTAAANCACCGTGGTGGTTCGAAGATGGACCCGGTCATTACTGATCGTTGCGTCGAGAACGGCCCTGAGCGACGCGTTTAGCAGATTCCACTACCACCGGAACCTGCCTACCCCGTTTGCGAATGCAAGGTGGGGTCTTCCTTGCCACTTTTCCGTAGTGGCCACGGGTAAATTCCGTTGCTGGGGGTACTATAGAACAACCGATAATGCGGTTGTCACAAAAAACCCGGTCAACTTGTGGCGGGGTTTTTTCCCGTCATGGGCTGCCGGGGTTTATGGTGCCAGTGGCACCACCTGCACCAAGTCCTGCCGGGTTACGCATTACGTGGGAATGAGACAGGTCTGGATGCCCTCTGGGTGGTTTCTGCAGAGACCAGGCGGTTCTGAGTGAGTGCTTGTTGCGGCATGGGCGAGGCACAGCGCCCACGTCACTACCCGCTGCGCTTGGCAGTGACTTGAGCGCGTCCGCTTACCGGCGCAAATTGCCCTCCGGCTCATTCAGCCTCCGAGTTTCTCACCCGTTTGGCCCGCTGAGACAACCGTACAAGGGCCAGACCTGAGATCCTGACGGCGCTGAATAACAGAGTGGCATGGATTCCTGTGGGTTACGGCCTGGAAATGACCCAAGAAGACTTGCAAATGTACCAATGCAAGCGCGATTTCAGCACACTCGATGGCCATCACTCGGTTCAATGCGTGTAAAGCATCCGGATACTGTAAGAAAATTCCCCCAATAGCCCGTTTATTCCTTTTGTATATCGGTTTCGATGAGGATATTCGCCTTTACTGTTCATGAGCGGGTCTTGATGAGCGTCGGCAGACCGGACTCCCACACCGGAATCCAGGAGGTAATTTCGTCGGCGAGCATGGGTTTGGCGATAAAGTAACCCTGTGCCAGATCGCAGTCGGTGTTCTGGATGAAATCCCAGTCCAGTTTGGATTCGACACCCTCAGCCACCGTTTTCATACCCAGGTGCTGTGCCATGGCAAGGCTGGCCTCGACAATGGCGCGTAGCGGGGCGTAGTTGTGCGCGCCCTGCACAAATCCTTGATCAATCTTGAGTTCGTCGAATGGAATGTCACGCAGTTGCGCCAGCGATGAGTGACCGGTGCCAAAATCATCGATGGAAAGACCGATATTCTTCAGGCGCAGCCTGGTGAGGATGTCCAATGGCGTCAACAGATCCTTCATGAGACGACTCTCCGTCACCTCCAGTATGATACTGGCAAGCGGAATGCCGACCTTTGCAATTTCATGGGCAACATAATCGGCAAAATCCAGCCTCGCAAGATTATCCATGGAGACATTCACGGCAACCTGAAGGGGCACGCCCATATCATGCCACCGCCGTGCCTGAGCAAGCGCGTTGGCAAGGACGAGCCGTGTCAAGTCATCAATCAGGCCGTGTTCTTCTGCCATACCGATAAATTGATCCGGGTATACCAGCCCATCGACAGGGTGTTGCCATCTCACCAGGGTCTCTACCCCGACGACACGTCCGGTACCCAGATCGACCTGGGGCTGGTAGTAATTGATCAACTCCCTATTGTTAAGGGCTTGTTTCAGCTCATCCGGCGCATAGACTTTTCGCGCAGTTTTCTCGTGCTGTTGTGGCGCAGCTGCGATGGCCTTTTTTAGCTGATCCGGATTGACCGGCTTGTGAAGGGCCCCCAGTACGCGCAGTTTGTGGGCATTGGCGAGTGTTTCTGCGGTATGCAGAATGCGTTGGTCTTCGCCACTGACCAACATCAGGCCGCCGGTATAGGCAATCCGCACAAGATGACGCACAAATTCGACGCCATCCATGTCCGGCATCTGCAAATCCAGAAAAATTATATCGAAAGAGTCTGAACCGGATTCAAGCATTGCCAGTGCATCACGCGGATGTTCCATCGCGACGACCTGATCGAACCCGAGATTGGCAAGTTGCCGTGAAAGCAGTTTCAGTGCAAACGGTTCATCATCAATAAGGAGAAATTTCATATACCCTCCGTGGGTCGCGGACTCTGTGGCGACAGCTGAAAATGAATTTCATGCTTTACCGCCAGCCAGATTGAGCGTAACTCGTGCAGCTGTTCAGCGATGAAGGTGCGATCACCCTCCTTCCCTGCATTTTCTATTCCCGCACAAAGATCCCCCAGTATCAGGGCACCGACAGAACGGGAGGATGACTTGAGCTTATGCGCAATGGCGCTGACGTGACGCACATCGCCCGCCGTAAAGGCCGATTCCATCTCCTGCACCAGCGTATCGGCGGTTTTCAGGTATTCAGCGAGAAATTCATGCACCGTTACCGGGTCGTCACCGACCAATTGCATGAGTAAACTGATATCAAGCAGTTGTCCTGAGTGCGGCAATCCTCCCTCATCGGTCAGCGTATCGGTGGCTATCTCAGACGGTGGCGGTGACAACCACTCCTCCAGCATGGTTCTGAGCTTCTTGAGCGGCACAGGCTTGGTCAGGTAGGCATCCATCCCCACCGCCTTGGCCCGGCTTTCCTCACCGCGCAGGGCGTTGGCGGTCAGCGCGACAATGGGCAGGCGTGCGCCCCGCTCCTCCTGGCGGATGATCTGCGCCAGTGAATAGCCGTCCATTTCAGGCATGTGCAGGTCCGTTAGCAGCAGGGCGTAACTCCCTTCGCGCCACAGACGTAGTGCCTCTTCGCCGTTAGCCGCCACCTCACCGGCATAACCGAGCAGGCGGAGTTGCTGCAAAATGACACGCTGATTGAGGTCATCATCCTCGGCGATCAGGATCAGCCTTCCCTGCGAACGGGCCTCGGCCACCGTCGGTGCTGTGACGGTCTCCTCGTGGGTGAAGTCATCTTCGCGGTGGTCGTGAAAGACTTCAGGGGAAGCCCGGCCAGCAGCCACGGCCACGGCACGCAGTAGCGCGTGCCTACGCAGGGCATCGCCGTCCAGGGAAACCACATCGGGTTTTTCCACCCGCGCCCTTCGGCGTCGACCTTGGGTAATCCAGAGGTGACGTACCTTGGGCAGTGAGTCAAATCGGTCATGTCCGTCCGGCTCCTGCCGTCCGGCATACTGAATCACCACGATGAAATCGCCATACCTGGAAGCGAGCTCAACAGCCTTGTCTATATCATCCACAAGGACAACCTTCGCGCCCGCATGTTCGAGGTAGATGCAAAGGTCCGAGGCATTGAAGTGCGGATCCTCGATCAGGATGCAATCGAGACCGTCTAAAGTGATATCGGTGCTCTCCGGCTCTCCCCCTGGGTTTTGCATGGGGAGGGTGACGGTAAACACCGATCCTTCGTCAAGGCTGCTTTCCGCCGTGATAGTGCCATCCATCAAATCCACCAGGCGCTGGCAGATGGTCAGCCCCAAACCCGTCCCGCCAAAACGGCGTGTGGTCGATACCTCGGCCTGGGTGAATGGTGTGAACAGGTTGTCCAGTGTTTCCGGTTTCATGCCAATACCGTTGTCGGCAATACGGAACGACAGGAAAAGCAGCGTCTGGTTTTCTGTCGCGATATCGACCCGGATGGATACTCTGCCGGGCCGTTGCGCATTCCCTCCGGAGAACTTGATGGCGTTGCCGATGAGGTTGTACAGCAACTGGCGAAGGCGGACATCATCCGACAGCAGCCGCGGCGGAATGCGGGGGGAAATGAACAGATTCAAGTTAACCCCTTTTGCGGCGGCGACCGGCACCAGCGAGTTGCACAATCCTTCAACGATATCCGGCACGGAAACGGGAATATTCTCGATCTCCAGGCGACCGGCCTCGATCTTGGAGAAGTTCAGAATGTCGTCAATGATAGTCAACAACGCTGTTGCCGACTCGTGGATGGTATTGACCAGCTCGGTTTGGTGAGCAGACAGGCGGCTTTGGGAGAGTATTTCCACCATGCCGATAACACCGTTCATTGGTGTACGGATCTCATGGCTCATGGTGGCCAAAAAGGCGGATTTGGCGCGGTTGGCCTGCTCGGCGTCGAGGCGGGCCTGTGTCAGCAGTTTGTCTGCCTCTTTGCGTGTGGTCACGTCCTGTAGCAACACCAGCGCCGCCGGCTCACCTTCATGCAGATAGGGTACTGCTGCCGCCTCGCCACAGAAACTCGAACCATCAAGGCGCAACCAGGTTTCCTCCAGCGGGGGCGCGCCCTTGTCCTCGTTATTCAGTTGGCGAATCCGTTCATGCACGGCATCCCGGCTATCCGGGTGGATAAAATCCAGTACCTTCTTTCCAATCAGATCATCCGGTGAATGTGCACCAAGAAGACTGACGGCCTTGGGATTCATGAACACAAAGCGGCCAGCACATTGAATGAATATTCCCAGGGGTGAATGCTCGATGAGTTCACGGTGGCGCGTCTCGCTGGCCAGCAGGGCCTGCTCGGCCTCCCGCTCCTTGCCGACATCACGAAATACCAGTACCACACCCAGCACATTGCCGTCCTGATCACAGATAGGCGCCGCGCTGTCGGCGATGTGAAACTCGTGACCATCACGCGAAATAACGACGGTATGATTGGCCAGGCCGTGAATTTTTCCGGTGCGCAATACCTTCTCAACCGGAATGGGTGAGGGCAGGCGTGTCTTCTCGTTGATGATGTGAAATACCTCTTCGATGGGGCGACCCATTGCCTCGGCCAGCGGCCACCCCGTGAGTTTCTCGGCGATGGGATTCATGCGGGTGACGCAGCCGTCGGCATCGGTGGTGAGCACCGCATCACCGATGGATTGGAGGGTAATATCGAGATTGTTTTCGCTCTCGCGCAGGGCGGCCTGTATCTTGCGGCGCGCACTCAATTCCGCTTCCAGTTCGACCGTGCGGGCAGCCACCACTTCCTCGGTGGCGGCCTGGCGACCGGCGGCACTGAGGGCCGAGAAGGCGATGAGCAGGGCGGCCAAAACCGAAAAGCCGAAATAGATCCTTGATGTCAGGGTGGCTCCGGGCTGCCAGTAGCCATCGAGGAGATGCATCTCCAGCAACCAGTAGCGATCACCAAACCTGATCGTGCGTTCCCATTCGGCAAGCGTGTCTGCTGTCAGATTGCCCGCCAGAAGATGCGTGGTATAGCCCGGGGTCACATCGCTGACACGAAACGCGATGCGATGTTGTTCCGTTTCCCGCGCCAGAGAGGCAAACAGGGTATCGATATCAAAGGCCCCAACTATAAACCCGTGCAGCGCAGCGTTTCGCTCACGCTCCGATGCAGCGCTTAGGTCGAAGTCGTGCGGGTATACCGCCTGGAAGGTTAATAGCGTATATCGCTGGGTGCGCAGTAGGCTAATGACAGAGGTAGCGATGATTTCACCGGTTTCTGCGGCATGTGCCATGGCCTTGCGGCGGGCTTCTTCAAATCCGTGATCAAGGCCGATCACCGCCTCGTTTCCTGCCATGGGCGCGGTGTGGCGTACTGGGAAATACTCACTGCGCTCAGCTGGTGGCTGTGGCTGCCGTTCGGCATCCAGCTCGAAGATTCGGTAATCCTGCTGGCCGTCGTTACGTTGGGCCATCTCGAAGGCCGTACGTTCTGCCAGCGGCACACGGGGTGCCCAGTCAACCGAGAGCAGCCCCTCCTGGTCGGTGAGGTCGGCAGTAAAGATGGCATATTCTTCGCGCGTGACCTCTTCACTGGTAATTAAAAACCGCTTCAGGCTGCGTAGCGGTTCGAGCAGTCGTGACAGGGAATACACGTGCGCTTCGTAGGCATTATCCATCAGCTGGTCGGCCGCAGACTTGGCCTTGCTGGTCTCCAGTTGGGCAAGGCCTACGTGACCGGCCCCCATCAGGGCCGCCGTTACCAGCAGTGGCAATGCCACACGTTTACCGCCATGCAGCCAGAGGGAGTGTGAACCCGGCCAAATCAGGAGCACCAGCGGGGTAAACAACAGCACCCCCAGGGTATCGCCGGTCCACCACAGCAGCCATTGCGCCAAGCCATCCCCAGCCGTCATGCGCTCGAAGAGGAATAGCACCAGTGTGTTGACGGATGCGGCAACCACGCAGGTCACCGGCGCGGCCAGGATCAGAAAGCGCCAGATATCGTACTCCTGGGCAAGGGGCTGGGTAACCGTGAGAAAGCGCCGGGTCAGGCGGGCACCGATCAGCGCCTGCAAGGTAATGCCTGCTGCCAGAAGGCCAGCCACGACAGCCCCCGACCATGACACATCCAGTGAGAGATCGACGATAAATGCGCCCAGCCAGATCCCCGGCCAGCAACGAAGACCGCCCATCAGAATGACGGCCAGGGCGAAGCCAGCCGCCGGCCACAGCGGCGAGGTATAGCCGGACGGGGTGATCAATGACAGCGCCGCAATGGCCAGTACGGCATAGGCAAGCGCAATCAGCACATTGCGAACAACCAGTCTGTCGATCGCTACTGAAGGGGAAGGGGGATTAGCTGTTTGATGCGACAGCGGCGAAGTTGCCGCAGCGATCTCTTTGGTGTGGTTTCCCCCTGTCGTTGGCACCATATCCCCTCCATGGCTTACCGATTTTATTTCCTTACAATTGCGCCTCGTCTGGACGACACAGCACCTCGCGCGGGGACTAGACCACACAACTGCCAATACACCCAGTTTTCAGCGTAGACCAAACCTGGTGATGCTGTCTATGTAGCGGAAATTGTTGCCATTGTGTTGTAGATATTTGGACGTGATAACAAAAGGCAATCAGGGCACTGAGTAGCGATGAGCCGAAGGTGATTGCCATTGGCATCTACGGGCGTGATGGTCAAGCAGTCGTTGAGGGAGCGCCAGGCGCTTGGCCTGCTCCAGCAGGGCCCGCTGCTCTCTGGTGCGGATGGGGACGGTACGTTCCCGCCCACCCTTGGTCCAGCTGGCTTTCAGATGCAGGTGGTCGCCGCGATCCGCCCAGCGGGGTCGAATCTTGAGGGCTTCCTCCCGCCGGAGCCCGAAGGCCTTCTGCAGCCGCAGGCTCATCCGCACATGTTCATCCTTGACCCGGTCGAGTTGCTCGCGAGCCAGGCCCTTGGCCTTGCTGTGATCGGACACGAACTGGCGGTCCGGTATGCCATAGAAATCATTGCCGGTTGCCACGACGGCCCGCTTGTTCACCGTCTCCGCCCACCACCGTAAACAGCTCATGCGGTTCTTGCCAACCTGCGCGGTTTCATAGAGCACGCGGGCGGAATAGTCATCGGGGCGACCACGTTAACCGGTCAGCGCCGATCTGCTATACTGGCCCCGTCTCAGGAGACCCTGGAGAAATTGAGGGTAAAGCATGGCGACCTTGAAGAATGGTGGCAAAAAGTATTCGGCTACGGTTTCGACTTTATTACAGAAAGCGAAGCAAGCTACCTCTTCCGCTCCCCGGATGCTGACCGCATCCGAGAAGGCATCATTGGGGCAGCACGCGCGGGAAACCAGCGTGATGATGCGGGCGATGGTTAAGCAGGGGAAGGCGCAGTCGAAACAGACGCAGGAAGTGCAGTGACCTGGGCGCAGCCCGAGTCACACCGATCACTACTGGGGAATGGTTGGGGCGTCGATAGCAAAATGGAACGTGATCGCAGTGATAATCTGGCCTACTTAGCCCTTATCCAATTGGTCACCACTGCCGGACTTTTGCCGGGATCAGTCCTGCTTTGTTGTGCATTTCGGTGCAACTTGCAACGGGCGTCACCGATGAAAAATTAAATCAAATCAACTAGATGGAAGCAGACGAGCCAACTTTTAACCAATTGGTCGCTGGTTCGAATCCAGCACGGCCCACCATACAAACGCAAAATGCCACCCCAAAAGGGTGGCATTTTGTAAGCGCCAATTAAACCACAGTGTATACGGCGGCCGGGAGCTGTGGCAGGCATGACCCGCGCTGTACTACTTTAACTTCTGCGGCGCNTTGTAAGCGCCAATTAAACCACAGTGTATACGGCGGCCGGGAGCTGTGGCAGGCATGACCCGCGCTGTACTACTTTAACTTCTGCGGCGCGATTTCTACCACGTTACCCCTCGCCACATCTTTAATCGGCGAGAGCAAGTGCGGGGAGATGTTCCAGCGTTGCCCGTTATCCGTCACCACCGTCACCGTCTTGCGGTTGAACTTCATGAGGGTCCCGGTCAGGCGCCCACCTTGTGGTGATTCGAAGCTCACCCGAGCGCCCGGGTGGAACTGCATCATGGATTGGTGCGCCTGCAATGATTCCAACATCTTCAGTCGTTCAACAATCCGGTGGTTCAGCGCCACCAACTCATCAGCATTCAAGTGATCAATCTCGATACTCATGCGGTTCTCCGATGCCATGGTAGCAGCGCCTCAATGGCCTCCACGGAGTCGGCCCGGGGCAGCTGTTCGTAGACCTGGCGCAGGTACGCGTAAGGCTCCAGCCCGTTGGCTTTCGCCGTCTCGATCAGTGAATACAGGTTGGCACTGGCGTTCACGCCTGCCACCGAGTTACTGAACATCCAGTTTTTGCGACCTGTGACGAAGGGGCGAATCGCGTTTTCTGCCCGGTTGTTGTCGATCTCCAGTCGACCGTCTTCCAGGTAGACGACCAACTTGTCCCACTCGTTGTGCAGATACTGCAAGGCCTTTCCCGTGGCACTCCCTGGCGGGACCTGTGGCAGGCTCTGGTCCAGCCATGGCCGCAGCTGTTGCAGGATAGGGGTAGCCTTCTCCTGCCGCAGCTCACGGCGCTGTTCCGGCTGCAGGTGCCGAGCCTCCGTTTCCACCCGGTACAGCTTCTGGATAAAGGCCAGGCCCTGGTGGGCCTTGCCGGTTTTCCCGTTCTTGCCCTGCGCCTTCACCGCCTCACTGAACCGGCGACGGGCGTGAGCCATGCAGCCAACGTGGGTGAGCTGCTGCGCTGCCACCACAGCGTTGTACCCATCGTAGCCGTCCGTCTGCAGATAGCCCTTGAAGCCCGCCAGCAGGCGCAAGGGTACGGCCTGGCCGCGGCCCGGATCGTAGTCATACAACACCACCGGATGACCCGCCGGCCCACCGCGCTGCAACCACAGATACGATTTGGACTGGGCAGCCTTGCCCGATTCCTTGAGCACCTGCACCGTGGTCTCGTCCATCTGGATCAGATCATGGGCCAGCAGCTGGTCCCGCAGCAGGTTGATCAGCGGCTGTACCAGCTGACCCGCCTTGATCATCCAGTTCGCCAGCGTGGCGCGGGGGATGTCGACGCCGATGCGCTGCAGAATGGTCTCCTGGCGATAGAGAGGCAAAGCATCCTGGTACTTGGAAACGGTAATGTGGGCCAGCAGGCCCGGTGAAGCCATGCTTTTGGGAATCGGCTGTGCCGGCAAGGCTGCGGTGCGGATGCACTGACCGCAATCGCAGGCATATTGCCGGCGGACGTGGCGGATGACCCGGATGGTTGCTGGCACGATGTCCAGCTGTTCCGAGGCGACCTCGCCAATGACCTTCAGCATCTGGCCGTCATGGGGGCAGTTCAGATCGTCCCCGGCCAG
>NZ_JAUTDR010000001.1 GCF_030649675.1 Haliea sp. E1-2-M8 | reverse complement strand
GAGGTAACAGAATCAAACCAGGCCGCCGCTTGATTCAGGCCCTTGAACACCAGATTTGACAATAACTCCTTTCTATGCCCGCCGTGGCAGGGACATGAGCTTAAGGTGATGTTATGGCAGCCAATAGTGTGCATAATTGCTCGGAGTGCGCCCATGACAAACCATAAGCACATGTTTATAAAGGAAATCCTTAAGGAATGTTGGTCTACAGCGCCACCAAGCAGCAGTTCATCGACGATGTTCGAGCCAACGTCATCACCGACGCCATCGAGAACGAGGTGGCCCGCAGGCTGCACCGCAACTCGCCGCGCAATGAGGTGACTTCCTGGGAAAATTCCCTTCGCTTCATGATGAGCGTTCTGCTCGATGAGGGTATTCCCGCATCGGCGGGCGTGGCCATCGAGTACAACATTCCGCTGACTAATCGCCGCGTCGATTTCATCCTGACCGGCAAGAACCACCAGCGGGAGGATTCAGCAGTCATCGTTGAGCTGAAACAGTGGCAGTCCGTCGAGGTGACACAAAAAGACGCCATCGTGCGCACCCAATTGGGCAAAGGAGTACGCGAGACCCCCCATCCGTCGTATCAAGCATGGTCCTATGGCGCGCTGATCGAGGATTACAACGAGACGGTGCGCTCTGAATCTATCCGCCTGGTGCCCTGCGCCTACCTGCACAACATGAAGCGGGCGGATGCCATCAATGATCCATTCTACGAGCACCATACGCGCCGTGCACCGGTGTTCATCTCGCGGGATGCCTTGAAACTCTCGGTATTTCTCAGCCAGCACATCAAGTATGGCGACAGTAACGACATCATGTATCGCATCGAGCATGGTGTGATCAAGCCGAGCAAGAACCTGGCGGATGCCCTGGCATCTATGATGCAGGGCAATGCCGAGTTCCTGATGATCGACGAGCAGAAGCTCGTCTATGAAACCGCGATCGATCTGGCCCATCGCGCAAGCAACGGTAACAAGCAGTGCCTGATCGTCAAGGGCGGGCCTGGCACCGGCAAGTCGGTAGTGGCCATCAATCTGCTGGTGGAACTGACCAGGCGCGAGATGATGACGCAGTACGTGTCGCGCAACTCGGCCCCACGCGAGGTCTTTAAGAAGAAGTTGACCGGCACGCGCAGGAAGACCCACATCGACAACCTGTTCAAGGGCTCGGGCAGCTACGTTAATGCCGAGCCCGATACTTTCCATGCCCTGATCGTGGACGAGGCGCACCGACTGAACGAAAAATCCGGCATGTACCAGAACCTCGGTGAGAGCCAGATTAAGGAGGTGATCGCCGCGTCACGCTTCTCGATCTTCTTCATCGATGAGGCGCAGCGCGTGACGCTGAAGGATGTGGGGACAGTCGAGGAGATCAGGCAACAGGCAGCGGACTGCAGAGCCGACGTCCAGGAACTCGAGCTGGAGTCGCAGTTTCGCTGCAACGGTTCGGATGGTTATCTGGCATGGCTCGATCATGCCCTCCAGGTTCGCACCACGGCCAACACTGATCTGGCTGACATCGATTACGACTTCCAGGTGTTCGATGACCCGAGCGCCCTGCGCCGGGCGATTCTCGAGAAGAACCGCAAGGCCAACAAGGCACGCATGGTGGCGGGCTACTGCTGGCCCTGGGCGAGCAAGAAGGACAAGCAGGCCATGGACATCGTCTTCCCCGAGTATGGCTTCGCGGCCCAGTGGAACCTCGATGACGACGGTATGTTGTGGGCCATCGCCGAGGAATCCGTCGAGCAGGTCGGCTGCATCCACACCTGCCAGGGTCTCGAATTCGACTACGTCGGCGTCATCATCGGAGACGACTTCGTGATTCGTGACGGCCGCGTAATGACAGATGCGGGGAAGCGCGCAGGGCAGGATCGTTCCGTGCATGGCTACAAGAAAATGTTCAAGGAACAGCCTGATCATGCCCATGCTTTGGCCGACCAGATCATCAAGAACACCTATCGCACGCTCATGACGCGTGGCCAGAAGGGCTGCTACGTCTACGCCACAGACCCCGAGACCCGAGCGTACTTCGCAGCCTTCGTTCCCTCTCAAGTTGCCGCCGAGCGACTTGACGCGACTGAAAACGCCTTGGTGCTTGATGGCTTGCAACTTCCAATCGTAACGCGTGACGAGGCAGCTCCGTTCGAGCGCCATGTGCCCGTGTACGACTTGAGCATAGCCGCGGGCGAGTTCAGCGCGATGCAGATCGCCGAAGCCAGGCATTGGGTCGAGCTGCCGGATTTCATGCGGGCGAGCCCAGGCCTGTTCGTCAGCCGGGTAGTTGGGGAGTCGATGAACCGGCGCATTCCCAATGGCGCCTGGTGTCTGTTTCGTGCAAACCCAGGCGGCACACGGCAAGGCAAGATCGTCGTGGTGCAGCATCGAACCATCGAGGACCCGGACCACGGTGGCAGCTTCACGATCAAGCTGTATCAGAGCGAGAAAGTCGAGGCGTACGGCGAGTTTGTGAACCAGCGTATCGTGCTCAAGCCCCAGACCAACGCCTTCGGCTATAAGGACATCGTTCTCGAGGATGAGCTTGAGGACCTTACGATCATCGGCGAATTCCTGTCCGTGCTGTAAGGGCATGGATGCGCAACTAGTAGCCTTGCGTGACGAAATCGCCGTTGTTCAGCTCTATCTGATTCGCTGGCTGGCAAGCTTGAAGTGGATATCGAGTCGGCATGTTGGGCGGTATTCAACCGGCACCCTGCCACAGGAGGCCGGCGCGTTAGTGATCAGGGCGATCGAAGCCGGTATCGCCTCGATGCAGGAAGATAAACAGACTCAGAAACACGTTTCCGCGGAAACGCGACTTTGCGGAAACGGGGGTCACCAAATGGATCGGACGTGTTTGTAGTCCCTGATTTTCTTGTCTGCCGTAATGAGGGGCACATTCAGGTGCCTGGCCAGAGCTACAATCATCCTGTCCGCCGGGTCCTTGTGGAATTCGCCGGGCAGGCGCGTCGACTCAACCGCGGTGGCGTTGTCAACCGGAACAAAGCGGACACCTTCAACGTCTGCAGCTGCTTCGAGCCAGTCATCAACACTCATGGTTAGCGTCAAACGATTCAGATTGACCAACATTCCGATCTCCCATGCCGAGATCGCCGATACCAGTACTGCGCCGCTGCTCTCTTGCAGCTCTCTCTCGATTGCCGCGCCGGCATTTTCCGAAAGCTCGCTGTGGCCACTCAACCACCACAGCAAAGAGTGGGTATCGAGCACGATCAAGGCAGGACCTTCCATTCATCCTCGGCGACCGGCAGGGTTGGGTCCATGAACTCGACAATGCTGCCTTTGAGCTTTTCTTGCGGGGAACGTGGATCTGAGCGATAGCGGCGAATTTCAACTGTTGGCTGCCCCCGGTCGGTAACCACCACTACCCGCCCCGAAGCCTCCACTTGTCGGAAATACTCTAGCGCCTTTGCTTTGAACTGGGACTTGGTGACTTGCTCTTGCTCCATCTTCTCTCTCATATAGTCATGGACCATGGTCACAACTGTACTGTTTGAATGTGACTATAGCAAGTGGTCATCGACGGGAACCGGCCGGGCTGGGGTGGGGTTCATACCACCTGGTACCCGATCAACTGACCGGTTTCAATGCTCGCGTCATTGCCACGCTGGCCAGCGGCTTGGCCCAGCCAGGCATCGGGTCCACTGGCAGGCTGGCAAACTGATCACCATGGAGGGAAAACAGGCACACCGGATCGGGACCTGCTCCCGTGTCTTCGGCCGAGTTATCAAATACGCGCACGGCAGCGCAGCGCGGGATCAACCCCATCAGATTGTGAATCGCACCGATCCAGCGCTCACGGATTTTGGCTTCGGGGATTGCGTGACCACCGCGACTGACGCGGGCCGCCACTCTTGCGATGTGCAGTTCGGGCGATGCCAGCCCCATGAAAAAGAGCCGAACGTCCTCTCCCTGGTCGATCGCGTCGTGCAGCGTCTGACAGATGGTGTTGCCGCCAAGAGTGGTTTCAAAGGTGTAATCCCGCCGCTCGTCGATGGCCCGCAGCAACTGCTCGTAGCCCATTTGCCAGGCCCGGACGTTCGCTTCCGCCTCGGAAGCATCTTCTTCCAGCAGGGTGCGGGCCACCTCATCGGGGTTGAAATAGTCACCACCGGCCTGACGCACACTGGCTCCGGCGATGGAGCTCTTGCCGGCACCGTTCACCCCGGCGATCACCGTGATCACGCGGACTCTGTCTTACCCGGCCGGTAGGATTGCCGCAGCTCTTCGCCCGTCGCCGAGAACAGGGCATCCGCGGCGCGGCGGGAGGCCGGTGAGCTGATGCGCTGGTAGAGCGCTTCGTACTTATCGCTTGCCCGAGCGATCTCTTGTTCTTTCATCTGGTCTACCAGCTGGGCACACAATGCCTTCATCCTTACCATCTCTTCGTAATGGTCCACACTGACCACCACTGCAGCATCGCGCTTGCGCAACTGCAGGCGCAGCACACCCTCGCCTTCGTTTATTTCTGCCAGCGAGGCCTCTATCTGCCGGCCGAAGTCACGGCCGCCCTTGCTGCTCAGCGTCGCGGCCGGTGCCAGCCAGGCAAGTCTCTGCATCAACCGCCGCGTCTGGGCGACCAACCCACGTTTCGCGGCCCCATGCTCCGGTTTCTTCACGGCATCACTTTCCATAACTGGCTTCCTCGTTCAATCACCACATTGACGATTATAATGCAAAGTGGCCCTAGTGGCACTTATGCCACTTGCATGTGACTGAGGGTCGTCGGCGGGCCTGAAGCCCCTCAACCTGCCGTCCGGGGCGACGGGACACCTCCGGCACCAGTCACCTCCGGCACCTGTGGCGTGCAAGTACAGGCAGGTGACTCGCAGGGACGATGCCGAAACGGCTGACAAGGACGCCACATGGTCTACAATCTGTAACGGCCCAATTATTCGCAGGTAGCGTGAGATGGCACTGGACATTATCGGGGCAGGCTTCGGCCGAACTGGCACCATGTCGCTGAAAGCGGCACTGGAGGAATTGGGTTACCCCTGTTATCACATGGTGGAATGCTTCCCCAAAGGGCCTGCGCACTGGAAACTGTGGGAACAGGCTGGCGCCGCTGCAGCGGATTGGGATGCGATTTTCGAGGGCTTTACCGCAACAGTCGATTTCCCCGCCTGCACCAGCTATGCCGCACTGGCTGAATACTACCCCGACGCAAAAGTCGTGCTTACAGTGCGGGATCCGGAGAAGTGGTTTGCCTCAGTCCAGAGCACCATCTTTGGAAAGGAATGGATAGAGTTCCTGCCCGGCACTGAAGCAGGTGCCTACATGAAGACGACAATCAATGATTATTTTGATGGCCGGATGCATGATCATGATCACCTTGTTCGTCGATTCAATGAACATGTTGCCGATGTCAGGGAAACCATTGAGCCGAAGCGGCTGCTGATCTTCGAAGTAGCCGATGGGTGGGAGCCACTCTGCGAGTTTCTGGAACTGCCCGCCCCCAAGGAGGCGTTCCCGCACGTCAATGATACCGAGGCTGTACAAGGTCTTATCAGAGCCATCATGGACAATGGATTCCAGGAGGTGCTTGGCTACCAAGGTTAGCTTGGTCGTCTTCGAGGTGAAGGCGGGCATGCCGACAGTCGCAGCAACACGTTCCCGCGGCAGCGTCGGCAGCAGTTTCGAACGTGCTTGCGCGGCTGACAGCCCCGCGTATAGTGGCCACCAAGAGTATTCCATTGAATGGGCGCCACCTTTCCTCGGTTAGTGGCTCCGAACTACGGTCGGCCCCTGGTCAGCTTCCCGTCTTGACTTGAGGGGGAGCGCAAAAAGGGTGGCTGTAATCATTGACGTAGATCTTCCAGACCTCGATTGGCGTTCCACGTTTTTACACGCCTCGGCGCCAGCGGCGATACTCGACCGGGAAATGGTCATCGTCGCCTGTAACCGGACCTATGAGGAGGCCAGCGGTAAAAGCCGTGAGGAAGTTCTCGGGCGTGCTTTCTTCGACCTGTTCCCAGGGCTGAACCCCGAGCAACAGGCACCCTTCAAAGCCTCCTGTGACTATGTCTGGACCCACGGTAGCGCCCACAGCATTGAACTGGTCGCCTACCACCTGGATGAAAGCCGAAGCTACTGGTCTGTAGTAAACACACCGTTGCTGGACGTAAACGGGGAGGTCCGCTACCTGCTCACCCAGCCCACCAATGTCACCGAGCTTACCCGCTTCCGCCATGCCCTGAATCCGTCACCGGGGATGGCGATGGATTCAGCGGCGGAGGCAGCGGGGCGGCCGCTACAGTTTCAGGAGGTGCAACAGATACTGTCAGCCCAGCGGCGCAGGCTGGAGCAATTGTTTCAGCAGGCGCCCGGCTTCGTCTGCATATTGAGTGGCCCCCGGCATGTCTACGATATGGCCAACGATGCTTATTACCAACTCGTCGGTCACCGCGAGATCATTGGCTATGATGTTGCCACCGTATTGCCGGAGGTAGTGCCCCAGGGCTTTCTCGACAAGCTGAACAAGGTCTATGACACCGGTATCCCCTTTATCGGCAGGGCTGTCCGGATTGACCTCCAGCGTACCCCGGGTGGCGACCTGGAGACAGCGTTTATCGACCTCATATACCAGCCAATTCACGATGAAACAGACCGAATCAAGGGCATTTTTGTGCAGGGCCACGACGTCACGGAAACCCACCGGCTTTCCCAGGAGGTCGCTTATCAGGCAGCACACGACCCGCTGACCGGCCTGGCCAACCGCAGGATGCTGGATGGCATTGATGAGGAGCTTGAGCAGGTTGGCAGCCATGTACTGTTATACCTGGATCTGGACCATTTCAAGATCGTCAATGATCGCTGCGGCCACCATGCGGGTGACGAACTACTGTGCCAGGTGGCCGAGATTCTGAAGGGAAGAACGCGTCCGGACGACCTGCTGGCCCGCGTGGGAGGTGACGAGTTTGTTATCCTGCTGAAGGACTGCACAGAGTATGTAGCGCTGGAAATCGCCAACCAGTTGCGCCACGCAGTTCAGGAGCTGATTTTTGTCTGGAACGACCGTCGCTATGGCATCACCCTCAGTGCCGGGCTGGTTGTTTTCGGTCGCCATGATGACACCCAAGTTACCCGGGCGTTGAGCCTGGCGGATTCGGCGTGCTTCCTGGCCAAGGAGAAAGGTCGCAACCGGGTTCAGATCAGCAAGCCCGACGATCAGGAGATCCGGCAGCAGCAGGCCGACATGGACTGGGCCTCGCGTATCAAAGAGGCCATCGCCGATAAAAACGTGGTGTTATGGGGCCAGAAAATCGTGTCGCTTGCCGGAAACGACGGCGAGTTGTGTATCGAGCTCCTGGCGCGCTTGATTGATGATACGGGCCAAACCATCCCGCCCGGCGCATTCATTCCGGCAGCCGAGCGCTTCGGAATTGTCGAGCAACTGGATTACCATATCGTCGACATGGCATTCGAATTACTTGATTCACACCCCATGAGCGTCACGTCGCCGTTGCTGTTCGTCAACCTCTCTGGTTCGACCCTTAGCGGCCAGGACTTTTCCGCCGCTATCAGTCGTATCGCCAGCAACTATCCTGGGGTCTCGCCCGGCAGCATATGCTTCGAAGTAACCGAGACATCCGCCATAACCAACCTGGCGCGTACCGCTGAAGCCATGCAGCATCTGGTAGATGCCGGCTTCAGCTTTGCGCTGGACGATTTCGGCAGCGGCATGTCGTCCTTTAGTTACCTGGAGAGACTGCCGGTTGCCTATGTGAAAATTGATGGCGAGTTCATCAAGAACATGGATGCCCACATTGCCGGTGAGGCCATCGTTGAGGCCGTGACCAAAGTGGCCAGGGCCATGGGTATCACCACTATTGCGGAGTGCGTGGAACGCTTGGAGCAGGTCCCCCTGCTCCAGAGCCTGGGAGTCAACATGGGTCAGGGTTTTGGCATTCACCTGCCTGAACCGGTCAACGCCCTCTTGGTGCGGAAATAGCCAAGGCTAATCCTGGCCACTTGCGGCAACAACCCGATTACGGCCAGTTTCCTTCGCTCGATACATAGCGCCATCGGCACGCACCAACAAGCTTTTGAGACTATCCCCCGGCAGCCACTCGGCAACACCCAGGCTCACCGTCACCGGGTCCCGCAAGCCAAAATCCGTGGCCTCTACCCGGGCCCGCAGTCGCTCGGCAAATTCGGTGGCTCCGTCGAGGTCCGTGTAAGGCGCCAGCACCAGGAACTCCTCACCGCCCCAACGGCCCAACTGGTCTCCCTCTCGCAAGCAGCTTTTCAAGCTGCTCACTAGCGTTTTTAAAATCCTGTCTCCCTCTTCATGTCCGTAGGTGTCGTTCACCTTCTTGAAATGGTCGATGTCAAACAATACCAGGGAAAAAGCATGGCCATAGCGCTCGGCATTGGCCAGGGCTACCCGCACCAAGTGGTCGATTCGATAACGGTTTATTATCCCGGTTAGAGAATCGGTGGTGGCCAGCTCGTGCAAGTGTTTGTTGGCGCGCGCAAGCGCCTTCCGCTCCGTCTGCAAGCGTTCGTTCAAATGAGTCACCTCGTGCGCCGAAGCCAACACTGCCAGATCGTCGCCCAGGTCTCTGGCGGCCACCAACTCCTCCGGTTGCCACACGAGGCTTCTTCCCTGTACTTCTTCCCGCCACACGCTGAAGGATTGTCGCGGCGAAAGCCTGATTTCGTCACCCAGGCGTTCAAGTACTTTCTGCGGTTCCCCTGCCCAGTCGATAGTCTCCACCTCCTCCCGGCGAAAGAACAGCAGCCAGCCGCGGGTGGTGACATCTATCACCAGGGGCATGGCCAATACCCCACAGCAGCCACAGTCAATATCGCAGGCTCCAGGGTAGCCGGCCTCCTCCAGGTCGGTTGTCGACCAGGGGTTAAGCTCATGCCATCCTTCCGCCAGCCAAGCCGCCAAATCAACCAGTCGGTCCATGTCCGGGGCACAGCCATGTCGGGAAGTGTGGTCGCGATAAACCAGAGCGACTCCCTGCGCCTGAAACAAGCGCAGCCATTCGACCGCGTGTTTGGCGAGAATTTGCTCTGGTCCATGCTCCTGTACTTCACGCGCCAGGCTTATCCGGTTTTGATGGATTTCGTCCCGATACCGGGCTTCGGCCTCCGCTTTCAACAAAAACAGCCGCTGGGTGGCCACCCGCACCAGGATCGCTACACTAGCGCGTAGAGAAGGCGTCAGCACTGCTGCATCCCGCTTGTGACAGGCCAGCAGGCCCCAAAGCCCGGTGTTTGAGTGAATCGCCACGGACAGTGAAGTAGCAGTCCCCATGTTCCGCATATACTTCCGGTGCACGGGGGACACGGCGCGCAGGGCCCCGGAACTCAGGTCCAGAGGTTTGTCCCGGGGAGGCACCAGGGGTGCCGGGTCCTGGTAGGCATCCGCGATAAAACGCAGCTGGTTGACCGCGTACAGCGAGCGTACCTGAGGAGGAATATCACTGGCAGGGAAATGATGATTCAATAGAGAGGGCAGTCGCTCGTTATGACTTTCTGCCACCACACGACCATTCCAGTCTTCGTCAAATCGGTAAACCAGAGTACGATCGTGACCGGTAACCGCCCTCGCCGCGCCTACCAATTCATTCAACAGGGCTGCTTCCGTGTCGGCGCTGACCAAATTATTCAAGTATTCATTGACCAGCGATTGCCAGCGATAGCGAACTCCCTGCACGACGGGTTCCAACTCCACCACGACAGAATCGCCAGTCCGGTAGGCCGTCACATGAAACCGCCGGGTTCTATTCTCCACTTTGCGGCTCAACACCAACCCCGGGGGTAACTGATCACGGTCAGCAATCCCTTCACGCAAGCTGCCGTACACTCTCTTGCCCAGCAGCGCCTGGGGAGAGACCGACAGGCACTCCTGGACGGAAATGCCCAGGAAATCCTCGCTATTGGCACTCACCTGCTCAATACACTTGAGTTCCCGATCGAGACCTATCAACACACCAAATAGCTGGACGGCACCGGGGATATGGACCGGCTCCCCGTCACAGGCGGCGAGAGCCGATTCTATCTGGTCTTCGGAAAAAAGTGGTTTATCTACCATGGGTGAGACCCTGCCAGTGGTCAAAGTGGGTATGCAAAGCAGAAAAAGTCATGTTGGCCCCCGCAATAACGCTGTCAATTTCAGCTTGCCGATCGTGCGCCCAATCCGTGCCGAACCAGCGACGAAAAGCCGGCCAGGAATTGGCCCATCGCTGGTTGTGAAAAAAGCTGGCGCCTGAATCCTCACTCACACCCAGGGTGTGCGCCAGATGTTTGGCAATGAACTTGCCGCCCTGGGTAGAACCCTCTATCACATACAGCACCCCCGGAAGATTCGCTCCCCTGCCGCCCAGCTGTATTTCCACAGGGGGATGGATGAAACCGGCGGAGGCGCAGCCCAGCGCGCGACAATCATCGGCAAGCAGCGGGGCGCGGGGCAGATACTGATAATCCGGGCTTGGATGTCGGCGCAGAAGGGCCGCTGCGGCGGGAACCAGCTCCAGCTCCAGGGATTGGTAGAACGCCAACATGGCTTGCAGTACCTGGCCGTACTCCGCCCTGGTCAGCCGGCTGGACAGCAGCTGCTTCAGTAAAGGCTGAGTTTCCAGAGCCAGATGGGCTGGCCGGGTTTGCTCACGCAGTTGTTCCAATATTGATAAATCCATAACATCCCAAGGCGCGAACACATACGCACACAACCGCAGAAAAAACGAAAATGACCCTCAAGCCTAACCTACTTGCGGGAGCGCTGATACCTGTGTTGTTTGGCTAAAATCACAGTCCGTAATTGGTATACTAAGCAGCTACTCGAGTCATCGTCACCGCCTTGGACTTCACAACCCGAGCATGGACAACTTCTACCTGATACTGGCGTGCCTGGGCATCGGCCTGCTGCTGCGTCGCGCGCCCGGGATGCCCCCCGACAGCGCCGTCGCGCTCAACGGTTACGCGCTCAATGTGGCCTTGCCGGCAGTCATTCTCGCCAACGTACCGCTGCTGAACGTCTCCAGCGCGCTGCTGATTCCGGCACTGACGCCCTGGCTGCTGATGCTGCTGGTTATTGCCCTGCTGCTCACGCTCGCCCGATTGTTGCGCTGGTCCCGGGAACTCACCGGCGCACTGTTGATCGTGGTACCACTGGGTAATACCTCGTATCTCGGCTTTCCCCTGGTGCAGTCGTTCTTTGGCCAGGAGGCCATGCCCTACGCCGTGGTCTACGACCAGCTGGGCTCATTTATCGCGCTCGCCGTGTACGCGCCGGTCATTGCTGCGCTCTACGGCTCCGCGAAGGAGCGGCCAGCTGCGACAGCCATTCTGGCGCGGATATTTACCTTTCCTCCCTTTATCGCCCTCATCGCGGGACTGCTGCTGCGTGGGGTACAACTGCCGCCACTGGCGAATCAACTGGTGGACATGCTGGCCGCCACTCTCATACCGGTAGTGATGGTCGCGGTGGGCCTGCAGGTGACAGCGCGCTTCCAGCGTCGCGAAGTACTGCCGTTGACCGTCGCCCTGGGTATCAAGCTGCTGCTGATGCCCGCCTGCGCGTGGCTGCTTTGGCTGGCAATGGGACAGGCCGGGCTGGCGACCCGCGTTGCGGTTTTCCAGGCCGCCATGCCATCGATGATTTCGGCCGGCGCCATTGCCATTGGCGCGGGGCTGGCACCGCGGCTGGTAGCAGGAATAGTCGGGCTGGGGCTGATGTTGTCGTTCCTGAGCCTGCCGCTGTTGTATTGGCTGTTGACGCTCTAACCAGCCATGTCTCCCCGGCACCCCGATACCCCGCGCCATTTCGGCATCGATGGCTGCAAGGGCGGCTGGTTCTATGTCTGCCTGGCACACGGTGAACTCTCGGGCGCTATTGCCCCACACATCAGCGTGATTCTGGCGCAGGCTACCACCGCTGATGATATGTTTATCGATATACCCATTGGCCTGTCGCAATCTGGCCCCGGCGCACGGCTGTGCGATGCGGAGGCGCGGCGCCTGCTCGGCCCCCGGGCATCCAGCGTCTTCAACGCCCCCATCAGGGGTGTGCTCGGCCAGCAGAGCTACGCGCAAGCCAACCTGTTCAGCCGCGAGGTAACAGGCAAAGGCCTCAGCAAGCAGACCTGGAATATCTGCGGCAAGATTCGCGAGGTGGACAGCGTGCTGCGTACGGACGCGAAAGCCCGGAATATCCTCCGCGAGGCGCACCCCGAGCTGTGTTTCTTCGGCCTGGCGGGCGGCACGCCGATGCAACACAACAAGAAAACCGAGGCGGGTTTCGAAGAGCGCCTGGCACTGCTTGAGCGCCATTTGCCCGCAGCCGGAGGTTTCGTGGGGTCAACCCTCACCCGTTACCCGCGCTCCCGGTTGGCCAGGGACGACATACTGGACGCCACGGTATGCGCGCTGACGGCGTCAATGCGCGGGCGTTGGTGCAGCCTCCCGATCAGCGCCGAACGTGACGCCGAGGGTCTGGCGATGGAAATAGTGTACTGTCGACCATAAGGGGCTACACTCAGTTGCAGTTGCCACCAACCAGGGAGTTACACCTTATGGATCTGAGCCTCGCACTGACACCCGTTGTTTCATTGATTGCCGGTATTCTGATTTTCGTGTTCCCGCGCCTGTTGGCCAAGATTGTCGCGATCTACCTCATCGCCGTTGGTGTTATCGGACTGCTGGGGGCGGGCAACTTCCAATTCTGAGCAGGCAAAAAACATGAATCGTCTCGCCATTATCTTCCTTGTCCTGTCGCTTGCAGGCTGCGCAGTCAATCCCGTCACCGGCGACCGGCAGCTGGCTCTGGTTTCAGAGGCACAGGAAATCCAGATCGGGCGCGAAGTCGCCGGCTCTGCCGAGCAGCAGTTCGGCCTGGTCAAGGACGACGAGCTCCAGGCCTATATACAGCAGCTCGGCGACAAGATGGCAAGCGCGTCTGAACGGCCGGATCTGCCCTGGACTTTCAGGGTGGTCGACGAGCCGACCCCGAATGCGTTTGCTGCGCCGGGGGGATTCATTTACTTCACCCGTGGTCTGCTGGCCATGATGCGCAATGAAGCGGAACTGGTGACTGTTCTCGGTCACGAGATCGGCCATGTAACGGCGCGCCACTCGGTCACCATGATGAGCAGGTCACAGCTCGCCCAGCTCGGCATCGGCATCGGCTCCATCCTCAGCCCCACCGTGGCGCAGTTTGGCGACCTGGCGGCGAGCGGCCTGCAGTTACTGTTCCTGAAGTACGGCCGCGATGCCGAGCGACAAGCGGATGATCTCGGCTATCGCTATGCCCTGGAGCAGGGTTATGACGTGCGGGAGATGGTGAATGTCTTTGCCGCTTTGCAGAAATCAGCGGAGCTGGCGGGGCAGAGCCCGGTACCGAGTTGGATGGCTTCGCACCCGTACCCGGAAGAACGGATCCAGCGCATCAACCAGCAGCTTGCATCACTGCCACCGTCCACCGACCGCCGCATCGGCGAAGATGAATTTCTGCAGCGAATCGACGGGCTCGACTATGGCGACAATCCGCGCCAGGGGTTTTTCGATGGCAATCGTTTTTTGCATCCAGACCTCGCCTTCCGCCTTGATTTCCCCCAGGGCTGGCTCACACAGAATCAGTCCCGGGCCGTCGTAGCCGGCAGTCCGGAAGAGGACGCAATTATCCAGATGACGGTGGTCCCCGGCAGTCTGAAGGAAGCCGCCAACGCTTTCTTCAGCCAACAGGGAATGAAGGCAGGCAGAATCGGGTCGCAAAAAGTCAACGGCCTCCCCGCGATCTCAGGCAATTTCGAGATGCAAACCGAACAAGCCAAACTCGGCGGGGCTGTAACCTTCGTTGAACTGGAAGGCCGCACCTACAGGATACTGGGCTACACGCCTGCCCAGCAGCGCGCCAAATACGACAAGACCTTCCGTGCCAGCATGAACAGCTTCGCGCGTCTCACCAATGCCAAGGCTCTCAACAAGCAGCCGCTGCAGTTGTCCATTGTGCGGGTCCCGCGCAAGATGACGCTGGAGGCCTTCAACAAGTCCTACCCCTCCGCGATTCCAATTGAGGAGCTGGCCCTGATCAACCAGCTGCAAGGACCAGGGGACACAATGCCGGCGAACTTCCGCGCCAAGCGAGTTACCGAGGCAGGAACCTGACTGGCTGGATGTCCCTCTTCGAGTAGCATCTCCCCGCACCCTGAGGCATGCTGGCGCCTGACTGCATAACAACAGGAAGGCCACGCCACTCATGGATAACGACGCCGATCAGGCGACCGAAGTCAGCCAGGAGCCCGGGGGGGAAACGCCAGCAGACACCGCGGATCTCGCTACCGGACATATCCTCAACCGGCGGTTTGTCATTGAGGCAGTACTCGGTCGCGGGGGCATGGGCGTGGTTTACCGGGCCCTGGACCTGCGCAAACAGGAAGCCGGTGACAGCGAACCCCATGTCGCCCTGAAGGTCTTGTCCGGGCGCTTCCGCCACGACCCACGCATGGCCACAGCACTCCAACGCGAGGCCCGCAAGGCCCAGCGCCTGGCGCATCCGAACATCACCACCGTCTATGATTTCGATCGCGACGAAGGTCTCGTGTACATCACCATGGAGGAGCTGAGCGGCCAGCCCCTGGATGAGCTGATTGCAGATCACCCCGAAGGTCTCAGCCGGGAACGGGTCGCGCTGATTATCCTGGGGGCGGCGCAGGGTCTGGCCTACGCTCATTCCAAAGGCGTGGTGCATGCAGACTTCAAGCCTTCCAATGTTTTCCTCACCGCGACGGGTGATACCCGTATCCTCGACTTTGGCATCGCCCGCGCGGCGCCCGCCGGCTGGCTCAACGACGCCGAAATCACACGCGAACCCGGTGAGGCCACCCGCTTTGTAACCGGCGAGCTGAGTGCCCTCACCCCCGGCTATGCCGCTCTGGAGATGTTTGCAGGCCTGGAGGCCCACCCGGCGGATGACGTCTACGCACTGGCTATCGTCAGCTACAAGCTGCTCACCGGGCGGCACCCCTACCAGGGATTACCGGCCCCCGAAGCGCGGAAACGCAACCTGGTGCCAAAGCGCCCGCCGGGACTGCGTCGGCACCAGTGGCGCACGTTGCGCCGCGGTCTGGCCTTCCAGCGCGAACAGCGCCCTGGGGACGCGGGCGAGTTCCTGCGCGGCTGGAAGGGACGCCGTGGCCTGTTCTGGCTCGCCGCAAGTGCCGCCCTGGTGAGTCTACTGGCGCTGGGCTACATCGGCTGGGAGATTGCGGATGCGCGCCTGCGCCAGGCACCGGCTGTCGCCTTCGACGCCCTGCCCAAGGAAACCCGCCGCGCTGTCGAGCACCTGATGGGTGACGCCGTGGTGGCGCGCCGGGCCGGGCAACAGGAGGAGGCCCTGCTCATCTACGAAGAGGCCTATCAGCTGCACCCGCGCAGTCGTTGGATAACCGATGAGATGGAGGAGGTCTTCGATACCCTGGTGGATGCGCACCTGGCCGACCCGCAGGCCAGCGTCGCAGACAAGAGCGCCCTCCTGCAGCGCCTGAAGGCTGTCATCGACCGCGACCACTTTCTCGGCAGCCGGGAGGAACTGTTGGAGCTGCGGGAGCGATTGCTGGAGTGATGTTGAGGAGCCCTACATGAGCACAGAGGCAGTCATCGTCGACATCGCAGGCCCGGTCTGCACCATCACCCTTAACCGCCCGGAAAAGCGCAACGCCGTTGATCGCCCCACCGCGGATTCGCTGCGCGCGGCTTTCGAGCAATTCGAGCACGATGACAACCTGCGGGTGGCCGTACTCCGCGGTGCCGGCGGCAACTTTTGCGCCGGCGCCGACCTGACCGCGATGCATGATCCGGCCCTGCGCAATGAGGTGGATCCGGAGGGTGTGGGGCCCGGACCCATGGGGCCGAGCCGGATGCAGCTTTCCAAGCCGGTGATTGCAGCGATTGAAGGTTATGCGGTCGCCGGCGGACTGGAACTGGCGCTACTCTGCGACCTGCGAGTGGCGGCGGACTCCGCTGTATTTGGCGTGTTCTGCCGACGCTGGGGCGTACCCCTGATCGACGGCGGGACGGTGCGCCTGCCGCGGGTAGTCGGCCAGGGCCGGGCCCTGGACATGATCCTCACCGGGCGCCCGGTCGCCGCCGCCGAAGCGCTGCAGATGGGCCTGGCCAATCGCGTGGTAGCGGACGGTACCGCGCGCGCAGCCGCCGAGGCGCTGGCGGCCGAAATCGCCGCCTTCCCGCAGCAATGCATGCTGGCGGACCGGGCTTCGGCTCTGGCGCAGTGGGACCTGGACCTGGCCGCGGCACTGCAGAACGAGGGGCGGCAGGGCTACCCGGTGGTCTTCGCCGAAGCCATTGCCGGTGCCGAAAGGTTTGCCGGCGGTGCCGGACGCCACGGAAAATTCGAGGCCCCCCGGGGAGGATGAATCTGCATGCGTATTTTTTTCGGACTTGAAACCGACAGCGACACCCGCCGGGCGCTGGCCGACTGGCGCGACCGTTACGGCATCGCCGCTGGCCGCGCGGTGCCCGCGGCCAACTTCCATATTACCCTGGCCTTCATTGGCGAGGTAGACAACCGGAGGCTGGACACACTCTGCCGGGCCGTTGATGCACTGGAGCCGGGCCCGCATGGCGGCGCCGGGAAAATATTACTGGATCAGGTGGGATACTGGCCCAAACCCGGCATCTACTGGGCGGGGCCGTCGCAGCCGGCGCCGGAGCTTGCGGCACTGGCCCGCAAGCTGCAGCATGTGGGCGGAATGGTTGGCGCCAGGTTGGAGAAGAGGCCCTTCGCCCCCCATGTGACGCTGTACCGGGGCTGTACCGAACCACCGCCTGCGCCAGCGGTCCTGCCGGCCATTACCCTGGCCTACGCCCACTTCACCTTGTTTGAATCACAATTGGGACGCCAGGGCGCCAGCTACCAGGCGCTGGAACACTGGCAGCTGGAGCCCTAAAGCTGTGGCACTTCCGCCTCGTCGATGGGCAGCTCGGCGCGGCCAATGCGTTCTGCCCGCTGCTGCAGGGTCTGCGCCGCGTCCTCCAGTCCGATCATGATCACGAAGCGCTGCTCACGGATACCCTGCAGGCAGTACTGGGCCAGTTCGTCCAGATCCTGGAACTGGAGTTCCCAACCGGCGCTGGCCGCCGCCTCCTTGAACTGCTCGATGGTCGGCGCCGGCACCGCGGGCTGCTCCCGCGCGAGGGTCGACGGGCGGTTGCGATCCGTAGTCCAGATGCCGGTATCCAGCAGTCCGCCGGAGGGGTAGAACACCGAGGCGCCCAGGGCCGTGCCCTGGGACTGCAACTGCGCCGCCAGGCACTCGGTCAGGCAGGACACCGCCGCCTTGCTGGAGGCGTACACCGACTGGTAGGGCAGCGCGGAGATGCCACCATCCCCGGAGGAGGTGTTGATGACGTAGCCCGGCTCGCCGGAGGCGATCATCCGTGGCACGAATGCCTGGATGCCGTGCACTACCCCCAGCACGTTGACCCCGTGCACCCACTTCCAGTCATTGGGCGTGGTCTCCCAGATATTGGCCGAAGGCGCGGCGACGCCGGCATTGTTGAACAGCAGGTGGCAACGGCCGTGGCGCTCGAACACCTGGTCAGCCAGACTATTGACCGAATCCGCGTCCGCCACGTCTGTGACCACGCCGTGGATATCACCCAGCGCGGCAAACTCTGCGGTAACGCGGTCCAATGCGGACTGCTCGACATCCGCCATCACCACGTGGGCGCCTTCCTGCAACAGGGCCTTGACCAGGGCGCGGCCAATGCCGCTGGCGCCGCCGGTTACCACGGCCACTGTATCGGAGAAATTCTGCATGAGATCGCTACCTTCTGTTATTGGAGTGGCAACAGTATCCGCACCCGCGCGCGGCTTGCCCAGCCCGGAGCGGCATTAGCGCCAGCCAGTTCAAGTTACGCGACTCCCGGCAATGAACTAACATAGGGACTCAACAATGACCAGAACGAGGACTCACCACCATGGCCAGGACAATGCAGCAGGACCCTGATGGCATCCGCTTGCCGATCAAGCTGGACACTACCTCCAACGGGGAGTTCATGCCCATCCCGCTGGACGCCATTCATCACCACGCCAATCGCCTGGCGCTGGAGAATGCCGACCGCAGCGCGCGCCGCCGGGGCGTCGACCGTCGTTCGTTCCTGGTCAGCGCCTGCGGTGCCGCCAGCACCCTGCTCGCCTTCAACAGCGCCTATGCCGCCAGCGGCGAACGCGGCGGCTATTTCGAGCTGGACCCGGAGGCGGCCCTGGACCCCGAGCTGGCAGCCGCGGGCGTCGAGGGCAACGAGTTTATCTTCGACGTGCAGGGCCACTTCGTGAACCCGACCGGCGCCTGGACCCAAAAGCTGCCGGAGGACGCCCGCCCCCTGTCCGGCCTCCCCAATGCCAGTTGCGAGGCGGGTGAAGGGTCGGGCCGCGATCGGTCCGGGCGGGCTTACCTGGACTGCTTCAACTCGGAGCAGTTCGTGCAGGATGTGTTCATGGATTCCGACACCGACCTGATGGTGCTGTCCTTCGTGCCCTCGCGCGCGGACGCGGAGCCACTCACGATCGAGGAAGCGGCGGCCACGGCGGAAATCGTCGAGCGGATGAACGGCAGCCACCGCCTGCTGCTGCACGGCCGGGTCAATCCCAACCAGCCCGGTGACCTGGACGCCATGGACGAACTGGCGCAACACTGGGGCGTCAGCGCCTGGAAGACCTATACGCAGTGGGGCCCGGAGGGCAAGGGCTACTGGCTGGACGACGAGGACACCGGCATTCCCTTTCTCGACAAGGCACGCAAGCTGGGCGTGAAGATCGTCGCGATACACAAGGGCCTGCCCTTCGGCCCGGAGTCCTACGAACACTCCACCTGCGCCGATATCGGCCGGGTCGCCAAACTGTACCCGGACTTGAGCTTCCTGGTGTACCACTCGGGCTATGTGGCGGGGACCGCCGAGGGGCCCTACGACCCGAACCGGGAGGATGGTATCGACGCCCTGGTAACGTCGCTGCGGGACAACGGCATCGCCCCCAACAGCAATGTCTATGCAGAGCTGGGGAGCACCTGGCGCTACCTGATGCGGGATCCGGACAGCGCCGCCCACAGCCTGGGCAAGCTGCTGAGCTACGTGGGGGAGGACAACGTGCTCTGGGGCACCGACTCGATCTGGTACGGCTCGCCACAGGACCAGATTCAGGCCTTCCGCAGCTTCCAGATCGCGGACAAGCTGCAGCAGCTATACGGCTACCCGAAGATGACGGCGGCGCTGCGCGCCAAGGTATTCGGGCTCAACGCGCTCAAGCCCTACGGCCAGCAGGTGGCGGATCTAATGCCCCGCTTCGGCCTGGATACGGTGGCCGCCCTGCGCAGCGACTACCGCGCGCAACCCGACCCGCATTTTCGCACCTACGGCCCGAAGAACCGGCGCGAGTTCCTCAACCTGATGCGCTGGGGAGCCTGAAGCACGCTCAGGATTTGGCCGCCAGCTTCTGCATCACGCTGGAGAAATCCTGCTGGCCCATGCCGTCTTCCTGCAGCTGGGTGTACAACTGCCGGGCCAGCTTGCCCATGCGGTTGTCCACCCCGCTGTGCTCGGCAATAGCCATCGCCAGGCCCAGGTCCTTGGCCATCAGGTCGACCATGAATCCGGGCTTGTAATCGTTGCTGGCGGGCGCCTTTTCCATCACCCCGGGGTAGGGGTTGTAGACTTCCAGCGACCAGTTGCGGCCGGAGCTGGCGAGCATGATCTCGGACAGAACCTTTGGGTCCAGGCCGTTGCGCACGCCCATTTCCAGCGCCTCACAGGTGCCGATCATGTGGATCGCCAGGAGCATGTTGTTGCAGCCCTTGGCCACCTGGCCCGCACCCGCGGTTCCGGCGTGAAAGATGTTCTTGCCCATATCGGCGAGGATGATCTTCGCTTTCTCGAAGGTGGCAGCTTCACCACCGCACATGAACGCCAGGGTGCCCGCCGCGGCCGCGGCAACGCCGCCGGAGACCGGCGCGTCCATGAAGCCGATACCCAGGTCCGCCGCGGCCTTGCCAACCTCACGCGAGGTGGGGGCGTCGATGGTGCTGCAGTCGAGCACGGTGGTACCGCTGCCAAGCTGTGCCAGCAGGCCGTCGTCACCCAGATAAACGCCGGCCACGTGCTTGCCCGCGGGCAGCATGGAGATCACGTACTCGGCGCCAACCACCGCATCACTGGCGGAGGCTGCGACCGTGGCTCCAGCGTCCGCGAGCTGCTGGCAGGCAGCCTCGGAGAGATCAAACACCTGTACGGTATGGCCGGCCTTGACCAGATTGCTGGCCATGGGGCCGCCCATGTTGCCGAGGCCGATAAACGCGACTTGCGCCATGATGGAAAACTCCTGTGCTGTTAGAGGTCCGCCAGCGGGTTTTCAGCCCACGGCGCCTGGAAAAATGAGTCGAGCAGGTCTTGCGGTACATCCCGCGTCCGCGGGAAAGCCCAGGCGGGGTTGCGATCCTTGTCCAGCAGCAGGGCGCGCACGCCCTCGGCAAACTCCGGGTAGCGCACGACATTGGTGGCGAGCCGGATTTCGGCCTGGAACACCTCGCGCAGGGAGGCGTGGCGGGTCTCCTGCAACTGGCGGGTGATCCACAGGGCGGCCAGCGGCGAGCCGTGAGCGAGGCCGTCGCGCGCCTTCGCCAGCCAGGGATCCTCGGTCTGCTGCCCGGTGATGGTGTCCACCACCTGGTGCACATCGTCGCCGTCACAGAGGGCATTGATCAGCCGCAGATGCGGTTCCACCTGGCCGCCGGGCATGCTGCCGACACTCTGCCCGGTCAGCGGGCGCAGGATGTGGCGCACCTGGGCATGGTTGTCCGCGGTGTCTTCGCTCCAGCGGCTGCGGCGCAGCTGCTCCAGCACGGTAGCCTTGTGCTCGCTGCCGATAAACCGGTCGGCGAGACCGGTGAACACCGCATCCGCAGCGTTGATCGAGGCCCCGGTGAGGGCCAGGAACTGCCCCGACTTGCCGGGCATGTGGTTGAGAAACCAGCTGCCGCCCACGTCCGGGAACAGGGCAATGGTAATCTCGGGCATGGCGATGCGGGTGGCCTCGGTCACGACCCGGTGCGAGCAGCCGGCCATGACTCCGAGGCCGCCGCCCATGACGATACCGTGGCCCCAGCAGATGATCGGCTTGGGCCAGGTGTGCAGGGTGTAGTTCATGCGGTATTCCCGCGCGAAGAAGGCTTCCGCCTCCTCGCAGGGGCCGCCGGGGGTCGCAGTGGCGGAGCGGTGCAGGGCCTGCACGTCACCGCCGGCACAGAAGGCCTTTTCACCGCTGCCGTCGATAAACACTGCGGCTATCGCCGGGTCGTCGCGCCAGGCATCCAGCTGCTGCTGCAGCGTGTCCACCATTGGCAGGGTGAGGGAATTCAGTGTTTTCGGTACGTTGAGAGTCAGGCGGCCCACTTTCAGGTGGGCGCAATCCAGTTCCTCGATAATTACAGCTGCATCTGACATGGTTGGATCCTTAGCGGTTCTTCCACTCGGGCTTGCGCTTTTCCAGGAAGGCGTTGACGCCCTCGCGCTGGTCTTCGGTGGAGAACAGGTCCACAAACAGGTCCCGCTCCAGCGCCAGGCCGCTGCCGATTTCGATGTCCCGGCCACTGTGGATCAGCGTCTTGCAGGAGGCGACGGCGCCAGGGCTCTGTCCGCCCACCTGCTCCGCCAGGGCCAGCGCCTTGGCCAGCGCCTCGCCCCTGGGTACCACTTCCTCCACCAGGCCGATGCGCAGCGCGGTTGCTGCGTCCACGCGCTCGCCACAGAGGATGATGCGCTTGGCCCAGCCCTCGCCCACCAGCCGCGCCAGGCGCTGGGTGCCGCCGGCGCAGGGCAGCAGGCCGACCTTTGCTTCCGGCAGCGCCATCTGTGCCTGCTCCTCGGCAATGCGGATATCGCAGGCCATGGCCACTTCCAGGCCGCCACCCATGGCAAAGCCGTTGACCGCGGCAATGGACACGCCGCGGAAATCCGCCAGGGTCTCAAACGCCTCGCCAAAGTATTCCGCCATGGTCCGGGCAGTGCCAGGGTCGCCATCGGCAAACAGCTTCAGGTCGGCGCCGGCGGAGAAGAACTTGTCGCCGGCGCCGGTCAGCACCAGGGCAAAAATGGTGTCTTCCTGATTGAGCTTGTTAACCAGGTCGCGCAGGGCGGGCAGGCTCTCGGTGTCCCAGGTATTGGCCGCCGGGTTGTCGATGGTGACCAGGGCGGTGTGGCCGCGGACCTCGACTTTGAGTTTGTCGGATGTGCTCAGGCTCATTTAATGACCTCCAGTGCGCCGTCCATCAGCATTTTCCGGGCCACGATGACCCGCATGATTTCGTTGGTGCCTTCCAGAATCTGGTGGACCCGGGTGTCGCGCACGTGGCGCTCCATCGGGTACTCGCGGATATAGCCGTAGCCGCCGAACAGCTGCAGGGCATCGTTGCAGACATTGAAGCCCACGTCGGTGGCAAAGCGCTTGGCCATGGCACAGTAGGTCGACGCCTGCGGATCCTTGTGGTCGAGCTTGCTGGCGGCGAGACGCACCATCTGCCGTGCCGCGACCAGCTCGGTGAGCATGTCCGCGAGCTTGAACTGGGTGTGCTGGAAGTCCGCGATGGCGGTGTCGAACTGGCGCCGCTCCTGGACATAGGCGGCAGCCTCTTCCAGCGCCTGCTGGGCGGTACCGACGCTGCAGGTAGCGATATTGATGCGCCCGCCGTCCAGGCCCATCATCGCGATGGCGAAGCCCTGCCCCTCCTCGCCCAGGCGATTGCCCACCGGCACCCGTACATTGTCGAACGTGACCATGCGGGTAGCCTGCGCATTCCAGCCCATCTTGGCCTCTTTCTTGCCATAGCTGATGCCTTCCGCATCCGCCGGCACCAGCAGCGCGGTGATGCCGCGGGAGCCGTTGTCGCTGGTGCGCAGCATCACCACCAGCACATCGGTGTCGCCGGCGCCGGAAATGAACACCTTGCTGCCGTTGACGACGTAGTCATCACCGTCACGCTTTGCCGAGCTGCGCAGGGAGGCAGCATCGGAACCGGCGCCGGGCTCGGTCAGGCAATAGGACGCCAGCTTCTCGCCGCTGACCAGGGCCGGGCACCAGGCCTCGATAACGGCCTCGCTGCAGTAGTTGCCGATCATGCTGGTGGCCATGTTGTGGATAGTGAGGAACGCGGCAGTGGTGGTACAGCCCCGCGCCAACTCTTCCACAATCAGGCTGGCGTCGAGCCGCCCCAGGCCCAGGCCACCGGCGTGCTCGGGGGTATACATGCCCATGAAACCGAGCTCGCCGGCCTGGCGCAGCGCATCCTTGGGGAAAAAGGAGTCCTCATCCCACTGCGCCGCGTTCGGTGCCAGCGCGCCCTTGGAGAAGGCGCGCGCGCTGTCAATAAAGGATTGTTGTTCCTCGGAAACCGAAAAATCCATGGCTCAGGCTCCTCAGAAGCGGTTCATGACTTTGCCGAACAATTCCTCGTCGCTGGGGATCACCTTGTTCTGGGCCAGCGGCCTGGACACCCAGGTCTCATTGATCAGGTCGCGCCAGGTGATGTTGTGGTTGATGCTGTTGCCACCCCAGGAGCCGCAGCCCAGGGAGAAGGTCTGCCGCATGCCGTTCCACAGGTTGCCGCTGTTGGAGGGGGCCTGGGGCTGGTTCACCATCACCCGCGAGGTGCGCGTGGCCATGGCCAGCTTGAGAATGTTGTCGTCGCTGTTGGAGTAGATGCCGCAGCTGTGCCCCTGGCCCTGATAGGCCTGGATACGGTTGGTCATCTCGATGGCCTCGTCAATATCCTTCACCTTGTACAGGGCCATGGTCACGGTCAGCTTTTCGCCGGAGAAAGGGTGCTCCGGGCCGGCGCCGACTTCAGGCACGATCAGGAACTGCTTGCCCTCAGGCAAGTCGATGCCGGCGCGGCCGGCGATGGTCGTGGCGTGCTGGGCGACGATGTTGGGGTTCAGCTGCCCGTCCACCCAGATGACGCTTTGCAGCTTCTGCTTGTCCTCGCCCTCGATGACGTAGCCGCCTTCGTGCTTCAGTTTCTCCAGGAACGCGTCATAGACGGACTCGAACACCAGCACCGAGTTGTCCGAGGAACAGGAGGCCGCCAGGTCCAGGGTCTTGGAGATGCGGATTTTCTCCGCGGCGTCGTTCAGGTCCGCGGTGTCGTCAACCGTGATCACCGCGTTGCCCGCGCCCACGCCCAGGGCCGGGGTGCCCGAGGAATAGGCGGCGGTGACCATGGCCTCGCCACCGGTTGCCAGGATGCGGTCACACTGGCGCATCAGCTCGTTGGTCTTGTCCAGGGAGGGCACGTCGATGCTTTGCACCAGGTCCGCCGGCGCGCCCATGGCAACGATGGCTTCGCGCATGTAATCGCAGATCATCTTGTTGGTCAGCTTGGCGCGGGGGTGTGGCGCAATAATGATCGCATTGCGCCCTTTGACCGCGGAGATGGCCTTGATTACCGGCGTCGCTTCCGGGTTGGTGGAGGGCGACAGCGCGGCGATCACGCCAACGGGCTTGGCGATCTTGATGATGTTGCGGACCGGATCCTCCTCGATCACGCCCACCGATTTGTCATTGATGATATCCACCAGGGTAGCGCGGGTCTTGCGATGAATCTTGAGGAACTTGCCGTCGTAGTTGCCGAGCTGGGTTTCCTCGACGGTATGATGCGCGATCTTCTCGGAGACGTCTTCGCGCGCCACCGACCACACCATGGCGGTGATCAATTCGTCGACCTGCTCCTGGGTATAGTGCTCGATTGCTGCCTGCGCCGCCCGGGCGCGCGCCAGCATCGCGGCGATTTCCTGCTGAACTTCGTTACCTTCCTGAATTTCCTGTGCTTTGGCCATGGCTCACACTCCTGTCGTGCTGCTTGCGGATAGGGGATCCCATCACCTGACTATAGACGGGATTCTTATATTAGCCGGTAAGCATACTGCGGAGAGGGGCAGGGGCAAAGGGACTAAATTGCGGTTAACATGGACTATATTGCGGAACAATTGGCGCTTTAGGCCGGGAACTGCCCGATAAATACGCCGAATTCCGGCGCCGGCAAAGCCTTGCTGATCAGCCAGCCCTGCACAACGCAGGCGCCCATGGCGGCGACGATCTGCAGCTGCTCGCGAGTCTCCACACCCTCCACCACGATCTCCATGTGCAGGGCACGGGCCATCTGGAAAATGGCGGAGACCACTGCGGCCTGCTCCCCATCCCGGTCTATGCCGCTGACAAACATGCGGTCTATCTTCAGGGTCTGCACGGGCAATTTCACCAGGTAGTGCAGCCCCGAGTAGCCGGTCCCGAAGTCGTCAATGGCGATGCGCACGCCGAGCGCGCGCAGGTCCTGCAACCAGCGGGCCGTACTCTCCATATCCTGGATCAGGCTGCTTTCAGTCAGCTCAAACACCAGATGCCTGGCGGCACCCGGATTGTCTGCCAGCAGTTCGCGGGCGCGATTCAGGAAGGCATCGTCGCGCACCTGCAGCGCCGACACGTTGATTGAAAGATCGAAGGGTTCTGGCAGCTGATCCGCCCACGCCGACAGCTGACTGACCGCTGCCTCCAGCACCCAGTCTCCCAACTGCAGGATCAGGCCGGTTTCCTCCGCCAGGGGAATGAAGCTGTCGGGATAGCGGAGGCCATCGGGATGTCGCCAGCGCAGCAGGCACTCGGCGCCCACCACCCGCTGCAGGGCACTGTCCACCAGCGGCTGATAGTGCAGCTCGAACTCATTTTCCTGTAGCCCGGTACGCAGCTCGGACTCCAGCTGCATTCGGGAAAAGACCTTGTGATTGTGTGCCTCGGTGTAGAAAGCGTAGCGATTCCTGCCGGATTGCTTGGCATCGAACATCGCCGTGTGCGCCCGCTGTACGAGCACATCGAAGTTGGCGCCGTCGTCGGGGTACACCGAGATGCCCATGGATGCGGTCAGGCTGTGCCGGACTCCCTGCGGCAGCTCGCAGGGCTCGGCGATGGTGGCGAGAATACGGTCCGCCACCCTGGCGGCATCCAGCGTGTCGGAAAAGTCACTGAGCACAACCACGAACTCATCGCCCCCGAACCGCGCCAGCTGCATCCCCAGGCTCTCCAGGCCGAGGCTTTCATCCCTGGCGACCAGGTCACCCGGACGCACCGCACGGGCGAGCCGCGAGGACACTTCGCGGATCAGGCCGTCCCCGACCGCCGGGCCGAGGGTGTCGTTGATATGGCGCAAGCCGTCGAGATCCAGCATGCACACCGCACAGCGGTGCCCCTGCCGGGTGGCCCGGGCCAGCAACTTAACCGCCTGCTGCTCCAGCAGCCGACGGTTGGCCAGGCCGGTCATCTCATCGTAATGCGCCAGCCGGTGCAGTTCCTGCTGGATGCGCTGGCGTTCGCTGGTGTCCTGGAGGATAGCGACGAATACACTGGGGTCGTCGTCTTCGGTATACAGCAGGGTGCCCTCGGTGGGGTAGACCGAACCATCCTTGCGCCGCAGCTGCAGCGAAAACTTCTCCTGCTGGTGCAAGCGCACCTGTTGCAGCATGCCGCCCAGCCCCTGCGCGGAACCGTTGTGCAGCAGCTCGGCGAAATTCATGCCCTGCAGTTCCAGCTTGCTGTACCCGAGGTTGCGCAGCGCGCTGATGTTCTCGTCGAGCAAGACAAGGGTGTCGGCGGCGAACACCAGGATCTCGTCCGGGGATTGATTGATGACGCGGGCAAAGCGGTCGGCCGAACGCTGAATGGCCACGACGCCGGCGGCGCGCAATGCGAACCGGGCACGATAGGCAAGAGCCGACCAGCGCACCGGTTTGGCGACGAAATCCCAGGCACCGATGGCAAAAGCGCGCTGCTCGGCATCGGTGTCGTTCAGCGAAGTCAGGACGATGATGGGCGTATTCTTGTACCGGGGCCGCCGGCGGATCTCGCGGCACACCTCGAAACCGTCCATGCCCGGCATGATGATATCGAGCAGGATGATGTCTGGCGCGATTTCATCGATCCTCGCCAGCGCCTCGGCGCCGCTCAGAGCCGTGGCTACCGTATAGCCCTCGGAGGCAAAAAAGGTTTCCGCGAGCAGCAGGGTGCCGGGGTCATCGTCGACCGCGAGCATGACATAGTCTGCTGCCACCTCCTGTTCGGGCGTGGCCGGGTCACCTGGCATGAATAGAGAACTAGTGATAGCGGCCAAGGCCCCGTCGCAGACACACTGAAGTAGATGTGACGAGTTTGCGGGGCCTCATGGCAGCTGTCAACCAACACCGAACGGCAGGAAAAAGCGGGTGCCCTGCTGCGCGTGCTTGCACTAGAATGCACTTTTTGCCCTGCAGCCCCTGCACGACGGACCCCGCCATGCCCCGCAAGACCCTGGCTCTGCCCGAACATTTCATCTTCGCGACCCACTATGACGTGCTCTACACCGATGTAAACAGCGCCAACCACCTCGGTGCCGAACGGCTGCTCTCCATCGCCATGGAGGCCCAGTTGCGCTTTATCCGCCAGCTCGGGCACAGCGAAGCGATTGTCTTCGAAGAAGCGGGGTTGATCATGGCCCACGCCGAAACCGCCTATCTGGCCGAGGCGGACTACGGCGACCGGCTCAAGGTGGAGCTGGGGGTCCGGGATATCGAGGACAAGAGCTTCCAGTTTGTCTACCGTATCAGCAAGGACCCCAGCGGCGTCGAGGTTGCCAGGGTCGCCACCACACTCCTGTTTTTTGACTACCAGCAACACCGGGTAGTGCCGGTGCCGGCCGCCTTCAGGGCACAGGTAGGGGCATGACATGGCCTGGCTGACGCTCACCATGTCCCTCGGCGGGCTGGGGCTGCTGCTGCTGGGCATGGGCATGATGACCGACGGCCTCAAGGCTGCCGCGGGCAATTCCCTGCAGGCATTCCTCGAGCGCTCCACCCAGACCCGCCTGCGGGCAGCTCTGGCCGGCTTTGGCATTACCGCGCTGGTGCAATCCTCCAGCGCCGTCATCGTCGCCACCCTGGGTTTCACCAATGCCGGCATGCTGCGCCTGAAGCAGGCCGCCTGGGTGGTTTTCGGCAGCAACGTAGGCACCACCATGACCGCCTGGATCGTGGCCCTGGTTGGCCTGCGGATCAAAGTGGAGATCATCGCCCTGCCCCTGATCGGCATCGGCATGCTGTTGAAACTGTTTTTCAGCAGGGGCCGCAGCGCCCATATCGGTGTCGCTCTGGCGGGCTTCGGCCTGCTGTTCCTGGGCCTGGGCATGCTGCGGGACGCCTTCATTGACGTGGCCGACTGGATCCCCATCGACCAGCTTGGAACCGCCGGCGTGACCGGTATCATGCTCGGGGTGCTGTCCGGTGCCCTGCTGACAGCCCTGATCCAGTCTTCCTCCGCGGCACTCGCCATCATCCTCACCGCCTCCGTAACCGGGGTACTGACTCCCCTGCTCGGTGCCTCACTGGTGATCGGCGCCAATATCGGCACAACTGTCACCAGCATGCTGGCGAGTATCGGGGCCACGGCCAACGCCCGCCGGCTGGCCCTGGTCCACGTCACCGAGAAGGTACTGACCGCGGTCATTGCGCTGATTCTGCTGGTGCCGCTGTGGTGGATCTCCGAGCAACTCGCGGGCGGCGCCGGGCGCACCAACATCAGTACCGGCCTGGCCCTGTTCCACACCCTGTTCAACCTGCTGGGCCTGCTGCTGATGTGGCTGCTGGCAGACCCGCTGCTGCGGCGGGTGGAACGCTGGATCAAGCAGCCCGAGCTGAGCTCGGAAAAACTGCGCTACCTTGACGACACCGTGCTGGCCCTGCCGGCGATGGGCGTCAGCGCCATGCACTCCGAAATCAAGCGGGTGTTCAAGCAGCTACTGGCCCGGGGGCGCCTGATCATTGACCCTGCCCGGGAGCCCGCGCCAGCGGAGAGCATACGCACGGGCATCCTGCTCGCGACCATCGCCGACTACGGCAACCGCATCGGCGCCCAGAACCTGGGCAACGGTCTCTCGGAAACTTTCCTCAACCTGTATTGGGCAAGAGAGGAGTGTGTGCAGCTGCGGGATTTGCTGCTGGAGCTGGCGGACCTGCCGCAAGCGGACATCAACGCCGCGCTCACCCCGGCGCTGCAGGAGGCCTTTCTCGAGATCATGCGCAGCGGCGAACTCAAACAGCTCGACCTCGACCACCGCATTGTGCGCCTGAAGGCGATCAAACGCCTGCGCCGGCAACGCCGCGCCGAACTGCTGGGACAGATCGGCAGCGGCCTGATGACTGCACCCGACGCCACACGGCTGCTGCATATCGTCGGCCTGTTCGAGGATAGCGCCAAACACATCCTGCACATCGCCAAGGTCATCTACCCGGAGCCAGAACAGAACCCGGCGCGAGAGGCTGCAGAGGCTGCCGCCTGAACGCGGCACCGAAAGGTACAAGTATTTGCGCCAGCCGCCGCCGTGTGCCGCGGCGGATAGCCAAACGGAGCAGATCTCGGCCTAATTGCAGCAAACCAAGCCCAATCAACCGAAACGGAGCTGCCATGCGCTCACTGTTGTTACTGTCATTCACCTGCCTGCTGAGCCTGCCCACAGGCGCCGCGCCGGTTACCGATGAGCGCCTGCTCGCCGCCGGCAGCGATGCCGACAACTGGCTCAGCCACGGCCGCGACTACAGCGAGCAGCGCTACTCCCCACTGGCGGAAATCACTACTGACAATGTGGGCGAGCTGGGCCTGGCCTGGCACTTTGACACCGACACCCGCCTCGGCTTGCAGACCACGCCACTGGTGATCGACGGCGTGCTGTATTTCAGCGGCGCCTGGAACACCGCCTGGGCGCTGGACGCCGCCACGGGGGAACTGTTGTGGAAGTTCGACCCGCAGGTAGCGCGCAGCAAAAGTATCACCGCCTGCTGCGGTGCCATCAACCGCGGCCTGGCGGCCTGGGGTGACCTGCTGTTCATGGGCGCCCTCGACGGCCGCCTGATCGCCATCGACCGCGCCACCGGGCAGATGCGCTGGTCCGTGCAGACCACGGACCCCGCCAAACCCTATGCCATTACCGGCGCGCCACGAGTGGCCCGGGGCAAGGTGTTCATCGGCAACAGTGGCGCCGAGTTCGGCACCCGCGGTTATGTCAGTGCCTACGACGCTGCCACCGGCGAGTTCGTCTGGCGCTTTTATACCGTCCCGGGCAATCCGGCCGAGGGCTTTGAAAACGAGGCCATGGCCCGCGCCGCCAAAACCTGGAGTGGTGAGTGGTGGCGCTATGGCGGCGGCGGCACGGTCTGGGACAGCATCGTCTACGATCCGGAGTTCAACCAGCTTTACCTGGGGGTGGGCAACGGCGCGCCCCACAACCGGCGCATCCGCAGCCCCGGTGGCGGTGACAACCTGTTCCTGACCTCGATCGTCGCCGTCGACCCGGACACCGGCGAGTACCTGTGGCACTACCAGCAGGTGCCGGGGGAAACCTGGGACTACACCGCCAGCCAGCAGATGACCCTGGCGGAGATCCCCTGGGAGGGAGAGCCGCGCAAGGTGATTCTGCACGCACCGAAGGCCGGTTTCGTCTACATTATCGACCGCGCCACCGGCAAACTGCTGTCGGCGGAGCCCTACACTACCGTCACCTGGGCCAGCGGCTACGACATGGACAGCGGCCGGCCGCAGGAAAACCCCGGCCAGGACTACGACGGCGAACCGGCCATGGTGTTCCCCTCAGCCATGGGCGGACACAACTGGCACCCCATGGCCTACAGCCCCGACACCGGCCTGCTCTACATTCCCGAGCTGGACATGGGCATGCTCTACGACGAAGTCGCGCCCGTCGATTACCAGCATCTAAAGCGCCACTACAACACGGGCTATGAATTCAATCAGGAGGGCTACTCCCAGCGCTTCACCCAGGCCATGCTGCGGCACCTGCCCAAGGCCCACCTGCTGGCCTGGGACCCGGTGAGCCAGAAGCCAGCCTGGAAGCTGCCGCACCCGAACATTCACAACGGCGGCGTCCTCGCCACCGGTGGCAACCTGGTTTTCCAGGGCACGTCGGACGGACGCTTTATCGCGGTACAGGCGGACAACGGCGAGCTGCGGTGGAATTTCGAGACGCTGAACAGCGTGATGGCGGGCCCGGTGAGCTATCGGGTCAACGGCGAGCAGTACGTCGCGGTCGCGGTTGGTCGCGGCGGCGCGCTGACCATGAACACGGGCCGGTCGTTCCCCACCGGCAATCCCAACAACCGCATCGTGGCCTTCAAGCTGGGCGGAGATGCCTCGCTGCCCGCAACTCCCGCGCCGGAACGCCCGGCACCGCCGCCCCAGCCCGAGGCGACGGCAGAGGACCTGGCCGAGGGGCGCGCCGCGTTCAATCGCTACTGCGCCCGCTGCCACGGCGCCGATGTGTCCGGTGACGGTTCCATCCCCGACTTGCGCTACCTGGCCCCGGTCTGGCACGAGAATTTTGCCGCGGTGGTGCTGGACGGCCTGATGGAGCGGGCCGGCATGCCGCGGTTTGACGACGTGCTGGATGCGGCCCAGGTGGAACAGATTCACGCCTACGTTATTGCCCGGGCCCACGAGGATTACGACCTGCGCCAGGAGGAGGGCTGGCTGAGTGCGATGAAGGACTACGCTACCGATATCTCCGCCCGCGTGGCAGCATGGCTGGTACGCTTCCAGGCCGGGCGCGAATAAACCCGGAGTTCTAGCCCACGAGGAGTTCGACCATGTTCACATCGGCTTCTCGCTCCATCACCTGGCGCGGTGCCCTGCTGTTCTGCGCCGGGATGCTGGCCAGCTCGCTGGCGGCTGCCGAGCCCGCGCGCCCCAACATCGTCCTGATCCTGGCAGATGACGTCGCGCTGATGGATTTCAGCGCCTATGGCGGCGAGGCGCACACCCCCAACATTGATGCCCTGGCGGAACAGGGGGTGCTGTTCGCCAATTACCACACCACGCCCATGTGCGCGCCCTCCCGGGCCATGCTGCTGACCGGCATGGACAACCACCTGACCGGAGTCGCCACCATTCCCGAAGTACTGCCGCCGGAACACCGGGGCCAGCCCGGCTACAGCATGTACCTGGAGCCCGGTGTCGAGACCATTGCCGCGCGCCTGCAGCCGCTGGGTTATCGCACCCTGATGACCGGCAAGTGGCATCTGGGCCACGGGCCGGGGCAGCTCCCCAACCACCACGGCTTCGAACGCTCGTTTGTTCTCGACGCCTCCGGTGCCGACAACTGGGAGCAGCGCCCCTACCTGCCGTTCTACAGGACGGCACCCTGGTTCGAGGACGGCGCGCCCGCAACCCTGCCGGAGGATTTCTACTCCTCGGCTTTTATCGTCGACAAAATGCTGGAGTACATCGAGGAAGGGCAACCGGCGCGGCAGCCCTTCCTCGCCTACCTCGCGTTCCAGGCGGTGCACATACCGGTGCAGGCCCCGCGCGAATTCAGCGATAACTACCGCGGCGTCTATGACGACGGCTGGCAGGCACTGCGAACTGAACGCTGGCAGCGCGCCCGGGATCGCGGCCTGGTGCCGGAGGATTCAGCCCTGGCACCCATACACCCGGCGCTGGCGGACTGGAGCGCGCTGAACGAAGCTGAGCGCCAGCTGTTCAGCCGCCGCATGGAAGTCAACGCCGGCATGATCGAGGCCATGGACCACCATATCGGGCGCTTTATCGAGTACCTGCGGCTGCAGGGCCTGTATGACAACACCCTGTTTGTTGTTACGTCGGACAACGGGCCCGAAGCGGCCGACCCCGTCGACTCCGCCGCGATGCGGCTGTGGCTGCAACTGGTGGGTTACGACGCCACCACGGTCGAAACCCTGGGCGAGCCCGGCAGCTACGGCTTTATTGGCCCGGCCTGGGCCAGCGCCGCCGCCGGCCCCAGCGACCTGTTCAAGTTCTACAGCGGCCAGGGCGGCCTGCGGGTGCCGCTTATCATCGCGGGGCCGGGAATCGCTCCCGACAAGCTGCAACCGGCCTTCGCCATCGCCGCCGATATTGCCCCCACCCTGCTGGACCTGGTGCAGCAACCGGTGGCCGAGGCCATGACCGGGCGCAGCCTGCTGCCCCTGCTGCGCGGTGAAGCGGACCGGGTCTACCCGCCTGATGTCGCCACCGGCATCGAAACCGCCGGCAATGCCGCCCTGTTCCGCGGGGACTTCAAGCTGGTGCGCAACCTGCCACCCTATGGCGACGGGGAATGGAAGCTGTACAACCTTGCGCGCGACCCGGGCGAAACCCGTGACCTGGCCCGCACCGAGCCCGCCCTGTTCGCGCAGATGCAGCGGGACTATGCCGACTATGCGCGCCGGGTTGGCGTGCTGGAAATGCCGCCAGGCTACGAGTCACTGCAGCAATTGCACGCAAATTCGCTGCGCGTGCTGGCAGCCAACTATTGGCTGCTTTTGCTAATCTGCGTCGCAGTACTGCTGTTGTTGTTGGCTGTACTCTGGCGCATTCTCGCCGGTTTTAAAATTACTGGGCGTACCCGGGCGGTGCGGTGAAGGCGCGGTGGTGGCGCTCCAGCAATCGCGCCACCGCCAGGGTAGTGCGGTCGCCCAGATAGCGGGAAACCACCTGCACCCCCACCGGCAGCCCATCCAGCGTCAGGCCTGCCGGCACCACGGTAGCCGGCAGGTAGGCATTGATCGTCAGACCCGCCCAGCGCAGGAGCTCGATGTAGGGCCGCTCCGCCCCTTTGACCTGCAGAGTGCGCTGCAGCATGTCCGGCGTGTGGTCGTGCGGGAAGGCCGGCACGTGCACACAGGGGCACAGCAGAACATCAAAATCCTCGAAAAAACGCGACCATGCGGCCCGGGTATGCAGCCGGATCTCGTTCTCCCGCTGCCACGCACTGTGGCTGAGCGCGACCCCACGCATCTGCTGCAGAAAATCGCTGTCGTCCGCTGGGTCCGCGGCGGCCACCACCTCCGCCGCCATCTCGCGCACGGAATCGGGCATGGTGCCTGCCATGACCGCCGTCAGCAGCTGCACATAGTTGCGGTAGTTGGCCTCCGGGTCTATCTCCGGTCGCGCTTCCAGGTCGACCCGGGCACCGAGATGCTGCAGGGTGCCCGCCACGCTGTTGATGCAGCGCAGAACCTCGCTGTCCACCGGACAAAAGGGATCGTCCGCCCACACCGCAACCCGCAGGCCGCCTGTCTCCCTGAAGCTGGGCGGCGGCAGGTTTACCTGCCAGGCCGGCGCATCGCTGGTGCTGGGCCCTAACAACAGGTCCAGGGCATGCTCCAGGTCATCGACGCAGGTCGCCAGCGGCCCCACCACGGACAGGTCCGGCTGCGACAGAACGCCCTCCCCCGGCGGCAGGTGGCCGGCGTGAGAGATGATGCCAAAACTACTCTTGTGACCGAACACGCCGTTGAAATGGCTGGGGGAACGAATGGAGCCACCGATATCGCTGCCCACTTCCAGTGGGGTCAGGCCAGCAGCCAAAGCCGCGGCAGCGCCACCGGAAGAGCCACCGCAGGTCCGCGCGGTGTTCCACGGATTGTTGGTGACACCATAAACCTCATTGAATGTCTGCAGATCGGCGCTCATGAAAGGAACATTGGTTTTGCCGAACACGATGGCGCCGGCATCGATATAGCGCTGCACGGCGTCGGCATTGGTGGCGGGAATATTGTCGCGACAGTCGGGAATACCGCCAACGGTGACCAGGCCCGCAGTACAGTAGGCGTCCTTGATCGTGAGCGGCACCCCGTGCAGCGGGCCCCAGTCCTGATCGCGCGCGGCGGCGGCGTCGGCTGCCACCGCGCGTTCTCGCGCGCGCTCCACATCCAGCGCCACGACCGCATTCAGGTCGCCGTTGAAACGCTCGATGCGGTCGAGAAAGAACTCCAGTACCCGAACCGAGGACAAGTGCCCGGCCTTGATGTCTTGCGCCAGCTCGAAGGCGCTGCGATACAGTATTTGCATGGTGATCCTGCCTGATGGTTAGCGTGGTTTCAGATCCGGTAACAGGGCTGGTAATCGTGCTCGCCCTCCCCCAGCTTCATGCGCTTCTGCTTCACCAGCATGCGCAGCAGCCGGTCCATATGCTGGAGCAGGCGCGGCTCGCCGTGCAGCTGAAAGGGCCCGTGTTTGTTCACCTGCTCGATGCCAAACGCCTTGACGTTGCCGGCCACCAGACCAGAGAACGTCCGGCGCAGCTGGGCGGCCAGCTCGTGTCGCGGCAGGTCATCGTGCAGCTCCAGCGCTGCCATGTTGGCATGGGTGGGAACGAATGGCTGTTGCAGGTCGCCGGTGATCGCCAACTCCCAGTTGAAGTAGTAGGCCTGCTGCGTCTTGCGCCGGCGGGAATGCTGTTCCTGCACCGCCTTGCGCACGCTGCGGCCGACCTGGTGCGGGTCGCCGAGAATTATCTGGTAGTAACCTTTCACCTCCTCGCCCAGGCAGCCCACCAGGAAGCGCTCCAGTTCCGCGAAATACTCCTCGCAGTGCGCGGGTCCGGCAAACACCAGCGGCAGGCTCTCGGCATTATCGGGATGCATGAGGATGGCCAGCAGATACAGCACCTCCTCCACCGTGCCGACGCCTCCCGGGAACACCACGATGGCGTGGGCCAGGCGCACGAAGGCCTCCAGCCGCTTCTCGATGTCCGGCATGATCACCAGCTCGTTGACAATGGCATTGGGTGACTCGGAAGCAATGATGCCGGGCTCGCTGATGCCGATATAGCGGCCATTCTTGATCTGCTGCTTGGCATGCCCCACCGCCGCGCCTTTCATCGGCCCTTTCATGGCACCGATACCGCAGCCGGTGACAATATCCAGCCCGCGCAGGCCCAAAGCATAGCCCACATCCTTGGCGTAGTCGTATTCCTCCCGCGGAATGGCGTGGCCACCCCAGCACACAACCAGGCGCGGCGACACATCCGGGAGCACCACGTTGGCATTGCGCAGGATCCGGAACACCAGGTTGGTCGCCTCCGCTGAAGAGCCCGAGAGGTCCGCACCCAGCTTGATATCGGTGTAGACAATGTCGCGCAGCGCGGAGAACAGGTGCTCCTGGATCCCGCGGATCATGCGCCCATCGACGAAGGCCTGGGCCGGTGCATTGAACAGCTCCAGGCGCAGACCCCGCGGTTGCGGCACCAGGCGCAGGTCAAAATCCGAGAAATTCTCATAGATTTCCGCGGCGTCGTCCTCGTTGCTGTCGGTGTTGAGGATCGCCAGGGCACAGCGACGATACAGGTCAAACAGCTCGCCGCGGGTCGTGGTAAAGGACTCGATTTCCGCCCGGGACAACAGGTTCAGGGAATTGATCGGGTTGACGATGGCGCGGGGAAGTTTCTCCATCTCAGCTTCCCCCCGGGAAATCGCCCCAGCCCCGGGTCAGGCCGACGCTGTTTTGTAGCTGTTGCAGAGTGATTTTCATTACTCCCTCGATATCCAGACTGGCTATTGCGGCATTGTTGCCACACGCCTGCAATTGTGACTATTATTGAATGGTCACTAGCTTGACATACTAAAACCTTCGATAAATATAACTATGTGGGAAACTGTATGAAAACTTCCGCTCATCACAGCATCAGCCCCCTGTACATTGCCATCGTTGCCGCAACCGCTACCGCTCTCGGCGCTCCCGCCCACGCCCAGCTCGAAGAGGTTATTGTAACAGCACAGAAACGCGCGGAATCCGTGCAGGACGTACCTATCGCGATCACCGCATTCGATGAATCCGCCCTGCGCGCCAAACAGATCAACGGTTTTGCCGACATGCGCTTTACCGCGCCCAACGTGTCCTACAACAAGGGCAACTTCACCGGCAACAACTTCCAGATCCGCGGGGTCGGCACCAACCTGGTAGCCGCCTCGGCAGACAGTGGTGTCGGGGTCCATGTCAACGAGGTACCGCTGATTTCGCCGCGCCTGTTCGAGACCGAATATTACGATGTCGAGCAGATCGCGATCCTGCGCGGGCCGCAGGGGACACTGTACGGCCGCAATTCCACGGGCGGCGCCGCCAACATGATCACCCGGGGTGCCCGTACAGATGGCTTCGAAGGTAGCGTCGAGGGGCAGTATGGCAACTACGACCACAAGAAAATCAGCGGCGCGATCAATATCCCGTTGAATGACAGCTTCGCCATGCGCTTTGCCGGTCTCTGGCTGGATCGGGAAGGCTACACCGAGAACCTGTTCACCGGTACCGACGTCGACGGCCGCGACCAGGTATCGGCGCGCGCTTCGTTCCGCTGGCTGCCCACCGAAACCACCCAGGTGGACCTGATGCTGTCCTGGTTTGACGAAGACAGCACCCGCACCCGCAGCCAGAAAACCATGTGCCACAACGACCCCAGCGGCGTACTCGGCTGCCTGCCGGACAAACTCGATTTTGATGTGCCCAACCCGTCGTCCCAGCTTGCCAATATCCTGTCCTCGGACGCAGTGCTGGGCCCGCTGGGTCTGTTCCCGTTCGGTTCCAATGAGCGTGGCGCGGTACCCCGGGACCTGCGCAAGGTCATCTCCGAACGCGACCCCATCTACGAGGCCGATGAAAAGCTGGCAACCCTGACCATCGCCCAGGAACTCGACGAATACACCCTGACCTTTGTCGGCGGCTACCAGGATACCGAAGTATTGTCCCAGATGGATTACCAGTGGACCGTGGATGGGCCGCGCACGCTGCCGGCCTTCCTGCCCTTTGTCGCACCCACCGCGGTGAGCACCTTCTATAGCGATGGCCTGTTCCCGATCTCGGCGCCCTCGACCGAATCCACCGGCCTGATCGGAGGCCATATCGACTCCTACAGCGTGGGCCTCGAGTCCTACGACCAGTCCAACCAGTCCTCGGAGCAGCTCTCCGCCGAGCTGCGCCTGCAGTCGGACTTTGACGGCCCCTTCAACTTTCTGGTAGGCGGCTTCTGGATGGATGTCGACCTGGAAAACCAGTACTGGGTGTTCGCGACCGGCCTGGATTATTTCTCCGCGGTGTTCCCCGGCGCCGCCCTGGGGCTGGACGGCCTGGGCTGGGTTGGGCCCAACTTCAACAACGAGACCGGCGACTACAATATCAATTCCCAGGCGCTGTTCGGCGAGGTCTACTATGAACTCACCGATACCCTGAAGCTGACCGTCGGCGCCCGCTATACCGTTGATGAAAAGACAATCGAGGATCGCCAGATCCTGCTCAACAATGATCCGGTGACGGGCCTCCCGGTTTTACAGCCCTACGGCGCGGACCTGCCCATTCCCACGGCAACCCGCCGGGCAAAAAATGACTGGAAGGAAACCACCGGGCGCATCGTGCTGGACTGGTCGGTGTCCGCGGATACGCTGGCCTACGCGTCCTATTCGCGCGGCTACAAGGGCGGCGGCTTCAACCCACCCTTCGACCCGGTCCAGTTTCCCAGTCAGAAGCCTGACTTCCAACCGGAGTTCGTGGACGCGCTGGAGATCGGGGTAAAGAACACCCTGCTGAACAACACCCTGCAGGCGAATTTCAGCGCCTTCTACTACGACTATACCGATATGCAGGTATCGAAGATCGTCAATCGCACCTCATTCAACGAGAACACGGATGCGGGAATCTGGGGAGGCGAGGCAGAGTTCGTGTTCGCGCCCACGACGAACTGGCTGCTGAATGCCAATATCGCCTATCTCAACACGGAGGTGAAGGACTTCGAAAGCGTGGACACCCGCGACCCCACCGCTGGCCGCAGCGACGTCACCCTGCTGAAGGATCTGTCCAATGCCTCCAACTGCGTGGCGCTGTTGCCGCCGGATGTCTTCACTGCGCTCGCCGGCTCGCCGTTCACCAGTTGCAGCGCCCTGGCCGATGCGGGTCTTCCCATTACCGACGGCATCAGCCAGAACCTGGACGGCAACCAGCTGCAACAATCGCCCGAGTGGTCGGCAAGTCTGGGGGCGCAGTACAGTTTTGCCCTGCAGGACAGCAGCGAACTGAGCCTGCGGGTCGACTACTACTGGCAGGACGAAATGTATGCGCGCCTGTTCAACCGGGAAATCGACCGCATAGACTCCTGGGATATCTGGAATGCCCAGGCGACCTATACCTCGGCTGACAACCGCTGGTACGCCAGGGCCTACATCAAGAACATCGCCGACGACGACCACCTGGTCGCCATGTACGTCACCGATCCCTCCTCGGGCATGTACACCAACGTGTTCTCGATTGAGCCCCGGACCTACGGCCTGGCAGTCGGCTACAACTTCTAGCAATCGCCTGGTCCCTCAGCGGCCCGGAACCTGTTCCGGGCCGCTTTCGTTACTGCCTGCGCCGGGGCGGGGTCAGGTCCCGTATTGTAGCAAATTACATTTGCTACAATACGGGACCTGACCCCCCTTGAGGAGAGGCTCCCATGACCAGAATCCTGCTCTACCTGCTCGGCATTCCCCTTCTGCTGGTGATTGTAGCCGTGGTGGTGGTGCCACTGGTGCTCGACCAAGAAAGGCTGGTCAAAATTGCGACGGAGCAGCTGGAGGAGCGCAGCGGTGCGCGGCTGACCGTCCGCGGCGATGCCGGCCTGACCCTGTTCCCGCGCCTGGCCCTGCGCCTGGGCGATGCCGGCTTGCAGCTCCCCGGCGAGGAACCGCCGGAGATCAGTGTCCGGGAGCTGTCCGTCGAAGTGTTCCTGCGGCCACTGCTGTCGCGGGAAGTTATCATCAAGGGTCTGGAACTGGACGGCCTGGTAGTCACCCTGCCAGCCAGGGCGGAGATCGAGGCGCCCGATCTCGCCACCCTCTCGGATGCGGAACTGGAACGCTTCTACGCCACGCGCCGGCAGGCCCTGCAGGACACTGCGGAGAGCAGCGTCGGCGCCGTCTTCGGCGCGCCGCTGGCCCTGAACGTTGCCAGCCTGCGGCTCACCGATGCGCGCATCATCCTGCAACAACCCGCCGGCGCCGGACCCGTGGTTCTCGAGCTGCCGATGCTCAGGGGTACCGATCTCAACCTGGAGGGCAACCCCGCCTCCCTGAAACTGGAACTGCGCATGCCGGGCGAACCCAGCATGAACCTCGAGCTCGCCACCATTTTTAGCGCCAGCGCCGACTCCCAGACTCTCAACCTGCAGGGACTGGAAGGCGAACTGACTGGAGCCACGCCGACACCGGTAACGCTCCGGGCCAACGGAAGCGTCAGGCTGGACCAGCGCCTCGCCGAGCTGGAAGTGGAGCTGGAGAGCGGCGCCACCCAGGGCAGCGGCACAGTGCGCTATGCCGCCGCGGAAAGCCCGCAAATTGACGCGGTGTTGCGCATGAACCTGCTGGACCCTGCGCTACTCCTGCTGGCGGGCCCCGAGGCGGCCAGCAGCGCCGAGACAGAAAGCCCCGACGGCGATGCCCCCCTGCCCCTCGATGCGCTGCGCCTCACCGATACCCGGGCTGACTTGCGGGTCGAACGCGCCGTGGTCGGTGTGCATACAGTGGAAAACCTGCGCCTGCGCCTGCGCGCGGTGGAAGGGGTCGCGACCTTCGACACCATCAGCGGCGTCATCCACGGCGGCAAACTTGACGCCACCGCCACCTTGAACGCACGCCTCAGCACCACCACGCTCAGCACCCGGGGCGAACTCGCCGGGCTGGACACCGTCGCCCTGCTGGCTGCGCTGGAGGCAGACCCGGTCCTGTCTGGCACGGCCGATGCCAGCTGGCAACTCGACAGCCGGGGCAACAGTCGCAATGCCCTGGTCGCCGCCCTGGAGGGCGAAATCCGGCTCGACACCGAGCAACTTGCGCTGGAGCAGGTCGGCATCGAACGCATGCTTTGCCAGGTGATCGCCCAGATCAACCAGGAGCCGTTACAGGCCGAATTGCCCGCGCGCAGCAGCTTCGACAGCGCCAGTGCCCGCATCCAGCTGGCGGCGGGCGAGGCCCGGCTGGACCCGCTGCAGGCGGACCTCGCCCATGTCGGCCTGCGCGGCGACGGCAGGCTGGACCTGGTCAGCAACGACTTTGTCGCCAGCTTCCGGGCGCGGCTGGCACCAACCCTGGAAGAGGTTGACCCTGCCTGCCGGGTCAACCAGCGCCTGGCCGCGATTGACTGGCCGGTGAACTGCAGCGGCAAACTCGGTGGCGAACCCGGCGAATGGTGCAGGGTCGACAGCGAGGCGATAGTCGCCGATCTCGCCCGCAGAGAGCTTGAAAACATGGCGCGGGAAGAAGGGGGCCGTTTCCTGCAGCGCCTGCTGCAACGCAACCAGCCGGAGGAGGAGGAGGAAAAACAATGAGGATTACAGCGCAACTCCGCATTGGTGCAGGGGTACTGTCCCTGGCATTGCTGCAGGCAGCCAGTCTGCCTTTGCTAGCGAAAGAGGCAACACCAGAAGCCACCCCTTCGAACGCGGCCCAACAGCTGATCGACAAGCTCGACCTGGAGGCCGCGCCCACGGCTGTCAGCAGCCACCCTCGCTGGAAGCCCGGCCGCGTGGTCGTGTCCCTACCGCGCGGTATGGCCGGTAATAAAAGCTTTCTCAAGCAGTTGCAGGTGGCGGCGGGAGACGTGGCCCTGGTGGTGGACGATTCGGGGGCTTTTGTACCCACGCGGGAAACCCTGGCCGGTGCCGATGGCTACATCGGTTTCTGCACCACCGACATGCTCGCCAACGCCGATCCGGGCCTGCTGTGGATTCACAGCTACACCGTTGGCATGGATCGCTGCAGCGGTGCCAGCGAGGCCCAGCAAGCGGACCGGATCTTTACCAACAACCAGCGCCTGTCGGGGCCTACCATCGCCGAACACGGTATCGCCATGTTGCTGGCGATCAGCCGGGGTTTGCCCGCCTACACCGCCGCCCAGGCCGAGCGCCAGTGGCGCCGGGAGCTGTCTGCCGAGCTGGCCTTTGGCGAACTGGCCGGCAAGACCGTGCTGGTAGCCGGTCTCGGCGGTATCGGCACCGAAGTGGCGCGCCGGGCCCACGGCCTCGGCATGCGGGTCACCGCCACCCGCAATTCCTCCCGGGAAGGGCCGGGCTTTGTCTCCTATGTCGGACTGGCGGATGAACTGGGCAAGCTGGCCGGCGAGGCGGATGTGGTGGTCAATGCGCTGCCCCTGACGGAGCAGACCGCCGGCCTGTTCGACGCCGACCTGTTCGCGCTGATCCAGCCTGGGGCAATTTATATCAATGTGGGCCGCGGCAAGACCACGGACACCGCCGCGCTGGTAGCGGCCCTGCAGAGCGGGCATTTGTACGGGGCGGGCCTGGATGTCACCGAGCCGGAGCCATTACCGGAGGACAGCCCGCTGTGGCTGCTGCCCAACGTGATCATCACCCCGCACGTGGCGGCGGCCGGGGGCGGCAGCCTGCAGCGTAGCGCCCTGATCGCGACCGAGAACCTGCGCCGCTACGTCAAGGGCGAGCCGCTGCTCAACCTGGTGGATCTGGAAGCGGGGTACTAGACCTGTGGGAACCCACCGTGTTCTATAGGAGCCCGCTGGCCCAGGCCACCTTCTCTGTCCGCTGCGCGGCCATTCACCTTGTCCGCGGGCGATTGAGGGCGATCGCGCACGGAGTGCGCTCCTACACTCAGGCGGCCCGCAGGGCCCGACCCAGGCTGCGGTTACCCAGTACCTCGGTAAACTCGCCCTGCTGCCAGACCGGCTCGCCGTTGATCAGCACGTGGGTTACCACGCCGTCCGACCGGTTGACCATCTGCTTGTGATCAAACAGTTCACGGTGGATAAAGGCGCGGTGCTCGTTGGTATCCCAGCCCTTTAGCACCTCCGGATCAACCAGGGTGACATCCGCCTGGGCGCCAATTTCCAGGCTGCCCACATCCAGGCCAAAGAACTCCGCCGGGTCCCGCGTCAGGCGCTTGACCATCCGGGCAACGGTCTCCATGCCCTCGGCCTGCGCCAGTTTCAGCGACATCAGGTTGGCGTCGAAGAACGCCATATTGGTGATGTGGGCGCCGGAGTCATTGAAGCCGGGCATGGCGTTCGGGTGCAGCAGGTAGCCCAGGGTTGCCTGCTTGTCCGTGTTGCCGACGTCGACATACCAGCGGAAGGACTTGTCGTACTCACGCAGCAGATGCAACATGAAGTCGGCGTCGTCCGCGGTCGGGTTGGGGAAGGCAGCTAGCGCCTCGCGCTCTTTCTCTGAACGCGCCTCCCCTGTCTGGCCGCGCTGGAACCGCTGCAGACGCTCGAATACCTGCTGCATGGATTCGCCATCCCACTCGGGCACAGGTGCTCCATCAAATATCATCAGCTCGGGGTCGCGGATAACCACCTTGTCCGGCAGGCCCATTTTGGCCTTGAACGTGGCCAGGTTGCGCCCCTTGCGACCGTGAAACCAGTCGCGGCGAAACTCTTCGACAAAGGCGGGGTCGTTGAGCAGCGCCCGGCGCCCCGCCACATCGTCATACTCCCTGGCGATCAGCTTGCAGGTGGAGTCCAGCTCCTCAAAAATCGGGCTGACGATGCCATCGGCCCAGATGCGGAAATTGGTGCCCAGGGCCTGGAAATGGATACGCCCCTGGAGCAGCGCGCTGTTGACCAGCCCCGCCACACCCAGGAAGGCGTTGGACGCTTTGGGTGCCAGCACGAATTGCATCACCGACAGGGCGGAGGTTTTCAGCGGACTGCCAAACAGGCGGCCACTGCTGAGGAAAAAATACAGCAGCCCCTTGATCCGGTTCTCGATGATGGGCGTGGTCTGCCAGACCCGGTCGTGGCGGCGGACCACACGCAGCAGGCGCTTGAGCTCGCCAAAACTGGCGAACTGGGTCGGGATCCGCTGGTCGGTATGCGGCGCGTTGGCCAGGTAGTGGAAGGGAAGCCCGTCGGTACTCAGGCCCAGGTAGCCCTGGGTCATGGCCTGGTCCAGCAGTCTTTCCATCTCCCGCAGTTCGGTCTCGGTGGGCTCGCGGCTGATACTGTCCTTGAGGCCCATCACTTCAACCCGCAGCATGGAATGGGGCACGAAAGCGCCGATATTGGGCCCCAGCGGCAGCTTGTCGAAGTGGTCCATGTAGTCACCGGTATTGTCCCAGGTGATGGTTTCCACGCATTTGCTCAGCACTTTCTTGGGGATGTTCTCCACCCGGGTAAAACAGTCGACGATGGGATTCTGCTCGCCTTCCACCTGCTGGCCAAAGCAGGTGCCGAGGCTACAGTTGCCTACCAGCACGGTGGTAGTGCCGTGGCGCACCACTTCCTCCAGGCGCGGGTCCAGATCTACCTCCAGGTCGAGGTGGGTATGGATGTCCAGTAGGCCGGGCATAAGCCACTGCCCGGAGCCGTCAATGACCCTGGACGCTTCACCCCGCGGCAGGGCGCTGCCCCGGGCGGCGATGCGGCCGTCCTTGATGGCAATGTCCAGGTGCTGCGGCGCCCCGCCCCTGCCGTCAAAGACCAGGGCGTCCGTGATCAGGGTATCCCAAGTGCTTGTGCTCATTGTGGCTCCATGTGAATGCCGGCTAATAGCCGATAGTCGTTGCGCAGATCCGCTAATCTGCCATCCAAGACCGCCACAGTAAAGCTTTGCCAAGTTGTCATTTTTATAAGCACACTTATAATAAGCGGCGACATCAATTGGAGGCGCAGCGTGAGCCGAGCGACAGAGGAAGCTGCCAGCCAGCTCAGCTTTGAACTACACAGCGCTGCCAGGTTGCTGCGGCGCAACTTCGACCGCCGGGCCAAGGCCCACGGCTTGACCCGGTCGCGGTGGCAGGTGTTGTGGCAGCTGGCGCGGGAGGAAGGCCTGAAGCAGGCGGAACTGGCCGACCGGATGGATGTGGCGCCCATCAGCCTTGCGCGGCAGCTGGACAATCTGGAGGAAGAACAACTGGTACAGCGTGTCCGCGACAGCGAGGACCGGCGCTGCTTCCGGATCTACCTCACCCCCGCGGCCCAGCCGGTGCTGGAAATACTGCGGACCCTGGCCGAGGAAACCCGGGCAGAGGCTCTGGCCGGGCTGCAGGCCGCCGAAATCGTGCAGCTGCGGCACCTGTTGCAACAGGTGCGCCTCAATCTGGGCCGGGAGGGACAGGATTCGTGACCAACACAGGTAAGCGGCAACTCGGTTTCGGTGCGGGTATTGCCGTAGCGATTGCCGTGATCAGCTGGTTTGTCCTTGGCGGAGGCGGCGTGGTCAGCACTGACAACGCCTACGTCAAGGCCAACAAGTTGGCCCTCGCCAGCGAAGTGAGCGCCATCGTCAAGGCGGTTCTTGTGAGCCCCAATACGCCGGTGAGCCAGGGACAGCTGCTGGTGCAACTGGAGGACCAGCCATTCCGGCTCGCCGTCGCCGAAGCGGAGGCACACTTGCTGCAGGTGCGCAACGAGGTGTTGGCCCGTCGAGCCGATTATGCCGAGATAGAGGCAGAGCTTGCGCAGGCGCAAGAGGACGCCGCGTTCTACCAGCGGCAACTGGCGCGAAACCAGAACATGGGTCCGACCGCGATCTCGGAATCACAGCTTGACGAATCGCGGCAACAGCTCTCGCGCGCCAGGGCACAGATTGCGATTGGCAGCCAGAGACTCGCCAGCCTGCGGGCTGCACTGGGCGGCAGCCCGGATATCCCGCTCGAGCAACAGGCAGACATCATGGTCGCCCAGGCCCAGCTGGACCATGCCCGGTACCAGCTATCGCGCACGAGGATCGTGGCGCCGGTGGCCGGCGTGGTCGCCAATGATGTACCCCAGGCAGGCGAAATGGCGCCCCCGGGATTTACCGTCATCACTATCCTGGAAACGGGCGGACACTGGATCGAGGCCAACCTCAAGGAGACCCAACTTGCCGCGGTTCACAGTGGCCAGGCAGTGGATGTGACTATCGACGCCTACCCGGGGCAGGTGTTGCGGGCGGAAGTCGATACCGTCAGCGTCGCCAGTGGCTCTGAATTTGCGCTGATCCCGGCGCAAAACGCCAGCGGCAACTGGGTCAAAGTGGTACAGCGCATCCCGGTACGGCTGCGCCTGCTGGATACCAGCTCGGGGCCGACCCTGCGCGCGGGAATGAGCGCTGCGGTCCGCATCCACACCCATCCGACCTCGCCACAGGACAAGACCGCGTACGACAATGGCGACCAGCCCGTCGCCGCCCTTAGTCAGTGACCACACAGAACCGGGGCCAGTGGCTGGTGGCCGCCAGCGTCATGCTGGCGACCATCATTCAGGTGCTGGACACCACTATCGCCAATGTCGCACTGCCGCATATGCAGGGCAGTCTCGGGGCCAGCAGTGACCAGGTGATCTGGATCCTGAGCTCCTACATCGTCGCCACCGCCATCATGACCCTGCCCGTGGGCTACCTGGCCCGGCGCTTTGGGAGGCGCAACGTATTGATGTACTGCGTCGCTGGCTTCACCGCGGCATCCATGTTCTGCGGGCAGGCGTCCAGCCTGACGGAAATGGTCGTCTGGCGTGTGGTGCAGGGGGGCTTCGGCGCGGCGCTGGTACCCTTGTCACAGTCCATCCTGCTCGACACATTCCCGCGCGAAAAGCACGCCTCCGCCATGAGTTTGTGGGGCATGGGTGTAATGATAGGCCCGATTCTGGGGCCAACGCTCGGCGGCTGGCTAACCGAGTCCTATTCCTGGCGCTGGGTGTTTTACATCAACGTGCCGCTCGGCATGCTTTCGCTGCTGGGGATCTACCGTTACCTGCCGGCCACGGTCACCGTAAACAAACGCTTTGACCTTATGGGCTTTGGCCTGCTGGCGCTGGCGGTGGGAGCACTACAGCTGTTGCTGGACCGGGGCGAGCATCTACTCTGGTTCGACGCGATGGAGATCAAGGTCTACGCCGTGCTGGTGGCTCTCGGGCTCTACCTGTTCCTGGTTCACTCGCGTACCACCCGCTTGCAGCTCCTGTCTCCGTCACTGTTTCGCGACCGGAATTTTGTTACCGGGCTGATGTTCATCTTCCTGGTCGGCATTGTCCTGCTCTCGACCATGGCCTTGCTGCCGCCTTTTCTGCAGAACTGGAAAGGCTATCCGGTCATGACCACGGGGCTGATCCTGATGCCGCGGGGAGTGGGTACCATGCTGGGCATGCTGCTGGTTGCCCGGCTGATGCGCCGGTTTGACCCGCGAGCACTGATGCTGCTGGGCATGGCACTGGTCTGCCTGTCCCTGTACCACATGGCGGGTTTCACCATGGAGGTCGGTGAACGCCAGCTGATCATCACCGGTTTTATCCAGGGGCTCGGACTCGGGCTGGTCTTCATTCCTTCCACCACGCTGGCCTATGCGACGCTACCGGCTACGCTGCGTGATGAGGGCGCGGCCCTGTACAGCCTGTCCAGAAACCTGGGCAGCAGCATCGGAGTCTCCATCATGATGGGGCTCTTCACCCGCAACCTGTGGATCAATCAGCAGGAGCTGGCCTCCCGCCTGCGCCCGGAGTCGGCACTGCTGACCGGGCTGGCGGACCCCGTATCTGTCGGCGGCCTGCCAGCGACGGTCGTCACCGAGGTCAGCCGACAGGCGGCAGAGATTGCCTTCGCCAATGACTTCCACCTGCTGATGTGGGTTAACCTTGCTACCATGCCACTGGTGCTGTTGCTGCGCGTGCCTCGCGCCGTCGGCGGCGGCGCCGACAATGTCCCCACCCGAGCCCCGGAGTCCCGCCAAAGTGCCAATCGCGAAAGCCCGAGCCAACTTTGACAACAGTTTTGCGCGCCTGCCCGCGCGCTTCTACCAGCTGCTGGCGCCGACGCCGGTCGCGGCACCTGCGCCCATCCGGGTGAATCGCGGCCTGGCCCTGGAACTGGGGCTGGACCCGGACTGGCTGGCATCGGCCGAGGGTACCGCCTTCCTCGCGGGCAACAGCGTTGTCGAGGGCTCGGAACCACTGGCTGCCGCCTATGCCGGCCATCAGTTCGGCAGCTTCAACCCTCAGCTCGGAGATGGCCGCGCCATCCTGCTGGGCGAGCTGCGGGGGACCGACGGTAGACGCATGGACCTGCAGCTCAAGGGCGCGGGCCGCACCCACTGGTCCCGGGGTGGCGATGGACGCTCGCCGCTGGGGCCGGTACTGCGGGAATATATTGTCAGCGAGGCCATGGCAGCCCTGGGCGTACCCAGCACCCGCGCCCTGGCCGCGGTCAGCACCGGTGAACCGGTGTATCGTGAGCGCTCACTCCCCGGCGCGGTGCTGGCCCGGGTGGCGTCCAGCCACATCCGCATCGGCAGCTTTGAATTTTTTGCCGCGCGCAAGGACAAGGAGGCCCTGGAGATTCTGGTGCGCTTCACCCTCGAGCGCCACTACCCGAGCCTGGCGGATGCCGACAATCCCGCCCTGGCCCTGCTCGAGTCGGCGGTCCGGGCACAGGCCAGCCTGGTTTCCCGCTGGCAACTGCTGGGCTTTATCCACGGGGTGATGAACACCGACAACATGCTCTTGTCCGGTGAAACCATCGACTACGGCCCCTGCGCCTTCATGGACGCCTTCAATCCGGACACCGTGTTCAGCTCCATCGATCACGGCGGCCGCTACGCCTACCGCAACCAGCCCGGCATCGCCCACTGGAACCTGGCCTGCCTGGCCCAGGCGCTGGTGCCGCTACTGCACGAGGATAGCGAGCGGGCCGTGGCCCTGGCCCAGGCCGCGGTGGATACCTACAGCGACCAGTTCCTCGAGGCCCACACCGCCGGCCTCAAGGCCAAGCTGGGGCTGCAGCAGGACCGCCCCGAAGACGCCGCGCTGATCGAGGACCTGTACACCCTGATGGCTTCCGGGGTGACGGACTTCACCCTGACCTTCCGCCGCCTGGCGGATCTCGCCAGCCCGGACACCGCCGGTGACCAGGACTGCAGCGAGCTGTATCTACTGCCCCCTGCTTTCGACCCCTGGCTGGCCCGCTGGCAGGAGCGCCTGGCCATCGAGGCCGTCGACCCCGGGGCGCGACAGGCAACAATGTACCGCGCCAACCCGATCTTTATCCCGCGCAACCACCTGGTGGAAGCCGCCATCACCGCCGCCACGGATCAGGAGGACTTCGCGCCCTTCCATGCCCTGGTGGACCGGCTGGCGGACCCCTGGACCTGGCGCCCGGAGGACCGGGCCTTTGCCCTGCCTCCGGGGCCGGAACAGCGGGTGCACCAGACTTTCTGCGGGACCTGAGCTAAAGATCGGGCTCCGGCAGGGGTCGCGTTGGAGGCTTGCAGGACACGCTGCAAGTCCGTCCATGGACGCTCGGCCTCGACATCCATGTCTCGGACGGTCCTGCAAGCCTTCAACCCGCCCCCTGCCTCAGTGCCGGATTCTCAGTTGCTCGCACATTTCGGCCTCGGTAGAAGCGCGCTTCGACTACCTGCGGACAAGCCCGTATAATTGCCGCCTCCAGCCATCCAGCTCCGAGCGCCGCCTTGAACACTGAATTCTTCGGCAAGACCCTGTCCGGCCCGTTGACGATTCCCTCCGGGATTGTTACGACTGCCACCTCGATCATCCAGTATGTGTTCGACCATATGCCGGAGGTTGGGGTGGTGACTACCAAGAGCATCGGTCTGGAGCCGCGCATGGGGAACCGGGAGCCGGTGTTGAGCCAGTACGCCCCGGGGTGCTTTGTCAATGCGGTGGGGCTGACCAACCCGGGGGCGGAGGAGTCGGTAGCGCTGCTGGGCAAGCTGCGGGTGCCGGCGGATCGCTTCCTGCTGGTGTCGATTTTCGGCGGCAGCCTGGAGGAGTTTGTCGAGGTAGCCAGGCTGCTGGCGCCGGTGGCCGACGGGTTGGAGCTGAATCTGTCCTGCCCCCACGCCAAGGGCTATGGCATGGCGATGGGCCAGGACCCGGACATGGTGCGGGAAATTACCGCGGCGGTGAAGGCGGTGGTGGCTATCCCGGTGATTCCCAAGCTGACCCCGAACACGCCCAATATTGCCGAGATCGCCGAGGCTGCGAAAGCTGGCGGTGCGGACGGCCTGTGCGCCATCAATACGGTCGGGCCTGGCTACACCTCTTCACATGGCCACGCGGTGCTGAGTAACGGTTCGGGCGGCATGTCCGGCAAGGGCGTGCTGCCCATCGGCCTCAAGTGTGTGCGGGAGGTCGTGGCCGCCACCGGGCTGCCGGTGATCGGCTGTGGCGGCGCCAGCAGCGCCGAGGATGTGCGCGCATTTCTGGATGCGGGAGCCACGGTAGTGGGGGTGGGCTCGGCCCTGGTGGGCATGACCACCGAAGATATGGCGGAGTATTTCCGCACTCTGCAGCGTGATCTGGAACTGGGCAGCGACCGCGCCGAAAGCCTGGTTCGCTATGACATCGACATGCAGTTCCGCCCGGTCACGCTGGTCAGTACCGAGCGGGTCTGCGAGGACATCGCCATCCTCACCTTCGACCGCAAGATCAATGTGCAGGCCGGCGAGTTCATTTTCCTCTGGGTTCCGGGCGTGGGCGAGAAGCCCTTCTCCGCCCTCACCGACGACCCCTTTTCACTGGTGGTGATCGACCTGGGCCTGTTTACCCATACCCTGATGGACCTGCCGGTGGGCACTGAAGCCTATGTCCGCGGCCCCCACGGCATCCCGGTGACCCCGCCGGAGGATGCCCGCATCATGGCCGTGGCCGGGGGCACCGGGCTGGCGGCGGTGTACCAGATTGCGCGGGATTTCGGCAACGCCGAGGTGTTTGCCGGCGCCCGCAGTAAGGACCGGCTGTACTTCCTGGATGAGTGCGCGAAGATCGCCACCCTGCATGTCGCCACCGACGACGGCAGCGTTGGCTTCCACGGCCGGGTTACCGAGCTGCTGCAGCAGCGCCTGCAGGAGATGAGCAAGGAGGAACGGGCGAACCTGGTGTTCTACAACTGCGGCCCTGAGCCCATGGTGCATGCCGCCGAAAAAGTGCAGCGGGAGTTCTGCCGCGAGGACCAGATCCACAGCGCCATCGACTACCTGACCAAGTGCGGGGTCGGTATCTGCGGCGCCTGTGCGGCACCAGACGGGCGCCGGGGCTGTGTCGATGGGCCTTTCCTGTCGACGGCGAGCTGAGGCCGCGCCTAACCGGGCTGCCCGTCCGGCCGCGGGCGCGTCAGGAGCGGCAGGTACAGCAGGCTGTAGGCCAGGTAAGCCAGTACCCAGGCCGCGATGGCCAGCAGATACCAGGTCGTCAGTGACCCCGGCAACAGGGACGGCGCCGCCAGGCGCAGCAGCGCCGCGCAGATCACCAGCACGAAGGCCAGCGTCATCAGCGGGTGCGGCTGCAGGGCCCGCCCGGTATGCCCGAGGGACACCCGCGCCATCATCGACAGGATCATTCCCCCCATGGCCCCCGCAGTCAGTGCGTGGACTGCATTACTCTGGGTCACCGGCAATCCCGCATGGCGGGCCGCGAACAGCGCCAGCCCGAAGGGAATAAACAGGGCAGCCGCGTGCAGGGACCACAGCAGGGGCACGCGCAGGGTTACCCAGAACCTGAGCCTGAGGATTCGCGCCAGCTGACTCAACGCGGCAACGGCAAACAGCAGCGCCAGCGCCGAAGACGGCATCCGCGGCGCGAGCGCCAGAAAATGCAGGGCGAAGATCAGCCACAGGCAGCCCAGCGCGACCCGCTCCAGCCAGGGCAGCGGCTCAACCTTCGGCGTGCCGGTGCCGTTGGCAGTGAACATCGGCAGCACCCGCCCGGAGACAATCGCCATCACCAGGGTCACCAGCCAGATGGCGTTGAGATTGCCGTACTGAACCAGCTCGAAGCGGTTTAGGATCGCGCCGGCGTGCATAAGCCCGTTGCAGACCATCAACAGCAGCAGCAGCGGCACAAAGAACAGATTGCGGGTGTTGCCCGCCGCCAGCACGATGCTACCGAAAAACCAGGCTGCCAGGGGCAGGAAGGCCAGATCCACTGCCGCCACCAGTGCGGGGGGCAGGCCGGCGCCGAACAGCATCAAGCCGCGCCCCGTCAGCCAGACCAGCACCAGCACCAGCAGTTCCCTGCCGTGCGTGGCACGGGTACCCGCCCAGTTCTGCACCGCGGTCAGCAGAAAGCCGACAATGATCGCCGCCACGAAACCGAAAATCATTTCGTGCTGATGCCAGAACAGCACGTTTTGATACGGGTTCAGGCTGATCCAGCCAGCCAGCGCCAGCCCCCACAGCAGCATGGCCCCGGCGCTGAACAGTGCCCCCAACAGAAACAGGGGCCGGAAAGCCTGCCGCAGCAGCGGCGCCAGCGCAGCCTCGTCGGTCAACTTGCTGCCCTGCATGCCGAATCTCCTCGATGGTGGAGGCCACCCTCGCCCGCCAGCAGCTACCAGAGTACGGGGCGGGTCATGGCCAAAAAATAAATGCCGGCCAGCTGCGCCAGGGCCAGCCCGGCCGCCAACACACGCACTGGCACGCGGAAGCGCGGTTTCATGGCGACCATACCGGCTGCGATATAGCCCAGCAATAGTACCACCTTGAGGGCCAGCCAACTGTGTACCGTGATCTGCCAGCCCCCGAACACCAGCAGCGACAGCGCCATGGCCAGCAGTACCGTGTCATTCGCATGCGGCAGCCAACGCAACGGCGTCTGCCGCCAGCTTGGCTGCCCTGCCAGATCCAGCAACAACCGCAGCACGAACAACAGCCCGGTAAGGTAAGCCGCCAGCAGGTGAGTCAGCTTGATGAGCGCATAGCCCTCCACGATTGCGCTTCGCTTCAGGGGGTAGCCACGTTGAACCAGTACTCGAACTGGTCAAGGGCGCCGAAGAAAGCGCCAATAGCGGTGCCATCGCCGGAAAGCTCCGCCCCGCCACCCTGCAGCAGCTCCGGCAGCTCGACCCGGCGCATCAACAAACGGTCAAAGTCGCTGCGATCCAGGGTCAGCTGCGCGGTCGCCGCCGGCGCCATACCACTGCGCGGGAAAGCGACCGCGGGATTGACCTCGACATGAAACTGTTCCTGCCGGTCCGGGAACACGAACTGGATGACAAAGGCCTCGCGGCTCAGCCGGGCCGGGTTATAGCGCGCCACCAGCGCGTCCAGCAGGGCAGCCGTGGGTACACCCTGCAGGAAAGCAGGATCGTCAAAGGTCTGGGGAGTCTCGGGCAGGCCGTCGCGCAGCTCCATGGCCGCGGTCAGGTAATAATTGCGCCAGGCGCCGGACTCGGCCTGGAAGCCCATCTGCTCATAGGCCGCCGCCAGCCACTCCTGCGCCGGGCGGTTGCCGGCATCCGCGAACACGATGTGGTTGAACACGGTGGCCGCCCAGCGGTAGTCACCGGACTCGAAGGCGGCGATGCCCTTGCGCAGCCCCTCCTCCGCGCCCCCCATCAGGTCGACATAGCGGGTGGCGGCGGCCTCCGGCGGATGCTGATGATAATTGGCGGGCACCCCATCCCACCAGCCAAAGTAGTTCTGGTACACCGCCTTGGAGTTGTGATTGAGGGTGCCGTAATAGTCGCGGGTACCGAAATCAGTGGCTGAAAACCAGGGTTCCTCCAGCTCCTCGGCGATCTCGTGCTGGGTGCCGCCGTGGTTGGCCAGGCGGATGGTCTGGTCGTGTACGTAGCGGTACAGGTCACGCTGGTTCTGCAGGGCTTGCTGCAGGCGTTCCCGGCCCCAGGTCGGCCAATGGTGGGAGGCAAACAGCACCTCGGCCTCGCCGCCGAACCGGACCAGCACCTCGTCCAGCGCCTGGCTCCAGCGCAGGGTGTCGCGAACCTTGGCGCCGCGGGGCGTGAGTACATTATGGAAGGTACGCGTCGCCACTTCCGCCGTGGACAGTGCTTTCAGGGCCGGCAGGTAGAACATCAGTTCGGCCGGTGCCTCCGTGTTGGAGGCATCCACGAACACGAACTCCACCCCATCGATGGTCAGGGTTTCACCCCCCAGTGGCACCTCGTAAGTAGGCCGCAGCAGGCCAATCTGGCCATTGGAAAGGCGCTGCCCGAGACCGGTACCGACATGCCCTGTCTCACCCGGGGGCAGATGGTTGCCGAACTGCAGGGAAGCGCGTCGCCCCATGTAGTTGCCCGCCATCAGGTTCTCGCTGACCGCCTCCGCGGTAAAGCCGTGGGGGGCGATGACGGGTACCTGGCGCTCCGCCACCTCCGCTTCGTCGATGATACCGCGGACACCGCCGAAGTGATCACCGTGGGAGTGGGTGAAGATAATGCCCGTCACCGGCCGTTCACCCAGCTCACGGTTGGCCAGGGCCAGGCCGGCCCGGGCCGGCGCCGAGGTGGTCAGCGGGTCCACCACGATCCAGCCAATGTCGCCGGCGATCAGGGTCATCACCGCCATGTCGTAGCCGCGGAACTGCCAGATGCCGGGCACCACCTCGAACAGACCGTGCAGGCTGTTGAGCTGACCCTGGCGCCAGAGTGAGGGGTTGACTGTGGCCGGAGCGGGCGCGTCGAGGAAGTCGAACCGCGCCGTATCCCAGGCGACGCTGCCATCCGGATTGAGGATTCGCGGATCGTCGAGCTGCGCGACCAGGCCGCGGCTGGCATCCTCGAAGTCCTGCGGGTCGGTCAGGGGCAGGCGCTCGGCCACCGCGGTGTTGGCGGCCTGGGTGGCCAGGGTGGCGATGCCGACTGGTGGTTCGGGCAACGGGTCGGCTATCGCGGTGGTGGCGAAGCCGAGGACGAGGGTAAGGGGCAGACAGGCGGAGGCTAGACGGGACACGGCGGTGCTCCTTGTTGTTATGGCCTGCCGAACACTAGCACAAGCTGGCTGAAAGTCGATTTTGTCGAACTGGCGCCAGTTCTGATTCCACTCTCAGGGGGTCACTTCAGGTGGCTATTCAGTGAGCGGGGGCTTATGCTGCCCGCACTTCAAGCCCCTTGGTTCTAAAAAGGCATCTAGCAATGAACGAGCTTACAACGTGGGTGCGGCGCAGCGTGTGCGTGGCTGTCTTGCTCGCAGCCGCGGGGTTGCAGGGATGCGGATCCACGGACGGCGGGCAGGAGGATCCGGCCCCGGGCGGCGGGCAGAATGCTCCTGCCGCCGACGACTACCGACACGCTCACGTGCTGGCTGATGGCTATGAGCTGTCCGAGGATGCAATGACCTCGGCCAGTGCGGACCCATCCGGTGGGTGGGCGCCTGAGCAGCTTCAGGAGACCGACAACACACCGGATACTCAACAGACTCATTCGGGCAAAAAGCTCGCGGGCTACGGAACCTCCACGACGAACTCGACCGACGTGGTCTCGTCTGGTCTGGATCTGTCCCGAGGGTGGACGCCTCAGCAGCTTCTGGAGGCCTATAACGTGCCGGCTACTGGGGCGAACAACAAGCCCGCGGGCTACGGGATCAAAGTGGCCATCATCACAGCTTACCACTATTCGAACCTGCAGCTAGATCTCAATAAGTGGGCTCAGCAATTTGGGGTAAAGCCAATCACCCTGAACATTATCAATCAGGCTGGGGTTGTTACCAACAGCACAATGGCCTTGAACACCAACACCGCCGTTCAGATGGTAAACACCGTGAGTCCAGGGGCGACTGTCTACGTCATCGAGGCCAAATCAGTAGGCTATAACGATATCTATACGGCCATACAAACCGCCGTAAATTTAGGGGTAAATGTCGTCTTATTGCCGTTCGGCGCCGATGAGTTCAGCACGCAAGACAGCAAAACACACCTGTTTTTAAATACTAATATAGTATGGATCGCACCATCGGGCAGCGACATGAGGCCGAGCTTTCCGGCGACCTATTCGGGCGTCATCGCGGTGGGTGGCACGACGCTGAGTTCGGTTGCACCCTTTGTCGAGACGGCATGGGCCGAATCAGGGGCTGGCATGTCCGAGCGGGAACGGATGCCCGCGTTTCAGGCGATCCCATCCGTCCAGGCAGCCAACACGACGATGTACCGGTCCGTTCCCGACGTGGCCTTCAACGCTGATCCCAAGTACGGTGCCCATATCTATTCATCAACATTAGGCGGGTGGTTCCTGGTCGGCGGCAACACGGTATCGTCGGCGTTCTTCGCGGGCGTTGTAGCCATTGCCAACCAGACCAGAAAAGCCCAGAGCGAGCCGATGTTATCTTCCAGCACCAGTGCTGTCGATCCGCTCCAGAGCCGCCTCTACGGGCTCATGTCCACCAATGGAGGGCCCACCAATTCCACCATTCTCAATGACGTCGTGCGGGGTTACGCCGGTGCAGGCGCGTACCCGGCAGGCCCCGGCTACGATATTGCGACTGGCCTCGGCTCCCTGAATGTGCAGAAGTTTATCGACTACATAGCGACACACCGGTAGCCAGCGCGCGTACCGCGATCGTCATCTCGCCCAGATTGCCGCTCATCTACCCTTTGACCAAACAAAAAACCCCGCCATGGGCGGGGTCTTGTGTTTGGTAGGACCAGCCAGATGAATCGGATCAGGCTGGCGCCTGCTCCGACCCTGCGGGCTTCGCGGCTGGCGCCGCTCGTTGCAAACTGCTCCCGCAGTTTGTCGAACTGGCGCCAGTTCAAATCCACCCTCTATCCAAACAAAAAACCCCGCCATGGGCGGGGTCTTGTGTTTGGTAGGACCAGCCAGATGAATCGGATCAGGCTGGCGCCTGCTCCGACCCTGCGGGCTTCGCGGCTGGCGCCGCTCGTTGCAAACTGCTCCCGCAGTTTGTCGAACTGGCGCCAGTTCAAATCCACCCTCTATCCAAACAAAAAACCCCGCCATGGGCGGGGTCTTGTGTTTGGTAGGACCAGCCAGATGAATCGGATCAGGCTGGCGCCTGCTCCGACCCTGCGGGCTTCGCGGCTGGCGCCGCTCGTTGCAAACTGCTCCCGCAGTTTGTCGAACTGGCGCCAGTTCAAATCCACCCTCTATCCAAACAAAAAACCCCGCCATGGGCGGGGTCTTGTGTTTGGTAGGACCAGCCAGATTCGAACTGGCGACCTCTACCATGTCAAGGTAGCGCTCTAACCAACTGAGCTATGGTCCTGTTGTCTGAGGGCGGGGATTATAAGGGCGCCGCCGGGTTTCCTCAACTGTTTCCTGAAGCATCGCCCGCAGGAGCGGGCTCCTACGGTGGTTAGCGGGCGACGAAGTAGAACTCGCCAACCTCGTCTCCCGCGCGCTTGATCGCCTTGAACTCGGGGTCCAGCCCCGGCAGGCTTTCGTCCAGCAGGTCCAGCATGCTGAGGAACAGGGCGGGGCCGGTGATTACCGCTTCGTTGTCCTGCAGGGCGCTGATAAAGGCGTTCGCAAATACCGAAGTGCCCGGATCGCGCTCGCTGGCCAGGGGGAAATCCTGGCCGGAGGTCAGCAGCAGGCGCGACTTGTTGGGGAAGCGCAAGCCGATATAGGCGTCGCTGAGCAGGGCCTCGCGACCGCTTGCCAGCAGGAAGGCCGGGTTGTCCGCCAGCAGGCCGGCGAAGGTTGAGTCGGTCACCACCATGATGCGCCGGGCCGGCAGACGAGCCAGATGGCTGCTGACCTGCTCGGTGGGCACCCAGAAGGTATCATTGGGCGGCGGTTCGGCGTTGACCGGCAGCCAGTAGCCCGCCTCGTAGGCTCCCACCGGCCTGCGATTGCCGTAGCCGGCGTAATAGATCAGCAGATTGTCGTTTTCCTGCAACACTTCGTTGAGCTGGTTGAGGGCACGCAGCACGCCGACGTCACTGGTGTTCTTGAGCACCTGCACCGCGAAGCCGTACTTGTCGCTGAGCAGGCGGGCGATCTTGTCCACGTCGGAGGCCGGCGTCTGCAGGTCATCCAGGAACTGGTAGCTGCCATTGCCGATGACCAGGGCGTAATAGCGGCCATAATCGCGTCCGTCTTTGGAGACGGCAGCGCCGGGTTCGGCGGTATCGGCGCCGATGCTGACCAGGCCACCATCAACCAGGGGCTCTGCCGGGGTGACCGGAGCGGGAGCGGCAGGTGCAGGCGCGGGGGCCGGCGTTGCAGCATCCGCTATCGCGGCATCTGCCTCCGCCCTGGCGGCGGCGGCCTCGGCCCGGGCCTTTTCGCGCTCGGCGCGCGCCTGGGCCATCTGTTCGGCAAGCGTGACGTTCTCGGCCTGCAGGGCCACGTTCTCCTCGGCCTGGGCCATTAGCGCCTCTTCCGCGTCGGACTTGTACACCAGCTGGTCCTCGGCCAGCCCCCAGGCCTGGCGATACCAGTTCAGGGCCATGGCCTTGTCCTGGGGCACTCCCTTGCCCGTTTCGTAGAGGGTACCGAGATTGAACTGGGCACCCTTGTGGCCCTGTTTGGCCGCGCGTTCAAACCAGAGGACGGCCACTGCATAGTTGGGCTCGGTACCGAGGCCGCGCTCGAAGATTTCCCCGACGGAGTTCTGGGCGTCGGCATCGCCGGCTTCAGCCGCCGGTAACCAGACTTTCAGCGCTGTCTTGTAGTCCGCCCGGTCGAAGGCCACATATTCACCGCCGCGCAGGCGGCAGTCCTGGGCGGTGGTGCGGGTGGGTCGCCGCGGCGTGAGGTAGGTGGAATTGCCCAACTGGCGTACCTGACCCGGCAGCAGGCAGTCTACAATGTACAGGTCAGCGACCGCTGCCCCCTCGGGTATCTCCACCGGACCGCTCGGGCCCGCAGCGCAGGCGGCCAGCAAGGCAGAGGCTGCGGCGGCCAGCAGAGCATTGCGCATGGTGCGGCCGGCAGCGGGCCGAAGTGACGAAAATTGATTGGTCATGGCTAAGGAACCCACTGTTATTTTAATGCAAACCCTGAACATAGTGCATTCGTGGTACGGCCACAAGGGTCGATGGCTGGTTTTGCTAACTGTGTCGCTACTGGCTGCCTGCGGCGGTATTCCCGACGCCAAACAGCTCGCCGCCAGGCACGGTCTCAGCCTCCAGCAGGTTCCGGGCGGCCCCTTCGTTCTCCCCGTGCTGGCCAGCAGGCACGAGCAGGCGCGGGGCGGGCGGCTGCACGTTTACCTTGCAGGCGATGGACGCCCCTGGCTGGGCAGGGAGCGGGCCGCCAACCCCACAGGACGCAGCACGGTAGCGCTGGAACTGATGCTGGCAGACCCCCATCCGGCGCTGCTCCTGGGCCGGCCCTGCTATCACCAGCAGGATACGCCCTTCCCGCCCTGCGAAGCAGACCTGTGGACGGAGGGGCGCTATTCACGGGCAGTGCTGGACGCGCTCGCCGACGCGATGCAGCGGCTTCTCGCCGAGTACCAGCCTAGCTCGCTGATGCTGGTGGGCTACAGCGGTGGCGGCGTACTGGCGCTGCTGCTGGCGCAGGAGCAGACGCTTCCAACCACGGTTGTCACGGTGGCCAGCAACCTCGATACAGCGGCCTGGACCCGGCACCACCGGCACCTGCCTCTTACGGGTTCACTGAATCCGACACTGGAGATCGCGCCCGGCGCTGCCTTCAGGCAGGTTCACCTCGCCGGTGCCGGGGACAGGGTGGTGCCACCCGCAACAACCATTGGCTACCGGGAACGCCACCCGGCCGCTGAGTATTGGTTGCATGAAGACTTTGACCACCGCTGCTGCTGGCTGGAGGCGTGGCCCGGACTGCTGGCAAAAGTGCTGGCCGGCGGCGAGTGATCGCCCGGCCGGCCGTTACACCTAGTCACCGTTCAACTGTGCCCGCAGCGTATCCCGCACCTGCGCCAGCTGCTTGTCGTTGGCCAGGTACTCGTTCTCTTCGGCGTAGGCATCGATAAGCTTCGCCAAATACTCCTGCTGTCGCGGGGTAACCATGCTCGGCGCAACTTCCACCAGGTGCTGGACCAGCATGCGCAAGCCTTCTTCGGCTTCGGGATTGCGCGGGTGCAGGGCATAGGCGGCGGTAAAATAGCGGGAGGCGCCGTCCCAGTCCCCGATCTCTGCAGACTGCTGGCCGCGGTCGATGTGCCCGCGGAACTCGCTCTGGACCTGTGCTGGCAGCTCCGCAAAAGGCACCGCGGGACCCTCCGGCTTGCTCGCTTCCCAGGCGAAGTAGCCCGACGCCAGCGCCAGCACCAGCACCAGCGCCAGCAGGATCCGGTTGCGCCTGCTGGTGCCGGAAAATTCCTTGTGGAATTGCTCTGCGGAGGCTGTGCGGTCCGCGCGCTCCAGGGCGATGGCGCCGGCAATGGCCCGCCACTGGTGACGCTTGATGCCCTTGATGGGCTGCGGCGTCAGGCCCTGATCCAGCGCGTCCAGCGCCGTTCTGCCGCCATAGGGATGGACGCCGGCGTATAGCTGGTAGGCGATCAGACCGAGGGCGTAGACATCATCCGAGGGATGGGGATCGCTGTCCCGGCGCAGCATTTCCAGGGAGGCATAACGCAGGGTCATGGCCCCCAGTTCGCCGGCGTCGAAGCTGTCCTTCTGTACCGCGGAATCCATGATCCGGGCAATGCCGAAGTCGAGGATCTTGACCCGCCCTTCGGTGGTGACAAATACGTTGTCCGGCTTGAAGTCCGAGTGCACCAGGCCGTTTTCGTGAGCATAGGCGAGGCCGCTGGCCATCTGCTCGATGAGGGTCTCGTTATCCGGTTCCTTGCCTTCGGCGAACTTGATCTTCTTGAGACCCGACAGGTCGTCACCCTGCAGCATCTCCATGGTCATGTAGACCCGGTCACCGTCACGATCGAAGTCGTACACGGTCAACACGTTGGGGTGGGCGAGCTGTTGCGATTTTTTCGCCTCCCGCTGCAGGCTGATCAGGGCCTTGGGATGGCGACTGAACTCTTCCCCGAGGAACTTGATGGCAACCCAGGGGTTGTCGTCGTTGGCCTCTTCCTTGCGCAGGTCCCGCGCCTTGTATACCTGGCCCATGCCGCCCTTGCCGAGCCGGGACTCGAGCACAAAGCGATCCTTGATGACATTGCTGGCGTGGGGTACGTAGCTGCGCCCGGTCAGGGGGGATGCGCCCGGATTGGTTTTGACCTGGGTGCTGTCCTCGTCGATCGCCCGGGTGGGCAGCTCGGCAGCGGTGTGCAGGCCGGGACCCTCGGCAGCGGCGGGATTCGCCAACACGGTCTCGTCTTCGTTGCCCTCGGGCAGCGGCGGCAGGGCGTCGGATCCGGATTCCGGGTCGACAACGGTCTGGTCCGCGGTGTCAGCCACCAGCGTCCTGTCCGCGTCTTTCGCTGGCTGCTCCTTTTTATCCCCTGCCCCTGCCATATCTGCACCTCCTTTGTCTGTGCTTCGAGCCCCTATCCTAACCGGTGGCGGGAATATGTCGAAAAAATAGTTCGGTGTGACCACATCGAACGGCTGGTGTTTGCGCCTGAACCAACACTTAGCTCATCTGGATCTATAAAATATGGTGTTTATGCAAAAACATTCTCAGAAAACTGTAAATGTGCCCAGGGAAGGCCGCGAACAGTCTTGTTTATCGAGAAAAACACCTTTTTTAAGTACTTTTTTTTCTATAGAGATTACTTTTTAAGCACAGAATAGACTAAAAAAAATGCCCCGCGTGGCCATGGCTAGTGGCGGGCAATGAGGGTGCTATACTCGATGGCGTCGACCGCACATCCGGTTATCCGGCGAGGAGTATTCTAATAATGAAACGCCACTTTTTTCTCAGCGATGATCTCGACGAACTGGAACAAGTGGAACGTGACCTGGAGGCGGCGGGCGTTTCCACACCGCAAATTCATGTCCTCAGCGAGGACGACGCAGGCGTGCAGTCCCATAGACTCAACGACGTGGAAGCCGTGCTGCGCAAGGATGTGGTACACGGTACCGAGCGCGGCGCCGTGATCGGCGTCATCGGCGCGGCCATCGTTCTCGCCGCCGCGTGGGCAACCGGCATAGCCGCTACCGTCACCTGGGTCCCCCCGGTTTTTCTCGCCGTCATTGTGCTTGGCTTCTGCACCTGGGAGGGCGGCCTGATCGGGATTCAAGAGCCACACTCAGACTTCAAACGCTTTACCGAGGACCTGCGGGCCGGCAGGCATGTCCTGTTTGTCGACGTCAGCACGGCCCAGGAGGATATTCTGCGGCGTATCGCGAGCACCCATCCCAAACTGACAGCGGCCGGCGAGGGCCCTGCCGCACCGGGCTGGTTTGTGAGCTGCCGGACCAGAATAGAAACCATGATGAAAGGTACCGCCTGGCGACATCAGTGATACACACATAACAATAATCGCCTGCAGCGGCCGGGGGCATCCGCGCGCCAGCTGCAAGTGTACAGGGAGGTGGCATGAAAATAGTGATTGCCCTGGTTCTGCTGGTGCTCGGGTCACTGGCATTCCACTGGTGGAGCCCCTGGTGGTTCACGCCGTTGGCATCCAACTGGGGTTCCATCGACACCACCATTACCATCACCCTGTATATCACCGGCTTTGTCTTCGTCGCCGTCAATCTGTTCCTGGCACTGGCAGTCTTTCGCTACCGCAATACCGCCAATCGGCAAGCGGACTATGAACCGGAAAACGCCTCCCTGGAGAAATGGCTCACCGGCATCACCACCGTCGGCATTGTCGCCATGCTGGCGCCCGGGCTGGTGGTGTGGGCGGACTTCGTCAAGGTGCCGGAAAACGCCGATGTCGTAGAGGTGTTCGGCGAGCAGTGGCAGTGGAGCTACCGCTTCCCCGGCGCCGACGGCGAGCTGGGCGAGGTCGACGCCCGCTTCATGTCGGCCGAAAACCCGCTAGGCATGAGCCCCAACGATCCCACCGGCGCCGACGACATCCTGGTCCGCGGAGAAGATTTGCGCCTGCCGCTGGACCGGCCGGTCAAGGTCCTGCTGCGCTCCCGCGACGTACTGCACAATTTCGCGGTGCCCCAGTTCCGGGTCAAGATGGACATGATCCCGGGCACCGTGAGCTACGTCTGGTTCACTCCCACCCGTACCGGGCGCTTCGATGTGATGTGCATGGAGCTGTGCGGCATCGCGCACTACGCCATGCGCGGCAATGTCATTGTCGAGGAAGAACAGGACTTCACAGAATGGCTTGCAGGGCAACCTACCTGGGCCGAGGTTCAGGACGACGCCAGCGGCGACCCGGTTGCCGGGGAGGCACAGTACGCGGTCTGCGCGGCCTGCCATGGCGCCAATGCCGAGGGCAACCAGGAGATGAACGCGCCACAGCTGGCGGGCCTGCCAGCCTGGTATCTACAGCGCCAGCTGGAACACTACCGAGAGGGCATTCGCGGCGCGCACGAGGCCGACACCTTTGGCCGGCAGATGGCGCCCATGGCCGGCGTCCTCGGCAGCCAGGAGGCGGTGCGGGATGTTTCCGCCTGGCTGGCTTCGCTGCCGCAAGCACAGCTTGCCAGCACAGTCAGCGGCAACCCGGACCGGGGCGCAGCCCACTACAACAGCTGCGGCGCCTGCCACGGCAGCCGCGCCCAGGGTAACGCAGCGCTGCAGGCACCCGCGCTGGCGGGCCTGCAGGACTGGTACATTCGCCGGCAGCTGGAGAATTTCCGCCAGGGCGTGCGCGGCGGGCACAGCAGTGACCGCTACGGCCAGCAAATGGTACTGATGGCCCGCTCGGTGCAGAACGAGCGGTCCATCGACGACCTGCTCTCCTACCTGAACACGCTTTGAGGGGAATGGCATGCAACACACTGCAATCGCCGACCAGATCGAGGAAGACCTGCACGAACCACACAGCTTCTTCACCACCTATATCTGGAGCCAGGACCACAAGGTCATTGCCATCCAGTATTCGATTACCGCGATCTTCGTCGGCCTGGTGGCGCTGGTCCTTTCGGGGTTGATGCGGCTGCAGTTGGGTTTCCCCGACACCTTCGACTTCATCGACCCCAGCGCCTACCTGCAGTTTGTCACCATGCATGGCATGATCATGGTGATCTACCTGCTCACGGCGCTGCTGCTGGGCGGCTTCGGCAACTACCTGATCCCGCTGATGATCGGCGCCAGGGACATGGTGTTTCCCTATCTCAACATGCTCAGTTTCTGGACCTACCTGCTGTCGGTGATTGTGTTGCTGGCGAGTTTCTTTGTGCCCGGCGGACCAACCGGCGCCGGCTGGACACTGTATCCCCCGCAGGCGATTCTGCAGGGTACGCCCGGCCATGACTGGGGCATCATCCTGATGCTCGCGTCGCTGGCCATTTTTATCGTCGCCTTCACCATGGGCGGGCTCAACTATGTGACTACCGTGCTGCAGGCGCGCACCCACGGCATGACCCTGATGCGCATGCCGCTCACCATCTGGGGCATCTTCACTGCCACCGTGCTGGGCCTGCTGGCCTTTCCCGCGCTGCTGGTCAGCGCCATCATGATGATGCTGGACAAGGTAATCGGCACCAGCTTTTTCATGCCCGCGCTGGTGTCGCTGGGCGAATCGCTGGATTACACCGGCGGCAGTCCGATCCTGTTCCAGCACCTGTTCTGGTTCTTCGGTCACCCGGAGGTGTATATCGTCGCCCTGCCCGCGTTCGGCATGGTGTCGGATGTGATCGCCACCCACGCCCGCAAGAACATTTTCGGCTATCGCATGATGGTGTGGGCCATCGTCGCCATCGGCGGCCTCAGCTTTGTGGTCTGGGCGCATCATATGTACGTCAGCGGCATGCACCCGGCATTCGGCTTCTTCTTCGCCACGACAACCTTGATTATCGCCGTGCCCACCGCACTCAAGGTCTACAACTGGGTGCTGACCCTGTGGCGTGGCAACATCCACCTGACTGTGCCGATGCTGTTCGCCATCGGCTTCATCTTCACTTTCACCCACGGCGGCCTGACCGGCCTGTTCCTGGGCAATGTCACCATCGACCTGCCGCTGTCCGACACCTACTTTGTGGTGGCGCACTTCCATATGGTCATGGGCGTATCGCCGATCATGGTGCTGTTCGCCGCCCTCTACCACTGGTACCCGCTGATTACCGGGCGCATGTTGCATACCGGCCTCGGCAAGGCGCACTTCTGGTTCACCTTCCTCGGCACCTACGCCATCTACCTGCCCATGCACTACCTCGGGTTCCTCGGCGTACCGCGGCGCTACTTCGCCATGGGTGGCTCCGATTTCATTCCCGAATCCGCGCAATCCCTCAACGCCAGCATTACCTTCGCGGCCCTGATCGTGGGCCTGAGTCAGCTGATCTTCATTTACAACCTTGTCTGGAGCCTGCGCCGGGGCGAGCCGGCAGGGCACAACCCCTGGGGTGCGACCAGCCTGGAGTGGCAGACCCCGGATGTACCGCCGCGGCACGGCAACTGGGGTCCGGAGCTACCGGTCGTGCACCGCTGGGCCTATGACTTCAGCGTACCGGGCGCGGAGCGCGATTTCATTCCCCAGAATCAGCCCGAAGGGAAAGGAGCTGAAGGATGAGATTCTTCAAGACACTGGGCACCAAGCCCTGGCTCGATCCCACCATGGTCAGCACTGCCGGGGTCGCGCTGGCAGTCGACCCGCTGGCGGCACCGCGAACCGCCCTGCGCTTTATCATGGGCATGGTCAGCGTACTGTTTTTCCTGTTCATCATTACCTTCCTGTCGCGCTCCCAGTACCCGGACTTCCAGGCCCTGGCCGGACAGCCGTGGCAGCCCTTCAGCGACCCCAGCCGGCTCTGGCTCAACACCGCGATCCTCGCGCTCAGCAGCCTGGCCATGCACTGGGGCCTGTGGTCGGCACGGCGGGAGCAGGTGAACCGGGCCGTTGTGGGGATCAGTGCCGCCGTGTTCTTCGCGGTGGCCTTCCTGGTGGCGCAGCTGGAGCTGTGGCGCCATCTGCAGACCATGGGCTACTACGTCAACACCAATCCCGCCAACAGCTATTTCTACCTGCTGACGGCGGTGCACGGGCTGCATGTCCTCGGCGGCCTGATGGTGCTCGCCAACGTGGTGTTCCGGGTCTGGTATGACGGCGCCATGGCCCGCCTGAGCGGCCCGCTCACGCTCTGCACACACTACTGGCACTTCCTGCTGGGAGTCTGGCTGCTGCTGTTTGCCCTGCTCACCAGCCGCGTCGAAACCATCAACATGTTGGCAGCCCTGTGCGGCTTCTGAGGCAGCGCTCATGAAAACAGCCGAACCCGTCAACAGCGACTACACCCAGCCCGGCGTTTCCGGCATGGTCAGCGACTGGGGCGCTGACAAGCAGGCCTTCGACGTGCCCTGGGGCAAGTTGATGATGTGGATTTTCCTGCTCAGTGACACCTTTATCTTCAGTATCTTCCTCACCGGCTACATGAATGTGCGGCTGTCGGCAACCGAACCCTGGCCGCCGGTGAGTGAGATTTTTGCCCTGACCGTGGGCGGGGTGCACCTGCCACTGCTGCTGATTGCCATCATGACGTTTATCCTGATCACCAGCAGCGGCACCATGGCCATGGCCGTGAACTATGCCTACCGGGGCGACCGCCGCCGCACCGTGATCCTGATGGCAATCACCGCCGTGCTGGGGGCAAGCTTTGTCGGCCTGCAGGCCTTTGAGTGGAGCAAGCTGATCCACGAAGGGGTGAGACCCTGGGGCAACCCCTGGGGCGCGGCCCAGTTCGGCTCCGCCTTCTTCATGATAACGGGCTTCCACGGCCTGCACGTGAGCGCCGGGGTTATCTACCTCGCCATCATCGCGCGCAAGGTGAAGCGAGGCGACTACGAGAAGAAAGGCTACGCCATCGTCGAGATCAGCGGTCTCTACTGGCACTTCGTGGACCTGGTCTGGGTCTTTATTTTCGCCTTCTTCTACCTGTGGTAAGGAGGACTGCATGAGCGACACCGCGAGTGAACAGCACCCCATCGGCATCTACCTGAAGATCTGGCTGCTGCTGTTTGCACTCAGCGCCTGTTCCTACATGGTTGACTACTTCCAGCTGCAGGGTTACCTGCGCTGGACCCTGATTATCATTTTCATGCTGCTGAAGGCAGGCCTCATCGTGGCCATCTTCATGCACTTCCAGTGGGAGCGGCTGGCACTCAAGTACACCCTGCTGCTGCCGACGGTGGCCGTCATGGTGCTGATAGCCCTGATGCTGATTGAAGGCGACTATACCTTCGCCACCCGGCACGCCTTTTTCGACCCCGGATGAGCATGCAGCCACGCCAGCGCATGCTGCTGGGCTTTATCCTCGCCAATGGCGCCATCGCTGCAGTCGCGGCCACGTTGTTTTTGAGCCGGCCCATACCGCCGCCCCAGATCCAGGGTGTGCTGCTGCCAGAGGCTCGAGCGCTGGCGCCGTTTACGCTTACCGACCACCGCGGTGATACCTTCAGCAACGGGGACCTGGAGGGTCGCTGGCACCTGGTCAGTTATGGTTTCACCACCTGCCCGGATGTCTGCCCCGCTACCCTGGCCGAACTTGCGAGCTTCCGCAGCCGGTTGCAGCCAGAACTCCGTCGCGACCTGCAGGTGCTGTTCTACAGCGTGGATCACCGACGCGACACTCCGGAGCAACTGGCCAGCTATGTTTCCTTCTTTGACCCCAGCTTCACCGGCCTGACCGCTACCGACGGGGGTGAAGCCGGCGCCGCCGCCTTTGCCGACAGCCTGGGCATTCTGTCCGTGCTGGAACCCGCGGCGGGCACCACCCTGGAAGACGGCGACTACCAGGTCAGCCATGGGGTTACACTGTTGCTGCTGAACCCCGCCGGCAAGCTCCAGGCGGTGCTTGAGCCCGGCCGCGTCGATGCCATGGGCTTCCCCGGCTTTGACATTGCCACGCTGGTGCGGGACTACACCGCCATACGCAACTATTTAAGGATTAGCCATGTTTGAGAATGAGCACCCCGCGCGCCGCGCGGCGCTGTTGTCGAGAGAGTACGTCCACAGCAAGAACAAGGCCGGCTGGCTGGGCCTGTATGCCGAGGACGCCATCATCCAGGATCCCATCGGGGTCTCCCACATCGACCCGGAGGGCCACGGCCACCGGGGGCCGGCGGCGCGCGAGGCCTTCTGGGACAATTTCATTGCGCCGGTGGCTATCCGTATCGAAATACTGGAATCCTTTGCCGCCGGTGATGAAGTGGCCAACCACGTCAATCTCACCATCACCATGGACGGTGGCGAGGGCAAAACCCTGCAGCAGAAGGTGCACGGCATTTTCACCTACCATGTGGACCCTGAGGGCAAGCTGCTCTCCCTGCGCGGTTTCTGGGAGACCGAAGATCCCCGCAATGCCCTGATGGAAGTCGACGCGGAGGGCAAGCTGAAGGCGCTGGCCTGAGCGCTTCCCTATCCCCTGGGGGACCAGTATGCTTGCCGGGAGAATAACGAGCCCGGGTAACCGGCGCTGCAGGGAGTGCCATGGCAAGTATCCGACAACTACTCAAGGACATTGAAGCGACACCGGCGGGACCCCAGGTCGCCGCCATCTTCGATTTTGATGGCACGGTCATTTCCGGATACTCGGCCACCGTGTTTATTCGCGAGCAGCTGCGCCGCGGTGATCTCAACGCCCGGGAATTGATTGAACTGGTGCAGGCCATGACCAGCTTCGGTTTCGGCAGCCTGGGCTTCTCGGCGATGATGACCGTGACTTCACAGTTTTTGCGCGGTATTGACGAGGACAGCTACCACGAATTCGGGGAAACCCTGTACCGGGACCAGATCGCGCGCCGGATCTACCCCGAATCGCGCGCCCTGATCGACGCCCACCACGCCAAAGGCCACACGGTGGCCATCATTTCCTCGGCCACCTGCTACCAGGTCCAGCCCGCGGCCCGGGACCTGGGTATCGAACACGTCATGTGCACGGCGCTGGAGGTTGCGGATGGCAAGTTCACCGGCGGCGTCGTTCGCCCCACCTGCTTCGGCCAGGGCAAGGTAGACGCGGCCGAGCAGCTGGCGGCCGACCAGGGTGCCGACCTCGACCAGAGTTTCTTCTACAGCGACAGCCAGGATGACCTGCTGTTGCTGGAGCGGGTCTGCTATCCGCGAGTGCTGAATCCCAGCACTCGCCTGCGGGGCATCGCCCGCGACCGGCAGTGGCCGGTGGTGCGCTTCACCAGCCGCGGGCGTCCGTCCATCTCCCAGTACCTCCGTTCCGCTGCGGCCACGGTCAGCCTGGTGCCCACCTTTCTGGCGGGCCTGCCGGTCTACGCCCTGACCCGCTCCAGACGCCAGTCGCTCAACTTCTCCCTGTCCCTGTTCGCCGACACCGCCAGTGCCCTGATTGGCCTGGACCTCAACGTCAAGGGCCAGGAGCACCTGTGGTCGCAGCGCCCCGCCGTGTTCATCTTCAACCACCAGAGCAAGGCCGACGTGATCATCATGGCGAGCCTGCTGCGGCGCGACATGGCCGGGGTAGGCAAGAAAGAGATTCGCAATATGCCGGTCATCGGCAAGGTGCTGGAGCTTGGCGGGGTAGTGATGATCGATCGCGCCAATTCCGCCAGCGCCATTGACGCCATGACGCCGCTGGTCGAGGCGATACGCGAGGAAGGCAAGTCGGTGGCGCTGGCGCCCGAGGGCACCCGCAGCGTCTCCCCGCGGCTGGGCCAGTTCAAGAAGGGCGCCTTCCACCTGGCGCTGCAGGCCGGCGTCCCCATTGTCCCCATCGTGATCCGCAACGCGGGTGACGTGGCGCCCAAGGGCGAGTTTGTATTCCGGCCCGCGACCGTTGATGTCGAGGTGCTGGCACCCATCGACACAGCCAGTTGGACCGCGGCCACGCTGGACCAGCACGTGCGTGAGGTGCGCAACCTGTTCCTGCGCAGCCTGGGCCAGCCGCTGGAGCAGGTTGCGGCGAAAACCGCGAGCCGGGCGGCCCCGAAGCTTAAACCCAAAACCAAGGCCAAGGCCAAAACCAAGCCCAAACCCAAACCCAAACCCAAACCCAAACCCAAGGCCAAACCCAAACCTAAACCCAAGCCCAAACCCAAACCCAAACCCAAGCCCAAGGCTGCAGCCACACCCAAGGCTAAATCCAGGCCCAAATCCAAAGCCGGATCGCGGGCAGCCAGGCCGTGAACCTGGAGGACAGGTTCGGCGCCAGCCCCTGGCCAGCCGGGGAGGCAGCAGTGGTATTCATTCTCGACGCCCGCAACGGCTTCGAGCAGGAGTTGCTGGAACGCTGGATTGCCACCCACGCCGGGATGGAACAGGGCGGGGAGCGCAACAGCCTGCGCCTGTGCCTGAACCTGGGTGACGACCGCCGCGGTATCGATCCCAGCAGCCTGCGCGACCAGCTCTCTCTCGGCGATGAGGCCATGATCGCCCCCCTGCGGGTCGCCTGGACGCCGCCCCTCGAGGTCATCAACTCGGGGCCGCGCCTGCGGGACCTGATCCTCGGCGACCCCCGCCGCCCGCGCCTGGGCCAGGCTCGCCGCATCGCCGCGCGGGAGCCCGAACGGCTCCACCTGGTCAGCGGCGAGCCGGATTCCCTGGCCAACCTGCGCAGCCGCTACCTCGGCAAGTATGCCGAGGACAGTAGTGCCGACGTTCACGCCTTCAGCATTTTCGTCGCCCGGCAGGCGGCGGTGGTCCTGGATATCGCCGAGCGCCGGCTGCAGGGCGGGCGCTACAAGGTGCCCCGCTACGTGGCCGAGAGCCTGCGCGCCAACCGCAGCTACAACGAGGCACTGGAACAACTGGCCGCGGAACAGGGCAGCACCCGGGACGCGCTGCTGAAGGAAGCTTCGGCCTACATGGAGGAGATGATCTCGATCCCCAGCACGTTCTGGCTGGACCTGTGGGCGAGCTTCTGCGGTTTCTGTCTGCGCCTTGGGTATGAGCGCAAGATTGTCGTCGACCCGGCCGCCATCGAGGAAATGCGGCAGATCGTCCGCGACCACCCGTCCATGCTGCTGTGGACCCACAAGACCTACCTCGACGGCATGGTGGTACCCAAGGTCCTCTACGACAACGACTTTCCCATGCCGCACATGTTCGGAGGCGCCAACATCAACTTCGCCGGCGTCGGCTTCATGGTGCACCGGGCGGGCGGTATCTTCATCAAACGCAGCTTCAGCGACAATACCCTGTACAAGCTGACCCTGCGCCACTACATCGGCTACCTGATGGAAAAGCGGTTTCCGATGAACTGGTCATTCGAGGGCACCCGCTCGCGTCTGGGCAAGCTGATGCCACCGCGCTACGGCCTGCTCAAATATGTTCTGGAAGCCTGCCATGCCACCGATGCGCGGGACATTCACATCATCCCCATCTCCATCAGCTACGACCTGATCCGCGACGTGGAGGAATACGCCACCGAGCAGACCGGGCGCGGCAAGGGCGCTGAATCCCTGCGCTGGTTTATCGGCTACGTGCGCAGCCTCGCCAGGCCCATGGGCAAGATCTACATGGATATCGGCCAGCCCGTGGTGCTGTCGCGAGCTCCGGAGCCGGATGACAGCCTGGCCCTGTCCAAGATCGCCTTCGAGGTGGCGGTGGAAGCCAACCGGGTCACTCCCATCACCTTTCCCTCGCTGGTGACCATGAGCCTGCTCGGCGCCGCGCCCAAGGCCCTCACCGAGGCGGAAGTCGTCGAGGAACTGCGGGCCCTGCTGACCTGGGCCGAGGCGCGCCAGCTGCGTATTTCCGCGGATTTTGACCGCGGCTACGCGGAACACATCGATGGCCTGCTGGGCATCATGATCAACGAGGGCATCGTCACCCGCTATGACGAAGGACCGGAGATCGTCTATGGCATCGCCCTGGAACAGCACCCGGTGGCGAGCTACTATCGCAATACGGTTATTCACTTTTTCGTCAACAAGGCGATCATTGAACTGGCGCTGGTGAAATCCACGGAAGTCCCGGAAGCGCAGGCACTGGAGGCGTTCTGGGCCGAAGTTGACGAGCTGCGCGACCTGTTCAAGTTCGAGTTCTTCTACGCCCCCAGCGCCGAATTCCATCGCGAGATCCGCGACGAACTGGCGCGCTATGACCCGGACTGGGAGTCACTCCCGGAGACCACCCCCGGCGGCTTCACCCAGCTACTGCTGGCGCTGACCCCCCTGGTGGCCCACGTCACCCTGCTGACCTATGTCGAGGCCTACTCCGTGGTGTCGGACCTGGCCGCACGGCTTCCGGCGGAACAGGGCATGGACGAACAGGCCTGCGTCAACCAGGCGCTGAAGCTGGGGCGCCAACTGTATCTGCAGCGCCGCATCAGCAGCGAATCCTCCATCGGCAAGCTGCTGTTCCGCAACGGCTTCCAGATGCTGCAACACCGGGGGCTCACCAGCGGCGGCGAGCCGGAACAGGGTGAGCGACGGCAGAACCTCGCGCGACAGCTGCGGGAACTGAAACGGCGGCTGGAAGTCATACGCGCCATCGGCCTCACCGGGCGCGACCGGTTCAAGGAGCCAATGTCATGAACAACCTCAAAGTCGGACTCCTGGGGGGCGGTTCCTGGGGCACCACGGTTGCCGCCCTGGTCGCCCGCAATGCGCCGGCCACACTCTGGGCCCGCAACCCCGAGACCGTGCAGGAAATCAACACACGGCACAGCAACGAGACCTACCTGCCCGGGGCCCGGCTGCCGGAAAAGCTCCGGGCCACCGCGGACATTGGCGAAGCCGTGGCCGGTGCCGATGTTATTGTCATGGGGGTCCCGGCGCAGAATTTCCGCGGCGTATTGCAACAGGTACGGGAACATATCCGGCCCTGGGTGCCGATCATCAGCCTGGCCAAGGGGCTGGAACTGGACACCCGCATGCGCATGACCGAGATCATCGCCGAGGTCCTGCCGGGGCACCCTGTAGGCGTGCTCACGGGCCCCAACCTGGCGCGGGAGATCATGGCCGGCCAGGCGGCGGCCAGTGTCATCGCAATGGAGGACGCGATCATCGTCCGCGAACTGCAGTGCCTGTTTTCCAGCGGCCTGTTCCGGGTCTACACCAACACCGATGTCGTGGGCTGTGAGCTGGGGGGCGTGCTGAAAAACATCATCGCCATCGCCGTGGGCATGGGCGACGGCCTCGGCGCCGGGGACAATACCCGGGCCTCCCTGATCACCCGCGGCCTGGCGGAGATCAGCCGCCTCGGCTGCGCCATGGGCGGGCAGCCGGAAACATTTGCCGGGCTCGCGGGCATTGGCGACATGATCGCCACCTGCACCAGCCCCCAGAGCCGGAACCGCCACGTCGGCATGGAACTGGGCCGCGGCAAGAGCATGGCGACCATCTCCGGGGAGATGTTCATGGTGGCCGAGGGCGCGAAGAGTGCGCCCGCGGTAATGGCGCTGGCGGAACAGCACGGGGTGGAGATGCCCATTGCCAGTGACGTCTACAAAGTGTTGAGTGGCGAGACATCGGCCCAGCGCATTTTCCGCGGCCTGCTGCGGGTTTCTGCGGGAGCCGAGTGGGAGCCCGGCTGACCCGGGCAGGAGTAATGTTCAGAAAAGTAAAGATCGGGTCTAGTGCCGGCACCGGTGCTGGGGCAAACTGGGCGCAGAGCAAAGCCCTTGATAACCATGGAACCGAAACATGAAAGCGTCGCAGTGGGCCATGTGCCTGATGCTGTTGTTGCCCGTCACCGGGCTTGCTGCAGTCGGTGGCAAATTTGCCCAGCTCAACGGCAACCCGGGGCTTAAATCGGCCTCCGCCATCGTCCTCGACGCCGCCGGCAACGTCATCTACGGCAAGGACACTGAAACCGTACGCCCCATTGCCTCCATCACCAAGCTCATGACCGCGATGGTCATCCTGGATTCGGGATTGGGCCTGGACGAGCGGATCACAGTGACCAGGGACGACCGCGACCTGATACGGCTGACCGGCTCCCGGCTTGCCTACGGCGCCACCCTGAGCCGGCGGGAAATGCTGCTGCTGGCGCTGATGTCCTCGGAAAACCGTGCCGCCAGCGCGCTGGGGCGCACCTATCCGGGCGGGCTCAAGGCTTTTGTCACGGCGATGAATCTGAAAGCGGAAGCGCTGGGCATGCGCAACAGCCAGTTTGCGGATCCGGCAGGCCTGCACGGCGACAACCTGTCCACCGCCCGGGACCTGGCGCTGATGGTGCGCGCCGCAGGCGGCTACCCGTTGATTACCGAGGCCAGCACCACGCCGGGCATGGAGGTCTACCCCTTTGCCGGCCGCGGCGCCCTCAACTACAACAACACCAACCGCCTGCTGAAAAACCAGAGCTGGGAAATCGGCCTGAGCAAAACCGGCTACCTCGATGAGGCGGGCCGCTGCCTGGTCATGCAGGCGGTTATTGAGGGCGAACCGGTGTCGATCGTGCTGCTCAATTCCTTCGGCAAACTCACCCCATTCGGCGATTCCAACCGCCTGCGCAAGTGGATGCTGGCAAACAGCTAGGGGCCGTCACGGCAGCTCAGGCGCGTTGTCCCCGGGCACCGAAGATGCTTTCCAGGAAGCCGCGCAAGGTCTCCGCGTCGGAGAGATCGCCGTAAAGGCTGCTTTCTGCCTCATCCGCTCCGTAGATCAGCGCCGGCGTGGCAAACACGCTCATGTCCAGCGCCACCACCGGCTCGCTCAGCACATTGACAATGGTCACCGCGGAATCATCCAGATCGTAGTCGCCGAGTACCTTTGCCAGGTTACTGCGGGCCCGGCGCGAACCCGGCGAGTCGCCGGCGAGGAACAGCATCAGGCGGCGCGTACTTGCGCCCAGTTCGGTCATCATTTTTTCTGCCCCCCCTGATGCTCTGCCTTGGCGATGCCATGGCGGCTGTGCAGGATTTCATCCTGCTGACGCCGATCCTGATCCTGGTCGGACGCCAACAGCGCTGATTCACCCGCCAGCTCGTCTTCCAGCTCCGAGGTCCTGGCCCGTAATTCATGCAGCTGTTGTTCGAGCTGGCGGCGCCGCTGCTCCTGCCGCTGCTGTGCCAGTTCACGCTCACGGGCCGCGGCGTGCTCCTGATTCAGGCGTGCGGTGCCCATCAGCACCCCGGAGCCGAAGGCGTAGACATCCGCCAGGTGAATCCCGTCGCTGGACAACACCAGCTCCCGCACCTGGTTCGAATGGGCGGTACCGCGGGACTTCACCACCGACATGGAGCGATTGCGCTCACCGTCGTGAATCTGGTAGTTCAGGGCCAGCCAGGTGTCGGCGATGGTGGACACCTGGGCCGCCGAAGTCTCGTCCGTGCGGGCATCGGTTTCGATCAGCGAGGTCACCACACAGGTAATGCCCCGCGCCTTGAACAGGTCCATGAGGCGCTCGATAGTGTTGTAGGAGCTGGTATCGCCGCCGGCCTTGGCCAGTGCCGACGGAGGGTCGACAACCACGCAGTCCGGCTGCTCGCTATCGAGATGTTCGATGATAGCGAAAAAGTGCGACTCAGCCAGCGCCTGCCAGCTGCGGCGTTCGACGATGACCAGCCGGCCAGACTCCCGGTGCGGGCCCAGCTCAATACCGACCGAGCGCATATGTCCAGACGCTCGACCCCGGTACTGACGCGCTCGCTGCTGGCGGGTACGGGATCCGCTGACGGCGGCGTGCTATAGGGCAGCACCACACCCCCGGCACCGATCAGCAGCGGCACCTCGTCGGCCACGTGTGCCGAACCCCGATACTTGGCGATCCGCAGGCGACGGCTCACCCGCTGCCCGCACCACTGCGAAGACAGCGTGATCACCGTATTAAGTTCAAAGCGCAACTGTTCCAGGTAGCCGGACTGGAAGTTGCCTTCCGGAGATTCCTTGGCGGTCATCAGCACCGTAACATCCCGGTCCCGCAGCCAGTCCCGCAGCCGCACCAGTTCGCTGTCAACCCGGTGCAGGTTGCCGCCGCGGGTGAGCAACTGGTCGATGCCGTCGAGGACTACCCAGCTCAATTCGACCTTGTCGGCCATCGCCGACAGCACCGCCAGCAGGCCGCCGATATCGAACTGGCCGCTCACCTGGACCTGGCCGGGCGGGCGCCCGTCAATCACGAACAGCCGGTGGTCGAGATGCGGCTCGAGATTCCAGCCCAGAGCGGAGGTGTTGCGCAATACATCCACCGCGCGCTCTTCGAAAGCGAGGAACAGCCCACTGTCCCCGGCCTCGACTGCATTGGCGAGCACCTGCAGGGCAAACAGGGTCTTGCCGGTACCGGTATCCCCTTGCAACAGGGTAATCCCGCCCATGGGCAGGCCCCCATGGCTTATCGCGTCAAAGCCCGAAATCCGGGTAGGGCGCTTGGTCAACTGCATCGCCCGTTCAGCCATTGCGTCCTCCGGGGGCCAGCGTCACTCCGCGTTCTGTCATATTTTCACCTCGGTTATTTTCGCTTGCTCGTTGAGAGGCAAATGGCTGCTGCTGGACAGCAGCCAGTAAAAGTCTTCCCCCGTCAGCGGCATGCTGTAGAAATAGCCCTGACCGATAGTGCAGCCCAACTGCAACAGGAGATCGCGCTGGGCGACAGTCTCCACACCCTCGGCGACGACGCTGCAGCCCAGGTTGGCCGCCAGCCCCATGATCACCTCGACGATGCCGCGGCTGTGACTGTTCTCGGTGCAATCGCGAATGAAACTGCGATCAATCTTGATCTCGTCAAACGGGTAGCGCCGCAGGTGGCTGAGTGACGAGAAGCCGGTACCGAAGTCGTCCAGAGACAGGCGTACGCCCAGTGCCTGCAATGCCTCCATCTGCCGCAGCAGGTGCTCGCTCTCCTGTTCGAAGACACTCTCGGTGATCTCCAGGGACAGCGCGGAGGGATCAATGCCGACGTCGTCGAGGATGCGAGATACCATGGCGGGAACATCCGACTGCATAAACTGCACCATCGAAACGTTGACCGCGATACGGGCCGCATGCAGCCCCTGCTTCTGCCAGAAACTCAGGCTCTCGCAGGCCTCGCGCAGCACCCACTCGCCGATCGGCACGATGAGCTGGGAGCTCTCGGCCACCGGAATGAACGAGTCCGGCGGGCGCAAGCCCAGGATAGGGTGGCGCCAGCGCAACAGCGCCTCGGCGGAGGTTACCTGGCCATCCGCCAGATTGACCTTGGGCTGATAGTGCAGTTCAAAATGGCGTTCCGCCAGCGCATTGCGCAGGCCCACGGTGGTCCAGATGCGGTCCTGCACCCGCTTCTCCAGCGCCGGGTCGAATGCGACCCAGCGCTCACCGCGCTCGCGGGCTGTCTGCAGCGCCAGCTGGCCATGACGCAGCAGTTCCTCATGGCCCCGGGCAGAACTATCGCAGAGGGTCAGCCCCAGGGTCAGGTCGATATACAGTGTGTGTTGGTCGACAAAAAACGGTAGATCGATGAGGGTGTCGAGCCAGGCCCAGATCTCCCCCGGCGTCGTCAGGCCGCGCTGACGGTGGTCGATGAGCAGGACAAACTGACCGCTGCTCATGGAACCGATGCGCTCCCCGGAGACCAGGTTCTCCGCAAGGCGCTGGCCCAGCGCCCGCAGCAGGTGATCGCCTGCCAGGTACCCGCAGTTCTGGTTGATGTCGTTGAGCTTGCGCACATCGCAAAGCAGGATATAGAAGGCCTCACCGGGACTCGCCGGCAATGGAGTATCTTGGAGCTGCTTGCCGAAGCCCGCCCTGGATGGCAGCCCGGTCACCGGGTCTTCGTAGGCGGTGCGCTCGAGAGCGAGCTCCGCCAGCTCGCGTTCAGTGACATCGATGTGCATCACCACCGCGCCGCGGTGCTGGCCGCCATCCACCAGCGGGGTTGCCATCAGTCGGAACCAGCGCTGTTCATCGGGGGAATGGCAGGGGTAGGTCAGGGTGAAGCTGTTGGCACCGGATTCGCCACTGAGGATCCCGCGCAGACCCTTTGCCACCTCCGCGGCGATTTCCGCGTCGGCACCGGTGGCAGTATCACAGACCGCCAGGTAATTGCGCTCCCGCCCCTGATCCGCCTCGCGGTAATCATTGTCGCGGGCAAACGCCTGCCAGCCGGAGTTGGTATCCAGCACCTTGCCGTCGCTGTCGAGCAAGGCGATATTTGCCGGCAGGGTGTCCAAAATGGCTTGCTGCTGCGCCAGCGCCAGGGCCAGGGACCGCTGCTGCTGCTGCACCGTCTCTTCGTGGTTGCGCAGGGAACCGAGCATGTGGTTGAAACCTTCGGCGAGGTCACCAAATTCATCCCGGGCCGAAACGACAATGGGCTGGTCACGCCGCCCCTGCTGCAGAGCCGAAATGCCCTCATTCAGCGCATTCAGGGGCTGGTCGATACGGCGGAACAGCAGGGCGAAGCCCGCCAGGGACAGGGCCGCCAGGGCCAGCGCCATCGCGAACAGAGTCAAAATGACGCGATAGACCGCCTGCTCAACGCCGCTGTAATGGTTGCCGAGCACGGCCTGGGCGGCGACGTTCAGGCCCGCTTCGTGCGCCCTCACCTGATTGACCAGGATGCCCTGGGCGTGGCGCACCGATGCCTGCTCCGTGGCGGACAACTTTTGCTGCGCCAGCTCGGCGATGGCGGCGATATTGCCCTCCAGTTCCAGCAGGAACTGACTGGCGGCATCCGCATCGCGATAATTGATGAGCCCCATCGCCGACGCAAGCTGGCGCGCCTCGGCAACCAGGACGCGCGCACTCCAGGCCGGCTGATCCTGCAGCAGCAGGTGATTGATGCCCTGGGACAGGGTCGCCATTCGCTGCTGGATGGCGTAAATGTGCAACAGCGACTGCTGCTGTTCGCGCAGGGACCCCCACGCCAGTACGATGGTCACGCCGAGTGCCGCCACGCCAAGCGCGCTGGCGCCCAGACAGACCCGGATGATGCGCCGCAGCATCATCGCGCGGCGTCCTGCTGCCAGTAGCGCGGCAGCAACATGCGTATTGGCGCCACCCTGGCAAGGGGCTCTGGCGCCAGGTACCGCTCTGGCGCGAACACGAAGTCACTGTCCCCGCCCGCCTGCGCCAGGCGCCAGGCCACGTGATGATTGATCTCGCTCAGCAGGGACCAGTCCAGACCCAGACTGAAAATGAAATCGCCGGCGAGACGCTGCACATAGCCCAGCGACAGGCCACTGGCATCCGCCTCCAGCCCCCGGGCCCGGGCGGGGTCATCGTGAATAATTTCCTCGGCCCGCAGGTACGCCCGCAGGATGCCGTCGCAGAGCTGCGGGTGCTGTTCGACCATGAGGCGCCGGGTAACCAGCAGCCAGCTCATGCTGTCGATGCGGCTGTCAGACAATAGCGCCAACTCGCCGCCAAGCGCGTCCCGAATGCGCCGCGGCCAGGGATCCCAGACCACCGCCGCGTCAATGTCCCGCGCCCGCAGCGCCGCGGTCATTGCGTCGACATCCAACAGGGCGAGCTGCACATCGGCCTGGGCGATGCCGTGCAGCGGCGCATAGCCGGCCCAGAAATACTCGGAGGTGGTGCCGGGCATAACGCCTATTCTACGACCCACCAACTGCCCCGGCGGGAAATCCGCGTCCGCGGAGGCCACCACCACATGATGGGTGTTGTTGGAGCGACTGATGCGCGCGAGCACCACCAGCTCTTCCCCGTCGACCACCGCTGTCTTTTCTTGCTGCAGCAGCGCAGCCGCAAAAGGGGCTGCCGAGGTAAGGGCGAAATCCGCCCTGCGCTGCAGCAGCTCGTTCAGGGCCGCGGCCCCGGAGGAGTAAGAGGTCACCTCCACCTCGGCACCGGCGCCAGCAAAAAGGCCCAATTGGTCGGCGAGCCGGGTGGGCGCATCGCCCAGGGTGACGGAGCCGGCGATAATGACCCGCTCCCGCACATGGAGATCAGGGTGTTCGGCAACAGCGTGGAAAGTGCTCAGGCAAGCCAGCAACAATGCGATAGTGCGAACTACACGGGAAAGCGTAATAATTATCATTGCCGGAGAATATGCTAAATTTCCCCCGTTTTCCCATGAAATATTGCCATATAGAAAGAAGTGTCGAATCACCCCGCCGCTAGGGCGCACTTGACCTGCCGCAACCGGCCGGAGACACTTCCCGAACAGCCATAACGAGGAACGGCTCATGCTCAAGCGACGCCAGGTTCTCCAGCTCGCCGCCACCCTGCCACTGCTGAGCGCAGGCGCGGTCGGCTCGGCAACCCAACCAGGGCCTGCACCCGCGCTGAACACGCGCCCAATCCCCAGCTCCGGCGAGCTACTGCCGGTCATCGGCATGGGCACCTCCCAGACGTTCGACGTGCCTGCCAGCTCCGAGGCACTGCAGCGGTTGGGCGCAGTCCTGCAGGCTTTCTTCGCCGCCGGCGGCAAGGTGATTGATTCCTCGCCAATGTACGGCGAAGCGGAGTCACGAGTCGGCGATGTCCTGCGCACACTCTCGCCGCGGCCACCGGTTTTTGCCGCCACCAAGGTCTGGACCACGGGCCGGGAGCAAGGCATCACCCAGATGCAGACTTCAGCCGAGCGCATGGCGGTAGAGCGCTTCGACCTGATTGCAATCCACAACCTGCAGGACTGGCGCACCCACCTCGCCACACTCAAGACGTGGAAGGATGAGGGCAAGGTGCGCTATATCGGCATCACCACCTCCCACGGCCGCAACCACGAGGAGTTGTTGGAGATCATGCGCAAGGAGCCGCTGGATTTTGTCCAGTTCAGCTACAACATGGAGGATCGCGCCGCGGAACAGGCCCTGCTGCCGCTGGCGCAGGAACGCGGCATCGCCACCATGATCAACCGCCCCTACCAGCGCGGTTCCCTGTTTGCCAAAACCCGCGACCAGGAATTGCCCCCGGTCGCCGCGGAACTCGGCTGCAGCAGCTGGGGCCAGTTTTTCCTGAAATGGATCCTGGGTCACCCGGCGGTGACCAACCTGATTCCCGCCACCTCCAAGGTCCACCACATGCAGGACAACATGCAGGCCAACTTCGGCCCGCTGCCGGACAGCAGGCAGCGTGCGGAGATGATGCGCGCCTTTACCGCCCTGTAGTGGCGGCGGCGTGAGCGAACAGAAACCCTCACTGCTGCAGCGGGGACTGGACTTCGCCTGCGACATCCACCCGCGGGAGGTGCGGGCCACCCTGGGTTCCTTCAGCCTGGTGCTGATTCTGATGGCCGCCTACTACATCCTGCGCCCGGTGCGGGATGCCATGGCCAGTGACTGGAGCGATGCCGAAGTCAGCGTGCTGTGGACCCTCACTTTTGTCTTCAGCGTGATAGCGGTGTCGCTGTACGGCAACGCCGTGACCCGGATCCGCCTGCGCCACCTGGTGCCGGCGGTGTACGGCTTCTTCGCCGCGACCTTCGTCCTGTTCTTTATTGGCATCCAGACCGTGACCGAGCGCACGCTGCTGGACAAGGCATTTTACGTCTGGATCAGCGTGTTCAGCCTGTTCCATATCTCGGTATTCTGGAGTTTCATGGCGGACACCTGGGCCAAACCCCAGGCCACACGCCTGTTCGGGTTCATCGGTGCTGGCGCCAGCGTCGGCGCCATGCTCGGCCCGGCCTTTACTGCCCTGCTGGCGGCGGAAGCGGGCACCGACACGCTGCTGCTGATCGGCAGTGCGGCCCTGGTTGCCACCCTGCCGCTGGTCTACTGGCTGCAGCGGCTCAAGATCGCCGATCTCGACAATGCCGGGCTGGCGGCCGGCGCGCGGGATTTCGACTATATCGGCGGCAACCCGCTGGCGGGATTCACGGAGTTCCTGCGCAGCCCCTACCTGCTGGGCATCGGCCTGTTCATTCTGCTCTACACGTCCCTCAGCTCGTTCATCTACTTCGAGCTGAAAAACCTGCTGGAGCCCTATGACCGGGAGACCCGTACCCAGATCTGGGCCGCCATGGACCTGGCCGTCAACACCCTCACCGTAGTCATCGCCGCCTTTGCGACGGGGCGGATTGCCAACCACCTGGGGCTGCCCTTCACCCTTGCCTGTGTCCCCGCGGTGATCTGTGGCGGGCTCCTGCTGCTGGCCGCAGCACCCATAGTGGCCGTGGTGGTGGGGATACAGATCGTGCGCCGGGCAGGCAATTTCGCCATCACCCGGCCCGGGCGCGAAATGCTGTTTACCGCCGTCGACCAGGAGACCCGCTACAAGGCCAAACCGGTGATCGACATCGTGGTCTACCGGGGCGGCGACATGGTCAATGCCTGGGCCTTTACCGGCCTCACCCAGGGCCTGGGCCTGGGCATGGCTCCGGTGGCCCTGATCGGCGCCATTATTGCGGCCTGCTGGGGGGCTACGGGGGTTTATCTCGGGCGCAGATTCAGCCGCGAGCTCAACCCGTCAGACCCGCACACCAAATAGTTGAGCCAAGCCATGCTGCCTGCTGCGCCTGCGGCGGCCCGATGTGGCCGCAAGGCCCGCGCCCGTTATACTGGGGGTAATTGAGCACAACGGAGATACGCATCATGGCAACAGCAGCTGAATACAACCTGGGTCCCAACACCTTCCCCCGGGGCTGGTTCATTGTGGCGGAAAGCAAGGAGCTGGACGCCGGGCCGATGGCGGTCCGATTCTTTGGCCAGGACCTGGCGCTATACCGCGGCGAAAGCGGCAAACCGGTCCTGCTGGACGCCTACTGTGCCCACATGGGCACCCACCTGACCGCCAGCACCAGCGCCATGATCGTGAAGAACGGCGAGCAGATCGAGGGCGACTCCATCCGCTGCCCCTACCACGGCTGGCGCTACAGCTGTGATGGCGACGTCGATGACATCCCCTACGCCGATGGCCCCTACCCCAAATCCGCCTCTATCCGCTCCTACCCGGTGGTGGACAATATGGGCTGCGTGATGGCCTGGTATGACCCGGACGGCCGTCCTCCCGAATACGACGCGCCCCTGCTGCAGCAGTGGAATGACCCGCAGTGGGTGCAGTGGGAACTGGACCACCTGGGCGAACTGGAGATCCATCCCCAGGAGATCCTCGACAACATGGCCGACAGCCGTCATCTCGGCCCCACCCACGGCGCACCCTGCGAATATTTCGAGAACGAGTTCCGCGACCAGGTGTATATCCAGCGCCAGGGCGGCCCGATGCAGCTGTATAACACCTACCTGTATACCACCACCTGGTACACGGGCCCGGGCCTGCTGTTGTCGAAGCAGGTATTCGGCGACGCGGTGATGTTCGAACTGATCGCCAACACCCCGGTGGACGACGGCGTGGTCAAATGCTGGCACGCGGTGCTGTATCGCGGCGCCGAGTCGCCCGCCAGCGCCCTCGACCAGGAGGCCGCCAAGCAGTTCCAGGCCAATGCGCTGGAGGCCTTCGGCGCGGACTTCAACGTCTGGAAATTCAAGCGCCCAGCGCTGAAGATCATGCAGATGAAGACCGACGGACCCTTCCGCACCGGCCGCCAGTGGTACTCGCAGTTCTTCGCCACAGCGGATGACGCAGGTAAAATTCGCGGCGAGGTCAACGGCAAGTACTATACCAAGGGCCTGGCAACGCCCGAGGAAGCCGGCCACGCCATCGACGACGGCCTGCCCTTCTGAGCTCAGTTCGCGGGCGGCACGTAGGTCACGTCGTCGAGCTCTGCCGGCAGTATCTGCTGCAGATAGCGCGCCGCGGCTGCCCTCCCCGGCGCTGAGCGCGAAAACTGGCGCTCAAAGAAGCTGCTGACCGCCACCCGGGTGATCATCTGCTGGCGCAGAGTGTTCATGGCCACTGGCAGGGAATCCAGGGTGCACAAATCGGCCTCCGCCGCGTAGTCCACACCCATTTCCGGAGGCCCGATAAGGTCGAACCAGGGCTCCTCCATGGCATCGCCGGCATTGCGCTGAACTATCCAGCAGCCGACAACATCCGGATTGTCCAGCCAGCGCATCACCGCGGCCGGGCCGGCAAAGCCGGTATGGGAGCCGGCGTGCAGGGTGATCAGCTCACCCCCGGGCACCCGCTCGGGTACCGGCGCGGCATTGGCGGCGTAGGGCACCAGGGCATCGATATCACCCGCCAGCATCAGGAAGGGCAGGCTGTGATGGCGGTAGAAAGCCGGGGTGAAGACAAAGGTGGGGCCTGCAATGGAGAGCGCGGCCTTGATCCTTGGATCGCGCAAGTCAGGGTGAAAAGCCGCCAGCGTGGTCGTTAGCCCGCCCAGCGACAGGCCCAGGGCGCCGATGCGCTCAGGGTCGATTTGACCGTGCAGGGTGTGACCGGCATCCGCTGACAGCTGCAACAGGCTGTCGATCAGGAAACTGACATCTTCCGGCTGGTTGACCACATCCTTCACCTGCGGCCCACCGGGCGCAAGCATGCTGGTCAGCGGGAAGTCCGCGGCCACCACCACATAGCCAAAGCTCGCGAGGTGCTGCGCCAGATAGGCCGCCTCCCGGCGTGAGGAGGAAAAACCGTGGCTGTACACCAGCAGCGGATAGGGGCCGTACTCCCGGTCTTCCGGATACCATACGCTAGCTTCCAGCTGCCGCTCCCCGCGGCCGGCATAGTCACCGTTGGCGGCGGTCGGGCGGGTGGGATCGACAAACCGGGTATCCAGCCTGGCCACTGCCAGCGGTCCCGGCTGCAGACGAGACGCGCTCTCCGAGCCGGGAGGGAATGGCTCCGGTTGCTTGCCGTTGACCAGCACCAGCAGAACCACGCCAATAATGACGCCCAGAATCAGCATGACTTTGAAAAAGGTTTTCATCCGCGGCCCACCGTTATCAGGAAACGGGGATTATTGCCGATCAGGCACCACGCTTGCCAGCCCACCATTCTCTAAGGCCTGCAAGGCCGCCAGCAACGACCCGGTGTGCTGGCCCAGGGTGGGCGGCGCCGCGGTATAAGCCACCGGGGTGCGCGACAGCTTGATCGGGTTGCCCACCAGTTCGAGGTCAGGATTCAGCGGATGGGGTACGTTCACCCGCATCTCCCGCGCCAGGATCTGGGGCTCATTGAACACCTCTGCCACGCTGTTGATCGGGCCGGCCGGCACACCCGCCTGCTCCAGGCGCTGGAGCCAGTCAGCCTTGTCCCGTTCCAGCATGCGCGCCTGCAGTAGCGGGATCAGCTGTTCCCGGTGCTGGACCCGCTGCCGGTTACTCTGGAAACGCGGGTTATCCGCCAGCTCCGGGCTGCCCAGCACGGCGACAAAGCGCCGGAACTGGGCGTCATTGCCCACTGCCACGACCAGGTGGCCATCGCGGGCAACAAAGCTCTGGTAGGGAACAATGTTGGGGTGGGCGTTGCCGAGGCGGCCGGGGTTGAGGCCACCGACCAGATAATTGCTGGCCTGGTTGGCCAGGGTCGCCGCGGCCACGTCCAGCAGCGCCAGATCCACTTGCTGGCCCAGCCCGGAACGGTCGCGTTCGGTGAGCGCGGCCAGGATGCCAATAGTGGCGTAAAGTCCGGTCATGATGTCCGTGAGCGCCACTCCCACCTTCATTGGTTCCGCACCGGGGCTGCCGTCGGGCTGGCCGGTGACGCTCATCAGGCCGCCCATCGCCTGCACCAGGAAGTCGTAACCGGGCCTGTCCCGCAGCGGCCCGGTCTGGCCGAAACCGGTGATGGAGCAGTACACCAGCCCCGGGTTCAAGGCCGCGAGACTCGCGTAATCCAGCCCGAACCGGGCGGCATCGCCGACCTTGAAATTCTCCACCACCACATCGCACTCCGCGGCCAGGGCGCGCAGGGTTGCCTGACCCTCCGCGGACTTGATGTCCACGCAGAGCGACTGCTTGCCGCGATTGGTACAGAGAAAATACGCCGACTCCGCGGTCGGCGCGCCGTCCGCATCCGCCATGAAGGGCGGGCCCCAGCCCCGGGTGTCATCACCTCCGTCCGGGCGCTCGACCTTGATCACCTCGGCGCCAAGATCCGCCAGGAGCTGGGTGGCCCAGGGTCCGGCCAGCACCCGCGACAGGTCCAGCACCCGGATTTGGGACAGGGCGCCCATGCTAGAAGGCGGGGATGTCGGTCTGGGTGCGGCCCAGGATCAGCGCGTGCACATCGTGGGTGCCTTCATAGGTGTTGACCACCTCCAGGTTCACCATGTGGCGCATGACCGGGTACTCGTCGGAAATGCCGTTGCCGCCCAGCATATCCCGTGCCTGGCGAGCGACATGCAGGGCCTTGCCGCAGGAATTGCGCTTGATCAGGGAAATCAGCTCCGGCGCGATCTGGCCCGCATCCATGAGCTGGCCGGCGCGATAGCAGCCCTGCAGCGCCAGGCTGATCTCGGTCTGCATGTCCGCCAGCTTGAGCTGGACCAGCTGGTTGGCAGCCAGCGGCCGGCCGAACTGGGTGCGCTCCATGGTGTAGTCGCGAGCGGCAAACCAGCAGGTCTCGGCGGCGCCCAGGGCACCCCAGGCAATGCCGTAGCGGGCGTTGTTGAGGCAGCCGAAGGGGCCCTTCAGCCCTTCCACATTGGGCAGCAGCTGGTCCTCGGACACAAACACATCCTGCATGACGATCTCCCCGGTAACCGAGGCCCGCAGAGCCAGCTTGCCCTCGATCTTCGGCGCGCTCAATCCCGCCATGCCCTGTTCCAGGATAAAGCCGCGAATCTTGCCGTCGTCGGTCTTGGCCCAGACCACGAACACATCGGCAATGGGGCTGTTGGTAATCCACATCTTCGCGCCACTGATACTGTAGCCGCCGTCGACGCTGCGGGCGCGGGTGACCATGGAACCGGGGTCGGAACCGTGGTCGGGCTCGGTGAGGCCGAAGCAGCCTATCCACTCGCCAGTGGCGAGCTTTGGCAGGTATTTTTCCCGCTGCTCCTCGGTGCCATAGGCGTGGATCGGGTACATCACCAGGGAGGACTGCACGCTCATCATCGAGCGGTAGCCGGAGTCGACCCGCTCCACCTCGCGGGCGACCAGGCCGTAGCTGATGTAGTCCACCCCGGGGCAGCCGTAACCGTCGATGGTGCTGCCCAGCAGCCCCAATTCGCCCATCTCGCGGAAGATCGCGACGTCGGTCTCTTCGGCCCGGAATGCATCCCGGACCCGGGGCGCCAGCTTCCCCACCGCGTAATGTCTGGCGCTGTCACGCACCATCCGCTGCTCGTCGGTCAGTTGCTGTTCCAGCAGGAAAGGGTCCTGCCAGTCGAGCCGTTGCCACTGTTTCGCCTGTGCCATGGGATTCACTCCGGATTAATCTGTACCAGCCACAGTAGCAGGGCGCATTTCATTAATAAAATATATGTTTTCTATATGTTCCATATGTTAAATATATTTATATGGACTTGAGAAAGCTGGACATCTTCCGCGAAGTGGCCGCCCAGGGCAGCTTCAGCCGGGCCGCGGAGCAGCTGCACATGGCCCAGCCGGCGGTCAGCATTGCGGTGCGCAAACTGGAAGAGGAACTGGGCCTGGTCCTGTTCGACCGCGGCGGTCGCCGCGTTTCCCTGACCGCGGAGGGGCGCACCCTGCTGCAGCAGGCGGTTGCCATTCTCGAGCAGGTGGCAGGCCTGCGGGCGACCGGCAGCGCCCTGCGGGGCCTGCTGCAGGGAGAGCTGGCCATCGCCTGCCCTTCCATGCTGGCAACGTATTATCTGCCGGATCTACTGGGCCGCTTCCTGGTGCTGCACCCGCAGCTGCACACCGCAGTGACCCAGGCCGGCACTGACCTTATCCGGCGATCGCTGCTGGACGATGAGATCGAACTCGGCGTCATCAGCGGTTCCACCGCGGATGCTGACGGCGACTTCGCCACCGTGCCACTGATCGACGAAGAGATCGTGTTGTGCATGGCCCGGGACCATCCCTGGGCCGGGCGCAGCAGCGTACCAGTGGCCGAGCTGCAGGACTCACCCATGGTGGTGTACGAGAGCGGCTACTTCATTCGCAAGCGCCTGGACGAGCTGTGCGCGACCCATGGGGTCAGCCCCGACCTGCGCCTGCAAAGCAATTTCCTGCCCCTGTTGATCCGCATGGTGAAACAGGGCCTGGGCACCACCATCGGCCTCGCCATGCTGGCGCAACAGGAACCCGGGATTGTCTCTGTACCCTTCACCGAACAGCCGCGCATCCGGCTGCTGCTGGCCCGGCGCAGGCAGCGCACCATCTCGCTGGCCAACCAGGCATTTCTGGATTGGGCCGCTTTGCAGGTATGATGCGAAATTAACCAGCGCAAGAGTCGTTTCCCAGCATCCCATGCCGACACCATCCCGCTACAACGAACAGCTCGCCCGCCTGATCACACAGGTTGGCCAGGCCGATTTCGCCCCGCAGCTGGTGGCCACGCTGAAAAGCCTGGTGCCCATCGACGATGCCACGGTGCTGGTCTATCCGGATACCGACCTGCCGGTGGTCGAATATTTCGAGGTTCCGGCGGGGCTTGACCGCTCCACCCTGGACGTCTTTGTCGCCGGCGCCTTCGTGCTGGACCCCTATTACCAGGCCGCGAGCCGGGACCGGCGCTTCGGCGTCTTCCAGCTCCGCGACCTGGCCCCCACGGGCTTTCGCGACAGCGAGTACTACAAGGCCTGGTACCGGAATTGCGGCTACCAGGACGAGTGCGGCTTCCTGCTGCCCAACGGCGCCACCGGATTCATCAATATTGCCCTGGGCCGCACCGGGGACAGGAGCCGCTTCACCCGCCAACAGGTGGCCGCCCTGACGGCCGTGAAGCCGGTCATTGAGGTGCTGTGCCAGCAACACTGGCAAGCGCGCCCCGCGGTCACGGCGGACCAGGAGGACACGGTCAACCTGCGCGAGCAGCTCAACACCGCCCTCAACCAGTTTGGCAGCAGCCTGCTCACCGAGCGTGAAGCCCAGGTCATCAACCTGGTCCTGCACGGCCACAGCACCAAGACCCTGGCGGAAAAGCTGTCCATCTCGGTCGAGACCGTGAAGCTGCACCGCAAGCACGCCTATGCCAAGCTGGAGGTCACTTCCCAGGCAGAGCTGTTTTACCTGTTCCTGGATTCGCTCATGAGCGCCGGCAACTACGCCGGGGGTGACACCCTGATCGCCTACCTGCAGCCGCCGCAAGCGCGGGCGGCAACGTGACCGCCGGAGCGGGGCTGCTGGCCCACTGCGCCGTCCGCTACAGGAATTCGACCTTGCCGGTGGCAACGTCATACATGGCGCCAACCACCTGCAGCTTGCCCTCATCGACCAGCTGCTTGAGTAACGGGCTGTCGGTGAGAATACGCTGCACCGTCTGCGCAACATTCTCATGCGCCACGGCATTCACCCAGGCCGTGTTCGTGGAATTACGCGGACCCTCGGTGACGGGAACCGCCTCCACTGCGGGCTGAATATGCGCCAGGTTGCTGGTCAGATTGCCCAACTCCACGCCATCACAGGCACCTTTGACTGCGCCACACTCGGTGTGACCCAGAACCACGATCGCACGGGACCCGGCAACGCCGGCCGCGAACTCCATGCTGCCCAGCAGCTCCGGGGTCACCACATTGCCGGCGATACGGGGGCTGAAAATATCGCCGAGTCCCTGGTCAAACACCAGTTCGGGTGGCACCCGGGAGTCGATGCAGCCCAGCACTATGGAATGCGGATACTGGCCCGCCGCGGTGGCCGATACCTGGCCCGAAAGATCCCGCTGCAACATCTCTCCAGCCACGAAACGTGCATTGCCCGCCTGCAGCATTGCCAGCGCATCTGTGGGCGACAGGGCCGCCTGGGAGGCTGCGGTCTGGGTCACCGGTGGCTCCAGCGCCTGTACCGCGGGCGCTACTACTGCGAGTGCCGCGGTAACGGCAAGTACACGGGAAAAGGTCTGGAATCTGTTCATTGACGCTCCTTGCTCTGGATGTGGATTCGACAGCGTCGCTACCTTAACGGCTGCATTGGAATCGATCTATTCGAAATTGACACGATTTTATTTCGATATTTCCTGATGAAAACCACCCCGGGCGGCCGCAACTCCTGCGTTATAATCTCGACCCGCCACGGCAACACAAGGACCGTCAATTGCCCGACTTCGGTATCCGCCTGCTGGGTTTCGGCCTGCTCGCGACCCTGTTCTCGGGTTTTGGGCAAACCTTCTTTATCGGCCTGTTCGGGGGCGCCTGGCGCGATGAATTCGGCCTGGACTACGCCCAGCTCGGCCTGATCTACAGCTGCGCCACCCTCGTCAGTGGCCTGCTGATAGTGAAGGTCGGGCGCTGGTTGGACGACGTGCCATTGCCCCGCTACACCGCGTTCGCGGTACTCACCTTTGCCGCTGGCTGTGCCCTGGTGGCGCTGGCGCCCACCGCCCTCTGGCTGATCCCGGGAATTTTGCTGTTGCGCCTCTGCGGCCAGGGGTTGATGGGCCACATCGCCGTCACCACTATTGCCCGCTATTTCCAGGCCGGGCGCGGGCGCGCCCTGGCGCTGGCCCAGCTGGGCTTCCCGCTGAGCGAGGCGCTATTGCCGATGCTGGTGGTCGCCGCGCTGGGCGTGGTGGCCTGGCGCCAGCTGTGGTGGCTGGCAGCTGTCGCGCTGCTGCTGCTGATTCCCCTGTTGCTGCGACTGTGCCGCGAGCTGCCTGCGCCGATACTGAATGACAGCCCCGACATCAGCCACGCCAGCCGCCAGCAGGTGCTCCGGGACTGGCGTTTTTACGCCATTCTCCCGGTCACACTCACCACGCCCTTCGTTATTACCGGCCTGTTCTTCCACCAGACGGCGGTGGCTGAAGCCACGGACTGGACCCTGCCCCTGCTGGCCTCGGCCTTTACCGCCTACGCCCTGTTCCAGGTCAGCGGCGGCCTGCTGGCTGGCTTTCTCACCGACCGCTATACGGCGCGGCGGCTGATGCGCTTCTACCTGGTTCCCATGGGACTGGGCTGCCTGCTGCTGTGGCAACAGAGTGCCACCTGGGAGGTCTTCGCCTACATGGGCTTGCTCGGTCTGTCCGCCGGCGCCCATGGCACCCTCGGCGGCGCTCTGTGGGCAGAGCTCTACGGCACCCGCCACATCGGCGCCATCCGCGCCATGCTGCACGCGGTGATGGTGGTGAGCACGGCGATCTCACCGGTATTATTCGGAGCCCTGATGGACGCCGGAATTGACATGCGCAGTATTGCACTGGTGCTGGGCGGCTACACCCTGCTGGTGCCGCTGCTCCTGGGCGGCAGCGTGTTGCGGCCGCCCTCTGGTGCTCAAACGGTTTGAGCACTAGAGACAGGCGTCATACTCCAGCGGGGTAACCTGGCGGTCGAAGTCGTCCATCTCCTGTTCCTTCATCAGGGTCATCACGCGCTGGAATTCGGGGCCGAAGTTGTCGCGGATGAACGCCGAATCACGGAACCGATCCAGCGCGTCCGGCCAGTAGCGCGGCAGGGACAGCGGCACCTGGTCGTAGGCGTTACCCTCGATTGGCGGCGGTGCTTCCAGCTGTTGCTCGATACCAGCGAGCATGCCGGCCAGAATCGCGGTAACGGCCAGGTGGGGGTGGGCATCCGCACCCGCGACACGGTGCTCGATGCGGGTGGCCGCCGGCTGGTCCGTGGGCACCCGCAGGGAAACGGTCCGGTTTTCGTAGCCCCAGCAGGGCGCCAGCGGAGCATGGGTGCCGCGGCGGAAACGGCGGTAGGAATTCAGGTGCGGGGCAAACAGCAGCATGCTGTCGGCCATACTCGCCATACAGCCGGCGATCGCCTGGCGCAACAGCGGCGTGCCCCTGCCGGTGCCGTCGTCGAAGGCGTTGTTGCCCTCGGCATCCAGCAGGCTGCAGTGCACATGCATGCCGTTACCCGCCAGCTCACCGAAAGGCTTGGCCATGAAAGTGGCGAGCAAACCCTGGCTGCGGGCCACGCCCTTGATCGCGCGCTGCAGCATCACCGCCTGGTCGCAGGCGAGCAGGGCGTCGGGGCTATGATACAGGTTGATCTCGTACTGGGACGGCGCGCCCTCCTTGATCAGCGTGTCTACCGGTAGCTGCTGAATCTCGCAGGCATCGCGGATCCCGTGCATCAGTTCCGACATGGACGCCATGGTGTCCAGGCAGTAGGTCTGGCCCGCGTGCAGGCGGCCGCCGACCCGGTCGGTCTGGGTATGGCGGGGTCGACCCAAACTATCGGGCTCCTCCTGCAGCAGGTAGAACTCCATTTCCGTGGCCAGCACCGGGGTCAGGCCCAGTTGCGCGAAGCGGGCCATGATGTTGCGCAGCATGAAGCGAGGATCGAGGACACCGGGGCTGCCGTCGGCCTCGCGCATCGACATCAGCACCTGGGCAGTGGGCCGCGGCATCCACGGCACCCGCACCAAAGTGCGGACATCCGCCTCGCAGTAACCGTCGCCGTCGCCGCCGGTGAACACCCAGGCCTCGATGTCGCGGCCCCAGGTATCGAAGGCGATGGAGCTCGCTGGCAGCTTGACCTCGCCGGCGAAAACCTTGTGGATCTTGTCCCGGGTGATCCACTTGCCACGCATGCCGCCGCCGATGTCGGGGAGCATGACCTCGAAGATCTCGATATCCGGGTTACTGTTGAGAAAAGCCTGCAGGCTCTGCTGCACATCATTCATGGAAAACACCACTTTAGGGGTAATTGCTTCAGCGGGAGGCTGTGCCACACTATTCGGCATCATCATTAAACTACGCTGGCGGTGTGCGCGACTATACCACTTCCGGGTAGATACTCAGGACAATGGACATGACAGCTGATTCGCAAGCACTGCGGGACCTCGACCGCTCCCACCACTTCCACCCGTTCACCGACCTGCGCGACTACGCCGCCCACGGCGGACGCATCGTCAACCGGGCCGAGCACATCTATATTTACGACACCGACGGCAACAAGATGCTGGACGGCATGTCCGGCCTCTGGTGCTGCAACCTCGGTTACAGCCAGCACCAGATCGTTGAAGCCATCTATCGTCAGTTGCAGGAACTGCCCTTCTACAACAACTTCTTCCGCTGCTCGAACCAGCCCGCGGTGGAGCTGGCCCGGGCGCTGGTAGAAATCACCCCCGAGCGCTTCAACCACGTGTTCTTCACCAACTCCGGCTCCGAGGCCAACGACACCAATATCCGCCTGGTACACCGCTACTTCGACCTGCTGGGCAAACCGAACAAGAAACACTTCATCAGCCGCAAGAACGCCTACCACGGCTCCACCATCGCCGCGGGCTCCCTGGGCGGCATGAGCGCCATGCATGCGCAGGTCTGGGGCCTGAACTACGTCCACCACATCAACCAGCCGCACTGGTTTGCCGAGGGCGGCGACCTGTCCCCGGAGGAATTCGGGGTCAAGGTGGCGCGGGAACTGGAACAGAAGATCGACGAACTGGGCGAGGAGAACGTCGCCGCATTTATCGCCGAACCCATCCAGGGCGCCGGCGGTGTTATCGTGCCCCCGGACACCTACTGGCCGGAAATCCAGCGCATCTGCGACGAGCGCGATATCCTGCTGATCGCCGACGAAGTGATCTGCGGCTTCGGCCGCACCGGGGACTGGTTCGGCAGCGACACCTACCAGATCAAGCCCCAGCTGATGACCTTCGCCAAGGCCATCACCAACGGCTACATCCCCCTCGGCGGGGTGATGATCAGCGACCAGATCGCGGACGTGCTGCTGGCCCACGGCGGCGAGTTCACTCACGGCCTGACCTACTCCGGGCACCCGGCGTCCTGCGCCGCGGGCCTGGCCACGCTACAGACCCTGCACAAGACCAATATCATCCAGACCGCCGCGGACAACATAGCGCCGCATTTCCAGCGCCGCCTGCGGGAGCTGGAAAGCCACCCGATCGTCGGCCAGGTGCGCGGCCGCGGCATGTTCGCCGCCGTCGAGCTGGTTCGCGACAAGGGCTCCCGCGAGCGCCTGGCGCCCGACGGCCAGGCCGCGGTCTACTGCCGCGACCGCGCCAACAGCAATGGCCTGATGGTGCGCCAGACCGGGGATGCCATGATTACCGCGCCACCGCTGGTCAGCAGCACGGCGGAAATTGACATCCTGGTGGAGAAACTGCACCAGGCGCTCGATGAAACCGCGGCGCACTATGGCGTCAACTAGCCCTTTCCCCTAGGGGGCAACTGCGATGACCGAGCAGATCGTGCACAGCAAAACCCTGCGCCAGCGCGACATGGTCCTGTTCACCGTCTCCGCCATCCTGCTGCTGGATACCCTGACCGCCGCCGCCTCGGTCGGCGCCCCCAGCCTGTTCTGGTGGCTGCTGCTGGGGCTGGTGTTCTTTGTCCCCTTTGCCCTGATCTGCGCCGAAATGGGCTGCGCCTACCCGCAGCAGGGCGGGATCTACGCCTGGATCCGGGATGCCTACGGCGGCCGCTGGGGCGCCCGGGCGACCTGGTGCTACTGGGTCAATACCGCGGTGTGGATGCCGGCGATCTTCATCCTCTTTGCCGGGGTCTTCAAGCAGATGTTCTTTCCCGATCTCAGCCTGGGTTGGCAGATTGCCATCGGCATCGTCCTGACCTGGCTGGCGGTGCTGGTCAACGTGGTGACCCTGGAGGTCGGCAAGTGGATTCCCAACCTCGGCGCCATCCTCAAGGTTCTGATTTTTCTTGCCATCATTGTCGGCGCGATCATTCACGTGCAGGACCACGGCATGGCCAATCCGCTGACCCTGGAGACGCTGACACCGGACTGGAGCAACAGCATTCACTACATCCCGGCGATTATCTACGGCATGCTCGGGTTCGAGCTGGTCAGCGCCGGCAGTGAGGAAATGCGCAACCCGGCCCGGGATGTACCGCGCTCCATCCTGATCTCCGGTGTGATCATCCTGGTGCTCTATGTCGGCGGCACCATGGCGGTACTGGCCGCCCTCCCCGCCGCCGACATCAACCTGGTGGAGGGGCTCGTCGACACCCTGCAACTGTTCTTTGGCGGCAGCGCGGGGGGCACCGTGTTCGTCACCGTGCTGGGCATCGGCGCCCTCTACACGTTTTTCTCCAACGGCGTCACCTGGGCCCTGGGCTGCAACCGGGCGGCTGCAGAAGCGGCGCTGGAGGGCGAGCTGCCACGCATCTTCGCCTTCGAGAACAAATCCCTGGGCACGCCAATCGGGGCTGCGGTGCTGATGGGTATCGTCAGCACTGTCGTGCTGCTGCTGTACGGCTTCCTGGCGCTGTCCAACGAAGACCTGTTCTGGTCCCTGTTCACCTTCAGCGCGGTTATCTTCCTGTTGCCCTACCTGGGCATGCTGCTGACCTTCCTCAAACTGCGCCGCACGGATCCTCACCACCATCGTCCCTACCGCATCCCCGGCGGCATGCCGCTGGCCCGGCTCTGCGCCTGGGCCTGTTTCCTGGTGTTGGCCCTGTCCATCGTGCTGTTTGTCTACACGCCGGTGGACGGCATCCAGTGGCCGGTGCTGATCGGCGTCATCGTGACCCTGCTGCTGGGGGAAGCGGTGATCCACAGCGCCGAAAAGCACCGCCCGCGCTGAAGCTGGCTGTGGCCGCAACAGTTCTGGCGGCGAGCCTAACTATTCAGCCCCCGGCTGATGACCCCTGCCCGCGCGGCGCTTACACTGCCGACGAATAACAGCCCGGAGGGACAGCACAATGACAACGCAGCGGCAGAAATTGAACAAGAGCACCATGGGAATCCAGGATGGATTGCCCCTGGAGGCTACCGGTACCGACATCGAGGGCCTGCGCCGGGATATCCAGCGGTTGATGGACATGGAGGCCATCAAGCAGCTCAAACACGCCTATTTCCGCTGCATCGACACCGCCAACCTGGACGAGCTCGGCCCTCTGTTCCACGACGACGTCGAGGTTCACTTCATCGGTGGCAGCTACGAATGGAAGGTCAACGGCAAGGCCGACTATCTGGCCAATATCGGCAAGTCCTTCAACAAGCGCTCCGTCGGCCACCACAACGGCCACCAGCCGGAAATCCAGATCCTCAGCGAGACCGAGGCCACCGGTATCTGGTACCTGGCGGACAATATGTGGCTGCTGGAACACAACGCTCTCACCACGGGTACCGCCCTGTACTGGGACCGCTACGTGAAGGTCAACGGCCGCTGGCTGATCCGGGAAACCCGCTACGAGCGTCTCTACGAGATCAATGAGACCCTGGAAAAACCCCCTGCCCTGAGCTCACACTACCTGGGCACTCACGGCAGCTGAGGAGCCGCCTGATCCGGCGCTGGCTGCGGCCCGTAACAAGACCCCATTCCTGAGGTCACACTGGCATGACGCCACCGCTTGCTGACAGCGCCGCCAGCCCCCGGTCCTTCGCCGGCCAACTCGGCGAGAAGCCCTGGTTCAACGCCCTCTGGTTCCAGAGCACCTGGTTCTGCACCGTACTGGGGCGCGACAACCTGCTTGTGGTCAGCCTCGGCCTGATCGGCCTGCACTTGCTGCTGGTGGCGAGGCGGCGCCTGGAGATACGCCAACTGGCCCTGCTCGGCGGGATCGGCATTGCCGTTGACACGGGCCTCAGCCTGGTCGGCGTGTTCCAGTTTGCAGGGGGCGTGCTGATGCCCGGCTGGCTGGGCTGCCTGTGGCTGGCTTTCGCCACCACCCCGGGCCGCAGCCTCGCCTTTCTCGGCGCCCGGCCCTGGTTGACCGCCCTTGCCGGCGGGCTGGTGTTCCCCTTCAACTACTTCGCCGGCTCCCGCCTGGGCGCGGTGGAGTTCGGCTGGCCCCTGTGGCAAAGCCTGCTGATCATGGCGCTGATCTGGTCACTGCTGCTGCCGGCGCTATACTATCTGCAACGGCGCTTGTTCGGTCCTGTGGAGGTTGAGAGTCATGACCCGCTTCCTGGCTAGTCTCGTCTTCGGCCTGCTGGCCACCACCGCATTGGCGGCCTCGTCCTCCCTGCAAATGGTCGGCGAGGCGCGCCTCAACGTGATGTTCTTCTCCGTCTACGATTCTCGCCTGTATACGGAGGACGGCCGCTATCAACAGGACCAGCGTCCCCTGCGGCTGGAGATTGAGTACCTGCGCAAGATCAAGGCGAAAGCGCTGGTAGAGCAGACCGACGCTGAATGGGATCACCTGCAGGTGGCCCACGAACGGCGCGACGCCTGGCTGAAGGAACTGACTGCGCTGTGGCCGGACGTCGGCAAGAACGATGTCATCGCCCTGGAGCTGGATGCGGATAATCGCAGCACCTTCTACTTCAACGGCGAGAAACTGGGAATGATGGAAGACGCCGATTTTGGTGCATACTTCGTCGCCATCTGGCTGTCGCCAGACACCAGCCGCCCGGCCCTGCGCGCAGCCTTGCTGGGCGGGCTCTAGCGGGGTGATGCGACACTAGCGCGGCAGACGGGCCACCACCCCCGTCAGGACATTTTCCAGCGCTCCCCGATTGGCCGCCACGATTGCCAGCGCAGCGCGCCCGGTGCTCACGCGCCGCTGCGGGTCCGCCAGCAGCGACAATACCGCCCGGGCCAGGCTGTCGCTGTCGGCGACCCGGAGCAGTCCGCTCCCCGCTTGCAGCGCATCATAGATAACCTCGAAATTGAACACCTGCGGCCCGGTGATCACCGGCAGGGCCCACGCTGCAGGTTCCAGCGGGTTGTGGCCGCCGCGCTCTATCAGCGAGCCGGCCACAAAGGCGAGATCGGCCGTCCCGTAAAGCAGCAGCAGTTCGCCCATGGTATCGCCGAGATACACCTCCGCTGCCCGGGCATCTGCAGCAATGGAACGCCGGGCCAGCCTGAAGCCGGCCGCAGTCACCTCGTGGGCCACCTGCTCGAAGCGCTCGGGATGGCGCGGCACCAGGATCAGCAGCGCCTCGGGGTACTGTTCCAGCACGCCGCGATGAGCCGCGAGGACCTGGCTATCCTCGCCATCGTGAGTACTGGCGGCGATCCATACCGGGCGGCTCGCGCCCAGGCTATTGCGCAGACTGGCAGCCGCAAGACGCACCTCCGGCTCAATCTCGACATCAAATTTGATGCTGCCGGTCACGGTGACGACCTGTGGCGACGCACCAATGTCGATAAAGCGGCGGGCATCGTCTTCCGCCTGGGCTGCGATCCAGTCCAGACTCGCCAGCATTGGCCGCACCAGGCCACCAATGCGCCGGTAGCCGCGGGCAGAGCGCTCCGACAGGCGTGCATTGACCAGCATGACCGGGATATCGCGAGCCCGGGTCAGGGCGACCATATTTGGCCACAGCTCGGTCTCCAGAATCACCAGCGCCACGGGACGGGCGCGGTCGAGAAAGCGGCCAACCGCGCCCGGCGTATCGTAGGGTGAGAACGCCACTTGCACCCGCTCACCGAACAGGGCGCGAGCCCGGGCTGCGCCCGTGGCGGTCATCGCGGTCATCAGGATCGGCTGGTCCGGGTAGTGCCTGAGCAGGGCTTTGACCAGGGGAGCGGCGGCGATTGTTTCCCCCACCGATACCGCGTGCACCCAGATCACCGGCTGCGCCACGGGTTGCAGGTAGCCCAGCCGCTGGCGCCAGTGGCTGCGCAGGCCTGGATTGCCGCGCCCGGACCACCACAGCTGCAGCAGCACAAAGGGCAGCGCCAGGCGAAACAGCAGGGAGTAGAGCGCGCGCAGCATACAAGTTCCGGCACCGGGGTCAGCAGGCATTCTACCGAAACCCGTGCACTATCGCTGCCGAAGTATTCCCGCCAGCCGCACCCCGGCTGGTAAACTGCGGGCCGGAACCAGAACAGAGTGAGCATTTCGCAAGGTGAGCAAGCGCCGGCAGCAACCCCGCGACACCCGCTACAGCGGCTACCTGCACCCACGCTGGTGGCCGACCTGGCTGCTGATCGGTTTGATGTGGCTGCTGGCGCAACTGCCTTTGCGGGCCCAGTGGTGGCTGGGCACCGGCGTGGGCGAACTGGCCTGGCGCCTGATTCCGCGCCGGCGCCATATCGCTGAGGTGAATATACGATTGTGTTTCCCCGAACTGGATGCGCAGGAGCAGCGCGCGCTGGTGCGCCGTGCCTTCCACTCCAACGGCATCGGCATCCTGGAAATCGGCATGGCCTGGTTTCGCAAGCCGGAGCACTTCCTCAAGCATACCCGCGTGCACGGGCTGGAGCATGTGGCAGCGGCCCTGCAGCGGGGCAGGGGCATCCTCGCCCTCGGCGGCCACTACAGTTCGCTGGATCTCTGCGGCACCCTGGCAACCTCCTTCGTCGATGCCGACGTGATGCAGCGCGACCACAACAACCGGTTGCTGAACGCATTCATGACCCGCGCCCGGGAGCGCCACTACGGCGTGGCGTTGTCAGCCAGGAATCTGCGCGGCCTGCTGCGACAGCTGCGGGCAAACCGCACGGTCTGGTACGCCACCGACCAGGACTATGGTCGCAAAGGTATCGTGTTTGCCCCCTTCTTCGGCATCCCCGCCGCCTCGATCACCGCCACCTCCCGCATCGCCGAGCACAGCGGCTGTACGGTGCTGCCGTTCAGCCACTTCCGCCGCAGCGACGCACTGGGCTATGACATCCACTTCCGGGCACCGCTGGAGAATTTCCCCTCCGGCGATGATCTGGCGGACGCGACCCTGGTGAACGCGACCATTGAACGCGAGGTTCGCCGCCATCCGGAGCAGTACCTGTGGATGCATCGGCGGTTCAAGACCCGCCCCACGCCAGAGGATCCGGACCTGTACCGCGACGCCAAATAGCGTTGCCCGTTCGCTGATGGTAGTTTCTGACCCTGACCTTTCAATCGGAGCTTCGCCCGCCACATGGCACTGTCCCGCGCCCAACTGCTGATCGGCCTGATCCGGCTCCTCAGCAAGCTCAGCCTGCCCGCCGCCCAGCGCCTCGGTCGCACAATCGGTACGCTCGCCAGCTGGCTGCCGACACGTTCGCGCCGGGTCACGGAGATCAACCTGCGGCTCTGCTTTCCCGAGCTCGGCGAGGCAGAGCAGCGGCAACTGGTCGGGGACAGTTTGCGCCACACGGGTCAGGTCGCCCTGGAGATCCCGCTGATCTGGGAATGGCCGGTGCCGCGCTGCCTGGACCTGATCCGCGAGATCGACGGCGAAGAACTGCTGGCGGAAGCCCGCGCCAGTGGCAAAGGCCTGCTCCTGCTTGCTCCCCATTTGGGCAACTGGGAGCTGGCCGGCCTGTATTTTTCCACCCGCTATCGCATGGCAGCACTCTACAGCCCGCCCTCCCTGCCAGGCTTCGAGGATTACATGACCGCCCAGCGCGGCCGCCAGGATTCGGAACTGGTACCCGGCGACCGCCGCGGTCTCGCCCGGCTGATCGGGATCCTGCGGGAAGGCGAGGTTGCGGGCATCCTGCCGGACCAGAGCCCGAAAGGCAGCGGCAGCGCCTTTGCACCTTTCTTCGGCATCGAGATCCGGACCATGACCCTGGTGTCAAAATTGCTGCAGAAATCCGGTGCCACCCCACTGATGACCTGGTGCCAGCGGCTGCCCGATGGCAGCGGCTTCCGCCTGGTGGTACGCCGCTGTGCCGAGGGCATGGCAGCCCCGGATCCGGTGGTCGCCACCAGCGCGCTGAACCGCTCGGTGGAAGCCTGTGTGCGTGAGGCACCAGAGCAGTACCAGTGGGAATACAAGCGGTTCCGCCACCGCCCGCCGGGGCAGCCGAACCCCTACCAGGGGGAACAGCAACCCTGATCGCACGCATCGGCCCGGATGGGGTAAACTCCTTCCTTCACCGGCAACGGTGTGACCAGACACAGGAACCTGCAATGCCCCCCGAGCATATCGGTGTCGTCATCACCACCTACAACTCGCCCCTGTGGCTGGCAAAGGTACTCGCAGGCTACGAACAGCAAAGCCACCGCGACTTTACCGCCATCATTGCCGATGACGGCTCCGGAGCAGAGACCCGGGCGGTTGTCGACCGCTTCCGCGAACGCGGAATCCTGCGCCTGGAACACGTCTGGCAGGAAGACCAGGGGTTTCGCAAGTGCCGGATCCTGAACCGGGCCATCGCCGACACTCCCTGCGACTACCTGATCTTCACCGACGGCGACTGCATCCCGGAACCGAACCTGGTGGCTACCCACCATCGCCTGGCCGCGCCCGGGTACTTCCTCTCCGGTGGCTATATCAAGCTGACCCTGCCCGTCTCCGAAAGCCTGACCGAGGAGGAGATCAGCAGCGGAGTCATTTTCGACCGCGACTGGCTTATCGCCCGCGGTCAGCCTCGCAGCCACAAGCTGTGGAAGCTGCTGCGGAAACCCTGGAAACAAAGCCTGCTCAACCGCATCACACCTGCGGCGGCAAGCTGGAATGGCATGAACAGCTCCACCTGGACCCGTGACCTGGTGGCGGTCAACGGCTTCAACGAGGACATGCAGTACGGCGGCCTGGACCGGGAGCTGGGCGAGCGGCTGTGGAACTACGGCCACAAGTCGCGCCAGATCCGCTACAGCACCGTCTGCCTGCATCTGGATCACGCCCGCGGCTATGCCAAGCCGGAAATCTGGGCCAATAACCGGGCCATCCGCAAGGCGGTAAAGCAGAACCGGAGCTGGTGGGCCAGCAACGGTATCGTGAAAGCCGCCGCGGCGGATAGCTGACCCCGTGCGTACCCTGGTTATCGTCCACAGCCTGAAGATGGGCGGCATGGAGCGGGCCGCGGTCAATCTCGCCGACGCCTTTGCGGCGGCGGGCCACGACAGCCATCTGCTGGCCTGCCGGCGCCGACCCCGGACTCTGGCGCCGGAACACCCCGGCGTCATCGTGCACTACCATGACCAGCAGCGGGCACTGTTGGCATCGGTCGTCGGTGTTCCGGTGTTCCTGCTGTCGCGACTGCTGCTGGGGGTGATCCTGCCCCGGTCTCACTTCATCTGGGTGGGCTGGCTCAGCGGCTGGCTGTTGCGGCGCAATATTCGCGGGCTGGAACGGGAATTCGGCGCTTTCGACCGCATCATTTTTCGCGGTCTGGGCACCTACAAGTACTTCTGGTCCTGGCGGGACCCGCGCTGCGTGTATGTGCTGGAGAACGTAATCCATCACGACCGGCCCCTGTGGCAGAAAAAGCTCGAATGGCGGCTGGTATTTGCCGGGCGCCATCTGGTTTGCGTCTCCAGCGGTGTCAGGACATCCGCCGAGGCGGCGTTTGCGCAGGGCGGTATCACACCCGCCAGCCTGCGCGTGATCACCAATCCCTGCCCGGTCGAGCAGATCCGGGCGGCGGCCGCGGTGCCGGACCCGGACCTGCCGCAGCAACCCTACATCATCAATGTCGCGCGGCTGGTGCCGCAAAAGGGGCACGCGCTACTGCTGGAGGCCTATGCCCTGTGTCGGCCGGAGCAATTGCTCGTAATTGTCGGTGATGGCGAGCTGCGTCCGGCACTGGAAGCGCAAGCCGAGAGCCTCGGCATTCGCGACCGGGTCCTGTTTGCAGGGCAGCGCAGCAACCCGTTCTGTTGGATGGCCGGCGCGGATCTGTTTGTGCTGGCCTCTGCCTACGAGGGGCTGGGTCTGGTCCTGACCGAAGCCCTGGCCTGCGGCACGCCCATCATTTCCGTGGATTGCCCCGGGGGCATACGCGATGTCTTCCGCGGCGAGTCCGAGCGCTACCTTTGCCCGCGCACCGCGCCGGACCTGGCCGCCCTGATAGAGGCTACTCTCGCGCAACTGCCGCGGAAAGTCGGGGAAGACTGGCTGGCGCCCTTTGACCCGGACACCATCGCCCGCCAGTTCCTCGAGTTCCCCGCAACGTGACCGGAGCCGATACACAGCGGGAGACCCGCGCCGACAGCGGGCTGGCAGTGCAGGCCTATCGCTGGCTGCAGTGGCCCTGCCTGCTGGCCATCGTGGTGTTCGCCGCCGCGGACCAGATTCTGCCCCAGGTCGGACACATCGCCCAGATAGTTTTCATCCTGCCCGCGCTGGTGCTGCTGCTGGCCGGCGTACGTCCGGGGATTCTTCGGGTACCCGCATTGTTCATGCTTGCGGCCCTGCTGGTGCAGCTCTCCAGCTGGTGGTTTACACCCGAACTCGTTGGTTACCAAGTGGAGGCGTCACCCAAGCTGGACCGTCTCGCCCGCTGGATGCTGTTCCTGTTCATGGTCTTCTGGCTCACGGGCCGGCCCGAAAGCGTTAAATACATGTGGCTGGGAGCGATCGGGGGCCTGCTGCTCTCGCCCTGGATTACCGGCGGTGGCCAGGCCGAGATCCTGCGCGGCCTGGCGGGCGAGCGGGTCGATTTTGGCCTGCGCAATGCCCAGCACACGGCGATGTTCTTTGGTGCCGGATTTCTCGGCCTGTATGCGCTGTTACTCTCCCGGATTGCGCGGGGCTCGCTGCCCCGGCTGACCACGGGGCTGATTGCGCTGTTGCTGCTGCTGACCGGAGCCGGCGTCATGCTCACCCAGACCCGCGGAGTCTGGCTGGGGACGGCCATTGGGGTCGTTGTGATTTCCCTGCTCAAGGTGCGCATGCTGGCTCGCCGCCGGCAGTGGACCGCGGCCCGCGGCTTACCGATCCTGCTGGCTGCCACCGCGCTACTGACCCTGGCGATGGTGCTGGCAACGCAGCTGTTGGGCAAGTTCGAGCAGGGGCGGGGCACGTTCGAGCAACTGGAGAGCCTGGAGGTGGAGGCGCTGCAATATGACGGCGTCGGCATTCGGGTGCGTTCATGGGTCTACGGCGTGCCCTGGATATTAGAGCGACCGCTAACCGGCTGGGGCATCCAGGGCAGCCACCTGATCAGCCAGCGTTCCGAGATCCTTACCCCGGAGCTCAGGTTGATCTATACCCATCTGCACAGCAGCTACCTGGACCTGGCCGCCCAGTACGGACTACCCGGCGTACTGCTGTTTCTCGGGTTGATGCTGTGGCTGCTGCTGCGGTCGCGACAGACCTGGCAGCAGCAGCGCATGCCCGATGCGGTATTCCTGTTTATCGCCGGCTTCACCGTGTACTGGCTGATCATCAACCTGTTTGAGGCCTACATGCTGTATTCCAGCGGGCGCTACCTGCTCAACCTGGTGATCGCCGGCGCCCTGGCCCATGCAGCGCCGGCCGCAGTCAGTCGAAACGACGCTGCTCGGTGATATTACGCTGCGCCCGCTTGTGGGCAAGTCTGCGCTCCCAGTGTGCGATCGCCGCCCGGAAGCGCACCGGGTCCCAACCTGCCCCCACCCCGGCGGGACGCGCACCGAGATAGGCAGCCAATAGCGTTGCAACCATTTCCTCATCCGGCAGCCTGGCCGCCACATTGGCCAGGTTCAACCGGGCCCGTGCCGGCGACAGGCCTGCGCGATAGACCCGAATATCATCTTCGTCCACAAACGCCAGTACATCGTTGTCCCCGAGCATGAAGTTGGTCAGGTTGCAGTCCGGTTGCAGGATGCCCTTGTTATGCGCATCTGCCAGGCTGCGCCCCAGTACCGCGACCAGCGCCAGCTGCCGGGTCCGGGAGGGCTCTTCCGTAAGCACTGCCCGCAACGATCGATAGTTTTCAAGGAAGGCCGTGGCAAAACAGAAACAGCGCTCCGCCGCGAACCAGCCCGAATACACCAGCCCGGGCACCGCTGCCCCCGCCGCGCGCAGGCGGCGCCCACGATATTGGGCGCGCAGCCAGTGGAACAGCCCGAACAGCGGCCGGCGGTAGCACTTGATGGCCGCGGGGCGGCCGTCGACCGTGCCGCGATAGGTCAGGCGGGTACGGCGGGTATTCGCGTGCAGTTCCTGCTTCAGCACCACGCTGGTCACAACGGCCGCCCGGGCTGGCCGCCGCTCGCCGCATAGGCCTGCAGTAACTGCTGCCAGAGCTCCTCTTGCCGCTCGGGAGGAAGCACACGGCAACGCTTGGCCACCGAGCGCCGCAGGCGCCGCAGGTTGGATTGTTTCCAGCGGGCCTGCGGCCCGCTGCCAGGGCGCAACCGACAGCGGTCGAAGTCGATCAGCCACAGATCTTCGCCTGCCTCCAGGATGTTGTCACAATTGAGGTCAGCGTGGTCAAGGCCGGCGTCGTGGAACCTGCGCACCAGCTCTCCGACCCTGGACCACAGATCGACCTCACCAAGGGCCGGGGACTCCGGCAGTGGGTGAGCCCGCGGTATCCGGCGCAACAGGATGGCGCCCTGCCAGAACAGCAGGCCGCTGCGGCGGGCCAGCGCCGCGACCGGCTCCGGCACCGGCAGGCCGCGCGCACGCAGTTGCAGCAGCAGGCGAAACTCGCGCAGGGAGCGGGTATTGTTGAAACCGGTGAACACATAGCTGGCGCGGGACAGCCGCGCCACCAGGCCGCCGCGGAGATACCGCCGCAGCACGAATTCGCCCTCGCTGGCGCTGATATACCAGGCGCCACCGCGGCCCCCGGAAGCTACCAGGCGGGCGCGATCACCCCAGAATCCCGGGTCCAGCCAATCGCCGGTGACAGCGTTGAACGCGGGATTGCACAGCAGGGCTGAGGAACCGGTGATAAGCGCTGCTTCGGTACTGCTGTTCAAGCGTCTGGCACCCCGATCGCGCTACCTGAAAGACTTGGTTAGAATGCCCGCAGTGTAACAACGATCACCACTTCGCCTCCAGCCAAGCATACGGAGGCCGCAATGGAACGCCGCTTGCTGAACTCCGTCTGCATTCTCCGTATCTCCGCCATCGGCGATGTCACTCACGTCGTCCCGGTGGTGCTGAGCCTTCAGCAACAGCGGCCTGGCATCGAAATCACCTGGATTATCGGCAAGGTGGAACACAAGCTGGTGGGCGACCTGCCCGGCGTCGAGTTCATCGTGTTCGACAAGAAGTCGGGCTGGTGCGGGTACCGGGAACTGCGCGCACGATTGCGGGGTCGACGCTTTGATGCCCTGCTACACATGCAGGTGGCGCTGCGGGCGAACCTGGCCGCCGCCCTGATTCCGGCGCGGATCACAGTCGGCTACGACCGCGCCCGCAGCAAGGACCTGCACCAGCTGTTCATCAACCGGCGGATCGCCGCCGCGCCGCGCCAGCATGTGCGCGACTGCCTAGCCAGCTTTCTGGAGCCGCTGGGGCTGGAAGCCGCGGCGCCGCTGTGGACGATTCCGCTCGCGGCTGCCGACCATGAGTTTGCCCGCCGCCACCTGGACCCGACGCGCCGCAGCCTGGTGCTCAGCCCCTGCGCCAGCCACACACTGCGCAACTGGCGGGCGGAACGCTACGCCGCCCTGGCGGACCACGCGGTGCGCCAGCACCACATGCAAGTGCTGCTGGTGGGGAGCCCGGCGCAATCGGAGCAGGAGATGTGCGCCGCGATTGCGGCTGAAATGGCGGAACCCGCGCTCAACCTCTGCGGCCAGGACACCCTGAAGCAACTCACCGCGCTGCTCACCCATGCCGACCTGCTGGTAGCCCCGGACACCGGGCCCGCCCATATTGCCAGCGCCGTAGGCACTGACGTGCTGGGCCTGTACGCCGCCAGCAACCCGCTCCGCTCGGGCCCCTATCGCTCACTGGACTGGTGCGTGAACCGTTACCCCGAGGCGCTACAGCAATTTACCGGCAAGAGCGTGGATGAGACGCGCTGGGGAGCGAAGGCGGAATTCCCCGGCGCCATGGACCTGATTACCGTAGAGGACGCGACCGCCATGCTGGACCGCTGGGTCGCGGCGCGGGAGCACGGCTAGGCGCCCCCGGCTAGGCGCCCCCGGCTAGGCGCCCCCGGCTAGGCGCCCCCGGCTAGCTGGTCTGCTTCGCGGTGTAATCCTGGTAGGACTTCTCTTCCACAAAGCGCGAACCGAGAGCCAGGTTGATGTCCTTCTTCAATTTCGCACGCTGGTCGTTGGTGACATACACCGCCCGCGCCAGCTCGATGAAGCGCGGCCCAAAATCCTGCACCGCCTCCTGGTCACGAATATCGTCCTCGATCACCCACAAGGATTCATTGACCGCCTTCAACTGCTGGCGCAGCTCCGAGATCGCGGCCTGATCCGGCACCGCCTCGTCCCAGGTCTGGCTCAACTCGGCCAGCTCCAGGCGCACATTCTTTACTTTGGCGGGGTCGGCAATACGCTCGGACTTGATTTCGAGGATGGTGATCTTGTCCAGAACCTCGCCGAAGGAAACCGGGACGGTGATGACGTCGGCCATGATGGTATTTGCCCTTTCGCTGCGATAAAAACCGGTGATTCTAACAGGAACGGGCGCTCAGGCCATGAGTCGGAGCCTGGTCAAGCGCACATCCACGGTCACCGCGAGCCGGGAGCGCTCCAGCAGCTTCTCCTTGCCTGCGGCGCTGGCGCGATACAGGTGCGGGGTCATTGCCAGCAGATCCGCTATCATCTGGCTGTCTGCCAGTATCATGGGGTAGGTCACAGACTCGACCGCCACCCGGGTGAAGCCCTCCGGCACGGCAGCCTCCTCACTAACTACCGGTTTCAGCGTCGGGTAGATGATCTCGCGCAACTCCTGCAAGTGCGCTGGGCCGGGATCCGCCAGCAAGAGCTCGCCGCCGGGTTTCAGCACCCGGGTAAACTCGGGGTAGACCGGGAAACCGAACAGGCACAGCACTCTGTCGATACTCTGCGCCGGAACCGGCAGGCGCGCGTTGCTGGCCACCACCCAGGTCGGGCGCGGGTCGGTCCGCGCAGCGGTCAGCACCGCCCATTTGGAGATATCGAGTCCCAGCAGGGCAAGAGACTGCCGGAGCCCGGCGGCCGCCGCCAGTTGCCGCAGGTAGTAGCCTTCGCCGCACCCCGCATCCAGCAAGCTCGCCGGCGCATCGGCCGGCAGGCCCTCCAGTGCCGCCCGCGCCACCGCAGTGGCCAGCGGCTTGAAGAACCCAGCCTCAAGAAAGCGCGCTCTGGCCGCCACCATCTCGCGGCTGTCGCCGGGGTCCCGGGAGCGCTTGTTCTGCACCGGTAGTAAATGCACGTAACCCTGACGGGCAATGTCGAAACTGTGGCCGGCGGCGCAGCGCCAGGTGGTGTCGTGGCGCTGCAGCGGGTCGCCGTCCAACGGGCAGAGCAGCGAATCGAATCCGGTGATCGTCATGCCGGCCGGTTCAGCGCAGCGGCACGCCAGCTATCCAACCATGGAGCAAGTAGAAGGCCGCGTACAGCGCTAGGCCAGCGGCGAAGGCCACCCAGTTGAGATCGCCGAGCGCGAGCCGGGCCCGGCCTGCGATGAGCGCGGCGAAGGGGATCATTGAGGTGCTCTGGTAAAAGGCCTGCCAGTCCGTATCAGGGGCGCGGCGGCGTCGGGCATCGATGGCCAGCATGCCCAGCCCGCTGACCAGGCCGATGGTGCCCGCAAGAATGAGCGTGGCAACATCGCCATTGGCCAGCACATGGGCGATGGCCCACAGCAGGAAGGCCCACTGTACCGGGTGCCGGGTGATGCGAAAAATCCCCGCGATCTCCTGCCTGACCGCCGAGGCCATGCCCACCGAAGTGGGATTCTTCGACAGCAGACCCATCGCCAGCAACACCGAGGAGACCAGCATCAGGGCCGCGGCGAGCAGGTGCAGCCCGCGCGAGGGATGCCAGAGATAATCGTGATGAGGCACCAACGCATAGGCGTAGATCATCAGCCCCAGGGTCACCACCGCCACCAGGGAATAGAGCCCCTGGTAGAGCCCCTCCCCCAGAGAATTTACCAGCACACCCCGCAGCGGAGTGCCGGAGACGCCCAGGTGGGTTGCCAGAAAGGCGAGTGCGGCGATGGCGAGCAGTTCCATGAGATTCCCCCTGTTGCGGACAATGGCGGCCCGGGCCGGTTTTGGTGTCGGGCGCCGACCACTATTGACCCACTTTCTTGCGAATATGGTCAATGACGGCGCAGTGCTCCACCTGGGGGCTGAACATCACAATGTTGGTGTCCTCTTCCGCCCTGACGCTGTGCCCTGGCGGCCAGTAGAACAGGTCGCCGGTTCTGGAGGTCTCGGTGCTGCCATCGGAATACAATGCGGTAATCGCGCCATCGACCACATAGCCCCAATGCGGGCTCTGGCAACTGTCGCCAGCCAGGCCGTGCAGTAGTTCGGTGATATCGGTACCGGCGCCGAAGGAAAAGTATTCCGCACCCAGCTTCCCGTACCCCGAGACATCGCCGAAGTCGCTTTGCTGCCGGGCGGTGGCACCGGGGACGTCAATACGGACGGGGATATCATCTTTTGCTATGCGCATGACACGCTCCTTAATTCGCGGATTGGCGGAGTCCCATGAAACCGCCGCTAGTGGCCGCTTGGCGGCGCTGACCAAGGAGAGTAGTCCAATTTGCCCACATTTGCCCGGATACCGAGCCGGCACCAGAGCTGGCGTGTTTTGGCGGGGCGTTTAGCCATTGCTCTGCAGCTGTCGATCAAGCTCCCTGGCCATGGTGGGCTCAAACTCCAGGGCGGTCGCAAGCTGGTCCAGCCAGGCGCGCTCCAAGGGATTTTGCTCGTCGATGATCGCCGCACTCACCAGATACATCTCCCGCCGGGCCTGCGGGGAATCCGCGGCGCGCGCCAGGACCGAGGCGTCCAGTGGCGCGTCGAACTGCTGCTGGATCCAGGCATGCAGCTCATCATCCGGGCCGAGTTTTTCAATTTCCTGCGTCAGCAGGGTGCGCTCGCTGCCATCGACGTGACCATCGGCGCGAGCCGCCATGATCATGGCCTGGAGAATTTCCAGGCCGCGTTGCTCCTGGGCCTGCCCCTGCAACTGTTCCAGCGGTTGGCCCTGCTGGGCAGCTGCCCCTTGCATTTGGGCACCATGCTGGGCGTTGGCCTGATGGTTTTGGTAGGCCTTCCAGGCCAGTGCACCCACACCCGCCAGGGCACCGTACTTGAGCGCTTTCCCACCCATCTTCCGGCCGCGTTTGGAACCCAACAACAGGCCCAGGGCGCCACCACCCAGCAGGCTCTTCATATCGACTCCATTACCGCCTGAGCTCTGTCCGCCTTTGAATTGTGAGCGCAGCTGGTTCATCAGATCGTTACTGCCAGCGCTGTCTCCCGGGTTTGTCGACTGCCCGCCGGAAGCCTGCTGCATGATCTGGTTGAGTAGTGACATTGCGTTCATTCACGTTCTCCTGCTAATCATTCTGACGTTTTGCGACCAATACCTTACGCATGAATGCGGAGGCCGCCGGACACAGCTCTCTGAACTCAGCCGTAACAGCGATGGAAGTCGGCGCCTCGTCCCTTGCGATGGACTTATAGCCCAGCCGGACAAAAAATTCATCCGCCGTTGTCGTGAGCAGGTAAAGGGCTGTGATGCCACGCGCTACTGCCCACGCCTCAGCCTCAGATACCAGGTGCTGCCCCAACCCGGCACCGCGAGCGGTCGGGGCTACAGCCAGAGAGCGTAGTAGTCCCTCCGTACCGGAAGCTTCAATGCCGACCACACCCAACAACTGACCATCTTTTTTGCGTGCGCCCAACAAGCTGAGACTGGCCTTGCCGGACAAGTCTGACACGGGGAGCCCCGCCTCCAGGAGCAGGGCTTTGACTTCTGCATCAAGCTCGATGAGTTCTGTTTTCATCCTGTAACGTGCCTGGCAGAGGTGACAATTGCCTCTACCGGCAGATATTCCGCTTGTAGCGACGAACCAGCGTCTCCGCGGAAACGCTCGCCGGTTATAAATGACATCAAAAATTGTATCACTCGGAAATAAGACGTCCGCCGTCCGCCCGGGTTAATCGATCAACCTGGACATGGCAAGGCTATGTGCCCCATCGCCCGCCTCAAGGCCGGCCTTCACTCCCGCCCTGTTTCGCTCGGGCTGGTTCTGGCTTGCTTTCAACTTCCCTGTCAGAACTCCGATTGTGATTTCTATTCCTACAATAGCCTGCACCAGACTCCCTGTGTAATCCGAAGGCGCGTCATCCATTCGCTGCCATACCTCGTTCTTGCGAGCGACATGGCACTGCAGGGTACCCAGCGACTCATCCTCCCCACAGTCGAGAAGAAAGGGCACGTGATGTGCCTCAATCCCGCTGTCATCGGCGAAGATTAGCAAGCCAAAACCATACTCGCGGATATACTGTTGAAGCATGGATGTGTCGTCGATTTTGAAATGGTCAGGAACGTACATTGTCTATGCCTCTTGCCTGGACAACTCGAAGACCGTCAACAACGAGCTCATAAGACCGACGTCGTTTGCTGTGATGTGGTGAATGGCTACAGGCATGATGATTCCTCACAACAGTGCATTCCTGAACGCGTCGATTGCTTCTTCCCTGGTAGAAGAGTTCCAGTCGAGCTCGGCTTTTAGCAGCGAGATCACCCCGGCTTCGTGACTCTTGTCACACCTGAAACCTTTTTCATCCATCAGCTTTAACGTGGAGGCTTTCGCAAAAGCCACTGTCGCGTAGTCTGCACCGTGAGCCTTTCTACAAAACCGACAATGGCAGTTAAATATCTGTTCCGGAATTATTTCGACTTCATATCTAATATCTGCAGGCAGCTTCCTTGACCATATCAACTGCCCGCCTTTTCCACTACCGGCACACGCCACGGCGGGTTCAGGCGATTTTCCCCCGCCCAGTAAAGTTTGATCTTGTTCCCCGATGGATCATGTAACACCGCCTCACGCCAGAGATAATCCGTATCCGTGGGTTCCTTGGCCAAACTCGAAACCTTTGGCCTTTAATTTCTCGACGAGGTCGTCGAGCTGCTCACGCTCGAAGTAAATGACGCTGCCGCCAGGAGCAAACTGCGCCGCATTGCGCGCTCAACGGGACATGGTCATATCTTGCGCTGGTCGCCCCCCAGCCGAGCCAAATACTCTTCAATCTCGTGTTCCGCCTCCGCCCCGAACAGAATCTCTGCCGCCCGCCGCAATCCCGGCGCCTCGGCGATATCCTCCGGCCGCAGTACCAGTTCGATCTTGGAGCGGCGGCGCATGAAGTCCTCCATTTTCACCACCATCTCGCGCTGCGCGGTCAGCTCCATTTCGCAGCGGGTGTATTCGGCGCGTGCGATCAGCAGGCGGGCGCAGCTGCGATCCTCGCGGATGCGTTCCAGCAGGTGGAAGGCGGACTGGCCGTAGCGGCGCCAGAAGCGTTCGCTCAGGAGCTCGGAAGATGAGGGGTCGGTGAGTGCATCCAGGTTCATCAGCCGCGCCTGGCGCAGATATTCCTCGTGCACTACGGCCGGCGGCTCGCCGTACCAGCCTGCATCGGGCTCCGGCACCTCAATACCCAGCCTGGCGAGCTCGGCTACCACCTCGTCGCCCACGTTCAGGCAATCGGTAAGCTTGCCGCCAAGGATGCTCAGGTGCTGGCGTTCTCGGTCCACCTCGACCACGTGTTTGCGCGAAAGTTGTACCCAATCTGCTACGCCGCCAGTGCCACTCACGGCCAGGGGGCGTACACCGCAGCGTTCGGCAATTATGCTGTCGCGGGTGAGGGGCGGGTCCATGTCCAGAAGGGAATTGATGTTGCGCAGGACGAAGTCGCGGTCTTCGTCGGTCACGCCAACTTCAGGGGATTCCACCTGGGTGTCGGTGGTGCCGACGCAGGTGCAGGGACCCATGGGAATGAGGAAGAACAGACGGCCGTCACTGGCGAAGAAGGTCAGCACGCGCTTGTTGTCGGTAACGCGGTTGACGATCAGGTGAATCCCTTTCGAGAACAGGTGGTGGTGTGTGGTGGGCACGTGGGCGCCCCGGTTGAGTTCATCCAGCCAGGGACCGGCAGCGTTCACCAGGGCCTTCGCCGCGACGGTAAAGGTTTCGCCGCTGATTGCATCCCGCGCCTCCACCAGCCAACGCCCCCGGTCCCGACGCATTGCGGTAGCGGCGACGTAGTTGGCGGCTACGCAGCCGTAGTCCAGGGCCTTGCGCACAAAGCCGAAAACAAAGCGGGCGTCGTTGTCGTAGAGGTAGCAGTCGGAGTACTCCACGCCGCCGGCGGCGTGTTCCGTGTTGATCACCGGCTCGGTGGCTTCGAGTTGGCGGGCGCTCACATACCGGGGCGGCTCCGTCTTGAAACGCCCCATGATCCAGTACAGCACGCTGCCGAGGAAGATGAAGAACGGCGGCCAGCGGAAGCCTTTCTGGATGGTGGTAAAAAAGCGGATCTCTTTCACGGTGGAGGGATAGGCGCGCATCAGCTCATTGCGGGAGCGGCAGAGCTTGTTGACCAGCAGGAACTCCCAGCTCTCCAGGTACTTGATGCCGCCCCAGGCGAGGTTGGAAGACTGGGAGCTGACCCCGCTGGCGAAGTCCTCGCGTTCGATCAGCGCCACCTTGACCCCGCGCCCGGCCAGGGCCGCGGCGGAGACGGCGCCATTGATGCCGCCGCCAATGACCAGCACATCGAATTCCTGGCCGGCGAGCCGGGCGAGATTGGTCTGGCGCAGTGTTGTCATGGGGCAGTTGTACGCTCCGTATCGGTGCCTGGTTCCTCCGACACTCTAGCAGCAGCTGCAGTGGCAACAAACAATCTGATTGGACAACAGTCGCCACGACGGGTAATACTTCCGCCGCAGTTGAGACTAACAAGCATTAGGGCGTATTAACCATGACCTCCACCCCCTGGCAGCACGTCCAGCTCACCGCCTTCGGTGGCCCGGACAAGCTGCAACTTGTCAGCGAGCCCACGCTGCCCGAGCCAGACCCGGGCCAGGTGCGGGTGAAAGTGCTGACCGCCGGTACCGGCTTTACCGACACCATCATCCGCCAGGGCCAGTATCCGGGAGTGAAGCAGAAGCCGCCCTTCACCCCGGGCTACGACTGGTTCGGGGTGGTGGATGCCATCGGCAGCGGCGTGGACACGCTCCAGGTCGGCGATTGCGTAGCAGACATGCCGGTGATCGGCGGCTACAGCCAGTACTTGCTGGCAGACGCTGCGCGGGTAATTCCCTGCCCCGTCGGTCTCGACCCGGCCCAGGCGGTGTGCATGATCCTGTCCTACACCACCGCCTTCCAGATGCTGACCCGTGAATGCACGCTCAAGCCTGGCGACAGCGTCCTGGTCCACGCCGCCGGGGGCGCGGTGGGTACGGCCCTGCTGGAGTTGGCGCGGGAACTGGGGCTCACGGCCTACGGCACCGCCTCCCCTGGCAAGCACGAACTGGTGCGCAGCTTCGGCGCTACCCCCATCGACTACCGCAGCACGGATTTTGTCGAGGAAATCTCGCAGCTGACGGGAGGAAGAGGCGTGCAGGCGGTGTTCGACACCATCGGCGGGCACAACTGGTCCCGCTCTTACCGCTGTGTCGCCAAAGGCGGCAAGCTGGTAGGTTTTGGCGCGCTGCAGGTCAGCACCGGGGAGGAATCGATTCCTGGCCTGCTGTGGGGATTCGCCAAACTCCTCGGCCTCTGGCGCTGCCTGCCTGATGGGCGCCACACCGGGTTCTACAATATTCAGTCCCGGCGCGAGAAGCTGCCAGACGAGTTCCGGGAGGATGTCATGACGTTAATGCAGTGGCTCAAGGACGGGCGGCTGCACCCAGCCGTGGCGGAGCTGAGGCCGCTGGCGGATGCGGCTGAAGTCCACCGCCTGATCGATGCGGGTGCGGTGGCGGGCAAGATCGTGCTGGATTGCCAAGCTTGAGCCAGGATGGCCTGAGATCGCTGGAAGCACTATAACAAAAAACGTAGATGGAGAAGTCCGATGAGGCTCACCCGAACCCTGATCCCGCTGTTACTTGCCCTCACCGTCGCGCTGCCCGCCGTGGCAGAAGAGTGTACCGATGTCGCGGGCGCTGACCATCCACAGGTACCGCGCTATGACGGCACCTGCCTGATAGCGTACCTCGAACGCGCCTAAGACGAGGTGCTGCTGCCAATGGGACCGGTGATTGAGCGCGACGGAGCACGCCAACCGGAAAGCAGTGAAATCCTGGAGGGCAAGTCCACCCGGCTTATGTATCTGGCGCCCGCGGGGCGCAGTTCGCTGGAGGTCTTTCGCAACTACGAAAGTTCGTTGCAGGCTCGTGGCTTTGAGGTCCTCTTTGACTGTTCCGCAAACGACTGCGACGCCCGCGGCGGCAAGTCGCTGCAGGACTCGATTCTCCCGGCCGGTCGCCGGATTGGCAAGGCGGGCGACCACGCCGCAACCGCTTTTAACTTCAACGTCAAGGATCGTCGCTATCTGACCGCGCGCAGCGGTGACAACCAGACCTGGGTCGGCGTTTATGTCGCGGAGGCCAAGCACATGTTTCTGCGCGCGCCAGACAAGCTCCGCGTTGCAATCCACGTGGATGTGCTGGAAGTTCAGGACATGGAAGAGCGCATGGTGGATGCGGCCGCGCTGGCCAAGGGGATAGGTGACAAGGGCAGCGTCACCCTGGACAATATTTACTTCGACTTCGGTGCCGCCACACTCACCGCCCAATCCGACAACGCCATCGCTGAAGCCGCCCGATTACTGCGGGACAACCCGGACCTGGACATCTACGTGGTCGGACACACTGACTCGGTGGGCGCCTATGAAGGCAATCTTGCCCTGTCGCGGCAGCGCGCCGAGGCCGTGGTTGCGGCCCTGGCCAGCGGCCATGCTGTCGACCGCGGCCGCGCGATCCCCGCCGGGGTCGGCCCGCTGGCCCCCTTCGCCAGCAACGCCACCGAGGCCGGTCGCGCGGAAAACCGGCGGGTGGAGCTGGTCGCCCGCTGAGAGTTTGCACCGGGGTATTGATTGTTGTACCCCGAAGGCGGGGCGGTGGGCGTGACACTCGCCGCCGCGCGTCCCACAATAAAATCCCTCTATCAAAGGTAACGGAACCCCAGCGATGAAATACAACATAGACCCCGAACTGCGCCCCATCCTCGACCTGCTGCCACCCTTCGACCTGAAGGAGCCGCAGACAATGCGCGCCACCATGGACGCCATGGTGGCGCCGGGCAATGCAGAGCTGGATACCAGCGGCATCACTATCACGGATCACAGGATTGAAGGAGCCGCGGGCGACCCCGAGGTAGCGGTGCGCGTGTACCAACCAGCGAATGCCAGCGGCGCGGTGCCCGGCCTGATCTACCTGCACGGTGGCGGTTTTGTATTCGGCAATCTGGAGAGCGAGCACGCGACCTGTGTGGCCCTGTGCCGCAATCTGGGCATTGTGGTGGTGTCGGTGGACTACCGGCTGTCGCCGGAGACGGCTTTCCCCGGCCCGCTGGAGGACTGCTACGCCGCCCTCGGCTGGACCCACGCCCAGCGCGACAGCCTCGGCATTGACCCGCGGCGGCTCGGCATCATGGGCCAGAGCGCCGGCGCCTGCCTCGCGGCGGCCACAGCGCTGGCAGCGCGGGAGCGCGGCGGCCCGGCGCTGTGCTACCAGTTTTTGTCCATCCCGGTACTGGACGACCGGCTCGACACCCCCAGCATGCGGGACTTCACCGACACTCCGATCTGGCACCGGGCCAATGCTGAACAGAGCTGGGACTACTACCTGGGCAGCAACTACCAGCGCGGCGCGGAAAACGTCCCGGCGCTCGCTGCCCCGGCCCGGGAACCGAACCTGGCCGGCCTGCCCCCCGCCTGCATCACCGCGATGGAGTTCGACCCGCTGCGCGACGAGTCCCTGATCTACGCCCAGCGCCTGCTGGCGGCGGGGGTGTCCACCGAGATCCACTGCTACCCGGGCACCTTCCACGGCTCCAGCATGGTGGTGGACGCGGCTCTCAGCAAACGCGGCGTGGCGGACATGTTCGCCGCGCTCGCCCGTGGCCTCTGCGTCGATCCGCAATAAACACTGCCAGGAGCCGCACCACAATGGATAACAATTCGCTCTACCACCCGCCCCTGATGCCTCACCTGCTGATCGAGGGCCTGAACCGCTACCACGACCAGCCCTGCCTGTTCCTCGGCGACAAGGTCGCAACCTACCGCGAAGTCCGCGAGCGCACCAGCCAGCTGGTGCAGGCCCTGCAATCCCTGGGCCTGGGTCGCGGCAGCCGGGTGGCGGTGATTTCCGGCAACCGCCCCGAGGTATTGGCCAACATCGCCGCCATGCAGCTGGCGGGCTGTATTGGCACGCCACTGCACCCGCTGGGCTCGCTGGAGGACCACGCCTACGTGCTGGAGGCGGCGGAAATCGACGCCCTGGTCTTCGACCCGACGGCCTTCGACGCCCACGCCGGCGCCCTGCAGCAGCGGGTGCCGGGGGTGAAGCATCTGCTGTCCTTCGGCCCCAGCGACAGTGGCATCGACTACCTGGATCTGGCGGACGGCTTCGCGCCCCAGCCCCTGGTGGCGCCGGACGTAAATCCGGAAGATATCGCCTCGGTCAACTTCACCGGCGGTACCACCGGCAAGCCCAAGGGGGTGATGAGCAGCTACCGGGTCACCAGCTACATGACCCAGATCCAGCTGGCGGAGTGGGAATTTCCCGAGGATCTGCGAATGCTGATTGCCACGCCCCTGTCCCACGCGGCGGCGGCCTTTTTTATCCCGGTACTGCAGAAGGGCGGCGCCTTCTACGTGATGCAGGGCTTCAGCCCCGACGGCTTCTTCGACATGATTGAACAGCACCGCATCACTGCCACCATGCTGGTGCCGGTGATGCTGTATATCCTGCTGGATTCACCCCGGGCCAAGACCGCCGACATGTCGAGCATGGAATCCATTTTCTACGGCGCCTCGCCGATGAGCCCCGCGCGCCTGAAGCAGGCCATTGAAATGTGGGGGCCGGTGTTCTACCAGTTCTTCGGCCAGTCCGAGGCGCCCATGGTGATCGCCAACATGCGCCGCGGCGAACACGACCTGAGCAAGCCCGAACGCCTGGCGGCCTGCGGCCGGCCCTCGCCCTGGGTCCATCTGGCGCTGCTGGATGGCGACGGCAATCCGGCGCCCGCCGGGGAGCCGGGGGAAATCTGCGTACGCGGGCCACTGGTGATGAGCGGCTACAAGGACATGCCGGAAGCGACCGCCGAGGCCTTTGCCGGCGGTTGGCTGCACACCGGCGACGTCGGCCGGCTGGATGAGGATGGCTTCCTGCATATTGTCGACCGCACCAAGGACATGATCGTGACCGGCGGCTTCAACGTCTACCCGCGGGAGGTAGAGGACGTGCTGTCACGGCACGAATCGGTGCAGCAGGTGGTGGTGATCGGCGTGCCCGATGAGCAGTGGGGCGAAGCGGTGAAGGCGGTGGTGGTAGTCAAACCCGGCATAACCGCAGACGAGACCCTGGCCGCCGCCCTGAAACAGCAGGTGAAGGACGCCAAGGGTTCCGTGCAGGCGCCGAAAAGCGTGGACTTCGTCGACGCCATTCCCCTGACGCCGGTAGGCAAGCCCGACAAGAAAGCCGTGCGCGCCCGCTATTGGGGCGACCAGGCGCGCGGGGTCAGCTAGCCATCCAGTGTAGGAGCCCGCTCCGCGGGCGATCGCGCAGGGACTGCGCTCCCACAGAACCTGCGCTACCCGGCCACCGTAGGAGCCCGCGCCGCGGGCGATCGCGCCGGGACTGCGCTCCCACAGACCCTGCGCTACCCGGCCACCGTAGGAGCCCGCTCCGCGGGCGATCGCGCAGGGACTGCGCTCCCACAGAGCCTGCGCTCCTACATTAGCGGCTTTTTGCGCCGCAACCGCACCACTCCGGTGGCTATTCCCGTACCCAACAGGGTAACGACCATGCCCACCAGCACCTGCAGGCTGATGGACTCGCCCAGGAGCAGGAAACCCCAGGCCAGCGCGCTGACCGGCACCAGCATGGTCACGGTGGAGGCGGCGGTAGCACCCGCACTGCCCAACAGCTTGAAGTAGAGCAGCAGCGCTGCGGCGGTGCTAAGAGCGGCCAAGCCCAGGGCCGCGCCCCAGGCGGTATCGCTGACCGGCGCCTCCGGCCACAGCAGCAGGCCTGGAACCAACAACATCACGGCCGCCGCCGCACAACTGCCGGCGGCGAGCACCCGGCTCGGCAGGTGAGACAGGTGGGTCCGGGAATAATTGCCGCCAAAGCCATAGCACAGGGTGGCAGCCAGCGCCGACAGGATAAACCAGCCGTCACCGCCGGCGCTGAAATCCAGCCGTCCCCCGGACAGCACCGCCACGCCGATCAGGGCCAGGGTAAGGCCCAGAATCTGCTGGCGCAGGATCGGGGTGGCAAAGAACGTTGCCCCGATCAGGGCCGTGGCAATGGGGGTGGCGGCATTGATCAGGGAGGTAAACCCCGCTTCCAGGCGCATAGTGGCGAGGGCAAGCAGGGTATAGGGCAGCGCCGAGGTCGTCAGGCCGAGCACAAGCAATGGCCCCAGATTCTGGCGCAGCAGACGCAGGTACTCGGGTTTGGCCAGCAGCGGCGCCAACAACAACGCGCCCAACGTCATGCGCAGCAAAATCAGGCTTACCGCGCCGAACTCGGGCGCCGCCACGCGCATGAAGATGAACGAGAATCCCCACAGTGATGACAGCAGGAGCAGGCGCAGAGTGTCGGCGGGCGACATGGCGGGGAACCTTCGGTTAATTTGGTCTACATTCTATCAATGTACGCCACTCGTCAGATAGGTTAGCCCGGACTCGCCAACTGCGGCCGTCTGGAAGTCGTCTGGCAAATACGCCACACTGAAAAATTGCCGGGATGTTGATCCTGGAACAAGGAGTTGACGTCATGACCACCACTTTTCATTCCCTGGCTCACCTGATCGAGAATGCCATCGAAGTCCATCACCTCAGTGCGCCACTCTACGAGTCCCTGCAACACAAGACCGGTGACCCTCCCTGCAAGGAGTTGCTTAAGCAGATGGCAGAAAATGAAGCGCGCATGGCGAACCAGCTGGAGGAAATGGTCGAGCGAGCAGACGACGACATTCTGGACACCCGGCTGCAGTACGCCCGGGAGCAAGTTCCCCAGGAGTTTATCGATTCCATCACGCCAGAAACCGATGAGCTCAGCCTCGAACAGATCGGTCGTCTGGGCGAACAGCTGCACGGCTATCTGATCGAACTACTGGAGGGCGCGAGTCACAAAATTCCCTCGACACAGGGGGAAGAATTGCTGCAGAACATCATGCAATTGGAGAAAGCAGAAGGACGTTCCTTCAGCCGCAAGGCCAACGCCGCCTTCGACATGTAAACGACAGGCAGTGGAGGCCCACGCCCGATGGCTGCACATCACCCCAGCAGCCGGTTCCAGTCGCCGTAGTGCCCGGGGATCGGGCCACGCCGCAGGCTCAGGGCGCCAAGTGCGACAGCGCACAGCAGGCTCGCCACGAGAGCCGGCAAGGCCGCGCCGTAAACCCATGGCGTAACCAGCAAAATCACCGCGAGAGGAAGCAGCAGCCAGCGCACAGGCCTCGCGGCACCCGCCATGGCGACCACGGCTATGGCAATCACCATCGCGCCCACAAAGTGATCCCAGTCCGCCATGCCGCCCTCGGCGCCCAGAGTGACCCGGGTAAACATCAGCCAGGCACCGATCAGGATACACAGCGCAAGGTTCCAGGGCAGGTTCACACCCGTGGTGAAAGCCTCGCGCAGCAGGGACCCGGGGCCGCATTGCTGGAAGCTGGTGTCCTCCGGTTCGCTGCGGCCCTCATCGGTATCGCCCGTGAAAAAGATTTTCAGCACCGGCGCTCCCGCGCGATACCGGCGCAGCAGGAAGCCGCCGGTGGCCACGAGCTCGTTGCAGGCGTAGGCGATCTGCAGCAGCATCGCGCCGGCGCCAATCAGGCACAGGGTGCACCAGGTGCCGAGCAGAATCGGCTGGATGATGATAAAGGTGATGGACACTGCCCCGAGGGGTACGATCAGTACACCGAACGAAGCCACCACCCAGGGCATGGTGCGCCAGCGGCGTGTGCCGCCGAGCAGGCCCAGCATGATCTCCAGGGCGTAGACCATGCCGCCAAGGCCGGCATCGGGAACTGGCCAGGCCTCGGATAAATCAGAGGTGATGATTTCCTCCGTGCCGTTCTTGCCTTCGATCCCGGTACCGACGAAGAACGGCTCCCACACGGCATCGATATGGCCAAGCTGATAGGCCGCCAGATAGCGGGAGATACAGAAGCCAACCAGCGCCAGCAGAATAATGGGAAAGCGCTGGTACCAGCTCGACGGATTGTTGTCCCAGCCGGGCGGCGTGGTCGGCCCGGTGTTTGCCGCCACCGGTGATACGCCCGGCGCCGGCCTCACCAGGGCCGACAGGCCGATAGCCAGCAGACCGGTCACGGTGCCATTGAGATAGGCGGCCGCACTTTCTGTCCAGAAAACCAGCGGCGCAAACATCAGCCATACGCCCACCAGTGCGCACACCCAGCGCGCCCAGCCGTAGCGCCAGGACAGCGACATACCGGCAAATACCAGCAGTGCCAGACCCGCCAGCGCGTCGCTGTAAGCCAACCAGGTACCGCCGTAGCCGAGCGCCGGCGGCGAGGTGATCAACCAGGCGCCCACCGCCATGTTGAGCCAGTGGGCCCACTGGGTCTGGCGGTGCTGCTCCCGGTAGTGTTCGTTGTGCCGCGCCAGCAGGCGGTCCGGATTGCGGCCAAGCTCGTCGGCCTCCTCCATCCAATCCGGCGGCGTGACGCCATTGGCTGCATACCAGCTCCGGGGGTCTTGCTTCAGGTTTTCCACCAGAGTTGCCAGCACATCGAACAGCTGATGGCGCGGCCGCCAGCCCAGCAACTCCCTGGCACGGCTGGTATCCAGTTCATAGTGGTCGTTGGCGAGCTCGACCATGAAGGGACGGATGAAGGGCTTTTCGCCTTTATCGAAATCATCCGGAACAAGAGGCTCCGCCTTGGCTTCGGCCCAGGCACCGGCCTTGGCCGCGGGCGCGGGGACGCTGATAGTCCTCCACTCTTCCTCACCGTGTAGCAACTCGCCAACTCGATTCTGGATGGCTTCATAGCTGTCACTGCGCTCCTCACCGACCAGGATCGCCCCCTCCTTTGGCAGCTCGTTGCGCTTGTCGATGGTGCGCCGAAACGCATCCATCATGTCCTGCTTGTGGAGGAAAGCCTGGCCGACGCCTGTGTTGCCGGCGTACAAGTGGCTTTTCAGGGTGCGCTCGTAAATGCGTGCAATCTGGTGCGCCAGTGTGGGCACGCAGGTATGTTCGTCATAGACACCCGCCAGCCGCAGCAGAGTGAAGGGCATGTCGCCTGCTTCCTTGCGGATTACTTCCTCGGTCTCCGCCTTTGAGCGCGGATAGATCCAGCCGGGTTCGATGGGAGTGTCTTCGGTGATCTTCTGGCCCGGCACTCCAGGGCGGTGAACCAGCATGGTACTGGAGTAGATGAACCGATCCACGGTAAAATCGCACAGCCCCCTGAGCAGATTACGGGTGCCCTCCAGGTTGACGGCCTGGTACATCGGCGATTCCTCGCCGGAAAAATCGAAGTAAGCCGCCAGATGAACAACGGCCGCGAATTCCCTGCCGTACTGGTCGGCAATTTTTCGCAATGCCAGCTGCACGGAGTCCGCCGAGGTCAGATCGAACTCGAAGCTGTCGTCAGCTTCTTCTGCGTGCTCAATATCCAGTCCTATCACGCGATAGGCGGACTTCAGTGCCTGCGTCAGTGTCGTGCCGATATCTCCGGCAGCGCCGGTAATCATTACCAACGGTTTGCTGTGCTTGCCTGTCTCCGTGCTGGCCATCCTCACAGTCCTTCGGTTGAGAAATTTCCGTCAACCCGGGCTAGCCGCCTGGCTGTAGGCGCAGTTCACTGCGCCTGCCCTGCTTGCGCACGGGGCTGCGTCTCGTTGCCTGATGGATTTTTTCAGTATAGAAGATAAAACGCGACATTGCCGGACGGAGGGGCCGACAAACCAGCCGCTATCCGGGCCGCACCCCACCGCAAAGCACCTTGGTCACCGCCTCGGTATCCATGTACTCCTTGAGCTCCAGGAGCTTGCCGTCGCGCCAGGTGAACAGGGAATGATAGTGGTTGACGTAGTCATGGCCGGACACGTGGCGCCCTTTGCCCGTCGCCTCCACCGCCACCCGGTTGCCCTCGGCGGTAACCGCGTGGATTGTGTAGCTCAGCCCGGCGGGGAAGGCCTCCAGCACACTGCCGGCAAACTGCCGGATCTGTGACTTGTCATAGACGCCGGAAATCAGGGTGCCGCCCATCGTGTGCAACTTGCCATCGTCGGCATAAGCGTCGGCGATAAAATCGGCGTCGCCGCGGGCGATGGCCTGGATCAACCGGAGGGTGCGCTCGCGGTTGGATTCCACAACCACCTTGGGCACCTTCGGCTCATCCGCGGGCGCCCCCAGCTCGCACTTCTTGCAGGCCAGGTCCTGCCCCAGCATGGACGCCCGCCCCTCTGCCGTTTCCACCCAGGGACGCTGGGCAAGGGGTGGCTGATGCCGCACGTGCTGGTAGTGGCCGCAGGCAAGTTCCGCCACCCAGTCGTGGTGTTCATCCTGGTGATAGCCGGCAATGGCCTGGTGCATGACATCTTCCTCGCTGCGCGTTGGGACGGCAGTGTAGCTGGAATAGCCAGGTTTTTCGGGAAATTGGTACTCCCGGCCAGTAGCGGACGTTTCCTGCCCCCCGTTAATCAGCCTGATGCCCAATTATTTACTTTGCCTTCGAGTTTGGTACTGCACAGAAGAAAGTCGGTTGTTACTGATAAATAGGACAACTGGCGGACAATCTTGAAGAATTTCGAGTAGTGTTCTGTTCCGTCTAAACGTACGGTTGTACTGATGATTGCGCTCGAGCTCATACCCCAGGAGAAACGCGAGGAGGCCTTTCAGAGGCGACTCGATGAGCTCTTGAAGAGCCCTAAATCTCGGTTCATTCACTTCGGAATCGCAGAAGGCATGTATGTCCTTGGGATAAGTAGCTACCGCTACAAAGGTATGGTCATCCGGCTAAACGATGCCAAAGATCCCCGTGTGGTTGTAGCCATCAATTAAATACACCACAAACCCGGCCCGGGCGAGTGCTGCTCTAGTTTCGATGCCCCACCGCGAAGTCATTCGCATCCAACCATGCCTGTAGGCCGTCCGCGGGCTGCGCTGCGCTCCAAAGAAAACCCTGGCCATAGTCGCATCCAAGGTCCGCGAGTATCCGTGCCTGCCCCTCCGTCTCGACACCTTCCGCCGTCACCGTCAGGCCGAGTGCGTGTCCGACTTCCACTATCGACTGCATCAGACGACGCGCCTTGGCATCTGCTTCAAGGGGGGAGATGAACTCGCGGTCGATTTTTACATTGGTGGCCGGCAGACGACGCAGATAGCCAAACGAGGCGAAACCGGTACCGAAGTCGTCGATGCACACGCCGATACCCGCCGCGCGCAGCCTGGCCAGCATTCTGGTGGTGGTTTCCGGATCCCGCATCAGCGCCGATTCCGTCACCTCAACCTCAAAGTGTGCCGCCGGCGTGCCGGAGGCCTGCAAACTGTCGATCAGTGTGTCGATCAAATCCTCGTCGCCAACGTTGCGGGCGGCCAGATTGATGCTCACCGGGATCAGCAACCCGGAGCCAGCATAATCGATGGCCGCGCGGATCACGAAACGGCTGAATTCGTCTATCAGGCTGGTCTGCTCCAGTTTTAATATGTATGCAAGGGGCAGCACAATCTCCCCGGAAGGCTGACGCCAGCGCGCCAAGGCTTCCGCACCGGCCGGCTGTCCGTCGGCCAGGCGCATCTTGGGCTGGTAATGGAGTTCGAACTCACCGGCCTGGAGCGCCTGTTCGACTCCCGCGATCAGCTCCATGGTGCCCTTCTGATTCGATTCGATCCTGGGCTCGTAGGCGACCCACTCCCGTTCCATCGTCGTGGCATGGCGCAACGCCACGCGTGCGCGGCGTATGAGCTCATCCGTCCAAGGCTCACCGTTGATGTCGACATGACCGATACCGATAGCCGGCTCGATCCTTATGGGCATGCCGTCGACTTCGAACGTGGCGGCGGCCGCCTGGTGCAGGGTAGGCGCGACCCGTTTCAGCGTTTGGGCATCCTTGGCTCTGATGACAAAACCCAGCTCCGAACCGCCGAAACGATAGACCCCCGTGACTTCGGGACAGACACGGAGAAGATACTGCGCCACTTCATGCATGATCTTGTCGTCGGCGCCAAGGCCAATGACGTCGATGATCTCGGCGAGATCCGTGGCCCTCAAGAGCATCAGCGCCATTCGGCTCTCGTCCGCGGATCGATGGCCGAGAGACGAGTCGAGCTCCGCCCTGAGCGCGAACAGGTTGGGCAACCCCGTCATCGGGTCGACACGTTCCGCCTCGATCACCGCCTGCGCCTGTCGCCGCAACCGGTCATGCAGCGCCCCTGCAATGACGCCGATGAAGACGAAAATCACCAGACGCGGCAGCCAATGCCCCGGCCCCTGCGGCTCCCCGCCGATGGTGTCCAGGGGTACGTAAAGACCAAGGAGAAGCGCACCCAGCAGCGCGGTCAGAAAACCGCCTGGAACACCGAACCACGCCGCACCCAGTAAAGCGGGCAGCACCACGGCATAGGAATAGGGACTGCGCGCCCCACCGGTGTAGAAGACCAAAACCAGGCTTACGGCAAGCAGGACGGCAATCGTCGTGAGATAGAGTATATGGCGCGTCCAGGACCGCTGGTGGGTAAACAGTTTCGCGGAGAGCCAGAGTCGGTTGAGCATTTAACGTTTTCCCTGCACCGCGCACTCATGTACACGCGAAAGTAAATTCGCTCGTGATGGACATTCTAATAATGGCACACAGTCAAACGTATGCCACCTTTGCAGTTGCAGCGCGGAAATTGCGCGCTCCTGGCTGACGCCCAATGGGTGGATTTGCATCAAGGGCGGAATCTGCTAGTCTGAAATTATCGTTCAGCACCGCATATTCCGAAGACCGCCCGTAGACCACAAAGCGGAGTTTGAGGATGCCGATCGTTCTAGGTCAAGTCACCGCCGCCGGGCGCCCGATCTCGGGCTTGCTCGTCGAAGCCTTTCACGTAGATCGGGGATTCACCTCGGCACTCCCGCTCGGCCGACGCGATGCCTTGAGCGACCACCAGTTGTTGCGACTCGGCTCAACCCGCAGCCTCGCATCTGGCGAGTTTTCAATCGAATACGCACTGACCGGTCCGCCCTCGCGCTTTCCGATTTCGTGGAACTCACGGAGGGCCAACCTTTGGCTCGCCGTGTCCTCATGCTGCGACGACGCCGGGACAATGGAATTTATCTACCAGGCCGGCGACATCCGCTTCTGCGCGGGAGAGACAGAGGAATTCATCGTCTGCCTGCCCGCGGACTTCGCCGATGCCAACAACCCGGCGACCCCGCCGCCCGTGCAGCCCGGCCCCGAGGCGATCCTCGCCGACCAGACCGCGCGCATGGCACGCAGGGCCGCGCGCAGGAATATCGCGGCCGAACGCCTCGCGCTCAGCGATCAGCGCCGCGACGAGTTCAGGAAGACGGTCGCGCTTGAGCTCGAGGCCCGGATGTCTCTGGTCGAACGAGACAACAAGGGCGTCGCCCGCGACCCACTCTTCGTTGAGCAGGGAGCTTCGGTCCGTCAGGCCAGCGAGTTCGCGATCGCCGACCGCCTCGCCACCGACCTCTCGGTTGATCTGCCGCTCGCGGACCGGATGACGCTCAAGGGCCGCATCTCGCTGACGTCGCAGCAACTCCTCGCGCTTGAGGCGCGCGCCGGGGCGACTCGCCGGGGCGGCGACGACGTGGGTGATGCTGGCGACAATGACGACACCATAACAGTCAGGGAAGAAGACCTGCGCGTGGTCCTCGCCGGCGAGGACGGCTCGGGCGCCAATCCCGAGGCCGACGGCCAGATCGTCAACCGGATCGACGCGCTGAACCGCTTCTGCCGCGACCGGCGCCGCGAGATCTGCTTCGACGACGAACCATGGAACGAGGGGGATAACGACGGGCAGAACGAGGACGGCAACCACATCGACGATGACAACGGCGGTCCCCTTCCGATCGAGGACCGGCGGCCCGCGGATACCGCCGGCCGCACCGGGCGGAACGTCACCGTCGACGAGCTGAAGGACGTGCTGCCGACCTACATCGCCGCGGTCCTCGACGAACGCTCGATACTCGATCCCGGCCAGTCGCCGCTGCCCGCGCCGGGTTCGCGCCTCGACGAGGAGGGAATTGCGGCGGCCGATAGCTTCCCGAGCCTGACTCTACCGCCGGGCCCCGCCGACGTGCCGGCCTTCTTCGATTTCTACGACCTGCAAATCGCATTTTCCCCGGTCTGGCAAGAGGCGCTCGACGACGCACTGATCGCCGATGCGGAAGCGATTTACGAACGTTTCGTCGAGGGCGGAGGGTCCTCAACGCGCTTCCTCGATTCGCTAATCTTGCGCAACGGCATATCCCTGTGGTCGCAGGTCTCCACGCCGGTTGACGTCGAGGTTCAGCGCCATGCCGAGATCGACCAGCGCGAATGGGACGCGTTGTCCGCATCGCAGCAGTCCGAGCTGTCGGACATCGCCGACGAGATCGAGACCCGCTTCGAGTTTCTGTTCCAGCGCAAGTTGCAAGGCAACGTGTTCGACGACGGACTCACCAGCGGCGACCTCGACACGTTCAACCGAACCAAGGAATACGTGATGACGCGGGTGGACGAACTGCGCGACCAGGCCGCGCGCATCGTCGCTGCTGCGCGTAAGGAACTCGAACGGCAGGCGGCCGGAAAGTCGATCCTGCCGAACAGCGACATCTTGAACCAGCTGCGCGGGCGGCTGAACTCAGCCTACCCGGCCAAGTACTTCGCCGCAAACCGCCGCCAGCGCAGCGTCAATTTCGGCCTGATGCTGACCTACCGCCAGCGCTGGACACCGACCGCCTACCAGGTGGGCGAGTTGATCAAGAGCATACCCCTGGCCCCCAAGGAGGTGCGCAAGTATTCCAAAAAGACCGTGCGCAAGCGCCGCCGCGCCCGGAAGGAGATCGAGACCAACCTTGAGGCGATGAAAAGCGAGACCAACTCGACCACCCGCGCCGAGGCGGAGATCGTCCAGGACGCGATGGACAAGACCAACTTCAACGCCTCGGCCAATGGGTCGTTTACCGTCGGCGTCTGGTCAGGCGGTACCAGCTCGACCCTCAGCCAAGACGCCTCCAACAAGTCAGCCGAGACTAAAAAGCGGATGCACGAGGCGGTGATGAAGGCCGCGCGCGAATACCGCAACGAAACCAAGGTCGAGCTCGAGACCGAAGAATCCTTTGAGGACACCTACGAGGAATCCGGTGAGATCTCGAATCCCAACGACGAGCTGACCGTCACCTACCTGTTTTACGAGCTTCAGCGCCGCTACCGGGTCGAGGAACGCCTGCACCGCATGTCCTCGGTCGTGCTGGTCGCCCAGGAAATGCCTCGGCCTTCCGAGATCGACGAGGATTGGCTAATCACGCACCGCTGGATCCTGAACCGCGTACTTCTGGACGACGCACTGCGCCCACCACTCGACTACGTGGCCGAGAACAGCGTGGCCGACCAGTTCGCGCTCGAGGAAGCGCGCAAGTCGCTGGAACAGCAGCGCCGCCTGGTCGAGGAATTGAGGGAGGACATCACCGAATCCCGCGGCTTGACCGAATCCCGGTACGCCGCGCTGCAACGTTCGATGGAGCGTTCGGCCCGCGCCGCGCAGCGCAAGACCCGCAGCGGCGAGCTGTTCGGCTTCGCGCGCAAGCTGACTTCGGTCGGCATCGTTGGCAACCTCGTCGACCGGTTCATCGGCGGCGAGGGCGAGCCCCCCGAGGCAGCCCGCGTGCGCGAGGCTGCCGCACAGGACGCATACCAGCGCGAGATGAACAAGCTGCGCGACCTCGAGGCGCAGCTTGCCCAGATGAACGTCAGCCTCGCCCGCGCGACCGAGGACTTCGCCGACCGGCTCGGGGCGCATCTGGCCATGACCGTCCGGGTGTACGAGTTGCGCAACCACATCAAGAGCTTCATCACGCACTACATGCAGGCGATCTGGATGCACGAGCCGTTCCAGCAGCGCTGGTTGCGGCTGAAAGACGTGCCGGTGCCGGTCCTGCACCGTTCTCAGGCCACCAGCCGGTCCTACCGCATCCGTCGAAGCGCTTTGTCGGGGGCCCTGGCCAACGTCGCACACCTGCGCACCTCGATCCATGATTTCGAGGTCTGGCCAGAGATCGAGCCGCCAACCGTCGCGCAGCCCGTCGGCGATCAGGTGGTCGAGACCGTGCCACTGTACCAGGTCGCCGACATCGACGACCTGATCGGGTTCCGCGCGAACTATATGATCTTCCCCATGCAGAAGGCCAACGCGATCACCGACTTCATGATGGAACCCTACGTCGAGCGTGCCGCCGGCGGCTTCGGGATCACCGACCCCGACGACCTCGGCAACATGAACCTTGACGACTTCCTCGACTACGTCTGCTGCCTGAAGGAGAACCTCGATCCGAAGGAGTTCGCGGCGCTGGAGGACGGGCTCAGGGCGCAGCTCAAGAGGCTGCTGCAATCGCCCCTCCGCGACGACGAGGAAATCGTGGTGCCGATGGACGCCATGTATATTGAGGCGCTGCCGGGATCGCGCCCCATCCTCGAGGACTTCAAACTCCTTCACCGCCAGCTCGACGCCGCCGACGCACAGGAGGATCTGCGCCTGAAGCGGATGGAGAAGATCCGCTACGCGCAGCGGCTTCTGGCGGGCCGCACCGACGACCCCGCGGCAGATGCCCGCTACGAGTTCACCGGCAACCCCGACCTTGATTTCGCGATTGGCGATCCGCAAGGCGGCGGCGGGCCGTGACCGTCCTGGCGGCCTGACATGGGTGGCAAGTTCGGCAACCGCAGCGGCGGAAGGAAGAAAAAGGCACGGCGCAAGCCGCCCCGTTACGCCCGGCCGCCCGACGCGTTTCCGCAGAAGCTCATCAAGGATCTCGGCAAGCCGAGCGCCCGGATCCGCGCGCAGAACGAGTTCCTGAAGGACCTCACCGGGCCGGTCAAGGACGCGGCGCGGCGGTTCTACGGCAAGACAAGGATCCGGCAGCTGCCCAAGCTCAAACTACTCGAGAAGGAAATGCTCGAGATCGTCCGGGCCTATCCTGACGAGGTACCCGAGGCTCACCTGAACCGCGCGCGGCGGATCTTCGACCGCGCCTACGACCTGGGGCAGGCCTACGAATCCAAGCCGATCTGGCGCGAAGCCTACCGCGACCCCGCGTTCCGGAAGATGCTGGAAAAGGCGCGCGAGGCCGGGGTCGTGCGTTATACCGAGGACTCGATTCGGGTGGGCAATGCACCCCAGATCAAGAACCGTATCAACAACAAATGGACCGCGCTGCAGATCGACCACTGGCCCCCCCGCGAACGCAACCCGTTCAACACGTTCAACGGCGACAGCCTGGCCCCAGTCAGCGCGGACACCAACGAATACCGCAAGCTGTTCTCCGAAGGGTCGGCCTTCCCCATGGAAAGCGCGCCCGGTGCCTCGGTCGTCGACAAGATCGAGGATTTCGCGCAGCGGAACGGGCTGACCAAGTCGCAGCGGTCCAAAGGCATGCCCGGAGGCGGAACGGGCGGTCTACCCGGGGCGCGCACGCGTGCCGGGGCTGCCAACGATGCGGCTACGTCCACAAAAGCGACCGGTAGCAAGACCACGGCCCATACACTCGACGCCCCGCCCAAGACCCCAAAGGCCAACCTGCCCACCGCCAGGGCGCGGATCAATTCGGGCGGGTTCTCAGGCGGCAGGCTCGGCCTCAGGCGCACGCTCAGCGCGCTCGGCAATGGCGTCAACATGGCCTTCCCAGACCCGCTCGACCTCGTCACCGAGCCCCTGCGCCTGGGCTTCGTCGGCAGCCTCCTCGTCGGCTTCGCGGTCGAGGTGATGTTCTACCTGCTCGAACGCAGACTGGCCAAGGTGAACGCCGAAGGCGTCGCCCGCGAATATCGCTCGAAGGTCTACGAGGGGATGCGCGTTCAACAGGGTGGCCAGTCGTTCAGGTCGCTGGTAGAAGACACCGTGCGCACGGTCCAGACTGACTGGACCGACCTCGAGGCGTTCGGCGGCAAGCAGCTCAAGTCGACCTACACCTACGCCGATTACCAATACGACATCCTGTTCGAGATGCAGGCGGAGTCCTTTGCCGACGGGCTGATCTGCGTTCTGCGTGGCTTTCGCTTCGTCGAAGTCTACCAGGATGTCGTTCCGTGCGGCGAGGTCGAGGTGGTCTCCTATCCCAAGTCGCTGTCCGAAAACCGCATCATGCAGCAGGACCGCACGCAAATCTCGGACAAGAACCTTGTGTGCTACCGCTACCGGCACCGGATGTTACTCTGGGACCCCGAGGTCCACCAGCGCTACATCCGGCTGTGGAACCGTCACTACGAATGTATCGAGGAGCTCAAGAAGGTCGTCGCCCTGCTCAGCGGCAGGGAGCGCGAGGCCGTCGAGAAATACGCTAACCGCACGGCTGAGCTGGTGCGGCAGTACCGTTTCCTCGATGCTATCAACCTACTTACTGAGGAGCATCCGGATGCAGATCGGTTCGGCCCACTCTCTTCCCGCGCGAAAGAGCTTTTGAAACCCGTCGTCACTTTCGCGACGACTGGCGACGAGCTGGTCACCGGGGCGAAGAAGCTCCAGTCCGACCGCAAGAATCTGCTTCTGATGTTCGCGGGAACTGACATTTTCGCGGCCCGGCGCAAGGACGCCAGGAGCCTCCTTAAGCACAAGGCCTCGAAGGTCAAGATCGATCCCCTGCAATTCTTGGCGCCGTTCTCGAAAGTTCTGTATTGACGTGCAGACTCTGGCCGCAGTCGGTGCGGCCGAGTCGCCTCATGCAGGCATTGATGGCGCCATTATGGTCGGCGTCTTGCTCTTCCTCGACCATCTGCGCGAGGAAGGCTGCGATATTCTCATTGATATGGTCTATTAGTTCGCCGAACGTTTGGCAGCTTCAGCGATATCCATTCAAACCTCTTGACTTCAAGTCGTACGCTAGCACCATGTCCAGATCAAGACAAACACAGGAAAGAAACATTAACTATTTGCTAATCACTTCATTCATCGGGGTTGGCGATGGTGATTCAACAGAAGACGCTACAGCCAGTGAAATTCGAAATCACCCCACAAACCCGAGAGTCTCTGGAGAAATGGGTGGCCTCAAAGGAATTAGCATACGACGACTATTTGTTTCCAAGCCGTATCCACGCTAACAACCACATGAGCACCAGGCAGTATGCGCGAATCGTAAAATTCGATCTCACAAATTGGTTTACAGCCGGAAGATTACGGCACCCACTCGTTGCGGAGGACCAAAGCCACCCTGACCAACTCAGTATCTGACTGCCCGGTGACGTGTTCGATCTAAATACAGTCCCGACATCATTTATCTAATAACCTTGAATTCGTCTCTCGGCCAGAGCAGACATTACCGCTGCCAATACACCCAGCTTTGTAGCAGAGCCAAAGGCGCAACGGAAATGGTGTCGGTGTGCTTGCGCTTGCTAAGGCTTAGGGGCGCCTTTTGATATCAAGCTTTCGGTGACTATTGGCACAATCGCGCAGATACGGATTAATTACAATGGCACTTAGTTAAGCCCCAACAGCATGGATTCGCGAGGTTAAACGATTGAAATAAAAGGAGAAGGCTGGCCTGGATTGGTAGGATGTTGTTTGCAGACAACCACCCCGCCAATACCGGAGGCCAGCCCATATGAATCGTAATGCGCATTCGCAATCACAGCAACATCGAAACCTCATCCGTCGACGCACGCGAGAAGCCGGGGCGGTGGATTTCTTCAATATGCTGACCGGACCGGAATTGCTCAAGCTGGTGGAGGATGAATTGCCAGAACATCGCGAGAGACTGTATCCACCGACGGTAGCCTTGTCGATGTTCATGAAGCAAGTGCTGGCGGCCGATCGATCCTGTCAGCAGGCCGTCAATGCTTGGGCGGCACAACGAGCAACACGCCCGAGAACCAGGCGTCTTATCCGCAGCCGAGCACACAGGCGCCAGGCGTGGGCTTTCCGCAGGCGCGACTGGTGGCCATCATCTGTCTGGCCACGGGTGCGGTGCTGGATGCTGCGATCGGGCCGCCTGCCGGCAAAGGCAACTGCGAGTTGAGCCTCATGCGAGGCCTGCTCGACGCCTTCTCGGCGGGCGATGTGTTGCTGGCGGATGCCTTGTATTGCAACTATTTCATGATCGCCTTGCTGCAGGCGGCCGGTGTGGATGTGCTGTTCGAGCAACATGGCGCCCGTATCACGGACTTTCGCCGCGGTCGCCGGCTTGGCGAACGTGATCATGTCGTGCGCTGGACAAAACCGAGGCGGCGTCCCGAGTGGATGACGCCCGAGCAGTACCGGAGCTTTCCTGATGAGTTGACGGTGCGTGAAGTCAAAGTCGATGGCCGGGTGCTGGTGACCACTATGGTCAGCGCACGCCAGGTGCCCAAGGGCGAGCTCTCCGACCTTTATGCCTGTCGTTGGCATGTGGAGCTGGATATCCGCAATATCAAGACCACCCTGGGTATGGAGGTATTGCGCTGCCTGACGCCGCCCATGGTGGAGAAGGAGCTGAGTGTGTATTTGCTGGCCTATAACGTCATTCGCTTGCTGATGGCACAGGCGGCGCAGCACGCCGGCCTGCATCCCCGCGAGCTGAGCTTCAAACATACCGTACAGCTGTGGAGCGTGTGGACGACAACCGCGCTGCGGACGGAATCGGCCGAGTTGTTTTCGTCTGATCGCCCAGCTCACGGTGGGGAACCGGCCTGGACGTATTGAGCCACGGGCACGCAAACGACGACCGAAGCCCTACCCGTGGCTGAAAGTACCCAGGGCCGAAGCTCGTCGTCAGATACAGACTTATGGTCATCTGATATGAGCTTAACTAAGTGCCGTTGCCCCTAATACGGATTATGGCCAGCGTACGAAATTATGAATAATATGCCGTTATAGCTTGTGTTGACCACCTCAAGCTCATAACACTGGAGGTATATCGTGCCGTTTCATATAGAAACATATAATCATCAAAATCGGATTGGCGTTCTCATAGAATTTTCCTGTGAAGATGCGTATGCATTGAAAACAGCAGAATTCCTAAAATTCGCTCACGAATTGTCGCTACACATAGCCGCGTCTCATGACTCAGATCTGCCGCTGATTATCCAGCCCTTTTTCAGAGACGGCAAGAAAACAGTAGGAGATCAGTTCTCGGAGATATGTAGAGTTCTCGGTGTGCGTGTATCAGTTCCGAGGTACGAGTGCTATGCCAATAGTTAGAAAAAGTGAAATTATCCATGTAGGTAATTAATGTATCAACAAGGTAAGCGCCCATTTCTCGACGTACTACCTCTACCTCTCCTGGACCCGATTTTTTTCAAGACTCGCCTTGATATTCCACGGCAGCAGCAATGAACACGAACAGTTTTACACTAATGTTTATTGTTGGGATGTGTTGTTACCTATTACTGCGATAGTAGTGGCGTTCGCATGCTGAACAGTGGTGTGCAAAAATTCAATACAAGCAGGGCAGGCTTCAACTCATTGAAAACCTGCCATACATCTCCTACCTGCAAAATGGTTATATGAATAACTCCAACTAAAATGCACCGCTGCATCTATCTGTAACCAATCCGGGGGGCGCACGCTCATCGTTCGAGTTCGCTACCGTTTTCCAAAGGTAACCTCCTCCATTCAGCGTCCAGATTGCGGGTTCAGGGTAATTCTCGAATAGGTAGACTAGGTATTCATCATTGAGTCTTGCTTGAGAATCCCAACCACCATCACCATAAGGGGAAACTGGAACTCCTAGCCAGGCGGCCCAATTATTTTTTTCAAATATATAGAGGTGAGGTTTTCAGGCTTGGATCGCCTGCACCAATCGCTGCGTTCCGAAAATGCTCAACATACGCTTCATATTGTAGGCCAATACATACAAGCTCATTTCCGTACTCACTCTCGGTAGCATTTTAGTCAAAAAATGCGTCGCCCCCATCCACCCTTTTAGCGTTCCAAATGGGTGCTCAACAGTTTGTCGCCGTATCCTTGCTGCTTCAGGTAGATTATCTAACCGAGTTTGCATTCAATCCATTACCGCCTCGTGTTCCCACCGGCGAATTCGTCGATAGTTGGACGTCGTGCATTTTTCGCGGATTGGGCAAGCCGGACAATCAGAAGACCAGTAGAGCCGGATATCTAAACCTTTCTCCTCAGTGCGGAATCGATATTTCGCTCTCTTGCCGGCTGGATACTCGTATTCATCTACTTCGGCGATATAAATGAAGTCCCGTTTGTCGAATCGACCCGCCGCTTTACTATTTGAAGTTAATACCTTTGGAACTAGCGCGGTAATATTTTCCTTCTCGCACTCAAGTACTTCTACGCCGCTGTAATAACCACGATCTGCAAAGACAGTGACATCGTCCCTGGCTATTGCCTGCTTCCCTTGTTTAGCCATATTCCCCAGCTGAAATCGATCGTGACCCAGGTTTGTCACTTCATGGGCTACGATGATGTGGTGCTTCGCATCCACTACTGCCTGCACGTTGTACCCTACAATTCCAGTACCTTTTCCACTGGTTGCCATAGAGCGGGCGTCCGGATCTGTCAGGGAAACCTGGTGATCGGGCGACTGTTCAATAACCTCGCTGAGAGAATCCAGCCGCTTCAACAGCCCTTTTGCGGCCTCCAGGCGCTCCTTTAAATGTTCAATTCGCGCCCGAGGTAATGAGTCAGGCTGCCGGTCGGCCCGATCAAGTTCGTCAAGATAGCGGACAACACGCTCTTCAGTCTGGGCAATGCGCGCCTTAAGCTTTCCAGGCGTGTAGTTTCGATCTCGACTATTGACTGCCTTGAACTTACTGCCATCTATAACCAGAGCAGAGTGCTCAAAGAGTTCGAGCTGCCGGCAAAGAATGACAAACTGACTGCACGTCTTGCGAACTGCTCCGCCATTATCCTTCCTGAAATCGGCAATCGTTTTGAAATCTGGACTTAAACGGCCTGTCAGCCAAATCAATTCGATATTGCGCTGGGTTTCCCGTTCAAGGCGTCGACTCGACTGAATGCGGTTCAAATACCCATAGATGTAGATTTTAAGGAGGATCGAAGGGTGATATGCCGGACGCCCAGTAGGGGCAGGTTTAACTCGATCAAAACCCAGTGCGCCGAGGTCCAGAGAATCTACAAATGCATCGAGAAGCCTGGCAGGATTATCTTCAGCAATATAGTCGTCTAGACTTTCAGGAAATAAAGCCGACTGCTGTCGACTCTCAGCGCGAATGAATCCACTCATCTACGCGCTCCCAAAATCCCTTGGACGGTCGGCTAATTCTATCATAGGACTTTTCACACAGCCTCGGTCGAAACCGGACATTGAGCGCACGCCCATTTCAGCTTCCTCGCAACGCGGAGTGCAGCAAAAGCCATCGGCAAGTTCTAATATGGTTTTTTCATTCGCGATCCATACGGCCACCAACCATTTATTTGTTATTTTCGAGGAGCGACCGTTCCGTTTATACCACGTGCCAAGCAACTCTCAAAACACGTCATGCGCCAGCCACGCGGCACCTCACCACGCACACTAGCAGCGCCCGGTCTATGCCGATGCAGCAACCAACGCATCATTGGTTGTCACTCGGGATGCAGGTGCACCGCCAGCCATAGCGTGCCAGGTTCGCAGCTTTCCACCCGATGCGGCGTGCCCGCAGGCAGGAATAAATAATCGCCGGGCCCCAGGGCGGTGCGCTCACCGGCAACAAGCATTGTGGCACTGCCTTGCGCTGAGGCATCTCAACTCCCCGCAGCAAACGTATCGCACTGGTTGATGTCACCGCTCTCAAAGCCGCGCCGGAACCAGGCCACCCGCTGGGCCGAGGTGCCGTGGGTGAAGCTGTCAGGAACCACGTCGCCGCCGCTGCGTTTCTGCAGGCGGTCGTCGCCAATCGCCGATGCCGCTTGCAGAGCCTCTTCCAGATCACCGGGCTCCAGCATCTGACTGTAGTTGTGGGCAGAATGGCCCCAGAGGCCGGCAAAACAGTCGGCCTGCAGCTCCTGGCGCACTGAGAGAGCGTTGACCTCGGCTGCGGACCTGCCCTGCCCGCTGGCGCGCACCTGCTGGGTGATATCCAGCAATGTCTGCACGTGGTGCCCCACCTCATGGGCGATCACGTAGGCCTGGGCAAAGTCGCCGGGCGCACCCAGCTGGCGGTCGAGGTCCTGAAAGAAGCCCAGATCCATGTACACCTTGCGGTCCGCGGGGCAGTAGAAGGGGCCGACCGCCGAGCTGGCTGTGCCACAGGCCGAGGCCACCCGCTGTGTGAACAGCACCAGCACCGGCTCTTCATAACGGTTGCCGGAGGCGGCGAAGATCTTCTGCCAGGTCTGCTCGGTATCCGCCAGCACCACGGCAACGAAGTCGGGCAGTTCCTGCTCCTCCGCCGAGAACGACACCTGTTCGGATGGCGTTCCCGCCCCGGTTGTCAGCTGGAGCAGATCGATCCCCAGCATCTGGGCGCCGACGAAACCCAGCACACCCACCACCAGCAGCACGCGCCCGACCTTGCTGCGCAACAGCCAGGGCAGCACACGCAGCAGCATAAGCAGACCCGCCCCGCCGCCGGCGCCTGCGCGCAGCGGCTGTCCGCGCCGGTCATCGACGTTGCTGCTTTTCCGTCTCCCTCGCCAGTCCATGCCTTGCTCCTGTGTGGCACCCAACCGAGGGTGCCGGAATAGATTAGACCAGAAACGGCTTCAGGTGTGAGGGACAGCCGCATCGCGCCCTGACCGGACTCACACTGGACTTTCCCCCCACCAACGCCGAACATAGTGGGCTCTGTCGCTGCTCCCGGATCCGCCCATGCTTGTCGAAAACCCGGAAATCTACGCCGGCCTCACCTACCCCTGGTCGCGGGCCGTCAACCCCGAGCCGGGCGTACCGCAGCAGATCACCGAGGGGATTTACTGGGTGCGATTCCCCATGCCCATGGGGCTGGACCATATCAACATCTGGCTGCTGGAGGATGGCGACGGCTGGACCGTGGTGGATACCTGCCTGGACCTGCCGCGTTCCCGTGAGATATGGGAGCAGCTGTGCAACGGCTTTCTGAAGGACCGGCCGGTGAAGCGGGTCATCTGTACCCACATGCATCCGGACCACGTCGGTCTCGCCGGCTGGCTGACCGAACGCTACGACTGCCAGCTGCTGATGACCCGGGAAGAATTCCTGATGTGCCGCTCCCTGGTCAGCGACACCGGCAAGCCCGCGCCGGAGGTGGCCATACGCTTCTACCAGGCGGCCGGCTACAGCGAGGAGCAGATAGAGAACTATCGCAAGGCCTTCGGCGGCTTTGGCCGCGCGGTCTACAAGTTGCCGGACAGCTTCCGCCGTCTCAAGGACCGCGAGACCCTGACCATCGGCGGCCGCTACTGGCAGGTCATTGTCGGCAGCGGCCACTCGCCCGAGCACGCCTGCCTCTACTGCCCGGCACTGAAAATCCTGATTTCCGGCGACCAGGTGCTGCCCCGGATCACGCCCAATGTCAGCGTGTTCCCCACCGAGCCCGAGAGCGACCCGCTGCAGGAGTGGCTACAGTCCTGCGCCCGCATCCGCGAACTGCTCCCCGACGACCTGCTGGTGCTGCCCTCCCACGAGGCCCCCTTCCGCGGCCTGCACGTGCGCCTGACCCAGCTGATCGAAGCCCACAAACAGGAGCTGAACCAGCTCTACGAACATTTGGTGGAACCACAACGGGTGGTGGACTGCTTCCCTGCCCTGTTCAAACGCAAGATCACCGGCGACCATCTCAGCCTGGCAACAGGCGAGACGCTTGCCCACCTGAATTGCCTGCAGCGCCGGCGCCAGATCGACTTTGATATCGATGCCCAGGGTGTGCGCTGGTACCGCCAGCTGCCGGAATCCGTGGCCTTCGACTGAATCCGTGGCCTTCGAGTGAAGGGAGCCCTGCAATGAATGACAAGGTTGACCTGGTAATCTTCGGTGGCACCGGGGATCTCTCCACCCGCAAGCTGCTGCCCGCCCTGTACCAGCTTCACCGCCACGGCCTCGCCGAGCGCCTGCAACGCATCATTGCCACCGGCCGCCGCGAGATGGACTCGGAGACCTTCCGCAACGAAGCCCATGCCAACCTGCAGACCTTCGTGCCCGCGAAAGACTGGGACACGGCGGTTTGGGAAGGCTACTGCCAGCACCTGCACTATGTCCGGGTGGATGCCAGCGATGGCGGCGATTACGAGAACCTGACCCAACTATTGAACGCGGACGTCGCGCCCATCAGGCTGTTCTACCTCGCCACCCTGCCGGCCCTCTACGGCACCATCTGCAGCCATCTGCAGCAGGCGGGCGCGGTGCAGGAGCAGAGCCGGGTGGTACTGGAGAAACCCCTGGGCCACGACCTCGCCTCCTGCCACGAGATCAACCTGCAGGTTGCCGACGTGTTCGGTGAGGAAGACACTTTCCGGATCGACCACTACCTGGGCAAGGAAACCGTGCAGAACGTGATGGCGGTGCGCTTCGGCAACCCGCTGCTGCACCCGGTCTGGAACAACACCTTTGTCGACAATGTACAGATTACCGTGGCCGAAGAGATCGGTGTCGAGGGCCGCGGCGACTACTACGCCAAGACCGGTGCCCTGCGCGACATGGTACAGAACCACTTGCTGCAGGTGCTGTCGCTGGTGGCGATGGAGCCGCCGACCAGCCTCGACCCCACCGATATCCGCGATGAAAAGGTCAAGGTCCTGCGCTGTCTGGAGCCCATCACCGCGGACAACGCGAAGGAGCGTTCGGTGCGCGGCCGCTACGATGCCGGCGCGGTCAGGGGCGAGGCGGTGAAGGGCTTCCTGGAGGAGGCCGAGTACAAGGATGCCGACGCCACCGAAACCTTTGTCGCGCTAAAGGCCAGCATCAACAACTGGCGCTGGGCCGGGGTGCCCTTCTACCTGCGCACCGGCAAGCGCCTGAGCCGGCGCTACTCCGAGATTGTCATCGAATTCAAGAAACTGTCGTTCTCGCTGTTTGCCAACGATCCCAACGAGCTCACCAACAAGCTGGTAATCCGTATCCAGCCCGAGGAAACCATCAGCCTGCACACCCTCAACAAAAAGCCGGGCCTGACCCGCAAGCTGCGCCTGCAGCCGGTGGAGCTGCACCTGACCGAGGATCCGGCGCAGAAGGGTGTGAGCTACGATGCCTACGAGCGGCTGCTGCTGGACGCCATCAACGGCGACCAGACCCTGTTCATGCGCCGCGACGAAGTCGAGACCGCCTGGCGCTGGATCGACTCCATCATCGCCGCCTGGGAGGAAGCGGGCACCCCGGTCAAACCCTACAACTCGGGCACCATGGGCCCCGGTGCCGCCACCGCCCTGGTCGCGGTGGATGGCCGCAGCTGGTATGAGTGAGTGGCGCGAGTTCGGCAGTCGCGGGGAACTGGACGCGGCGTTGGCAGCAGAGCTGGCCACGTCGCTGAAAGCGGATCTCGCCGACCATCCCCGCAGCAGCCTGGCGGTATCCGGCGGCAGCACGCCGCGGCACATGTTCCGGGAATTGGCCGCGGCCAAGCTGGACTGGGCCCGGGTGGCAGTCACCCTGGTGGATGCGCGCTGGGTAGACCCCACAGACCCGGATTCCAATGAAGCCCTGGTGCGCGAGTGCCTGTTGCGGGAGCGGGCGGCGGCGGCGAGCTTTGTCGGTTTGAAAACCCCCGGCGCGGACTGCACCGCAGCTGTGGCGGAGGTCGAAAATGCGTTAAGCAGCCTGCCGCGTCCCTTCGCCGCGGTGGTTCTGGGCCTGGGGGGCGACGGCCACACCGCCTCCTGGTTTCCACAGGCGAGCAACCTGCAGCTGCTGCTGGACCCCACGAACCCTGCCCGGGTGGCCGCGACCGACCCTGTCACCGCCCCGCACCCGCGCATGACCCTGACCCTGGCGGCAGTGCTGGACAGCCGCCATATTCACCTCCATATCACCGGCAGCGCCAAACGCGCTGTGCTGGAATCCGCTATCGCCCGGGGCTATCCCGTGGCGAGCGTACTGGCACAGACACACACACCCCTGACAATTTGGTGGGCCCCCGATGACTGATCCCCGACTGCAGCAGATCACCGAGCGCATTGGCGAGCGCAGCGCCGACTCCCGTCGCACCTACCTCGACCGCATTGACGCCATGCGCCGCCAGGGCCCGCAGCGGGGCAGCCTGTCCTGCAGCAACCTCGCCCACGGCTTTGCCGCCTGCGAGCCCCAGGAGAAGCAGGTGCTCAAGCTGGTGGAAGCAGCCAACATCGGCATCGTCAACGCCTACAACGACATGCTCTCCGCCCACCAGCCATTGAGTGGCTACCCGGACATCATCAAGCGCGCTGCCCACGCCATGGGCTGCACCGCCCAGGTCGCCGGCGGCGTGCCCGCGATGTGCGACGGCGTTACCCAGGGCACGGCGGGCATGGAGCTGTCCCTGTTCAGTCGCGACATCATCGCCGGCGCTACCGCCATCGCCCTGTCGCACAACATGTTCGACGGTGTGCTGTGCCTGGGGGTCTGCGACAAGATCGTGCCGGGCTTGCTGATCGGCGCCCTCAGTTTCGGCCATCTGCCGGTGATGTTCGCCCCCGCCGGCCCCATGAGCAGCGGCCTCAGCAACAGCGAAAAAGCCAGGGTCCGGCAGCTGTTCGCCGAGGGCAAGGCCAGCCGCGATGAGCTGCTGGAAGCGGAGTCCGGGGCCTATCACGGCAAGGGCACCTGCACATTCTACGGCACCGCCAACAGCAACCAGATGCTGATGGAGGCGATGGGGCTGCACATCCCCGGCGCCGCCTTCGAGCAGCCGGACACCGAGCTGCGCCAGCGCCTGACCGAGGCCGCGGCCCAGCGCCTGTGCCGGATCACCGCGCTGGGCCGGGAGTACACGCCGTTGGCCCAGGTGGTAGACGAAAAAGCCATCGTCAACGCCATCGTTGCGCTGCTGGCGACCGGGGGCTCCACCAATCACAGCATCCACTGGATCGCGATCGCCCGCGCCGCGGGCATCATCATCGACTGGCAGGATTTCAGTGAGCTATCCGCCATCACTCCGCTGGTGAGCCGGGTCTACCCCAACGGCAGCGCGGACGTGAACCATTTCCATGCCGCGGGCGGCACGGCCTTTGTGATTCGCACCCTGCTCGACAGCGGTCTGCTGCATGAGGATGTGCTCACCAACTGGGGGCCGGGGCTGCGCCACTATACCCGCGAGCCGCGCCTGGCTGACGCCGGCCTCGACTATGTAGAGGGTACCGAGGCCAGCGCTGACCTCGCTGTACTGCGGCCGGCCTCGGCGCCGTTCTCGGCGGAAGGCGGTCTGCGCCTGCTGCAGGGCAATCTCGGCCGCGCCGTAATCAAGATCTCTGCGGTGGCGGAGGAACACCGCGTCATTGAGGCGCCCGCCAGGGTTTTCGAAACCCAGGATGCGCTGAAGACGGCCTTTGATGCCGGGGAGTTGGAGCGCGACCTGGTCGCCGTGCTGCGGTTCCAGGGCCCCCGCGCCAACGGCATGCCCGAGCTCCACAAAATGACCCCCTACCTGGGCATTCTCCAGGACCGCGGCTTCCGGGTGGCGCTGGTCACCGACGGTCGCATGTCGGGGGCTTCCGGCAAGGTACCGGCGGCCATTCACGTAAGTCCGGAGGCCATTGCCGACGGGCCGCTGGCGCGAGTCCACGATGGCGACACCATTCGCATCGACTGCAACAGCGGTGAACTGCAGGCACTGGTACCGGCGGACGAGTGGCGCGAGCGCACGCCAGCCCAGCGCGACGATGACAGCTCCGGGTACGGGACCGGGCGGGAGTTGTTCGGCTTCATGCGCGCCGCGGTCAACGAGGCGGAGGCTGGCGCAACCGTCTTCCGCGGCTGATGCCCGGCCCCCACCGGCGGCAACCTCAGGCGGTGATTTTGCGCAAAATAGCCAGAATGGCGTCCCGCTCCAGCAGCTTCGGCACCGGGTAGCCTTCGCACTCCTTGAACGCGAGGCCAGCCAGGTAATCGTAATCCTCGGCGCGAATCTTGTCGGAGGTCTCCGGCAGGCCGACATCGGCGCGCAGCTGTACCACCGCGGCAATGAACTTGCCCGCCAGCGCATCGGTGGTCTCGCCGGCGGTGCCCACCCCTGCCAGCAGTGCCAGTTCCGCCAGCGCCTCGCCGGATTCGACCCGGCAGTACTCGAGCACATGGGGCAACACCAGGGCATTGGCCAGGCCGTGGGGAATGCCGTATTTGCCGCCGATCTGGTGGGCAATGGCGTGCACATTGCCGACATTGACCTGGTTGATCGCAATGCCGGCGTAATAGGCCGCCAACGCCATGGCGTCGCGGGCCTCGCGGTTGCTACCGTCCGCGACCGCGTCGCGCAGGTGCTGAAAAATCAACCGGGTTGCCATGGCCGCGTGCTCCTTGCGCGTGCCCCGGTCCCAGACACAGATATAGGCTTCAATGGCGTGGGTCAGGGCATCGATGCCGGTGGCGGCGGTGATCGGCGCCGGCATGCCCAGCATCAGGTCGGAGTCCAGCGCCACCGCCGCCGGCAGCAGGCTGGCGCCGGAGATCACGCCCTTCTCCCGGCTTTCGCTGTCGGAAATCACCGCCCCCATGGTGGCTTCCGAGCCGGTACCGGAGGTGGTCGGGATCGCGTAGAGCTTGGGTACCTCGTGCTTGACCTTGCCAAAGCCCACCCAGTTTTTCGGGTCTTCGTCACTGGTGGCTGCGGCGGCGATGATTTTCGCCGCGTCGATGGACGAGCCGCCGCCGATGGCCAGCACCGCCTCGCAACCGTGCTCCAGCATCAGCTTGCGGCCCGCCGCCACCTGGTCGTAGGTCGGGTTGGGTTCGACCCCGTCAAAAATCACGAGCTCTACCCCGGTGTCCGCCAGCGCGGCGGTGGCCTGGTCGACAATGCCCAGGTCCCGCAGCGGCTTGTCTGTCACCAGCAGCAACTTGCGCACCCCGGTGCGAGTGATGTGACGGCACAGTTCAGCGGCGCTGCCGCTGCCGGTATAGGCCATATAGGCCGGGCTGCCAGCGAGACCGGCCAGGGACTTCATCAGAAACAGGGTAGAGGCGTGCTTGAACTTGCGCAGGGACATCGCGGGCTCCATTCTGGGCGTTTATGTTTATCGGGTGTTCGGGGTCGGACAGTATGGCCAAATCAGCCGAGGGAAACCATACCCAGGGGGTGGGCGTCCTCAGCCACAATCACCGAATCGCGGCCGGCCTCCTTGGCCTGGTACAGAGCCTGGTCGGCGCGCATCAACAGCGCCTCCTTGCTTTCATTGCCGGCGAAGGCGGCGATGCCGAAACTGGCTGAAATGGGGATTTTCTCGCCGTTGTCCGCCATGGGATGTTCAACCAGAGCCTGCCGCACCCGGGCTACCATGCGGCCCGCGTCCCCGACACTGGACTCGCCCATGACGATGGCGAACTCTTCTCCGCCGATGCGGCCGATGCAGTCTTCCGCCCGCACGCTCTCCCGCAGAACCTGGGCGAAATGCGCCAGGGCGCGGTCACCGACGCTGTGGCCGTAGCGATCATTGACCCGTTTGAAGAAGTCGATATCGGCGAGCACCATTGCCAGTGGGCCCCGATGGCGTCGGGCCCGGGCCAGCAGCAGGTCAGCGGCCTGCAGGAAGCCGCGCCGGTTGCTGACGCCCGTGAGCTGGTCGGTGATCGCCAGCAGACGCAGCTTGTTGGAGAGATCTGTTGCCAGCAGGAAGATCACCGCAACCCCCATGGCCACGAAAAAAGTCGGCATCAGGGCGAAGTTGACCAGATTGTAGGCCTGCCCCTGCGTTGGCGAGGCAACCGCGCCAAACTGCAGCGCAATCCCGGCCGCCAGACCCTGGGCCAGGCCGAACAGGCCATGAATGACCGCGGCTACCCGCTGAGCCAGCACTGGTTCCGGGCCATGGCGCAACAACAGCCAGGCGACGTGCAGCAGCGCGATGCAGGCAAAGGCCGGCGCCAGTGAAACCCGCACATCCGCCCGCGGCACCCAGAGGGTAAAAACCAGTTGCGTGACCATGATCAGGGCAAACAAGGCGAAGGCCCAATGCCAGGGGGTTACCCTGCCCAGCCGCTGCCGATGGCCCCAGACCACGGCGATCACCAGCAGGGTGGACATGAGGTTGGCGGACAGCCAGTAGAACTCGTAGGAAGGCAACAGTTCGCGAACCAGATTGACCAGGTACTGCGCCATGGCCAGCAGGTAGGCAAAGGTCCAGATCAGGGCATGCCGGGGGTGACCGAACAAACGCCAGGCGAGATAGTTGGCGCCAGCGAAAACCGCGCTGACGACCACCAGAGTCACCTGCAGCGCGGCAACGGCATCGAAATTCATAAGCTAGGGCTTCGGCCTGTAGGCATTGCATGATCATCGCCCAGCATTGACCGACGATCAAGCATTCGTGTGGTATCGCTCATATGGGAAAACGTCGAACAGGGCCAGCAGGGGTAGATGCACCCGCTGCTGGCGCAGTCCGGAGAGAGCGTTTCAGCCGCGGCGTGGCCCGCCGCGGGTACCCTGCCAGCGGGAGCCGGAAATAGTGTCGGTGAAGGGCATGAAACCGTCTGGATCAAGCTTGCCGGCCAGGGTGACCTCCCGGTCAAGGAACGTGGGCCACCACAGGTGCGCCGAAACCTGCTCACGCAGGGGCAGGCGACTGGCCAGGGGATCCCAGGGGCTGTCGCGCAGGATCAGTTCGCCGTCGACCCGCTCGCGCCACGCCGTGCCGTACTTGCTGCGCACGTGGACCACGTGGGGCGGGAAGTCATAGCCCCGTGCGGGGTCCGGCATCATGCCCACGGCCAGGGAGAACTTCACCCACCATTCATGCATGTCAAATTCCGGCAGCGGATCGTTTTCCCCGCTGGCTGTGCCGCGAAATTCCACAAAGGTGTAGCCCTGGTGAGTGGCGCGAGCGGTAACGCTGGAGCCCTGCCGGTAATAATCGGTGGTGCAGGGGTATTTGGGCTGGCCGTTGTGGTCACGGCTGATAAAGATCGCCGATTCCTGGTCGATGCCGTAGCCCAGGGCGTACTCACCCGCGGTGCCGTTGTAGTCGGCATCCACCGTCTGCAGGATGCCGTATTCCGGTTCGTCCGGTACCGGTACGTTGTAGATGGTCAGGTTGACGTGGGGCTTGGCTCCGGGTTCGATCCCCGGGGGCAGCACCGCGGCAATGGCTTCGGGATCAGTCCGGTAGACAATCTTGAGCATCGGCCAGTTGTTGATATCACCGGGGCTGCCCTGGGGTGCGTTTCCTGCGTTGGACATGCTTGAGCTTCCTTATTGTTGCTGTTGCGATTAGGGCGACGAAAATAAAGGGTCAGGTCCCATTTTCCGGAAAAAAGGGACCTGACCCTTTATTTTTCAGCCGCCGACCATGTTCGGGACCGGGGTATCGCGGTTGAGGATCATCTCGGCCCGGGCGCGGATTTTCTGTTCCGTGTCCGGGGTGGTGGCCAGCAGCCAGAAGGCATCGCGCTCCAGCCCCTCCAAGGCCATGGCCGCGACTTCATCCGGGTGCGTGGTCTGGAGTTCGATGCCGTATTCCGCTGCCATGCGCTTCATGTCATCCACCGAGCTGATTCCGGAGGCGTTGCCCTCTACCTCCTTCTTCAGGGCCTCGGGGCGCACCCGGCCGGAATTGAACAGGCCGGTCTCCACCACATGGGGCCCGGGGAACAGGGCGCTGACCACAACCGGACTCTCGGCGGCCTGCAGCTGGTAGTGCAGGTTTTCGGTAATCGCGTGCACTGCCGCCTTGCTGGCGGTGTAGATGGGGGCGTCGGGGTAAATCAGCAGTGCCCCATTGCCCGAACCGGTAACCACGAAGTGCGCGGGTTCATTGGCCGCCACCAGCCGCGGCATGAACGCGCGGATGGTGTTGATAACGCCCCAGATATTGACGTTGAAGCACCACTGCCAGTCCTTGTCGGAGTAGTCCCACATGGCGCCGGACTCGCCGGCGCCGATGCCGGCATTGGCGAATACCAGCTGGACGCCGCCAAAGTGTTCGGTGGCGATATCCGCCAGGTTCTCCAGGCTGGCGACGTTGGTGACATCACAGGCCGCGACCCGGGCCTCAATGCCCTCCGCCGCCAGCTCCTGGTCAATGGCCTCCATGGCCTTGGCGTCGACGTCACCGATCACGATGCGGGCGCCGCGGCGACCCAGGGCAAAAGCCAGCGAGCGGCCGACGCCGCTGGCGCCACCGGTAATTACCGCTACCTTGTCCTTGAAATCTCGCATCAGGCAATATCCCTCACATCAATGTAGAACTGGCGCACCCACTTGCGGTACAGCACCAGGGTCTTGTCCTCGCGACAGAACACCGGCCTGTGCTTGTGCACCTTGTTGGCCCAGATCGGGTAATCGTCCTGAATCCCGGCGATAATGCCCTTCATCACGTCATCACCCGCCAGGTCCTCGATTTCACGCCGCACGGACAGGGTCCAGCGCAGCAGCGTGGTGTGCTTGTCGATGGGCTGGGCGCTGTTGTAGACCAGCATCTCCGCCCCGGGGCCGTAGTCGGTTCGCACCACCGCCAGGCCCGGGTTCAGCACCATCGCGTGCAGCTTGTGCGGCACCGCGGCCTGGGCGGCATCCGCGCGCAGGTGCAGGGTGCGGCCATCGTCGTCGATGGTCACTTCCGAGGCCGGTACATCAGGCTGCCGGTGCACGTATTGGAAGTGCACCGGGTCGCAGGAGTTTTCCGCGATATCCTGGATGTGGGCGGGCACCTCAAACTCCGCATAGCGCGGCGCGGTCCAGTTGTCGTCGCCGAGTTCGGTCAGCAGCGGCAGCTCCCACTTCGGCGCCAGGTTCTGCGGGTGGAACCAGATGTAGACCTCACCGTTCTGCTCCTCGGTGTGCCAGCTGCGGATACGGGCACGCTCGGGGATCTCGTCACAGTAGGGAATTTCCACACACTGGCCCTCGGTGTCGAAACGCCAGCCGTGGAAGGGGCAGCGCAGTGACTCGCCGACCACCCGGCCGTCGACGCCGAGGTGGGCACCGAGGTGGGGGCAGAACGCGTCCTGCAGCACCGCCCTGCCCGAACGCGTGCGATACAGCGCAAACTCGCGGTCGAAGGCGTGTACCCGTTTGACTTCGCCCACCAGCAGCTCATGGCTGCGGGCAACGGAGTACCAGCCCATGGGAAAATCCGGGGTGGTATTGGTTTTCGATTCACAGGCTTCAACAATCTTGGTGGTCATGCGGCTTCTCCCCTGGCATGGAAGATGGAGGAACTGGGGCCGATCTCGTCGGCAACGGCCTGCAGGCGGGCGCGGTCGAGGCCATACCAGGCCACGGCGTTCTCGCCCAGAATCTTGCGCCCGTCGGCTTCGGGTACACCGGAGAAGGTCTCCCGGAAGTAGTCGCCCGTGTTGGGCCAGGTACCTTCCGGGTGTGGGAAATCGCTGCCCCACATAAGCTTGTCGACCCCCAGCACGGTACGCAGATCAATGTCCTGACGCGGCACGCAGGAAGCGCCGACCGCGATATTGCGCTGGAAATATTCGCTGGGTGACATGGACAGGTGGCTGCGGAAGTCCCCGAGCTTGGCGGAGAACTGCACATCCGTGTAGTTGTGGTCCAGCAGGCGCAGCCAGGGCGGCAGCATGAACACCGTGCCGCCCTCGGTCATCACCACCTTCAGCCGCGGGAAGCGCTCGAACACGCCGCCCCAGATCATGAAGGTCAGGGGCCGGTACAACCACCACATGACCTCGGAGACGTAGATGCCCATCGCCCCCGGCAGCTCATCGCTGCGATCTTCCTGGGGCCACTGCTTGCCGAAGTATTCCGGGTGCGGAGCGGGGCCGGAGTGGAAGTGAATGATCACTCCGAGGTCCTCGCAGACCGCCCAGAACGGGTCGTATTTGGTGTCATGGTAGGGCGCGTGCTCGCCCCACAGGGTCGGAATCATCACCGCCTTCAGGCCATTGTCGACACACCAGCGCACCGCGTCCACCGCCTGCTGCACGTCCCACAGCAGGGGTATGGAGGCGACGCCGATGTGGCGGGCGGGGTCATTGCCGCAGAATTCGGCCAACCAGCGGTTGTGCGCCATGGCCCCGGCCCACTGCAACTCGGGCACCTGGTCCCGGGGCGACAGGCCGAGCCCGGCGCCGAAGGGCGGCGTGTTCATCTCGGTGATGCCGTCCGGGAAAATGACCTCCGCGGCGATGCCGTCCTCGGCCAGCATTCGCACCCGCTCCCGATAATCCCAGGCCCCGGTCAACTGCTTCTTGATGGGGGCGCGCCAGGCATCGTTGATTTCCTTGATCAGGAAACTCTGTTCCGCCTTTTCCGTGAGCTCCACCTGGACCGGCACCGCCATGTCCATGATGTCGTGATACTTCGCCTCGACGTAGGGTTTGTAATCGGCGATGTGAAGGCCGGCGTGGCAGTCCGAAGACACCACTAGCAATCGATCGGACATGAACTTACTCTCTGTAGACAGTTGCAAACCATTGTTGTGAGCGCACTCACTTGTGCAAAGTTGCACATTTGTCTACAAATTAGTTTAATGGCTGCTGAAAAGCAACCGAATTACGGAAATTTCATGGGCATAGCCGAGGCACCGCAGGGACGCAGGGAAAAGCGCAAGCTTGAGACCCGCACGCGCATCGAAGATGCCGCCTACGAGCTGTTCCGGCGCCAGGGAATCGACGACACCAGCATCGAACAGATCTGCACCGAGGCCGACGTCGCCCGGCGCACCTTCTACAGCTATTTCCCCAACAAACACGCCCTGCTCGGCGGCCTGGGCGTGTCCCGCCTGTTCAGCCAGTCCGGCCCGATGCTGCAGGTGTTGATCGACAATTACAGCAGCACCCAGGCCCGGCTGCGGGCCATGATCGACTTTATCGAGGCCACCTTTGCCAGCTATGAGGAGATCGACCGGCAGCTGATCCTGGCGGCGCCGACCGTGTTCGCCAACGACCCCGAAACCCAGCGCGAGATAAACAGCTCCGCACTGGACAGCTTTGCCCGCCTGTTTGCCGCCGGCCAGGCACAGGGCGACGCCCGCTCGACCTTCAGCCCCGAAATCCTCGCCGCCATGGTCGTCGGCACCCTGAACGTTCTCACCGTAAGCTGGGCCATGGACAGCAGCTACCCCATCTTCGCCAAGCTGGAGGAGGCGCGGCACATGTTCGAAAGTATTGTTTGCAGGGACTGAGCACACCCGGGCATGTGAAAGTGGGGTCAGGTCTCGCATTGTTGCATCAGAGGATGCAACAATGCGGGACCTGACCCTCCGAGAGGCCACCATGCTGGTCAGTCACCACAACCTCCCGCCATTGGCGCTGCTCCTGATCCTCACTCTGTCCGCCTGTGGCGGCGGAGGCGGCGGCAGTTCGACGCCACCCCCGCCCAACCAGCCACCCATCGCCGACATCTCCGCGCCCGCATCCGTCGACATCGGTGCCACCGTGACCCTGGATGGCAGCGGCTCCAGCGACAGCGATGGCAGTATCGTCAGCTACCAGTGGCAGCAGGTTGAGGGGCCGGATGTGGAATTGGCGGGCAGCACCAGCGCCCGGGCCAGCTTCACCGCCCCCAGTGTCAACGGCGACACTACCCTCGCCTTCTCCCTGACCGTCGCGGACAATGCTGGCGCCGAGGCGAGCCGCAGCGCCAGTGTGGTCGTTGCCGGCAGCGCCGGCGGCGTGACGTTCAGCCTCAGCGGCAGCGTGCTGGCGTCTGCCAACCAGGCCGTGGACGGCGACACCAACGACCCCGCCAACCTCTACAGCCCCAACGACACCCTGGCCACGGCCCAGGCCCTGGCCCTGGCCAATCCGATCACTCTCGGGGGCTATGTCAACCAGCCGGGCACGGGCGCCGAGGGACGCTCGCAGACAATCGGCGACATCGACGACTACTACCGCCTGGAACTGTTCGAGGGCCAGTCGGTCACACTGCTGGTCGCCGACTTCGAGACCGCGGATGCGGACCTCTATCTCTATTCGGAGCAGGGAGAGATCGTCGACTTCTCCGTCGAAACCGGGGAAATCGAAACCGTGACCGCGCCCGGCAGCGGCAGCTGGATCGTCAATGTCACCGCCTTCACCGATGCCACCAACTACATTCTGGCGGTCGGCAACCAGGCGCTGGAAGGCACCCGGCAACGGCCTGAAATCATCCCCGGAGAAATCGTGGTCGAGTACCTCGATGCGGCGGCAGAGCAACCGGGGCAGCCGCTGGAGGACCTGGCCCACCAGATGGGCATGGAGCAGCGCGCCGGTGCCCGGGGCCGGGCACGTCTGCTGGCGCTGCGGGCCGGCCAGGCGCTACAGCGCCGCCTTGGCACCGCTGCTGACCGCAGGCAACAGTTCAGCGACTCGACGCAACAGCAACGCTGGGAGACGCTGCTCAGCATCAAGTCGCTGCGGCGCACACCCGGGGTGCGCTGGGCTGAACCCAACTACCGGGTGCGGGCATCCCTGCAGCCCAATGACAGCGCTTACCACCTGCATTGGCACTACCCCCTGATTTCTCTGCCGGCTGCCTGGGACGTAACCACCGGGGACCCGGGCGTGATCGTCGCGGTGGTGGACACCGGCATCCTGGCGGGTCACCCCGATCTTGCGGGGCAACTGGTGCCCGGCTATGACTTTGTCCGGGACCGCACGACAGCCGGGGACGGCAACGGCATCGACCCCAACCCCGCGGACCCCGGCGACCGCGAGAACCCCGCTGCCAGCAGCTTCCACGGCACCCACGTGGCCGGCACCATTGCCGCCCGGGGTAACAACGGCATAGGCGTGGTCGGGGTCGCCTGGGATACCCGGGTCATGCCCCTGCGCGCCCTGGGTGCCAGCGGTGGCACCTCCTACGATGTCGCCCAGGCAGTGCGCTTTGCCGCCGGGCTGCCCAACGACTCCGGCACCGTGCCGGCACGGCGCGCCGACATCGTCAACTTAAGCCTCGGCGGAGAGGGCTTCAGCCAGATCAACCAGCAGCTATACCGGGATCTGCGCCAGGCGGGCGTCTTCGCGGTCAGCTCTGCGGGCAACGAGGCGAGCAGTGCTCCGGGGTATCCCGCAGCCTACGACAGTGTGATTTCGGTGTCGGCTGTCGACATCCAGCGCCAGATAACCAGCTACAGCAACCGCGGAACTACCATCGACCTCGCCGCGCCGGGCGGTGACAGCGGCCCCGATGTCAACGGCGACGGCTATCCCGACGGCGTGCTCAGTACTGGCGGCAGCGCGACCGACTCCACGCTTGAGTATGCCTATGTATTCCTTAGCGGCACCTCGATGGCCGCTCCCCATGTCTCCGGCGTCATCGCGCTGATGAAAAGCATCAACCCGGACCTCACCCCGGCGCAGCTGACAACCCTGCTCCAGAGCGGTCGCCTGACCGATGATCTGGGTGCGCCGGGCCGCGATGATCTCTATGGCTACGGCCTGATCAACGCGCGCCGGGCGGTGGAGGCAGCGTTGGAGAGTATCGGCGCGGAATTTGTCGCACCGGCGTCGCTGCAGGCATCCAGCCTCAATCTGAATTTCGGCACCAGCCTGGACACCCTGACCCTGTTCCTGAGCAATGCTGGCAGCGGCGAGCTGCGGGTCACCGGGGTGGACAGCGACGTACCATGGTTACAGGTCAGCGCCGCGGAGGTCGACGGCCAGGGCCTGGGCCGCTACCGGCTGACGGTGGATCGCGGGCAACTGGGCGACGGCCTTTATGCCGCCAAGGTTACGGCACGCTCCAGTGCCAACAGTCTGCAGATCCGGGTACTGGTCTCGGCAGGCAATGCGGCGGTGGCAGACGTGGGGGTGCTGTACATCCTGGTGTTCGACCCGGCACTGGATGATGCGGTGGAGCAGACTGCAGTCAGGGCTCGCGATGGCCGCTACGAATTCAGTTTCCCCGCGCTGGCGGCTGGACGTTACCTGGTTTTCGCCGGCTCCGATGCGGACAATGACCTGTTTATCTGTGATGCCGGCGAGGCCTGCGGCGCCTGGCTGACCACGGACCAGCCGGCCGAGATCAATCTGGACCGCAATCGGGATAATATCGAGTTCCCGGCCGACTACCTGATCAGCCTGCCCGATGCCGCCACCGCCACCGCCGGGGGAGCGGCCCGGCCCGGCCTGCCGCGCAGACCCTGAGAGTCGGCCTTTGGCTTGACGCAGGTCAACAGTCGCGGGGGGCCGCCGCGGTAGACTGAATGCCATTACCCGTGCAGGCAGATCGCCATGGCATCCCCAAACGCAGCCCCGACCCGGGAACTGACCACCGCATCGCTGTGGGACCCGGCCTTGATCGCGCGCTACAACCTGGCCGGCCCACGCTACACCTCCTACCCGACCGCCGCCCAGTTTCGGGACGATGTCAGCGAAACGCAGTGGCGCGAGGCGATAACCGCCAGCAATGAAGTAAGCGCACCCCTGTCGCTGTATTTTCATATCCCCTTCTGCAATACAGTTTGCTACTACTGCGCTTGCAACAAAATCGTCACCGCCAACCGCCAGCGGGCCAGCGACTATTTGCGGTTCCTGCACCGGGAAATCGAGCTGCAGGCCGCCGCGGTCAACCCGGAGCGGATCGTGCGCCAGCTGCACTGGGGCGGCGGCACACCGACCTACATCAGCGACAGCGAGATGCAGTCGCTGATGACAACCATACGCCAGGAATTCCGCCTGGCCACGGACGACGAGGGCGAGTTCTCGATCGAGGTCCACCCCGGGGGCATGGCCCCCGAGCGCATCCGGCAGCTGCGCAAGCTCGGCTTCAACCGCCTCAGCATGGGCGTGCAGGATTTCGACCCGGAGGTCCAGCAGGCGGTCAACCGCTTCAACAATGTTGCAGAAGTCGCGGCACTGGTGGCGGAGATCCGCACCTCGGGCTTCAAGTCCCTCAGCATGGACCTGATCTACGGCCTGCCGCTGCAGAGCGAACACTCCTTCGCCCGCACCCTGGACCAGGTTATCCGCCTGCAGCCGGACCGACTGTCACTGTTCAACTACGCGCACATGCCGCAATTATTCAAGACCCAGCGCCAGATTGACGAAAGCCAGCTGCCCGCGGCCGGAGTCAAGCTGGCAATCCTGCAGCAGAGCATAGACCGGTTGTTGCAGGAGGGTTACGAATACATTGGCATGGACCACTTTGCCCGGCCGGGTGACGAGCTGGCCCTGGCGCAGATGCAGGGCACCCTGCACCGCAACTTCCAGGGCTATTCCACCCACAAGGACTGCGAACTGTTGGCCTTCGGCGTCTCCGCCATCAATGCCCTGGGCAATAACCATTTCCAGAATTTCAAGGATGAGCCGTCCTATACCGCCGCCATCACGGCGGGCAAGCTGCCGCTGGCGAAACGGATCACACTCAGTCGCGACGACATTATCCGCAGGGCCGTCATCAACGAATTGATCTGCAATTTTGCCCTGGACTACCAGGCCATCGAGGAACAATTCGGGATTCGTTTCGCGGACTATTTCAGCGCCGAACTCGAACGCTTGCCCGCGCTTGCGGCGGATGGCCTGCTGGCGCTATCCGCCGGTGGCATTGCAGTGCTGCCGGCCGGGCGCCTGCTGGTGCGGCGCATCTGCATGGAGTTCGACGCCTACATCGACCCCAGCCAACTGTCCGGCAACCGCTTCTCGCGCATTATCTAGAATCAGCGGCGGCCACTGCTGCTGATGACGCTGTAGAGGAACCCGCCAACGGCACCGGCGAGCCCCTGCAGCAACAATCCGTCCCACTCCCTGGCCGCAGCTACCGGATAAACACCCAGCACCTGACGCATGATCAGGTGCAGTGCCACCAGCGCGACAAAACCTGCCAGGGTGAACCAGAACACCCGGGTGCCCGGCACCACATGAACGCGCACCAGACCGGCGGCAACCGGCATCGCAATCACAAACGCCACCAGGATCAACAGCAGGTAAGCGATCATGCCCAGGAGATCGTGCAAGCTGGCCTGGAGACGCGTGGCCAGAGTAACGTCAACACCCATATCCCCCAGGTTGCCGAGCACCACCTGCGTCGCCAACAGACAGCCAACAATATAGGCCGTAATAACCGCGGGGAAAAATGCCTTGAGCACACGTATCATGGGTGACCACCTCTGGCGCTGTGCCTGTTTATAATGACCGCACAAACCGCAAAGGAAAAGCCCATGAATGCGATAGCGATACTCCGTCACGCTCTGGCCGCAATATTCCTTGTGGCTGGCCTGGCGGTCGCGGCGCCAGACTACCAACTGGAAACGGTAGCAAGTGGCCTGCACCACCCGTGGTCTGTCGCCCAACTTCCCGATGGCAGCCTGCTGGTCACCGAGCGTCGCGGCAAGCTGCTGCACATCAGTGCCGATGGCAGCCGCCGCGAGGAAATCAGCGGGGTGCCCTCCACCTGGCTGGCCGGCCAGGGCGGTTTTTTCGATGTTGTGCTGCACCCGGAGTTTGCGCTTAACCGGCTGCTGTACCTCGCCTATGCCCGGGGTGACCGGGGCGCCAACGGCACCGCCGTCTGGCGCGGCCGGCTGGAGGGCAATGCGCTGCTGGATGGCAGTGACATCCTGTGGGTGGCGGACAAGAAGAACACCGCCCAGCACTATGGCGGCCGCATGCTGTTCCTGCCGGACAACAGCCTGCTGCTCACCACCGGCGATGGCTTTGATTTTCGCGAACAGGCCCAGAACCCGGTCAGTGAGCTGGGCAAGGTGCTGCGCATCATGGATGACGGCAGCGTACCGGCAGACAACCCCTTCAGTGAGCCCGGTAGCGAGCGGGTCTGGACCCTGGGGCACCGCAACCCCCAGGGCCTGGTTGCCGCCGGCGATTCCGGCGCGGTGTACCTGCACGAGCACGGCCCCAAGGGGGGCGATGAGGTCAACCTGCTGCAAGCGGGTAACAATTACGGCTGGCCCCTGGCAACCCATGGCGTTGACTACAGTGGCGCCTATGTCTCACCTTTCAATGAGCTGCCGGGAATGGTTGCGCCCCTGCACGTGTGGGTACCCAGCATCGCGCCTTCGGGAATGACCTGGTATGACGGCGACCAGTTTCCCGCCTGGCATGGCAAGCTGCTGGTCGGTGCGCTGGTGGACAAGGAGGTAAGGCTGCTTACCCTGCAAGACGGCCAGGTGAGCAATGAAGTTGCCTTGTTCAGTGAACTGGACGCGCGCATCCGCGATGTCCGCACCGGAGCAGATGGTTTCATCTACCTGCTTACGGATGCCGAAGACGGCGCCCTGCTGCGGGTGCGGCCGGCTGAGGTGTGGCCGGCTGAGGTGCCGCCGGCGAACTGAACAGCTATACCACTTCTTTGCGAGTGGTGTAGCTAATCTGTCAACGCCTCAGCTGGATTTCGCCGGGGCGGCCTTGGTCTTTTTCGCCGCTGCCTTTTTCGGCGCCGCCTTTTTCTTCGGAGCTGCTTTCTTCTTCGGGGCCGCTTTCTTTTTGGCTGCCGATTTCTTGGCTGCCGTTTTCTTTTTGGCTGCCGATTTCTTGGCCGCTGCGTTTGTCACCGCTGCCCCTTTTTTCCCGGCTGCTGAATGCTGGATCTTGCTGCGACGATCAGCGGCCTTCTCGACCATTGATGCCGCCTTGTCCGCCGCTTCAGCCCTGCGGGACTCCAGCGCCAGATCTGCCTGAATCGGCAGCAGCTTCTCGAAGGAGCTGTAGGCAGTCTTGGCGATCTTCGCGACTGACTCCGCCAGATCCTGCACTTGCGTTACCAGGTCTTCGATATGCTTCTGGCTGGCGCTGTTGGCTTTGCCGCGAAAGGAATTGCGCGCTTTCTTCAGGCGCGTGTTGGCGGAAGTATGTTTTTTCCGGGCAGCGGTCAGGTCAGCCTTGACCCTGGCATGTGCCTTTTCTGTTTCCGACAACAGCTGCTTCTGCAGCTGCACGACTTTCTTGTTTGCCTGCTCTGCCATCTTCACAGCCTGGGCCATTTCTTTCTCCAACATGGTCGTTATCACTCTGGTAGTTGAACGGGTACCGCAGCTTAAGTGTAGGCGTAATAACGGCAGGCGCAATGTCTATTTTTTGATCTGTCGCAAGGGTCAAGTGCTCAAACCAACTGATAATTCAGGTGGTTTGAGCACTCGCTCCAATTCAGTTCTCCAGCTGCAACATGAACTCGGCGGCGGCAAGACGTGTAGCCGCATCCAGGTGCGCCTGCGGTGGCATCTCCGGATAATCCGGCCGCTTGCGTTCCGGGTCAGCAATATAGGCCGCAATGCCCTCGGGATCATCCATATATAGCGCCTGCACTACCTGCACCGGCGGGCCGATGAGTCTGGAATTATAGGCATGGCAGCCGGCGCAGATGCCGTAGTACACCAGGCGCCCGGTATCCGCGTCGGCGAGGTCCCGGGCCGGCACCGGTTCCGGCAAGGTGTAGGTTGCAACGTTGGCGGTGGTATCGAACGCGCAGTCCCCGTACTGGCCAAGGCCGATAGTGCGGAAGCGCTCCGGATTCAGGATACAGCCGTCGTCCATGCCCACCGTGTCGATAATATCCGGGCCCCGGGTCTCCAGCATGGCTGCGAGAATTGCCCGCACAACCGGTGCCGGGTTGCCGCCGTTGTTGAGCATGATGTTGTTGAGGATCACCGGGCGGTTCGGGTAGGGGTCCGATTCTGGATCCACTGCGGCATTGGAGGCCAGGGAAAAATCGGTGAAGGTTATACCGACGGAATCGTTGTTGGTGATGATGTTGCCCTCCAGCATCACATCGTCGCAGGCCATCACCAGCACCCCGGTGCCGGGCGGAATATTCGATACCAGCGAACCGGGAATGGCAAAGTTCTCGTGGTTGTTCCCGGAAATGAAGTTGTTGCGGATGATCACATCGCCGCAGGTCTTGATCGGCAGGCCGGGAGTGATGAACGCGAGGATACCGCCGGTGTTGTTGTAGACATAATTCCCTTCCACCAGTGCGCCGCGGCTGTTTTCGATCTCAATGCCGGCCACGCTCTCGAACACTTCGTTGAATACCACATCGACATTGTCCGACATGCCGATGTAGATCGCGGCATCCTCGATGCCGGAGACGACATTGTGGGCAACGATGCCGTTCTTCCCCAGCTGGGGGAAGATCCCGTAGACGCCGGTATCGACAACGATGTTGTTGCGGATGATGTAGTTGTTGCCCGCCTGGCCCATGATGCCGTTGCCCTTGTACCGGGTGATGTACAGGTTTTCAATGGTCACGCCGTTACCCGAGTACAGGACCGCATCGTTGCGGAAACCCTCACCGTCCAGCACCGGATAGGCGCCGCGCTCGATCACCCCGGACAGAGTGATATTGTCCTTGTCGATGTAGACGGTCTCCCGGTAGGTGCCGGGCAGCACCCTGATCACCGCGCCCGGGGCCGCCTCGCTGATTGCCGCCTGGATAGACTCGCCGTCGCGCACCAGGATCAGTTCACCGCTGACCGGGGTCGCCAGCGTGCGCACCGGCCCCGAGGCCGGCGGGGCAATATCCGCCGGTACAAAAGCCGCCTTGGCTGCCGCGGGCGCCTGGATCACCGTGGGCGGTGGCTGGCGCGCCTGGCCGGCATAGAATCCGCCGGCGATCAGCAGCACCGCGGCGATGGCAATACCCAAGGTTTTTTTCATGGCGCGTTCCCTGTTGTTATTGGTGTCGCGGGGCCGTGCATCAGCGGCAAGCCCGAGGGCACGGCCACGGGGGTAACCGGCTTCAGGCTCTCATCGGTCAAGGTGTGCAGGAATTCGACCAGCTGGTCCAGTTCCTCATCCGTTAACCGCGGCTCCCAGATATGCCAGTGTATCCTGAGATCTTCACCGGCGGGTACCGCATGGCCGCGGCCACCGGTGTAGAAGGCCACCGCCTCGCGCAGCGTTGCAAAGCGGCCCGAGTGCATATAGGGCGCGGTCAGGGCGATGTTGCGCAGGCCCGGAGTGCGAAAGGCGCCGCGCAGAGTGGGCTCGCCCAGGCCTGGCCCGGCGCCGGGGTCGAATGGCATGCCTTCGGGCTCCGGCGTGCCAATGACCGCAAGCTGCTGATTGCTGAACAAAGGCGGCGTATGGCACTCGGCACAGCGGGCTACAAAGGAGCGGAACACATTCAGCCCTGCCTGCTCGCGCGCGTTGAGGGCATCGCTGTAGCCGTGGGCGTACTGGTCGTAACGGCTGTTGAGGGAGATCAGCGAAGCCTGGAACGCGGCCAGGGCCGTGTATAGCTGGTCCAGCTGGATGCTGGCGCCGGGGTGGCTGAAGTGCTCGGGATAGGCCTGGGCAAAAAGAGGGCGATAAACGGCGGAAGCGCGCAGGCTGGCCAACAGGGTGGTTGCTGAATTGGCCATTTCGGCAGCGCCAAAGAGAGGCTCCAGCATCTGCTGTTCCAGGCTGCCGGCGCGGCCATCCCAGAACAGGCTTTGCAGAAATGCAACGTTCCACAGGCTGGGCGCAGAGCGCGTACTCAACTGGCCGTCAGTACCGACACTGCGCCCCATGCCGTCGGCGAAACCGCGATCGGGCTGGTGACAGCTGGCACAGGACAGGGTGTGATCCGCGGACAGCAGTGGATCAAAAAACAGGTAGCGGCCGAGATCAATTTGCTGCGGGCTAAAGCCGTCGCGCCAGGGTGGCAGGCCGGTTTTCAGACCGCCGACACCGGCACCCTGCAGCGAGCCATAGCGCTGGTAGAGGCTGCGCAGCTTGCAGGCACCCTGCGTCAGTTCGAACCCCGGAGGGCAAGTCTGGCTAAGCTTGAACCCGGGCGAACCGTCAGCCGCGGCAGCGCCCGGCCCCCATCCCACCAGGAACACAATGACGACCAGCCAACAGGCCGGCCAACAGCGCCTACTCCTCTGGCTGGCTGCGAATGAACGCAATGACATCGAGTATCGCCTGTTCGCCGGGCAACACTGCCGCCATGGAGCGCATTTGCCTGCCGCCGCGATCCTCGCGGTGCTGGCCGCGGCGGCCTTCGCGAAACGCGTGCAGTTGCGCGGCCAGGTACCAGTCGTCTGCCCCCGCCAGGGCGGGCGCGCTGAGTGCCACGTTGCCGCCGGCCGCGGGCCCGTGACAGGCACCACAGAACTGATTGAAGTAGTCGCCGCCCAGGGTCGGATCGCCCTGCGCCAGGGTAGCCGCTGACGGGCTGCCCGCCAGCTCGCTGATATACAGGGCCAGGTCCGGCCAGCGTTCCCGCGGCGGCAGCATCGCGACCCCCGCGGCCATTTGCTGCGCCACCTCGGTGGCGCCGTCACCACCCCGCAGGCCGCGCTGGAACTTGTCCAGCTGCGCCAGGATATATACCGGCCGCAGATGGTTCAGCCGCGGGGCCCGCAACGCGGCATTGCCCCCGGCAGCGACACCGTGGCAGGCAGCGCAGGGCTGGTAGAGTTCGGCGGCACTGGTGTCGGGGGCCGCACTGACCGCACCGGATGTGGCGGCGAGCAGCACCAGCAGGGGTAGAAGAGCTAAACGCATCGTGTTGTTCCCGGCAGAAACCTTCAACCGGGGAATTTAGCAGCTTTTCACCAACCGTAGTATCGCTCAGCGGCAACTGCGGTCCGGACAGAATGCGGACCGCGCCCGCTGCGAATCCAGGGGGGTAACCAGGGGGGACGACAAATTCGCAGCCCTGCGCTAGACTCGCCTCTAACTGCTCCGCGGGAGCACCAGTGACGAACAGAATAAACTGACCTGACAGGGACGACCGATGGAATACAACCCAGACCAACACAGCCTGAAATGCCCCAAGTGCGGACATGGCATGGAGGAAGTCACCTACGGCGATGTCACCATCGACCGTTGCAGCAACTGCATGGGCCTCTGGTTCGACACCGGTGAAGCGGACAAGCTGAAGGCCAGGTGGATGGGCGATGCCCTCGACCTCGGCAACCCCACCGAGGGCAAGCAATGGGACAAGGTGGCCGACATCGCCTGCCCGCGCTGCGGCAAGGACATGGAAAAGACCTCCGACCCCAAGCAGAAACACATCTGGTACGAGACCTGCAGCGAACACGGCATGTTCATGGACTCAGGGGAGTTCACCGACTACAAGCACGAAACTCTGCTCGACCGCTTCCGCAGTCTGGTCAAGGGCGGACGTTGACCCGCCCACTGACACAGGACGCCACGCCCGCCTCATCCTGACGCCGTGATAGCTTTCAAAACCCGCCTCCTGTATGGCACAGGAGGTGCGGTCGCCGCTGCCAAGGAAGCGGCCTACACCATGTTCATCCTGCTGTTCTACACTCAGGTCCTGGGGTTGAGCGGCACCGTCACCGGCCTCATCATCGCCGTCAGCCTTATCTGGGACGGGGTCTCGGACCCCCTGGTCGGGTCTCTTTCCGACCGTCTGCGCAGCCGCTTTGGCCGCCGCCATCCGTTCATGGCGCTGAGTATCCTGCCCCTTGGCCTGGGCTTCGTCGGCCTGTTTTCACCACCCCAGGCGGTGATCGACAACAGCACATTGCTGGCGGCCTGGCTCCTGTTCTGGTCCCTGTGGGTGCGGACCTTCGTCACCACCTTCACCATTCCCCACCTCGCACTGTCGGCGGAGATCACCACCGACTACCACGATCGCACCCAGGTGCTGGGCGCCCGCATGGGGCTGATGTTCCTGTTCGCGGTTCTGCTGCCCGCGGCGGCCCTGGTGCTGGTGTTCCCGGAGCAGAACGGCATCGACGGGCGCTTCGAGCAATCGCGCTATCCTCTATACGGGATGCTGTCCTGCGCCGTGGTCTGGGTCATGGCAACGCTCAGCACGGTAGGTACACGGCACCACATCCGGCCTGAGGCTCCGCGGCCCGGCGACGACGACGGCGACCGCACGACCTTGTTGGCCCTGATGCGCGACCTCTGGCGCACCCTGGGCAACCGCAACTTTCGCCTCCTGATTGCCTACGATGTCGCTGCCACCTCCGCCTATGGAGTGATCAGCAGCCTGAACATGCTGGTGTGGACTTTTTTCTGGGAGTTCTCGGCCACCCAGATTTCCATCATCCTGTCACTGCCGACGCTGCTGGCTGTGCTTTTGGCTGCGGTGACCCTGGGCCCGCTGGGCAGGCGTCTGTCGAAGCAGCGGCTGGTGCAGCTGTCGCTGCTCGGGCTTATTCTCAACTGCCTGTGGCTTTACCCCTTGCAGCTGTTTGAGCTGCTGCCCGCGGACAGTGACCGGCTGGTCTTCGCCCTCAACTTCATCTTCATGCTGCTGTTCATGTACCTGTTCATGCTGCGGATCGTGAACAGCACCTCCATCGTCGCGGACCTGACCGACGAGCACGAACTGGACCACGGCGTGCGCCAGGAGGCTGGCTTCTTTTCGATGACCAACTTTGTCAGCAAGATGGCTACGGTGGCCGGGCCACTCTACGGCGGCCTGGCGCTGGATATCATCGGCCTGGAAACCGGCATGCGCCCCGGCGAAGTTCCCCTGGAGACTCTGCATGGCCTGGTTTATGCGCTGGGGCTCGGCGTCATCCCGCCGCTGCTGGTCGCCCTGTGGATCATTTCCCGGATCCGTACCAGCCAGGCCCAGGTCGAGGCGGTGCAGGCAAAAATCGCTGCCCGGCGCGCGCTGGCAGAGTGAGCCGGAGCCAACCTGCAGCGAGCGCCGCGGGCAGTGGCCCCGGTTGCCCGGACGCAACCCCTGGGTCAAAATGCCCCCCCACGCGCCACCGAGAACAGCATGACTGACCGCAGCCCGACTGACCGCAGCCCGACTGATCGCAGCCCGACTGACCTTACTGATGACGTCCGCATCCACGGGGCCCAGCCGCTGATCACGCCCTGGGTGCTGGCGGAGGAGCTGCCGCTGGCCGAGGGCCAGCGCCGCGGCATTGCCGGCGCCCGGCGCGAGATCGAGGCCGTGCTGCAGGGTGAGGACCGTCGCCTGCTGGCGATCGTCGGACCCTGCTCCGTCCATGACCCCGCCGCCCTGCTCGACTTCGCCGCGCGCCTGCAGGGAGGCTGCGCGCCGCTGGCGGATGCCATCCTGCCGGTGTTGCGGGTCTATTTCGAGAAACCGCGCACGGTGGTGGGCTGGAAAGGCCTGATCAACGACCCGGACCTGGACGGCAGCTTCCATATCAACAAGGGCCTGCGCCAGGCACGCAAAGTGCTGCTGGATGTCGCCACACTGGGGCTGCCGGCGGCCAGCGAGTTTCTCGATACCACTTTCGGCCAGTACTACGCGGACCTGGTCAGCTTCGGCGCCATCGGCGCGCGCACCGTGGAGAGCCAGATCCATCGCGAGCTGGCCTCCGGTCTGTCCATGCCGGTGGGGTTCAAGAACGGCACCAACGGCAATGTCACCGTCGCCATCGACGCCATTCGCTCAGCCAGCCACAGCCACTGGTTCCCGTCGTTGACCAAGGAGGGCACCCCCGCGATCCTGCACTCCACCGGCAACCCGCATTGCTACCTGATCCTGCGCGGGGGCGGAGACTCCGGGCCCAACTACCATCCCGAGGCAATTCAGGCCGCGGCCGTGGCGCTTGCGGCCAAGGAGCTGCCCGCATCCCTGATCGTCGACTGCAGCCACGGCAACAGCGACAAGGATCCACAGCAGCAAGCGGCGGTGGTGTCTTCACTTTGTGACCAGATCGAGCAGGGGCAACAGGCCATCCGCGGCGTCATGCTGGAGAGCCACCTGGTCGGGGGCACCCAGCCAATGGCGGATCGCGACCAGCTGAACTACGGCCAGAGCATCACCGATGCCTGCCTGTCACTTGCAGAAACGCTGCCTCTGCTGGAACAGCTGGCGGCGGCAGTGCGACGCCGCGGCTGATCCTGCCTACCAGGCGTAGCCGATCCGGAACCGGTAGCTCTGGTCCAGCTTGTCCAGCTCGCTGGGCACGGCGCTGTCGTACGTCAGCTGCACTTCAGCTGCGCCCTCGACGTTCAGCAACAGCGGAAACGAAAGCCCCATGGTGAGGTTGAGGACGACATTGTCGGTTTCGTCCAGGTTCCAGATCCCCGTGTGCTTGAGGTAGAGCAGGGATTTGCCGTTCAGGTAGTTGCTGCTGGCGTCCACCGTCCAGTTGGCACCGAGGTAATCCTGGTCTTCGGCAATAATGAAATCCTCGTCGACAAAGACCAGGCCCGCCTCGCCCGAGAGGGTCAATACCGGCTGCTCGTAAAACTGCCGGCCCATATAGGGACCGAGGTAGTAACGCAGGTCGAGGTCGGCGAACTTGTCCTGCTCGGCGGAGGCATTCACACCCCAATACAGCGGCCCCTCCAGGAAGCGGTCATATTTGACCAGCGCCGACCAGTTTTCGGCATTCTTGACCCCGTTGGCCTCGTCGACCTCGCCGTTGAGAAGGGTGGTGTAGCGATCCTGCAGGCTGCGCCAGACACTGTCGACGCGATAGTCAAATTCGTCGGTTTCGGTATTGCCCCGCTGCAAGCCGAGGGCCGCACTGGCCTGGCCGGTCCAGTGATAGCCGCGCCCCAGCTCCCAGGGCTCGGGGTCGCTCAGCGCCAGGTCGCGCAAAGAGTAGCTGCCCGCAGGTGCGTCCCCGGAAGTCAGTACCAGTTGCTCCTCCGCGACGGTCAGGCCAGGCTCGGTGAGTACTTCCCCGTCCGTCAGCTTGAGTACCACGGGGCCGTCTGACTGCAGGCTGACAATCTGGTCCTGCTGGATTCGAATGCTGCCGGCAAACTCCGTCTCGACCGTTACCACGCCGTCGCGGACGCCCTGGACGGTGCCGACAATTCGCGAGCCGTTCCTGAGTACCAGCTCGTCCGGGGCCGCCACCGCACCAGTCGCGGCCAGGCCGGCAGCCAGTGCCACCATCGCCACGGATATTCGGCCCACAGGGTAGAAATTGAATGCCATCAGATGCAGTTCCTTGAAACAGGGGGGAAGCGCCTATAATACTGGATTTGCAGCGGTTATGTGGCCTCGCCAACACTGCTAGAATGCTGTACCCCCCATAGGAGACAACTGTGAGCAACACGGATTACGACCTCTTTGTCATCGGCGCCGGTTCCGGCGGCGTTCGCGCAGCGCGCATGGCCGCGGGCTTTGGCGCCCGGGTAGCGATTGCCGAGGACCGCTATATGGGCGGGACCTGCGTCAATGTCGGCTGCGTTCCCAAGAAGCTGTACGTTTACGCTTCGGAATTCGGCAAGGCCTTCGAGGATGCACGCGGTTTTGGCTGGGACAGCAGCAAACCGGCCTTCCACTGGGCCACCTTGCGCGACAACAAGAAAACCGAGATCTCGCGACTCAACGCCATTTACCGCAGGCTCCTTACCGGCGCCAATGCCGACATAATTGACGGTCGGGCGCGGTTGGTAGACGCCCACACCGTAGCGGTAGGTGACCAGCAGTACACTGCCGGGAAAATATTGCTCGCGACCGGCGGCTGGCCCCACATTCCGGCGATCCCGGGGAGCGACCTGGCCATCAGCTCCAACGAAGTTTTCGATCTGGACTACTTTCCGGAGCGGCTGGTCATTGTCGGCGGCGGCTATATCGCGGTGGAGTTTGCCGGGATTTTCAACGGGCTCGGCGCCCAGGTCACCCAGCTCTACCGCGGCCCCCTGTTCCTGCGCGGTTTCGACCCGGATATCCGCGCCCACGCGGCCCGCGAAATTGCCAAGACCGGCGTCGACCTGCGTTTTGAGGTCAACCTGGAGTCCATCAGCCGGGGCCCGGACGGCCTCGACCTGCAGCTGACCGACGGTACCCAGCTAACCGCGGACGCCGTGCTTTACGCCACCGGCAGGATGCCCCACCTCGACGGCCTGGGGCTGGAAAACGTCAATGTCGAGCTCACCGAGTTCGGCACCATCGCGGTCGACGAACACTACCAGACCAGCGAAGCAAGCATCTTCGCGGTGGGCGATGTCATCGGCGGCATGGAACTGACCCCGGTTGCCCTGGCCGAGGGCATGGCCTTCGCCCGGCGCCAGTTCGGCGAACCCGGCCAGGAGGTGGACCACGATTTCGTCCCGACCGCAGTGTTCTGCCAGCCCAACATTGGTACCGTCGGCTTCACCGAGGAAGAAGCGCGGGCAAAGTACGGCCATATACGCATGTTCAAGGCCTCCTTCCGGCCCATGAAGCACACCATCAGCGGCCGCGACGAACAGACCTTCATGAAGCTGATCGTGGACAAGGCCAGCGACCGGGTTGTCGGTGTGCACATGATGGGCCCGGATGCCGGTGAGATCATCCAGGGGATAGCCATAGCCCTGCGCGCCGGCGCAACCAAGGCTGTGTTTGATTCCACTATCGGCATTCACCCAACCGCGGCGGAGGAGTTTGTCACCATGCGCGAGCCGTGGACGGAAGACTGAGGCATCCGGGGCGCGCTGCATGATTGAGGTCGATTCGCTGACGCGCAACTACGGGACTACCCCGGCGGTGGACAATGTCAGCTTCCGTATCGGCGCCAACGAAGTGGTCGGGCTGCTGGGCCACAATGGCGCCGGCAAGACCACCATCATGCGCATGCTCAGCGGCTTCCTGGAACCGTCGGCGGGCAGCATCATCATCGCCGGCGCCAATATGGCGACCCAGGCGCGCGCAGTACAGCGGCAGCTCGGCTACCTGCCGGAGCACCTGCCGGTGTACCCGGAGATGCCGGTGGCGGATTATCTGGAGTACGCCGCGACCCTCAAGGGTATCGCCGCGGCCGACCGGCACCTGGCCCTGCGCGAGGCCATCGCCGCCACCGACCTCGGCGCGCGAGCCCTGGATCCCATCAATCGCCTGTCCCGGGGCCTGCGCCAGCGGGTCGGCGTGGCCCAGGCCATCCTCGGACAACCGCGCCTGCTGATCCTGGATGAGCCCACCAACGGCCTGGATCCGGAGCAGACGGCGCAGATGCGGGAGCTGCTGCGACGCCTGTCCGCGCGCGCCACCGTGATTCTCTCCACCCACATCATGCAGGAGGTGGAAGCGGTCTGTGACCGCGTGCTGGTGCTGGCCGCGGGCCGACTGGTGCTGGACCAGCCCTTGCAGGCCCTGCGCCAAAGCCGGACCCTGAAACTGCGCGCCGGGCTGGAAGAGCCGGCGCTGGAAAGCTGGCTCAAGCGGCTGCCGCAGATCGCCAGCGTCAACAGCGAAGACGGTGCGACCGACGAGAGAACCTGGCTGTTACAGCTGCATGCAAAGGCCGATATCGACACCGCCGCCAACAACATCGCCAAGTGCGTTATCGGAGCCGGTGTCTGCCTCTATGAGCTGCAACCGGTGCGGCGCGATCTGGACAGCATTTTTCGCGGGGCCACCAAAGGCCGGGCCACGCAAGGCGGGACGGTGGCATGAGTACCTCCAGCATCAGCCGCCGGGTGGCGCAGAAGGAAATGCGCCTGTTCTTCGGCTCGCCCGTGGCATGGCTGTTCCTGGCGGTGTTTGCCGCGGTCACCCTGTTCATTTTCTTCTGGGTCGAGTCCTGGTTTGCCCGCAACATCGCCGATGTCAGGCCGCTGTTCGAGTGGATGCCCCTGCTGTTGATACCGCTCAGCGCCGCCCTGACCATGCGCATGTGGAGCGAGGAGCGCCGCACGGGCACCCTTGAGCACGTGTTGATCCAACCCGCCGGCATCTGGCGCTTTGTGCTCGGCAAATTCTGGGCCTGCTTCAGTCTGCTGCTGCTGGCCCTGCTGGCCACCCTGCCCCTGCCGGTCACTGCCAGCCTGATGGCGGATCTGGATTGGGGGCCGGTGGCCGCAGGCTATCTGGCCACCGCCCTGCTGGGCGCCGCCTACCTCAGCATCGGTCTGTTCGTTTCTTCCCGCACCGACAACCCCATCGTCAGCCTGATCGGCACTGTGGCGGTCTGCGGCCTGCTGTATCTGCTGGGCAGCAGCACCCTGACCGGCTTCTTCGACGACCGCAGCGGCGAACTGCTGCGGCTGCTGGGCACCGGTTCGCGGTTCGAGAGTATCAGCCGCGGCGTGCTCGACCTGCGGGACCTGGCCTGGTACCTGGGACTGGTGGCCGGCTTCCTGGCGCTGAACGTCTACAGCCTGGAGCGGGAGCGCTGGGCCCGGGATGTCCGAACCGCCCGGCAGCGACGCTGGCGCGTCGGGATTGTGCTGCTGCTGGCCAACCTGGTGCTGGCCAATGTCTGGCTGCAACGCCTGCCGGGTCTGCGCCTGGACGTCACCGAGGGCCGCCTGTACTCCATCTCCGCGCCCACCCGGAACCTGTTGGCACAGCTGGAGGAGCCCCTGCTGATACGCGGTTACTTCAGTGCCCGCACCCATCCACTGCTGGCTCCACTGGTACCCCAACTGCGCGACCTGATCGAGGAGTACGCCATCGCCGGTGGCGAGCGGGTGCGCGTGGAGTTCATCGACCCCGCCGAGCATCCGGAGCTGGAACAGGAAGCCAACGAGCGCTACCAGATGAATGCAACACCCCTGCAGGTTGCAGACCGCTACCAGTCCGCCCTGGTAAACGCCTGGTTCCATGTCCTGGTCAGCTACGGCGATGAGTTCGCCACCCTGGGCTTCAGCGACCTGATCGATGTCCGCACCGCGGGCAATACCGAGGCCGAGGTGCGCCTGCGCAATCCCGAATTTGACCTCACCCGGGCGATCCGGGATGTGCTGTTCAGCTATCAGCTCGGCGGCAATCTGTTCCCGAGCCTGCGCCAGCCGGTGGAACTGGTAGCCTACGCCTCTGACGATGCGCTGCTGCCGGACCTGCTGCGCAACTACAAGAGCGCCATCCTCCCGCAACTGGAGCAGAAAGTGGCCCAGTCCGGCGGCCTGTTCAGTTACCGTTTCGTGGAACCGGAAGCGAACGGCGGCGAGGTTGCCCGCAAGCTGGGCGAGGACTGGGGCTTTCGCCCCATGATCTCGGCGCTGGGCGAGGAACAGGAGTTCTGGTTCTACCTGACCCTGGAGGATGACCACCAGGTCGTACAGCTGCCCACCGAGGAGTTTGATCCAGCGGATTTTGCAACCATGCTGGATGCCGGCCTCAAGCGCTTCGCCAGCGGCTTCACCCGCACGGTTGCCCTGGCTGTCCCGGAACTCAACGAGCAGATGGCCCGCTATCATCTCGGCGCACCCACCTTTTCTAACCTGGAGCAGGCCATCACCCGCGACTACAGCATCCGCCTGGAACAGCTGGAGGATGGCCGGGTCGACCCGGCAGCCGATATCCTCGCCGTCGTCGCCCCGCGCGAGCTGGACAGCGCCGCCCTGTTCGCCATCGACCAGTTCCTGATGCGCGGCGGCACCGTGATTCTGGCAACCTCACCGTTCAGCGTTGAGCTGACCGCGGGGCAGATGCGACTGCTGGACTACCCCAGCGGCCTCGACGACTGGCTGGCGGGACACGGCATCAGCATCGGCAAGAGCCTCGTGCTGGACCCGCAAAGCGCCACCTTCCCGGCACCGATACTGCGCAAGGTGGGCGATTACGAATTTCGCGATGTGCAGATGATTGACTACCCCTACTTTATCGACCTGCGGCCGCCCGGGCTGAACCCGGAGCACCCGGTGACCGCCAATCTGCCCCAGCTGACCATGGGCTGGGCCTCTCCGATCAGCGTCGACCCGCCCCACGGATTGCGCCTGACCAGCCTGCTGCAAAGCTCGGCTACGGCCTGGACCTCCACCGAGCGCGACATCCTGCCGCGGCAGGAGGATGGCGCCACACCGGTGTTCACCCCGGCCACGGAGCGCCAGCAGTTCCGGCTGGGCGTGGCCCTGGAGGGCCGATTCAGCTCCTGGTTCGCGGAGCGCAAGCCGCCGCCGCTGGCAAATGATGCCACCGCCGAGGTGCGGACCGTGCTGGAACGTTCGCCGGAATCCGCGCGCCTGATCGTGCTTGCCTCCAACGATTTCATGGATGACCAGATGCTGAACGCGGTGGTCGCCGCCGCCGGCACCCAGTATCTCGGCCCGCTGGAGCTGTTGCTGAATACCCTGGAGTGGTCGCTGCAGGATGAATCCCTGCTGCAAATCCGCTCCCGCGCCCATTTCAACCGCACCCTGCCTCCCATGAGCCGGGAGGCGCAGCAGTTCGTTGAGTACCTGAACTATGGCCTGGCGGTTGCCTGGCTGCTCCTGCTGGCCGCAGTGCATTGGCTGCGCACCCTGCTGCGCAAGCGCCATTACCGCAGGAGCCTGGGGCTGTGAACCGCATCAACAGTGCCCTGCTGCTGATTCTGGTGATTCAGGTTTTTCTGGCCGCCGTGGTCTACTGGCCGCAGCAGGCAGAAATTGTGGCGGACCCCGCGGCACCGTTGCTGGCAATCGACCCCGCCGCGGTTACCGGGATCCAGCTGGCTGACGAGCAGGGAAACGAGGCTTTCCTGCAGCGCATTGACGGGCGCTGGCAGTTACCGCTGCGGCAGGAACTGCCCGCGGACAGCGCCCTGATCGAGAGGCTGCTGCGGGTGCTGACCAGAGAGCAGCACGGCTACCCGGTCGCCACCAGTATCGCCGCCCGGCAGCGCTTTGAAGTGGCCAGCTACCGCTTCCAGCGCCGGGTGACCCTGACCGGCAGCGACGACGCGCAACTGGGCACTGTGTTTCTCGGTACCGCGCCTGCGTTTCGTCGCATCCACGCCCGCAATGACGCGGCTGACGCCATCTACAGCATTGCTTTCAACAGCTTTGATGCACCCGCCCGCGACGCGGACTGGCTGGACCGGCGCCTGTTGCAGGTGCCACAGCCTCGCAGCATCCAGGGTCCGGGTTTCGCCGTGGCGCAAACCGACAGCGGCGACTGGAGGACCTTCGATGGCGCAACGCCAGAGCCGCGGGAACTGGAGGCGCTGCTGGGTTCCCTGGCTAACCTGCAGGTGGACGGGATCGCCAGCGACGACCAGCAGCGCAGCCTGGCCGAAGCAGCGCCGGCCTTCAGCGTCAGCGTTGCTACCGCAGCGGGAGAACGTAACCTGACATTCTATCTGCTGGAGGAAGAGCACTTTGTCCACGATCCTCGCTACGACCTGTTTTTTAGCATCAGCGCCTACGATTTCGACCGCCTGAACACGCTGGATTCAGAGCGCCTGAACGGCAGGCCATGAGCAGCACTTCACAGTGGCCGCTGCCCGCCGAGGGCGTACGCTTCCTGACGCCGGCATTCATGCTGGAGCAGCTGCACCGCCACCCCCTCACCCGGGATTGCTATCCGACCGCTATGGGCTACTACCCGCAGGCGAGCGGGCACCGCATGCGGCGGCCGCGCCACGACGATAATCTGCTGCTGTACTGTGTCGACGGCCGGGGCCGGCTGCGCATTGGCGGCCAGCGCCAGGATATAGGCGCCGGCGACCTGATCCTGCTGCCCCAGGGCCTGGGCCATAGCTACAGCGCCGACCGGGAGCACCCCTGGAGCCTGTACTGGATCCATTTCCAGGGCATCAGCAGCCGGATCTTCATGGAGTATCTCGGCTACCGTGAAGGCCGGGCGGTGGTCCACGCGGGTGTTGCTCCCGGCCTGATCGCGGCCTTCCACACCTTGCTGGCGGTCAATCGCACCGGCTACAGCAGCAGCGCCTTTATCAATGCCGCCAACCAGTGCCGCCATCTGTTCACCCAGATCGTGCTGGAGGCCAACCGCCAGCGCGCCACCCACACCGCGGGCCTGGACCTGGAGGCAATCCAGGGCATCATGCAGGACCGGATCCACGGCAGCCTGGAGCTGGAAGAGCTGGCAGCGGTCGCACACCTGTCCAAATACCACTTTGCCAGCCGCTACAAGGCCCTGACCGGCTACTCGCCGATCAAGCACTTCCTGCACATGAAAATCGAGTACGCCTGCCAGCTGCTCGACAGCACCGACCTCAGCGTAAAAGCGATTGCGGCTGCCGTGGGTTATGGGGATGCCCTGTATTTCTCGCGCCTGTTCCGGCAGACCGTAGGGCTGTCACCGCGGGCCTATCGCAGCTCGGTGCGCAAGTAGCGCTTCCCACCAGCCGGGCCCCGGCGGGCTTGTCAGCGCGTGTATACCTCGGGATTCGCGCAATGGGGCATGGGCTGCCCCTGCAGGGCGGCGATGGCGTTGGCTGCTGCCATGTCCGCCATGCGCGCCCGGGTGCGAGTGGTAGCGCTGCCGATGTGGGGCGCCAGCACCACGTTCGGCAGCGCCAGCAGCGGGTTGTCCACCGGCACCGGTTCCTCGGCAAAGACATCGACGCCGGCGGCATAGAGAGCACCGCTGGCCAGCGCCGCCGCCAGCGCCGGTTCATCGACTATGCCGCCGCGGGCGGTATTCACCAGCACCGCCCCCGGCTTCATCGCGGCGATTTCCGCGGCACCGAGCAAGCAGCGGGTATCTGGAGTCAGGGCGACATGCACACTGACGAAGTCGCTGCGCGCCAGCAGTGCCGCCAGGGACAGCTGTTCGACCCCGGGAACGTCCTTCGGGCTCCGATTCCAGCCCACCACCTCCATGCCGAACGCCGCCGCGCGCCGGGCCACCGCCTGCCCGATCTCGCCCAGACCGACAATACCCAGGGTGGCGCCGCTGACATCCTTGCCGGTAAAGAAGTCCGGCGACCAGCGGTTTTCCCTGCGCCACTCTCCCTGGCGGACAAAACGATCCGCCTCGGAGATGCGCCGGGCAGCTGCCAGCAGCAGCGCGAAAGTCGTGTCCGCGGTTGTATCCGTGAGCACCCCCGGCGTATGCCCAAGGGGAATGCCGCGTGCCGTCAGCGCCGCCACGTCGACGTGGTCAACGCCCACCGCCATGCTGGAGACGAACTCCAGGTCGGGCATCGCGTCCAGCAGGTCGCGGTCAATGCGGTCGGTCAGCAGGCAGACCAGGCCCTGGCAGCCCGCCAGTTCCTCGTGCAGGGACTTTGCTGGCAACAGGCCCGGACCCAGCCATACGTTCACGTCGCAGTGCTCCGACAGCTCGTGGATGCGGCACCCGGGCAGTTCATGAGTAACGAAAACTTTTCTGTTCATGGGGCGAGCATACCGCAAACCCGATGACCGGCAACAGCGGGAACCGGGCCTTTTGGCTGTCCTACTGCGATGGTTTCTGCGCGCCCGCAATCGGATTATGATAGGCGCATGTGCCGGGGAACAGACACCCCTCCCGGCAGTCGAAACTCCCTGCCACCGCAGATCCGACTTTATCTGACAGGCCCGAACATGAATGACAGCAGTGTTGCACTGAATGGCGACCTTTCCCTGCACGTGGTCGTAGACACGCAAACCCTGGACTGGACGCCCAGCCCCGGCGGCCATGTGTTGCGCAAGCGCCTGCACCGGGTGGGCCAGGCGGAGTCCGGTCAGGTTACCTCCCTGGTGCGCTACGAGCCGGGAGCCCGGTTTCCCGCCCACGACCATCCCCAGGGCGAGGAAATCCTGGTCCTGGAGGGTACCTTCTCGGACGAGCACGGTGACTGGCCGGCCGGCACCTACCTGCTCAATCCGGAGGGGTTCCGCCACGCGCCGTTTTCCAGCGACGGTTGCCTGCTGTTCGTGAAGTTGCGGCAGTACCCGGGCGCGGACCGGGAGCACGTGGTGGTGGCTACCGGATCCCGGCCCTGGCAGCCGTCGGTGCGCAAGAATACCAGCTGGAAAAAGCTCTATGCCCAGGAGCCCTACACCGACTTCATGCGCCTGGAAAGCTGGGACACGCCAGCCGCAATCGGCCAGATCAACTTCCCCCAGGGTGCGGAGATACTGGTCCTGAAAGGCAGCTTCAGCGACGACCGGGGCCACTACCGCACCCACTGTTGGCTGCGGATCCCCGCTGGCGGCTCCGTGCACCCGACCAGTAACGAGTACTGCGAGCTCTATATCAAGGAGGGCGGTTTCAGCTACCTGCGCAGCGCCCCCCTGGCGGCTACAGGGTGAGGCCGCCGTCCACCACAATGCACTCACCGTTGGTGTAGCTGGACGCATCCGAGACCAGGTACAGCACGGCGCCCGCCATCTCCTCCGGATCCGCATGGCGTTGCATGGGGATTTTCTCGATTGCGGTCTGATAGATCTCGTCATTGCTGAACAGGGCGCCGGCAAATTTGGTTTTGGTGAGCCCCGGCAACAGGGCATTGCAGCGAATACCAAGCCCCCCACACTCTTTCGCGAACACCTTGGTCATGTTCACCACCGCGGCCTTGGTGATTGAGTAGATGCCCTGCATGGGGCCGGGCTGCAGGGCGTTCACCGAGGCGGTATTGACGATCGCGCCGCTACCCTGCTCCCGCATCAGCTTGCCCGCCTCCACCGACATGAAGAAGTAACCGCGGATGTTGACGTCCACGGTCTTCTGGAAGGCGGCGAGGTCCGTGTCCAGCACATGGCCAAAATAGGGATTGGCGGCGCCGTTGTTGACACAGATATCCAGCCGCCCGTGGGCGCCGTGGATGTGCTCGAACAGCGCCTGGATAGCGCCCATGTCGCCGACATTGCAGGCAAAGGCCTCGGCGCTGCCGCCACTCGCACAGATGGAGTCCGCTACCGACGTACAGCCGTCCAACTTGCGGCTGGACACGATCACATGCGCTCCCTGCTCTGCAAGCAGGCGCGCAATAGCCTCCCCGATACCGCGGCTGGCGCCACTCACCAGCGCGATGCGCCCGGTCAGGTCAAACAGTTTGGTGGTCATGCTTCGGGTTCTCCTTGCAGGGTTATTGAAGGTCTGCCGGCGTGGCCGGCGCGGCGGAAAGCCGCGAAGGCGGGGGCCCCAGAGCCCACGCCAGGTAGAACAGCACCAGCACGATACACCCCAGCCAGGCCCCGGCGTAGCCGAACAGGGTGAGATTGGCGCCCGCCAGTAGCGGCCCCAATACCCGACCCCAGGAGGAGGCAGAGGCCGTCGTGCCCAGCATCTGCCCCCGCAACTGCTGGGGAGTGCGATGGCTGGTGATGGTGTTGAGCAGAGGCATGCACAGGGTCGCGCCGGACATGGCGAGGTACAGTGCCGCCAGCATCCACGGCATGCTGCCGGCGAACACCGCCAGCCACAGGCCGAGCATCAGGCTGGCAATACAGATCCGCAGGAGTTGCCATTCCCCGGTCAGCCGCACCAGAGGGCCCAGCAGACCACCCTGCAGCAGCACCATGATGACACCCTGGACACCGAACACCATGCCGACCTGCCGTGCGCCCCAGCCCAGCAGGTCACCCAGCCACAGGGGCACCAGGTAGGTCACGGCGCTGATTGTCGCCGCGTGCAGCACATATTGCAGCGCCAGCATGCGGCTCCCGGTCTGTCGCAGCATCGTCCAGGTGGAGAGGCGGGAACCGTCGCGCTGCTGACGCAGGTTGGCAGCGCGACGCTCCGGGCTCACTGACTCCGGCAGGAACAGCGCCGCCGCTACGATGGCCAGCAGCGACATGCCGCCGGCCACCAGGCAGGGCAAGGTGAAGCTGCCGCTGTCCCCGGCCAGCAGCCCACCCAGCAGTGGGCCCAACACCATGCCCAGGCCGAAGGCCGCCCCGAGCATACCCATGCCCCTGGCGCGTTTCTCGTGGGTGGTGATGTCGCTCATCATCGCAGAGGCCACCCCGAGATTGCCCGCCATGATCCCGGCAAATCCCCGCGCCGCAAAAATCATCCACAGCTGCGAAGCCAGGGCCAGCATCACATAGGAAACCGCAGCGCCTCCCAGGCACAACATGATCACCGGTTTACGCCCCAGCCGGTCGGACAACCTGCCCCAGAACGGACCTGAAATCCCCGCAAAGGCCGCATAGGTGACGATGATGAGGGCGATATCGATCTTGTCGGCCCCCAGCTGCGGGGACAGAAACGGCAGGATGGGAATGACAATGCCAAACCCGATCAGATCCAGCAGGACAACGCCGAACAGGATCGGCATCAGCCGGCCGCCAGCAATAGCGCGTGGCGCGGCATATTCAGCCGTCCTGCCAGCGTGTCACCTGCCCCGTGTCGATATCGAACAGCTCCAGCACCCGCGCCACGGTCTGGGTGACCATCGCATCCAGCGAGTCCGGCCTGGCGTAAAAGGCCGGTACCGGGGGTGCAATCACCGCGCCCATCTCCGAAAGCTGGGTCATGCTGCGAAGGTGCCCCGTGTGCAGGGGGGTCTCCCGTACCATGAGCACCAGTCGGCGCCGCTCCTTGAGCACGACGTCGGCGGCCCGGGTCAGCAGGCTGGACGTTACCCCGGTGGCTATCTCCGCCATGCTGCGAATGGAGCAGGGTGCGATCAGCATGCCGGCGGTCCGGAACGAACCGCTGGCGATGGAGGCCCCGACATTGCGAATGGCGTGCACCTTCGTCGCCAGCGCTTTCACCTCGTCCGCGGAGAGGTCCATTTCATAGTGCAGGGTAAGTTCCGCGGACCGGGTCATGACCAGGTGGGTTTCCACCCCGCAGTCGCGCAAAAGCTGCAGGGCACGAACGCCGTAGACAATGCCGGAGGCGCCACTGATACCGACAATAATGCGCTGTGCCATGCCCTGCCCCGCCCCGCCCCGCGAAAAGACCCTGCACTTTACCAGTACACCCGTCGGATTTCACTGCCCGGCGGGCGCCTCGTTGGCCCCACTGTAGTAGGCTAATGGGGTATCACTCAGGGAACCCGGCCAGCCATGCTGCAGACAGAGCGCCTCACCATTGAGCCCCTTACCCTGGACGATGCCCCCTTCATCCTGGCACTGCTGAACGACCCGGACTTTATCGCCCAGATTGCCGACCGCGGGGTCCGCGACGAGGCCGCGGCCAGGCGTTACCTGGAGGAGGGTCCACTGGCGAGCTATCGCCAGCACGGTTTCGGGCTCTGGGCGGTGCGCCTGCGCGGCGGCGACGCGATTGGAGTCTGCGGACTGCTGCGGCGAGAAACGCTGGCGGACGTGGATATCGGCTATGCTCTGCTGCCGCAGGCGCGTGGCAGGGGATTCGCCAGGGAGGCGGCGCAGGCGGTAGTGCTCTACGCCCGGGAGACCCTGGGGCTGGCCCGGCTGGTGGCCGTGGTAGCGCCGGGGAATGCGCCCTCACGGGCGCTGCTGGCAAGCCTCGGCTTCGGGCATGAGAGCACGGTGCAGCTCACGTCCGACGCCGAAAACCTCTGCCTGTATGGCTGGGACGCCTCAGAACCGGTAGCGTAACCCCGCTTCGATCGAGCGCCCGCCTTCCGGCGCCACATCGCGCAGGAAGGAGGTACTGAGCCGAATCTCCTCATCCCCGAGATTGCGCGCAGCGAGGAACAGGGTCAGCTCGCTGGCGCCCAGCGGCAGGCGGTAGTCGGCCCCGAGATCCCAGCGTGTATAGCCGTCAGTAGGCTCCTCGTTGACGCCGGCGCGGTCCTGGCTGGACGCCCCCACTACCCGGGTCCACAGCTCCAGGGCATCACCGCCCCAGCTCAGGCGCCCACCGATGCGCCGGGGTGGCAGGCGCGGCACAGAGTCGCCGTTGTCCAGCTTGCCGCGGGTGACGTCACCAAATACGCCGAGCCGGAACTCGCCCCCGGCAAAACTGCCGAGGCCAAACTGGCCGTTGACTTCCACCCCATGGAATTCGGCGTCCTCCTGGATGTAGGCGAGTACGGGCAGTTCATCCACCTCCAGCCCGGTGTTCATCAGGTTGATGTAGTCGGCAAAATCATTGTAGTAAAAGGTGACCTCCAGATCCTTGTTGCCATTGTGCCAGTGCAGCGACAGGTCGACGTTGCGCGACACCTCGGTGTCCAGACCGGGATTGCCCAACTCGACCGCGGCGGTGGCGGCGTGCTCAATCCAGTCCTCCGGGCCGCTGCCGTCGACATTGGAAAACAGCTCTTCAATGGACGGTGCACGCTCTGACCTGGCCAGATGCAGGCGCAGCTGCCAGTCTTCGCCGGCATTCCAGATGGCGGAGCCGGACACGCTCACCGAGGTGAAGTCCTGCTTGCTCGAGCTTGCCGCTTCCGGGTCACGCTCATCGCGGTCCAGCCGCAGGCCGGTCTCGAAAATCCAGTTGTCGCTGCGCCAGTCCTCGATCAGGAACAGCCCCAGGTCGCGGCTGTCAGTCAGCGGGATGAAGGCCTCTTCACCCAGGGCGCTGAATTCGCCGTCCCTGGCTTGCAGGCCCAGGGCGCCGCGGAAGCCGGCGACCTCGGCGTGCACCAACTCGACCCGGGTCTCCCAGGTTTCGTTGCTGTACAGGGTGCCTACTTCGCCGTTGCCCTCGATTTCCGCGTGCTCGTAGTCCGTGTAAGTCACCGTGCTGCGCAGGGACTCAAAGCCGGGCAGGGGTTCGTGGAGCTCGAACGCCAGATCATAGCGGGTCTGCTCGACGTCGAGGCGAATTCCACCTTCCTCCTCCTCAGCACCGTGTTCGTCCTCATGCTCTTCGTCGTGCTCTTCATCGTGGTCACCAATCCCGTAGTTGTTCTCCAGCCGACTGACGGCGAGCCCGACCAGGCCGCGGTCGAAATGATAGCTGGAGCCGAGAGTCAGCGTCCGGGTACGGCCACCGGTATTGTCGATGTAGCCGTCGGTAGTCTCGAACTCTTCATCGTCGTGGCCGTCGTCATGCTCGCGGCCAGCCAGACCGGGGATATTGAGGTTGTTCCAGTCCCGGTACAGCGCGTCGAGGTGAAAGGCGAGGTTGCCACTGCCGGCATCGAGCCGCAGTACCCCGGTATCCATATCCGAGGCGGAATCGTGGCGCATTTCCGCGCCGCCCTCGACCCCGTCAAGCCGCTGCCGTGGAATTCGGTTATCGATGACGTTCACGACCCCGCCGATGGCCCCTGCGCCGTATAACATGGTCGCGGGGCCGCGCAGCACCTCGATACTGTCCGCCAACAGGGTTTCGACCGAGACCGCGTGGTCGGCGCTGACCGCCGAGGCATCGGCGCTGCTGGTACCGTTCTGCAGGACCGTGACCCGCGGGCCCTGCTGGCCCCGGATAACCGGCTGGCCCACACCCGGGCCGAAGGATGCATTGGCCAGGCCGGGGATATCGCCCAGGGTATCGCCGATGCTGGCGCGGGCGGCGCGCCGGAGGTCGTCACCGTTAAGCACGGTGACCGGCAGGGCGGTTTCCGCTTCCTGCTTTTGCAGCGGCGCAGACACCAGTACATGTTCGATAGGCAGCGGCTGCGCCGCCATGTTCGCACTGGCAACCGCCAGCGCGAGAGGTATGAAACGTCTCATGGTGGACTCCTGATAGAAAGAAAAAGGTTCTTTTCAGGAGTGTGCGGGGGGACCTGTGGTCTGGCGGGGCAGGTAGCGATTGCAGGCGCGGGCAGCCAGGGGCACCGGCAGGAGCAGTGCCAGCAGCAGGGAGAGCACCAGGGGAGGCAGTGCGCTTGCCAGCGGCAGGGGCGCGGAGGTCTTGCACAGCAGACATTCCGCCGGTGCGTCGCCAAGCCCGTGGGCATGGCTGGCCTCCAGGGCCTGGACACCCGTGAGGCACAGCAGTGCCAGCACCGCGATAATGCGGGCGACGCGGCCACTGCGGGCTTTCAGGGTGAACGAAAAAACCATGACGTTTTCAGTACAGCAAACAGGTTGACGGCGGAGTATACCGGCTCCTCCAGAGAGCAGCCAAGTTTTTCGGTACCCCTTTCGGTAGCCCTGTTTTTCGCTGCGCCCCGCCTCAGGCGGAGAGCTGTTCCAGCATGGCGGCCATTTTCGCGTGCAACAGGTTGACGGCCTTCAGCGGCCGCACCATGACCTTGAACTCGACGATTTTGCCGTCCGCATTAAAGGTGATGATGTCGACGCCATTGACGGTAATGCCGTCGATATCGCAGGTAAATTCCAGCACCGCGTGGGGTTCGGCGACCACTTCCTTGACATAGCGGAAGCTGTCATTGAACACCGCCATGGCACCGGTCAGGTACATGCGAGTGAGATCGCGCCCCTCCTGCGGCCGGTGCACGACGGGAGACCAGAACACACAGTCCTCCGCCAGCAGCGTATCCAGACGTGAAGGGTCGCCCGATTTGACGATCTCGTGCCACTCAGTCAGTGCTTGCAGCATGGTGCCTCCCTAGTTGAGGAACGAATCGATTGCGCGCCGGGATTCCGGCTCATCCAGGGTGGGCGCATGGCCGCGCCGGGGAATCTCCGCGCTGACCAGGTCAGGCTTGCGCCGCTGCATCTCCGCCACACAGCTACTGGCGAGAATGTCGGAGTGTGCGCCCCGCAGGACCAGGATCGGCAGCGCCCGGATGGACTCAAACACCGGCCACAGATCGGGTGGTACCGCGTTGTCGTCGCTGGCGGCCATCGGCTGGGCGATCGCTGGGTCATAGGCAAGCACTGGCCGGCCGTCCATCTCGCGATACAGAGCGCGAGAAAATGCCAGCCAATCCTCGTCGGTAAAATCGGGGAAGGCATCGCCGTTAATTGCGCGAACCTGGGCAGCGGCCTGCTGCCAGTCGGCAACCGGCTCGGATTTGCCAACATAGGATTTGATCCGCTCCAGCCCGGCCGGATCCACCACCGGGCCGATATCGTTGAGAATAATGCCGCTGACCCGTGCTGGCTGCATGGCCGCCATCAGCATGGCCATCAGGCCACCCATCGACGTTCCCACCAGCAGGGCCTGCTCCACCCCCTGGCTGTCCAGCAGGGCAAACATGTCCTGCACGTAGGTGCCCGGCTGGTAGTTGGCCGGGGCGGGGTCGTAGTCCGAGCGGCCGCGTCCGCGCTGGTCCGCCACCAGCACCCGGTAGCGCTGCGCCAGGTGCGGCGCCAGGCCGGCAAAATCGGCGGAATTGCGGGTCAGGCCATGCATGCACAGGGCTACCGGCGCATCCGGCCCGGGCCCGGCGTAATCGCGCGCATACAGGCGCAGGCCGTCAGTGCTGTGATACCAGAGGTCCGCAAACTCAGTCATGTCGCAGCTCCGTAAACTGTGTGCGCAGCTCGCGCTTGAGAATCTTGCCATTGGGATTGCGCGGCAGGCTGTCGGCAAAGCGGACTTCCGCCAGCCGCTGCTGCTTGCCGAGGCGAGTGTTGGCCCAGGCCAGCAGCTCCTCGGCACTGTCCGCGGCATCCGCTTCCGGTACCACCACCGCCAGCGGCGTTTCTCCCCAGCGCTCACTGACGATGCCGATAACGGCGACGTCGTTGACCGACGGGTGCTGCACCAGCACTGCCTCTATATCCTGTGGGTAAACATTCTGCCCCCCGGACAGGATCATGTCCTTTTTCCGGTCGACAATAAACAGGAAACCGTCATCGTCAACATAGCCGATATCGCCCGAGCGCAGCCACTGCACGCCCTGTCCATCGACAAATTCAGACTCGCTATTGGCGTCGTCGCGATGCCAATAGCCGGGCATGGTGATCCGCCCCCGGGAGGCAATCTCCCCGGGGCTGTTGGCGCCCAGCACGCGATCGTCGTCGTCGACGATGCAGATGTCGGTGCCGATCAGCGGTTTGCCCACCGAATCCCAGCGGCCCTCCGCCTCTTCCGGTTCGAGGGTGGTGATAATGCCCTCTGTCAGCCCGTAGAGCTCGATAATACCGCACGGGAAGTGGCGGAAGATTTCCCGCTTGAGGCCCTCGCGCAGGGGCGAACCACAGCTCATCATGGCGTGCATGCTGCTGACGTCGAAACCGCCCTGGGCCATCCGTTCGCACACCCGCTGGAACTGCACCGGCACCATGGCGGTGTGGGTAATGTGCTCCCGCTCCACGGTCGCAAGAAACTCCGCGGGATCAAACCGGTTGTGTACCACCAGGGTGCCGCCCGCGAGCACCGTGCATAGCATCGCCACCCAGGAGATGTTGGAGTACAGGCCCAGGGTGAGCAGCGTGCGCGCGGCGCCGTGATAGCGCAAAGCAATAGCCAGGTCATAGGCCCAGTCGCGGCGGGTGCGGTGACTGTGCAGAATCCCCTTGGGTTGCCCGGTGGTCCCTGAACTGTAAATGATATTGAGCGGCGCATCCGGCACCAGCGAAACGGCCGGCAGCTCTGTCGGTTGCCCATTGCTGAGTTCATCGAGCCCGACCCAGGCACCGTCACAGCCCCCCGCACTGAGGCACAGGCGCAGTGATTCGGGCAGGGATGACAGCAGGGGCTGCAGACGCGCCTGCTGGTCCGCGCTGACCACGAGAGCCGCGACACCGGCGTCCCGCAACATGGAAACCAGGGCCTCGTCACTGACCGACAGGTTGATCGGCACCGAAACCGCGCCCGCGGCCATGGTCCCGAACAGGGCCTGCACCATCGGCAGGCCGTTGCTCATGACCACGCCGACGCGATCGCCGGGTACCACCCCGCGCGCCAGCAGACCGTGGGCAAACTGGTGGTTGGCCGCGGTAAACTGCGCCCAGTCCAGGCGAGTGTCGGCACAGACCACCGCCGGCTTGTGCGCGCGCCATTTACCGTGCAGTGCCAGAATCTCCGGCAACAGGGGCACCGGCGCCTCAAATCCGCTCATGCTGTTGACTCCAGCCTAGAAGCGGTATTCCACCGTGGCAGTAACCGTGCGTGGCGGCGCATAGAACACCGAGGTGTTGTCTTCCAGCCCCAGTGTCGAGGGGCAGCCGCCGGAGCCGAAACAGTAGCCCGCGGTCTTGATCAGCTCATCGGTCAGGTTCTTGCCGTGGACGCCAAAGAGCCACTGCTCGTCGGCGCTGAGCCAGACAATGCTGGCATTGAGGACGTCATAGCTCTCCTGGTCGATAACCGCCACCGGCGCCTCGAACTGGGTGATGTCGCCCTTGTAGGACCAGTTCAGGTTGGCGGTGACGTCACCCTCCGCGAGCCCGGTGGTGTAGGTAAAGCCGACGTACGCCATTTCCTCCGGCGTATTTTGCACCGCACGCTGGTCGGACACATCCACTCCATTGACCTGCCAATCCTTGATCTCGGCATCCAGGAAACTGAGCGCAAGCTGCAGGCTGAAGCCCTGCCCCAGCAGCATGTTGCCTTCCAGCTCGATACCTGAGATCTCCGCCTCGGCCGCGTTGGTCACGGTGCCCACGAAGCCGTCGTTGATGCCATCGCCGTCACTGTCGGTCCCCACTGAGCCGGGAATCTGCATGTCCTGATAGTCGCTGTAGAACACCGCGATGTTGGTGACCGCGCGCCCGTCCATCCAGGTGGTCTTGTAGCCCAATTCCATTGAATCGAGGGTTTCCGGATCAAAACCGCGCTCGACTTCGGGGGTCGCGAAGTTGGCACCGCGGGGATCGAAACTACCTGCCTTCCAGCCCTGGCTGTAGCTGGCGTAGACCGTAGTGTCGTCGTTCAGCGCGTAGCTGAGATTGACCCGCGGCGAGAAGTCGGTATAGGTCTTGCTGGCTTCATAGTCGCTGGTGGCGCCGAGGAAGATCGCACTGTCATTGCCGAGGAAAGGCGATCCGAAGCCGAGGTAGGCGGCGCGGAAAATATCTGCGCTACGCTTGTCTTCGGTGTAGCGGCCGCCGAGAGAGAGCGATAGGGCGTCGGTCAGGCGGTAAGTCGCGTCCGCAAACACCGACCAGGCTTCCGTATCCACGGTACCGCCGGTGTAGGCCGTCACCGGGCCGAGCTGCCCCAGAACCACGTCAAAGTCGTTGGAGGCGGTCGCATCGAGGTAATAGAAACCCGTGACCACGTTCCAGCGGTCGGCGTTGTACAGCAGCTGGAATTCCTGGCTGAACTGCTCGTTGTCATAGATAACCGGAGCATCAAAATCCATGACGGCGAGGCCGTCGAAATCGATCACGGATTCGGTATAGTCTTCACGCCAGGCGCTGATCGAGCGCAGGGTGGTGGTTGCATTCAGGTTCCAGTCCACCGATAGCATCAGGCCTTCGGCGTCGATCTCGTTGTTGCCATTGATCCCGGCGGTGGACACCGACTCGGACGCGCCGGCGGTGGTGTCATAGGGGTTGTCGAGCACAGGTACGCCGCTCACGGCGCCCGGGAATGGCCGGAAGCCGGCAACGGGATTGGTCTTGTCGTTGAGCTTGTCGTAGGCAATGCGCACCAACCAGTCGTCGCTGGGCAGCCACTCGGCACTGGCGCGCCAGGCGAACAGATCCTTGTCGTAGTGCTCGTCGCCGGTGGTCAGGTTCTTGCCGTAGCCGTCGCGGGTCAGCGAGGCCACAGTCGCCCCGACGCGGAAGGTATCAGACACCGGCGCCGATACTGTGCCCACCAGGTCCATCTGGTCATAGCTGCCGTAGGACGCTTTCAGGCGCACGTCAAACTCGTCGCTGAGCCGGCGGGTCACGTACTTGATGGCCCCGCCCACGGCATTGCGTCCGTACAGCGTGCCCTGGGGGCCGCGCAGTACTTCCACCCGCTCCACGTCGTAGATGTCGAGCAGGGCGGCCTGGGGACGGGCTATGTACACATCGTCCAGGTACAGGGCGACACCCTGTTCAAAACCGGCGAGAGGGTCCTGCTGGCCAACACCACGGATAAAGGCGGTGAGCGTGGTGCTGGTGGCCCGGGAGGGCTCCAGGGTTACGCTGGGAATCATCTGCGCCAGCTCGCTGATATCGGTGGCGCCGCGCAGGCGCAGGGCGTCGCCGGACAGGGCGGTGACCGCGATGGGGACATCCTGCAGGTTCTCGGACCGGCGCCGGGCGGTAACCACCACTTCTTCCAGCGCCAGGGCCGGGCCGGTCTGGGCCAGGGCGGGGCTGAACTGGGCTGCAGACGCCAGGGAAACTGCGAGAGCTATAGCGGAACGCGGTGCGAGTGCTTTCATGGTGATCACCTTTTTCATTATGAGTAGTCTGGTCGACTCTGCGCTTGCGACGCAGATTCAACAGTTGTTGAATTCGGGAGCAAAGTATTCAACATTTGTTGAAATGTCAAGAGGGGCTGGCGGCAGGTTCAGGAATCCCGGGCTTCGGCCGGGTCAGCAGCAGCCCCAGCAGCCCATAGCCCAGGGCCAGAAAAATGGCATAGCTGGCGGACACCGCCGGATTTTTTACCAGCCCGGTCAGGTTCAGTCCCAGGTGGCAAAACAGGCCCAGCACAGCCGCCCCCAGCACCACCCAGAGGGGAATGTGACGCCGCACCAGGACTCCAAACAACACCGGTACGATGGAAGCCGCCGCCAGACCGTAAACGCCTTTCTGGGCAAACAGACCGATCAGGGGCGGCGGGTTCCAGGCCAGGATGACGCCGATCACCCCCACCAGAACCAGCACAATGCGCGACAGCGCCAGCGCGTTGTAGCGATCGCCCCAGAGGGGCTGGACGATATCGCTGACCACCATGGCCGACAGGGACACCAGAATGCCGTCCAGCGTACTCATGCCCGCGGCGAGCAAGGTGAGAAATATGAATACCAGCGCGTACTCTCCCCACACGGAACTGCCGAACTCAAACAGCAGGTACTCCCGGACTACAGTGTCCTGATCCGGCACTTCGAGCCCGGCCAGGCGGGCGTAGAAACCGATCATCAGCATCAGGGTGAACACGGTGCCGACCACCACCGTGGTGCCGATGAACTTGCCGATGTCGCGCTCGCTGCGCAGATAGAGCACCTTGGTCAGAATGTGGGGCTGCAGCATCAGGGCAAAGGTCACCACAAAACCGCTGACAAATACCGAGAAGAAGTCGAAGTAGAGATCGCTGCCGCTATTGACGGCACCGGCATAACCGGCGCCGACTCCGCGCAGCGCCGCCAGCGGATCGCCCCCGAAGTATTTCCAGCCCTGCACAAACAGGATCACCGTGATCGCCAGCATCATCAGACCCTGGAGGGTATTGGTATAGGCGTGGGCGTAAGTCCCGCCCATCAGCACATAGGAAAATACAAACACCAGCACCAGAATCAGCGCGGTCTTCTGGTCGACGGGAAACAGGCCGGTCACCAACAGGCTGCAACCGACCAGGATCAACACCACAAAGGTAATCGACAGCAGATTGATAAAGGCGAAGAACAGGCTCAGGCCGCGGTGGTTGTAGCGGTAGAAGATCCACTGGGGAATGGTCAGGGCCCTGCTGCTCTCACCCAGCCGCAGGAATCCCCGGGTCAGGACCAGAAACGCGGTGAGAATGCCCAGGGACCCGGCGAGACCGTAATGCAGGTATGCACTCAAACCGTGGCTGTAGACAAAACCGGGGTTGATCACGAAGGTCGCGGTGGAGGCTATGGACGCCGCCAGAGTGATGCCGATCAGGTAGGGGCTCATGTCCTTGTTGCCGATGGAGAAGCCGCGGATGTCCCGGGTGCGGCGCATGCCCACCCAGGACAACCAGAAAACCAGTACGACGTAGGTTGCAGTGATAAGGTACTTGAACAGATCGGGAGTCATGGCGGGGTGCCCGGTTATGGTTATGGTGTCGGTCCGGACCGGATTCTGAACAAAATCAGCGAAACATTCAACAAGCGTTGAAATTTAGATTATGCTATGGTCCCGCCGGACAGGAAGACACGCATCGATCATGAGCAAGCCCCGCAGCCAGCCTAAACGAGAACGCATCCTCGATGTTGCGGAGGAGCTGTTTGCTCTGCACGGCTACGATGGCGTGACCCTGCGCCAGATCGCGAAGGGCGCCGGTGTCGATGTGGCGCTGGCCAGCTACCACTTCGGCAAGAAGCTGGACCTGTTCAACGCGGTTTTCGAGCGCCGGGCAGAGCTGCTCAACAGCGCCCGCCTCGACGCACTGCGGGCCTGCCAGCAATCGGCGGACAGCCAGGGGCCCAGCGTTGAACAGATTATCGAAGCGTTTCTGCGCCCCCTGGAGCTGGCCCAGGAAACCGGGGACCCGGGCTGGCAGCACTATCTCGCGCTCATTGCCTATATCAACAACTCCCCCTACTGGGGGCCGCGCATGATGTCCAAGCTGTTTGACCAACTGGTGAGCGAGTTTATTGCCGCCCTGCGCAAGGCTCTGCCGGACGCCCGGGACGAGGACCTTTACTGGTGCTACCACAATCTTTCCGGCGCGTTGACCCTGACCCTGGCCCAGACTGGCCGTATCGACAAACTGTCCGGCGGCAAGTGCCTGTCCGCTGATTTCGAGGCCGCCTACAACCACATGATTCCGTTTGTCGCCGCGGGCTTCAGGCAAGTCTGCGGCAAGAGCGCCAGCCGCTAGAGGTCTGTCTCGCGCTGGAAGTCGCCCTCTATGCGCTGCTGCAGTTCAAACCGGGTGACGCCGTTATGGCTGTTGCTGGCCTGCATGCGTTGCCGGTAGCGCTGGCGCCGGTAATGCGCCACCAGGCGCGGAAACCGCTCCTCCTCCATTTCTCCCGCGATCAGCGCCTCGATAAAGGCGATGTCGATACCGACCCGATAGGCAATGCGGCTGGGCCGGATTCTGTGGGCGTGGAACTCCGCCACAATGTGCAGCTGCTGCTCGCGGCTGTAGTCACACTGACGCGAATAGCCATGTGGCGGCGACGGCGTCCGGGAATCGATATTGGGGGGCGTATTTTCCATGGCGCTGTTTTAGCAGGAGCGACCGGCTATGCCAAGCCCGAATCCGCTCAAGGACCAGGCCCGGTGTGGGGCGGCGAACGAATTATCTGATTGAGCTGCTCGATAAGCTGTGCGCTGAGTTGATCCACCGCCTGCAGACGGCTGGCAACAACCTCCGGTAACTGGCCACGAAATTCCGCCACCAGGGTATTGGCCGCCGCGTGCAGACGTTCATGGAGATCAAGCAGGGCCCTGAATGCATCATTTTCAGCGACACTCCCGGAGGGGGTAGTCGCCAACAGCTGGCTGATCCGGCAACGCTCCGCGCCAAGTACCGGCTGCGGCGATCGACCTCCCTCCAGGTAGCTTCGTAGCCCGGTCATCCAGGCCCGGTGCTCAACGCTGGCATAGAGCCACGGCAGCGCTTCTCGCGGCAGCAGTGTGGCCCGGCGCCACGCAGCGGGCGGCGCCCAGCTTGCCAGCCAGGCCGGGATGTCGGCAGCGGGCATTGGCCTCGCTATGCCGTAACCCTGGGCCAGCTCGCAACCAAGGTGCAACAAAACCTCGCCGTGGGTCACCGTTTCCACACCCTCGGCAATGACGCTTCGGGAAAATGCCCGGGCCAGCCCGAGCACCCCCTCAAGGATGGCGAGGTCATCGGGATCCTCCAGCATATTCCTGACAAAACTCCGGTCAATTTTCAGTTCCCGGGCCGGCAATTGCTTGAGATAGGTGAGCGAGGAGTAGCCAGTGCCAAAGTCATCCAGCGAAAACGGCACCTCCAGCGCAGCGCATTCGCCGATGACCCGCGACACCTGCTGTATGTCCTCCAGCGCACTGCTTTCCAGAACCTCAAGGCCGAAGCCGCCTGGGGGTAGTTCGGGATGCTTTACCAGCAGGGTCTCAAGCTCCGCGCTGAATCCGGCCTGCTGCAGGTGGAAGCCCGAAATGTTGACGGTGACCGGCAAGTTCAGCCCCTGCCGGCGCCAGCGCGCAAGCTGGTCCAGAGCTTCCCGCATTACCCAGTTGCCCAGTTCTACCTCCACCCTGTCGCGGGCAATCATCGGCAAAAACCCCAGCGGGGGCACCAGGCCACGCTCTGGATGCTGCCAGCGAATCAGGGCTTCGGCACCGATTACCGCGCCGCTGCGCATATTGACCTTGGGTTGATAGAACAGGACGAACTCACCCCTGGCCAGGCCGCGACGGACCTCTTCACACACCTCGTGGCGGCTGCGCAAGCTGCGGTCATACTCGGCATCGAACAGATGAAACCGGTTCTTGCCGGCGAGTTTGGCCTGGTACATGGCCTGATCGGCCTGACGCAGCAGCTGATCGGCATCGATGTCCTCAATGCTTTGCGGATAGAAGGTGACCCCGGCACTGGCGGACACCTCCAGTTGCAGCCCCTCTAGCTGCAACGGATCGGAAGCCGCTGCCAGCACCCGATCGAGCACATGCAAGCTCTGGTCGACGTCATCGATATCCACCAGCACCGCCACAAACTCGTCACCGCCGAGCCGAGCCAGGGTGTCGCCCCCGCGCAGAGCGCGCTGCATGCGCTCCGCCAGAGCGGCCAGCAGCCGGTCGCCCACCTCGTGACCAAAGCGGTCATTGATCGGCTTGAAGCTGTCCAGATCGAGATAGACCACAGCCACCCTCTGCGCCCGGCGTTCAGCCTGGGCCATGCTGAGCTTGAGCCGCTCGGTCAGCAGCAATCGATTGGGCAGCCCGGTGAGCGCATCGTGATGAGCCAGTTGCTCCAGCTGGCGCTGGTAGGCCTTCTGCTCACTGAGGTCAATATCGATGCAGTAAAGCTCCTGCCGGCCACGGGAGTCTTTTGTCATGACATGACTGGAGTATACCGGCACCGGATCGCCGTACTTGTCCTGCAGTACCAGCTCTCCGGGGGGAATCGCCGGTCCGCCGCTTGCCCACGCATCAATACTGCGAGTCACCTGCTCCCGCATGGGGGGCGGGATAATCAGCGACTCCAGGGTGCGACCCTGCGCCTCAGAGCGGCTGTAGCCATACAGTTGCTCACTGGCCCGGTTCCAGAAATGGACCTTGTGCTCGTGGTCATACCCCTGCACGGAGACCCGCTCCAGATTTTCGAACAGGCTGCGGAACCGGTGCTCACTTTCCTGCAACGCCTGGGCAATCAGTTCCTGCTCCGTGACATCGATCAGTAAACCGCCCAGGCGGATCACGTCTCCGCTCTGTTCGCGGATAAGCCAGCTATAGCCCTCTACCCAGATCCAGTGGCCGGCACCGTGGCGCAGCCGGTACCGCTCCCGATACTGATCGGGACCGAGCTCGATCCGGGCCAGCAGCTCCGGCTCAATTCTGGCCAGGTCATCCGGGTGGATCAGGCTGCGGTACGTCAATTGGCCAGACATCAAATCGGCCGCATCGTAGCCAAACTGCAGAAAGTTCGCGCTGACAAAGTCGACGGGCCATCCCGGCCGGTTGCACCAGGTAATCGCCACGCAGGGCGAGTACTCGATGATGGACGCCAGATCAATAGGGCCGGAACGGGGCAGCTTGTCTCCTTCGGAATCTTTCATCAGTCGCTCCAGTGCTGCAAACGGTGCTGTCAGATATACCGGTCGCTCTAGGTGGGGATTGCCTCGACAACCTCACACTGGTCACAGTTCATCCTGCACTTGCCTGTTGGTAAATGCTGCCTGTCTCCATGACCAGTTCGTCGTGGCCACAAAAGACCGGCAGTGGCGGTTAATTTCGACAGAGGGCACTACTATACTGGGTTCATAGCGATTGCCGTCAGACAACTCGGCCAACAAGAGGATAACAGCCATGAACGCACCGCAAGCAATCAATCAGGCAGAAGGCATTGAGCAACGCATGCTGCAGGCGCTGGAAGCCCAGCGCAAGGACTACCTGCGGGAAGGGGACGTCAGCGCCGAAACGCGCATCGACCGCCTTGATCGCGGCATCGATGTAGTGCTCAAGTATCAGGACAAGATCGTCGAAGCGCTGAACGCGGATTTCAGCTGCAGGGCTCGCCAGGTCAGCCTGCTGACCGACGTCGCCGCCGCGGTTACACCGCTGAAACACGCGCGCAAACACCTGCGCAAGTGGATGCGGCCCCAGCGTCGGCCCACCATGTTCCCGCTCAACCTGCTTGGCGGCCGCTCCCGGATCGAGTACCAGCCGCTGGGGGTTGTCGGCGTGATCTCACCCTGGAACTTCCCGGTGAACCTGACCTTCGGCCCGCTGGCGGGGATTCTGGCTGCGGGCAACCGGGCCCTGATCAAGCCCTCGGAGTTCACTCCCGCCACCTCAGAAGTGATGGCGGAAATGGTCGCCGCGGCCTGGGACGAGAAGGAAGTTGCCATCTTTACCGGCGGCCCGGAAGTGGGCCAGGCTTTTTCCGCCCTGCCCTTCGACCACCTGCTGTTTACCGGCGCGACCTCGGTTGCCCGCCACATCATGACCGCGGCGGCCCGCAACCTGGTGCCGGTTACCCTGGAACTGGGCGGCAAGTCCCCGGTGATCATTTCCCGCAGCGCCAACCTCGAACAGAGCCTGGAACGGGTCATGCTGGGCAAGACCCTGAACGCCGGCCAGATCTGTCTGGCGCCGGACTACCTGATGGTACCGGAGGAAAAACTGCAGGAAGTGATTGCCGCGGCGGAAAAGGCCGTCACTGCCATGTACCCCACTATCCTCGCCAATCCCGAGTACACCGCCGTGGTCAACGAGCGCCACTACGAACGCCTGACGGGCTATCTGCGCGAAGCCGAAGAGCGCGGCCTGAAGACCATTGCGATCAATCCGGGCAACGAGGATTTCAGCGCCCAGCAGGGGAACCGGAAAATTCCCCCGACCCTGATCCCCCAGCCCGCGGATGATCTCAAGCTGATGCAGGAGGAGCTGTTCGGCCCCCTGCTGCCGATCCGCACCTACAAGGATTTCAACGAGACCATCGACTACGTCAATGCCAACCCGCGGCCACTGGCAGCGTATTACTTCGGCAGTGACAAGGCCGAGGAAGAAGCCGTGCTCAAGCGCACGACTTCCGGCGGCGCCTGCATCAACGATGTCATCATGCACGTCATGCAGGAGGAACTGCCGTTTGGCGGGGTCGGGCCCAGCGGTATGGGCGCCTACCACGGCGAAGCCGGCTTCCGCACCTTCAGCCACGCCAAATCCGTCTACCGGCAGGCGGGCATCAACGTCGGCAAGCTGGGCGGAATGCTGCCGCCCTACGGCAAGGCCACGGAGAAGACCATCAGCATGCAGGTCAAGAAGTGAGCACATCGGCAGGTTGGCGATGCGATTAGGGCAGCGGCATCTCGCCCTGATCGCCGCTGTCCTGCTACCATGGACGGCTATGACGACAGCTGCCAATTCCCCGATTGTTATTGCCCACCGCGGCGCCAGCGGCTACCTGCCGGAGCATACTCTGGCGGCCAAGGCCCTGGCTCACGCCATGGGTGCCGATTACCTGGAACAGGATGTGGTGCTGACCCGCGATGGCGTCCCCATCGTCCTCCACGACATCCACCTGGAATCCACCACGGACGTCGCCGCGCGCTTTCCCGACCGCGCCCGGCAGGACGGCCGCTACTACGCGATCGACTTCAGCATCGCGGAAATCCGCACCCTGCGCGCCCACGAACGCACCGGCCCGGACGGAAACGCCGCTTTCCCGAACCGCTTCCCCCTGGGGCCGGGGCTACTGACCGTTCCTACCCTGGCGGAGGAAATCGACTTTATCAGCGGGCTGGACCACAGCCGCGGCCGCAAAACCGGGCTCTACATTGAACTCAAGGCGCCCAATTTCCACCTCCGGGAGGGCCAGGATATTGCTCGCCGGGTGCTTGAAGTGCTGGTGGAGAAGGGCTATGACCAGCGCCGGGACCAGGTATTCCTGCAGTGCTTTGACGACGCCACCCTGCGCTATCTGCGCAACACCCTGCAGACCCCCCTGCCGCTGATCCAACTGATCGCCGACAGTAACTGGGGCGAAGACAGCGCGGTGGACTACGATTTCCTGCAGACCGCCGCCGGCCTGGACGCTGTGGCCGGCTACGCCGATGGCATCGGCCCCTGGCTGATGCAGATCTATCGCGGCAAGCGGGCCGATGGCAGCGTGGAACTCAGCGATCTGGTGGCTCTGGCCCAGGAACGGGGGCTGCAGGTACATCCCTATACCTTCCGCGCCGACCAGCTGCCGGAAGGCATAGAGAGCTTCGAGGAATTGCTCGACATTTTTCTGCACCAGGCCGGTGTCGACGGCCTGTTTACCGACTTTCCCGACCTCGCCAGCAATTATTTGCTCCAGCACCCCGACAACAGGACCTCACCGTGACACCCAGAGTCAACCGGCGCACCAAAATTGTCGCCACCATCGGCCCCGGCAGTGAATCCGAGGACATGATAGCCCGGCTTATCAGCGCCGGGGTGAATGTGTTCAGGCTCAATTTCAGCCACGGCTCCGCTGCCCAGCATGCCCAGGTAGCCCAGCGCATACGCAAGCAGGCAGCCGTGGCCGGCCGCTATGTGGGCATCCTCGCCGACCTGCAAGGACCCAAAATTCGCATCGGCAGTTTTCGCGACGGTTCGGTGCGGCTGGAGAACGGCGACCGGTTCCGGCTGGATCTGGGTCTGGACGACGCCGCAGGAGACGCCCACAGTGTCGGGCTGGACTATCCGGCACTGACTACCAGCGTGTTCCGCGGCGACACCCTGCTGCTCGATGACGGCCGTCTGCGCCTGCGGGTCGACGAGGTCCAGGCCAACACCGTCGACTGCACGGTCCTGGTCGGCGGAACACTCGGCTCGCGCAAGGGAATCAACCGCCTCGGTGGCGGCCTGGCCGCGCCGGCGCTGACCACCAAGGACATCGCCGACATCGACAGCCTGGCCGAAGTACGCCCCGATTTTGTCGCCGTATCCTTCGTCTCCAGTGCGGAGGATATTTTCCAGACCCGCGACCTGCTGCGTGCGCATCAGCTCGAGCCCGCCATCATCGCCAAGATCGAACGGGCAGAGGTCGTGGCGGACGACGCCACTCTCAACGGCATTATCGACGCCGCTTTCGGCATCATGGTAGCCAGGGGCGACCTCGGGGTGGAAGTCGGCGACGCGGAATTGATAGGTCTGCAGAAGGACCTGATCTCCCGCGCCCGCAAGATGGACCGGGTGGTTATCACCGCCACCCAGATGATGGAGTCGATGATCAACAGCCCCATGCCTACCCGGGCCGAAGTCTTCGACGTGGCCAATGCGGTCCTCGACGGTACCGACGCGGTAATGCTGTCGGCAGAGACCGCCGTGGGCAGCTTCCCGGTGGAAGTGGTAACGGCTATGGCCGACGCGGCACTGGGAGCCGAGCGCCATCCGGTGGCGAGAACCTCCCGCTACCGCCTCGACAAGCAGTTTGCCAGCGCCCAGGAAACGATTGCGATGTCTGCAATCTATGCCGCCAACCACTACAAGACCGTGCGCGGCATTGCCTGCCTGACCGAGTCCGGCACCACGCCGCTGTTGATGTCGCGCCTGAGTTCAGGCCTGCCGATTTTCGCCCTGAGTAACCGCAGTGAAACCCTGCAACGGCTCTGTCTGTGCCGCGGCGTCGTGCCACTGTTTTTCGACGCCAGCGTGTTTGACCAGGATACCGTCGAGGCCAGCGCCATCGAGTTCCTCTGTGATGAGGGTCAACTGCACAAGGGCGATGCGGTACTGCTGACCAAGGGTGCGATCATGGGCAGGCCCGGCTCCACCAACATCATGAAGATCCTGCCGGTTCTATGAGCCGGGTGCCGGAGCGCAGCGGACGCCTGGTAGCGGACGTCGGCGGCACCAATACGCGCATCGCCCTGTTTGATCCCACCGAACCCCGGCTGCTGGCAGTGACGCGCTACCGTAATGGCGATTTCACCGGGCTGGAGGCGGTGGTCACCCGCTGGCTGGATGACTTCCCCGAAGCCCGGCCCCTTGAGGCCTGCATCGCGGTGGCGGCTCCACCCGCAGGCGACTTCGCGCGCATGAGCAACTGCAACTGGTCCTTTCGCGGCAGCGAGCTCGCGGCGCGGTTTGGCTGGAACCGGGTCCGTCTGCTCAACGACTTCCAGGCCAACGCCTTTGCCCTGCCCTGGCTACAGCCCGGAGACTGCTACGAAATTCACCCCGGTACCACCCTCTACCCGCGGCTCGCCGTCCTGGGGCCGGGCACCGGGCTCGGTGGCGCGGTACTGGATACCAGCGCCCAGCCCCATCGCGCCGTGCCCTGCGAACCGGGGCACATGGCGCTTGCGCCGCAGGGCTTGCTGGAACTCGAGCTCTGGCGCGTCCTGATGCACCAGCACGGGCGGATCTACACCGAGCTATTGCTGTCAGGGCCGGGCCTGGGGCGGATTTACCAGGCGCTGGCGCTAGTGCAGGGCACTACTGCCGAACCCCTGCAGAGCGAGGAAATCAGCACCCGGGCGCTGTCTGGGGCGGATGCGCTGTGTACTGCCACGCTGCACCGATTTTGCGCGCTGCTGGGTGTGGCCAGTGCCGATTTTATTCTGGCCAGCGGCGCATTTGGTGGCCTGTTCCTGGCCGGAGGTATCCTGCCCACCTTTCCAGAGTTTCTGCAACTGAGCGACTTTCATCCGCGCTTTACCGATCGCGGCCCCATGCACGGGCATCTCGAGCGAATGCCGGTGAGGGTGATCACCCACGCGCAGCCCGGTCTGCTGGGCGCTGCACACGCTCCCCTGGCCTGACTTGCGCCCCGGACAGGGATGGCAAACGAGTAAAATTGCCCAAAAAATTTCTTCCCGCTGTAATCCCAGTTTCTGAACGCGGTGCTACACTTCTTAAAGCTGAGAAATCAGTGGTATTTATGCGCGTGGTCGAAGTTCCCTCAAGTTCCTCGGTACGTTGAACATAAATGAATGACTAACCCCCTGGGGCCCAGACGGGCTTCCCAACGCTATACAGGTAACACTTATGTCTACAGAAACCGGCACCGTTAAGTGGTTTAACGAGACCAAGGGATTCGGCTTTATCGAGCGCGAAGGTGGCCCCGATGTCTTTGTTCACTTCAGCGCCATCAAGGGCGAAGGGTTCAAAACACTGACTGATGGCCAGAAGGTGGAGTTCACTGTCACCAATGGCCAGAAGGGCCCCCAGGCCGAAAACGTAACCCCTGTCTAAGGGGTGAGTTTTGGGCAGATAAAAAAAGGAGCACATTGTGCTCCTTTTTTTATTCCGGAATGGTTTGGTCAGTTTTGCGCCAGCTGCCGCTGACGCTCGATTTCGGATTCCATGTACTGGATCCACTGCTCCGCGTATTTCGCTGAACGCTCGTCGCGACCCGCCGCCTTGAACGCTTCGCGCGCCTTGTCATACTGCCCGGTGTTGAAGTAGGCCATGCCGAGCACCAGCCTCGCGGAGTCGGGGCGCCGAACACCACCGCGCTGCAAGCCGCGAGTAATGGCCGTGATGGCTTCTTCGTTGCGGTCGCCGTCCAGGTAGATATTGCCGAGGCGGGCGTAGAGCTCGCCGGTTTCAGCCTTGGCCGCCGCCTTTTCCATCGCCGGAATAGCCTTGTCGACTTCCTGTGCCTGACGCCAGGCGTTGCCCAGAATTTCGTAGTTGCGCGAGTTGTCCTCGATGGAATCGTTTTTGAGACCCCTGTCCAACACCTTGGCGGCCTTGTAGGGAACTTCGGCGTTCAGATACAGGTACGCCATGGTGACCTGCTCCGTACCCTTGTCGAGCATGTCCTGCACATAGGCAGTTTCCATGGCAGCCAGCTGCTCGCTATCCTTCTTCTGCTCCCCGTACATGTGTGAGAGCTGCACCCAGTACTGCTTGTCGGGGTAGTGCTTCAGCAACTCTTCCAGCACCCGCACAGTGTTGTTGATGTCGCCTTTTTCAAAGTAGAGGAAGCGTGCGAGGTTGTACCACTGCTCCTTGGGCGTTTTACCCTTCTCCTGGTACAGGGAGATCGCCTTCTCCACATTGAGCAGCGCCTTGGTATAGTCGTTCAGCTGGTAATAACCCTGAGCGAGGAGGACATAGGCCTCCTCATTGGGATTTTCAGTCAGCTTGAACCAGTCCAGCAGCGAATTGATGCCGTCCTGCCAGCGCTCCTGCACAAAGTACAGCTGGGCGATGGTATAGCGGGTGCTGATCTCCATTGCCAGCGGGATATCCGGCTGTCTGGCCACATTTTCGTAGGCCTTCAGCGCAGCGTTGTAGTCTTCCCGGGTGTAGTGGATAAACGCATACAGGTTGTATACGTTGGCAAGCTCGTAGCTGTTCAGTTCGTTCTTGCCCCCCGAAGCGAGCATGTCTTCCAGGATACGTGCGGCACCCGCCAGATCCTCGGCTTCCGCCGCGGCCTGGGCCTCCGCCAGTTTTTCATAGACCTGGTTGCGCAACGCCGGGGTACGACGCGTCTCTCGCTGTTCGCCTTCCTGGGCTACTGCGGCGGCAAATGGCCGCAAGCCGAGCTCGGACTGAACCTGGGTCACCGCAACCTGAGCGATCGCTACCGGCAGCGCCAGCAGGGCCGCACGCAACCAGACACCGGAATCATGGAGTTTCATACGTACCACCGTCCTAGTTTTCCAGCTCGTAGGTAAACAGGTTTTGCACCCCAGCTACCTCGATGGGCTCGCCGTCGACTACCCGGGGCCGGTATTTGAACTTCTCCGCGGCCTTGATGGAAGCGGACTCGAACACGCCCGAGGGCTGGCAATCCACCGCGCGCGGATCGCGAATAGAGCCGGTGCGGGTTACCGTGTATTCGACAATACAGTAGCCAGAGATACCCCGGGTCTGCGCACGGCGCGGGTAGACGGGAGCAACCTTCACAATCGGCAGATACTCACCATCGCCACTGATGCCCGAGGCACTGATCTGCACATCAACCGAGGCCCTGGGTGCGGTATTGACCACATTCAGGTCCATGTCCATGTCGATGTCGGGTGTGGGCAGTTCCGGTGGTGGTTCTTCCGGATCTTCCACCTTGTCCGGCTTCGGCTGCTTGACGTTAATTTCGATCTCATCTTCGGGCACAACAATATCGGCGATCTTCCTTGCCTCGACATCTTCCTGCTCATACTCAGTGTCGATGAGGCTGTGCATCAAAAAAAACAGGCCAATCGCAACGGGAACCGCTACCAGTGCACCGACCAGTACCCTCACAAAGCTACTGCCCATCACCATTAAACCTCATCATCCGTTGAAATACACGGCGGCGCTGTCAGCATGGGCCGTAACTCATCAATAAGCTGTTCCACGGCAAATGCCGGTGTCTCACGGTCCACCTGAATCACCACATTGGCCTGCGGCGCCTCTTTCTTGGCTGTCTCGGCCAGGCGCATGGCGCGGTCCAGCGACACCCGGTTCTTGTCGTAGTGGATCTCCCCGCGACTGTCGACCGCGAAAATGATGGTGCCGCGCTCACACGCTTCGGTCGTTGTTGCCTGGGGCTTCATCAGCTCAACCCCTGGCTCCTTGACGAAGGATGACGTCACGATGAAGAAAATCAACATGATGAACACGACATCCAGCATGGGCGTCAGGTCGATAGTGCTTTCGTTGCCGGCGGGCTTGCGCGCGGCGCCTTCTCTCATGCTCATGGCTACTGCTGCCCTCCGCTGGCCCAGTTGACCGAGGGTGCGCCCGCTTCGCGAGCGGCATCAGCCACATCAACGACGGTACCGGACCGAGCACCTTTCTCGACCTTGATGGTAACGCCCTGTTGCGGGTCGTTGGCCAGCAGGCGTTGAATGTTGGCGCGAATTGCGCGCGTGTCAACGCGGCGATTCTCCATCCAGATCTGGTCGTCGCTACGAATCTGAACCAGGATACTGGTGGCGTCGCTCGGGTCGGACTTGGCACTGTCCGGCCGGCTGATCTCAACCCCGGCTTCCTTGATAAAGGATGCCACTACGATGAAGAAAATGAGCATGATAAACACGACGTCCAACATCGGCGTCAGGTCGATCTCCGCTCCTTCATCTTCATGATGTCTTGCAAGTCTGCGCATCTGATAGCTACCTTTGGACGCCCGCTCAGTGGTCGGACGTCAAGTTATCCTGAAGATATTCCTGTTCCCGCGCGGCCATACGGCTGATGTAGGTGTTGGCAAACAGGCCAGAGAGTGCGGCAACCATGCCCGCCATGGTGGGGATGGTTGAACGCTCGACCCCGCCAGCCATTGACTTGGCATCGCCACCACCCGTCACCGCCATCACGTTAAACACCTCGATCATCCCGGTGACGGTGCCCAGCAGACCCAGCAAGGGGCACAGGGCTACCAGCGTGGTGATCACCGGCAAATTGGCGTTGATCGCTTCGCGGCTCTGGGACAGCAGGCGCATGCGCACCTGCTTGGCGTTCCACGACTTGCGTTCAGAACGCGCTTCCCAGGTTTTGATGACCTCAAAAACTTCCTTGCGCCAGGTGAAAGTGAAATACCACAGGCGCTCGAAGATCAGCGTCCACATCACGAAGACGAGGATGGCGATGAGCCAGAGCACGTCCCCACCCTTGTCCATAAAGGCGAGAACGGCGTCGAATATACCTCCCATGGTCGAACCCCTGTCTACTTGGCGTTGGCTTCGGAGTGCTCTGCCACGATACCGGTCGCCTGCTCATTGAGCACATGGATAATGCGCTGGGCGCGACCATTCACAATCGTGTGCAGCAGAACGACGGGGATCGCAACCAGCAGACCCAGAACCGTGGTCACCAGAGCGCTGGAGATACCGCCAGCCATTGCCTTCGGGTCGCCGGCACCAAAGATGGTAATGGCCTGGAAGGTAATGATCATACCGGTAACAGTACCCAGCAGACCCATCAACGGCGCTACCGCAGCGATGATCTTCAACAGGGTGAGACCAGATTCCAGCCGCGGAGTTTCACGCATGACACCCTCGGCCATCTTCAGCTCCAGGGTCTCGGGATCCATGGATGGGTTGTCCTCGTGAACCTTGAGCACGCGGCCGAGCGGGTTATTGGTGTTGGCAGTACCGCTCTTCAGCTGGCTGCTCACCTTGGCGCCGACCACGGACAGGACGATCAGGCGGTAGATGGCCAGGATGAAGGCAAACACGCCCACCGCAGTAATCGCATAGCCGACATAGCCGCCCTGGTGCCAGCGCTCTTCCAGCGTCGGGCTGTCGATGATTGCTGCCAGGAAGGAACCGCCGGTAGGACCAGTGGGGTCGATACCGAAGCGGTGCATACCGCTGTCGGCATTGGCCAGGTTCTCGGCCCAGTTGGTAAAGCGGCCGGCTGGCTGGCGCGGAAGCACGCTCAGCGTGTCGTTGTTGTAGGCAAGGTAGTTGCCTTCCATGTCGATGACGTTAAAGGCACCGACGCGCACAACTTCGCGCTCGGAGCGCTCGCCCGCGGCACTGGCCACTTCGGCAGTGAACTCCGCCACGTTGCCGGTTGCGGTGATTTCGCGCAGCAGTTCGTACCAGACGCGCTCGATTTCCTCGATCCGCGGCAGTTTGTCTGAGTTGCTCATCTTGTTGATAAGCTCGCGGAGAAATTCACCCCGGTTGGGATACTGCGCAGACACCAGCGATACCTCGAAAGTCGACGCGAGGTCACCAGAGGCCGCCGTCAGGTGGCCGAACAGTTCGGTGAGGGAGCCCAGGCGCTCACGCAGCTGCTCCTGCTTGGCGGTTACCAGCAGTTCGTTTTCTTCAAACTGGTTCTCCAGGCGGGTGGATTCCTCCTCCTGGCGGGTCCGCTCGTTCTCCGCTTCACGCAGCAGCCGGGCCTGATCTGCCTTGGCGGCAGCGAACTGTCTTTCACGTTCAGCGTTTTCACGCGCTTCAGTCACCTGGCCCTGTTTTACCAGACCGAGCAGCTCATCGAGGGTCGCAGCTTCCTCCTGGGCATTGGCGGCTCCGGAGATGGCCAGCGCGCCACCCAGCAGCAGGACCGGGAAAATCTTGTTCAGCGCTTTCATTATTCAGCCTCCGGTGCAGGTACTGGCATGTTGAGAAGATCGATAGTGGCTTGTCTGTTGGCAATGCGCACGCCCTTGCGGATTTCAGCAGCGTAATCGCCCGAGTCCAGCGGATCCCAGCTTCTGGTCTCGTTGTTCCAGACGCCACTTTCGTTGCCGTCGGTGCTCTGGTAGACCAGGGAAATCCGGCCGATGCGGAGGAAGTCCACTTCGCGGATTGCGCCGTTGATTTCGATCGCGTCACTGTAGGTATCGAAGCCGCGGCCGTACTGAAGCTCGATGTTGTAGGCTTCCAGCACCTGGCGGAACTTCTCGGCTACCGCCAGATCGGACCGGTCGACGTTGTTGCGCAGGAAGGCAATGCGCTCGAGGCGTTCTTCCAGGTTAAACGGGATATCCAGTTTGATGAACTGCTCGAGGCTGTCGATCATGCGGATCACCAGCGGCATCATCTGGCGCTGGATGACCGTCACTTCGTTGATCGACTCCTCAATGTCTTCAATGCGCTGCATCTGGCTATCGATCTGCCGCTGCAGACGCGTATTGTAGACCTTGAGGCCATCGACCTGCTTCATGACCGACTTGTAGTCGGACAACAGGTCGCGCGTCTCGTCCGCCAGGCGGTCGATCTTCACCTGCGACTCACGCGCAGCCTTGTTGCGGGATTCCCCGACATCCAGAATGGAGTCGAGGGTATCGGCTTGCACTGCTGCCGTGGCACCGAAGAGGGTGCCGGTGGCTACCAGCGCAGCGATCAATACGTTCTTCAATCGATGCATAGTCATGGGAATTGGGCTTCCTATTTCCAACAAGAGTGATTCAGAGCTGAGACAGCGCGACTCGGTACTGAGGTTATACTTTACTACTTTGTATAGTGGAAAAATCTGGGTCGGTAAACCGAGGGAAAGAATTTAAACCCAATACCCCGCCATTTTCAATCAATCACCTGCAGACGCTCCGGCATTTTCTGTAAACGTGTAGAAAGGTTACAGAAAGCACCCGCAAAAAACCCGAAAGTAACACTTGTTGGCGTCAAGCAACTTCAAAATCAGGGCAACAACCGGTCACACACCACGAAAGCGTAGGGATATGGGTTGTCGGCCGTTGCCTCGTGCTCTTCCCTGGCAACTTCCCGCCACTCGGTCGAATTCATGGGCGGAAACCAGGTATCACCTGCGACAGCAGCGTGCACTTCGGTAACGTACAGGCGACTCGCCAGGGGCAGCGCCGCCGCGTAGATCTGCGCACCGCCAATCACCACGATCTCCTGGACGCCGCCAGCTGTGGCAAGCTCCTGCGCCCGGTCCAGTGCCGAGACCAGAGAGTCGGCCACTGTCACTCCCGCAGCGGACCAGGCGGGACTGCGTGACACCACAATATTGGGCCGGCCCGGCAGCGGCCTGCCGATGGATTCAAAGGTCCTGCGCCCCATGATCACCGGCTTGCCCAGGGTGGTGCGCTTGAAGTAGCGCAAGTCCTCGGGCAGATGCCAGGGCAGGCCATTGTCGCGACCGATGACCCCATTGGACGCCATCGCGACCATCAGCGCGAGCCGGGCGGTCACCGCTAGATCGCCACCGGTGCCGCGATGTGCGGGTGCGGATCGTAGTCGTGCAGCCTGAAGTCCTCGAACCGGTAGTCGTAGATCGAGGCCGGCCGGCGCAGAATCTCCAGCCGCGGCAGTGGCCGCGGCTCGCGCCCCAGCTGCGCCTGCACCTGCTCGAGGTGGTTGCTGTATATGTGGGAGTCGCCGGTACAGATGATGATTTCGCCCGCCTCCAGGTCGCACTGCTGGGCCAGCATCAGGGTCAGCAGGGCCAGGCTGGCCGTGTTGTAGGGCAGCCCGAGAAAGGAGTCGCTGGAGCGGATCAGCAGCTGTGAGGAGAGTTTTCCATCCGCCACATAGAACTGGTACAGGAGATGGCAGGGAGGCAGCGCCATCCGGCCCGCCCGGACATTGTCCTGCGGGCTCAGTTTCTCGTCTGGCAAAAACTCCACGTTCCAGCCATGAAACAGGATGCGCCGACTGTCGGGATTGTTGCGCAGGCAATCGATGACATAGTCGATCTGATTGATGCTGCCGCCGTCGCGGGTCGGCCAGGCGGTCCACTGGGCGCCGTAGATCGGCCCTAGGTCACCGGTTTCAGTCGCCCACTCATCCCAGATGCTGACGCCGTTCTCTTTCAGCCAGCGGGTATTGGTGTCGCCACTCAGGAACCAGATCAGCTCGTTGACGATACTCTTGAGGTGCAGCTTCTTGGTGGTCAGCAGCGGGAAACCCCGGGCCAGGTCGTGGCGAAACTGGCGGCCGAAAACCGACACGGTGCCGGTCCCGGTGCGGTCGCTCTTGCGGCTGCCGTGGTCGAGGATATCCTGCAGCAGGTCGAGATATTGCCTCATGTCAACGCGACTCCTTGCCGGTCAGGCTCTGGTGACGATAGGCCCACCACAGCAGGAACAGACCGAGGGCTATCATGGGCAGGCAGAGCAGCTGGCCCCGGGTGAGCCAGCCAAAGGCCTGGAAGCCGATGTGGGCGTCAGGCTCGCGGAAAAACTCGGCGAGAAAACGCAGGCAACCGTAGCCCACACAGAACAGCCCGCTGGCGGCCCAGGTCGGGCGCGGCCGCGCAGTGAACCACAGCATGATGCCGAACAGCAGCAGCCCCTCGAGGGCGAACTGATAGAGCTGGGAGGGGTGGCGCGCCAGCTGCAGCGGATCGTTGGGGAACACCATCGCCCAGGGGACATCGGTGGGCCGACCCCAGAGTTCCTGGCCGATGAAATTGCCCAGCCTGCCCAGCGCCAGCCCCATGGGCGCCAGCAGGGCGGCAAGATCCAGCACCGCCCCCACCGCCAGGCCGCGGCTACGGGCAAACCAGAACATGGCAATGATGACCCCGAGCAGGCCACCGTGGAATGACATGCCGCCCTGCCAGACCTGCAGCAACCAGAGCGGATCCTCCAGCAGGCGTTCACCGCCGTAGAATACGGCGTAGCCAATACGCCCGCCAAGCACCACCCCCAGGGCGCTGAAGAAAACGAGGTCATCTATGTGCTCGCGCCGCAGCGGCACGTCGGGCCGGGCGCTGCGCCTGACACCCAACCACCAGGCAAAAGCCAGCCCGGCCAGATAGGTAAGTCCGTACCAGTGCACCTGGGCCGGTCCCAGGGAAAAGGCAACGGGATCTATATCGGGGTAAGGCAGCATAATCTCCGGTCTTGAATGCGTAGCCGCGGGCGGTACTGGCAATGGCTGCCCGACCGGCCGCAAGTCAGGCCGCTCATTATCGTGTACCCGGGCCCGATTCACAATTGCAGCGGCAGCTGGCAGGATGCATCCATGATGCAAGGAGTCCCAGCCCGCGATGTGCCTGATCGTATTTGCCTGGCAAGTAAAACCCGCCTTCCCCCTGGTACTGGCCGCCAACCGCGACGAGTTCCACCGGCGACCCACCGCGCCCTCGGACTTCTGGCCGGAGCAGCCCGATCTTCTCGCCGGCCGGGACCTGGAGGCGGGTGGCACCTGGATGGGAGTGACCCGCCAGGGACGCTTCGCGGCGATCACCAACTACCGCGACCCGAACCGCACCCTGCCCGCCGCCCGTTCCCGAGGGGAGTTACCGCTGGCTTTTCTCACCGGCAGTGACTCGCCCGCGGCATTTTTGCGGCAGGTGGCGGCAAGGGCCGGAGACTACGCCGGATTCAATTTGTTGGTGGGGGCCGGGAACCAACTGTGGTACTTCAGCAACAGCAGCAGCGAACACCGGCCGGAAGCCCTGGCACCAGGAATCTATGGTCTCAGCAACGCGCGCCTGGACACGCCCTGGCCGAAACTGGCGCTGGCGAGATCGCGACTCGCGCCACTGCTGGAAGCGCCCACGCTGGCACACGATGCGTTGCGCCAGGCGGTGTCGGACCGGCGTCTCGCAGATCAAAATGACTTGCACCCATTGGGCCTGCGCGATGCCATGGACCGACAGCTCTCGGCACAGTTTATTGTCACGGAAGAGTACGGGACCCGCTCGACAACCAGCTTCTGGCTACAGCGCGGCGCCGGCAGCAGCCTGGCCGCGAGCTGGGAAGAGCTCAGTTTCGACCCGGCCGGCCGCGAAACCGGGCGCAGCAGTGTGGCGTTCAGTTGCGCTCCCGCGTCTCAAGCCACTGGCGCATGAACGAACTGCTGTAGCCCCCGCTCGGTCATCAGGCGCTGCAGGCGCTGCAGAACCGCTGCGGAATGCTCCAGCAGCATGACCTCCGCCAGCAGAGCACAGGCATCGGCACGGGTGATGCTGCGCAGGGTTTTCTTCACCCTCGGTAGCGCGGTCGCGTTCATGGACAGCACCTCGTAGCCCATCGCCAGCAGCAGCACGGCGGCCAGCGGATCCCCCGCCAGCTCACCGCAGATGCTGACCGGCTTGCCTTCCGCCTGCCCCGCCTCGACCACCGCGCAGAGGGCCTGCAGCACCGCGGGGTGGAAGGAGTGATAGAGATCCGCCACCCTGGAGTTGTTGCGATCCACCGCCAGCAGGTACTGGGTAAGGTCATTGCTGCCCACCGACAGGAAATCCGCCCGCCGCGCCAGGGCGCGGGCCTGATACACCGCGGAGGGCACCTCCACCATCACGCCTATGGGCGGCAGTGTCACGTCGGTGCCTTCCTGCACGATCTCCCGGTGGCCGCGGTGAATCAGCGCCATGGCCTCTTCCAGCTCGGCGATATTGCTGATCATGGGCAGCAGAATGCGCAGGTTGCCGAGGCCGGCATTGGCCTTGATCATGGCCCGGACCTGGGCCAGAAAGATCTCCGGATGATCGAGGGTGACGCGAATTCCGCGCCAGCCCAGGAAGGGGTTGTCCTCCGCTATCGGGAAATAGGGCAGCGCCTTGTCGCCACCGATGTCCAGGGTGCGCATGGTGACCGGCCTGGGGGCGAAGGCCTCCAGCTGCTCGCGATAGATCTGGCGCTGCTCCTCCTCGCTGGGAAAGCGGTCACGCAGCAGGAAGGGGACTTCGGTGCGGTACAGACCGACGCCCTCCGCGCCCTGCTCGAGCGAGCGGGTGACATCAGCCATCAGGCCGGTGTTGACCCAGAGAGGCAAGCGGTGGCCATCGAGGGTCTCGCAGGGCAGATCCCGCAGGGATTCCAGATCCCGGGATACAGCCTTATCCTGGTCCGCCAGCGCCTGGAACCGCGCCCGAACTTCCGGCAGGGGGTTCAGGTGGACGATGCCGTTGTAGCCGTCGATCACCACTTCCCGGTCCTGGAGCCGGGTATAGGGCAGGTCCACGGCGCCCATCACCGTCGGCACCCCCATCGCCCGCGCCAGAATGGCAACGTGCGAGTTGCCGGAGCCGCGCACCGAGATAAGGCCGACCAGCCGCTCCCTGGGGACTTCGCCCAGAGCCGAGGCAGTCAGTTCCTCGCCCACCAGAATGGTCTGCTCCGGATAGGACTTGAGCTCCTTTTTTGCCTCATCCTGCAGGTAAGCAAGCACTCGCGTACCGAGGTCCTTGACGTCGACCGCCCGCTCCCGCAGGTAACTGTGCTCCATCCTCTCGAAATGGCGGATATGCCTGATCATGACCTCGCTGAGGGCGCCCTGGGCCCACTGCCCCGCCTTGATCAGACGGGCGACCTCGCCACCGATGGCAGAGTCACCGAGTATCCCCAGATAGACATCAAACAGGGCATGGTCCTCCGGGCTCATTTCCCCCCGAAGGTTCTCCGATACCGCCTCGATATCGGTGCGCACCGCCGCCAGCGCCGCCTTGAACGCGCGCAGTTCGTCGCGTCGGCTGACGGCCGGCTTGCGCGGTACCGCAAACAGGTCTGCAACCGGGGACACCACCACCGCGGTGCCGATGGCGACTCCCGGCGCTCCGGCGATACCATTGATGCGGGCCGGGCCACCGGCACCGGCGCGCAGCTCCTCCTGTACCGCGCCGGTAACCCTGGCGTGGGCAATAACGCCCGCCAACTGGGCCGACATGGTAACCAGAAAGGCTTCTTCGCTTTCATCGAAGCGGCGCCGCTTCGCCTGCTGGATGACGAGCACGCCCAACACGTCGCGCTGGTGGATAATCGGCACGCCGAGAAAGGCGTGGAAGGATTCCTCGCCGAGGCCCTTGAGCAGCTGGAACCTGGGGTGGCTCTCGGCATCCTCCAGGTTGACCGGCTCCTCGCGGCTGGCCACCAGGCCCACCAGCCCCTCCCCCGGGGCCAGACTGGCCTCGCCGATCTGCAGCGCATTCAGACCCTCGGTGGCGCGAAATACCAGGCGCCCGCTGTGTTCGTCGCGCATATAGACACTGCAGACTTCGGTGCCCATGGCATCGCGAACGCGCTTGACGATGATTTCCAGGGCATCGTTAAGCCCCTCGGCGGCATTTACCTCCTGCACAATGTTGCGGAGTGTCTCCAGCATCATTGCCGCCATCAGCTGTGGTCCCGGGTGATGCGGGCCAGCGGTGGCGCCAGCTCCTTGAGGGCGCGCCGGTAGACCTCGCGTTTGAATGCGACCACCTGGTTCAGCGGATACCAGTAACTGACCCACTGCCAGTGGTCGAACTCCGGCTTGCCGTTGCCATCCAGGCGAACGGCATCATCGGCAGTCCGCAGGTGGAGCAGGAACCATTTTTGCTTCTGGCCGATGCAGACCGGCTTCTGCCCCTTGCGGATAAAACGCCGGGGCAATCGGTAGCGCAGCCAGCCGCGGGTTGCGGCGACCACCCGGACCGCGTCCTCGGTCAGCCCGACTTCTTCTTCCAGCTCGCGGTAGAGGGCCTGCTCGGCAGATTCACCCGGGTTGATCCCGCCCTGCGGAAACTGCCAGGCATCCCTGCCGCCCACGCGCCGGGCCCACAGTAGTTGGCCGGCGTCATTGGCCAGCACTATGCCTACGTTAGCCCTGAATCCATCTGAATCGATCACCAATAGCTACCTTCTTATCAGGCGGACCATTGTTCCACAATTTCCGGCCGCCGGGAAATTTACTCGGGGCGCTCGCCGCGCTATCCTCCGCGGTTGCCTGGAGAAGCCATGACTCTTGCCATTTTTGACCTCGACAACACCCTGATCGGCGGCGACAGCGACAACCTGTGGGGACAATTCGTCTGTGAACAGGCTCTGGTGGACGGTGATTCCTTTGCCCGTGACAACGAGCGTTTCTACCGCGATTACCAGGCCGGCGCCCTGGACATTGACGCCTACCTGCGCTTTGCCCTGGGGCCGCTCAAAGGGCGCTCGCCGGAGGAGCTGGCGCCGCTGCACCGGCAATTCATGCGGGAGAAGATCGAACCCATCATGCTGCCGCAGGCACTGCGCCTGATCGACAGCCACCGGCGCCAGCGCCACCGGCTGCTGGTCATCACCGCGACCAACCACTTCATCACGCGCCCCATTGTCGACGCGCTCGGTATCACCGACCTGCTGGCCTGCGAGGCGGAGATCAGCGAAGGGCGGTATACCGGGGAACCGGTCGGCATTCCGTCCTACCACAGTGGCAAGGTACTGCGCCTGCAGGCCTGGCTGCAGCAGCAACAATTGGATTTGGCGGGGAGCTGGTTTTACAGCGACTCCCACAATGACCTGCCCCTGCTGGAGCAAGTGGATTACGCGGTGGCGGTGGACCCGGACCCGACCCTGAAAGCGCGGGCTCTGGAAGCCAACTGGCCGATCATATCCCTGCGGGGCTGAGGCGGCGGGCAAACACCGACTTCAGGTACTCGGTTTCCGGGATCAGCGGGTGCACCGGATGATCCGGCCCCTGTCCGCCCTGTTCCAGTACCCTCAGTTCGCAACCGCTGCGTCGGGCCGCGCCCTGCATGGCGGCCATCAGGTCCGCCCGGGCCAGGTGCATGGAGCAGGAACCGGACACCAGGACCCCGCCGGGCCGCAGCAGCCTGAGCCCCAGCTCATTGATCCGCTGGTAGGCCTTGATGCCCTTCTTGATGTCCTTGCGGCGCTGGATAAACGCGGGGGGATCCAGAATCACCAGGTCGAAGGTCTCGCCCTCATGCTGCAGCGCCTGCAGGGTCTCGGCCGCCGGTCCCTGGCGCAGCTGAACCCTGTCCTCCAAGCCGTTCAGGCGAGCGTTGCCGCGTACGCCCTCCAGCGCCGTCGCCGAGCTGTCTACAAAGTGCACCTCACTGGCGCCGAAGACGGCGGCCTGGATGCCCCAGCCACCGATATAGCTGTAGACGTCCAGCACCCGCTTGCCCGGTGCGTAGGCGGCCAATCGCGCGCGGGCCATGCGATGGTCATAGAACCAGCCGGTCTTCTGGCCCTGGAATACTGGCACCTGAAAGGACACACCGTTTTCCCGCAGCGGCACCGTCTCTGGCACCTCCCCGTAGACCACCTCAATCCGCTCCGGCAGGTTCTGCTCGCGGCGGCTGCGGCTGTCGGCCCGCAACAGAATGCCCGCCGGCTCCAGTAGCGCGACCAGGGCCGCCACAATCTCCGCCTCGTAGCACTCGATGCCGGCGTTGTGGAACTGCAGCACCAGATAGTCGCCAAACCGGTCCACCACCAGCCCCGGTATGCCGTCGCTGTCGCCATAGATCAAGCGGTAACAGGCATCCGCCAACAGCGCCTCGCGGCTGGCCAGGGCGCGCGCCGCCAGCGCCTGCAGCAAGGGGGCATTCAGGGCCCGATCCTCGCCGTGAGCGTAGAGCCTGGCGCAGATCAGTGCCTGGGGCTCCATGTAGGCCGAGCCCAGCAGAACGCCGTCGGCCTTGCGCACCGCCACGCGGTCGCCGGCAGTAAATGCCTGCAAGGGGCTGCGCTGGACATCAATTTCGTTGGAATAGACCCAGAGATGACCCGCCCCGAGGCGGCGGTCAGCGCCGGGACGCAGGAACAGGTCGGCGGTCACTCGTCGGCACAGTGCTCGGTGTAATCCTCCGCACTCAGCAGGTTTTCCAGTTCGTTGCTATCGTCGGGCTGGATACGAAAGAACCAGCCATCGTTGTACGGGTTCCCGTTGACCGTTTCCGGCTCGTCCTCCAGGGTATCGTTGATCGCGATGACCTCACCGCTGAGCGGCGCGTAGATGTCGGAAGCGGCCTTGACGGATTCCACCACACCGGCCTCGTCCCCCGCCGCCAGGCGGTCGCCCACTTCCGGAAGCTCGACAAAAACCACGTCGCCCAGGGCCTCCTGGGCGTGGTCGGTGATGCCGATGGTCACCGTGCCATCTTCCTCGAGGCGCGCCCACTCATGGCTGCTGGCGTATTTCAGTTCACTGGGGGTCTGGCTCATGGTGCATCCTCTCGTTCGGGATCCGGCGGCCGCCGGGGCTGGCAAGGCCACATTCTAACGGCAGGACCATGAAAAACAATCAGCGGTTGCAGAAGCCGGCTAGTCGCGCTCCGCTACGCCCATGGCCTGCTGCATCAGCCGCTGCTTCAGCGGGCGCGCTCGATCCACCCCGCGCATGCCCGCGTTGCGCAACCAGCGCAGCGGCAGCGCGGGCTGCTCGAACAGGCGCTTGAAACCGTCCATGGCTACCATCATGGCCAGGTTCTCGCCCTTGCGGCGGCGCTGGTAGCGCTTCAGTACCGTCAGACTTCCCGGTGCCTCGCCCCGCTGCCGGGCACGCAACAACTCCTCCGCCAGCACGGCAACATCCTGCAAACCCAGGTTGATCCCCTGGCCCGCGAGGGGGTGGATGGTGTGCGCGGCATCGGCTACCAGAGCCGCTCCGGGCTGCACATAGTCCAGCGCATGGCGCTGGCGCAACGGAAACGAATAGCGCCGGGAGCAGGCCAGCACCTTGCCGAGACGCTGCTCAAAGGCCCGTCCGAGAGCGAGGCAGAACTCTTCTTCGGCCATATTCATGAGCCCCTCTACCCGGTCCGAATCGATGGACCAGACCAGCGAGCAGTAATGCGCCCTGGCGGTTCCGGGCAGGGGCAGGAACGCCAGCGGCCCGGTGGGCAGGAAGCGCTGCCACGCGGTGGCCCGGTGATCCTGCTCTACCTGTACCGTGGCGACGATGGCGTGGTGGCCGTAGTCCCACTCGCGGGTACGGAAGTCGAGCAATTCCCGCACTCTGGACAGGGCGCCGTCGGCGGCCACTACCAGCCCCGCCCGCAGCTGGCTCCCGGATTCCAGCTGCAGCAGCATGCCACCCGCCCCTTCGCGGCTACAGGCCTGCAGCCGCTCGGGCGCGAGCAGGCGAACATCCGCTGCGGCCTGCAGCCGGGCGAGCAGGGAGCGGACCAACGCCCGGTTCTCCACTATATGGCCGAGAGCGATGGCGCCGACGTCGCTGCAGTCAAAATCAATCGCGCCGGTGCCGTCTGCATCCCACACCGTCATATGCCGATAGGCGCAGCTGCGGTAGTCCACGACACCCTGCCAGGCACCCCACTGCTCCAGCAGATCCTGCGACCTGGGGTTCAACGCCACCACCCGTGGGTCGAAATCCTCCAGCTCCAGGCCTGCGGGCAGCGGCCCGGAATCGAGGGGCTGCGCCTCGATTACCGTCACCGACAAGCCGTGCCCCGACAAGCCCAGCGCCAGCGCGCTACCGGCAATGCCGGCACCGACAATTGCCACATCGCAGCCCGGCAGCTCAGCCACGGGTGGCCTCCAGGCCAGCGGCGTGCTCGACGAAAGCCCGTTTCAGCGGTGCCGCCCAGTCCAGGCCGGACAGGGCGAGGTCCCGGGCCAGCGCCAGCATCGGGTCAGAGTGCATGAACAGGGCGGGCAGCCGGTCGCTGAACTGGATGGTCCGCAGCTGGTCCTCGCGCTGATGCTCCCGGTAACGCTGCAGCACCGACAGCGAGCCCGGGCTCGCTCCGGCAGCCACCGCCGGCGCCAGTACCCGGCCCAGGGCGGCAATATCGCGCAGGGCCAGGTTGAAACCCTGCCCCGCCACGGGATGCAGGGCATGGGCGGCATTGCCCATGACCACCACACCGGCCCGCACCTGTTCTTCGCAGTGCCGCAGGGACAGCGGATAAGCCTGACGCGCACCGGCTTGCAGCAGGCGCCCGAGGCGGTAGCCAAAGCGCTGTTGCAGGGCCGCCAGGAACTTATCGTCGGTACAGCCTAGCAGGCTCTCCGCCCGCTCCGGGGGCAGGGTCCACACCAGGGCACTGCGGTTGCTGCTGCCTGCGGCGGGCAGCAGCGGCAATAGCGCCAGCGGCCCCTCGTCGGTAAAGCGCTCGAAGGCGCAGCCGCTGTGCGGCTGCGCGGTGGCGATATTGCAAATCAGGGCGTGCTGACGATAGGTCTTTTCACTGCTGCTGACGCCCAGGCCCTGGCGCAACCCGGAATCCGCCCCATCGGCAACCACCAGCAGAGCCGTGTGCAGGCGCGCCGGAGTAGTGCCTTCCAGTGCCAGATCGACCCCGCCGCTGACCGCCGTGGCGGCGACCACTTGCGCCGGATTCAGCAGTTCCACCCGGCCCTGCCCGCGCAACGCGTGCAGCAGGGTCTGGCCCAGCCACGGATTCTCAACCACGTGCCCCAGCGCCTGCCAGCCATAGTCCGCGGCCCGCAGCAGGGTGCTGCCAAAGTGCCCGCGGCTGGACACGTGAATGGTGCTGATGGGGCACAGCCAGCGCTGCAGTGCCGGCCACAGCCCCATGGCCTGGTAGATCAGTTGCGAGCTGTAGCTCAGGGCCGTGGAGCGGGCATCGAATGACGGATGGTAATCCGGTGCCGAGCTGGCCGGCGGCGGCAGGGTGAAGCCTTCCACCAGCGTGATGCGGCTCGTTGCCGGCAGCAGCCGGCCCAGCTCCAGGGCGAGGCTTATGCCCACCATGCCGCCACCCGCTATCACAATGTCCCGCTGTTCGGTCATTTTGCTCAGCCTGCCATCAGCGCTTCAATCGCGTCGGGCTGGCGCGGCACGCCGTCGGTCAATACCTGGCAACCGGCGTCGGTTACCACCACATCGTCCTCGATCCTGATGCCGATGCCGCGCCAGCGCGGCGCCACCCGTGTGTTGTCAGGGGCGATATAAATCCCCGGCTCAACCGTCAGCACCATACCGGGTTCGAGCTGCCGCCATTCCCCGGCAACGCGGTAGTCGCCGACATCGTGGACATCCAGACCCAGCCAGTGGCCGGCTCGATGCATATAGAACTCCTTGTAGGCTTCAGCGGCGACCAATTCCTGCACCTCACCCTGCAGCAGGCCGAGATCGCGCAGACCCCGGGTAATAACCTCCACGGTTGCTTCGTGGGGCGCGTTCCAGTGATTGCCCGGGCGCACCGCCGCAATCGCGGCCTGCTGCGCCTCCAGCACAATGCTGTAGATGGCGCGCTGCTGGCGGCTGAAGCGTCCGCTCACCGGAAAGGTGCGGGTAACATCCGCAGCGTAGCCCTGATACTCGCAGCCCGCATCGATCAGCACCAGGTCCCCTTTGCGCAGGGCGCGGCCATTTTCGGTGTAGTGCAGGATGCAGCTGTTGGGGCCGCTGCCAACAATGCTTGGATACGCCGGTTGACGGGCGCCGCCGCTGGCGAATTCATGCAACAGCTCAGCCTCGAGCTGGTACTCAAAAACCCCCGGGCGGGCATGGCGCATGGCCCGGCAATGGGCGCGGGCGGTAATCTCCCCGGCGTGGGCCAGCAGCCGCAGCTCAGCCGCGCTCTTTTTCAGCCGCAGGTCGTGCAGCATATGGTCGAGATCGGTAAATTCCCCCGGCGGCACCGCACCGCTGGACTCCTTGCTGCGAATCAGATTCACCCAGGCCATGACCCGGCGGTCATAGTCGGTACTGCGCCCCATGGAGTAATAGACCCGCTCCCGGCCTTCGATCAGCCCCGGCAGAATATCGTCGATATCACCGACGGGAAAGGCATCATCGGCGCCGTAGTCAGCGCACGCGCCCTCGGGCCCCGCGCGATAACCGTGCCAGAGTTCCATCCCGGGATCCCGTTCGCGGCAGAACAGAACATATTCCCCATGCTCGCGACCGGGCACCAGCACCAGCACCGCATCCGGTTCGGGAAATCCGCAGAGGTAGTGAAAGTCGCTGTCCTGACGGAACGGATACTCTGTGTCCCGGCTGCGCAGCTGCTCCCTGGCGGCGGGAATAATGGCAATGCTGTTCGGCTCCATCAGCGCCATCAGGCGCTGCCGGCGGCGCTCGAATTCATTTTTGCTGATTTTCACCGCGCTCACCGGCGCCCGCTCCGCCGCCCGACACGCTCGCCCCTAGTGACGGACATCGGAACCTCCCGCCGCCTGCTCGCGGTCTTCCTTGCGGGCGCGGCTGTCGAGGAACACGTTGACCGCCGCCACCCGCATGTACTCCACCAGCTCGACATAGGCGGCTTCGGCATCATCGTCATCCTCCTGGAGGGCATCCGCATCGGCCTGGGCCATGGCGGCAAAATCCCGCAGGATCTCGGTGCTGTCGCCGGGCAGCGTTTCGGCACCGGTGCCGGACATCACAATGGCGCGGGCAAAGCCGGCCAGAAAGCCCTGGCACCAGTGCGCCAGACACTGGGTACGCACCGCCAGTTCGTGGCTGTCATCCGGCAGCAGCGGGCAGAAGTCGAACAGGTCCTCGCCGAGAGCTTGCTCGCTGACCGTGTAGAGCTGCATGACCTCGTCGGCCAGATCCCCATGCAGGTCCAGTTCCAGCGCGTGGTTAAGGGCGGCGAGACCAGCACCCGAGTCATCGCTGTGCCCGGCCGCCAGCAGACCGACCAGGCAACCGTGCAGTTCCGAAGGGGAAATGGCCGCACCCTGTTCCAGCAGCTGATCCGCCACTTCATCGAAAACGAACAGCCCCGTATCGCCCGGTAACCTGTCAAACATCCAGCAAACCCCCGCTGCGTCTGCCGCACCTCCACCGAAAACTGCAAAAAGGCGGGCAGGCTATTGAAATTCAAAAACTTTTGCTGCGTTGACCTGCTCCACAGCCGGCTCTATAGTAAGCCCTATATTCACACAGCCCAAGTACAGCGTCATGGCAGATACCCCGCTTCAGGCACTGGAGTCCAAAATCGACGAACTGATTGCCCTGTGCCGGGACCTCAATCGTGAAAACCAGCGGCTGCAGGGCGAGAACGACGACTGGCGCCGGGAACGGCAGGACCTTGTCAGCAAGAACGAGCTGGCGCGGTCCAAGGTCGAAGCCATGATAGCGCGCCTGCGGTCAATGGAGTAATGCCTGTGAATCCGGTCAACACGGTCTCGGTGCGAATTCTCGACAAGGAATACCAGGTGGCCTGCCCGGAAGAGCAGCAGGCGGAGTTGATCGTCTCGGCCCGGTATCTCGACAAGCAAATGCGCGCGATCCGCGACAGTGGCAAGGTTATCGGCCTGGAGCGTATCGCAGTCATGGCGGCGCTGAACATCAGCCACGAACTGCTGCAAGCCTCCGATCAGGGCGGCGGAGCCGGGGCAGCCGCGAGCCCAGACGCCCAGTCTGTCCAGGGTCTGCAACGGAAAATTGACCAGGCCCTGCACCAAATTCGGCAGCTGGAAATCAACTGAGCCCCAAGCCGGTTGCCGGATCGTGTATACTTGATCCTGGATCCCTGGCATATGCGCCAGGCAGACAAGTCCTCGAGCCGATAAGTCTATACCTGGAGGATCCTCGCCGCTGTTGGTGTGCAAGTCCGGCCCGTTCCGGAAAGCCTGAAAACAGTGCAGGAGCCCCCGCCTTGAACCGTCGGGTTCAAGGGCCACTCTGTCAACGCTATGCCGGGAATCCATCCTCTTCATGAGCCCAGAGCAACAAGCCAAGCCCGCCCTGCGCAAATACCTGCGCCGAAAGCGGCAGGCACTTGCTCCAGCCTTCAGGGCACAGGCAGCCACCGCTGCAGCCGCACTGGCCGCCGGTCTCCCCGGTTGGCACACTGCGCGACACATCGCCTTCTACTGGCCGAACGACGGCGAGCTGGATCCGCGACCGCTGGCCGCCGCCTGCCGGGAGCAGCAGCGCAATCTCTATTTGCCGGTGCTGGCGGGTGACAACCGCCTGATTTTTCGCCGCTGGGATGCGGACACCACTCTCCCTGTAAACCAGTTCGGCATCCCCGAACCCCAACCCGGCAGCCCCGAGCCCGACACAGCTGAGCTGGATATCGTTTTCCTGCCGCTGGTTGGCTGGCAGCGGGACGGCTACCGCCTGGGAATGGGGGGCGGATTCTATGACCGCACACTGGCAGGGCCGGCAGGGCCGCTGAGAGTAGGAATGGGTTTCAGCTGCCAGGAGCTCACGGGCCAGATGGCGGAGCGCTGGGATGTGGCGCTGGATTATGTGCTGACGGAAACGATCCTGCACCGCTGCGCCGATGCAGAGTGCCCTTGAGGTGCCGTTTTACCCGGCAATGCCCTATTCGGTAATAATGAGACCGGCCTGAAGCTCGGATGCGGGAGCAGCCACGGTATCCGTAGCGGTGAGGGGCAACAACATGGTGACCAGCACACCAATGCCGAAGGCAGCGATGAGGACGAGGATAAAATCCGGCTTACTCTTCACGGCAACACTCTCATAATAGTTATATTCCAGAGTTTTTTTGGCATTATTCACGAACGTGACCGAGTCTAGCCCAGCAATTTTTGAAATGAAACCCTGAATCTGCCGCAATCTACAGTTTTTCCCGGCTGGAGGACGCAAGGTCACCCACTTTGGGACTGACCCGGTTGGGACTGCCCCAGATAAAGCTGGTAGGCCCGGTTGCCGGTTTCGTCCCAACAGGGGTAACCCACCGCTTCCAGAACTTCGCGGAATTCCCGGCGCTCGGCGCGCGGCACCTGCACACCGAGCAGGATGCGACCGTAGGCGGCACCGTGGTTGCGGTAGTGGAACATGGAGATATTCCAGCGCTGGCCAAGTCCGGACAGGAACTTGAGCAGGGCTCCCGGGCGCTCCGGAAACTCAACCCGATAGACCACTTCATTTTGCAGGTGGGCCGGAGCACGACCGCCGACCATATAGCGGATATGCAACTTTGCCATCTCGTTATCGGTCATGTCTTCCGTGGCATAACCCTGCTCCTGCAAGTCCGCCAGCAATTCGGCCTGATCATTTCCTCCCGGCACTACCGACAGGCCGAGGAATACCAGGGCAGCCCCGGGGTCCGAGTAACGGTAGTTGAACTCGGTGATGTTGCGGCGCCCCAGGGCGCTGCAAAAAGCCCGGAAGCTGCCGGGGCGCTCGGGAATGGTAACGCTGATGACCGCCTCCCGGTGTTCGCCAATCTCGGTGCGCTCGGAGATGTAACGGAGGCGATCAAAGTTGGTGTTGGCGCCGCTGACAATGGCCAGCAGATCCTGGCCCTTGACCCCGGTGCGCTCCACGTACTTCTTCAGGCCGGCCAGGGCCAGTGCCCCGGCGGGTTCGGCGATACCACGGGTGTCCTCGAAGATGTCCTTGATAGCGGCACAGATTTCATCGGTGCTGGCGGTCACGACTTCATCCACCGTGTCGCGAATCACCCGAAAAGTCTCCTTGCCGATCTGCGCCACCGCACAGCCATCGGCGAACAGGCCCACCTCCGGCAGGATCGCGCGGCGGCCTTTCTGTAGTGCCAGCTGCAGGCAGGCGGCATCCTCCGGCTCCACCCCGATCAACCGGGTTTCCGGCCATACGTATTTGATATAGGCGGCAACTCCCGCCAGCAGGCCGCCGCCGCCCACAGGCACAAAGATGGCATCCAGCGGCCGCTGGAGCTGACGCACGATCTCCATGCCCACGGTGCCCTGCCCGGCGATCACGTCCGGGTCATCGAACGGATGCACATAGACCATGGATTTCTCCGCTACCAGTTTCTGCGCGTAAACCGAGGCCTCGTCGAAGGAGTCGCCGTGCAGCACCACCCGGGCACCGCGGTTGCGTACCGCATCCACCTTGATCTGGGGAGTGGTCCGGGGCATCACGATAATAGCCTTCACCCCCATGTGATGTGCGGCCATGGCCAGGCCCTGGGCATGATTGCCCGCCGAAGCCGCCACCACGCCGCAGGCCAGCTGCTCGGGAGTGAGTTTTTGCATCTTGTTGTAGGCGCCACGCAGCTTGAAGGAAAAAACCGGCTGCAGGTCCTCGCGCTTGAACAGAACGCGGTTGCCCAGCCGCCGGGACATCAGCATCGCTTCGTCGACCGGAGTTTCGCGCGCGATGTCATAGACGCGGGCATCGAGGATGCGCTTGATATAGGACTTGGGCATGGGCACAGCTATCCACATTGAAATCAGCCCGTCATGGTAATGGAGCCAGCGCCCGATTTCAGCTCCGATGCTGCAAGGACAACAGGTATTTTGCGTGTGCTGGCGCTTTCCCTCTCCTATACTGCTGACACAAAGGAAATGGAGGGAGCACAGCGATGACACAGGATGAACTGAAACAGGCAGTGGCAACCGCGGCACTCGACTACATCCGGCCCTATCTGGAGGACAATACCGTGCTGGGCATCGGCACCGGTTCCACCGCCAACCTGTTCATCGACAACCTTGCCGAGCTGCGCGGCCAGGTCAATGCAACGGTGGCCAGCTCGGACGCTTCCGCTGAACGCCTGCGGCAGCATGGCATTCCGGTGTATGAACTCAGTACCGTCAATCAGGTGGACTTTTATATCGACGGTGCCGACGAAGCCAATGACTCCCTGCAGCTTATCAAGGGCGGCGGGGCCGCCCTGACCCGGGAGAAAATCGTCGCCGCGGTCGCCCGCACCTTCATCTGCATCGCCGACGAGAGCAAGCTGGTGCATACCCTGGGCGAGTTCCCCCTGCCCGTGGAAGTCATTCCCATGGCCCGCAGCTATGTCGCCCGGGAGTTGGTAAAACTGGGTGGCGACCCGGTGTACCGGGAAGGGGTAGTCACCGACAACGGCAACGTCATCCTCGATGTGCACAACTTCTCTATCCCGCAGCCGCTCGCCATGGAGGCCAAGATCAACAACATCGCCGGGGTGGTCAGCAACGGCCTGTTTGCCCTGCGGCCGGCGGACGTGCTGCTGCTGGGCACTGCCGAGGGCGTGAAAACCCTGCGGCTGGCATGACCCTAGAGGTCGAAGATTTTCCCGGGGTTCATGATCCCCTGCGGGTCAAACACCCGCTTGATCTGCTGCATGATGGCGATCTCCGCCGCGGACCGGCTGTAGTGCAGGTAATCCTTCTTTAACAGCCCCACCCCGTGCTCCGCTGATACGCTGCCCTCGTAGCGCTGCACGATCTCGAACACCCAGCGGCTGACCTCGCCGCAGCGCTGCTGGAATTCCGCCATTGGCAGCGCGTCGGGCTTGAGCACATTGAGATGCACATTGCCGTCGCCGATGTGGCCAAACCAGATGATCTCGAAGTCCGGGTAGGCGCTGGAGACCACCGCCTCCACCTCCGCCAGGAAATCCGGAACCCTGGCGATCGTGGTGGAGATATCGTTCTTGTAAGGGGTCCAGCGGGAGATGGTCTCCGAGATGTCCTCCCGCAAACGCCACAGCGCCTGGGCCTGGGCCACGCTCTGGCTCACCACTCCGTCGAGCACCCAGCCCTGCTCCATACAGTGCTCGAACAGGGCCATGGCCTGCTCCATGTCCGCGGGGGTGTTCTGTTCGAACTCCAGCAGGGCGTAGAAATCCGCCTCGGTCGCGAAGGGCCGCTGCAGGCCCTGGTGGGCAACAACTTTCTGCAGCGCCAGCTCGGAGAAAAACTCGAAGGCCTGCAGGTCCATGGCGCCCTGCCAGGTTTCCAGTACCCGCATCACCGCCGCCATGTCGGTTACCCCCAGCACCAGTACCGCGAGGTCCTTCGGTGGCCGGCTGAGCTGCATGGTGGCCTCGACCACGATGCCCAGGGTGCCCTCGGCGCCGATCACCAGCTGGCGCAGGTCATAGCCGGCATTGTTCTTGACCAGGCCCCGGTTCAGGTCCAGCAACTCGCCGCTGCCGGTCACCACCTTGAGCCCCGCCACCCAGTCCCGGGTCATGCCGTGGCGAATCACCTTGATGCCGCCGGCGTTGGTGGAGATATTGCCGCCGATCTGACTGGACCCGCTGGAGGCAAAATCCACCGGGTAAAACAGGCCCTGGTCCCCGGCAAAGGCCTGCAGCTGGGCGGTAATCACCCCGGCACCACAGCGCACGGTGCGGTCGACAGGGTTGAAGTCGGCAATGCGGTTAAGGCGGTCTAGGGCCACGACGATCTCGCCGTTGCAGGCCACGGCTCCGGCGCTCAGGCCGGTGCGGCCGCCGGAAGGCACCAGCGCCAGTTGCCGCTCGAGGGCCAACTGCACCAGCGCTTGCACCTCCGCGATGGAGCCCGGCAAGACTACCGCCGAGGGCGCCGGGGTGTGCACCCGGGTCCAGTCGCGACCGTATTGGGCCAAGGCCGCGGCATCGGTCAGGACGCGATCCGCGCCGACACAGGCCTGCAGCGCTGCCAGGTTATCAGGGCTGATGGGGGTCACTCGGGGGCTCCTCTGGAGGCGGGCAGGGCACTCAAAAAACGGCCGGCCTATGGTAGCATACGCGCCCTTTTGTATTCCTGCCCACAGAGTCACATCCCGGGAGCACCCACGCTTATGGCGCCCAAGTCGCTAGAGAAAAACAAGATCAAGTTCCTCCTGCTGGAAGGGGTCCACCCCTCCGCGGTCGAGACCCTGCACCATGCCGGCTACGAGAATATCGAGCAGCACCAGAAGGCGCTGGCGCCGGAGGACCTGAAGACGGCAGTTGCCAACGCCCACTTTATCGGCATCCGCTCCCGTACGCAGCTTACCGAAGACATTATCGAAGCGGCCCGCAAGCTGGTAGCGGTGGGCTGTTTCTGCATCGGCACCAACCAGGTCGACCTGGCGGCCGCGACCCGACGCGGCGTCGCGGTATTCAATGCCCCGTTCAGCAACACCCGCAGCGTAGCGGAGCTGGTCATCGCCGAGGCCATTCTGCTGCTGCGCGGGGTCGCCGCCAAGAACGCTGCCGCCCATCGCGGCGAGTGGCAGAAGAGCGCGGTCGACTCCTACGAAATTCGCGGCAAGCGCCTGGGCATCGTTGGCTACGGCAATATCGGCATGCAGCTGGGCGTCATTGCCGAGGGTCTGGGCATGCAGGTGCAGTTCTACGACGTGGTCAGCAAGCTGCCTCTGGGCAACGCCCGCCAGCTGCCAAATCTTGAGCAACTGCTGGCCCAGTCCGATGTGGTCAGCCTGCATGTGCCGGAAACCCGCACCACCCGCAACATGGTCGGTGCGAGCCAGCTTGAGCAGATGCCCAGGGGCAGTATTCTCATCAATGCCTCCCGCGGCACGGTGGTGGATATCGACGCCCTGGCTGCCAGCCTGGCCCACGGCCATCTGGGCGGCGCGGCTATTGATGTGTTCCCGGTGGAGCCCCGTTCCAATGACGACGAGTTCATCTCTCCCCTGCGGGCTTTCGACAACACCTTCCTGACTCCGCACATCGGTGGCAGCACGGTGGAGGCCCAGGCCAACATCGGGGTAGAGGTCGCGGAGAAGCTGGCGCGTTATAGCGACAACGGCACCAGCACCTCCTCGGTCAACTTGCCCGAGGTGGCGCTGCCGGAACACGAGGGCAGCCACCGCCTGCTGCATATCCACCACAACGTGCCGGGGGTAATGAGTGCGATCAACCGGGTCTTCTCGGAAAACGATGTCAACGTGTCCGCCCAGTTCCTGCAGACCAATGAGGCCGTCGGCTATGTGGTCATTGATGTCGATGCAGAGTACTCGGACGTGGCCCTGGAAAAACTGGCGAGCATAGACGGTACAATCCGCAGTCGCGTACTATTCTGACAACCCGGCGCCTGCGGGCGCCTTCTCCCGGCGCAAGGAGGGTTGCACCATCACCTTGGCGGCAAACAAGAAGCACCAGTTTCTCGCGCATCTGGTCGCGACCCACGGCACAGCCCTGGAGCGCTATCTGGCGCGTAAACTCGACAACCCAGAGGACGCCGCCGAGGTAGCCCAGGAGGCCTTCCTGCGACTGCACCGGCTAGAGGCCCCCGAAACCCTGGACAACGCCCGCGCCTTCCTGTTTCAGGTGGCCACCAACCTGGCTGTGGACCAACTGCGGAGGCGCAAGCTTCACCTCCAGTTCCTCAACGGTGAACGCAACCATGCCAAGGAAGGCGAGCCCCGGGATATCAATGCCAGCGGCGCCTCGCCGGAACACATCCTGGGCGCCAGGCAAAAGCTGGCGCTGATTTTCGAGGCCGTAGAGGAGCTGCCGGTCAACATTCGCCAGGCCTTTCTGCTGCACCGCCGCAACGGCCTTTCCTACGGCGAGATAGCAGACGCCATGCAGGTTTCCGTGTCCAGCGTGGAGAAATATATCCTCCAGGCCCTGCAGCACTGCCGCAAGCGGCTGGCGGCACTGTACCCGCCCGAGGACGGCGGCTGACCAGCCGTGAATATTTACTTGAGGGAACTTCGCGCTTTTTCGTTACACTAACAGCCATAAGACAAAAGTGGGCCCGCCGCGGAATTTCCGTACTGCGTTGGCGAGACACAGAGCGGCCGGCCGGGGAAGAGATGAACCAGACCTTTACACGACAGTTCGAGCGGGATTGCGACGCGGCCACCAGCTGGATCGCGCGTTTTCGCAGCGACGACGCCTCGGAGCAGGACCACCGGGCTTTCGCCCTGTGGCTGGCTGCCGACGCCAGTCATCGGCAGGCCATGGACCTGATGCTGGAACTGTGGGACGACCTCGGCAGTGTCCGTCACCTGCCGTTCGAGCAGCCCCTGCCCGCGGCCAACGTCAGTACACGGCGGCAGTGGCTGGCAGGGGCCGCCGCCCTGGCAGCCGGCCTGGTGCTCGCGGTAATTGTCTTGCCTCTCGGCGACGATCAAGTCTATTCACAGGAATTCCAGACCGCTCAGGGCGAGCGGGCGACTTTTACCCTGGAAGACCAGTCCCGCATCACGCTCAATACCGGCAGCCGGGTCGAAGTCGAGTTCAGCGGCTCCCTGCGCCAGGTCGCGCTGTTGCGGGGCGAGGTCTATTTTGCCGTGGAGCCGGATGCCGACCGTCCGTTCCAGGTAAACATTGGCAACGCGACAGTCACCGCCATTGGCACCGCCTTCAACATCTACCGCAGAGAGGACGCCAGCGATATCACCGTGACCGAGGGCGTGGTCCGGATCACCGAGTCGGCTCGCGCCGGCCGCATCCCACGCTCGGCCATGCTCGAGGCGAATGAATACCTGCAGGCTTCCGAGCGCGGCCTCGGCGACAGCCGCCCGGTCGACCCGACTCCGCTGACAGCCTGGCAGCAGGGTGAAATGATTGCTGACAAAATGCCGCTACTGGAGCTGACGCGCGAGCTGGCACGCTACACCGACACCCGTATCGTCATCAGAGATCGCGACGTGGCCAGGTTAACGGTCTCCGGCGTATTCGACCTCGATCATCCGGACAGCGTGCTCCAGGCCGTCGAACGCAGCCTGCAACTGCAGGTGGTGCGGCTGGATAACGGCACCGTGCAGTTGCTCAAACCCCGCCAGTAGGATATAACAAACCCCTGTCGGTTCGCTTTCCGCGGCCGTATGTATTTCTCCTGCTTTATCAGTGGGTTGCAATAATCAGACAGGCAGGGTCCGAGAATGCTTGCCGAGTCCCGGGCGACAAGGTGCATCGCGCAGGGTATCGTTTCGGCATGGCTGACGGTAGCCGCGGCTTGCGGCTGGGCGCAGGACTCACAGCGTAGCGGGCTGCCCTCCCACAGCTTCGACATTCGCGAAAGCACCCTCTCCTCGGCGCTGATCCAGTTCAGCCGCCAGAGCAACACGCCGATCGTGTTCTCGGACCGGCTCACGCGGCATCTCCCCGCCCCGACCCTGGTGGGTAGCCTGCAGCGGGACGCGGCCCTGGCCCAACTGCTCGCCGACAGCGGGCTCCACTGGGAACTGATCGACGATCGCATCGTCGCCATCTACGCGGTCAACTGCAGCGACGGCCCCTGTGACAACCCCGAGCAAACCAGCGCCCGGTTTCCGGTCTACGAGCCCGGCATGGAGGAAACCTATGTCTATGGCAGCAGCCTGACCGGGTCGCGCATCCGCCGCGACCCCAACCGCTTCAGCGCCCCGGTAGAGGTGTATGCCCGCTCGGATATAGAGCGCAGCGGCGCCCAGACCCTGGGCGAGCTGCTCAAATTCGTGCCGGCTGTCATCGGCAACTCGACCAGCACGGCGATATCCAACGGCGGCGACGGCACTGCCACGGTCACCCTGCGCGGCCTCCCCGCCAGCAACACGCTGATCCTGATCAACGGCCGCCGGGTCGCCAATGATGGCCTGTCGGGCGAATCCGTGGATCTCAACAGTATTTCACCTGCTGCCGTGGAGCGGGTGGAAATTCTCAAGGACAGCGCCTCGGCCATCTACGGTTCTGACGCCATCGCCGGCGTAGTCAATGTGATCATGAAACGGGACTTCTACGGCGTCCTGGCCGAGACCTATTACGGCGAAAGCAGTCGCGGCGACCTTGCAACGACCACCCAGACCCTGCAATACGGCACCAGCTTCCGCGACGGCGGGCTGTTCCTGAGCGCCTCCCACTATGAACAGGAACCCCTGTTCAGCCGCGACCGGGCGGTCTCGCGCAGTGCCGACACGCGTCTTCTCGGCGGTACCGACCAGCGCTCCAGCGCCACCGCCAACGCCCGCGTTGTCCTGCCCGACGGCCAGAGCCTGATTGCCCGGAGCGATGGCAGCTACCGGCCAACCGGCCCCGACGACCTGTTCGACTTCCAGGCCTTTACCACCGCGGTGGTGCCACTGCGGCGCAGCAGCGTCTACGCCAGCATCAACCGGGACCTCAACCCGCAGGTCACGACCAGTCTCGAGGCCAGCTACCTGCAGACCAGCGCCCGGGCGACTCTGGCCCCGACACCGGTATTCACCGGTTTCGAACAGATCCCGCTGACCGTGGCCGCGGACAACCCTTTCAATGACTTTGGCCAGGATATTGTCGACGTTCGCCGGAGATTGGTGGAATTTCCTTCCCGTACTCAGCGCAATGAATCCCGGGTCGGGCGCGTCAGTGCCATGCTGGAAGGCCTGTATTCCGACTGGCACTGGGATATGGGCGTCAACTGGAGCCGCAGCGAGGCCACCGAGACCGTCTCCAACCTCGTGGACACGGAACGCCTGCGCCGGGCGCTGGGGCCTGCAGACCAGTGCCAGGGGGCCGGCGTCGATGGCTGTGTGCCGGTGGCGATCATGGGACCCGTCGGCAGCATCGGGCCAGAGCAGGTCGATTACCTGCGGGTTGCCGGCGAAACCAGCGGTCACTCGTCCCTGTCCAGCGCCGCCATCAACCTGAGCAACGCCCTGCTGAACCTGCCAGCGGGGCGCGGTGACCTGGCGCTGGGGGTGGAATTCAGGCATGAGTCGACCGCGAAGCGGCCCGATGCCCGCCTGGCCAGCCTGGGCACGATCGGTGCCACCAACTTCGAAGCCACCCACGGCGACCGCAAGATCATCGAGCTGTACGCCGAGTCCCGGGTCCCAATCTGGAACAGTGCCAGCGGCGGCCGCGGCCTGGAACTGGAGGCGGCCATCCGGCATTCCACCTACAGCGACTTCGGCGCCAGCACCAATCCCAAGCTGGGCCTGAAGCTGCAGCTGGGGCCATCCCTGACCCTGCGCGGCGGCTATGCCCGCGGCTTCCGCGCTCCCAGCCTGAACGAACTGTACGAGGGCAGCAGCGAGCAACAGGCTTTCCTCAGTGACCCCTGTACCCAGGCCGCAAATACGGGCGTACTGCCGGGATGCACGCAGCAGGCGGATCCGAGCCGCAACCAGTTCCTGACGGTAAAGGGCGGCAATCCCGACCTGGAAGCGGAGACCTCCGATTCCCTCAGCGCAGGACTGGTCTGGATCCCGCTGCGAATCCCCGGGCTGCGGGTAAGCGCGGACTACTGGGAGATCAAACAGGATGACGTTGTGTCCTCCAGCGCCCAGTTTATCGTCGACCAGAACGCCCGCAACGGCAGTTTCGCCGACAGCGTCACCCGGGACCCGCTCGGCAACCTGGTGCGGGTCGAGGCCAACAACATCAACGTCGGCCGGCGCCGGATCCGCGGCGCCGATCTGGGTTTCTCCTATCACTTCCCCGACCAGCCCTGGGGCCAGCTGTCGGTCACCGGCAACGGGGCCTGGATCCGGGAGTACCTGGCACAGCAGGACCCCGGCGCGAACACAATTGATCTCGCGGGCACCTTCCTGGACGAGGCTTCCGAGGGCCTGGGGGGCATCCCCGAGTGGAAGGGCCAGCTCGGCCTGCGCTGGAAGCGGGAGCGCTGGCACGCCAGCTACGACATCCACCATGTCAGCGCCATGCGGGAGACGCTGCCGGGCAGCAACCTCCGGCGCAGCATCAGCGACTGGACCGTGCATGACCTGCAACTCAGCTACGTGTTCGAGGTGCTGGCCGGGTTGCGCCTGACCATGGGCGTGGACAATGCCTTTGACGAACCGGCCCCTTTGGCGGCCTCCGCGTTTAACGATAACATCGACGCCCGAACCCACGACCTCAAGGGCCGCTTCTGGTACACCCGTATCAGTCAGCGTTTCTGACCAACGGAGCAACACCATGCGCTTTCCCGTTCTCGCTTCAGCCCTGCTCTGCGCCGTCTTCACCACTGCCCCCGCACTGGCGGCAGAGGATTTTCCCGGCGTGGAAAAACTGATGTCCGCGGAACAGTTTGAGGCAGCGGGCCTGCACAAGTTGACACCGGCGGAGCGGGAGGCCCTGGACCGCTGGCTGTTGAGCTACACCGCCGAAGAAGCCCCGGAGATGCTGCGCAGCAATCCGGAAGTGCGCGCCGCGGAGGAATCAATCCGCATCGAGGCGCGCATCAACCCGCCCTTTGAGGGCTGGTCCGGGGATACCCTGTTCTACCTCGATAACGGCCAGGTCTGGCGCCAGCGTCTGCGGGGCCGCTACTTCCACCGCGGGGACGACACCGCCGTGGTCATTGAAAAGAACCTGCTGGGCTTCTACAAAATGACGGTCACGGCTTCCGGCAAGTCCATTGGCGTTACCCGGCTGCGCTAGAAAACCGTTTGCCAATCAGTATCCTGGCGCGAGAAATTCAGGCTATTTCTGGTAATTTGCCGAGTTCCTCGCCGATTGCGTGAATATGTCACAAAATTGCAAGGAACTTTGAGGACCCCCCCGCCAAATTCGTCTAATGTTGGACTCCAGTGGTATTGGCCACAGGAAACGCATACTTAAACAGAGTGCAGGGGTATTTACTATGTTAAGGAAAAATCGTCTGACCATGGCAGTTTCGGCTGCTCTGGGCATGGGCGCAGCAGCGGCTCTGCCGCAGTTCGCCAACGCCCAGGAAGAGCAGCTTCTGGTTGAGGAAGTGGTAGTAACCGGTTCCCGCATCCAGAAAGCGAACCTGGTGTCCACCAGCCCGGTTACCCAGGTGGACGCGCAGGAGTTCAAATTCCAGGGCAACGTGCGCGTGGAAGACCTGATGCGCAACCTGCCGCAGGTGTACTCCAACCAGAACACCGGCACCTCCAACGGGGCCACCGGTACCGCAACCCTGAACCTGCGCAACCTGGGTGACGCCCGTACCCTGGTGCTGGTCAACGGCCGCCGCCTGCCTTCTGGCTCGCCGCTGCAAGGTGGTATCGGCGCCGACATCAACCAGATCCCCGGCTCCCTGATCCAGCGGGTTGAAGTGCTGACCGGTGGCGCCTCCGCCACCTACGGTTCCGACGCGGTCGCCGGCGTTGTCAACTTCGTCATGGTTGACGATTTCGAAGGCATCGAGTTCGACTACCAGTTCAGCCAGTATCACCACGACAACGACAACAGTGGCCTGCAGCAAATCGTTGGTGACGCCGGGTTCCCTTTCCCCGACGGCAGCAAGACCGACGGTGACATGCAGAACTGGTCCTTGATCATGGGCGGCAACTTCGACAACGGCCGCGGTAACGTCACCGCCTACGCCGGCTACCGCAAGGTCGATGCTGTTCTGCAGAGCGAGCGCGACTACTCCGCGTGCGCCCTGAACAACCCGGCCACTGGCTGCTTCGGCTCCGCCACCGCGCCCCGCGGCACCTTCTCCGATTTCGGCGTACTGCCGGCGACCGACCGGGGTGAGTCCTTCGACTTCAAGGTCGTGGGTAACGAGTTCGTCCCGCGCGACGGTGAGGTCTACAACTACGGCCCGCTGAACTACTACCAGCGCCCCGACGAGCGCTACACCGCCGGCGCCTTCGGCCGCTACCAGGTCAATGAACATGTCGAGGCCTACACCGAGCTGATGTTCATGGACAACCAGACACTGGCCCAGATTGCGCCTTCCGGTGCCTTCTTCGTGACCGACAGTCTGTCCTGCGGCAACCCCTTCCTGTCCCAGCAGCAGTTTAACGTCCTTTGCGGCGACTACGGCCTGACCCAGGACGATTCGCAGACAGTCTACATCGGCCGTCGGAACGTGGAAGGTGGTGGCCGCCAGCAGGACCTGCGCCACACCAGCTTCCGCGGCGTGTTCGGCCTGCGCGGTGACATCAACGATTCCTGGCGCTACGATTTCTCCGGCCAGTACTCCGAAGTCAGCATGGAAAACACCTACCTGAACGACTTCGGCTCCAACAAGATCGCCCTGGCCCTGGACGCGGTTGAAGACGAAGAAGGCAACATCGTGTGCCGCTCTGGCCCGCCCTGCGTGCCCTGGAACATCTTCACCGAAGGCGCAGTCACTGATGAGATGGTTGAGTATCTGCAGCTGCCCCTGTTTGCCCGCGGCACCACCGATCAGAAAGTCTTCACCGGCTTTGTGGCCGGCAGCCTCGGCGACTACGGCGTCAAGCTGCCTTCCGCCAACAACGGTGTGGAAGTCGTACTCGGCGCCGAATACCGCAAGGAAAGCCTGAACTTTGACCCGGACGAAGGCTTCCGCCTCGGCCTGGGCGCCGGCCAGGGCGGTGCAACCCTGCCAGTGAGCGGCAGCTTTGACGTCACGGAATTCTTCATCGAGACCAGCATTCCGCTGATCGAAGGTGCGGCCATGGCGGAAGAAGTAACCCTCGACCTGGGCTACCGCTACTCCGACTACTCCACCGACCAGACCACGGACACCTACGGTATCCGCGGCGGCTGGGCCATCAACCAGGACGTCAAGCTGCGCGCCAGCTTCCAGCGTGCTGTTCGCGCCGCCAACATCCGCGAGCTGTTCCAGGCCCAGGGTCTGAACCTGTTCGACATGGCGCAGGACCCCTGTGGCGGCCCCACCCCGCTCCGTAGCGCTGAGGAATGTGCCCGCACCGGCGTTACCGCTGGCCAGTACGGCAACATTGCCAACTCACCTGCCGGTCAGTACAACTACCTGCAGGGCGGCAACCCCGACGTGGCTCCGGAAGAAGCTGACACCTACTCCATGGGTATCGTCTGGTCACCGGGCTTTGTTGAAGACCTGACCCTGAGCGTTGACTGGTACTCCATCGAGATCGAGCAGGGTATCGGCAACCTGACCCCGGAGTTCATCCTCAACGAGTGTCTGGACGGCAATACGGCCCAGTGTGGCAACGTCCAGCGTGGCACCAGCGGCGACCTCTGGATTGGCTCCGACGTCAACTCCAGCGGTAAAATCGTAGCCCTGCTGGACAACCTGGCTATCGAGAAAGTAGAAGGCTTCGACATCGTCGCCGACTACGCGGTAACCCTGGGCGACATGGGCACCCTGACGGCGAGCAACACCATGTCCATCGTCGACAAGTGGGACCAGCAGGAACTGGCTTCCGCGCCGACGGAAGACTGCAAGGGTGTCTGGGGCGGTGTTTGCGGGTTCCCGAACCCGGACTTCCGCAACAACCTGCGGGTGACCTGGCTCACTCCCTGGAGTGTCACTGCCAGTGTACTGTGGCGCCACATGAGCGAAGTTGAAGACCTGAACGGCAACCTGGATCTGCCCTCCAACAACTACTTTGACGTCGCCGGTATCTGGGACGTTATGGAGAACGCTTCCATCCGCGCGGGTATCAACAACGTCATGGACAAGGAGCCCCCGATTGCCGGTAACGCGGCTGGCCCGTCCATCGGTGGTAACGGTAATACTTTCCCCGGCGTCTACGACGCACTGGGCCGTTACATGTACGTCGGTGTGACCGTCAGCTTCTAGGCTGGTACCTGCCGGGCCCGGCGCAAGCCTGGTCCGGCACTCTTTCAGAACCCCGGCCAGGTGCCGGGGTTTTTTTATGCCTGGCTGTTGGGGAATCCCTGCTGCCGCAGGTACTCCGCCAGAGGCTCAAGTTGCCGGGCATAGTTGCGCCAGCGTTCGCAGGAGCGGGTGTACAGCCCCTCCCGAACCTGGGTGACGCTGGCGGTTCGCACGCGATTGCGAACCCGGGCAAAATCAAGGCAGCCGTCGTTCCAGGGCAGCCCGAGGAAGGCCAGCACCTGGGCCAATTGCTCTCGCGGCGCGGTCACCAGCTGCTCGTACTCCACCAGCAAAATATTGTCCGGAAACACCCTCTGCCAGTGTTCCAGCAGACGCTGTTGCTGCCGGTAGAAATGGCCTGTGTCCAGCAGGTCGTTGGCATAGCGAAAGCCCGGGCCCAGTTGCTGGAAGTAGACCGAAAGACAGTTGTCCAGCGGATTGCGGTGGGTATAGAGCACGCGGGCGCTGGGAAACAGACTCAGGATGAGGCCCAGGTAGAGGAAGTTGTCCGGGCGTTTGTTGGTCACCATCCCCGCCCCCGGGAAGGTGTTGGCCAGGAATTGCCGGTAGCCGTCGCTCAAGGCCAATGACTCCGCGGGTATCGGCCCTGGCAGCTCATTCAGTGGCACCCGGGACGGGAAAAAGTCCAGTTCACCACCGGCAGTAACAGCAGGGTGCGCTGCCAGCATTTGCTCCAGCAAGGTGGAACCGGAGCGGAACATCCCGCAGACAAACACCGGGCTGAACGCGTCGGTATCCGCGGCATCCGGCGGGCGTTCAGCGAAGCGATTCTGCAGCGCGGCGACCAGCTGTTCCTGGCCCGCGCGGTCGTAGGGGCCGACACGCTGGCGGCTGAGCCGATTGCCCTCGGTGTACTGGGCAAATGCCTCGGGATACTGCGCCAGATCATCTCGCAGTTTGCCCAGCGCATAGCGCAACTCCTCCTCGGCAAAGGGGTTGTTGCGCACGTTCGCAAGTGCTCGCTCCAGTTGCCCGGGCAAGGGATCGGCGGGGTCGACCAGGCGTTGACCGTTGGCCAGGCGGGCGAGGGCTGCAGAATCGTGTGGTGATCGTGCCAGAATCCGTTGCAGCAGCATCCGTGCCTGCGCCTGATTGCCCTCCTCCTCCTCGAGTAACGCGAGGTTATACAGCGCGGGATAAAAAGCCGGATCCAGCGCCAGCGACCGGTCCAGCGCCTGCCTGGCCTCGGCGTGGCGCTGCAGATCGGCCAGGATCGGCGCCATGGTGGCCAGCACCTCCTGGGGATCCGAGATTTTTTCCTCGAGGGCGCGTCCGAACTGCGCCAGCGCTTCCTCATTGCGACCGGCACGGCGCAGCACACAGGCATAATTGTAGCGGCTGACAGTTTCTCCCGGATAATCCCGCAGAAACCGCTCATAGCAGGCCAGCGCCTGCTCCCGCTGGCCGCTGTGCTCCAATAGCGTGGCCAGGCGATCCCGATACTGGGGCTCGGCGGGGGCCTGTTGCACCAGATACTGGGCCTGCTTGATCAGATCAGTTGCGGAAGCGATGGGAGTACCTCGGTCTGGTCACTGGATCTGGCAATCTAACGGCGCACCCACTGCCTTTGCAAGACACCGGCCTGGCAAACCTGGCGCGTTAAACCGGTTTGACGCTTACCTTGCATGAGTCCACAATTGTCGTTTGATGGGAGATTTTTATGAAATCATTTCAGCTATTCGCACTGCTTCTTGTCGCCCCGCTGCTCGGCGCCTGTTCTTCCACCCAGGTCGCAGATAATGCCAATCCTGCCGCCGCTGGCGCAACCCAGGTCGCGAGCGCGGAACTCGGCAGCCCCAACGCCATCACCTGCAAGAAAGTGATCAAGACCGGGACCCGCATCGGTACCCGCCTCTGCAAGCCCAACCGCGAGTGGGAGCAGGATGCGCGGACCAGCAAGGAAGCGGTCGAAAACATTCAGCGCGGCAACGTGCACTCCGCGACCATGATTGGCAACTAGCGCTCAGCGACGCTGCATGACCAGGGCCCAGGCTGCCGCCGGGCTGTGGTCATTTACTGTCAGGCTCCGCAGGGGCGAGGCGGCGAATCCCATCGCTTGAACTTCCGCCTGCAGGGCCAGCAGCTGGTCGCGTGGCAGTGCCGCATCGAGCATGGACTGCATGCGTCCCTGGTAGGCGTCAAGTTCCCGGGCCATACCCTCCAGCCAGCCAAGGATTTCAGCCGGGTCGTAGGCTGACATTTTGCGGTACATGTGCGCGATGTCCCGGTACAGCTGCCCCGGCAGGCCGCCCGCCACCGTCGGCCCGGCTTCCCGCAGTATTTCTTCCAACCCCCTCACCGCCGGCGTGAACGCCTGCTCTGCCTGCTTAAACGTCTCGGGGGTGGCCGTGCCGGCGTTCAGGGCAAACCCGGCGGCAAAGGCACTTCGGGCCAGGGCCAGTATGTCCAGCGCCCGGATGGCGTTGACCACATCCCTGTTGCGTTCGCACTCGCGGTAAATGGCCCCCTCAGACACATGCAGCAACAGGGCGAGAGTGCCCCCGGGAGCAACCAGACGCGCGGCTTCGACGATGGCGTCTGCCCCCGCATATTCGACCCCATACTGGCTGGCAACGAGGTCAATGCTGGCATCGGCATAGGGCAGGCGGGCGGCATCAGCCACGACCCGCAAATTGCCGGGGTGGCGACGCTCCAATTCCACCAAGGCATGCAGCGAATAGTCACAGCAATGAACCACCAGTGCCGGGCTGATCTGGCGCACGAATCCGGTGACGGCGCCGTTGCCACAGGCGAGATCGAGGACCCGCAGGTCCGGGTTTCGCGCCAGCTGCGTCTGCAGCAGCTCACGCCAGAATTCGACCAGTAGCGCCTCCTGAACCCCCCCTTCCTTGTGCGCGGCGTTCTCCCGGGTACCTCGCCAGTAGGTGTCCCAGGCGGGTGCAAAGCCTGCTGACCCTGTGCCTGTCATGGTTCACCATAGGCCTTGACGGCCTGCAACATCTTCGCCACCCAGTGCCTCTCCTCCGGTTCCAGCTCCGGCCGCCAGATATCAAACAGCAACACCACCCGCCGCTCCCTGCTGTGGTTCCAGGCTTCGTGCTCCATGCTGTCATCGAACACCAGCAGCTCGCCCTCCCGCCAGGCCCTGTTGTAGTTACCCACCCGCAGCTCACCACAGTTCGGTGGCACTACCAGCGGCAGGTGACAGATCAACCGGCTGTTGACCGCGCCATGATGCGGTTCGATGCGGGTCCCGGGGGCCAGGCGCGAGAACAGTACCGAGGGCATCTGGCCCGGAATCAGGCACAGCGGCACGTGCTCCAGCGCGGCCATGGTGCGTGGGCAGCGGTCCGTCACCGCATCCACCCGGACTCCCTCGCGCCACAGATAGCAGGCGCTCCAGTCCATGCTGTCCAGAGTCCCGCTGGCGTTAAACTTTGGCAAATCCGGGTTGGATTGCAGATAGGGCTCAAACTGGCCCGCGTCCTGCTCAATCGCCAGCAGTTCTTCGCGGATTGCATCGGTCTGGGCCTCGAGCGCTTCCACCCAGGCGAATTCGTCGCGTTCGTAGAAGGCCCGCTGCGGCAGGCCCGGGAAATAAAAGCGGGTGGGCTGCTGCAGCTGAACCGGCCGTTTGCCGCAGGCAATGTCCAGGGACTCGGAAAAGCGCGGCAGTGCACGGCGGTTGAAACCGTCCGCCTCCAGTGTTTCCAGCAGGTAGTTTTCGTAGTGAGCCGCCTGGCGGTCGCAGACATCCTGGGCCCGGCGCAACCCCTGCATTACATCCTGGGGCGCCTGGGGCATGGCGGACGCCACCTGCAGAGCGCCCTGATAGAAACTTACCGCAGTGCGGGTACGCCCCAGCCGGTCGAGATGATCCGCCTTGAACAGCAGCGCCCGGATATTGCGCGGCTCCAGCGCCAGCGCCTGATCCACTGCCGCCAGCGCGGCATCTGACTGCTCCAGATTCACCCGCGCAAATGCCAGCGCCAACCAGGTCGCAGCCGGTACCGGGCCCTCCGCGGCAAGCTGCTCCAGCATGGATGCCGCCGCCTCGGCGTTGCCGCCGCGCAGGGACGCCAACGCTTTTTGCATACGCTCTTCGCGGCTGCTCATCGCGCCTGCTCCCAGGCCAAAACCAGGGTGCGCAGGGGCTGCCGTATACAGCCCGGGGGCATCCGGTGCATCGCTTGTCTCCAGTCAAAACGCCAGCCGGCATGTTACCAGACGGCGGCTTGAGCGTCCTCGCGGCGAAGCCCCTGCACGGGTTAAACTGGCCCCCCCTGCACCGGAGCACTCATGGACACCGTATCCGCCTTCGTTACCCTGCTGTTCGTGATGGACCCGCTGGGCAATATTCCGATCTTTCTCGCTGTGCTTAAAGACGTGGAAGCAAAACGTCGCCAGTGGGTCATTTTTCGCGAGATGCTGATCGCCCTGGGCGTGTTGCTGCTGTTCCTCTATGCGGGCTCCACCATGCTGGAGGTGCTCAACCTGCGCCAGGAATCCATCAGCATTGCCGGCGCTATCATCCTGTTCCTGATCGCCTTGCGCATGATCTTCCCCAACCCCCAGGGCATGCTGGGCGACACCCCCGACGGCGAGCCCTTCATCGTGCCGCTGGCCATCCCCATGGTAGCCGGCCCCTCGGCGCTGGCGATCACCATGCTGCTGGTGCACAAGGATCCGGATCGGATGCTGGACTGGACCCTGGCGGTAGTCGGGGCCTGGGGCGTCTGCGCGGTACTGCTGATGGCCTCGCCCCTGCTACTGCGGGCGCTGGGCGCGCGGGGGTTGATCGCGATGGAGCGGCTGATGGGGATGATCCTGGTGATCATCTCGGTGCAGATGTTCTTTGATGGGGTGCAGAAGTTTCTCAACCTGGCAGCGGTGTAACTGCTCACTGCTCACTGTTCGCGGTTCGCGGTTCGCGGTTCGCGGTGTTTGAAGCCGGCGGCCAGTTCCAGGTGGGGGTTGCCGGACACGCCGTGAACCCGTCCGTGGGGGCTTGGATGAAACATCCATGTTTCATACAGTCCGGCAACCCCCACCCGGAACCGGCCGCCTCTTTTTCTGCCAACGAAAAGCCGTGCACTACGTTTTCGAAACTACTTGGCTGGAAACCTGCAGCACTTGCGATTCCGTGAATGCCGGCTGGAAAGAATCAGGAAGCGCTGACCCCGCACAAAGGCGAGGCTCCGGTGCCCCTGGGGGCCTTCATGGACTGTATGAAACATGGATGTTTCATCCAAGCCTACAGGGACGTATTAACGGCGTGTCCATGAAGACCCCCAGGGGCGCCGGAGCCGAATCTAGAACTGATGTCCAATGACTCCTGAACAGGCACTCACAGCAACTCGCACGGTCACCACCCAAGATACCGGTCAACAACCTTCAGATACCGTTCCCGCAACGCCTGTGACTCGTTGGCCAGCTGATGTCCGGCGCCGTGAACCAGCTCAATCCGCAGTCCCGGAAACAGCTTCCCGTACTGCGGCAGATTGTAGCGCCAGTCCACCGTGGTGTCGGCATCGCCCTGCAGCAGCAGGGCCGGGCCCACGCCGAGATCCTGCAGCGGCAGCGCCGCCAGCCAGCGGCGCAGGGCGCCGACCCAGCTTGTGTGGATACGGTGGGACTGCAGCGGGTCATTGCGGATGAATGCGAGGAAATCGCGATCGGAGGAGTTTTCGGCGAAGCCCCGGGGCACGGTGTCGGCAAAGCGGTGCACCAGGGCGTGTGCAGCGCGGACCTTCCACCAGCCAGCGGGGCGTAACAGGGGAGCCAGCAGCACGGTGCCGGTGAAGGGCCAGGGCGGATGGTGGCGGGCAAATTCGACCAGGGCGGCGCCGCCGGTGCTCTGGGCCATTACCTGCCAGGGCAGGCGGGGCAGGGGCACCGCGGCCAGAACGTCGCGGATGGCGCTGCCGTAATCGCGGAATTCCCCGATGGCGGCGGGGGTACCGGTGGAGAGGCCGTGGCCGGGGAGGTCAAAGGCAACCACGTTGCAGCCCCGCGCCAGGGCGTGGCCAATCAGATGGCCGTAGAGGCCGACGTGGTCCAGGTAGCCGTGCACCAGCAGCAGGTTGTGGCGGGCACCGGGCTGCTGCCAGCAGTGGACGGCCACCCGGTAGTCACCGCTGGATATAGTACCTGTCCCATGGCTTACGCCCGCCTGCTGCCGGGCAAAGTCCAGGCCGTAGAACTCAAGGTATTCCGCCAGGCCCGGTACCGAGCCTGCCTCGCCGAGGGGCGGCAGCGCGTCGCGGAGGGCCTGCAGGCTCTGGCGGTCGGGGCGCGCCACGCAACCAGCGGTGCTAGTTGACCTTCGGCTTCAGCTGGCCGGCGTCGTAGGCTTCCTGCATGGCGATCAGTGAGCGGACCTTGATCCTGTCCGCCTGGCCGGCGCTGCCAAAGGATTCGTAGCGGTCTCTGCAGATGTCCTTCATCGCCACCGTAGTCGCGGCGAGGAACTTGCGCGGATCGAATTCAGCCGGGTTCTGGGCCAGAAAGCGGCGCGCGGCGCCGGTGGAGGCCAGGCGCAGGTCGGTGTCGATATTCACCTTGCGCACCCCGTGACGGATCCCTTCCTGGATCTGCTCCACCGGCACGCCGTAGGTTTCCGGGATGTTGCCGCCGAACTCGTTGATGATGGCGAGCCACTCCTGGGGTACCGAGGAAGAGCCGTGCATCACCAGGTGGGTGTCGGGGATGCGGGCATGGATCTCCTTGATCCGGTCGATGGCGAGGATATCCCCGGTCGGCGGGCGGCTGAACTTGTAGGCCCCGTGACTGGTGCCACAGGCGATGGCGAGGGCATCGACGCCGGTCGCCTTGACGAACGCCGCGGCTTCTTCCGGATCAGTCAGCAGCTGCTCATGGCTCAGGGTCCCCGCCGCACCGCTGCCGTCCTCCTCCCCCGCCTGACCGGTTTCCAGGGAGCCCAGGCAACCCAGCTCCCCCTCGACGGAAACGCCGCAAGCGTGCGCCATTTCCACCACCTGACGGGTAACGCTGGCGTTGTAGTCGTAGTCCATGGGCGTCTTGCCGTCCACACCCAGGGAGCCGTCCATCATCACCGAGCTGAAGCCCAGCTGAATGGAGCGCTGGCACACCGCCGGGGACACCCCGTGATCCTGATGCATGACCACCGGGATGTGCGGGAATTCCTCGATCGCAGCCTGAATCAGGTGGCGCAGAAACGGTGCGCCGGCGTATTTCCGGGCGCCGGCACTGGCCTGCATGATCACCGGAGAATTGGTGGCGTCCGCCGCCTCCATGATGGCCCGGGTCTGTTCCAGATTGTTGACGTTAAAGGCAGGCACGCCATAGCCGTGTTCGGCGGCGTGGTCCAGCAACTGACGCATACTTATAAGAGCCATGGGAAAATCCTCGATGAGTTCCTGGCGGAGACGGCGCCCTCAGACGCCCTCGCCGCGTTGTTGGAGAATGGCGACAGCGGGCAGGGTCTTGCCTTCCACGTATTCCAGAAAGGCCCCGCCTCCGGTCGAGATATAGGAGACCTTGTCGGCAATGCCGTACTTGTCGATTGCCGCCAAAGTGTCACCGCCACCGGCGAGCGAGAACGCCGGGCTGTCGGCAATGGCCCGAGCCAGGGCTTCGGTGCCACCACCGAACTGGTCGAATTCAAATACACCCACCGGGCCGTTCCAGAGGATGGTGCCGGCAGTGGCGAGGACTTCGGCAATGGCGGCGGCGGCCTGGGGGCCGATATCCAGGATCAAGTCGTCCTCGGCTACCGCGTCCGCGGACTTGGTTTCCGCCGTGGCGGTGGCGGAGAACTCCTTCCCCGTAACCACATCCACGGGTACGGGAACACTGGTTCTGGCCATCAATGCCCGGGCCGCCGGGATCAGGTCGTGCTCGCACAGGGATTTGCCCACCGGCTTGCCGCTGGCTGCCAGGAAGGTGTTGGCGATGCCGCCGCCGACCACCAGCTGGTCGACCTTGTCCGCCAGGTTTTCCAGCACTGTCAGCTTGGTGGAGACCTTGGAGCCGCCGACAATCGCGACCAGGGGCCGCGCCGGTTGCGCCAGGGCCTTGTCCAGCGCAGTGAGTTCAGCGGCCAGCAGCGGGCCGGCGCAGGCGACCGGGGCAAAGCGGGCTACCCCGTGGGTGGAAGCCTGGGCACGATGCGCGGTGCCGAAAGCATCCATGACAAAAATGTCGCAGAGCGCTGCGTAGGCCCGGGCCAGGGACTCGTCGTCCTTTTTCTCGCCCGGATTGAAGCGCACGTTTTCCAGCAGCGCGACCTCGCCGTCAGCCAGGTCGACGCCTTCCCGCCACTCCGCCAGCAGGGTCACCGGCTGGCCCAGCAGCTCCGCCAGATGCGTGGCGACCGGCGCCAGAGAAAACTCCTCCGCAAACACGCCCTCTTGCGGTCGCCCCAGGTGGGACATCAGCAGCACTTTGGCGCCCGCCGCGGCCGCCTGGCGAATCGTCGGCAGGGCGGCGCGGATGCGCGCGTCACTGCTGACCACGCCGTCCTGCAGCGGTACGTTGAGGTCCTCGCGGATCAGCAGCCGCTTGCCGGCGAGGTCAAGATCTGTCATCAGTATCATCGGTGCTCTCCAGCGCTGTTGTTCAGTTTACAGGCTGCCCCACCAGGCAGCCACATCCAGCATGCGGTTGGCGTAGGCCCACTCGTTGTCAAACCAGGTCAGCACTTTAACCAGCTGCTCGCCACTGACCCGGGTCTGGCTGGCATCGACGATGCTGGAGCGCGGGTCGTGGTTGAAATCACAGGATGCCAGCGGCTCAATGGTAAAGCCAAGCACACCGTGATAGCGGGCCGCGGCAGCCTCGCGCAGGATCCGGTTCACCGCCTGCTCACTGGTGGGCTGGCTTACCTGCACGGTGAGGTCCATGGCGGACACGTTCAGGGTCGGCACCCGCAGGGCCTGGGCGGTAAAGCGCCCTCCAAGTGCCGGCAGGATGCGTTCGATGCCCTTGGCCAGGGCGGTATCCACCGGAATGATGGACTGGGCCGCGGCCCGGGTCTTGCGCAGATCCGTGTGGTGATAGGCGTCCAGCACGGGCTGGTCGTTCATCGCCGAGTGGATGGTGGTGATGGTGCCGCTGACAATGCCCAGGGCGTCGTCGAGCGCGTGGATGACCGGCACAATGCCATTGGTGGTGCAGGAGGCGGCCGACACAATCTGGTGCTCCGCGCGCAGGGCATCGTGGTTGATGCCGTAGACCACGGTGGCATCCACATCGCCCTGGGCCGGCTGCGAGAACAGCACCTTGCCGGCCCCGCCACGCAGGTGCAGCTCGGCGGTGGCGCGGTCGCTGAAGGCGCCGGTGCACTCCAGCACCATATCGACTCCGAGGTCGGCCCAGGGCAGTTTCGCCACCTCTGGCTGGCTGAGCAGGGCTATGCGGTCGCCCGCCACCCGTATTTCACCGACATCGCCTTCCAGAGGCAGGCCGAAGCGCCCATGGGTGCTGTCGTAGCGGGTCAGGTGCAGGACCGTGCGCGCGTCCGCCAGCTCGTTGATGGCGACGACCTGCAACCGGTCTCGCAACGAGCCCTCGTACAGCGCACGCAGGATGCTGCGCCCGATGCGGCCATAACCGTTGATGGCGAGGCGCAGCACGGCCTTACTCCTCGAGCAGAATCTCTTCCGCCACTGCCACCACGTTGTCGACGGTGAAGCCGAAGTGCGGCATCAGGTCAGCCGCGGGCGCGGACTCGCCGAAGGTGGTCATACCCACCACGCGGCCGTCGAGGCCGACGAACTTGTACCAGTAATCCGTGTGCCCGGCTTCCACCGCTACCCGGGCCAGCACGTCGCTGGGCAGGACCTGTTCGCGGTAACCGGCATCCTGCTCCATGAACAGCTCGGCGCAGGGCATGGAGACCACCCGCACCTGCTTGCCCGCGGCGGCCAGGCTCGCCGCGGCGTCCACCGCCAGCTGCACTTCCGAGCCGGTGGCAATCAGGATCAGCTGCGGATGGCGGGCGCAATCGACCAGGGTGTAGGCACCGCGGGCAATCGCGGCCACCTGCTCCGGCTCGCGGGGCTGGTGGGCGAGGTTCTGGCGCGAAAAAACCAGCGCAGTCGGGCCCTTGCGGCGCTCCAGCGCGGCTTTCCAGGACACCGCGGATTCGACGGTATCACAGGGGCGCCAGGTGTGCAGATTGGGCGTCGTGCGCAGTGAGGTCAGTTGCTCCACCGGCTGGTGGGTGGGGCCATCTTCGCCGAGACCAATGGAATCGTGGGTGTAGACCAGAATCGAGCGCAGCTTCATCAGCGCCGCCATCCGCACCGCATTGCGGGCGTACTCCATGAACATCAGGAACGTGGCGCCGTACGGAACAAAGCCGCCGTGCAGGGCGATACCGTTCATGATGGCGGTCATGCCGAATTCGCGCACACCGTAGTAGACGTAGTTGCCCTTGGCGTCGGCAGCGCTGACTCCCTTGGAGTCGCTCCACAGGGTCAGGTTGGAACCGGCCAGGTCGGCGGAGCCGCCCAGCAGTTCCGGCAGCAGCGGCCCGAAGGCGTTGAGACAGTTCTGGGAGGCTTTGCGGGAGGCAATGGTCTGGCCGTCGGCCTGGCACTGTTCCACCCAGGCCTGGGCCTGCGCGGAAAAATCCTCCGGCAGATCACCGGCCAGGCGCCGCCGCAGTTCGGCGGCCAGGCCCGGATGGGCGCTGGCATAGGCGGCCATGGCCTCTTCCCACTGCTGCTCGCGGGTGGCGCCGGCCGGGCGCGCATCCCAGCCGCCGTAGATATCTTCCGGAATCTCGAAGGGTGCGTACCGCCAGCCCAGGGCCTCCCGGGTAGCGGCAATCTCCTCCGCACCCAGCGGCGCCCCGTGGCAGGACTCGGAGCCCTGCTTGTTGGGTGCGCCTTTGCCAATGAGGGTTTTGCAGCAGATCAGGGTCGGCTTGCTGCCTTCCGCGCGAGCGGTCTCGATAGCCTGGCGGATCTCCACCGGATCGTGGCCATCGACGCTGGAGATAACCTGCCAGCCATAGGCGCGGAAGCGGGCGGGCGTGTCGTCAGTAAACCAGCCCTCCACTTCGCCATCAATGGAAATACCGTTGTCGTCGTAGAACGCGATCAGTTTGCCCAGGCCGAGGGTACCCGCCAGCGAGCTGGCCTCGTGGGAAATCCCCTCCATCAGGCACCCATCGCCGACGAAAACGTAGGTGTAGTGATCAATAACATCGTGCCCGGGACGATTGAACTGGGCCGCCAGCACCCGCTCCGACAGTGCCATGCCCACGGCATTGGCGAGGCCCTGGCCCAGCGGGCCGGTGGTGGTCTCGACGCCGGGCGCGTAGCCGTATTCCGGGTGGCCGGGAGTCAGGCTGTGCAACTGGCGGAAATTCTGCAGTTCCTGCATCGGCAGGTCGTACCCGCTCAAGTGCAGCAGGGAGTAGATCAACATGGAACCGTGGCCGTTGGAGAGCACGAAACGGTCGCGGTTGGGCCAGTGCGGGTTGGCCGGGTTGTGTTGCAGGTAATCGTTCCACAGTACTTCGGCGATATCAGCCATGCCCATGGGCGCGCCGGGGTGACCGCTATTGGCGCGCTGGACGGCATCCATACTCAGGGCGCGGATCGCATTGGCAAGTTCGTTACGGGCTGGCATCGGCAACTCCATGGGGGCAAACGTTCGGGGACTTTCAGCAGAAGGGGCGCCATTTTCGCGTAAGCAGGGGCCAACGGCAAACAAATCGCCAAACATTTGCCGGACACCGCGTCCCCTCTTCCCCGCGACAGCATCTATATCAAAATATTTTGATATAGATTGCAATGCCTGCTAGACTTCCGCGCCATGTTAGTTGCCACCAGCCCACAACCCGCAGCCGGCGCCTGTCCGGACTCGCGCCTGGAAGCGCTCGCCAGCCTGTGCAAGGCCAGTGCGGACCCCCTGCGCCTGCAAATACTGCGGGTGCTGCGCAAGGACTCGTTCGGCGTCTCCGAGCTGTGCACCCTGTTCGATATGCGCCAACCTGCTCTCAGCCACCACCTGAAAGTCCTTGCCGGCGCCGGGCTGGTCGCTACCCGCCGGGAGGGCAACTCCATTTTCTACCGGCGCGCCGAGTTGGGGCAGCAACCGGGCCTGGATGCCGTGCAGCAGCAGATATTCGATACGCTCGATGCGCTGCCCCTGCCTGACAACCTGGCACAGCGCCTGGCCACGGTGCAGGAGCAGCGGGAGGCCAATTCCCGACACTTCTTCCGCGACAACGCCCACAAATTCCGCCAGCAGCAGGACCTGATCGCCAGTTACGAGCAGTACGCCGACACGGTGGCCCAGATTCTGCGGGACGCCCCCCTCGCGCGGCTGGACACCGCCCTGGAAGTTGGTCCCGGCGACGGCAGCTTTCTCGCCGAACTGAGCCCCCGGTTCCGGCGAGTCGTCGCCCTGGACAATGCCGCGGCGATGCTGGAACGCGCCAGGTCCTCCGCTGCCAGGGCGCGGCTGGGCAATGTCGAGTTCATCCACGGCGATACCAGCCACACCGGCCTCGCCGGGCTCCAGGCCGACTGCGTGGTGCTCAACATGGTCCTGCACCACACACCCAGCCCGCAGCAGATCCTGCGCGACGTTGCCGACTGCCTGGCGCCGGATGGCGTCGTGCTGGTCACCGACCTGTGCCGCCACGATCAGGCCTGGGCACGGGAGAACTGCGGTGACCTGTGGCTGGGGTTCGCCCCGGAAGAGCTGGCGGACTGGGCCCATGAAGCGGGCCTCGCAGACATTGCCAGCGTCTACCTGGCCCAGCGCAACGGTTTTCAGATTCAGGTGCGCCTTTTCGGCCACCCACACACAGCAACAAGGAACGCGGTATGAGCGAGTACGCCATTTTCACTTCTGAATCGGTCTCCGAGGGACATCCGGACAAGATGGCCGACCAGATTTCCGATGCCATCCTGGACCAGATCCTGAAAGATGACCGGGATGCCCGCGTCGCCGTGGAAACCCTGGTGAAGACCGGCATGGTCGTGATCGCAGGGGAGGTAACCACCAACACCTATGTCGATCTCGAGGACGTAGTCCGCAATGTGGTGCTGGATATAGGCTACAACAGCTCCGAAGTGGGGTTCGACGGCGCCTCCTGTGCCGTACTCAACGCCATCGGCAAGCAGAGCGCCGATATCGCCCGGGGAGTGGACGAGAGCGCGGAAAAGGAACAGGGTGCCGGCGACCAGGGCCTGATGTTCGGCTACGCCACCAATGAAACCGACACCCTGATGCCCGCGCCCATCTATTACGCCCACCGGCTGGTTGAGCGCCAGGCTGAACTGCGCAAGCACGGCACCCTGCCCTGGCTGCGACCCGACGCCAAGAGCCAGATTACCCTGCGCTACGACAATGGCGTCCCGATCGGGGTCGACGCGGTCGTGCTCTCTACCCAGCACGACGAAAACATCAGCCAGGCCGATATTCATCTGGCGGTAATGGACCTGATCATCAAGGACGTTCTGCCCGAAGCCTGGCTGGGGCCGGATACCCGCTATCACATCAACCCCACCGGCCAGTTCATCATCGGCGGCCCGGTCGGTGACTGCGGCCTCACCGGACGCAAGATCATCGTCGACACCTACGGCGGCATGGCCCGCCACGGCGGCGGCGCGTTCTCCGGCAAGGACCCGTCCAAGGTCGACCGCTCCGCCGCCTACGCCGGCCGCTACGTGGCCAAGAATATCGTCGCCGCCGGCCTCGCCGACCGCTGCGAGATCCAGATCTCCTACGCCATCGGCGTCGCCGAGCCCACCTCGATCTCGCTCAACACCTTCGGCACCGGCAAGCTGTCCGACGCCACCATCGTCAAGCTGGTGCGGGAGCATTTTGACCTGCGACCCAAGGGTATCGTCGAGATGCTGGATCTGAAGCGGCCGATTTACCGTAAAACTGCGGCGTATGGGCATTTTGGGCGGGAAGACGCGGACTTTACCTGGGAGAAGACGGACAAGGCGGAGGTTTTGCGGGCGGCTATGTGAATCGGTCGGTACCGGGACTTCAGGGTGCCTACTTGGTGGGGCAGTGGGACTCCGTGGCATCGGCTCGCTGTGGTAGTTGGGGGTTTCGGGACACGCCGTAAACCCATCCATGGGGGCTTGTGTTCGACATCCATGTCTCACACAGTCCCGAAACCCCCAACTACCACACCGAGCCTGACTTGGGTGCCGCCCAGACTTTGCGTCACCCACTGGGTCATCCGCGGTCACATACCACTGCGCCACATCGGCGGGCAGCGAAGCGTCCCCGCCGCCCGCCGGGACTTGCGCACTTCGCCGCCCCAGCCGGCAGCGAAGCGTCCCGGCGACCAGGCCGAGGAGCTGGCGCCTCAACCAGGCCCCGATTGCCGGCCGGTTGGGGCGAACGTAAAGGGCGCCGAGCGGAGGGGGCTGCGCAGGGTCTGGAGGCACATGGATGTGCCGGAAAGCCCCGCCGCGCAGGACGCGCGTCGGGGCGGGGCCCGGAGCAGGCGCCGGAGCGAGGGCAGCCGCAGGCCGCCCGCCCCGGTCGCCCCGGCCGGCCGGCAATCGGGGCCGCGCTACGAAGCACCAACCACGGACACGAACACGGAATACGGAACACAAAGCAGTATTAATCGAAAATTGAATCAACCAGCAGGAAGGATATGACCATGAGCACAGCCAAGAAACTCGACACCAAGGCGGACTACAAAGTCGCCGACATCAGCCTCGCCGACTGGGGCCGCCGCGAACTGGACATTGCCGAAACCGAAATGCCGGCGCTAATGGCCATGCGTGAGAAATACCGCACCAGCCAGCCCCTGGCCGGCGCCAGGATCCTCGGCTGCATCCACATGACCATCCAGACCGGCGTGTTGATCGAGACCCTGATCGAACTGGGCGCGGAAGTGCGCTGGTCCTCCTGCAACATCTTCTCCACCCAGGACCACGCCGCCGCCGCCATCGCCGCCGCCGGCATCCCGGTATTCGCCTGGAAGGGCGAGACCGAGGAAGAATACGAGTGGTGCCTGGAACAGACCGTTCTCAAGGACGGCAAGCCCTGGGACGCGAACATGGTGCTGGATGACGGCGGCGACCTGACCGCCCTGCTGCACCAGCAGTACCCGGCGGTGCTGGACCACGTTCACGGTGTCACCGAGGAGACCACCACCGGCGTACACCGGCTGCAGGAAATGCTGGCCCGGGGCGAGCTGAAGATTCCGGCGGTGAACGTGAACGACTCCATCACCAAGTCCAAGAACGACAACAAGTACGGCTGCCGGCACAGCCTCAACGACGCCATCAAGCGCGGTACCGACCACCTGCTGGCGGGCAAGAAGGCGCTGGTGATCGGCTACGGCGACGTCGGCAAGGGCTCCGCCCAGTCCCTGCGCCAGGAAGGCATGATCGTGCGCATTGCCGAGGTGGACCCGATCTGTGCCATGCAGGCCTGCATGGACGGCTACGAGGTGGTGTCACCCTTCATCGACGGCATCAACAGCGGCGCCCCGGACTGCATCAACCGCGAGCTGTTGGGCAGCGTCGACCTGCTGGTGACCAGCACCGGCAACTTCAACGTCTGTGACGAGAACATGCTGCGAGCCCTTAAGTGCAACGCCGTGGTCTGCAATATCGGCCACTTCGACAACGAGATCGACACCGCCTTCATGCGCCGCACCTGGCAGTGGGAGGAGGTGAAGCCGCAGGTGCACAAGGTCTACCGCGACGAAGCCCGCAGCGACTACCTGATCCTGCTGTCCGAAGGGCGCCTGGTAAACCTGGGCAATGCCACCGGCCACCCCTCGCGCATCATGGACGGCTCCTTCGCCAACCAGGTGCTGGCACAGATCTATCTGTACGAGCGCCGCTTCGCCAATCTGGAGTCCGATATGAAACCGGCGGCCCTGAAGGTCGAAGTACTGCCGAAGAAACTGGACGAGGAAGTGGCCGCGCACATGGTGGCTGGCTTCGGCGGTGTGATGACCCGCCTGACCAAGTCCCAGGCCGAGTACATCAACGTCAGGGTCGAAGGCCCCTTCAAGCCCGACAGCTACAAGTACTAGGAGTGACATGAGCACCATCAGCTTCGAGTACTTTCCGCCCAAGACCGCCGAAGGGCGGGCCGCACTGCTGGAGAAGACCACACCTGCGCTGCAGGCGCTGGATCCAGCCTTCTTCTCGGTCACCTACGGCGCCGGCGGCTCAACCCGCGACAGCACCCTGGGTATCGTGGAAGCGCTGTGCGCCCAGGGCATTGATGTCGCGCCACACCTGAGCTTCGGTGCCGATGACCGCGACACCATTGCCGCGCTGCTACAGCGCTATCGTGACATGGGGGTGCGGCGGCTGGTGGCCCTGCGCGGCGACCTGCCGTCGGGGATGGGTAGCGCCGGCCAGCTGGTGTACGCCAGCGAGCTGGTGGCCTTCGTCCGGGAGCAGACCGGTGCGCACTTCCATATTGAAGTGGCCGCCTACCCGGAAATCCATCCCCAGGCCGACAGCTATGACAGCGACCTGAAATTCCTCAAGCGGAAGCTGGATGCCGGCGCCGACAGCGCCATCACCCAGTACTTCTACAACGTGGAGTCCTATTTCTACTTCCTCGATCAGTGCGCGGCGATCGGTATCGACAAGCCCATCGTTGCCGGCATCATGCCGATCACCAACTTCACCAACCTGGCGCGGTTTTCGCGCAATTGCGGCGCCGAGATTCCGCGCTGGATCTGCCAGCGCATAGAAGGCTACGGCGATGACCAGGAGAGCATCCGCCAGTTCGGCATCGAAGTGGTCACCCAGCTATGCCAGACCCTGCTGGACAGCGGCGCTCCCGGGCTGCACTTCTATACCATGAACCAGATCGAGCCGACCCGGCAAATCCGCAACAACCTGGGGCTCTGAAGGCGGACCGTGCGCATACCGCGCATCTTTACCGGGCAAGCCCTGGCAGCGGGTGAGGAGCTGGCTCTGGAGTCGGGCCCCAGCCAGCACCTGGCCCGGGTACTGCGCATGGGACAGGGTGAAGAGCTGTTCCTGTTTGACGGCAGCGGCGTCGAATACCGGGCCCGAATTGTCGCGGCCGACAAGCGTCAGGTTACGGTCGCGCTGCTGGAAGCCGTGCCCGGTCTGACGGAATCGCCGCTGCGGATCCATCTCGGCATCGGTATTTCCCGCGGTGAGCGCATGGACTGGGTGGTGCAGAAGGCCACGGAGCTGGGCGTGGCGGGGATCAGTCCGCTCTACACCGAGCGCACTGAGGTAAGGCTGCGCGGGGAGCGGGAGGAGCGCAAACGACAGCACTGGCGGCAGGTGATGGTAAGCGCTTGCGAACAGTGCGGGCGCAGTGTCACCCCCGCAGTGCACGAGCCCGTCGCGCTGGCGCAGTGGCTGGACCACGCTGATGGCGAGCGCAGGTACGTGCTCCACCACCGCGCGACGGCGGCACCGGGGGCAGCCGATTTTCCCGCTTCCGTCAGCCTGCTGGTAGGCCCCGAAGGGGGGCTCAGCGAGGCCGAGATTGCCGCTGCGGAGGCCGCCGGCTTCGCGTCGCTGGCGCTGGGGCCGCGGGTCCTGCGCACCGAGACGGCGCCGCTGGCGGCGCTCGCCATCCTGCAGGCCCGCTGGGGAGATATGAACAGCCTCGGGTAAACACCCCGGTAGCCGCGTCCCAGGCTTGCACCGCACTCACCCATTGCGTACTTTAGCTAACCCTCAAGACCGGCGGAAATCCCCGATGACCATCAAGATCGGCGTAGTCATGGATCCCATCTCGCGGATCCAGTACAAGAAAGACAGCACCCTGGCCATGCTCCTGGCCGCCCAGGCCCGGGACTGGCAGCTGTACTACATGGAACCGGGGGACCTGTTCCTGGAACAGGGCAAGGCCCGGGCCAGCATGGCGCACCTGACCGTGTTTCGCGACCCGGAGGCCTGGTTCCAGCTGGAGACCGCGCATGTGCGCGACCTGACCGAGCTCGATGTGATCCTGATGCGCAAGGATCCGCCCTTCGACAACGAGTACGTTTACGCCACCTATATGCTGGAGGCCGCCGAGAACGAGGGCACCCTGATCGTGAACCGCTGCCAGAGCCTGCGGGACTGCAACGAGAAGGTTTTCGCCACCCGGTTCCCCCAGTGCTGCCCGCCCCTGCTGGTGAGCAGCGATCCTGCCCGGCTCAAGGCCTTTTACAAGGAACACGGCGACGTCATATTCAAGCCCCTGGACGGCATGGGCGGCTCCTCCATATTCCGGGTCATGCCGGGTGACCCCAACCTCAACGTCATCCTCGAAACCCTGACCGGCCACGGCAAGCACACAATCATGGCCCAGCGCTTCATCCCCGAGATCACCGAGGGCGACAAACGCATCCTGATGATCAACGGCGAGCCGCTGCCCTACTGCCTGGCGCGTGTCCCGGTCGCGGGCGAAACCCGCGGCAATCTGGCGGCCGGGGGCACCGGCAGGGCGCAGCCGCTCTCCGACAGGGACCGGTGGATTGCCGCCCAGGTCGGCCCCTCCCTGCGGGAGCGGGGGCTCTATTTTGTCGGCCTGGATGTGATCGGGGACTACCTCACGGAGATCAATGTCACCAGCCCCACCGGGGTTCGGGAAATCGATAACGCCTATAACCTGGACATCGGCGGCCAGCTGATGGATTGTATTGCCCAGGAGTTGGCCGCACGCTGAGGCGGGACATGCAGCAGCGCATAGGCACAGAACCCGGAAACGGCCTGGGGATAGCTATCTTCCTCGCCGCGACTCTGCACGCAATCCTGGTGCTGGGTATCGGTTTTGATCCCGGCGCAGAGCCTGCCTACACCCCCCAGCTGGAAATCACCCTGGCCCAGCGGCGCAGCGAACTTGCCCCCGACGAGGCCACCCATCTCGCCCAATTCAGCCAGCAGGGCAGTGGCGATGAGTCGGCAGAGGCAAGCGTCAGCAGCGCCGCCAGTGCCCCCCTGGCCATGCCCAGCGAGCAGCAGGCCGAGCTGGCGCCCCGGGCGCAGCCGCAAACCGGAACGCCGGTAACCACCAGCAGTGCCAGTCCGCGGCAGACCCCCGCCAGCCCGGCCGCAAGCACCCCGGAGGCTGCCGCGATGCCGGGGCTGAGCCCGGACGCGGAACGTCTGAGCCGGGAACTGGCGAACCTGGAAGCGGCGCTGGACGACCAGGCGCGGGACTATTCCAACCGGCCTCGGGTAAAACGGCTGACCTCGCTTTCGACCCGGGAGGCCGCGGACGCGGCCTACCTGCACGACTGGCGGCGGCGAGTGGAAGCGGTGGGCAATCAGTACTACCCGGAGGCGTCAATCCGCTACGGCCTCTACGGCAGCCTGCGCCTGCTGGTGGTGATCAATTACGACGGGCGCCTTGAGGACATCCAGGTTCTCGCCTCTTCCGGCTATGCGGTACTGGATGAAGCGGCGATCAAGATAGTGCGGATGGCGGCACCATTTGCGCCGTTTCCCGCCGAGTTGAGGACCAGCGCCGACAAGCTGGAGATCATCCGCACGTGGCAATTCGAGGAAAACCGGCTAAGCTCAGGCTAATTGGCGGTGCAAACGTTGCCCGCCACAGGGAAGGGGTCTATCACACACAATGTCAGTCCGGGCCGCGGCCAGTGCCATCAAGAGCGGGAATTGTCTGCGGGATCACTTCCTGCTGGCCATGCCCAGCCTGTCCGAGGGGATCTTCACCCAGAGCATCACCTACATCTGCGAGCACGGCGAAAGCGGGGCCATGGGTATCATCATTAACCAGCCTCTGGACCTGACCGTGGCGGAGATTTTCGAGCACCTCGACATCGCCGCTCACCGCAATTTCAGCGACGAGCCGGTAATGGCGGGGGGGCCGGTGCAGATTGACCACGGCTTTGTCCTGCACCGCCACAGCGAAGCAAACTGGGAGGCGAGCCTCGAGGTCACCCCGGACATCACCCTCACCACCTCCCGCGACATCCTGCGCGCCATCGCCGACGGCAGTGGGCCGGCACAATATCTGATCGCCCTGGGCTATGCGGGCTGGTCCGCGGGGCAACTGGAGCAGGAGCTGTCGCACAACAGCTGGCTGACCCTGCCCGCGGACAGCAACATCATCTTCGCCACCCCCTGGCACCGTCGGCTGTCGGCGGCGGCGGCCGGTCTCGGCATCGACATGAATCTGATTTCAGCCCAGGCAGGGCATGCCTGACTCGCCAACCCCGGCCAACCACAAACACGCCACTGTGCTCGCCTTTGACTACGGCCTGAAGCAGATCGGTGTCGCCGTGGGCAACACACTGCTGGGCACAACCCGCAGCGTCGCTGTGCTGCGTGCGCGAGACGGGATCCCGGACTGGACGGCGCTGGAGGCACTGGTGGCCGAGTGGCAACCGGACCTGCTGGTGGTCGGCGACCCCCTGAACATGGACGGGAGCGTCAGTGAACTGGCCACCCGGGCGCGCAAGTTCGGCCGCCGCTTACACGGCCGGCTGGGCTTGCCCGTGTGCATGACTGACGAGCGCCTGAGCAGTTACGCGGCCAAGGAAGAACAACGGCAGCAGGGGCACCGAGGTGATTACAAGGCGGTTCCCGTCGACAGCTATGCTGCGGAGCTGATCCTGCAGACCTGGTTGCGGGAGAACGAGGACTACCGGCGCGGCCCGACCCCAGCTTGAACTGCTACTTGCGCCCCAGATAGTTGCCGCGATTGTCGGCCTCGTCGAAGCTGAGCCCCAGGGTACCGTCCGTGGGAGAACGGCCCTTTTCGAACATCTTTATCATCAGCCGGACATCGTTGGCCGAATCCGCATAGCGGACTGCATCTTCCAGACTGATGAAGCTCTTTTTGTAGGCCGCCACCAGCGACTGGTCCAGGGTCTGCATACCCAGCTCCGTCGACTTGGCCATCACGTCCTTGATCAGATGCACTTCGCCCTTGCGGATGTATTCCTGGATCAGTGGCGAATTCAGCAGCACTTCCACCACGGGGACGCGTCCCTTGCCGTCTTTCCGCGGCAACAATTGCTGCGCCACCATGGCTTTCAGGTTGAGGGAGAGGTCCATCCACACCTGGGTGTGCCTGCTGGCGGGGAAGAAACTCTGGATGCGGTCCAGTGCCTGGTTGGCATTGTTCGCGTGCAGGGTGCACAGGCACAGGTGGCCGGTTTCGGCAAAGGTGAGCGCCTGGGCCATGGTATCCGCCGACCGCACCTCTCCGATCATGATGACATCCGGCGCCTGGCGCAGGGTATTTTTCAACGCCACGTCGAAGGATTCAGTATCAATGCCCACCTCGCGCTGGGTTACCAGGCAGTTGGCGTGCTCGTGAATGAATTCTATCGGATCCTCAATACTGATGATGTGGCCGCGGCTGTTGCGATTGCGGTGCCCCACCATCGCTGCCAGGGAGGTGGATTTACCGGTGCCGGTGGCACCGACAAAAATGACCAGGCCCCGCTTGGTCATCGACAGATCCTCGATGATCTTGGGCAGGCCCAGCTCGTCCACTTCCGGAATGCGGGTTTCAATCCGCCGCAGCACCATGCCGCAGCGACCGCGTTGTACCAGGGCACTGGCCCGGAACCGCCCCAGGCCTTCGCTGGCGAGGGCGAAGTTGCATTCGCTGGTGCTGAGAAACTCATCCCGCTGCTTGTCGCTCATGGTCGAGAGAACAATTTCACGGGTCTGTTCTTCGCTGAGCTTGGTGTCGCTGACGGGGTAGATCTGGCCATCTACCTTTATGCAGGGCGCGGCGCCAGCGGTGATAAAGCCGTCGGAGGCGCCTTCCTTGACGATGCGTTGCAACAGGTCTTCGATCCTCATGGCGTGTCCTCTCGACGTCGGGGGCTAGAAGTTTTCCGGCATGCGGGCTTTCTCGCGGGCGACATCCCGGTTGATCACCCGCCGCTCGACCAGTTCCTTCAGGCACTGGTCCATGGTCTGCATGCCCAGCGCCTGGCCGGTTTGAATGGCGGAGTACATCTGCGCCACCTTGTCCTCGCGGATCAGGTTGCGGATGGCCGAGGTGCCGCGCATGATCTCGTGCGCCGCCACCCGGCCACCGGTGGCGCGCTTGAGCAGGGACTGGGATACGACCGCCTGCAGCGATTCCGACAGCATGGAGCGCACCATGGACTTCTCCGCAGCGGGAAACACGTCCACGATCCGGTCAATGGTCTTGGCCGCCGAGGTGGTATGCAGGGTGCCAAACACCAGGTGGCCGGTCTCCGCGGCGGTCAGCGCCAGGCGAATGGTCTCGAGATCGCGCATCTCGCCAACCAGGATGATGTCCGGGTCTTCGCGCAGGGCGGAGCGCAGGGCCTCGGAGAAGCCCAGGGTGTCGCGGTGGACTTCGCGCTGGTTGACCAGGCACTTCTTGCTTTCATGCACGAATTCGATGGGGTCCTCGATGGTGAGGATGTGCTCATACTTGTTGTCATTGATATGGTCGACCATGGCGGCCAGGGTGGTGGACTTGCCGGAGCCGGTGGGCCCGGTGACCAGCACCAGGCCGCGTGGCATCATTGATATGTCGCGAAAGACCTGGCCCATGCCCAGGTCCTCCATGGTCAACACCTTGGAGGGAATGGTCCTGAATACGCCGCCGGCGCCGCGATTCTGGTTGAAGGCGTTCACCCGGAAACGAGCGACGCCGGGGACTTCAAAGGAGAAGTCCGTCTCCAGGAACTCCTCGTAGTCCTTGCGCTGCTTGTCGTTCATGATGTCGTAGATCAGGTCGTGCACCTGCTTGTGATCCATCGGCGGCAGGTTGATGCGGCGCACATCCCCGTCCACCCGGATCATCGGCGGCAAACCCGCCGACAGATGCAGGTCCGATGCGCCCTGTTTCGCGCTGAACGCAAGAAGTTCTGTAATATCCACCGATTCGCTCCCCTGGGGCCAGCCCGGCACCAGCGCCGGGTTCGGCTGCCGGCGCAGGCTGGCGCGGCAACCACTTATTCTTCACTCGCCCGCCGCGGCCGGAATCCGCTACCATCTCCGGTATGGACGCAGATACCCTCAGGCACAATATCGACAGACTGCTCGAAAGAGTACGACTCAGCGCAGAAAAAAGCCAGCGCGAGCCGGACACTGTGCGGGTGCTGGCCGTAAGCAAGACCCGGCCGGCGACGGATGTACGCAGTGCCGCGGCACTGGGCCTGCGCGAGTTCGGCGAGAACTACCTGCAGGAGGCGCTGGACAAGATCGAGACACTGGCGGATCTGGACCTGTGCTGGCACTTCATCGGCCCCATCCAGTCCAACAAGACCCGGCCAATCGCCAGCCACTTCCACTGGGTGCACAGCGTCGACCGGCTCAAGATAGCCAGACGCCTGAGCGAACAGCGGCCGGAAGAGCTGCCGGATCTGCAGGTCTGCCTGCAGGTAAACATATCCGGGGAGGCGAGCAAGTCCGGGGTGAGCCTGGAGGACCTGCCGGCACTGGCGCGGGCGGTCACGCAACTGCCCCGGCTGCGCCTGCGCGGACTGATGGCCATCCCCGCGGCGGCCACCGAACCGGCGCAACAGCGCCAGCCCTTTGCCGCCCTGCGTCAGGCACTGGCGGAATTACAGCGCGACGACCCCGGCCTGGACACCCTCTCCATGGGTATGTCCGGCGACCTGGAGGCCGCCATTGCCGAGGGCGCCACCATCATTCGCGTCGGCACCGACATTTTCGGCCCGCGCAGCGCGCCCCCCGGCGGGTGATTTTGGCGCCATCCGGCGTGTATACTGCGCCCTGCCCTGACCATCAGCCAACGGAATCAATGCCCTTGAACACTGCGGTTATCAGCTTTATCGGCGCCGGCAACATGGCCTCCAGCATCATCGGTGGCCTGCTGGAAAGCGGCCACCCCGCGAGCGCGTTGCGGGCCTCGGACCCCTCCAGGGAAAGCCTGGAGCAATTGCGCCAACTGGGTGCAATCGCGACGTTCCAGGACAATGCCGCTGCCTGTGCGGACGCGGACGTGGTGATCCTCGCGGTGAAGCCCCAGATCATGGCCGCGGCGATGGACAGCATCGCCGCGCCGGTAACGGCCAGGGGCGCGCTGGTGATCTCCATTGCCGCGGGCACCACCATCGCCGCCATGGAGGCCGGCCTCGGTGCTGCGACAGCGGTCGTGCGCTGCATGCCCAACACGCCGGCGCTGCTCGGAGTCGGCGCCACTGCCCTGTACGCAAACAGCAATGTGAGCGCCGTGCAGCGTGACCTGGCCAGCACCGTCCTCGGCGCCGTGGGTTTGATCGAATGGGTGCCCGAGGAGAGCCAACTCGATGCCATTACCGCCCTGTCCGGCAGCGGTCCCGCCTACTTCTTTCTGTTCATGGAAGCCATGGTCAACGCAGGTTGCGCCATGGGCCTGTCGCGGGAGTGTGCCATTGCCATGACCAAACAGACTGCCCTGGGCGCGGCGCGCATGGCGAGCGAGAGCGACGTCAGCCTGACCGAGCTGCGACGTCGTGTGACCAGCCCCGGTGGCACCACCGAACGCGCGGTCCAGTGCTTTGAGCACGAGGGGCTGCGAGAACTGGTCGCGCACGCAATGACCGCGGCACAACAGCGCGCGGCGGAAATGGGTGCCGCGCAGGAGAGCCGCAAAGCATGAGTGCAATAAGCGAGATTCTCGCGTATTTGATCCAGACCCTGCTGACCCTGGCGCTGCTGGCGGTAGTGCTGCGCTTGCTGCTGCAGGTGGTGCGGGCCGACTTCTACAACCCGGTGAGCCAGTTTCTCGCCCGGCTGACCAATCCGCTGGTACTGCCGCTGCGCCGGGTCGTGCCCAGCCTCGGCGGGCTCGACCTGTCCTCCCTGCTGCTGGCGCTGGTGCTGCAGATGGCCGCCATCGCGGCAATGCTGGCACTCAACGGCATCGGGCTGCCGAATATCGGCCTGCTGCTGGTATGGTCAGTGCTCGGCGTAGTCGGGCTGGTGGTCAATATCTACTTTTTTGCCCTGCTGGCCATGATCATCCTCAGCTGGATTGCCCCCGCCAGCCGCCACCCCGCCCTGCTGCTACTGTTCCAGCTCACAGAGCCGGTGATGGCGCCGTTTCGCAAGATGTTGCCGAATATGGGGGGCCTCGACTTTTCGCCCATCCTGGTTTTCATCCTGATCAACATTATCCAGATTGCGCTGCGGCACATGGCGGCAGGCGTGGGCCTGCACCCGGCGCTGGTGATCGGACTTTGACCCCAGCGCCGTGAACCCCGCCAGCGTCGGTATCGTTGCGCCCCAGCGCGCACAGTTCACGGAGCCGCTGACCCTGGCCTGTGGTCGGGTTCTGGAGGACTACGAGCTGGTCTACGAAACCTATGGCCAGCTCAACGCCCGGCATTCAAACGCGGTCCTTGTGTGCCACGCACTATCCGGGCACCATCACGCCGCGGGCTACCACAGCGCCGAAGATCGCAAGCCGGGCTGGTGGGACGAATGCATCGGCCCCGGCAAACCAATCGATACCAACCACTTTTTTGTCGTCAGCCTGAACAATCTGGGCGGCTGCCACGGCTCCACCGGGCCGGTCACCCTGAACCCGGAGACAGGCCAGCCCTGGGGGCCGGACTTCCCCTCCCTGCGGGTGCGGGACTGGGTGCACAGCCAGGCCCGGCTGGCGGACTATCTGGGCATTGAATGCTGGGCAGCAGTGATAGGGGGCAGCCTGGGTGGCATGCAGGCCATGCGCTGGGCCCTGCTCTACCCACAGCGCCTGCGCCACTGTGTGGTGATTGCCTCGGCCATGCGCCTGAGCGCCCAGAACATTGCCTTCAACGAGATCGCCCGTCAGGCCATCCAGTCGGACCCGGGCTACGCCGGCGGCCACTATCTGGCGCATAACACGCTGCCGGCGCAGGGGCTGGCCCTCGCGCGCATGGTCGGCCACATCACCTATCTGTCCGACGGCGCCATGGCCAACAAGTTCGGCCGCGACCTGCGCTCCGGCAGCCTGGAGCTGGGAGGTGAAGAGGGCGCCGAATTCCAGGTCCAGAGTTACCTGCGCTACCAGGGCAGCCAGTTCTCCGGCAGCTTCGACGCCAATACCTACATCCTGATGACCCGGGCCCTGGACTATTTCGACCTGGCGCGGGAATTCGGCGATGACCCGGTGGCAGCGTTCCGGGAAGCGCGCTGCAGTTTCCTGGTGCTGTCCTTTTCCACCGACTGGCGCTTCTCACCGCGGCGGTCGCGGGAGATCGTCGATGCCCTGATCGCCGCCGACCGGCCGGTGACCTACGCGGAAATTGAAGCCGATGAAGGCCACGATGCTTTCCTGATGCCCATTCCCCGCTATCTGCAGCTGTTTGGCGCCTATATGCAACGCGTGCGGGAGAACCGCTGATGCGCCTCGATCTGACCCACATCCAGCGCTGGATCGAGCCCGGGTCCAAAGTGCTGGACCTGGGCTGCGGGAACGGCGAGTTCCTGCAGCTGCTGCAGCAGGAGCGCGAGGTGCGCGGCCTGGGGCTGGAAATCGACCCGGACAAAATCACTGCAGCGGTTGCCCGCGGCCTGAACATTGTGGAACAGGACATGGATGCGGGGATGGACAATTTCCCCGACCAGAGTTTCGATACGGTGGTGATGGCCCACGCCCTGCAGGCGGTTCACTACCCCGACCGGGTGCTGGATGAGATGCTGCGGATCGGCCGCCAGGGTATTGTCACCTTTCCCAACTTTGCTCACTGGAGCTGCCGTTTGTACCTGGGTACCCGCGGCCGCATGCCGGTGTCCCGCTTCATGCCCTATACTTGGTATGACACACCCAATATCCACTTTTGCACGGTGCAGGATTTCGAGGCGCTGTGCGAGGAGCGCGGCATCCGCATTCTCGCCCGGGACATGGTCGGCAACACCGAGCGCAAGCCGCTGCTGGCCAGTGCCTGGCCCAACCTGTTCGCCGTCACCGCCATCTACCTGATCAGCCATTGAGGTAATCATGATCCGCTACCTACGCTACACCCTGGCGCTGTTGCTGCTTGTTGCCCTGGGCGCAACGGCCCAGCAGTCCGAGCGTTTCGGACCCTACGAACTGCACTACAGCGTGGTCAACACCACGTTTCTCGACCCCCGCGTGGCGTCCACCTACGGCATTACCAGGGGCGACAACCGGGCGATACTGAATCTGGCGGTACGCGAGCATGTGGGCGAGGGCACCGAGCCGCGCAGCATGCAGCTGCAAGGCAACACTCGCGACCTCATCACCGGGCAGGCGCTGGAGTTCCTGGAAGTCCGCGAGGGCGAGGCCATCTATTACCTCGCCGAATTTCGCTTCATCAACGAGGAGTGGCGCTTCTTTACCATCGATTTCCGGCCGGAGGGGGCGGAGGAAAGCTACCGCTTTGAACTCAAGCACCAGCTGTACGAACACTGATGACCAGGATCACGCCCTCGCAGGCCGTCGTCCTCGCCAGCGGTAACCAGGGCAAGCTCGCGGAACTGGCACGCATCCTGGAGCCCCTCGGGGTGAAGCTGCGGGCGCAATCGGAGTTCGCGGTACCCGAAGTCGAGGAAACCGGGCTGACCTTCGTCGAAAACGCCATCCTCAAGGCGCGGGCCGCGGCACAGCACACCGGCCTTCCGGCCATTGCCGACGATTCCGGGCTGGAAGTGGACTTCCTGCAGGGTGCCCCGGGAATTCGCTCGGCGCGCTATGCCGAAGGCGGCGACGAAGCCAACAACCGCAAGCTGCTGGCCGCCCTGGACGGCGTGCCCAGGGCCGAGCGCAGCGCCCGCTACCAGTGTGTACTGGTATTCATGCGCCACGCCCTGGACCCCACCCCGATCATCTGCCACGGCAGCTGGGAGGGCCACATCCTGGAGGCGCCCGCGGGCAGCGGCGGCTTCGGCTATGACCCACTGTTCCACGTTGCCGCCTTCAATTGCAGCGCCGCCGAACTGGCACCCCGCACCAAGAACCGCGTCAGTCACCGGGCCATCGCCTGCGCCCAGCTGGAACAGGCACTGCGCGGCCCGGACTTTCAGGGCAGCTGATGCCCGAGCTGCAACTGCCCCCGCTGGGGCTTTACATTCACCTGCCCTGGTGCGAGCGCAAGTGTCCCTATTGCGATTTCAACTCCCACGAAACGAAGCTTATTCCGGAGCAGGCCTATATCGACAGCCTGCTGGCTGACCTGGCAGCGGATGCCCGCTACACCCAGGGCCGCAGCATCGCGACTCTGTTTATCGGCGGCGGCACACCCAGCCTGTTCAGCGCCGCCGGTATTGCGCGCCTGCTCCAGGGTATTGCGGCGCGGGTACCGCTGGCACCAGACTTCGAAGCGACCATGGAAGCCAACCCGGGCAGCGCCGAGGCGGAAAAGTTTGCCGGCTTCCGGGCGGCGGGCATCAACCGCCTGTCCATCGGCATCCAGTCTTTCCAGGATGCCCAGCTGCAGGCGCTGGGGCGGGTGCACAACAGCGACCAGGCCCACGCCGCCATCGCCGCCGCCCGCAGCGCTGGCTTCCAGCGCATCAACCTGGACCTGATGCACGGCCTGCCGCGACAGGATTCCGGGCTGGCTCTGGCTGATCTCGCCACCGCCACCGGCTATGGCACCGGCCACCTTTCCTGGTACCAGCTCACCATTGAACAGAACACCGTGTTCTACACACAGCCGCCATTGCTGCCAGTGGAAGATGCACTGGCGGATATACAGGATGCGGGCGAAGCGCTATTGGCGGCTACCGAACTGCGCCAGTACGAGGTCTCGGCCTGGGCGGCGCCCGGCCAGCAGTGCCGCCACAACCGGAATTACTGGGAGTTCGGCGATTACCTGGGTATCGGCGCCGGAGCCCACGGCAAGGTGAGTTTCGCCGACGGCCGCATCCTGCGCTATGCCAAACGGCGGCAACCCGAGGCCTATATGACGGCAACCCCGGAGCAGATGCAGCTCCGGCCGCTGTGGCTGGAGGAGCGGGACCTGCCCGGAGAATTCATGCTCAACGCCCTGCGGCTCAATACGGGCTTTCACCTGGTCGACTACACCGCGCGCACGGGTCTGGCGGCAGATACGCTGCAGCCCGCCCTGGACTCGCTGCTCGGGCGCGGCTTGCTGGAACTGGATGCGGGGCAGATACGCGCCACCAGCATGGGGCGGCGCTTCCTCGATTCGGTGATTGCCGAGTTTCTCGCCTGAGCTACCAGAAATAAATTCAACGCAGGTTCGTCTGCATCAGCTTGTAAATGCGGCGGTACTCATCCAGCCAGGATTCTGGATTCACGAAGCCGTGCGGGTCCAGCGGGTAGATGGCTATCTCGAAATTTTCCTTTTTCAGTTCGATCAGGCGCTGTAATACCAGCACTGAATCCTGGAAGAAGACGTTACCGTCCTGCATGCCCGCAGCAATCAGCAGCGGTTTTTCCAGGTGCTGAACATAGTTTATCGGCGAGCTGCGGTGGTAGGCCTCCGGGTCCAGTAACGGTGTGTTGAGAATGTTGGAGGTATAGGAATGTTCGTAGTGTATCCAATCCGCCACCGGCCGCAGTGCGGCGCCGGCCGCGAACAGGTCGGGCTCCAGGAACAGTGCCATGAAAGTCATGAAGCCGCCGTAGGAACCGCCGTAAATACCGACTCGCCCCGGGTCCACACCGTAGTTCTCGACCAGCCAGTCCACCCCGTCACGGAAGTCCTCGAGTTCCGGGCGCCCCATGTTGCGGTAGATCGCGGTGCGCCAGTCGCGGCCGTAGCCCTTGGAGGCCCGGTAGTCCATGTCGATCACCACATAGCCTTCATTGGCGAGCAGGGTGTGGAACATGAATTCGCGAAAATAGTAAGGCCAGCCGCGGTGGGCGTTCTGGGTGTAGCCGGCACCGTGCACAAACATGACCGCCGGGTAGGACTCGCCCGCGCGATAATCCGGCGGCAGGTAGAGCTTGGAATAGATCGGCGCGTCAACCTGGGACGACGGCACTTCGACGATCTCGGGGATCACCCAGTCGACAGCCTTGAAGGCGTCGCTGACGGTATCAGTGAGCTGCCGCGGGGCGGCATCGGTGATGGCGGCCTGGACGTACAGGTCCGAGTGCCGGTCGATCCAGGAACGGGACAGCAGCAGCTGGTCGCCGGCCGGGGACAGCCGGAAGCGGACCACACCGTCCAGCTCGGTCAGCTGTTCCAGCTCGCCGCCGCCGGCGGCCACCCGGTACACCTCGTAATTACCCGGATGGCTGCGGTTTGCCACCAGGTAGAACCAGCGCCCTGAGGGGTCCAGTGCCGGCTCGCGCACCACGAAGTCACCCTCGGTGAGCTGGCGGCCGCGGCGCTCGTCCACCGCCTTGATGTAAAGATGGGAGTAGCCGGATTCTTCGGACAGATACCACAGCGTGCCACCGTCGGGCAGCCAGCCAAATTCATTGTGATCCCAGTTGATCCAGGCCGGGTCGCTGAGCCGGTGTTGGGGCCGCAGGCGGCCTTCGCCGGGCTCGAGGGTGGCCAGCCAGCGATCCTTGTTGTCTATCGCACGCAGCTGCACCGCGGCCAGGCTGCCAGCGCTGTTCCACGCAATGCGCTCTACCGTCAGCGGGCGTTGCTCGGGCGCTTGCACCAGCTTCTCCACCTGCTCCTGGTCCGCGCCTTCCCGCACATGCCAGCGTACCGCGCTCTTGCGCAGCTGCGCCAGCGGGTCGCTGTCATGGCCCGGCAAAGAGTCGTAGGCGACGGGGCTGACGCTGCCGCTTGCGAGGTCCACCAGCAGCAGGGTCTGCGGCGGCGGCACCGAGCGGCCCACCCGGCGCCGGGTTTCACTGACCGCGGTATAACCGTCGGCGGTTACATAGTTGGGCATCTTGCCCGCCTGAACCTCGTCGGCCTCCCTGTCCTTCACTACCAGCAGCAGGTAGCGGCCGGAGGGTGACAGTGAGCGCTTCACTTCCTGCCATTGCTTCCCGAGATAGATCGGCGCGGGCGCGGCAGCAGGGTCGCCGGCACGGCGCGCTTCGTCGTGGGCCTGCCTGGCCTCCTTGCGCTGTTGCTGCCGGCGCAGGGTCGCCAGGTTGCGCAACTGCTGCGCGCGCAGGGTATCGAAGTCGGGCTCCGCCGCCGGGTCCTCCTCAAAGCGGATGTCCGCGGCCTGGGCCTGCAGGCCGCTGGCAAACTCATGAATGAAATGCTGGCCGTCGCGCAAAAACCCGAGTGCGTTCCCGTCTGCCATGAACAGCGGCGCAGTTTCCACCGCCGCGGTGCGGGTCAGCTGACGGGTCTCGCCGCGGGCCAGGTCGCGCAGCATGACGTCGCCCCGATGGACCCAGGCTACGCGCTTGCGGTCGGCGCTGTAGACGCGCGAATTATTGCCGCTGGCGGCTTCTTCACCGGGTGCGACGATTGCCGCCCTGTCGTCGTCCAATGCCACCCGGTACAGGTCGCTAAAAGTCTCCCCCACGCGCTTCTGATGGTAGTACACAGACGCTCCATCGTGGGACCAGTAGGCGCCGGTGGGCGGATTGCCGATCCAGTCCGGGTCGGACATGATCAGCTCCAGATCGGGTTCGGCTGCCGCGGCAACGGCCGGCGCAGCGACGGCTGCCGCAGCGACGGCTGCCGCAGCAACGGCTGCCGCAGCAACGGCTGCCGCAGCCAACGCGGTCCAAACGGTGGTCAGCAATATCAGGCGCAGAGCACGCAGCATTGGATCTCCAGGGTGGTAACGATTACTGAACGCGGCGGAATAGCAGGTCCCAGACGCCGTGGCCGAGGCGCTCGCCGCGCTGTTCGAATTTGGTGAGGGGCCGGGATTCAGGCTTGGGCGCATAGTTGCCGGCGCCCGCGGTATTCTCCAGCCCGGACGTTGCCGACAGCACTTCCAGCATTTGCCCGGCATAGTTCTCCCAGTCGGTCGCCAGGTGCAGGACGCCGCCCGGCTTCAGGTAGGCCACCAGCTGCTCGGCAAAAGCCGGCTGGATCAGGCGCCGCTTGTGGTGACGCTTTTTGTGCCAGGGGTCCGGGAAGAAGATCTGGATCGTATCCAGTGAAGCCGGCGGGATACAGTCGCGCAGCACTTCGACCGCGTCGTGGCAGTAGATACGGATATTGTCCACGCCCTCCTCCGCCATGCTGTGCAACAGCTTGCCCACGCCGGGGCGATGCACCTCGATGCCGATAAAGTCGGTGGCAGGCGCCGCGGCGGCCATGGCGACCAGGGACTGGCCCATGCCGAAGCCTATTTCCAACACCCTTGGCGCGTCGCGGCCAAACACCGCCGGGTAATCCAGCAGGCCGTCACTGTGGGACAGACCAAAGCGCGGCCAGTGCTCGTCAAAAGCGCGTTGCTGGCCGTCGGTAAGACGCCCCATGCGCAGCACGTAACTGCGGATGGGGCGGTGCGGGGAAGCAGTCATGAAGTCAGGGCAGCAGTTTCCAGCTGGCGGCGGCCAGGCAGCCCCAGCCGGCGATGAAGGCCAGGCCGCCCAGCGGAGTTATCGCGCCCAGCCAGCGCAGGCCGCTGAAGCTGAGCAGATACAGGCTGCCCGAGAATACCAACAGGCCGAGCAGAAACAGCCAGCCGCTGCTGCGCAGCAGGTTCACGTGAGGGTAGTTGAGGGCCAGGATGCCGACCGCCAACAACGCCAGCGAATGGAAGAAATGATACTGGACGGCCGTCTCAAAGACACCGAGGGCATGTGCATCCAGACGATTCTTGAGGGCGTGGGCGCCAAAGGCGCCAAAGGCTACGGCGAGAGCTCCGCTGATTGCGGCGCTGGCAATAAAGATTTGAGCCATGGCAGAGGATCCGGCGAGAACGGGAGTGCCAGTGTAACGTAAAACGCCGGCGTCACTCCCGCGGGATAATCAGGCGGCGATAGCGGTCCGCAGTTTTTTCATCGCATTCTGTTCCAACTGGCGGATGCGTTCGGCCGAAACTTCGTACTTGGCCGCCAGCTCATGCAGGGTGGCTTTCTCGTCCGCCAGCCAGCGCTGGGCGAGGATATCGCGGCTGCGCTCGTCCAGATCCGCCAGCGCCAGGTACAGCTGTCCTTCGCTGTTTTCCTGCCAGTCGTCGGATTCCACCGCCAGGGCCGGGTCACTGCGCTGGTCTTCCAGGTAATACTGGGGCGCCTGCCAGGCGGCATCGTCATCGTCCTGGTCCAGGGGCGAGTCGAAGGCGACGTCGCGGCTGGTGAGCCGGCCTTCCATGCGCTGCACCTCGACAATATCAACGCCCAGGTCATTGGCTACCGCCTGCGCCTCTTCCGCGCTCAGCCAGGCGAGGTTTTTCTTCGCGCTACGCAGATTGAAGAACAGCTTGCGCTGGGCCTTGGTGGTGGCGACCTTGACGATGCGCCAGTTGCGCAGAATAAATTCGTGCATCTCGGCCTTGATCCAGTGCACCGCGAAAGACACCAGGCGCACCCCTTTTTCGGGGTTGAAGCGCTTCACCGCCTTCATCAGGCCGACGTTGCCCTCTTGAATCAGATCCGCTTCCGCGAGGCCATAGCCGGAGTAGCTGCGGGCTATGTGGACCACAAAGCGCAGGTGTGACATCACCAGTTGGCGGGCGGCCTCGAGGCTATCGTTGTAGTACAGCTCCTCGGCCAGCTCTTTCTCTCGCTCCGGAGTCAGCAGCGGAATACTGCCCACCGCCTGGACATAGGCCGCAAGATTGGCGCCCGGCACCATCTGGTCAACCGGTAGCAGGGTTTTGCTCATGCGAGGCTCTCCATATTCAATGTGCCTGATTCTAGCACTCATTCAATTAGAGTGCTAATAACGGAGAAGTTCCCGGCAGAACTAAGCTTCATAAGAAAATAGCCTTTTATAACAATAGGTTAAAATATTCTTTCAACGCGGCGCAATGCGGCCCAAATGCCGGGAAACGGCCAGCCATGCCCCTGTAAGTCCGAGCAGGCCCCCGAGCACGACAAGGTTGAGACTGCCCATAAGCCCCAGCCCACCCAGCTCGAAACTACTCTGGTACAGCTCTGCCAGCCGCGCCACGGGTTCGCCGAGGAACCACAGGGCCGCAGCCACCAGCAGGGCGGCAAAAAAACCGCCCCCAACCCCGTACCAGAGGCCGGTGTAAAGGAAGGGCCTGCGGACAAAGCCGTTGCTGCCGCCCACCAGCTTGACCACCACGATTTCCTCGCGCCGGCTCTCAATGGCGAGGCGGATAGTGTTGCCCAGAATCAGCACAACCCCGGCCACCAGCACCGCGGCCAGGGCCAGCACGATACGCCGGCTGAGCTCCATAAGGGTATTGAGACGTTCCAGCCAGGCCATGTCCAGCACCGCCTCTGCTACCCGGGGATCGGCGGCCAGCTCTTGATGCAGCGCCGTCACTGGTCCGGCCTCCGGGGCAGGTGTCACCAGCAACAGGTCTGGCAGCGGGTTACTGTCCAGGCTGTCGAGTACATCCGCGAATCCGGACAGCTGGCTGAATTCCTGCAGCGCCGCTTCCCGGGAGACAAACACCACCGCTGCGATATCCGGCCTTTCCTGCAGCTCCCTTTGGAGTTCCCGGGATTGCTCCGCGCTGGCGGTTGCGGTCAGGAACAGGGACAGCTGGGCGGGGCTGTCCCACTTGTCACTGAGCTGACGGGCATTGTCCAGAGCGACGTCCAGGGCCGCGGGCAATGCCAGGGCAATGCCGATTACCAACCAGGTGAGCAGGCTGGACACCGGGTTGTCCAGAACCCGCGCCAGGCTGTCGGCGGCCGACAGACGGTGGTGGTTCAGCCAGCCGTTGAAGCGATGGCGCAAGCGCGCGCGACTGGTGCTGGCGCCTTCCCGCCGCGCCTTGCTGTCGGCGGCACTCATGCGCGGTTACTCACCAGACGCCCGTCGCGCAGGGTCAGGATACGGTGGCGCAGACGGGAAATCAGGGCCAGATCGTGGCTGGCGATCAGCACGGTAACGCCCACCTGGTTGAAGGCTTCAAACAGTTGCATGATCTCCGCCGACAGGGCGGGATCGAGATTGCCGGTAGGCTCATCGGCGAGCAAAATCCGGGGCCGCGCCACCACCGCCCGGGCAATGCCCACCCGCTGCTGCTCACCACCGGAGAGAGTGATGGGCAGAGCCCGCTCTTTCGCCAGCAAGCCGACCTTGTCCAGGGCCGCCCGCACCCGGCGCCCGACCTCCCGCTGCTCGTAGCCGGCGATTACCAGCGGCAGCGCGACGTTGTGGTAGACGGACCGGTCAAACAGAAGCTGGTGGTTCTGGAACACGACGCCGATGTTGCGACGGTGCCCGGGAACACCCCGGGCGCGAATCTTGGCGAGGTTCTGGCCGTCGACAATCAGCTGGCCGCGGCTGGGGCGCTCTATCAACATGATCAGGCGCAGCAGCGTGCTTTTGCCTGCGCCGGAGTGGCCGGTAAGGAATACCAGTTCGTCCTGGCGGATGTCGACGCTGATTTCACTCAGGGCCTCGTGACCCTCCGCGTAGCGTTTGCTGACACGGTCAAAAGTGATCATTGCTCGGGATCGGCACCCGCAAACAAGGCTTCGATAAAGGGCTCGGCCGCGAACGGCCGGAGGTCATCGGCGGTTTCACCGACACCGATAAAGCGGATGGGCAGTCCGAGCTTGCGGGCAATGGCGAAAATGATCCCGCCCTTGGCGGTGCCATCCAGCTTGGTCAGGGTCAGACCGGTAACCCCCACCACCTGCTGGAACTGGGCTGCCTGGGTCAGGGCGTTCTGGCCGGTACCGGCATCCAGCACCAGCATCACTTCATGCGGGGCTTCCGGATCCAGTTTGGCCATTACCCGAACCACCTTGCGCAGCTCCTCCATCAGGTGATCCTTGTTGTGCAGGCGACCGGCGGTGTCCGCGATCAGCACGTCGACCTTGCGCGCCTGGGCAGCCTGCAGGGCATCGTAGATCACCGAGGCGCTGTCTGCTCCCGAGTGCTGGGCTATGACCGGCACATTGTGGCGCTGGCCCCACACCTGCAGCTGCTCGACCGCCGCGGCGCGAAAAGTGTCACCCGCCGCGAGCATGACCGAGCGGCCCTCGGCCTGGTAGCGGCGCGCCAGCTTGCCGATGGTGGTGGTCTTGCCGACGCCGTTGACGCCAACCATCAGAATCACAAAGGGCGTTTTGCCGGCCACTTCCAGCGGCTGCTCACAGGGCCGCAACACCTCCAGCAACTCCTCCTGCAGGGCCCGCTGCAGGGCTTCCGGACTGGTCAGCTCCTTGCGCGACACCCGCCGGGTAAGGCGGCCGACAATCTCCACCGTGGCGTCGACACCGACATCCGCCAGCAACAGCCGCGACTCCAGCTCCTCCAGCAGCTCGGCGTCAATTTCCTTGCGACCGAGGAACAGCGTACCCATGCCCTGCACCAGGGTATCGCTGGTGCGCCCGAGACCGCGTCGCAGGCGGGCGAAAAACCCGGCCTCTGCGGCGGCGACGGGGCGGGCGGCGGGCTCGGTTACAGAGGGTGCGGTTTCGCCGGGGGGTTCCGGAACCATCGCATCCGCTGCGGGTACCGGCGTGGATACTGGTACATCAGGTGTTGTGGAATCGTCAACCGACCCGTCGGAGATCGGTTCTGCGGCACCATTGTCGGCGTCGCCGTCGACAGATGTGTCAGGCGGCCCGGGGACCTTTTTGTTGCGTTTGAAAAACTTCATGAGTCTCGTGGTAGAGTTTGCCGAAGGACATCTGCGGGATGACGTATCCTATCACTCTTGGGCGGAGCGGCGAAATGACGGGGAGGAGCAGGCGGCGACCACAGGACCCGCCCGCGGCGGCCGGCCTGCTGCGCATCATCGGCGGCCGCTGGCGCGGGCGCAAGCTGCGCTTCACCGGCGCTGAAGGCCTGCGCCCCACGCCGGACCGGGTGCGGGAGACCCTGTTCAACTGGCTCGCAGCGGATATCCGCGAAGCCCGCTGCCTGGACCTGTTCAGCGGGTCCGGCGCACTGGGTATAGAAGCATTGTCGCGCGGCGCCGCGCACTGCGATTTCGTTGACAACAACCCGGCCAGCATCGCGCAGATCCGGCGCCACCTGCAGGATCTGGCGGCGGAAACCCTGGGCAGCTGCCACCTCGCTGGCGCCGGCGATTTTCTGGCCCGAGCCGACAATCCCTGGGATATCGTCTTTATCGACCCGCCTTTCGGCCGCGCGCTGGTGGCCCCCGCCTGCGAGGTGCTTGAGGCCCGGGGACTGCTGGCGGCAAGTGCCTGCGTTTATATTGAAACAGGCGCCGGGGACGTGGTGCCGGAACCGCCGGGATCCTGGCACCTGCACCGGGACAAGACCGCAGGCGCAGTCAGCTACCGCCTGTATCGGAACCGAACAGGGGCCGCGCAGCATTTGCACGAGGATCAGTGAGTGTTTACCATCCGCCGCTTGTTTCCTGACGCCGGACGGCACAATGCGTACACACACGGTTATCTACCCGGGCAGCTTCGACCCGATCACCAACGGCCACGTCGATCTGACAGAAAGGGCGGCGCGGCTTTTCGGCAGGGTAGTGGTCGCCGTTGCCCACAGCGAGAAAAAAACCCCGCTGTTCTCGCTGGAACAGCGGGTAGAGCTGTGCCAGGTGGCGCTGCAGCATCTGGATAACGTCGAGGTGGTCGGCTTCAGCAACCTGCTGATCGAGTTCGCGAAGAGCCAGAATTCACGCTGCGTCCTGCGTGGGCTGCGCGCGGTGGCGGACTTCGAGTACGAGTTTCAGTTGGCCAACATGAACCGGGCGATGGATCCGGAATTTGAAAGCGTATTCCTGACGCCCTCGGAACACCTGTCTTATATTTCCTCCTCCCTGGTCAGGGAGATCGCGGCGCTGCGGGGCGACATCACGCCCTTCGTGCCCGAGCCGGTGGCCAAGGCACTGCAGGCCAGGTTCAGCTAGTCGGCGGACTGCGCGTCGGCGGACTGCGCGTCGGCGGACTGCGCGTCGGCGGACTGCCTGCGGTTGCGCTCTATATCCTTGTTGGTGTAACCGGTTTCCAGGCAACCCAGGCAGCGCAGGAAAGTCGATTCCGCGGGCCCAACCATCAGAGTCTCGGCAGCCTCCCCGGCGTGCCCCGCCATCAGGGTAAAAGGCAGGCTGACAATCCAGGCGGCGGTGCCCCCTACCGTCATGACTACGCCGATGGGGCGCGCCAACAGCAGGTCGCCAACCATGGCGCCGGCCGAGGGGCTTTCATCGACCGCGCTCTGGGCCCACAGCGGTGACGCCGTTGCCAGGGAAGCCATGAGTGCAACGGATGCGAGACGACGGTTTGTGCGGCTTGTTTTCATTTTCCACTCCCGGAAAGAACCCTACCCCAGACAACACTGCCTGCAGTTTAGCCTGTTCAGCGCTGACAGGCCACGCAATAGACGGTCGCCCGCTGCCCCAACCGGCACTCGCGCAGGAGCCTCTGGCAACGCTTGCAGGGCTGCCCGCCACGGCCGTAAACGTACAGCTGCTGGGCGAAGTAGCCCGGCTTGCCGTCACCGCCGACAAAGTCTCGCAACGTAGTTCCACCCTGACTTATAGCCGAAGTCAGCACTTGCTTCACATGCTCGGCAAGACGCTCGTAGCGGGCCAGGCCGATACGCCCCGCCGGGCGCTCCGGGCGAATGCCCGCCAGGAACAGGGCCTCATTGGCGTAAATATTACCAACACCCACCACGATGCGGCCATCCATCAGGAAGGGCTTGACCGCCGATCGACGCCCGCGGGAGCGCCGATAGAGCAGCTCGCCGCTGAAATCGGCTGACAGCGGCTCGGGGCCCAGCCCCTCCAGCAGCGGATGCGAGGTAGCAGGCTCCAGCCACAGCATGCAGCCAAATCGACGTGGATCGTTGAACCGCAGGCGATCGCCGCTGGCGAGCAGGATCTCAACGTGGTCGTGGCGCAGCAGGGGACTCTGGTCACGGATCACCCGCAGGGAACCCGACATACCGAGATGCACCAGCAGGCTGCCGGCGACAGTGCGGAACAGGAGGTACTTGGCCCGCCGCTCCACCGCCTCGATGAGCTGCCCCTGCAGACGCTGGGCCAGGTCGGGCGGCACCGGCCAGCGCAGCCGCGGCTCTCGGACCTGCACCGCAACCACCCGCTGGCCGCAGCTCCAGGGCTCCACGCCGCGGCGGGTTGTCTCGACCTCGGGCAGCTCAGGCATCAGCTCAGAACATAAAAAACCCCGACCTGGGCCGGGGTTTTACGCGTAGCAACTACGGCGCTCAATTACTTGATCTTGCCTTCCTTGTACATGACATGCTTGCGCACAACCGGATCGTACTTTTTCATTTCCAGCTTGTCCGGAGTGGTTCGCTTGTTCTTGTCAGTGGTATAGAAGTGGCCTGTACCGGCTGACGAAATCATTCTGATCTTGTCTCTCATGATATTTCTCCTTCAGCTCTGGCTGCTCAGACCTTGAGGCCATTGGCGCGAATGTCGCTCAGCACCTGGTCGATGCCCTTCTTGTCGATGATGCGCATGCCTTTGCTGGAAACCCGCAGGGACACAAAGCGCTTCTCGGACTCAACCCAGAACCGGTGCTGGTGCAGATTGGGCAAAAACCGACGACGGGTGCGGTTTTTCGCGTGTGATACGTTGTTACCAGTGACCGGACGCTTGCCGGTGACCTGACATACTCTTGCCATGTTCGCCTCTCCCATTACCACGGGAATTAATAAGTTGGTGTGGCCAAACGGGTCTGAAATGGTACCCCGGCCGCGCGGAGCGCGACTTTATACCAGAAGGCACCCCGCTGCGCAAGCAAAAGCGGGGCTTACAACAGGCCGCTCTCAGCGAAGGAATAGCTCTGGCCACGGCCGATAATCACGTGATCCAGCACCCGGATGTCGAGCAATCCAAGGGCGGACTGCAAGCGCTCGGTGATGCGGCGGTCAGCATGGCTGGGCTCCGCCACCCCGGAGGGATGATTGTGTGCCAGAATCACCGCAGCTGCGTGGTATTGCAGGGCGCGGACCGCCACCTCCCTGGGATATACCGCAGCGCCGTCAAGCGTGCCGTAGAAGAGGTCCTCACAGCGTAAAATACGGTGCTGGTTGTCCAGGAACAGGCAGGTGAACACTTCCCGCTGCTGGCCGCCAAGGTGGTGCTGCAGGAACCTTCGGGTCTCCCGCGGGCTGCACAGGGCACTGCCGGCCCTGGCTTCTTCCAGCGCGTGCCGCCGGGCCAGCTCCAGCGCCGCCGCCAACTGCGCCACCTTGCCCGCACCCATGCCGGGGCTGCCCAGCAGGGTCTCCTGCCCCGCCCCCAGCAGTCCCGACAGACTGCCAAAACGCAGCAGCAGTTCCCGCGCCATATCCAGCGCAGAATGACCACGCCGCCCGGTGCGCAGCATCACCGCCAACACCTCCGCATCGGACAGTGACGCCGCCCCCCGCTGCAATAACTTGTCCCGCGGGCCCTCGCCGGCGCCCCAGTGACTGATCGACATAGGCTTACCCTCCCTGGCAGTGCCCGTGCAGTGTCAAATCGACTGACGTGATGGTATTGTTTCACTCATTCAACCCTATTGTCCCAGTTCGGTGGCCGCAGTGGCACATCTTTTCAATCGCAATGTTGTGCTCGGCGTCAGCGGCGGCATCGCAGCCTACAAGTCCGCGGAACTGGTGCGCCAGTTACAGGAGCTGGGGGCCGATGTACGGGTGATCATGACTCGTGGTGCCTGCGAGTTCATCACTCCCCTGACCCTGCAGGCACTCTCGGGCAGGCCGGTCCACACGGAGCTGCTGGATGCCGAAGCCGAGCTGGGCATGGGCCATATCGAACTCGCCCGCTGGGCCGACCTGCTGCTGATTGCCCCGGCGACGGCGGACCTGCTGGCGCGCCTGGCTGCCGGGCGCGCCGACGACCTCCTGACCACTGTTGCCCTGGCGACCGCTGCGCCCAGGTTGCTGGCGCCGGCGATGAACCAGCAGATGTGGCGCGACCCGGCGACCAGCGCCAATGTCGCCGTCCTGGCAGAGCGCGGATTCCACATGGTCGGTCCCGCAGATGGCGAGCAGGCCTGCGGCGACGTCGGCCCGGGCCGGATGGAACAACCGGCCGCCATTGCCGCGGCCGCGGCTGGCCTGTTCAGCAGCGGCCTGCTTGCGGGCAAGCGCGTGGTGATCACGGCGGGGCCCACCCGGGAAGCACTGGATCCCGTCCGCTACCTCTCCAACCACAGCTCGGGCAAGATGGGCTTCGCCCTCGCGCAGGCCGCAGTAGATGCCGGCGCTCAGACCACCCTGGTGAGCGGGCCGGTAGAGCTGCCGACACCGGATCATGTGCGCAGGCTAAACGTGCAGAGCGCACAGGACATGCTGCGCGAATGCCTTGCCCTGACACCGGCCTGCGATATCTTTATCGCCTGTGCGGCGGTGGCCGATTACCGCCCGGCTGACGTCGCCGGGCAGAAAATCAAGAAAGGTGACGAGCGAATCACCCTCGAACTGCAGCGCAACCCCGACATTCTCGCCACCATCGCCGCAAGCGCCGCGGCACCATTCACCGTTGGGTTTGCCGCGGAAACCACCGATGTGCTGACCTATGCCCGGGGCAAACTTGAGAACAAGGGCCTCGACATGATTGTCGCCAACGACGTCTCTGACAGCGCCATTGGCTTCAACAGTGAGAACAACGCCGTTACCGTGCTCTGGCGCAACGGCAGCCGGGAACTGGAGCAGGCCAGCAAGGCTGCCATTGCCCGGGAGCTGATGGAACTCATCGCCAAAGAGTTCGGCGCCAGCCGTGACTGACCGGGATCCACACAACAGCCGCGGCGTGGTAGCCGGCAGCAGGACCCTGTTCAAGGTCGCGGCCCTGGCCCTGCTGCTGGCACTGGGTCCGCTGCTGGCCGGCTTTGCCTATCTGGCTTTGCTGCGGGATCCGCAGCTTGAGAGCCGGCACATCCATGCGGTCAGCACCATGGTGGCCAGGCAGCAGGCGGACAGCCTTTCCTCGCTGCTGCAGAACTTGAGCCTGCGGCTGCAGCAGGCAGGCACCGGGACACCGGGGCAACTGAGGCTGACCGAGGGTACCGACCCCGAGGTGCTGGCTCGGGCGCTGCTGCCCTGGTTTCCCGAATTTTCCGAACTCAGGCTGGTACCGCTGACGGAAATGGGCACCGCCACGCTGGGTGAGGGCCAGTTTGGCCTGCGCAACCATATAGAGGTGGACCTCGTGCGCCGGGCCGCGGCTGGCGAAGGCGGGCGGCCCGAGACCTACCGTGTCGACGGCGAGCTGCTTACCTCCATGGCATCTCTGGCAAACACCTCGGACGCGGGTGACGACAGGACCGTGATCCTCGGTACCTTGCGTGAACAATGGCTGGTCTCGCACTTGCAAGACGGCAACGGTGATCTCGGCGAGATAACACTGCAACAACTCTACCGCAACGACCGCAACGATTTTGTTCGCGTCGGTGAGGCCAGCCCCGAGGGGCGCCCCTTCCAGGCTGTGCAGCCAGTCACTGATACCGCCTGGCAGGTCACCTTCACACCCTCCTCCGCACTGTTGGCTGACTTCACTGTGGAGCGACTGCCGTTGCTGCTGGTGCTGGGCCTGCTGCTGGCCGGTCTCTGCGCCGGACTGCTCACGGTGGTGCTGTGGCTGCCGCGGCTGGTGGGGCAGGATGTTGCGCGCATCATCGACGGTGCCGGCCTGAAAACCAGCCTGCATCTGGACATTCCCCACCTGGTGCCTCTGGGGCAGTACCTGCGCAGACTGCTGGGCGGGCACGCCGCAGCAGTGTCTGCGGACAGCGGCAAGCGGCCGGAATCCCCGGCCGTGCTCACCGGCCATCACCTGACCAACCCCTTGTTCCAGAACGGCAGCATCCTGGACCCAGAGCAGGGCAAAGACGAGGAAGTCCTCGAGCTGGACCTGGAGGAAGACAGCGAGGTACCAGACCCCACGCTGCTCCTGCCGCCGTACATTTTTCGCGCCTATGACATTCGCGGGAATGCAGACAGTGAGCTGGGCGATACAGCCGTTGACCTGATCGGCAGGGCGATCGGCACTCTCGCGGCGGAGAAGAATGAAGACACCCTGGTGGTGGGCTGTGACGGCCGGGAGTCCAGCCCCCGGATCAAGCAGGCGCTGATACAGGCCCTGCTCGGCGCCGGCCGCCAGGTGATCGACATCGGCCTGGTGCCGACACCGCTGCTCTATTACGCCACGCGTAAACTGGACTCCCGCTCCGGGGTCATGGTTACGGGCAGCCACAATCCGGCAGCGGATAACGGCCTCAAGATCGTGCTGAAGAACCACAGTATCGCCGGTGGCCTGGTGCAACGGATTCGGGAGTCGGCCCTGGAGGCAAATTTCTGCGAAGGCCAGGGCACGCTGTCCCATACAGACCTGTTGCCCGCGTATCTGGATGAGGTCGTCCGCGATATCGCCCTGCCGGTGCCGCTGAAACTGGTTATCGATGCCGGCAACGGTGCAACCAGCGAGCTAGCGCCGCGTCTGTTTACCGAGCTGGGCTGCGAGGTGGTGCCCCTGTTCTGCGACATCGATGGCAGCTTTCCCAACCGCTCTCCCGATACCAGCCGGGAGAACAACCTGGCCGCTCTGGTGGAGACCGTTGTGCGCGAGCAGGCCGATCTGGGGATCGCCTTCGATGGCGACGGTGACCGGATCGCAGTGGTAACCGATTCCGGACGGATCCTGCGTACGGATCAGTTGCTGATGCTCTATGTACAGGATGTCGTCTCCCGCAACCCGGGCACCGATGTGGTGTTTGATATCAAGTGCAGCCGCAACCTCGCCCAGCTGGTGGTGACGCACGGCGGCCGGCCGGTACTGTCGAAAACCGGACACGCCTTCATGAAAGAAAAGATGGCAGAGACGGGCGCCCTGCTCGGCGGTGAGTTCTCCGGGCACATTTTCTTTGGCGAGCGCTGGTACGGCTTTGATGACGGCCTCTACGCTGCGGCCAGGCTGGCGGAAATCCTGAGCAACCAGGGCAAGACCCTGGAGCAACTCATGGCCGCATTCCCTGAGACCGCAAACACGCCCGAAATCCTGATTCCCGTGCCGGAGGCCGCCAAATTCGGCCTGATGCAGAAGTTCATCGACGGCGCCAGCTTCCCCGAGGGCAAGGTCAACACCCTGGATGGGCTGCGGGTCGATTTCAACGACGGCTGGGGCCTTATCCGGGCCTCCAATACCTCCCCCGCCCTGACTGCGCGCTTTGAGGCCTCCACACCGGAGCAGCTGCGACTTATCATGGACACTTTTCGGGAGCAGCTCGCTGCCACCGACTCAGGCCTCGAAATCCCCGACTGATTTACCCACCCGGGCTTAAGCCCTGCTCAGGAACTGTTATGTCACTCGATCGCGAATCCGCCATGAATATTGCCAATGTACTGACTGAGGCCCTGCCCTATATCCAGCGTTTTACCGGCAAGACCATTGTGGTCAAGTTCGGTGGCAATGCCATGGTGGACCCCCAGCTGCACGAGAGCTTCGCCCGCGACGTGGTACTGATGAAACTGGTCGGCATGAATCCGGTGGTTGTGCACGGTGGCGGCCCACAGATCGGAGAACTGTTGCAAAAGCTCAACATTCACACCGAATTCGTCAACGGCATGCGGGTGACCGACAGCGAAACCATGGATGTGGTGGAGATGGTGCTCGGCGGCAGCGTGAACAAGGAGATTGTCTCCTCCATCAGCCGGGCCGGTGGCAAGGCGATCGGCGTTACCGGCAAGGACGGCCAGCTGATCCGCGCCCGCAAGCTGCAGGTCAACCGCTACAGCCCGGAGCTGGGCGCTTCTGAAATAGTGGATATCGGCCACGTCGGGGAAGTGGAACAGATCGACACCGAGGTATTGCAAGTCATTCTCGGCAGCCACTTCATTCCGGTAATTGCACCGATCGGCGTCGATCAGGACGGCAACACCTACAATATCAACGCGGATTTGGTAGCCGGCAAAATCGCCGAGGTGATGCGCGCCGAAAAGTTGATGCTGCTGACCAATGTCTCCGGCCTGTTGGACAAGGAAGGCAATATCCTGACCGGGCTCAGCACCCGACAGGTCGATGAATTGATTGCGGACGGCACCATCAGCGGCGGCATGCTGCCGAAGATAAGCTGCGCCCTGGACGCGGTGAAAAGCGGCGTTGCCAGCGCCCACATTGTCGACGGGCGGGTACCCCACTCGGTGCTGCTGGAAATCTTTACCGACATCGGTATTGGCACCCTGATCACCAGCCTCCCGGACTGACTCGGGGAAAAAGCCCCGCTATCGGCCCGAGGCTTATTGCAGGACCGACGGCGAGTCGCTAGCATAATCACACTCTCCGCTGACCGTGAGCGACATGCCGCCGAAAAAATCCCAACGCCGCCAGCAGATTCTGGAAGCACTCGCCCAGATGCTGGAAGCCAGCCCCGGCACGCGCATCACTACCGCAGGTCTGGCACGCCAGGTAGGGGTCTCGGAAGCAGCGCTCTATCGCCACTTCCCCAGCAAGGGCAAAATGTTCGAGGGCCTGATCGAATTCATCGAGGACACCCTCTTCTCCCGCATCAGCATCATCCTCAACGAAGAATCTGGCGCGGCCGCGCGCTGTGAAAAAATGCTGTTGTTGCTGCTGGCCTTCACCGAACGCAATCCGGGTATAACCCGCATCCTTACCGGTGACGCCCTGACGGGTGAAACCGAGCGCCTGCATCAGCGGGTGGCACAGCTCTTTGACCGCTACGAAACCCAACTGAAACAGGTGCTCAGGGAAGCGGAAATGCGGGAGGGTGTGCGGCCGGTGATTCCCCTGGGAGCGGCGGCCAATCTGCTGATGGCGACCGCTGAGGGGCGTATTGCCCAATTCGTGCGCAGCGGCTTCACCCGCTCGCCAACGGCGAACTGGCAGGACCAGTGGGAACTGTTGATGGCCGGTTTTTTTCGCCAGACTGCGACGACCCAGGTGGCAGGGCAGGCCTAAACGGCGCTACCTGGGCGGCCCCACCTGGCCGGCCGCACCTGGGCGGCCCCACCTGGCCGGCCGCACCTAATCATCCTGACGGGCGGCGGCGCGACGCAGCTGGACGATCTCTTCCAATTGTGAAAACCGCTGAATATCCTCGGCGAAACTCTTCTCTACCTCTGCCGCCTCGCACTCGTGCTCGGCAATCTGGCGCTCAATGACGGCAATTTCCCGCTGCAAAGTGGCGATGGTTTTGGGCAGCGTTTCATCCACCTCCCGGCCACGGCGCTCCAGATCCGCGGCCTGGGCCTGGTGGCTCTCAATCTGTGCCCGGAGACCGTGGCGATTGTTGTTGAGAATTGTCAGGCGCACGCGCAGGTCGCGCAAAGATCGGTCGCGGGCAGCTTCGATGTCCGCCACCGAGCTATAGCGCAGCAGCAGGGTCTGGTCCCACTCCCGCAGGCGCTCTTCTTCTGCCCGCGCGGCCGCATCCAGTCGCTGTTGCGCGCTGGCGTCGGCGCGCTCTTCCTCCGAAGGCGTTCGCGGCACCACACGCAGCACCACACCGCGGTCGCTGAGGACCTCGTAGCCGCCGGCGACATATTCGGGAGGCACCCGGTGGTCAACTACCACGTTGCCCTCCGCATTGCGATAGCGGTAGAACTCCTTGCCCTGGGCGTGCGCAAGCGAGGCAACTGCTGCCAGCAAAAGCAGCAAACAGGACAGCAGCAGCGGGCGTACTTCGGTCATCGGACCCAATATAGAACCTGCACTTCGGGCAAACAAGTCACACTCCGTAGCGTTGACGGTAGCTGCGCATGGCTGCAAGCACGTCTGCGTGGTCGTCACCGGCAGCCTCGAGGTAGGCAATGATGTGGTTCATATCTATGATGCTGAGCACTGGAATACCGTGCTCCAGTTCGATTTCCTGGATTGCGGATAGTTCCCCGGCGCCGCGTTCCTGCCGGTTCAGGCCAATAGCGACACCGGCCAGGCTGGCGCCAGCCGCCTGGATCATCGCGATGACCTCGAGGACAGCGGTGCCCGCGGTTATCACATCGTCGATAACCAGCACCCGCCCGCGCAGGGGCGCCCCCACCAGCACCCCACCCTCGCCATGGGTCTTCGCTTCCTTGCGATTGTAGGCGAACGGAACATCGCGCCCGTACTGGTCCGCCAGCGCTATCGCGGTCGCCGCAGCCAGTGGAATACCCTTGTAGGCCGGGCCCAGGAGCACATCGAATTGCAACCCGGCAGCAACAATACGCTGGGCGTAGCAGCGCCCCAGGGAGGCCAGTGCGGCGCCACTGGCAAAGCCACCGGCGTTGAAAAAGTAGGGGCTGATGCGCCCGGATTTCAGGGTAAATTCACCGAATCTAAGCACCTCGTAGCGACGGGCCAGTTCAATGAACTCCTGCTGGTATACATTCATGCGCTAATCCGGTGCAGGGTAAAAAGCTGCGAAATCGGGGGATTGGGGTTATGCTTTCCTGTCGGCGCCGTTATCATGGGCGCCTGTAACCGCGCACCGCAAACAGGTTGCGCTAAATCCAACAAAAACCATGATACACGCTCTCTCTGCAAGGGGCCACGCATGAGGATCATCAGTTTCAGTGCCGACGGCATCCAGCACGCCGCGGGCAATGGTTTCTATGACTGGCTGAGCGAGCAGGATGCCGACTTTGTCTGCATCCAGGATCTGCGCTGCACAGAATATGATTTGCGGGACGATCTCTACTTCCCGCCGGAATACAACGCCTATTTCTTCGACCACATGGACGGCAAGTCCGATGGCGTGGCCATCTACTGCCGGAAGCTGCCCAAGGCCATCATGACCGGGCTGGGCTTCTCGGACTTTGACATGGAAGGCCGCTATATCCAGGCGGACTACGAAAACCTCAGCGTCGGCTGCCTGCTGGCGCCCTACGCGGAACCCGGCAATGCGGAACAGCTGCGGCGCAAGACGGAGTTCTACGGCCTGCTGCAGCACCACCTGCAAAAAGTCCGCAACAAGCGCCGGGAGTTCATCATCTGCGGCAACTGGCATATCGCCCACACCGCGGCCGATGTGCAGGACACCGAGCGCAACAGCACCACCCCCGGCTTTCTCGCTGAAGAGCGGCAGTGGATGGATGAGCTGGTGGAGTCAGGCTATGTGGACGCCTTCCGCGAGATCAACTCCGACAGCGATGAGTTCAGCTGGTGGCCCGACGGTGAGCCCGGCAGCAATGGCTGGCGCACTGATTTCCAGGTTGTGTCGAAGGGGCTGAAGTACGCTGTGGATTATGGGGCGATTTACAAGGCGCGGGTGTTTTCCAGTCACGCGCCGGTAATCATGGATTACGATATCGAAGTTTAGCCTGCCAGGGCCTGCTTCTGCAGGGCGAACAGGTGGCGGATGCCTGATTCCGCCAGATTGAGCATTGCATCCATTTCGGCGCGGTGGAAGGGTTTGCCTTCGGCGGTGCCCTGGATTTCGATGAAGCCGCCGTCTTCGCCCATGACCACGTTCATGTCGGTGTCAGCCTTGGAGTCTTCGCGGTAGTCCAGGTCGAGTACTGGCACGCCCTGGAATATACCTGCCGAGACTGAGGCAACCATCTGCAATAGCGGGTCGGTGGTGATCAGTTTCTTGCGCTGCAGGTGGTTGAGGGCATCGACCAGGGCCACGCAGGCGCCGGTGATGGCCGCGGTGCGGGTGCCGCCGTCGGCCTGGATGACGTCACAGTCCACGGTAATGGTGTATTCGCCCAGCTTTTTCAGGTCCACGGCGGAGCGCAGGGAGCGGCCGATGAGGCGCTGGATTTCCAGCGTCCGCCCGCCCTGCTTGCCGCGGCTGGCCTCGCGGTCCATGCGCGAACCGGTAGAACGCGGCAGCATGCCGTACTCGGCGGTCACCCAGCCGCTGCCGGTACCGCGCAGGAAACGAGGCACACCGGCATCCACCGAAGCCGTGCAAATCACTTTGGTGGCTCCGAATTCAACCAGCACGGAGCCCTCGGCGTGGCAGGTGTAGTCCCGCGTCATGGTAACGTTTCGCAGGTCGGCGGGCGCGCGGCCACTGGGTCTTTGCATGGGTTGGAACTCCGTTGGGATTGGCAGCGCGACAGTATACGCGAGCCGCGCGCAAGCTGCAGGCACGGCGCTGTCCCCGCGCTGTGAGCCGGCTGTGCAAGCTGCTAGACTGGACGCTTCCCTTCACCAGTGAGGCGTCCCCTTGGCAGCCATTTACAGCATGACCGCCTTTGCCCGCGAGACCGCGGAAACTGAGCAGGGGGCGCTCACTGTCGAGATCCGGACGGTTAACCACCGCTATCTGGACTGCAGCTTCAAACTGCCGGACGCCCTGCGCAACCTGGAGATCCGGCTGCGGCAGCAGGCTGCGGCGAAGCTGGCCCGGGGCAAGCTGGAGTGCCTGTTCCGGCTGCAACCGCAGGCGGCCCAGGCGCCGGCGCTGGCCATCAACCACGAGCAGATGATGCGGGTCATCGTGGCGGCAACTACAGTGGCCACGGCACTGTCGCAGGCCCAGCCGATCAACCCGTTGGAAGTCCTGCAATTCCCCGGTGTGTGCAGCGTCGCGGAAGCGGATGAAGAAGCCCTGCAGGCCAGTGCCGCGGCACTGTTCGACGCTGCACTGGAATCGCTGGTCGAGAACCGCGCCCGGGAAGGCGCAAAGCTGGCGGCGATGATCCAGGACCGCCTCGGACAGGTGGAGGTGGAAACCGCGGCCACTCGCGAGCTGCTGCCGGAACTCAAGCAGCAGCAGCGGGCTCGCCTGCTGGCGCGGCTGGCCGAACTGGAGGTGGAGGTGGACAGCGATCGCCTGGAACAGGAACTGGTGTACCTGGCCCAGAAAGCCGATGTGGACGAGGAGCTGGACCGGCTGCATACCCACGTCGAAGAAGTGCGCCGGACCCTGGACCAGGGCGGACCCTGCGGCCGGCGGCTGGATTTCCTGATGCAGGAGCTGAACCGCGAAGCCAATACCCTGTCCTCGAAATCCATCGCCAGCAGTAACACCCACAGCGCGGTTCAGCTCAAGGTGCTGATCGAACAGATGCGGGAACAGATCCAGAATATTGAATAGCCCCGAAAACACACCGCTTGCCCCAGCGCCGGCGTGACTGTGTAAAATGCGAGCCAACCAAACCCGCAAGAGGACAGCCCGAGACCATGAGCGGCACCGGCACCCTGTACACTGTCTCCGCGCCCAGCGGGGCCGGCAAGACCAGCCTGGTCAACGCGCTGATTGCGCGCTGCAACCACCTGCGGGTCTCCGTCTCCCACACCACCCGGCCCCAGCGCCCGGGGGAGCAGGATGGCGTCAACTATCACTTCGTCGACGAGGCCGCATTTTTGAGCATGCTGGAGCGGGCCGCTTTCCTTGAGCACGCCCGGGTCTTCGGCAACCTCTACGGCACCTCCCAGGCCTGGGTGGAGGAGCAGCTTGCCGCCGGCACCGACGTGATTCTGGAAATCGACTGGCAGGGAGCCGAGCAGGTCAAGCGCCTGCTGCCCGCCACCCGCGCCATCTTCATCCTGCCGCCCTCGCGCCAGGCCCTGGAGCAGCGGCTCACCGGCCGCGGCCAGGATGACCCGGCCATCATCGCCGCTCGCATGGCGCAGGCGGTGGAGGAGATGTCGCACTATATCCAGTCCGACTTCCTGGTGGTCAACAACGACTTCGAACAGGCCCTGGCCGAGCTGGCAGCCATCGTGGTCTGCCAGCGGCTGCAGACCACGCGGCAACAGGAGGTGCTGACCGACCTGCTGCTGAACCTGCTCGATTGCTGACTCCGGTGCGGCATTATTCACATCGCCCGGCGACCCTTCGGTGCTGTACCTTATTCAGGCCAATACAGGTATACTTACCGGTTCGTTCACCTCCACAGGACTGATACACAGATGGCACGCGTAACCGTTGAAGATTGTCTGGAAAACGTTGATAACCGTTTTGAACTGGTCATGGTCGCCAGCAAGCGCGCCCGTCAGATCGCGACCGGCGGCAAGGATCCGCTGGTGGACGAAGAGTCAGACAAGCCCACCGTCATTGCCCTGCGCGAAATCGCCGAGGGCCTGGTCACGGCGTCAATCCTCACCCGTGAAGAAGAAATGGACGCGGAAGACGAGTTCGCCGAAGTCATGGCGGCATCCCACGAGTCGTTCTGATGTCTCCCGGGCATCCTTGCTAGTCAGCTAATATTACTGCCATGCAAACCATCGATGCCCTTGATTCCACCCTGCGCAGTTATCTGAACGCCGATCAGGCCCGGCAGGTCCGTCGCGCCTACTATTTCGCCGAACAGGCGCATTTCGGCCAGATCCGTCGCAGCGGCGAGCCCTATGTCACGCACCCCCTCGCCGTCGCCGGCATCCTCGCCGACATGCACATGGACCACCAGAGCCTGATGGCGGCCATGCTGCACGACGTCATCGAGGACACCGGCATCGACAAGGACTCCATCGGCGGCCAGTTCGGGCCGGCGGTGGCGGAACTGGTCGACGGGGTCAGCAAGCTGACCCAGATGGAATTCAGCTCGCTGGCGGAAAAACAGGCAGAGAACTTCCAGAAAATGGCCCTGGCCATGGCCCGGGACATCCGCGTGATCCTGGTGAAACTGGCCGACCGCCTGCACAACATGCGCACCCTGGGAGTCCTGCCCCAGGACAAGGCCCGCCGCATTGCCCGCGAAACCCTGGAAATCTACGCTCCCATCGCCATGCGCCTGGGGATGAACGCCGCGCGTATCGAGTTCGAGGATCTCGGCTTCAACGCCCTGTACCCGATGCGCGCCACCCGCATAGCCGCGGCGATGCGGGCCGGCAGCGGCAATCGCAAGGAGCTGGTCGACAAGATTCGCCACCAGATTGAGTCCACCCTCGAGCACGAAGGGCACGACGTGGAGGTGATCGGCCGCGAGAAGCACCTCTACAGCATCTACAGCAAGATGAAGTCGAAGAAGAAATCCTTCGCCGAGATCATGGACATCTATGCCTTCCGCATCATCGTCGACTCGGTGGACACGTGCTACCGGGTGCTGGGTTCCGTGCACAGCCTGTACAAGCCCGTGCCCGGGGAGTTCAGCGACTATATTGCGATCCCCAAGGCCAATGGCTACCAGTCCCTGCACACGGTGCTGATGGGAATGCATGGCGTGCCCATCGAGATCCAGATCCGCACCCGGGAAATGGAGGAAATGGCGAACAACGGTATCGCGGCCCACTGGCTCTACAAGAGCGACGGCCAGTCGGCCAACGGCAGCCATGCCCGGGCCCGGGAGTGGGTACAGGGATTGCTGGAGATGCAGCAGCGGGCGGGCAACTCGCTGGAGTTCATCGAAAGCGTCAAGATTGACCTGTTTCCGGATGAGATTTACGTATTCACGCCCAAGGGCCGGATCCTGGAGCTGCCGCGCGGCGCCACGGCGGTGGATTTCGCCTATGCGGTGCACACGGACGTCGGCAACAGCTGCGTGGCCTGCCGCATCAACCGGCGCCTCGCGCCCCTGTCCGAGCCCCTGCAGAGCGGCCAGACCGTCGAGATTCTCACCGCGCCCGGCGCACGTCCCAACCCGTCCTGGTTCAACTACGCGGTGACCGCCAAGGCGCGGACCAACATCCGCCACTTTCTCAAGCACCAGACCCGGGAAGACTCGGTCGCCCTGGGCCGGCGCCTGCTGGACAAGGCCCTGCAGGCCTTCGACACCGGCGTGGAACAGCTCCCCGCCAGCCAGTTGCAGGACTACCTGAAACGGCACGAGTACGCCGAACTTGACGATCTGCTGGAGGACATCGCCCGCGGCAACCGCCTGCCGCCAATTACCGCCCAGCAGATCCTCGGCGAACTGGCGGCCGGCCTGCTGGAACCGGCCGAGCAAAAACCACAGCCGATGGCCATACGCGGCACAGAAGGCTTCATGGTCACCTATGCGCGCTGCTGCCACCCGATTCCGGGCGACCCGATCGAGGGCTACCTGAGTTCGGAAAAAGGCGTGGTCGTGCACCGCGAGCGCTGCAAGAACCTGGCGGAAATGCGCGAGAATCGCGAGCGCCTGGTGGCCCTGCGCTGGGATGAACAGGTACAGGGTGAATACCTTACCGAACTGCGCATTGAGGTGGAAAACCGCCGCGGCATGATCGCGGTGCTCGCCACCCGGATCAACAGCATGGGCGTGAACATCGAGAAAATCTCCACCGAGGACAAGGACTACCAATTCACCTTCGTCGACCTGGCCATGCAGGTCAACAACCGGATTCACCTCGCCCGGATCATGAAGCGCCTGCGCACGATCAACTCCGTGCGCCGGGTATCGCGACTCAAGAATGAGGCGCCTGCGAGGCGCCCGAAACAGGGAACAGCCAAATGACCAACCGCGCCATTATCTCCAGCCCCGATGCCCCCGCGGCAATCGGACCCTATTCCCAGGCCGTCAAAGTGGGCAACACGGTGTGGCTGTCGGGCCAGATTCCGCTGGTGCCGGGCACCATGGAACTGGTCACCGGGGATATCCGCGGTCAGGCGCGGCAGGTATTCAGCAACCTGACCGCGGTGGCGGAAGCCGCCGGCGGTACGCTGAACAGCGCGGTGAAGATCAACATCTCCCTGACTGACATGGGCGACTTCACCGCCGTCAACGAAGTCATGGCGGAATTCCTGCAAGCGCCCTTCCCGGCACGAGCCTGCGTCCAGGTCGCCGGCCTGCCCAAGGGTGTCGCTATCGAGGTCGAGGCCATCCTCGCCCTCTGAGACCCGGGGCTGCAGCAGCGTTGGATCGCGCAGGGACTGCGCTCCTACAATACCTGCAGGAGCCCGCTGGCCCAGGCCACTCTCTCTGTCCGCTGCGCGGCCATTCACCTTGTCTGCGGGCGATCACGCAACACCGCGGCATAGCCGCTGCGGTAATCCGGATACCGGAGGACATAACCGGATGTCTGTAACGCTCGGTTGCGGCAACGCTTGTGGTCCGCGCCGCGCAGGCCGCTGCCGCGTAGGCCGCCGCCGCGCAGGCCACCAGCGCGCATGTCGGTGGCCCGCCGGGTCCGCCACCCGGTGAATCCCAGCTCCCGCGCCAGCCACAGTTCCACCTCGAACTGTGGGGCGGGTTCATTGTCCACCGCGATCATGGTCCGCGCCGGGGCAACACCCCGATCCCATTGCTGCAGCAGCCAGGCCAGCAGCCCGCCCACGTCGTCCCGGTGAATCCGGTTGCTGTAGCGCAACGGCGTCTGGGAACATAGCTCGCCGCCGGCGATCCGGTGCAGCAGGTAGCCCTCCGGGTCGCCATAGATGCCGGCACAGCGCAGCACACAGGCCGGATGCCCCGATGCCAGTAGCTGCCGCTCGGCGTCGATGATCGCCAGGGCCGCGGGATCCGAGGTCGCCAGGGGACTGCCGTCCTCCACCCAGCCGCCCTCCGACTCGGCATAGACGCGGGTGCTGGACACCATGATGATTCCCGCCGGCCGGTGTTCACCCAGGCCCGTCAGGACATTGTGCATGGCCCGGCTGAACCCCGCGCGGTATCCCTCCTCGCCGCTGCCAGACGGTTTCAGGGTCAGGATGAGATAATCCGGCGCCAGCGCTTCCAGCATGGATAGCTGCGCGTCGGTCGCTGCGTAATCCGCTGCGATCCCGGCAAAGCCCTGGGGCAGGTGCCGGGTATTGCGCCGCAGACCGGTCAGCGTCCAGCCGGCTTCCTGCAAAATGGCGCCGGCGCGGGCGCCAAGGTCGCCACAGCCAACAATCAGCACGCTTTTGTTCTTCATCTGCCCTTCCCTGACTGGTTACACTGTGCGGCTTTGACCCAATGAGCCCGCCGCCGTGATCACAGTGTACTGCACCGGTGCCCGCATCCCATCCTTCGGAGCCGTCGACCTTGGCCGTGCTTGAAACCCTGCCGGTAACCGCCCTGCGCGGGGTCGGGCCCCGGCTCGCCCAACAGCTCGCGGACTATGGCGTTACCCAGGTAGAGGACCTGCTGTTCCACTTGCCCCTGCGCTATCAGGATCGCACCCGGGTCACGCCGATCGCTGCGTTGCAGGAAGGTGGCGAGGTGTCGGTGGAGGGCGAAGTGCGGCTCGCTGACATCGTGTTCGGGCGCCGCCGCAGCCTGGTGGCTCGGATCCAGGACGGCACCGGCACCCTGACCCTGCGCTTCTTCCACTTCACCGCAGCACAAAAGCACAGTTTGCAGCCCGGTGCCCGGGTGCGCTGTTTTGGCCAGGTGCGACGCGGCGCCAGTGGCTATGAGATTTTTCACCCGGAGTATCGGGTGGTGACCGGGGATCAGGAGGGGGGGGGCATCGCCCGCGGACAAGGTGAATGGCCGCGCAGCGGACAGAGAAAGTGGCCTGGGCCAGCGGGCTCCCACATTGAGGGGATCGCTCGCGGAGCGAGCTCCCACAAGGAGGGAATCCACAAGCAGGGGGAGGAGACGCTGACGCCGGTGTATCCAACGACCAACGGCATAGGGCAGGCCCAGTGGCGCAAGCTTTGCGCTCAGGCACTGCAACGGCTGGAGCAGGCGCAGCCGCGGGATCTTTTGCCCGCGGGCAGCGGTCTGCGCTTCACCCTGGTGGAGGCACTGCGCTACCTGCATGCACCGCCCCCGGATGCACCCCTGAACCAGCTGCTGACCGGGACCCACCCGGCCCAACTGCGCCTGGCGCTGGAGGAGCTGGTCGCGCACAACCTGTCCCTGCTGCGGCTGCGGGAGAAGCAGCAGGAGCGAGCCGCGCCCGCCCTGCAATCGCGGCGGGCAGGGCCACTGCAGCAGGCCCTGCTGACCGGGCTGCCCTTCGACCCCACCGCTGCCCAGTTGCGGGTGATGCAGGAAATCGGCCGCGACCTCGCCAGGCCATTACCCATGCTGCGCCTGGTCCAGGGGGATGTCGGCTCGGGCAAAACCCTGGTCGCTGCCCACGCCGCCCTGCAGGCCATTGCCAACGGCTACCAGGTCGCGCTGATGGCACCCACCGAAATCCTCGCCGAGCAGCACCGGCTGAACTTTGCCGGCTGGTTTGAGCCCCTGGGTATCGGCCTGGAATGGCTCAGCGGCCGGGTGAAAGGCAGGGCGCGCAAGGCGGCGACCGACAGAATCGCCTCCGGTGAAGCGGCCATGGTGATCGGTACCCACGCCCTGTTCCAGGAGGATGTGGGTTTCCACCGTCTGGGCCTGGTCATGGTCGACGAACAGCACAAATTCGGGGTTCACCAGCGTCTGGCCCTGAGCGAAAAGGCCGGCATCGACGGGCGCCCGCACCAGTTGGTGCTGACTGCCACCCCCATCCCCCGCACCCTGTCCATGGTCGCCTACGCCGACCTCGACTGTTCGGTCATTGATGAGCTGCCGCCGGGTCGCCAGCCGGTGACCACCCTGCTGGTGGACAGCCAGCGCCGGGAACAGGTAATTGCCCGGGTGGCCAGCGCCTGTAGCGAGGGCCGCCAGGCCTACTGGGTATGCACCCTGATCGAGGAGAGCGATGCGTTGCAGGCCCAGGCGGCGGAGGCCACCGCGGAGCTGTTACAGGAAGCTCTGCCGGAGCTGACAATCGGCCTGGTGCACGGGCGCATGAAGCCCGCGGACAAGGCCGCGGTCATGGCTGCATTCAAGGCGGGCACGGTGGCACTGCTGGTGGCGACCACCGTGATCGAAGTGGGCGTGGACGTGCCCAATGCCAGCCTGATGATTATCGAGAACCCGGAACGGCTGGGTCTGGCGCAGTTGCACCAGTTGCGCGGCCGGGTCGGGCGCGGGGGCGGCGCCAGTCACTGTGTGCTGCTGTACCAGTCCCCGCTGTCGCGCGGCGGCAAGCAGCGGCTGGTGGCGATGCGCGAGAGCAACGACGGCTTCTACATTGCCGAGCGGGATCTGGAGCTGCGCGGGCCGGGAGAGGTACTGGGCACCCGCCAGACCGGGCTAATGGCCTTCCGCATTGCCGAGCTGCCGACCCACAATCATCTGCTGGACCAGGTACAGGCCATCGCCGGCAACCTGCAAAGGGAAGATCCGGCGGTGGTAGACGAGCTGATCCAGCGCTGGACCGGCAGCAAAGCGCGCTTTGCCGAGGTCTGAAACCCGCTAGAGCTTCCGCAGTCGAGCCAGCCGGGCGGCGAGTTCGTCCCGCCCCATGGCGTTCAGCCGGGCAATATTTGCCTGCGGGATCTTTTCCGGCTCGGGCCAGGCAGTCAGCGCCCTCTCCACCATGTCCTCCCGCAGCAGGTGGATAACCGGTAGCGGCGCGCGATTACTGTAGTGGCTGGCGGCATTGGGCGGCTCACCGGCGAACTGGTAGTCCGGGTGGAAGCTGGCCAGCTGGATCACGCCCTCAAGGCCCGCCGCCTCCAACAAGGCGTTGGCATGGTCGAGAAAGTCCAGGTAGTCGTCGAACTCGGCGAGGCCGCCGGTGAAGGCAAGCAGCGTGGTGGCAATTTCCTCGGCGCCGGTGCCCTGCAACAGGTCCAGCTCCCGCAGCAACTGTTCCTGCATGCACTGCCGCCCCTGCTCGCTGTCATCCGCCGCACACACCGCGACGCGCAAACCCGGCCCCTGCAGCAGGGGCCGGGCGAAGGGGCACAGGTTCAGGCCGACCACACTGCTTTCCAGCCAGGCCAGCAGCTGGCGCTCGGCCCGGGCGGCGCTGAGCGGCACCCCGCTGATCGCAGCCCGGCTCATGGCAGCCCCGACCGATGGCGGCCCACTGATCGCAGCCCGCTCAGGGCAGGATCGCCGGCAGCGCCTTCTGCAGCTCGATCTTGGCCCTGGTGGCATCGCCGGTCAGGGCGAAACCCAGCAGGTCACCGGCACCGTTGCGGAACTCGGCGCGCACATTGACGCCATCGGCCTCGATCTGCCACTCGCCCGCCGCGCCGATGGCAGGCGGTGCCACCACCACCGGACAGGCCGGCGTCTTGATCGTCACCGGCATGGGCGGGTAGACCACCTCGGTGGGTTCGCCAGCCAGGGTCTTGCCCAGTGCCCGGGAGGCCGCTACCAGCGGCGCCACGTAGACCAGCACCTGGCCGGCCACTTCGGCGCAATCGCCCAGCGCATAGACATTGGCAGCGCTGGTTTCCAGCAGGCGGTTGGTGACAATACCGCGATTGACCTCGATCCCGGCGGCCTTCGCCAGATCCACGCGCGGGCGCACGCCCACTGCCGATACCACCAGGTCCGCGGCGATGGTCACGTCATTGTTGAGGCTGACCGCAACGCCCTGCTCGGCGCGGTTTACCGCCGTCACCAGCGGGCCGAAGTGGAACTTGGCACCCTTCTCTTCCAATGCGGCCTGCACCGCCTTGCCGGCCGCTTCGGGCAGCAGGGTGGGCAGGCAGTAGCCCAGCGGATCCACCGCTTCCACCTCGAAGCCGCCGTTCAGGAGATCGTTGGTGAATTCGCAGCCGATCAGCCCGCCGCCGATGATGCAGACCTTGCGCACCTTGTGCCGGGTCATCGCGGTGCGGAAATCGTCGTAGTCCAGCAGGTCATTGACCGAGTAGACCAGCTCCAGCCCGTCGCCCGCAATAGGCGGCTGAATGGTCTGGGCGCCGAGTGCCAGCACCAGCTTGCCGTAGTGGATCGCTGTTTTCGCGTCCCCCACCCGGATGACCTGCTGCGCAGTGTCGATGTCGCTGACCCGGGTCATGGTCCAGACGCTGGCCTTGAGCTGCTTGGCCATGGAGCCGGCATCGAGCTGGGCCAGGTCGTCGGCACTGGTTTCCTTGGTATAGCCGGTGGACAGCATGGGCTTGGAGTAGGAGCGACCGTCATCAGAGCTGATCAGGATCAGCGGGGTTTCGCTATCGTGCTTGCGGAACTCCTTGGCCACGCCGTAGCCGGCGAGGCCCGTGCCGACGATAACAACCGGCGCATGCACCTTGTCGGCCACCGGTTCATCATGGTGGGGCGTTTCGTCAACGGGGGTCTCCTCGATCAGCTCGAAATCTTCCTTGCCGACCCCGCAATCCGGACACAGCCAGTCCTCGGGCACGTCTTCCCACTTGGTGCCCGGCGCAATGCCATCGTCCGGCCAACCCTCTTTTTCGTCGTAGACCAGGCCACAGACAATGCATTCCCACTTGCTCATAAGGACTCTCACTCCAGTCAATTGTGCGGGCCGCCGCTGCCGCTATCCTCGAAAGTTGCCGGGGCAGAAGTGGCCGAATTTCGAGCGCAACACTATAGAGTTGTATGAAAAATGTGCAAGGGCTTTGCGGCGCAGGCGCAGCGGAACCGGGCGCTGGTTCAACACCCTTGCATGGGGCCGGGTATGGGCGCGAGTTATCGTTGGCAAGCATGGCCTCCAGCGGGCACACTTTCCGGGCCGGGATTGCCGGCCATTTCACTGAAGCTGCAAGGATCCGAACATGACCCGATTGCTTTTCCTGGTACTGGCCACGTTGGCGGCCGGCCCCGCGTTGGCACTGAATATCCTGCTCACCAACGATGACGGCTGGCAGGCGCCCGGTATCCAGAGCGCCTACAAGGCGCTGACCGCTGCGGGACACAAGGTAACCCTGGTGGCACCGCTGTCCGACCAGAGCGGCCGCGGCGGCGCCATGAACACCGACGTCGGCAGCTATGTCGCGGTGAACCGCGTGGCTGACAACATGTGGTCGGTGGCTGGCACTCCCTCCGATTCCGTGCGCGCCGGCCTGCAGGTCATCCTCCGCGATAACCCACCGGATATTGTGATCAGCGGCAGCAACTTCGGCCAGAACCTGGCGCGGGCCGCGGCCCACCAGTCCGGTACGGTGAATGCCGCACTGCAGGCGGCATTTCTGGGCTACCCCGCCATCGCCATCAGCGTAGGCCTGCGTTTCGATGAGTTTGACGCCAAACCTCAGCGTTTCCCTTCCACCATCGCCACCTTCGGGCCGGCTGGGAAGCTGCTCACCGCCATGCTGGAGCAGCTGCAACAGGCCAGCCCCGAGCGGCTGTTGCCTGCGGGGCTCGCCCTGAACGTCAACGTGCCCGCGGGCTGGCAACCTGAACGGGGTCTGCGCCTGGCGCCCCTTTCCACCGCCAGCCACGTGGATATGCACTGGCGTGTCGGCGAACGGCCCTTTGACGAAGATGGGGGTGAACTGCTGATCGACGCGGTGGTCGGTGGCCACGGCCATGCGGGGGACGACGCGCACCTGTTCGAGCAGGGTTATGTCACGGTCACGCCCATCGACGGCAGCGCCGACACCTGGGTGCCGGTGCCCGGCCTGGCGGGTGCCCTGGAGTATCGCCCGGACAACTGAGGCGCGGCTAGGGCAACCCCAGAATCTCCGCGGCCTGGCTGGGCGTGGCCACCGGGCGGCCACTGCCCTGACACAGGGCCACGGCTTCCCGCACCAGCTCAACATTTGAGGGCTGGCGATCACCGTGGAAAAATTCCAGCCCGACATGCAGGTGTCCCCCTCGCTCCAGCGCGGCAGCCGCCACTTCGGAGCGGCCGGCGTCGCCGCCTACCACTGAGACTGCCCAGGGGATGGGGCAATCGCCAAGGATGTCGAGATATATCTCCAAGGCCTTGATAGTTGGCGGCATACCGAAAGGTGCGCCGAACAGGCCGTGTTCGGTGGAGAAATAGAATTTGAGCATGGCCCCGTCCGGGACACGCCCCTTGTTGCGGAACGCCAGTACCGTGCGCAGAAAGCCGGGCTCATAGATGGCGAAGCTCGGGCCCAACCGGTGCTGCGCGTGGATATCCAGAGCCCGGCCGATCACCTCATAGCTGTTGGCATAGACGATCCCCTCGGGACCGCGCTCGCCCATGCCACCGAGATTGATCGAGCCCGGGTCACAGATACCGATCCGCAGACCGCCGCGACTGGCCAGCACCGCCAGGTGTTCGTAACTCACCCCGTTGTCGTCGTAGTCCACGGTGGGGTAGATCAGCGCGTCGGGGCGAGCAGCTAAAACTGCTGCCCAGCCCGCCAGGTAGGCATCCGCCGAGGCCTCGGCGCCCTGGCCGAACACCGTGGTGTGGTTGTGGACCACCGCCGCCCCCGCCTCGATACAGGCGAGGGCGTCGCGGGCAACCTCCTCCGGGGTGATGGGCACCCGGGGATTCTGCTCCCTGCTGGTCACGCCGTTGATGGCTACCTCGATGATGACCGGGTGTGACTGGTCAGACATGCTACTGCTCCTTGAATGCTCGTCCCGAGGCCTCCTGTCACTGAGCCTCGGCCGCCTCCATCTCGCTGGCTCTGCGGGCGGCTTCTTCGTCCACGAATTCATTGAGCTGCTTTTCAAACGCCGGAAGCTGCCCCGGATTGGTCGGCACCCTGGGCTTTCCCTCGCGCGAGCTGTCCAATGCGCGGTCCGGGTACGCGGCGTTGCCGCCGCCCAGCTGTTTCTGGACCAGGAGGCCAACGATCAGCAGCGTTACCAATACGGCAATCAATCTCATCGCGTTTTTACCTGTTTAGCTGTTGGCGGAGCGCGCCGGAAACCAGCGGGCGCGCTTTATGGTCCAGCGTACTGTAGCCAAGAAGCGGGATTCGATCCAGATAACAAGTTGCGCCGCAGCCCCCGTACCGGTTGCAAGCCCGGCTGGCCCTGGCTCAACGCCCTTGCATGCAGCCGGGTCCTGGCGCATGCTCCCGCCTTTGGATAAATCGAGAGACCCGCGTTGTGCCCGCCAACCCGCCGGCAAGCGGCGACCGCGACCCCCGCTGGCGCCCAGAGCAACAGTTTACAGCCCTTGAGCTGCCCGCGGCCTGTCGCCGCTGGCTGCTGGACAACGATTCGCTGACTGCCCGCCTGATTGCGCTCGACGCCGGCGAGTTCAGTGTGCGCCGGCTGTACCAGGGCTGGCAGGTGCCACTGCCCTCCGAGCAAACCCTGCTGCAAGTGCCGCCCCGGCAGCGCGCGCTGATCCGGGAGGTGCTGTTGCGGCTGAATGAACGCGCCGTGGTGTTCGCCCGCAGTGTATTTCCCATCAGCAGCCTGAGCGGTGAACTGGCGCACCTGCGCAAACTGCAGAACCGCTCCCTCGGCGCCATCCTGTTCCGCTTTCCGGGCATGCAGCGCAGCCCGTTTGAGCTGGCCCGAATCACCGGTGACAGCGCCTATATGGCGCCATGGATACACCAGCAGGAGGATGCCTGGGCGCGACGCTCCTGTTTCGATATCGGTGGCAAGCGCCTGCTGGTCAGCGAAGTCTTCCTCCAGGGCTTCACCCCCTGGGACGCCGCGCTGCCGCTGCACCGCAGCCAGCGCGGCAAGGTCAGCGCTGCAATCGGCGGCGGAAAGCAGTAAGCTTGCTGCTTGTTCCCCGGCCGCTCCAGATCATGCGTCAACGCGTCACCATCACCGCCCTGCTGCAACTCATGCGCATCGACAAGCCAATCGGCACCCTGCTGCTGCTGTGGCCGACCCTGTGGGCCCTGTGGATAGCCGCGGGGGGTGTACCGGATACAAAGCTGCTGCTGATTTTTGTGTTCGGGACTTTCCTGATGCGCTCCGCCGGCTGCATCGTCAACGACCTGGCAGACCGGCACTGGGACGGCAGCGTTGAGCGCACCCGCACCCGTCCGTTGGTGACGGGCGAAGTCACCGTCACCCAGGCCCGCATCCTGTTCCTGCTGCTGTGCCTGGCGGCCTTTGGCCTGGTACTGCTGACCAATACCCTGACCATCGTGTTGTCCGTGGGTGGCCTCCTGCTGGCATCCACCTACCCGTTCATGAAGCGCTTTACCTACTGGCCGCAGGTGGTCCTGGGGGCGGCATTTTCCTGGGCGATACCCATGGCCTTTGCCGCCCAGCAGGGCGAACTGCCCAGCGCCCTGTGGTTGCTGTACCTCGGCAACCTGCTGTGGACCATGGTCTTTGACACCCAGTATGCGATGGTGGACCGGGATGACGACCTCCGGGCGGGCATCAAGTCCACTGCCATACTCTTCGGCGACGCCGACCGAGCGGTGCTGGGGGCCATGCAGCTACTGTGCCTGCTGGCCCTGTTCCTCGCCGGCCAACGCTTCGGCCTGGGCGGGATCTATTATCTCAGTCTGGTTGCAGTCGCGCTGCTGTTCGGTTATCACCAGTACCTGATACGCAGCCGGGACCGGGATGCCTGTTTCAGGGCGTTCCGCCACAACAACTGGGTGGGACTGGTCATCTTCATGGGTATTGCCCTGCATTACGCCTTCAACGGTCACTGACAAGCTCATGGCCGCAACCGATACCGCGGGCTTGCCCGTCGCCGAGTTTATCGACTCCCTCGCTGCGGTCAGCGCCTCCGAGTGGGATGCGGTGGCCGCCACCGATTACCCGTTCCTGCGCCACGCCTTCCTGCTGGGCATGGAGCAGACCGCCTGTACCACTGCCGCGACCGGCTGGCAGCCCTGCCATCTGCTGCTGCGCCAGGGCGGGAGGCTGGTGGCGCTGCTGCCCCTGTACCTGAAATCCCACTCCTACGGCGAATATGTTTTCGACTGGTCCTGGGCGGATGCCTGGCAGCGCAGCGGCCTGAGCTATTACCCCAAACTGGTGTCGGCGATCCCCTTCACCCCCGCCACCGGGCCGCGCCTGTGCGTGGCCGCGGGCCTCGACAGCAGCACCATGTGGGACTACGCCCTGGCCGCCATTCGCAGTTTCGCGAGCGCCCGGGGTATTTCTTCCTGGCACCTGCTGTTTCCCGACGAGGATACTTCGGCCCTCCTGCTCGCCGCCGGGCTGCCCCAGCGCATGACGACCCAGTTCCACTGGTTCAATGAGGGCTACGCCAGTTTTGAGGACTTCCTCGGTACCTTCGCCAGTCGCAAGCGCAAGAACCTGCGCCGGGAGCGGGAGCGGGTCAGCCAACAGGGTCTGCAGCTGCAGCTCCTGCAGGGCGCCGAGATCACCCGGGCACACTGGCAGCAGTTTCACCATTTTTACCAGCTGACCTACGCCAGGCGCAGTGGCCACGGTGGCTACCTGACCCGCGACTTCTTCCTGCAGACTGCACCGTCACTGGGGGAGCAGGTCATCATGGTGGTCGCAGAGCATGCGGGACGGCCTGTGGCCGCCGCCCTCTACTTTCGCTCCGACAGTACCCTGTTCGGGCGCTACTGGGGCTGTATCGAGGATTTCGACTGTCTGCACTTCGAGGCCTGCTACTACCAGGGTATCGAATACTGCATCCGCGAGGGCCTGCAACGATTTGACCCGGGCGCCCAGGGCGAACACAAGATCCAGCGCGGCTTCCGACCGGTGCAGACCTTCTCCAATCACTGGATTGCCGACCCGCAGCTGGCGGCGGCGGTCGCCGATTTTACCCGCCGCGAGCGGCCGCACATCGAGGCCTACCGGCAGGAGGCCGCCACCCTGCTGCCCTTCCGCCAGGACAGCTGAGCACCGGCGCGCCGCCGTCAGTGCATATCGAAGTCGGCGAAATCCGGCGCGCGCATGTGCCACCAGTAATACAGCGTCGACCGGGGCCAGTTGTTGACCACCTTGCCGGCGGCATTCTTGTACCAGCTATCGCAATTGGCCACCCATACGGTTCCCGCCAGGTCACCCTGCAGGTGGTCGTTGTAGGCGCGCATGACCGCCGGGTTCACCGCCAGCGAGCGCAGCTCGTGCGCCAGCAGCTTGTCGATGCAGGCGGCAACGTAATTCACCTGCCGCTCGACCATGAAAATGATGGAATTGCTGCCCAGGTTGGTGTTGGGCCCGTAGAGCATGAACAGATTCGGAAAGCCGGCAACGCAAACGCCGCGATAGGCCTCGGCGCCGTCGGCCCAGGCCTGCTCCAGGCGGCGCCCGCCGGCGCCGGTGAAGTCTACCCCTGACAGCAGCGCCGAGGCGTTGAACCCGGTGCCATAGATAATCACATCGACCGGCCGCGCCTGACCGTCCTCCGCAACCACGCCCTCCCCGTCGATGGCGCTGATCGGTGCGGTCACCAGTTCCACATTGTCGCGGGCGAAAGCCTGGTAATAGTCGTCCGCCACCAGGATGCGTTTGCAGCCCACCGGATAGTCCGGGGTCAGCTTGCGGCGCAGCTCCGGGTCCCGGATATGCTCCTCCAGGTGTTCCCGGGCCCACTTTTCCCACAGCGGCCGCAGCAGCCGACTGTTGCGCAGCACCGGGTAGAACAGCAGCTCCCCGCGGAGGTAGACCCCGGCCCGATGCAGCTTCTGTAGCCAGGGCCAGCGCGCGAAACGGCTTCTCTCGGCTTCGGTGTAGTCGCTGTCGTTACGCTTGACCACATAGTTCGCGCTGCGCTGGTACACATACAGCTGTGCCGCCTGCGCGGCGACGTGGGGAATGAACTGCAGGGCGCTGGCGGCGTTGCCGATCACCGCCACCCGCTTGCCGGTGAGATCGATATCGTGGCGCCAGCGCGCGGAGTGGAAAGACTCGCCGCGAAAGGAATCAGCGCCGGCAAACGCCGGTGTGTTGGGCATATTGAGCTGGCCGAGGCCGCTGACCACAGCCCTGGCGCGCAGCTGTTCGCCGGATTCCAGCGTCACCTCCCACTCCCCGGCGCTCTCGTCAAAGCGCGCCGAGCGCACCGCGGTCGACAGACGCAGGCGCTCGCGCAAACCGTACTTGTCGGCGCAATGCTCGAAGTAGGCGCGGATTTCGTCGTGCGGGGAATACTTGCGGGACCAGTTCGGGTTGGGCTCGAAGGAGTAGCTGTAGAGCACCGAGGGAACATCGCAACAGGCACCCGGATAGGTATTGTCGTACCAGGTGCCGCCGACGCCGGCAGACTTCTCCAGAATGACAAAATCGTTGATGCCCATGGCCTGCAGGCGAATACCCATGCACAGGCCGGACATGCCCGCGCCGATAATGATGACCTGGTGAGTCGGAATGTCGTCGTTCATGCAATGTCCTTGTTATCGTTGTTGGAGACAGCGGACCGCGCTTCAGGCAGCGGGTGCCTTGCGGGTAAACACCGGCTCCAGGGGGCCGGATTCCCGGCGATTGTAACGGTAGCCGTCGACGCTGAAGTGCTGCAGGCCCTCGGCGTCGTTGAGCTGGTTCTGGATAATGAAGCGCGCCATCTGACCCCGGGCCTTCTTGGCGTAGAAGCTGATGACCTTGTACTTGCCGTTTTTCAGATCCCGGAACTGCGGCGTGATGATAGCGGCGTCCAGCGCGCGGGGCTGCACAGCCTTGAAGTACTCGATGGAGGCGAGATTGACCAGAACCCGGCTGCCGCTCTTGCCCAGTTGGGTATTGATGGCTCGGGTGATCTCCGCGCCCCAGAACTGGTACAGATTGCTGCCACCGCGGTTGGCGAACTTGAGCCCCATTTCCAGACGGTAGGGCTGCATCAGGTCCAGCGGCCGCAGCAGGCCATACAGGCCGGAGAGAATTCGCAGATGGCGCTGGGCAAAATCCAGCTCTGCCTTGTCCAGGCTGTTCGCATCCAGGCCGCTATAGACATCACCGCGAAAGGCGAGGACCGCCTGCTTGGCGTTGTCCAGGCTGAAGGGCGTGGCCCAGTTGTGGAAACGGCGATAGTTGAGGTCGGCGATGGCCTCGCTGACACCCATGAGTTCGCGGATGGCGGCCGGGTCCAGTTTACGTGCATCTTCCACCAGCGCCGTGGACTGCTCAAGGAAGCGGGGTTGGGTGCTTTTGCGGGTGGTGGGAGGCGTGTCGAAATCGAGCGTCTTCGCCGGCGAGATCAGTGTAAGCATGGGATTGTGTCCATCGTGGGCATCATCAGGCCGCCGCGAAGGCTGCCGCAGCTTGCGCCTGACTACAGGCCCTATGATACCCTGCACCGGTTTGATCAAAAAGACCAATAACTGATGGCCCTGCTACCGCTCACCGTACGCACCATAGACCGCTTTACCGATGTCTGCGGCAGGCTCCTGGCCTGGCTGCTGCTGGCGATGGCGCTGCTGACTACCGCGGTGGTAGTGCTGCGCTACGGTTTCGATACCGGCTCCATCATGGCCCAGGAAGCCATTATTTACCTGCACGGCTGCGTATTCATGCTGGGCGCAGCCTATACGCTGCAACACGACGGCCACGTGCGGGTGGATATTTTCTACCGGAAGTTCTCGCCCCGCGGCCAGGCCTGGATCAACGCCGTCGGCGGCATCGTATTCCTGATGCCACTGTGCGGAGTTATTCTGGTCTCCAGCTGGGACTACGTGGCAGCATCCTGGATCATCCGCGAAAGCTCCGCCGAGGCCGGCGGCGTGCCAGCAGTATTCCTGCTGAAGAGCCTGCTGCCGCTATTGGCCTTGAACCTGTTCCTGCAGGCCCTGGCGGAAACCCTGCGCAATGCGGCCATCCTGGTCGGGGGCCAGGATTGATGGACGGCTACATCGCCCTGTACCTGTTCGCCGCCATCTGCCTGTTGCTGATGCTGGGCTACCCGGTGGCCTTCACCCTGGCCGGCACGGCGCTGGCTTTTGCCGCGGTGGGTGTTATCGCCGGGCATTTCGACCCGGCTTTCCTGGCGGCGCTGCCGGCGCGGATATTCGGCACCATCAACAACGACACCCTGGTCGCGGTGCCGCTGTTCATCATGATGGGGGTAATCCTGGAGAAGTCCCGGATTGCCGAACAGCTTCTGGGCACCATGTCCCGCAGTTTTGGCGCCCTCCGCGGTGGCCTGGGCATCGCGGTTATTCTGGTGGGGATGCTGTTGGCGGCGAGCACCGGCATTGTCGGCGCCACGGTAGTGACCATGGGCCTGCTATCCCTGCCGAGCATGCTCAAGGGTGGCTACAGCCCATCCCTGGCGGCGGGCACCATCTGCGCCACCGGAACCCTGGGGCAGATCATCCCGCCTTCAATCGCCCTGGTGCTGCTGGGTGATGTGCTCTCCAACGCCTACCAGCAGGCGCAGCTGAGCATGGGGATTTTCAACCCGAAGACGGTTTCGGTCGGCGACCTGTTTGTGGGCGCATTGATCCCGGGGCTGTTGCTGGTACTGCTGTACCTTGCCTATGTGCTCGGAATTGCCCGCGTCCGGCCGCATCTGGCACCCAATGTCGAAACCGAGCCGGTGGCCCTGCCCGAGCTGATGGGCAGCCTGGTGCCGCCACTGCTCCTGATCGCCGTGGTATTGGGCTCCATCCTCGCCGGTGCCGCTACCCCCACCGAGGCCGCCGGGGTCGGCGCGGTGGGCGCCTTGCTGCTGGCCCTGGCCAAGCGAGAGATGCCCCTGGCGCGGCTGCGGGAGGCGCTGATCGACACCATGAAGGTGACCTGCATGGTGTTCATGATCCTGATCGGTGCCGCGGTATTTTCCCTGGTGTTCCGCGGCTTCGGTGGCGAGGACCTGATCCACCACTGGTTCGAACAGATGCCCGGCGGTGTTCTCGGCGCCACGATGGTGGTGATGCTGGTGATCTTCCTGCTCGGGTTCATTCTCGACTTTATCGAGATCACCTTTGTGGTGGTGCCAATCGTCGGCCCGGTATTGCTGATGATGGGTCTGGACCCGATCTGGCTGGGGATCATGATCGCGATCAATCTGCAGACCTCCTTTCTCACCCCGCCCTTTGGTTTCGCCCTGTTCTACCTGCGTGGGGTAGCGCCACCCGAGCTGCGTACCAGCGCTATCTACCGGGGGGTGATTCCCTTTATAATCATCCAGTTGCTGGTGTTGGCGGCCCTCTGGATATGGCCCGCCCTGGCAACCTGGCTACCCGCTGCTGTGAGGTAATGGCATCCCATGAACGACATCGACTCCGCTCCCATGCCCCAAGGCGACCTCGCGCTGCAGGTCGTTGCCATGCCCCGCGACACCAACGCCAGTGGCGACATCTACGGTGGCTGGCTGGTCTCGCAGATGGATATGGCAGGATCAGTGACCGCAACCGACGTGGCGGGGGGCCGTGTCGCCACCGTGGCGATCGAGGGCATGGCCTTCCTCACGCCGGTGCACGTCGGCGCCGTTGTGACCTGCTATTGCGATGTGCTGGAAGTCGGCCGCAGCTCGGTGCGCATCGTGGTAGAGGTTTGGATCAACTCCAAGCACGACGGCGACCCGATAAAAGTCACTGAAGGGGAATTCGTGTTCGTCGCGATCGACGAGAAGGGCAGGACCCGCGCTATCAGCGGCTAGTACCCTCAAGGTACTAGTCCCGGTCCAGCACCTCGTCCCGGGCATTGATATAGGACTGCTCGGAAATATGGTGGTAGGCCCGCACCCCCTCGTAGAATTCAATGAATGAGGCGTAGACCTTCGCCGCCATGGGATCCGCCGCCACCAGGTCCTTCATGGCCTGCTCGCCAGCCCGGTGAAAGGCCTGCAACACATCATCCGGCAGCCGCCGCAACTGTACCCCGTGATTCTCCACCAGCTGCTGCAGGGCCGCGTTGTTGCGCGCGGTGAACTCGTCGAGCATGTCCTGGTTGGCGGCGCGGGCCGCTGTGGTGACGATGGCCTGCAGGTCCGGTGGCAGGGCCTCGTAGGAGTCCTTGTTGATGATCAACTCGAGCATGGCGCCGGGTTCGTGCCAGCCCGGATAGTAGTAGTACTTGGCTACCTCGTACAGGCCCAGGGCCAGGTCGTTGTAGGGCCCCACCCACTCGGCGGCGTCGATCACCCCGGTCTGCAGCGAGGTATACAGCTCGCCCCCGGAAATACGCACCGAGCTCCCTCCGGCGGCGGTGAATACCTCACCGGCAAGCCCGGGGATGCGCATCTTCAGACCCTGGATGTCCGCCAGGGAGTTGATTTCCTTGCGGAACCAGCCCGCCATCTGCACCCCGGAATTACCCCCGGCAAAGGGGATGATATTGGAGGGGGCATAGGCCTCACGCCACAGTTCCAGGCCGCCGCCGTAATGCAGCCAGGCGTTGATCTCCTGGGCGGTCATGCCGAAGGGGATGGCGGTAAAGAATACCGAGGAAGGAATCTTGCCTTTCCAGTAGTAGGAGGCCCCGTGGCCGGCGTCCGCCACACCCTGGCGCACCGCATCGAATACCTCGAAGGCCGGGACCATCTCGCCCGCGCCGTAGACCCGCGCCGTCAGGCGGCCGTTGCTCATCTCGCCCACCATGCGGGCAAAGTTCTCCGGCCCGGAGCCCAGCCCCGGCAGGTTCTTGGGCCAGGTGGTGACGATCTTCCAGGTGTAGCGGGCCTGGTTGCCGCTGCCAGCCTGCACTCCGTCGCGCCCCGCCAGGGCGCCTATGCCCCCGCTCCGTTCGCTGGCCCAGAGGGCGATGACCAGCACCAAAGCGGCCAGCAAAAGCAGGATGATAGCGGGGGTGTAGCGACGTTCGAAGGGGGATGCGGCCATGATTATTCTGCTTGGCGGTGGAAAATCAATTTATTGCAAGTGGCAGCAGTCTACCCCGGGGGGGTAGGGTTGGCCAGCGGCGCTACCCGGCGCGGGGCCGCCCAGCGGGATGCCGCCCAGCGGGATGCCGCCCAGCGGGATGCCGCCCGACTACAGCAGCTGCAACTTCGCATACTGCAGCACCAGCCACTTGCTGCCCTCGAAGTCGAAGTTGACCTCCACCCGCGCATTGTTGCCACGGCCTTCAAAGTTGAGCACCACGCCCTCGCCGAAGACCTGGTGGTAGACCCGCTGGCCCAGGGCAATGCCGGTATCCGGCACCGCGGCCTGGGACAGACTGCTCACCGGGCGGCTGATTGCGGTATGCAAGCGCACTTCCCGCAGCAGCTCCGCGGGAATCTCGCGGATAAAGCGCGACGGGGTGTTGTAGCTCTCGCTGCCGTGGATCCGGCGGGACTCGGCGTAGGTGATGACCAGCCGCTGCATGGCACGGGTGATGCCGACGTAGGCCAGGCGCCGCTCCTCCTCCAGCCGGCCCGGCTCCTCCAGGGACATGCGGTGGGGGAACAGGTTTTCCTCCATTCCGGCGAGGAATACCAGCGGGAATTCCAGGCCCTTGGCCGAGTGCAGGGTCATCAGCTGTACGCTGTCCTCAAAGTCCTCGGCCTGGGTGTCGCCCGCATCCAGGGCGGCATTGTCGAGAAACTGCTGCAGCGGCGACAATTCCTCTCCCTCAGGGCTGAACTGCTTGGCGGCGCTGACCAGTTCCTCCAGGTTCTCCACCCGGGCCTGACCCTTCTCTCCTTTCTCGTTGCGGTGGAAGTCCACCAGGCCGGAGCCCTCCAGCACGTGCTCAACCAGCTCTTCCAGGGCGAGCTCATCGGTGCCGGAGTCGAGTTCGTTGATCAGGACCTGGAAACCCTCCAGCGCGCTCAGGGCGCGGGCCGGCAACCGCTTCTCCTCGCGCGCGGCATTGATCGCAGCCCACAGGGGTATGCCGCGTTCCCGGGCCAGCTCGCGCAGGGTCTCGAGGGTCTTGCTACCGATACCCCGCGGTGGTGTATTGATGACACGCTCAATGGCAGCGTCGTCTCCCCGGTTAGTAAGTAATCGCATATAGGCCAGGGCATTGCGGATTTCCAGGCGCTCGTAGAAGCGCTGGCCGCCGTAGATGCGATAGGGAATGCCGCTGCGGATCAGCGCCTCCTCCAGCACCCGGGACTGGGCGTTGGAGCGGTAGAGGATGGCCACCGAGGCGCGTTCATTGCCCTCGTTGATCCAGGCCTCCGCCTGCTCGACGATAAAGCGGGCCTCGTCCTGCTCATTGAAGCCGGCATAGACGGCGATGGGTTCACCGGACTCACCCTCCGTCCACAGCTCCTTGCCCAGGCGGCCGAAGTTATACGCGATGACTCCGTTGGCAGCCTGCAGGATAGTCTGGGTGGAACGGTAATTCTGCTCCAGACGCACGGTGCGGGTGCCGCTGAAATCCTCGCCAAAGCGCTGGATGTTCTCGATCTTGGCCCCGCGCCAGCCGTAGATGGACTGGTCGTCGTCGCCCACCGCCACCACCGGGATGCGGTCACCCGCCAGCACCCGGAGCCAGGCGTACTGGATGGTGTTGGTGTCCTGGAACTCGTCCACCAGAATCTGGCGGAAGCGGTCGCGGTAGTGCTTCAGCACCGCCGGGCTGTGCAGCCACAACTCATGGGCGCGCAGCAGCAGCTCGGCGAAGTCCACCAGTCCGCCGCGTTCGCAGGCTGCCTCGTAGGCCCGGTAGACCTGCAGCATGGTCTGCGCGAACAGGTCCCCCGGGGGCGGATTGATATGCGCCGCGCGCAGGCCTTCGTCCTTCTGCGCATTGATGTACCACTGCGCCTGCCGCGGCGGCCAGCGGGACTCGTCCAGTTCCAGCTCCCGGCACACGCGCTTGACCAGCCGCAACTGGTCGTCGCTGTCCAGGATCTGGAAATTCTGCGGCAACTTCGCCTCTTTCCAATGCGCCTTCAGCAGACGATGGGCGAGGCCGTGAAAGGTCCCCACCCACATGCCGTGGGTGGGGATATGCAGCATCTCCTCGATGCGCGAGCGCATCTCCTTGGCCGCCTTGTTGGTGAAGGTGACCGCGAGTATGGCCCAGGGCGACACGTCCTGGGCCCGGACCAGCCAGGCAATGCGGTGCACCAGCACCCGGGTCTTGCCGCTGCCGGCACCGGCGAGCACCAGCAGGTTGGGGCTGTCATCGGCGACGGCCTCGCGCTGGGCATCGTTCAGGGGAGAGAGAATATCGGAAACATCCATTGCCACATTCTACCCAAATTCCGGCGCGGGCGAGTGAGCAATTCCGCTCTCCTGTTGTCCTATTGGTATCGTCGCAGAGCATTGGCCGCAGCCCTCTGTTAAGATTCGCGATAGCCACAGGGGCGAACCGGAGTCAAAGGATGAGCAACGACAAGCGCGACGATCAGGACCAGGACAACTCCGCGGAGAACTGGAACCCCTGGCTGGAGGACGATTCCGGCGAAGAGGATCTGCCGAGCTTCAGCCACGACAGCGACGAAGAAGAGGCCGAATTCCGCCGCTATGATGAAACCAGCGTACGCGACCCGCTGGATGAAGATGAAGATGAAGATGAAGATGAAGACGAGGATGACGGGGGCGGGGACACCGACGAGGTTGTTGATCCCGCGCCGGTTGTCCTGCCGCCGGTGAGCCCGGTCAGAACCGCGCCACCGGCCTATCGACCACAGGAAAATGCGGCATCTTCCGATGAGGAAGCGGATGACTACGACGACGCCGATTCCTGGGATGATGATGAAGAGCTGCGCGAGGACGAGTACCGGCCGACAGAGCCCGCACGTTTCACCGACACCTGGCCCATCGGGCTGATCGCGGTGGCCGCGCTGGCGCTGGTGCTGTTGGCCGCGGGGGGCTACGGGGTCATGAAGCAGCGCTCGGCCATGGAACAGGAAATTCGCGAGTTGCAGGCACAGCTGGCGCTGGCTGCGAATCCGGAAGCAATCAGCAATACCCGGGCCAGCCTGGGCAGCCTGCAGGAGGACAATCGCGAGTTGCGCACGGCCCTGACCGAGCTGCGGGATGAAAACCGCCAGCTCAGCGACACCCTGGCAGGGCTGGAGCAGCAACTCGTCGCCCAACGCGATGCCGCCGCGCGCGCCGCTCCGGCACCGGCAGCTGCAAAGCCACAACAGCCTGCAGCACAACCGGCGCCGGCCGAGCCCGCTCCGGCACCTGCCAGCAGCGGCGACTGGTTCGTCAATTTTGGCAGCTACAGCGACCGCAGCGTGGCCGAGCAGTGGTCGGCGCGCCTGAAGCCAGGCTCGGGGCAGGTGACTGTTACCGATACCCAGCAAGACGGCAGCACTTTTTATCGCGTTCGGGTTATCGGCCTGGCATCCGATAGCCAGGCGCAAACGGTCGCCAGGAAACTGGAACAGGATTACGGACTGTCCAAACTATGGGTAGGCCGGGAATAAGCAGCAATCACCCCAGCTTGGCAGCGCTCTCCGGTACTGCTAAGGTTTGTCCCACTACTTAAGGAGTACGATCATGAAAGTTGTAAATACCCTGATTGCAGCAATGGCTCTGGGCAGTTCCATGGCCATGGCGGAGTGTGTCCAGCCAGAGACCCCCAGCCTGCCCGACGGCGCCGCCGCCACCATGGACGAGATGATTGCCGGCCAGCAGGCAGTCAAGACCTTCCAGACTGAAAATCTCGAGTACATGGGCTGCCTGGAGGGCGAGTTCACTGCGGCAAAGAATGAAATCGAGGGGGGCGAGGCGGAAGACCCGAAGGCTCTGCAAGCGGCTTATGAGAAATCCATAGACGCCTACAACGAAGCCGTCTCCACCGAGGAGACCGTTGCAGGCCAGTTCAATACCGAAATCCGCGAGTTCCGGGCCGCCAATCCCAGCTGATCCCGCGCGCCGGGCTTGACCCCCGGCGTCACTCCAGCCTGATTCCCTGCGTGGCTACCGCGCTGCCTTCGCAACGTGGGTAGCCAGCGCTGTCTTGAACAACCCCTTCAGCACCTCGATATTGCCCACCCCGCCAAAATTGGGGCGCACGATAAAGGCAATGGTCCGGTGTGGACCGGGTTCATCCAGGTGCAGGGCATTGAGTTCGGAGCTGCCGGACAGCAGCTGATCCAGCGCCATCTCAGGAACCAGCGTAGAGCCCATATGCCCTGCCACCATCTGGATCAGGGTGTAGAGGCTGGCGCCCTCCAGGGTCTCATCGAGGCTGGAAGACTGCAGATGGCACACCGCCAGGGCGTGGTCCTTGAGGCAGTGGCCGTCCTTGAGCAGCATCAGGCTCAACTCGCGCAGGTCACCGGCCTTCACCCGGGTCCGCTTGCCCAGCGGACTGTCCCGGTGGGTTACCAGATACAGGTCTTCCTCCCAGAAGGGGAACGCCAACAGGCCCTCGTGACTGTAGGGCAGCGCCAGCACCGCGGAGTCCAGTTCACCCTTGCGCACCTTTTCCACCAGCACATGGGACTGTTCCTCGACAATGCTGAGGCGAAAATCCGGGTAGTCGCGCCGCACCGCAGGCAACACCTTGGGCAACAGATAGGGCCCGATGGTGGGAATGACGCCCATGCTCAGGGGATAGCTCAGGGGTTCCTTGCTGGTCTGGGCGAGGCGATAGATGTCCTCCAGCTCCACTTGTATCGCCGTTGCCCGCTCCAGGATCTTCGCGCCCGCGGGCGTTACCAGCACTTTCTTGTTGTCGCGCTCAAATAGCTGGGTCCCGAGCTGGGCTTCCAGCTCGGAAATGGCGGTGCTCAGGGCGGACTGGGAGATGGAGCACTGCTCCGCCGCCTTCTTGAAGTGGCGGGTATCCGCAACCGCGAGGGCGTAAGTGAGTTGTTTCAGTGAGATCATGGCCCATTCTACCGCAATTCAGTCGAGGCGTTCGGCTCCCGCATACACCACCTGCCTGCCCGGACGGGCGAAGCCGACCAGGGTCATGCCGCACTGCCGCGCCATAGCCACAGCTCGTGACGTGGCCGCGGACACGGCGACCAGCACCGCCATATCGGCCCTCGCGGCCTTCTGTACCAGTTCATAGCTGGCGCGGCTGGAGACCAGGGCGAATCCCGCCGGGCGCGGCCCACTTGTGGCCAGGGCGCCCACCAGCTTGTCCAGGGCATTGTGGCGGCCGACATCTTCGCGCAGCAGCAGGATTTCCCCGGCCGGGTCACACCAGGCCGCCGCATGCATGCCGCCGGTGAGGCCGCCCAGCCGCTGAAGGCCGGGTAGTGCCGCCAGGGCGCGCTGGATTGCGCGGTGGCTGATCCGGACCCCGGCCGTCACCGTCGGCAGCGGCGCGGCAAAATAGTCCAGCGACTCAACGCCGCACAGACCGCATCCCGACTGGCCCGCAAGAAACCGGCGCCGATCCTTGAGGGCGGCAAGGCGGTCGGAGGCCAGCGCAATCTGCAGCTCAATGCCCTGCTCGCAATGCCGTACCTCGATGTCATAAATCTGCCCGGGCTGGTCGACAATGCCCTCGCCGAGGCTGAAACCCAGGGCAAAGTCCTCCAGATCCAACGCCGAGGTCATCATCACCGCGTGCGAAACACAGTTGTAGACCAGCGCCACCGGGGTCTCGTCGGCCAGTGTGTCCCGGCTGGCGGACAACTCCCCCGCCCGCCAGGTGTGGATCGGGCTAGATGGCAGCTCTCCGCCACCCCTCACCGGCGCCTCAGGCTGTTCCGGCTGCATCCTGATCGGCCTCCATCGGCTCCCCACTGGCGAGGCGCTGTTGCTCCCGGTCAAACTCACTGTGCTGCCGCTGCCAGGCGGATGGCCCGGTGGCCCTGCGCACCTGCACCGCCGTTACCTTGTACTCCGGGCAGTTGGTGGCCCAGTCCGAGTTCTCCGTGGTGATAACATTGGCCCCGCTGATGGGGTGGTGAAACGTGGTATACACAACACCCGGTTGCACCCGCTCACTGAGGCTGGCGTGGAGCGAGGTTTCGCCTACCCGGCTGGCGATGCTCACCCGGTCACCCTCGGCAATACCCCGATCCTCGGCGTCGTGGGGATGGATTTCCAGAATGTCCTCCGGGTGCCAGGCGCTGTTGGCTGTGCGCCGGGTCTGGGCGCCGACGTTGTACTGGGACAGTATCCGCCCTGTAGTGAGCAACAGCGGAAAACGGCGGGTAACCTTTTCCTCTGTCGGTACGTACTCGGTAACCACAAACAGCCCCTTGCCGCGCACGAATTCGTCCACGTGCATCACCGGGGTGCCGTCGGGAGCGGCGTCATTGCAGGGCCACTGGATGGAACCCTCCTGTTCCAGCCGCTCGTAACTGACGCCCTGGAATGAAGGTGTCAGGCTGGCGATCTCGGCCATGATCTCCGCGGGATGCCGATAATCCATCGGGTAGCCGAGGGCATTGGACAGGGCCATGGTCGCCTCCCAGTCCGCCTTCCCCGCCAAAGGCGTCATTACCCGGCGCACCCGGGAGATGCGGCGCTCGGCATTGGTAAAGGTGCCGTCTTTCTCGAGGAAGGAGGCGCCCGGCAGGAACACATGGGCGAACTTGGCAGTTTCGTTGAGGAAGATGTCCTGCACGATCAGACAGTTGAGATTGCGCAGCGCCGCCTCGACGTGTTTGGTGTTCGGGTCAGACTGGGCGATGTCTTCACCCTGGCAGTACAGCGCGCGGAAATTGCCCGCCAGCGCCTCATCGAACATATTGGGGATGCGGAAACCGGGCACCGGATCCAGTTCCACCTGCCAGTTGCGCTCGAAACGGCTGCGCACGGCGTCATCGCCTATCGGCTGGTAACCGGGGAGTTCATGGGGGAAGGAGCCCATATCACAGGATCCCTGCACATTGTTCTGTCCGCGCAGAGGATTCACGCCCACCCCTTCGCGCCCGATATTGCCGGTGAGCATCGCCAGGTTGGCGATCCCCATGACCATGGTCGACCCCTGGCTGTGCTCGGTGACCCCGAGGCCGTAGTAGATGGCGCCATTGCCGCCGCTGGCATACAGCCGCGCCGCGGCCCGCAGGGCATCGGCGTCAATGCCGGTTACCGCAGCTATCTGTTCGGGGGCATGCCGGGAGTCGCGGATGAACTCCAGCCAGTCCCCGAACGCTACCGGGTCACAGCGCTGCTCGATGAACTCCCGGTCCTCCAGACCTTCGCTGACGATGACATGGGCCATGGCATTGATAAACGCCACGTTGGTGCCCGGGCGCAGCGGCAAATGGTAGTCGGCGCGAACGTGGGGTGACTCCACCAGGTCGATGCGGCGGGGGTCGACCACGATCAACCGGGCGCCGTCGCGCAGACGCCGCTTGAGGCGGGAGGCGAACACCGGATGGCCATCCGTGGGGTTGGCGCCGATCACCATCACCACATCGGCCCGGTCCACGGAATCAAAATTCTGGGTACCGGCGGATTCGCCGAGGGTCCTCTTGAGACCATAGCCGGTGGGCGAGTGACAGACTCGGGCACATGTGTCGACATTGTTGTTGCCGAAGGCCGCGCGCACCATCTTCTGCACCAGGTAGGTCTCTTCGTTGGTGCAGCGCGACGAGGTAATGCCGCCGATGCTGTTGCGCCCGTGCTGCTGCTGAACCTCGCGCAGGCGCCTGGCGGCAAAGGTGATCGCCTCCTCCCAGGACACCACCTGCCAGGGCTGGTCGATGGCGTCGCGGATCATCGGCGCGGTGACGCGGTCCGGGTGGGTGGCGTAACCGAAGGCGAAACGCCCCTTCACGCAGGCGTGGCCGCGATTGGCACCGCCGTCCTTCCAGGGCAGCATGTTGACCACCTGCTCGCCCTGCATCTCCGCCCTGAAGCCACAGCCGACACCGCAATAGGCGCAGGTGGTTACCACCGCATGCTCGGGCTGACCCCGCTCGATAATGCTGTTTTCCATCAGGGTCGCGGTGGGACAGTGCTGCACGCACGCGCCACAGGACACGCAGTCCGAGTCCATGAAGGACTGCTCCACCCCCGCCGCCACCCGGGAGTCAAAACCGCGGCCGGCGATGGTCAGGGCGAAGGTGCCCTGCACCTCCTCACAGGCGCGCACACAGCGGGAACAGACGATGCACTTCGCCGGGTCAAAAGTGAAATAGGGGTTGGAGTGATCCTTCTCTGCCTGCAGGTGGCTTTCCCCGCCTTCGGGATAGCGGACCTCGCGCAAACCGACGGCGCCCGCCATGTCCTGCAGTTCGCAGTTGCCATTGGCGGCACAGGTCAGGCAGTCGAGAGGATGATCAGAGATGTATAGCTCCATCACATTGCGCCGCAGGCGTGCCAGTTTGCCGTTCTGGGTGGTGACAGCCATGCCCGCCTCCACCTGCGTGGTACAGGAGGCCGGGTAGCCCTTGCGACCGTCGATCTCCACCAGGCACAGGCGGCAGGAACCGAAGGCATCCAGGGCATCGGTGGCACAGAGCTTGGGGATGTTGATCCCCGCCAGCGCGGCCGCGCGCAGGACCGAGGTGCCCTGCGGAACCGCGACCGCGCGCCCGTCGATGGTCAGCTCCACGGTTGCCAGCGCAGCGTAGCCCTCGTTGTACTCGGGCAGGGGCGCGGGGGTACCGTAATCCCGTTCCGGTTCGTAAATGTGCAGCATCAGACCGACTCCCGGGAATCGTCTGACTCCCTCTCAGCAGTAAAATCTTCCGGGAAATGCCGGACGGCGCTCAGTACCGGGTAGGGCGTCATGCCCCCCATGGCACAGAGGGAGCCGTCGGTCATGGTTTCGCAAAGCTCCTCCAGCAGCGCCAGGTTCCCCTCCGGGTCTGCTGCCAGCTGGTCGATTACCTCGACACCGCGAATACTGCCGATACGGCAGGGAGTACACTTGCCACAGGACTCCTCGGCGCAAAACTCCATGGCGAAGCGCGCCTGCTCGCGCAGGTCCACGCTGTCGTCAAAGGCGACGATACCGCCGTGGCCGAGCATCGCTCCCATGGCGGCGAAGGCCTCATAGTCCAGCGGCGTATCCCACTGCGCTTCCGGCAAATAGGCGCCCAGCGGGCCCCCCACCTGCACCGCCCGCAGCGGCCGCCCACTGCGGCTACCACCGCCGAAGTCATACAGCAGTTCGCGCAGGGTGGCGCCGAAGGCCAGTTCCACCAAACCGCCGCGGGCTATGTTCCCCGCCAGCTGGAAGGGCAGCGTACCCCGGGAGCGGCCCATACCGAAATCCCGGTAGAAGGCCCCGCCGCGCTCGAGAATGACGGGGACCGTGGCCAGTGAGATCACGTTGTTGACCACCGTGGGCTGGCCAAACAGGCCCTGGATCGCCGGCAGGGGCGGCTTCACGCGGACCATGCCGCGGCGGCCTTCCAGGCTCTCCAGCAGCGCGGTTTCCTCGCCGCAGATATAGGCCCCGGCGCCGATCCGCAGCTCCAGCTCAAAACGGTGGCCGGAACCGCCTATGCGCTCTCCCAGGTAGCCAGCCTCGCGCAGGGCATTCATGGCCTGTTGCAGCATGCGACCGGCCCGGGGATATTCTTCCCGCAGGTAGATATAGCCCCGGGTGGCGCCCACCGCCAGGCCGGCGATGATCATGCCCTCCAGCAGGCTCATGGGGTCGCCCTCCATCAGCATGCGGTCAGAATAGGTACCGGAATCCCCCTCGTCCGCATTGCACACGATGTATTTCTGCGCGGCGTCCGTGTTCAGTACCGTCTGCCACTTGATCCCGGTAGGAAAGGCGGCACCGCCTCTCCCCCGCAGCCCGGATTCGGTGATTTCGTCGACGATGGCCTGGGGCGTCATGCCCAGGGCGTGCCCTAGCCCGGCGAGGCCACCGTGGGCGCGGTAGCTGGCCACCGACAGTGGGTCCACCAGACCCTGGCGGGCGAAGGTCAGGCGCTGCTGCTGTTTCAGGAAGGGGATATCCTCGACCGGGCCGAGACACTGCGGGGGCCGGGTGCTACCCGCCAGCATGCCGTCGTCCAGCAGCTGCGGGATGTCCTCAAGCTGTACCGGGCCATAGGCAATGCGCTTCCCCCCGGCGTCGATTTCCAGCAGGGGCTCCAGCCAGAAGGCGCCGCGGGAGCCGTTGCGGACGATGGCCACTTCGAGGCCGCGATCTCGGCACTCACTCGCCAGCCGCTGCGCCACCCGGTCGGCCCCCAGGGAGGCGGCGGTGGTATCGCCGGGTATATAGAGCGTGATCGCGCTCACGTCAGCGTACCTCCACAACCTGGCTGCGCAGGGCAGCCAACAGGGCGGATAATTTCGCGGCATCCATCAGGCCGTGAATCTCGTCATTGACCCGTACCGCCGGGGAACAGGCGCAGTTGCCCAGGCAATACACCGGCTCCAGGGTGATGCAGCGGTCGGCCGTGGTCTGGTGGTAGTCAATGCCGAGCTGCGCCCTGGCTTCGGCTTCCAGCGCCCGGGCTCCAACCGCCTGGCAGGACTCGGCGCGGCAGATCTGCACAATGTGCTGCCCCGGCAGCTGGCGGCGGAAGTGGTGGTAGAAGCTGACCACACCGTGTACCTCGGCGCGGGAGAGGTTCAGCACCTCGGCGATAATCGGTATTGCGGCCTCGGGGATAAAGCCGAGAGCGTCCTGTACTGCGTGCAGAATTGGCAGCAGGGCACCGGGAAGGTCCCTCTGGCCGTCGGCGATGTTGCGAACCCTTTCGGCTATATATGCAGCGTTTTCCACCTATTACTCCTTTTGCCCCCGGGATGTTGCCTGGTATTTGAAGCGGCGCTGGCCCCCGAGGGCAAGCGCAAGCTTTTCGGGCTCGACGCGCTGCAATCCTAGGGACGGCACGCGCGCATGTAAACCTGGCGCATCTCGCCGCGTTCACAGACGTCACAGCTGGCGCGCCAGTTGTCGATGAAATGCACTGCCTGATCCGCACCCAACAGCGCCGTCAGCGGTTGCCGCAGCGGCCCGGTGAGCGCCTCGTATTCGCGGCGCACAGCGGCGCGATACCAGGCAGAGGCATCCATCACCTGTACGTCACCAAAGCCCGCCTCAGTCAGCAGCGCCGCCTGGCCGGCGGCGGTTTCCATGGCGTAGGTAAGGCCCTCCAGTTTCAACCACCGGCGCATCGCATCACTGTAGCCATCCCCGCTGCGCATCCAGTCATAACAGCGCAGCTTCCCGCCGGGCCGCAGGACCCGGTAGCATTCGCGGAACATGCCGAGCTTGTCCTCTACCTGGGTAAACGCTCCGGTACTGATCACCACGTCGAAGCTCCCGTCGGCAAAGCAGAGCGGCCCCGGCTGCACCGTGAGGAAAGTGGCACGATCGGCGACACCCAGGCGCTCGGCCCGGGACCGGGAGCGGCGCACGAGGTGATGCTCGAGATCTGTGCCGACGACCCTGGCGCCATGGCGCTCCGCGAGCAGGCACGCCGGCATGCCCTGGCCACAGCCAATATCGAGCAGCCGCTGGTCCGCGAGAGCCAGACCCGCTACGAGCTTCTCCACGTGCCCCACTCCGCCCGGCGCCATGAAACCCTCGCCCCAGATCAGGTTCATGGCCGCGAGCATGGCCGTATCGTATTCATCGCGGTGACTCATGCTTGCCAGTAAAGCACAGCGGCGAATGTTTTTCCCTGTTGGCGCCGTCCCTGTGAGACAAGTCCCGGCGTATAGGCGCGGTTGCCGCACCCGAAGCGCGCTCCTAGGCTTTCACACTCTGACATCAGCGCGGGAGTGTGGCTTGGACCGCTACGACACCATCATCGTTGGCGCTGGCCATAACGGCCTGATCTGTGCCGCCTACCTGGCCCGGCACGGTCAACGCGTATTGCTTGTCGAGGCCGCCGACGCAGCCGGCGGTCTCGCCAGCACCCGGGAGTTCCACCCGGGGTTCCACGTCGCCGCTGCGCATACGGTTTACCAGTTTTCGCCGCAGATAGCCAAAGAGCTGGAGCTTGCCAAACACGGTTATGCCGACAGTGGCAAGCCGCTGTCGACCATCGGGCTGGACCCGGAAGGAAACCACGTTGCCATAACCGCCGAGGGCGTCAGCGGCGTCGATGCCGAAGACGCGGACAGGTATCGGCGCTACCGGGCAGAGCTGGAGACTTTCCGGGACGCCCTCGCCCCGTTCTGGATGAAACGGATGCCGGGCATCGGTGGCAACAGTGCGCAAGAGCTGCTCACCTTCGCCCAGCTGGGGCTGCGCCTGCGGCGCCTCGGCCGGGAGGACATGCTCGAGTTCTTCCGCGTGGCGACCTTGCCCATGCGCGATCTCTTGGACGAGAACTTCGCCAACGATCGCCTCAAGGCCGCACTCAGCTGGGACGGCATCATCGGCGGCCGACTCGCACCCCGTTCGCCAAACCAGAGCGTGCTGATGCTGCTCTACCGTCTTTGCGGCGAACACGGCGGCCAGCACGTCGTGCCGCAGGCGGGCATCCGGGGACTGATCGACGCGCTGGTTGCCGCGGCGACGGGTGCGGGCGCCCAGCTGCGTCTGGGTGCGGCGGTGAAGCAAATCCTGGTCGAAGGCGATGAGTCCGGGTTACGTGCCACCGGCGTCGAACTCGCCAGCGGCGAGCGTATCGCCGCGGACCGCGTGGTCTCCTCCGCGGATCCCCAGCGTACATTCCTCGAGCTGGTTGGCACCAGACACCTGGAGATTGGGTTCAGCAACCGCATCCGCCGACTCCGCTGCGAGGGCTATGTCGCCAAGCTGCACCTCGCCCTCGCGGAAGAACCCCGGTTCCGCGGGCTCGAACAGGCGGACGGCAGGATGATCATCGCGCCGGATCTCGACGCCATCGAGTTCGCCTTCGACGATGCCAAGTATGGGCAGTGCTCCAGTGATCCGGTCATGGAAATCGTGATCCCAAGCCTGCGGGAACCTGCGCTGGCGCCTCCGGGTCAGCATCTGCTCTCTGCCCATGTGATGTATGTGCCCGCCAGGCTCAAGGGGGGCTGGACCGCCGACGCCCGGGAGGCGCTGACCTCGCGCCTCCTGGACGAACTGGAGCGCTACGCACCGGGGCTGCGGAAACTCGTGTTGCATGCGGAGCTGCTGACGCCCGCGGACCTGGAAACACTGCACGGCGTGACCGGCGGCCACTGGCACCATACCGAGTTCGCCATTGACCAGCTGCTCATGATGCGCCCGACCTACGAGGCCGCCCAGTACGCAACGCCCATCCCCGGCCTGTTCCTCTGTGGCGCGGGCAGTCACCCCGGCGGCGGGCTGTCGGGCGCTCCCGGCCACAATGCGGCGCGGGTGATCCTGTCGTGAAGCGCTACGACGCAATCGTTATCGGCGCGGGGCACAACGGCCTTACCAATGCGGCCTATCTCGCCCGGGCCGGGCTCGACGTGGTCGTGCTGGAAAAAAACGACTATATCGGCGGCGCTGCGGTCACGCGGGAACTGCACGAGGGCTGGCATTACTCGAGCTGCTCTTACGTCTGCAGCATGATGCGCCAGTCCCTGCACCGCGATCTCGATCTTTCCCGCCACGGTCTGCTGCTCGTGCCCTACCTGGGTACGGTGGCCTTCGGTGACGACGGCAACACCCTCATCGATTATCCGGATGAAGGGGCGCACTACCTGGAGCTGCAGCGCCACTCGCCGCACGACGCCGACGCCATGTCTCGCTTCCAGGCTGACCTCGGCCGCTACGCGCAGCTGATTCGCAAGACCTTGATGCGCACGCCGCCAGATCCGGCGTCTTTCAAGCCGCGAGATATCCGCGAAATACTGTTCCTGGCGAAAGAGTTCTGGGCGCTCGGGGAGCGCGAACTCTATGAGTACATGCGCTTCTTCACCATGAGCGCGGCGGATTTCCTTGAGGACTACTTCGAAAACGATCTGATCAAGGCGGCGATGGCGAGCCCCGGCATTATCGGCACGGCGCTGGGCGTACAGTCCCCGGGCTCCGCCTACATCCTGCTGCACCATGTGATGGGCGACGTCGACGGCAGCGTTGGCGCCTGGGGTCTGGCACGCGGCGGCATGGGTGCCATTTCCCATGCCATTGCCAACGCGCTGCGGGAAGCGGGCGGCGAGATCCGCACCTGCGCCGGGGTGGAGCGCATCCTCGTGCGCAACGGCACCACCGTGGGCGTGGCGCTGGAGAACGGCGATGAGCTGCACGCCAATATCGTTGTGTCCAACCTTGATGCCAAGCGCACCTTCACCAGGCTGCTGCAGCCAGAGGAATTGCCGCCGCGCATCCTCGAGCGGGCGCGGAACTTCAAGATCCGCGGCTCCTCCGGCAAGGTCAACATCGCGCTCTCGGGCCTGCCGCGCTTCAAGGGGCTACCCGACAACCGCTATATCAACCGTGGTGGCCAGACTTTCGCGGGCTCCCTGGAAACCATGGAGCGCGCCTACGACGCCTGGAAACGCGGCACCTGGTCCGAGGACCCGTTCATCGAATCGATAATACCGAGCGCCTGGGACCCGACCGTGGCACCGGCCGGCAAACACTGGATGTCAAACTTCGTCCAGTATTGCCCGCCCGAGCTGGCCGACGGTCCCTGGACCCCGGAAAAACGCGATGCCTTCGGCCAGACGGTGATCAACAAGCTGGAGCGCTACAGCCCCGGCTTCAAGGACCTGATCGTGCACATGGAGGTGCGTACGCCGCACGAGATCGAGGCCGAGATCGGGCTCACCCAGGGCAACATCTTCCAGGGAGAGCTCACCATCGACCAGCTGCTCTTCAACCGTCCCTTCCCTGGCTATGGGCAGTACCGCATGCCCCTGCGCAACTTCTATATGTGCGGTTCCTCGACGCACCCCGGCGGCGGCGTGTCCGCGGCCTGCGGAGCCAACGCGGCGCGGGAAATCCTCCGCGACCTGAAAAAGCCCAATGTAGTCCCCGACGACGACTGCTACGACGAGTAGGCCATGGAACACACAGACCCTTTCGCCGGCGAACGGCTCAAACTCTCTCCCTTTCATGCCAGGCAGGCGCCCATGAACCTGCGCGATGCCTGGTCCAGCTGGAACAGCTACAAGTTCGCCGATTACTATTACGACGCCCAGTACGAGTACTTTTGCATACGCAATACCTGCGGCACCTACGACATCTGCCCGATGCAGAAGTACGAGATCCGCGGTGCCGACGCCCTCGCCATGCTCAACCGGATGGTGACCCGGGACGTGGCGAAGCTGAAATTAGACCGGGTGACCTACTGCTGCTGGTGCACGGACGAAGGGCGCATGATCGACGACGGCACCATTTTTCGACTCGGCGACGATCACTACATGCTGACCTGTGGCAGCCCCTGCCTGGCCTGGCTGCGCCAGAGCGCCCTCGGTTTTACTGAGCTGACGGTGCGGGATATCAGTGAGGAGCGCGCCGGTCTGTCCCTGCAGGGACCTACCGCCTGCGCGGTACTCAAGGCCATGGGGCTTGCGGCTATCGAGCAGCTCAAGCCCTTCGGGATCCTGCACTTCGATTTTCGCGGTGACACGCTGATGGTTTCCCGAACCGGATTCAGCGGGGATCTCGGCTATGAACTCTGGATCGACCGCTCGCTGGCCCTGGACCTCTGGGACGCGCTCTACAGCGCGGGCGAGCACCACGGCATTCATCCCTACGGCGAGGCGGCCACCAACATGGCCCGTCTCGAGGCGGGCTTCATCATGCCGGCCATGGAGTTCAACGAGGCGCTGAAGACGGTGAATTTCCAACTCGACCAGACGCCCTTCGAACTCAATCTCGGCTGGCTTGTGGATTTCCGCAAACCCCATTTCAATGGTCGCAGCGCTCTGCTCCGCGAGCGGGACAAGGGGCCGAAGTACACGCTCGTGAAGCTCGATATCGAGGGCAACAAGCCGGCCAACGACGCAATCCTCTATGCCGACCGGCGCTGCAAAGGGGAAATCGGCTATGTAACGTCGGCCATGTGGTCACCGGCTGCCAAGGCCAATATCGCCCTCGCCATGGTCAGGACAAAGTACCTTGCTGGCGACATCTTCGCCGAGATCTACTACCCGAAGGAGTTGCGCCCCTACCGCAAGGTCGCGCGCTGCACAGTACGTGACAAGCCTTTCTGGGCACCTGCGCGCACCCGTCAGACTCCCGCACCCGACCGGTGAGCGCAGGGCCAGTCACCTCATGCCCGCACCCTGTGCGGTGTTGTTTGCCGTATGTTTCGGGGCCTACCCGCCAGCAGCCGGCTTGTGTATTCTCCGGGTTGAGCCAAAGACTCGCGCGGAGGAAGACCCGAATGATGTCCACAGAGTTCGTCAAAAGCTACATCGAGGCCTGGAACGCACAGGACCCAACTCGTGTCGCCGGCCATCTCGCGGTCGGGGGCACCTACCACGACATGGGCGAGCTGCGACAGCTCGCCCGCCGCGACTTGATCACACATCTGGAAGAGTACTTCAGCCGCGACACCAGCCGCTACATCCTTGTAGGCGAAGTGCTCGAAGGTCGGGAAACGATTGCCTTCCAGTATCTGGCCTGCCCCACGGGCGACGGCCTCGAGGCCAGTGGCTGGATGGGTGCCGAGTTCATTACCCTGGACGGGGACAGTGCCACGCGTATTGAGGATTACTACCGGGACCAGCTCCTGCTCACGCGCGAGCGAGGTGCCGCCGCCAGGAGCGAGCGCTACGCCAAGTCGGGCCTGAGCCCAGCGGCGCGGGAAGCGCTGCTGGGTCGGCTGCGCGAAGCCATGGAGGAGGAGCGCGCCTACCTCAACTCCCTTCTGTCCCTGCCAGAACTGGCGACCAACCTCGGCTGTTCCATCAATCACCTGTCGCAAGCGATCAACGAGGGACATGGCGTGGGCTTCTTCGATTTCGTCAACCACTACCGCGTCCGTGACGCCGTAGAGATTCTGTTGGTACCGACGGATTGTCCAGGCATCCTCGACGTCGCCCTGGACGTAGGTTTCAACTCGGTATCTACGTTTTACGCAGCCTTCAAGCGCGCTACGGGCAAGACGCCGGCGCAGTTCCGCCGTGAATCCCTGCGCGACGGCTAACGGAGTTTTGGCATGTTTGGACTGCGACCACCGTTGGATACCGCCGAACACACGAGTTCCTATTACGCGGCTACCGCCAACCAGCAGACCGATTACGCTCCCCTTGCAAACGACGTTGAGGCCGACGTGGTCGTTGTCGGTGCTGGCTTCACGGGCATCAACACGGCACTGGAGCTAGCCGAGCGCGGGCGCGAAGTCGTGCTGCTGGAGGCGAATCGCCTCGGCTGGGGCGCTTCGGGGCGAAACGGGGGCCAGATCATTGGCGGCATCGGTCACGACCCGGAGCGTTTCCAACGCCACATCGGCAGCGATGGGGCCCGGCGCATCCATGAACTGGGTATCGAGGGGCCAGATATCATCCGCGAGCGGGCCGAGCGCTATGGCATCGACTGCGACCTCAAATGGGGCTACTGCGATGTGGCTCTCAAGCCGCGGCATCTGCGGCAGTTCGCCGAGTGGCGGGACCACCAGGCAGCCGTCGGCAATCCACATGAATATTGGCTCCTGGACCGGGAGGAACTGCGAGCCTACGTCAATGCCGACGTCTATCTCGGCGGCCTCCTCAACCACGCCAACGGCCACTTGCATCCGCTCAACCTTTGCCTCGGTGAAGCCAGGGCTGCAGAGTCCCTGGGCACGCGCATATTCGAGCAGTCGCGGGTAACCGAAATAATACCCGGGGCGCGGCCCCGCGTGGTAACGGCGCAGGGAAGCGTCCGGGCCAACACGGTGGTACTCTGCGGCAACGCCTACCTGGGCAAGGTTATTCCCCGCCTGGCGAGCCGTGTCCTGCCCTCGAACAGCTCCGTAATTGCCACGGAACCACTGCCTGCCAAGCTCGCGCAGTCACTCATCCCGGGGGATGTGGCTGTCTGCGATCCGCGCACAGCGCTGGACTATTTCCGTCTCTCTGCCGACAAACGCATGCTCTTCGGCGGCCTGTCGAACTACACCGGGCTGGAGCCGCGGGACCTCGTCGGCACCCTGCGGCGCAAGATGCTGCGGGTATTCCCGGCGCTGGCGGATGTTGGTATCGACTACGGCTGGAGCGGCCAGATCGGCATTGGTCTCAACCGTATGCCACAGCTCGGGCGCCTGGACGGCAACATCGTCTATATCCAGGCCTACTCGGGCCACGGCGTGGCACCGACCCATGTGATGGCGCGCATCACCGCTGCCATGATCGACGGCTCGCCGACGGATTTCGATGTGTTCGCGCGCATCCCGCACCATTCCTTTCCCGGCGGCAAGCTTCTGCGGCGCCCGGGGCTGGCGCTCGGCATGGCCTGGTTCAAGTTGCGCGACACGCTCTAGTGCCGTGGCAGGGTCTTAGCGCCGGTCCTTCAGGATCCGCCGGGCGGCATTGTAGCCCGGTGCGCCGGTAACGCCGCCACCCGGGTGCGACCCGGCACCGCAGAGATAAAGGCCCGGCATGGGGGTGGCGTACTGTGCCGCGTCCGGGTGTGGGCGCATGCTGAAGAGCTGGTCCGGTTCCATCCGGCCGTGGCAGATGTCACCACGGGGCAGGCCGAAGTCGCGCTCAAGATCCAGCGGCGTCAGGCATTGGGTAGCGACGAGAATCTCGCGCAGGTTGGGCACGAAGCGCTCGACCCAGCCCAGAATATCCTCGAGGACCCGTGGTTTCTCCGTGTCCCAGTGCCGCCCATCGGCGAGGTCGTAGGGCATATATTTGCACAGCAGGCTCATGACGTGCGTACCCTCGGCGTCCGTCAGCGTGTCGTCGATAACGCTCGGGACCACCGCCTCGATGATCGGCGGCGACGCAGGCTCGCCAGCACGCGCGCTGCGGTAGGCGGCATCCAGGTGCTCCTTGCTCTCGATGAAGGTGATGGTCGCCTCGTGCTCGGGACCGGCGCCCTCGCCACCGAGGGCCGCGAAACGCGGCAGGCCGCTGAGTGCCAGGTTGATGCGCAGGGAGGCGGACTCCTGGCGGAAGGCCCGCAGGTCACGGACGAACGCCTCCGGCAAATACTCCTCGCCGAGAAATTCCAGCAGCGTGCGCTTCGGCTCCGTGTTCGCGGCCACCACCGGCGCGGCAATCTCTTCACCACTGGCAAGACGAATGCCGCGCACCTTGCCGTGCGCGACCAGGATGCGCTGCACGGGCGCCTGCGTGCGGATCTCCACGCCCCTGTCCCGGGCCGACGCCGCCATGGCGCTGGTGATACCGCCCATCCCGCCGCGGACAATGCCCCAGGCCCCCTTGCGGCCGTCGATTTCGCCCACGGCGTGATGCAGCATGGCCAGGCTCGCGCCGGGCTGGGATAGCGGCGCAAAATTCGCGGGCATGATATGGGCGGCCACCATGGCCTTGACCTTGTCGCTCTCGAACCAGCGGTCGATGATGGTCTCCGGTGCGCCGAGGAAAAATTGCATGAGACGCCAGCGCTGGTCGGCGTCGAGCCTGCGTGCACCCAGGCCGAGACGCAACGCGGAAAGCAGATCGCCGATGCCCCCGCCGTGGAGCTTTGGTGGCTCACGCAGCCACTGGCTCGCCAGCAGCTCGCCGACCACTGCCACCGACTCCTCGAAGGCAAGGTACGCGTCATAGTCGCGCGCCGAGTACCTTCCGAACTGGGCACGGTCGTGGGCCTCGTCACCATTCAGCAGCAGGTAATCGCCGCGCGAGTCGAGGTACAGCGAATTGTTGAGCAGCAGCGGCTCGTACCCGTAGCGGGTGAGCTCAAGATCGCGCACCACTTCCGGCCGCAGCAGACTGACCACGTAGGACGCCACGGAGTTGCGGAAACCCGGGTGAAACTCCTCGCTCACGGCCGCGCCTCCGACCACGTGCCGGCGCTCAAGCACGCAGACCTTCATGCCTCCCCGCGCGAGATAGTTCGCGGTGGTCAGACCATTGTGGCCCGCACCGATGACAATTGCGTCAAAGACCGCCGTCACGGGGCGTCCGCCAGGGCCGGCAATGTGCGCCGCAGGCGGATATACAGGCCCGCGTAGATCGCGAAGGCGGCCAGGGATGCCGCCGCACAAAGCTGGAACACCGCGTCGTAGCCATTGCCCAGGGCGAGCACCGAAGCCGCGAGATTGGGCCCGATGATCTGGCCCAGACCCTGCGCCGCCGGAAGCAGCGAGGCAAAGCGCCCCGAGTGATCCACGTTTGCCACTGTCGCCATCTGGTACACGTCGATAAAGATCCAGAGAAAATTGAAAGTATATACGCTAATGAAAAAGGTTACGTTGGTAATACCGAAGGCCAACATGCCAACGACCGCCGCGTGCACCAGCAGCGTCACCAGCAACGGGCGCACCAGCCCGAAACGGTTGCTGATGATCGTGGCGACCAGACAACCGAGGATACTCATGAGCGATACCCAGACCAGCACACCGGAAACCCAGGGTGCCTCCAGGCCGGCGCGTGCGGTGGCCAGTTCGATGTAGGTCCAGTAGGCGCCGATGTTCACATAAGTAAGCGCGATAGCGCCCAGGCAAAGCCAGGGAACCATCGGCGGCACATGCCGGTGCTCGACGATCACGCCGGCCTCCGGATCCTGCACCTCGACCTCGACCTCCAGCCCGGGCTCCCCGGGCCGGGCGGGCACCCAGCGCAGGAAAAGCAGCCCGAACGCATAGGCGGCGATAAAGACGGCGTAGATGGCGTCCATCGACAGCCGCGGCAGCGCATACATTTCGGCCGCCTGGGTGAAGGCAAAGCAGAACAGCATGATGTTGTAGGCGCGTGCGGGCCGAGAGCTGGCGCCGAGATTTGCCACGGCGATCGCCGTGTAGACGCCACTGCCTGACCCTGCCAGAAATCGCAGCCAGACGACGTGCTCGTAGTCCACGAACACCATGCACAAGGCATTGGCAGCCATGGCGACCGCTGCCGCGATGACCACCAGCAAACGCCGGTTTATGCGCGCCACCAGCAGGGAAGCGAGAACGGCACCAAAAGAGAGCCCACCGAGGTCCGCGCCGGCCACTCGCCCCGTCTGCACATCCGTGAAACCAAGCTGGGTCGCCCAGGCGGTACTGATAACGGGAATGCCCGCGAGCACGCCGTAGCCTACGAGCGTCATATAAAGCGAGATCGTTTGCGAACGCCAGCCGTCAAACAGCGTCCGCTCATGGTGCAACATGGTGTTGGCGGCGTTCATTGGCACCGGTTCAGGACACAGTGGTCTGCGCTTGGAGATAGCTCACCATGGGGCAACAGATTCCTCCTCAGGCTGAAGTGTAGCGGTTGTTGCACCGGGGCTGTAGCGACGCCAGATCACTGCGGCCGCGATCAGGCCCAGCGGCACGAACAACAGTGCCGGGCCGAGGGCGAACCAGGGCTCCGCCTGGCTCCAGTCGATGCCGCCAAGGGCGCCCACGAGCCCCCGTCCACGTTGATACGGCAGCACGTACCAGTGCAACAGAAGCGCCGGCATGAGCGCGCCGTAGAGCACCAGGAGCGCCGGTGCGAGCATAGTAACCAGCGTCTTGCGCCGGTCCCGGTCCCCGGCGGGGGTCATGTGCAGGCGCTGGCGGAAGGACTGCTCCAGGGCTGACGGTCCGGCGCCAGACGAGGCAAGGTAGATGGCCGCCACGCCTGTCAACGCGCCGAGCAACGCCGGGTTGAGATAGCTGGGTAGCCGAATAAGCCCGGCGTAATCGAGCGCCGCCGGGATCACATTGCCGGCAAAACCGGCGACGAGTCCCCAGAACGCGCCGGCGGCGGTGATACGCGAACTCCAGACACTCATGAACGCCACCGGGCCCCAGGACGAGGCGAATACGGTGCCGATAAAGAGCATGATCCAGAAAACATTGGCGGGCACGGTCAGGCTCAGGGCGAGCACCACGATCGCGACACCACCCATAAGCAGCCGCGTTGTGCCCAGACGCGGCGCCCGGTCGCGGCTGCCCAGATCATTGCTGACGCTGAAACCCACCAGAGACAAAAAAGTGGAAGCAGAGGACAGCGCCGCAGCAACGATTCCCGCCAGTAGCAGCGCGCCGAGGAAGCCAGGTACGAGGTGTCGCGCGGCCCACAGCAGCACAGTTTCCGACGGCGCGATATCCGTGCGCGCGAGGTTCACCAGCCCACCCGCGCCGTAGATCAGGTACTGCATGATGATCACGGCGAAACAGGCGTAGATCGATGCGCGCAACACCACGTGTTCGTCGCGCGCCATGAGATGTCGGCTGGCCTGCCAGGGACTGACGGCGTAGACCACGCTCCAGGACAGGTCGATAATTATGAACCAGATGAGGAAATCCACTGCCCTGGGCCAGGGCGTGCCCTCGCCGATAGTGCCGTGCCAGGCGGCAATATCCGGCTTGCTGCCCTGGCTTGCAAGCGCCTCCACCGCCGTGGCAACGCCGCCAAAGCCGCCGACAAGCTTGCCGACGAAGAGCACCGTTGCCACGGTAAAAAGCAGGAACATGAGCGTGTCGGTGATAATGACCCCGCGTGAACCCGCATAGAGCGTGAAAATTGTGTAGCTCAGCCAGGCGACCAGGACCGCTTCGACGTAGTTCAGGGCCGTCAAATCCGCGAGCAGCAGAGCCGCACCCTGGGTGACGACGAGCAGGTAACCGCCCAGGCCGAAGACGATGGTCACCCCAGCTGCCTGCTGCACACGACGGCTGTTGAAACGGTGACCGAAGTAATCGGCTACGGTGGGCGCGCGGCTGCGACGCAGAAACGTACCGAAGAAGAGCGCGCCGTAGATATAGCCGGTAACGGCGATCCCCGGCAAGAGCAGGTAGGGCCCCATCTGGCCATCGTAGGTAAAACCAGCCTCACCGAGAAACAGGGAAGTGCTGAAGACACTGGCGACCAGCGTGCCGAGAATAAACAGCGTCGGCGCACGGCGCCCGGCGACGAAGTAGTCTTCCACAGAATGCACGCGGCGGCCGGCATAGCTCCCCACCACGATGAAGGACAGCACGCTGACGGCGATGGTCAGCGTGTAGCTATCCATGGCCCGCAGGTACCCGCTCGGCAGCGCTGCCGCACTGCATCACCGGAGCCGGCTGAGAACCCCCGCGCGGATCATCGATCACGAAGAATCACCTGCGCGGCGTTATAGCCGGGCAGGCCGCTAACCCCACCGCCGGGATGCGCCCCGGAGCCGCAGAGGTATACCCCGGCCGTGGGCATGCGATAGCCGGCGTGGCCGGGGATCGGACGCATGCAGTAGAACTGGTCCAGGTGCAGGGCACCGTGAAAGATATCACCGCCCACCATGTTCAGATCGCGCTCGATATCCAGCGGTGTCTTGATCTGTCGACCGACCACGGATGCCCGGAAATTTGGCGCCTGGGCGTCAATCGTATCGATAACAAGATCTGCCACCTCGTCGCGGACCTCGTCCCACGAGCGGCCGTCCGGCAAGTGCCGCTGAAAGTGCTGGCAGAACAGGCTCGCAACATGGCCGCCGGCGGGTGCGAGGCTGTCGTCCTGGGTACTGGGGATCTGCATGGAAATAACCGGGCGCTGCGACCAGCCCTGGTCACGCGCATCGCGGTAGGCATTCTGCAGGTAGGGTAAAGAGGGGCAGAACTCAATAGCGCCGAGGAAGTGGGAGTCGTCACTGCCCTTGAGGCTCGTGAAGCGCGGCAGTTCCGACAGCGCAACGTTCATCCGCAGGGTGGCCGAGTGGCTGCGATAGTTGTCGATGCGCCGTTGGTCGTCCTCATCAAGGCCATGCCCATCCAGCAGCCGCTGCAGCAAAACCTGAGGGTGAACGTTTGCCGCAACCAATGGCGCGCGCAATTCGCGCCCGTCCTCGGTCACCACACCACAGGCCCGATCCTTCTCTACAAGAATGCGCGCCACCGGAGCCTCCAGCTCGATGCGCACGCCGCGGGCCCGGGCGGAAGCGGCCATGGCCTGGGTGATGGCACCCATGCCACCGCGCGCAATGCCCCACGCCCCCTCACGGCCCTTGACCTCGCCGAAGGCGTGGTGCAGGAGCACATAGGCCGTGCCGGGCTGATACGGGTCCGCAAAGTTGCCGATCACCCCCTCGAGACCGAGTACGCCCTTGAGCGCTTCGCCCTCGAACCAGGCATCGAGGTGATCGCCGATAGAACGCACCATCAGCTCCCCAAGTACCATCTGGTGCTTGCTGCTCAAGCGGCGCAAAGCGTTACCGCCCTTGAGCAGCGCCAGCGCATCGCGCCAGCCGCCGCCAAAATTGGGCGGTGCTTCCATGGCCAGGGCTCGCAACGCCCGGGCCACGGAACCGATCTCGTTCTCGAAGGCCTCAAGACGCTCCGCGTCACGCCGGGAGAAGCGCGCCACTGCGGCCCGCGCCTGCTTGCCGTCCCGGCTCAGCTGCAGGTGGTCGCCGTCGAGAATACTGAGCGTGCCCGCCGGCCGCTCCATGATCTCAAGGCCATGTTTCTCCAGTTCCAGGTCAGCGATTACCTTCGGGTGCAGCAGACTAATGGAATAGGAGTAGACCGAGTTGCGGAAGCCGGGATGGAACTCTTCTGTTATCGCGGCGCCGCCGACCCGGTCCCGGGCCTCGAGGACGGTCACTTTGAGACCGGCAGCCGCCAGGTAGCCAGCGCAGACCAGGCCGTTATGGCCAGCACCAATGACAATGACATCCGACTGGTCGCTCACACCTGAACCCCCACCACCCCCAGAAATCTTGCCACAGTCTAGAATGGGCAGGGGGGAGGAACCTCCGAGCCGATGGGCTAGGAAGCGCCAATCAGGGGCGGTGCTGCATAGTTTCCAGGCATCTGCCCTGCGCGGCAGGCAATCAGTTGGGTGGCGCATGGACTTTGCACAACCGCAAGAACTGGATGACTTTTTACGCCAGCATCCGGACACACACATGCTCGAGCTGTTGATGCCCGACATGAATGGCCTCCTGCGCTGCAAGCGGATCCAGCGCCGCGAATTCGACGACTTTTTTGCCGGTTCGTTCTCGGTGCCGCGGACCGTGCCGTTCCTGGGTGTTCGCGGCGACATGTATAGCGGCCAGGATCAGGCTGTTATCGGCGGCGATCCGGACCAGACCCTGCGCCCGGTTGCCGGTACCCTTGCCCCCATTCCCTGGCTGGACTCGCCCACGGCGCAGGTGCTCACGGGCTTTGCGGATAAGGATGGAGGCTACTGCTGGATCGACCCCCGGGCGCCACTGCTGCGGGTGCTGGAGCATTATGCGGCTGACGGCCTGGCACCCGTGGTCGCCACGGAACTTGAATTCTACCTGCTGGCCGATGGCGACGGCGCGCGCCCGCAACCGCTCATGGGGCGTGTGCCTGGCACGGGACTTCTCCAGGGCGGTATCCAGTACTGCATGCCGGATGACCTTCTGGACTGCGACGCGTTCCTCGAGGACGTGCGCCTTGCCTGCGAACTGCAGTCGGTGCCACTTACCGCGATCCACAGCGAGTTTTCACCGGGTCAATGGGAAATCAACACGCACCATCAGCAGGACGCGCTGCTGGCGGGCGATCACGCGCTTCTCTTGCGCCGGCTGGTCAAAGGTATTGCCCGACGCCATGGCCTTGGCGCAACGTTCATGGCAAAACCGTTCGCGGACCTGGGCGGTAGCGGCCTGCACATACACGCGAGCGTCTACAACGGCGAGGGGGTCAATGTCTTTGCCCATAGGGAACCTGCAGAGCCACCGCAGATAACGCAGACTTTGCTGGACGGCATCGGCGGCCTCGTCAACACCGTCAACGAAGCCATGGCCATTTTCGCGCCCAATCCCAACTCCTATCGCCGCTTCAAGGCGGGCGCGTTTGCGCCGTCGGGTCCGACCTGGGGCTACGATCATCGCGAAGTGGCCCTGCGCGTTCCCGCTTCGTCAGAACAAAACCGACGCATCGAACACCGCATAGCCGGTGCCGATGCGAACCCGTATCTCGTCCTCGCGGCAGTGCTCGCGGGCCTGCACCATGGCATGCGCAGCGGCGCGGACCCGGGCGAGCCGGTAGCACGCGAGGCAGATCTCTCAGCCGCGGCTGTCAGTTTTCCCACCCGCCTCGACGGCGCCCTCGACCTGTTCCGGGCCGGGAAAATCATTCCCGCCTATCTTGGTGAATGCTATGCCCGATCCTATGCGGCGCAACGCCAGGGTGAGAGCGACCTGTATCACGGAGAGGTGCCCGACCTGGACTACAGCTGGTACCTGCGGGCGCTGTAGCGACAGCGGTGGACCCCGCGCCCGCTACAGCGCGAGGCTGAGTTTCACCGCCTCAGAATGTGTAACTCAGTCTCACACCCGCGGTCCTTGGTCGGGAGGGACCGAAGGTATGCTGCACGAAGAGCGTGGTCTCGCTGGGGTCGTCTGAGTAGTTGCCGTCGTACCAGATATCGTCGAACACATTCTCCACGTAGGCGCTCACCTGCCAGTTGGACTGGCGATAACCCACGATAATGTCAGTCTGATTCAGAGCCTTGATTCGCTGGTAGATCAAGTCCTTATCCGGCCAGTCGCCACGATAGTCATCCTCCCAGGACCACGCGATGGTGCCAAAGGCCTCACCGTTGCCCAGCGGGTAATTGGCATCAAGCACCACGAACGCCGTGTACTCCGGTGCCCAGGGGACAGAATTGCCCTCGCAGACATCGGCGGATCCCGTGAGCGTTTCGCCCGCGCCACAGAAAGCCTGGACGTTGGTTGCTTCTGAATCGAACCAGGAGCCCCCCGTCCGGAACTTCAGGTGATCTGTCAGCGCTACGCTGGCTTCCACCTCAACCCCCATGCCCTCGACCTCGCCGACGTTGTCAACGAGGGTACGTGGGCCCTCGCCAAAAATCGCCTGCAAGTCCTCGTACTCGTAATAAAACGCCGTCGTCGCTACCTGGGCTCGCCCGTCCCACAATGTCCCCTTGTAGCCAATCTCGTAGGAAAGCACCGTTTCAGGCCCGAAATCCCCGGGGCGATCGCGGCCGGGCAAGCCCACACAGAGGCCGAAGGGACAGCCTTCGCTGCCGGGGCCCTCGATATTGAAGCTGCCAAAACCACCGGGCTTGTAGCCGGTTGCAACGCTGGCAAAGAGCAACGTATCCAGACTGGGGCGCCAGTTGAGCACCGCGCGCCAGGTAACTTCACTCCAGTCCTGCTTGTCGCGCAACGCGCCTTCCGGGGTGGAAAAACCGGTCTGAACCTTGTACCGCAGCAGGGAGCCGCCCGGGTCGGGCAGGGCATTCTGGGAAAAGTCCTTCTCGTCGTAGCTGTAGCGGACACCCAGGGAGCCGTCGAGGGTTTCGCTGAAACGGTAGCCCAGATCCAGATAGGCTGAATACCCCTGGTATTTTCCGACAACCCGGTTGCGGTCGTTGATCAGCCCGGTGGGCGAAGGTGTCCATTCGCAGCTGCCAAAGTAGTAATCCAGGTAGTAGTCACAGTAGGTGGTCTGACCGTAATAGCTGTCCAGGCCGTTGTAGTAGTCAAACAGATCGGAACAGGTGTTGAACCAGTACCCGAGGCAGTAGACATCCTCTTCCTGCTGGCCGAGAAATATGGTGTCGATGTCCTCGTCGTAGAGGGACGCGCCCGCGTACCAGTCCAGCGGGCCTTCACTGTTGGACGCGAGGCGAAGCTCCTGCTCGAAATACTCCCCCGACTGGCTCTGCCCGTAGTTGAAGGTGATCGTGGGCAACCCATCGTAATCCTCCAGGTACTCGTACTCGTGGTCCTTGTAGCCGGTCAGCGATGTCAGCGTCGCCCAGCCAAGATCAAAATCGACAAGCAGGCCGACGGAAAAGATATCGGAATCATCCCGGGGTGTCATCGAGTTGTCGTTATTGACGGTGCGACCATCCGCGGAGGTTTCGATTGGCACGCCGCCGTTGATGCGCGTCTGGTTGACCTTAAATGCCGTACCCTCACCGGTAGCCCGGTAAACGCTGCCGAACTGGTTGCGGTCATCGAATTCCAGAATCAGATCAGCGGTCAGTTTTTCGTTCTCGTAGCGGGTAGTGATGCGCAGGGACTGATTGTCGTGGGAAATAAGATCATCGCCACCGGCGAGATTGTCGACATAGCCGTCCTCTTCGGAGTGAAACCCTGCAATGCGCACAGCGAGGTTTTCGGTGATGGGCAGGTTTACCGCGCCTTCCAGGGTAAGAACGCCACGCTCACCAACGTCGATCTCGGCATAGCCCTCGGTCGCGGAGACATCGGGTTTCTCGGTGATGATGTTCATGGCGCCACTCACCGAGTTGCGCCCGAACAGGAAGCCCTGGGGTCCGCGAAGTACCTCGGCGCGCTCGATATCGTAGAGGCTGGAAACAGCGGCCCCGTTACGGCCCTGATAGAGTCCGTTCTTGTAAAGGCTGACGGACGGGTCGCCGCCGTTACCAAAGTCGATGGTACGAATGCCGCGAACGCTGACAAAATCGAGGAAGCTGTCCTTGCTGTTGCCGCTGATACCCGGGGTAAAGGAAATCAGGTCCTTGATGTCGCTGAGATTGACCTTGCGGATTTCCGCGCCGGACATCGCAGTGATCGCAATCGGCACGTCCATTACTGACTCTGCGCGTTTTGTCGCGGTAACGATCACCTCCTCGAGCTGCTGCGCTGCCGCCGGCGTCACAGCCGCACCGCTCAGAATGGCCACCGCCACGGACCGCGACAGCAGTCGTCGTGGTGCGCTCGGTAAGCGCAGCCCCCGCGCGTCGCGGCAGGCGATGCCGGTGGTACTGATTCCGGGAAAATACGAGGATGGTTGAGGCTCCATGCTTTTCTCCTCCGCGGTCTTTCCGACACGCGCACATTATTTTCATTAAAAGTAGTGAAAAATGACGCTTTTGTAAACTGCTACTGACTATAGTTCAGGCAGAATCTGATGCTTCGCAGCCTACAGGGACAGTATGCACCTCACCGGAACAGTGCGTGCACCGTTGCTGAGCGTTGCGCCATCCACATCAGAGGCTTTCCGGGACACCTTTGGCAGCCAGCGTGTCGCGCATGGTCGAGAGCCGCTCCGCATAGCGACGCCAGCGACCGACGGAGCGCGTGTGCGCTGGCTCACGCACCTGCACCACGCTCGCCGTGGTGACCGCTGCTTTCTGCTCGTGGAACGAGAGGCAGGCCTCCTCCCAGGGCAGCTCCAGGAAGTCGATAAGCGCGCGGGCATTCGGCTCGAGGTTGGCGGCCGTGTCTTCGTAGGAAATGTCAAAGAAACGGTCGCCGAAGCGGTCTCGCCAGGTCGCCATGAGATGGTAGTAGCGCGCGTGATGGCGCGCCATCTCAGCCTGGTCGTAGGAATGTGGATAGGCATCGGCAAAGAGTTGCTTGAAGCTTGCGAAACAGGCATCCATGGGGTCGCGGCGCAAGTGCACGATCTTCGCCCTGGGCAGGGCTTTCAGGATCAAAGGCAGGTAGAGGTAGTTGGGGGGCAACTTGTCGACGAAGCGCGGTTGTGTTCCCTGCAGTTTGCGGGTCGCCTGCAAATAAGCCTTGCCCAGTTGCTCCGGGTCGATCGCCGCGCCGATTTCCGCGAGCTTCGCGGACTGGCGCCGAGGCTCGCGGTAGTCTCCCATACGGCGAACACAGTGCCCGAACTGTTTCAGCTCTCCCGCCGAATGCACCTGCGAATGACTGGTGATGATACGCTCCACGAGCGTGGTGCCTGTGCGCGGCTGGCCGACCACGAAGATCGGCGCCGGGTCGTCATGCCCCCGCGCACCATCATATAACCAGGACTCAGTGAAAGTGTCGGCAAATGCCTGGTACATCTGGTCCTCCGCCGCCTCGTCGAAATCGATGGTCTTGCGCCGTGCGCGGGCGCCGCGCGCAAAGGCCTCGAAAGCCGGGTCCCAGTCCTCGAGATCCTCAAGCTCCTTGCCCAGCGCATAGCAGAGAAAGGCGAGCGAGCGGGGATTTTGCGACTCATCGCCGATCAGCCGCTCGAGTTGCTCGACGTGTTCCCGACCCTGCACTCGCCTCAGTCCGGACCAGAGCCAGTGCGCATTGGGATGCGAGGGGCTCTGCGCCAGCACCCGTTCCAGGTCGGCTTCCGCTTCCTCTATGCGATCGAGGAACATGTGATTGTTGGCCTGGTTAAGAAGGAAGGGGATACTATCGGGCCGCTGTTCGAGGGCGCGGGCGATCCATTCCCCTGCCTCTTGCTGATCACCCAGGAGGCCATGCACGGTCCCGATCAGATCCATCACGGTCGGGTTGCCGTCGTTGTGTTCGACTGCCTTGGCCAGCGCCGCGTCCGCCCGGGCAGACTGGCCCGCCTGCATGAACAGGCGGGCAAGATTCGCCCAGGCAGCCGCATGACCTGGCTGTAGCCTGGTCACGGAGCCAAAGGCCTGAACCGCACGCCAGGTCTGCTTGAGTTCGAGGGCGATCAGCCCGACGAGGAAATGCGCCTCGACGAGATCGCCCTTGGCGCCAAGCAGACGTTTACAGCAGGCCGATGCCTCGCTGGGGCGCCCTGCAGACAGGTGCGCAAAACCTTCGCGGAGGGTTTCCTGCATCCAGGGTTCTATCGGCACCTTGCTGGCAGTGCTCATGGCTGTCCCGGGTCTTCACTGAAACCGGCGGGGCGTCGCGTCGGCAACCCCTGCACTGCACGCCAGGCCTGCTCAATCGCAGTGTGTGTGTAGGCGGTCGCGGCCGCATCGGTATTGGCGATCGCGATCCTGCCGAACGGCTTGCGGGCGATCTCGTGGGGCGCCTCGTCCTCGGGCCAGTCCGGATCCCAGAGGTCGAGATACTCGTAGGCATAACCATGCGGCCAGCGGTTGACGGTAATGGCCAGGATGTCGCGCCGCACATCGAAGCCCGCGGGACCAAGCAGACCGTCGAGCACCGTGCGCACCTCGCGCTCGTAGTCCTCAAAGCTCATACCCAGCATGATAGCCCGCGACGCACGTAACTGACTCTTGATGTCCACGGCGTCCGCCGGCGGCGAAATACTGCCCCAGAAGACCAGCGCTACCGGGCCGGAGTCATCAATGGCGTGCTCGTAACCCCCGGTGTTGATGCCACGAAAGGTAAACAGACGCTCCATGAGGCGACCCGGGCAACGCACACCGTCAATACCGAGCGTATCGAGAGCGTCGGTGTTGCGGATAAGCACGTTGGTCAACAACAGGGGGTGCTTTACCTGATACTCAAGCGCTTCGCGCTGGGACTGCGGCAGCTCAGGGCACAGGTGCGGGATGATACTGTGATAGCAGGCGAGCACGCAGTGCCCTGCGGTAACCCGCAACACCTTGCCGTCGTTGATATAGCTCACGGCAACGCCGTCTTCCGTATTCGCGGTATTGATCACCGTCGAATTCAGTCGCAGGCGCACGGGATTCCCGGGGCGATCGAGCTCGGCGTAATTGAAGCGCGCCACTGCCACGTTAGCGGCCGTGGTACCGGGCGCGACCCCCGGGATCAACGTAGCCACCTGCAGCCGCGCCAGGCTGGCGTTGCCATCCGGCCACATGGCTACGGGATAGTCCCAGCCCTCCCCGTCCCAGCTTCCACCCAGCAGGTGCACCCCAGGAAAGCCGCTCTCCATCGCCTCCTGCGCCGAGAGCGCACGCATCTCGACGCCCCAGCCGCCGTGCTCCAGCTTGGCGAAAAGCTGAACGGCGTCCTCCGTGAGGCCGCCATGGCGGCGCAGGAACTCCGGGTAGGAAATGCTGCGCAGGTAGTCTTCAGCTTGCGCCTCGTCGAGGTGCTCAAGCAGATCCTCGCGAGCGGCATAAAAGTGCTTGAATGACTCGCGACCCGCCTCGGAGATCGGCATCTGATCGATCGTCGTGGAGTCGAGGCGCGCGGTCAGATCGCAGTTGACGACCAGGCGGTTTTCACCATACGTTGCGGCATCGAACCACATTGCGGGGCTGTTGGGCGCGGTGTCGCCGTAGTGGAACTGTTTCCGTTCGCGCATCAAATCCACATCGACGCCGTGGTCTTTCAGGAACTCCTGCACCGTTGCGCTGAAATCCCACCATTCGAGGTTGTGGGTACCACCCATCGACAGCACCATGCGCCCGGCCTGGTGGAACTCGTTGCGCCGCGCATGGCCGCCGAAATCATCGTGGTTCTCAAGCAGGAGGATCCGCCTGTCCGCACCGAAACGCTGCTGGTAAAAGCGTGCCGCAGCCAGTCCTGAGATACCCGCACCGACGATCACCAGGTCAAAGTGCTGGTCCAGATCGACGGGCTCGGGAAAGCTGCGACCCTCCCGGGCGAGTGCATGGGCGGACTCGAAGGCGCCCGGGTGGGACCCGCGCATGCCCGTTCGGACCGGAGGGTAATCGGCGGCGGACGGGGAGCTCGCGGCCGGCGCCGGTTTCTCCGGCGCTGCGGCAACAATAGACGGACACAACGCCATTGCCAGCGCCGCCATGCCGGCGTCGTGGATCAGATCGCGGCGTGTAATAACCGCGTCCATACCAAGTTCTGTGTCTGTCTTTTTATTCACCACGCGTTAGTCCTCATTTTTGCCGGGAGCAGCGGACTCACAGCCAAGCTTCCTTATCATCACGGCTGACAGTGCAGGAGGCAACCGGGAGTTACCGGTTTTTCCCTGATCTCCGAGCCGATGGGCCAGGTAGCGATGCAGGCACACCCTGACGTAGAATTTCACTGAATTCAGAATTGGAGAGCTTCGGAAATGCCCGAAATCAGTGTTCAACACCAGTGCGCCTCCCTCACAGACCTGGCATTGACAGATTCGTTTGGAGAGCCGGTTGGCCCCTTGCCGACACAGACCGACAAAGGCTTTTTCAAACAGGACAATATGATTGCAGGTACGTGGGAGTGCGAGCCCGGCACGCTACAGCTGGATCTGGACGTCACCGAATTCTGTCACCTGCTCGAGGGTCACTGGCGATTCACCTCTGAATCCGGGAAGGTCACCGAGGTTCGAGCCGGCGATAGCTGGGTCTTTCCGAAAGGCTGGAAAGGCTCCGCAGAAGTCGTGGAAAAAGTGCGCAAGGTATACATGATGCTACTGCCGGAATAACTCCGACTGAAAAGTGCCGGAGACCGGGTCGGCTGGGCGAATTCCCGCAGCGCCCTACTCCACCGTCACCGACTTCGCCAGATTCCGCGGCTTGTCGACGTCCGTCCCTTTCTGTACCGCGACGTGGTAGGCGAGCAGCTGCAGGGCGACCGTGTAGACGATGGGTTTGAGCAGCTCCGGGCAACTCGGCAGCGCCAGTACGTGAACCCGGGGCTCGTCGGCGAAGTGGGCCTCGCTGTCGGCAAACACATAGAGCTCGGCGCCACGCGAGCGCACTTCTTCCAGGTTTGACTTGAGCTTTTCCATCAGCTCGTCGCCGGGCGCCACGGCGACCACCGGCATATCCGCGTCCACCAGGGCCAGCGGCCCGTGCTTCAACTCGCCCGCAGGATAGGCCTCGGCGTGGATGTAGGAGATTTCCTTGAGCTTGAGCGCACCTTCCATGGCAATCGGGTAATGAATGCCACGGCCCAGGAACAGGGCATGCTGGCGTGGAATAAACGCGGAAGCCATGCGCTTGATTGCCGGGTCCAGGCTCAGGGTCTGCGCCACATAGTCCGGCAGACTGTGCAGCGCGGAAACCATATCGGCAGCCAATGCCGGTGTCAGCGCGTGCCTGCGGCCAAGCACCAGGGTCAGCATCAGGAACGCCGCCAGCTGGGTCGTAAAGGCTTTGGTCGAAGCCACGCCGATTTCGGTACCGGCCCGGGTCAGGAATACCAGGTCGGACTCCCGCACCAGGGAACTGTGATCCACGTTGGCGATCACCATTCTCGCCACAAAGGCTTCTTCATTGGCATTGCGCAGCGCGGCCAGGGTATCGGCGGTCTCACCGGACTGGGACACGGTGACCAGCAGGGTACCGGGATGAGTCACGCGCTTGCGGTAGCGGAACTCGGAGGCGACCTCCACCGCACAGGGAATACCGGCCAGTTCCTCCAGCCAGTAGCGAGCGACCATGCCCGCATGATAGCTGGTGCCGCAGGCGACGATCTGCACAGCCTTGACCTGATCGAAAATGGCGCCGGCATCGGCGCCAAAAACGCTGTCTTCGATTTCGCGGGCACCGGCGACGGGAATGGTGTCAGCCAGGGCCCGGGGCTGTTCGTAGATTTCCTTGAGCATGTAGTGCTCGAAATTACCCAGCCCTGTGCTCTCCTCCACCGACGAGATCATCGACATCTTGCGCTGCACCGGCTCCCCGGCGACGTTGGTGATTTGCAGGGAGGTCGCCGTAATCCGGACCAGGTCACCCTCTTCCAGATAGATGAAACGGTCCGTCACTTGCCGCAGTGCCAACTGGTCGGAGGCGAGGAAGTACTCACCAATGCCCACACCGACTACCAGGGGGCTGCCCTCGCGGGTGCCGACCACCTCATCGGGGTGCTCTGCATCGATGGCGGCCAGGGCATAGGCCCCCTGCAAACGGGGGACTACCGCCAGCATCGCCTGTTGCAGGCTGCGGCCCGATTCCAGCTCCCGATGCAGCAGGTGCACGATCACCTCCGTGTCCGTCCCTGACTGAAATTCGTAGCCGCTCGCCTGCAGTTCGGCGCGCAGCTCAGCATGGTTTTCGATAATCCCATTGTGCACCACGGCGACCCGCTGGCCCGAGAGGTGCGGGTGTGCGTTTACCGCGGAGGGTACGCCGTGGGTCGCCCAGCGGGTGTGGGCGATACCAACGCAGCCGTACTTGGGGTCCATGGCCTGGGCCTGCTCCAGCTCCGCGACCTTGCCCTGGCGCTTGTGCAACAGCAGGTTGTGGTCGCTGTCGATCAGCGCCATACCGGCGGAATCATAGCCCCGGTATTCCAGCCGCCGCAGCCCTTCAAGCAGGATTTCAGAGACTTCGCGACGGGCCGCCGCGGCAACAATTCCACACATGTTTCAGTCCTTGTCTGTTTTGCCCGGCCGCGTCCAGCCCTGAATATTGCGCTGCTTGCCACGCCCCACCGCCAGCTCCCCGGTGGCAACCGGGCGGGTTATGGTGGAGCCCGCGGCCACAAAGCCGTCGGCGCCAATCTCTACCGGGGCCACCAGTGTCGCGTTGGAACCCACAAATGCGCCATCGCCGATACGGGTAATATGCTTGTTGACCCCGTCATAATTGCAGGTAATGGTTCCGGCGCCAACATTGACCCCAGCACCCATCTCACAATCGCCGACATAGGACAGGTGATTGACCTTGCTGCCGACGCCTATATTGGCTTTTTTGGTCTCGACAAAATTGCCCACTCTGGCCTGATCACCCAGGCGGGTGCCGGGCCGCAACCTGGCATAGGGCCCGACATTACAGGCACTGCCCACGCTGGCGGACTCCAGGTGACTCATGGCGCAGATTTCGCTGCCCTCACCCACAGTGGCGTCCTGGAGGACACAGTTGGGGCCTATGGACACGCCATCACCCAAAACCACCTCGCCGGCAAACACGCAGTTCACATCGATAAACACATCCTGGCCACATTGCAGGCTGCCGCGGATGTCAATCCGGGCGGGATCCGCCAGCCTGACTCCCGCCTGCATCAGCGCCTCGGCACGCTGCCGCTGCAATTCGCGCTCCAAACGGCTGAGCTGCAACTGGTCGTTGACGCCCATTACCTCCAGCGGATTGGCGGCGGAGGCGGTTTGCACCGGCACGCCGTCAGCCACGGCAAGCGAGAGGACATCGGGAAGATAGTATTCCTGCTGTTGATTGCTGTTGTCCACGCTGGGCAGGTAGCGGTGCAGCAGACTGGCGGGTGCTGCCAGGATGCCGGTGTTGACCTCCCGCACCCCGCGCTCGGAGTCGGTGGCATCCTTGTGTTCCACTACCGCCATGAAAGCACCGTCGGCGTCACGCAGGACACGACCGTAACCCGCGGGATCTTCCAATGTGGCTGTCAGCAAAGCCGGCGCCCCCGCGGCGGCAGCCACCAGGGCCTGCAGAATACCAGGAGACACCAGTGGCACATCGCCGTACAGCACGAGCACTGTGCTCCCCTCGCCAATAGCGGGCAGGGCCTGCAGTACCGCATGACCGGTGCCGAGCTGCTGCCGCTGCTCAATCCAGAACAGCGCCTGCTCGCCAAAAACGGAGCGGACCTGTTCGGCACCGTGGCCGACAACCACATGAATGGCGGTGGGGGACAGCTGTTGCGCGCTGTCGATGACATGCGCAAGCAGTGGCTTGCCCGCCAACAGGTGCAGCACCTTGGGCAGGCTTGAACGCATGCGCGAGCCCTGGCCCGCTGCCAGGATGACGACTTCTAGAGACATTGCGGTGCCCCGTTCTCAGGAAAACCTGAAGCGCAGGATAACCCATTCGGCCCCGGGAATCCGAGGCCCGGAGGCGAATCTCTCGACTCAGCCGCGTCCAGCGCGATTGCGCATCTTGCGCAAGGTGGCGAGCTGAGCGGCGGCTTCGGCGAGCTGCGCTGAGGCCCGGCCGTAGTCGAAATCGCCCGACTGGTTGGTCAGGGTATGGACCGCTTCACGGCGGGCCTCCTCCGCAGCGGCCTCGTCGACGTCACCGGCACGCAGAGCAGCGTCGGCAAGGATGGAGACCACCCCGGGCTGCACTTCAATAAAGCCGCCCGACACGTAGTACACCTCTTCCTCGCCGCCCTGCTTGACGATGCGAACCGGGCCCGGGATCAGGGCTGACAGCAGCGGGGCGTGGCCGTAGGTCACACCCATTTCACCGAGGTCGGCGGTGGCCACCAGCATTTCCACCAGCCCGGAAAAGATTTCCTCTTCCGCGCTGACGATGTCGCAGTGAATTGTCATTACCATCTCCAGACCCTCTTCAGCAGTGCCTTACAGCTTGGCTGCTTTCTCAATGGCTTCGTCGATGCCGCCGACCATGTAGAACGCCTGCTCCGGCATGTGGTCGTATTCGCCGGCCAGGATTCCCTTGAAGCCGGAGATGGTTTCCTTCAGCGACACGTACTTGCCGGGAGCGCCGGTGAAGATTTCCGCCACGTGGAATGGCTGGGACAGGAAGCGCTCGATTTTACGCGCCCGGGCCACAGTCTGCTTGTCTTCCTCGGAAAGCTCGTCCATACCCAGGATGGCGATGATGTCCTTCAGCTCCTTGTAGCGTTGCAGTACGGACTGCACGCCGCGGGCAACGTCATAGTGCTCGTGGCCGATGATCAGCGGGTCCAGCTGGCGGCTGGTGGAGTCCAGCGGGTCCACCGCGGGGTAGATACCCTTGGCGGCGATGTCCCGGGCCAGTACCACGGTGGAGTCCAGGTGGGCGAAGGTGGTCGCGGGCGACGGGTCGGTCAGGTCGTCCGCCGGTACGTAGACCGCCTGGATGGAGGTGATGGAGCCGGTCTTGGTGGAGGTGATGCGCTCCTGCAGTACACCCATCTCTTCCGCCAGAGTCGGCTGGTAGCCCACTGCGGAGGGCATCCGGCCGAGCAGTGCCGAAACTTCGGTACCGGCCAGGGTGTAACGGTAGATATTGTCGATGAACAGCAGTACGTCGCGGCCTTCGTCGCGGAATTTCTCGGCCATGGTCAGGCCGGTCAGGGCCACACGCAGGCGGTTTCCGGGCGGCTCGTTCATCTGGCCGTAGACCATCGCCACCTTGGAGTTGCCCAGGTTCTCGATATCGACAACCTTGGATTCCTGCATTTCGAAATAGAAGTCGTTCCCTTCCCGGGTACGCTCACCGACACCGGCAAACACGGACAGACCGGAGTGCTCGGTGGCGATGTTGTTGATCAGCTCCATCATGTTTACTGTCTTGCCCACGCCGGCGCCGCCGAACAGGCCTACCTTGCCGCCCTTGGCGAAAGGGCAGACCAGGTCGATCACCTTGATGCCGGTTTCCAGCAGCTCGTCGGAAGCGGCCAGATCTTCATAGGCAGGAGCCTTGCGGTGGATGGAGGCGCGGTCCTTCTCACCGATGGGGCCGCGCTCGTCGATCGGGTTGCCGAGTACGTCCATGATGCGACCGAGGGTTTCAACACCCACGGGCACTGAAATCGGCGCGCCGGTATTTTCCACCGCGAGCTCACGGCTCACGCCCTCCGAGGAGCCCATGGCAATCGTACGCACAACGCCGTCGCCCAGCTGCTGCTGGACTTCCAGGGTGAGCCCCTTCTCGGTAACCAACAGTGCATCGTAAATATTGGGTACCGCGTCGCGTGGAAATTCCACGTCGATAACGGCGCCGATAATTTGTACGACTCGTCCGCTGCTCATGTTCGGATCCTCTGCATCAAAGTTCAATTCTGTCTGGCGCCAGCCGGACTGTCCTGCCGGCACCGAATGTATTGCAATTGCGCCTTAGCTGATAGCCGCGGCGCCGCTGACGATTTCCGACAGCTCCTGGGTAATCGATGCCTGGCGCGCCTTGTTGTAGACCAGCTGCAAGTCGTCGATCAGGTCGCCGGCGTTGTCCGTCGCGTTCTTCATTGCCAGCATCCGTGCCGCCTGTTCACAGGCGCCGTTTTCAACCACTGCCTGGTACACCTGGGACTCGATGTAGCGGGTCAGGAGACGCTCAAGCAGCACCATCGCGTCGGGCTCGTAGATGTAGTCCCAGTGGTGCTTCATCTCGGCGTTGTCTTCGGCCTCCAGCGGCAGCAGCTGCTCCACAGCGGGGGTCTGGGTCATCGTGTTGACGAACTCGTTGCTGACCAGGAACAGGCGGTCGATGTGCCCGTTCTCGTAGGCATCCAGCATCGTTTTCACGCTGCCGATCAGGGCCGCCAGGGTGGGATCTTCACCGATATCCCGCACCGCAGCGGTAACGTTGCCGCCATAGCTTTTGAAGAAAGCGGCTGCCTTGGCGCCGATCAGGCACAGGTCAATACCAACGTCCTGGTCGGCCCAGCCCTTCATGGCCTTTACGGTGGCCTTGAACAGGTTGATGTTCAGGCCGCCACAGAGGCCGCGGTCAGTAGAAACGACGATGAAGCCGACACGCTTGACCTCGCGCTCCACCATGTAGGCGTGGCGATACTCCGGCGCGGAGTTGGCAATGTGCCCAACTACCGAACGCATGCGACGCGCGTAAGGCTTGCCCAGCGCCATACGCTCCTGGGCCTTGCGCATTTTGCTCGCCGCGACCATTTCCATGGCGCTGGTGATCTTCTGCGTGCTCCGGATACTGGTGATCTTGGTCCGGATTTCTTTTCCGACTGCCATCTGGTTGTCCTCGGGCTTACCAGGTTTGCGTGGCTTTGAACTTCTCCAGCGCTGCTTTGAAACTCGCCCCGATTTCGTCGTTGTAGTCGCCGGTATCGACGATGTTCTGCATCAGGTCGGCGTGCTCGGCGTGCATGTAGGAAAGCAGCGCGGATTCAAAGTCACCGATCTTGTCGACTTCGATATCGCTCAGGAAACCTTCGTTCGCCGCGTACAGCACGATACCCATCTCGGCGATGCTGAGCGGATCATACTGGCCCTGCTTCATCAGCTCGGTGACGCGCGCACCCTGATCCAGCTGGGCCTTGGTCGCTTCGTCGAGGTCAGAGGCGAACTGGGAAAATGCCGCCAGTTCCCGGTACTGGGCCAGTGCGGTACGAATACCGCCGGACAGCTTTTTGATGATCTTGGTCTGGGCAGCGCCGCCGACCCGGGATACGGAGATACCGGCGTTCATCGCTGGACGCACACCGGCGTTGAACATGTCAGCTTCCAGGAAGATCTGGCCGTCGGTAATGGAGATCACGTTGGTCGGGACGAAGGCGGAGACGTCACCGGCCTGGGTCTCGATCACCGGCAATGCCGTCAGGGAGCCTGTCTTGCCCTTCACCTCACCCTTGGTGAACTCCTCTACATAAGCGACGTTGACCCGGGCTGCACGTTCCAGCAGGCGTGAGTGCAGGTAGAACACGTCACCGGGATAAGCTTCCCGGCCCGGGGGACGGCGCAGCAGCAGGGAGATCTGGCGATAGGCCCAGGCCTGCTTGGTGAGGTCGTCATAAATGATCAGGGCATCCTCGCCGCGGTCGCGGTAGTACTCGCCCATGGTGCAGCCGGCAAAGGGCGCCAGATACTGCATCGCCGCCGGATCGGCCGCCGTGGCCGCAACCACGATAGTGTGCTCCATGGCGCCGTGTTCTTCCAGTTTGCGCACCACGGAAGCGACCGAGGACGCCTTCTGGCCGATGGCGACATAAATACACTTGATGCCCGAACCCTTCTGGTTAATGATCGCGTCCACCGCGATGGCGGTCTTGCCCACCTGGCGGTCGCCAATAATCAACTCGCGCTGGCCGCGGCCAATCGGCACCATCGCATCGATCGCCTTGAGGCCGATTTGCACCGGCTGATCAACCGATTGGCGAGCGATAACGCCGGGGGCAACCTTTTCCAGGGCGTCAGTCAGGGCAGCATTAATGGGCCCCTTGCCGTCGATCGGCGAACCCAGGGCGTCAACTACGCGGCCCTGCAGTTCGGGGCCAACCGGCACTTCCAGAATACGGCCGGTGCAGCGGCAGGACTGCCCTTCCGCCAGCGTCTTGTAGTCCCCCAGGACCACTGCGCCTACGGAGTCGCGCTCGAGGTTCAGCGCCATGCCGAAGAGGCCGCCCTCGAACTCTATCATCTCACCGTACATGACGTCGGTAAGGCCATAGATGCGGATAATACCATCGCTGACCGACACCACGGTGCCTTCGTTGCGCGCTTCAGAAGAGATATCAAGCTGGTCAATTCGCTGCTTGATCATCTCGCTGATTTCTGACGGATTCAGTTGCTGCATGCTCTGTTCCTCAATCCTACAAATTCATCGCCGTCGCCAGCTTGTTCAGCCGGCCACGCACGGAGCCATCGATCACCAGATCGCCGGCTCTGATTAACACACCACCCAACAGGCTTGCGTCAGTTGTGTTGTGCACGTTCACTTCCCGCTGCAGGCGCTTGCCCAGTGCGGCCGCCAGCTTCTGCGTCATTTCATCCGCGAGCTCAAAGGCGGACACTACTTCTACATCCACCGATTTCTCGAAGTTGGCCTTGTAGCCGGCAAACAGCACGGTGATCTGGGGTAGCAGGCTCAGCCGCTTGTTTTCCGAGAGCACTGCAAGGAAGTTGTGCACCGGATCGCCGATGGCGTCGCCACACACATCCGCCAGCATCGTAGCCAGTTCGTGCCCGTCCCGGGACGGATCCCGCAGCAGCGCCTGCATGCGCCTGTCTGCAACCACCGCCGCGACCGTTTGCAACTGCGCGTGCCATTCAGCCAAAGCCTGGTTGTCGCGGGCATATGCGAAGGCCGCCTTGGCATAGGGACGAGCCAGTGTGGTCAGTTCCGCCATAAGGTCCTCACCATCAGAGTTCTGCAGCCAGCTTTTCGACCAGGTCCGCGTGTGCGTCGTGGTCAATGGTGGCGCCCAGTACTTTCTCGGCGCCGGCCATCGTCAGGGCCGCGACCTGTGAACGCAGGGCTTCCCGCGCACGGTTGGTTTCCTGGTCGATCTCCGCCTGCGCCGAGGCCTTCACCCGTTCCGCTTCGGTCTTGGCAGCGACCTTGGCCTCTTCCACGATCTGGTTGGCGCGCTTGTTGGCGGAATCGACGATGCCGGAGGCTTCGTGCTTGGCTTCTTTCAGGCGCTCAAGTGCCTTTTCCTGCGCCAGCTCGAGATCGTGGCTGGCGCGGTCCGCTGCAGCCAGGCCGTCTGCGATTTTCTTTTCGCGCTCATGCATGGCCGCAATGATCGGCGGCCAGACAAACTTCATGCAGAACCACACGAAGCCAAAGAAGGCGATTACCTGTCCGATAAGCGTAAGGTTGATGTTCACGCCGTACTCCTCACAGATATGAAGGGGCAGCCGGTGTGGCCGCCCCGCTCACGATATTGTTGCGGGGCTCTTGCTCAGGCCATGCCGGGTGCAACAACGAAGATCAGGTACATGGCCAGACCAACGCCGATAATCGGAATCGCGTCTACCAGGCCAGCGCCCAGGAAGAAGGTCACCTGCAGTTTGGGGGCCAGCTCGGGCTGGCGGGCAGAACCTTCGATGAGCTTGCCGCCCAGCATGCCGATGCCAATAGCGGCGCCCAGACCACCGAGGCTGATCATAATTGCAGCAGCAATAAGAACTAATTCCATGATTTTCTCCTAGCGTTAAAAGGCAAAGTTTAAGTGAATCAGTGGTCTTCGTGGGCCATGCTGAGATACACGATCGTCAGCACCATGAAGATAAACGCCTGCAGGGTGATTACCAGAATATGGAAAATCGCCCAACCAATCTGCAGGAAGCCGGCAGGCACCATCCAGGCCAGACCGGCACTGAACAGGGCAGCAATAAGAATAAAGATCATCTCGCCAGCGTACATGTTGCCAAACAGACGCAGAGCGAGCGAAAAAGGCTTGGCCAGCAGGCCCACAATCTCCATGAACAGGTTCACGGGGATAAAAAGCGGATGGTTGAATGGGTTGAGTGCCAACTCTTTGGCGAAGCCGAAGCCCTTTACCTTGATCGAGTAGTACAGAATCAGTATCAGCACACCGATAGACAGGCCAAAGGTAATGTTGGGATCAGTTGAGGGCACAATCTTCTGGTACTCGACCCCCAGCAACATCAGCAGCTCGGGCACGAGATCCACCGGCACCAGATCCATCAGGTTCATCAGGAAAATCCAGACAAATATGGTCAGGGATAAAGGTGCAATCAGGGGGTTGCGGCCGTGGAATGTGTCGCGGACGGTGTTGTCGACAAACTGTACGATCATTTCAATCGCATTGACGAAGCCGCTGGGTACGCCGGAGGAGGCCTTTTTGGCCACGCTGTAAAACATCCAGCTGAAGACGATACCAAGACCGATCGACCAGACCATGGAATCGACGTGGATCGCGGTAAAACCCATTGCGGCGGCTTCGGTACCGCCGTGCGCCATGACCCAGGCGCCACCGTCAGCGACGATGGAACCGTCATAGCGTTCATAGCCCTCGGGCAACTTGCCGTAGGTCAGGTTGGTCAGGTGGTGGACAATGTAATCTGAAACGGTCTGGTTTTCGCCTGCCATCGATCACAACTCTTGTTTCGGTTCGTTTCTGCGGGCTACAGCTTCAACAGCAGCCAGCTTCCTGTCATTTGTACCGCCAACATGGCGACATACCCGGCAAACACGGCGACCGGGGCGACCGGTCTCAGCAGGGCGAACACCGCGGCGAACCCCGCCACGCTCAAGAGGAACTTACCGATTGCTCCACCCAGTGCCGAACGCGCCAATTCCGGCGCAGACCGCGCTCCCCTGGAGCGAAACAGTCTGTCGGCAAACCACACCTGCGGCGCCACGGCCACAACACCTCCACACAGGACCGACAGTGCCACTGTCTGATCCAGGGCCAGCCATACCAGCAGGCATAAGGGAACAAGCGTGGCCAGTTGAGCCAGGGTTACGCGATGGACCGGAGGGACCGGATATGCGCTCACATTCCTGCGAACCACTGGCCGGACCCCGCACCATTTGCCACGCGACAGTTCCTCGTTTTGGGCGCGCGCATTATAGGAGTAATAGCGGGCAGGTTCAACCGCAACGCAAGGCATGGACTGCCGATATTTCGCTGTAGTTGCCGGCAAGATTGCGACATATTTACCTATTTTTGCACCCTTGACCCCGATCTGCACAGTATCTGGTAGTGGCCACCCACTGAACCACAAGATACTGTGGTGGCCTCTGGTCCGGACTATTTTATATGGCCGAGGATGCCATCCAGCTCATCCAGGCTGTTATAGTTCAGCACCAGCTTGCCCTTGCCTTTGGCGGTGTGCTGGATCTGGACCCTGGCGCCAAGTCTCTGGGACAGATCGTCCTGCAGCTGACGGATATTTGGATCCAGCTGTGCCGGCGCCTCGGTTGGCGACTCCTGCCGCACCAGCAGGTTGCGCACCAGGGCTTCCGTCTGTCGTACCGACATCCCCTTGCCCACCACCGTACGCGCGGCCTGTGACTGCTGCATTCCGGTGAGTGCCAGCAGTGCCCGGGCATGGCCCATCTCCATATCCCCCCGCTCCAGCAGCAGACGTACGTCTTCCTGCAGCGACATCAGCCGCAACAGGTTGGCGATCGTGGAGCGGGACTTGCCGACTGCGTCGGCGACTTCCTGCTGGGTCAGTTCAAACTCCTGCTGCAGCCGCTGCAGGGAGACTGCCTCCTCGATGGGGTTGAGATCTTCCCGCTGGATATTTTCAATCAGGGCCATGGCGATCGCCGACTCGTCGCTGACGTCGCGGATCACCGCCGGCACCTGATCCAGGCCGGCAAGCTGGGCGGCACGCCAGCGCCGCTCCCCGGCAATGATCTCGTACTTGCGATCGGAAATCGGCCGCACCACGATCGGCTGCATGACGCCCTGGGCGCGGATACTCTCGGCCAGCTCCTGCAGGGATTCGGGGTCGATATCACGGCGTGGCTGGTACTTGCCGCGCTGGATAAGGTCGACAGGGATTTCTTTCAGAATATGGTGCTCGTCGGCCCCCGCAGCGGCATCACCCGACGCCTGGCTGACATTACCGGCCCCAAGCAGCGCATCCAGACCGCGGCCAAGACCCTTTTTTCTTGCCGACATCAGGCTGTCCCCTCGTCCGCCGCCAGTGCACTGGCAGGAAGCTGCAGGCGTTTCTCTTCACGCCGGATAATTTCACCCGCCAGCGCCATGTAGGCTTTGGCGCCGCGGGAGTAGCGATCATAGTACATCGCCGGGAGACCGTGACTGGGGGCTTCGGCCAGCCGTACGTTGCGCGGGATCACCGTGCGATAGACGGCGTCGCCGAAATGCTGGTGCAGCTGGCTCGATACCTCGTTGGTCAGGCTGTTGCGAGGATCATACATGGTGCGCAGGATCCCCTCGACCTGCAGCTCCCGGTTCACTGATTCACCGATCCGCCGGATAGTGCCCATCAGCGCGGACAGGCCCTCCAGCGCAAAATACTCGCACTGCATGGCGATCAGCACGCCGTCCGCAGCCACCAGAGCGTTCAACGTCAGCATGTTCAACGATGGCGGGCAGTCGATCAGGATGTAGTCGTAGCGCTCACGGACTTCCTGCAGCGCGGCGCTCAAGCGACGCTCCCGGTGTTCAATTTCGATCAGTTCAACCTCGGCCGCGGTGAGGTCGCTGTTGGCTGGGAGCACATCGAATTCCCCCTCCGGCGCGCGCTGGGTGATCAGGTGTACCGGCGCGCGATGCACCAGCACATCATAGACGCTGCGCTCGACGGCATGTTTGTCCACGCCGCTGCCCATGGTGGCATTACCCTGGGGGTCTAGGTCCACCAGCAGCAGGCGTTTTTTCATGGCTGCCAGGGATGCGGCCAGGTTTACACAGCTGGTGGTTTTACCAACACCGCCCTTCTGGTTTGCAATTGCGATAATTCTGGCCAAAACACTTTCCCCGGTTGATCGGCTAATGCGGGTTGAGGATATCAGTGGCGGCGAGGGAAAGCTCCACCAGATGACGCTGTTCATCCAGCCCGGGGACCGCCAGCGGGTGCACACCCCGCACGCGGCACTGCTCCGCGACTGCCTCGAGCTCATGATCCGGGCGCGCGCCTTTCATGGCAAGGAACACACCCTCCGGCCGCAGTAAATGCCGGGTACCGGCAATCATATCCGCCAGCGAGGCAAAGGCTCGGGACAGCACCGCGTCAAAACGCCGTTGGGGCCGGAAATCCTCCACCCTTGCATGGTGGATAGTGATATTGGGCAGGGGCAGTGCGGTTTGCACCTGAAACAGGAACCGGGTCTTTTTGCCGTTGCTGTCCAGCAAATGGAACTCGCGCTCGGGAAACATGATGGCTAGCGGTACTCCGGGCAGTCCCGCGCCTGTACCGACATCGATGCAATACGACCCGCGCAGCCAGGGGGCTACCGCCAGGCTGTCGAGCAGGTGGCGGGTTACCATGGCGGCAGGATCGCGGACCGCGGTCAGGTTGTAGGCCTGGTTCCACTTGCACAGCAGAGCGAGATAAGCCAGCAATTGCGTCTGCTGCCCGCTTGTGGGGGTCAGCTCCAACGCTGCTGTTCCCCGGTACAGCAGGGTAGCGAGTGCGGTATCCAAATCAGGCAGATTTGCGGTCAGTCGCACGGTCCAGGGCACCGCGCTTCTTCAGATAGATCAGCAGCAGCGACAGCGCCGCTGGGGTGACCCCGGGTATGCGCCCCGCGCGGGCGAGGGTATCGGGCCGGGACTCGCTCAGCTTTTGCCGCACCTCGTGCGACAGACCGTCGACCCCGGCGTAATCCAGTGATGCAGGTAGTATGGTGTTTTCAAAACGGCGCAAGCGCTCTACCTCGTCCTGCTGGCGATCGATATAGCCTGCGTACTTGGCCTGAATCTCCACCTGCTCGGCCGCCTGCTGATCAGCCAGCGGCTCGCCCTTGAGCCCGGCGATATCGCGATAATTGATCCCCGGGCGTTTCAACAGGTCGGCCAGCGAATATTCACGGGTCAGCGGGGCCTTTAGTTTCGGTTCCAGGCTTGCCGCTTCCGGGGTTGCCGGGTGCAGCCAGGTGGTGGCCAGGCGCCGGGTTTCCCGCTCGATGGCATCGCGCTTGCGGGCGAAGCGGTCCCAGCGTACATCATCCACCAGGCCCAGTTCACGGGCCTTGCCGGTCAGGCGCAGGTCGGCGTTGTCTTCCCGCAGCAGCAGCCGGTACTCCGCGCGTGAGGTGAACATGCGATAGGGCTCAAGGGTGCCCATGGTGATGAGATCGTCCACCAGTACGCCGATGTAGGCCTCATCCCGGCGCGGGCACCAGGGTTCCTGGCCCCGCACCGCAAGCGCCGCGTTGAGACCCGCCAGCAAACCCTGTGCAGCGGCCTCTTCGTAGCCGGTAGTACCATTGATCTGGCCGGCAAAGTAGAGGCCGGGTACGGCTCGGGTCTGCAGGGAATAGTCCAGGTCCCGGGGATCGAAAAAATCGTACTCGATGGCGTAGCCGGGCCGCGTAATGTGGGCGTTCTCGAACCCGCGAATGGAGCGAACCAGGGCGTACTGAACATCGAACGGCAGGCTGGTGGAAATACCGTTGGGGTACAACTCGCTGGTGGTTAGCCCTTCCGGTTCAACAAACACCTGGTGTGAGGTCTTGTCGGCAAAGCGGTGGATCTTGTCCTCGATACTGGGACAATAGCGCGGCCCGATGCCCTCGATAACACCGGAATACATGGGCGATCGATCCAGGCCGCCGCGGATGATGTCATGGGTGGCAGCGTTGGTATGGGTAATCCAGCAGCAACGCTGTTCCGGGCGCTGGCCGGTGTTGCCGAGGAAGGACATCGGCGGCGCGTCCGGGTCACCCCACTGCTCTTCCAATTGGCTGAAATCGACGCTGCGCGCGTCAAGCCGTGGCGGGGTGCCGGTTTTCAGCCGTTCCACCCGCAGAGGCAACTCCCGCAGACGCCGGGCCAGGGTTATGGACGGCGGATCCCCGGCGCGGCCTCCGGCACTATTCTCGAGCCCGATATGGATCTTGCCGCCGAGGAACGTTCCGGTGGTCAACACCACGGCAGGAGCCCGGAACGTCAGGCCCATCTGGGTGATGGCACCCGCGACACGCCCGTTTTCGATCAGCAGGTCGTCCACGGGCTGCTGGAAAATCGCCAGGCCGGGCTGGGATTCGAGTATTTCGCGGATGGCGTTGCGGTACAGCACCCGGTCCGCCTGGGCGCGGGTGGCGCGGACCGCTGGGCCCTTGCGCGCATTGAGCACCCGGAACTGGATACCGGCCCGGTCAGTGGCCCGTGCCATGGCGCCACCCAAAGCGTCCACCTCGCGCACCAGGTGGCTCTTGCCGATGCCGCCGATGGCGGGATTGCAGGACATCTGGCCCAGGGTGTCGACACTGTGGGTGAGCAGCAGGGTACGGCAGCCCATGCGTGCAGCAGCAAGGCATGCCTCGGTCCCGGCGTGGCCTCCGCCGATCACGATCACGTCGTATGTTTGCTGGTATTCCACGCCTGCCTGCCTCTGGTTAACCCGGATCTGGTTGGCCGGGCGACGGATTATACGGCCGCAACGCTACTTGTTCAAAATATGTTCCGTTAATTGATTGTCGGCCGGTGGATTATTTGCAGGAGTGGTGCCAGGCCATTCACAGTCAGGTATTACTTATATCTTGTATATAGATATATATATTTAATGTAGTTACTGATGGTGCCGGAGGCTTCTGTGGGTATCCATTTTTAAGTCTTTTGAATCAGTAGCTTGCGAACCCTGTAACCCTGTTTGAAAGCACTGTTTCTGGCGCCCGCAAGCGGTGCGCGGGCTGGGGAGGGAATTGCCGGTCACGGCCGCACCTTGCTCAGGTGGCAGGGTTACCCCGATGTCACTACCGCTTTGACCACCGGGCTATCCACAGTGTTATGCAGGTGCAGGTTTATGCACTGTCATGTGGGGAGAACCTGTGGGGAATTAGTCGCCAAGCTGTGAGTAAGCTGTGGGGAATCGTTTTTGCTACTTCCCGATGCAGAAACTGGAAAAAATTTCACCGAGCAATTCGTCGCTGCTGATTTTTCCGGTAATCGTGCCGAGTGCGTCGTGGCAGGCCCGGAGGTCCTCTGCCAGCAATTCTCCGGCTCCGGCCTCTTCGAGTTGTCTGCGGCCGCTGTCCAGAAAATCGGCAGCCTGCTGCAGAGCCTGCAGGTGACGGCGTCTGGCGCTGAAGGTGCCGCTGTCACCCTCGTGGTAGCCCATGCTGTCCTTGAGATGCTGGCGCAGCAAATCAAGGCCGTCTCCCTGCCTGGCAGACAGCCGGATCATCGTGTGCGTGCCCGCTTTCTCGAGGGTTGGGGGCAACGCAGCCAGGTCACATTTATTGTGGATTACGGTGACGGGGATGGTTGCGGGCTGGGTGCCTGCCTCCGTCGGCCACAGCTCGGAAGGAGGTACATTCAGATCCTCCCGGGTCATATCCAGCACCAGCAAGACCCGGTCAGCGCTGGCGATTTCAGCCTGCGCGCGGCGTATCCCCTCCTGTTCGACCGCGTCGGTACTGTCGCGCAGGCCCGCGGTATCGACTATGTGCAGGGGCATGCCGTCGAGCTGGATATATTCCCGCAGCACATCGCGGGTGGTTCCGGCGACCGGGGTTACGATGGCAGTATCCTGTCCGGCCAACGCATTGAGCAGGCTGGATTTGCCGGCATTGGGCCGGCCGGCAATCACCACCTTCATACCCTCCCGCAACAGGCTGCCCTGACGGGCGCTGTCCAGGACTGCCTGCAACCTCTCGGTCAGCACCTGCAATTCTCCTGCAACACGGCCATCAGCGAGGAAATCAATCTCCTCTTCGGGAAAGTCGATGGCCGCCTCGACATAGATTCGAAGCCGGGTGACGCCCTCTACCAGCTCGTTTACCAGGCGGGAAAAATCCCCCTGCAGAGAACGGTGAGCATTGCGCGCCGCCTGCTCCGTTGTGCTGTTGATCAGATCCGCGATGGCCTCTGCCTGGGCGAGGTCCAGCTTGTCGTTGAGATAGGCGCGCTCGGAGAACTCCCCTGGCCGTGCCTGGCGGGCACCGGCGGCAAGGCAGGCCCGGAGCAGGAGGTCCATGATCACCGGCCCGCCATGGCCCTGCAGCTCCACGACATCTTCGCCGGTGAAGGAGTGAGGGCCGGGGAAAAACAGGGCTATGCCGGTGTCGAGAGGGTCGCCGCCGGCGCCGCGGAAGGTACAGAAATGCGCGTGTCGGGGCTGCAGCAGGGTGTTGGCAAGTTCCTCCGCAATGCGTCTGGCAGCCGGTCCCGACAGGCGGATGATGCCGATGCCGCCACGGCCGGGGGCGGTCGCGACAGCGGCGATGGTATCTTCATCCATGCTGAGGGCAGAGCTCATGGCGCCAGTATAGGCTGGCCCGGGTTGGCGGGGTACCGCTGCGTCAGGCCTTGGGCTTGGCGGCTCCTTTCTCGATCTGCTTCGTGACCACGTACTGCTGCGTCATCGACAGCAGGTTGTTGACCACCCAGTACAGTACCAGCCCGGCCGGGAACCAGAGGAAAAAGAACGTGAAGATGACCGGCAGCCACTGCATGATCTTGGCTTGCATCGGGTCCGCTGGCGGCGGGTTGAGTTTTTGCATGAACCACATGCTGGCGCCCATCAGCAGCGGCAGCACAAAATAGGGGTCCATGACCGAGAGGTCGTTGATCCACAGGGCGAAGGGTGCGTGACGCAGTTCCACACTTTCCATCAGCACCCAGTACAGGGCGATGAATACGGGCATCTGCACCAGCACGGGCAGACAGCCGCCCATCGGGTTGATCTTCTCCTTCCGATACAACTCCATCATTGCCTGGGACTGTTTCGTCTTGTCGTCCGAGTACTGCTCGCGGATATCCTGCATCTTGGGTGCAACCCGGCGCATATTGGCCATGGAGCGGTAGCTGGTGGCGGACAGTTTGAAAAAGGCGGCCTTGATCAGCACCGTGAGCGCAATAATGGCGACACCCCAATTGCCTACCAGGCCGTGGATCTTGGTCAGTAGCCAGAACAGCGGCTGGGCAATCCACCACAGCCAGCCATAGTCGACGCTCAGCTCGAGATAGGGGGATATCTCCTGGAGCCGATACTGATCCTTCGGCCCGGCATAGAAACTCGCGCCCACCGAACCCTGCTGGCCCGGGTCCAGCACCAGGGCGGGGCTGGTGAAGCCCGCAATATTGAAGCCACTGGCCGTGACCCGGGTACTGTAAGTGTGGCTCTGGTCGGGGTTGGGTATCCAGGCACTGAGGAAATAGTGCTGGATCATGGCAATCCAGCCTCCCGGCAATTGCTCGCGGAAGGGTTCTTCGCGCATGTCATCGAAGCTGAACTTGGTAAAGCGCTCATCTGGCTGGGTGATGGCAGCGCCGAGGAAGGGCTGCATGCCCATGCCACTGGTATCAGCGGTTGGGTCCTTACTGTTGTCGCGCTTGATCTGCCCGAACAGGTTGCCCTGCCAGCGCTCGCTACCGCCGTTGTCGATGATATAGCTGACGTCCATCAGGTAATCGCCCCGACGCAGGGTGAAGCGTTTGCTGACCTTGACCCCGTTGGATCCCTGCCAGAGAAGGTCAACAACCAGCGTATCCTGGTCAGGGGCAAGCTCGTAGTGCTGGCTGCCGGCGGTGTAGCGAGCCCTGGCATCACTGTCTATGCCATCGGGGCCAATCAACCCGCTCTGGGCAACATAGGTGCGCCGGTCGTTCTGTTCCAGCAAGACAAAGGGCTGATCGGGCTGGTCGATTTCTTCCAGGTGCTCCGGCAGGGCCAGTTCAATGATATCGCCACCGACCAGATCAATAGCCAGTTGCAATACATCGGTGCGCACCAGGACGATACGCTGTTCCGTGTCCGCGGCGGTCGCATCGACGCTGGTAATCGGCTCGTCGTCAGCGGATTGCGGCGCCCTGGGCAGATCCTCATTGTCGCCGCTGACGGCGGCCTGGCTGTCTGCGGCAGGCAGTTCCGGCAGGGTTGCGACAGTGCTCTCAGTGCCATTGAGCAAGCGCGTCGCGGTCGGTTGGGAGGCGGTGGTGCTCGCGTCCTTGAACGCGACCCATTCGGTCAGCAACATGAATGACAGGAGGGCGAAAGCGCCGATCAGCAAAGTGCGTTGCAAATCCATAATCAGTGGTCAGCTTTGTCAGTGAGTGTGGTTGCAGGGCGGTACCGGGTCGGCTCCACCTTCGTGCCAGGGATGGCACTTGCCGATGCGCCGCAGTGTCAGGTAACTGCCTCTGAATATTCCGTGCAGGGCAATCGCATCCTGGGCGTAGTGGGAGCAGCTGGGGTAGAAACGGCAGTTGTCCCCGAGGAAGGGGCTGACAGTGTAGCGATAAAGGGAAATGATGACGATCAGGAGCTTGCGCATCAGTTGTCTCGCGGTTGCTGGGTTCTGGCAGCTTTCCGGTGCAACGTCTGCCATTGTTCCCCCAGGGCTGCGAACAGCGCGGTATTGTCGAGTTGATCCAGGCCCCGGCGAGCTAGCAGAACAACGTCCAGCGGTGGTTCTGCCGGGGGTAGCTGTCGGAACAGCTCACGGGCCACGCGCTTGATACGATTGCGCTGTACGGCCTTGCGCACGTTTTTCTTGGCAATGACCAGGCCTAACCGGGACTGCGAAGTCTCACTGATTCGCGCCAGCAGCAGCAGGTTCCGGTGTGATGCCTTGACAGTAGCGTCATCGAAAACGGCCCGGTACTGGGTTGCAGTGAGCAGGCGCCTGGACTTGCCAAAGGAGGCAGAAGTCCCGTCGCGATCAGCGATAGCGCCCACGCAGCAGACAGCTCATCAGGCGGCGAGACGCTTGCGACCTTTGGCCCGGCGGCGGCTCAGGACCAGGCGACCACTCTTGGTGGCCATCCGCGAACGGAAACCGTGGGTGCGCTTGCGCTTGATGACGCTGGGCTGAAATGTTCTTTTCATGACTTAAATCCAGTAGTAGGAATAAATAGAAGGCAGACCTGAGTTGCCGCTCCGAGTTGCTTGCGGGTGCGGAAAGGCAGACTGCAAAAAAGGTTGGGTATTCTAGAGAAACGCCGCGCGTAATTCAATGCGCGCGCAGGTCTTTATTTGTGTGCCCCGAGGGAGCCCGGGTGCTGCTGCGGAACCCTCGCCTGCCATTTATCCCGGCGCTGTAAAAGCGAGCAGTGGCGCGGGCTGTAGCCAACAGCACACATGTTTCACAAAACATATTAACAGGTTATCCACAGAAAAACATGTTCCTGTGGGTCTATTGGGCCGTTGGTCAAAAAACGTGCAGATGCAATTTAAGTGATTGATATGTAAGGATATTTAAATCTCAATTAAATTTGCCAGAGGTGTGGATAACTCGCCGCGAGGGGAGTATGATCGCTCAACCGGCCAGCAGAAAGCCGGGTTCCTAATAACCAAGGTATTCGAACGTCAACAGACCGAATTTGGAGCAGGGCCGGTGTTATCAAAGGCCCCGAGGGGAGTGTTTTGCCTGATGTAATATGGCAGCAATGCATGAGCAGACTTCAGGACGAATTGCCCTCGCAGCAATTCAATACCTGGATACGTCCGCTGCAGGCGAGCCAAACCGGGCAGCAGCTCACCTTGTTTGCGCCAAATCGTTTCATCAAGGACTTCGTCAGCGACAAGTTTGCGCCGCGTATACACCAGTTGTTGCAGGAGCTTGGCGCAGGTGTCTCTCTGAGCCTGGTGCTGGAAATCGGTGTTCAGCAGGGTGCAGAGCTGGGCGGCCAGGCTCTGCAGCGTACAGTTTCCCAGGGCCAGGCAGTCTCAATGGCCCCCGCCGTATCGGGCTATGCTGTCAGTGGGGGCAATGTGGCGGAATTGCGCCCCGCCGTCCCCATGCATGCCATGGCCTCAGCAATGCCCAACCGGGAGCGGTTTGCCGGCACAGCAGCCGGTCGCGAAGCGCCTCCGCCACGGGCCAGAGCAGCGGATGAGCTGGGGCAACAGCACCATCTGGTAGAGCACTATACGTTCGACAATTTCGTGGAGGGCAAATCCAACCAGTTGGCGCTGGCAGCGGCGCGACAGGTTGCCGAAAATCCGGGCGAGTCCTATAACCCCCTGTTCCTGTATGGCGGCGTGGGTTTGGGCAAGACCCACCTGATGCATGCAGTGGGCAATGCGCTGAAGCAGCAGAATCCCGAAGCCAAGGTGGTCTATCTGCACTCGGAACGCTTCGTCGCCGATATGGTCAAGGCGCTACAGCTCAATGCGATCAGTGATTTCAAGCGCTACTATCGCTCGGTCGATGCCCTGTTGATCGACGATATCCAGTTTTTTGCCAAAAAAGACCGCTCCCAGGAAGAGTTCTTCCACACCTTTAATGCGCTGCTTGAGGGCGGTCAGCAGATGATCCTCACCTGCGACCGCTACCCGAAGGAAATCGACGGCCTGGAAGAGCGGCTGAAATCGCGGTTTGGCTGGGGCCTGACAGTCGCGGTAGAGCCACCGGAGCTGGAAACCCGGGTGGCCATTCTCATGAACAAGGCCAGTCAGGCAAGGATTGATCTGCCACCGGATGCCGCCTTCTTTATTGCCCAACGAATCCGCTCCAATGTGCGCGAGCTAGAGGGGGCGCTAAAGCGGGTGATAGCGAGCGCTCACTTCACTGGAAAACCCGTGGATGTTGATCTGATCAAGGAAAGCCTGAAGGACCTGCTGGCACTGCAGGACAAGCAGGTCAGCCTCGACAATATCCAGCGGACCGTGGCGGAGTATTACAAGATCAAGGTGGCAGACCTTATGTCCCGTCGCCGCAGTCGTTCGGTCGCCCGACCGCGGCAGGTTGCGATGGCGCTCGCCAAGGAATTGACCAACCACAGCCTGCCGGAAATCGGGGACAGTTTTGGCGGCAGAGACCACACGACAGTGTTACATGCATGCCGTAAAATAAAGGAGCTTCGCGAAACCAATTCCGATATTCGGGAAGACTACAAAAATTTGCTGCGCTCGCTGACGACGTAGGCACGTACGGAAGGAACCTGGATCTATGAAGTTCTCGATTTCACGGGATGCATTGCTGAGGCCGCTCAATCTGGTGGCGGGCGTGGTGGAGCGGCGGCAGACGCTGCCGATTCTTTCCAATGTGCTGTTGGTATTGGAGGGGGATCAGCTCTCGCTTTCGGGTACAGACCTTGAGGTAGAACTCGTTGGCCGGGTCAAGCTCGCCAAGCCCGCGACATCACCGGGTGAGGTCACGGTGCCGGCACGCAAACTGGTGGACATCTGCAAATCGCTCCCGGAAGGCAGCGATATAGATTTCACGGTCGAAGAAAGCAAGGTGACGGTGCGCTCTGGCCGTAGCCGGTTTACCCTCTCTACCCTGCCCGCCCGGGATTTTCCCAGCGTCGAGGAAGGTGCAGGCACCCACCGTTTTACCATCAAGCAGGGCCAGCTCAAGCGTCTGATCGAGCGCACCGGGTTTGCCATGGCGCAGCAGGATGTTCGTTATTACCTGAACGGCATGCTGCTGGAGATCAAGGCTGGTCGGTTGCGGGTGGTTGCTACCGATGGCCACCGGTTGGCGATGTGCACCCTCCCCGACCCGGTACCCGTGGAGGATGATACTCAGGTCATACTGCCGCGGAAAGGTGTGCTGGAACTGGCCCGCCTGCTGCTGGATGAAAGCGAAGACATAGCCGTGGTTCTCGGTACCAACCATCTACGTGCTACTACTACGGACTTTACCTTTACTTCCAAGCTGGTAGACGGCAAGTTTCCCGATTACGAGCGTGTCCTGCCGCGGGCAGCGGACAAGATTATCATCGGTTCGCGGCTGGACCTGCGTCAGGCTTTTACCCGCACGGCTATCCTGTCCAATGAAAAATATCGCGGCGTGCGTCTCAAGCTGGCGCCTGATGTTATTGAGATCGTCGCCAACAACCCCGAGCAAGAGCAGGCCGAGGAGCAGGTGTCAGTCGAATACCAGGGTGATTCGGTGGAGATTGGCTTTAACGTGAGTTACCTCCTCGACGTATTGGGCGTGCTCAGTGGGGAGCAGGTCAAGTTGTCCATGTCCGATCCCAATAGCAGTGCCCTGCTGGAAGAGTCTGTTGATGGCGATTCGCTGTATGTCGTCATGCCCATGCGACTCTGACGGGGTGTCTTGTTAACCCAGCTCCAGATCCATCATGTCCGGAACCTGCAGCAGGTAACGCTGCAGGATCTGTCGCGCATAAATATCTTCTTCGGCGCCAACGGTAGCGGCAAGACCAGTGTTCTGGAATCGGTGCATATGCTGGGCATGGCGCGCAGCTTTCGTCAGGGTGCAACCCGAACCTTGATTCAGCACGGTCAGCGAGACTGCACGGTGTACGGCATGACAGCCGATACCGGCACAGGCAGCGCGAGCCGGGTTCCGGTGGCTGTGCAGCGGACCTTGACCGGAGAGGTGCAGATCAAGCTGGGGGGGCAAACGATTCGCTCTGTCGCGGAACTCGTGGAGCATCTGCCGCTGCAGGTCCTGAACGCAGCGAGCTTTGAACTGCTTACCGGCGCACCTGCCGCGCGTCGACAGTTTCTCAACTGGGGTGTGTTCCACGTGGAACAGCGCTTCTTTGCTGAGTGGCAGAGGTTTCAGCGGTGTTTGAAACAGCGCAACAAGCTGCTCCGGCATGGTAAACTTGACCACTCAGAACTATCAGTATGGACACGGGACCTGGCGAAGAGTGGCGAGAGGATCCATGAGTTTCGGCTGCAGTACTTTGAAGCTTTGGCGCCGAGGTTCAGAACGATGATGGAGCAACTCTCGCCTTCACTTGGGGGGTTGGAACTCAGGTACCGCAAGGGCTGGGACAGATCGCTGAATTTTAGCGAGGCGTTGGCTGCCAGTGTTCAGGCCGATACAGACCAGGGGTATACACATACAGGCCCCCAGCGTGCGGACATCAAGGTCACAGCCAGTGGGCATTCAGCGGCTGAGACCTTGTCCAGGGGCCAGCAGAAACTGGTGGTCTGCGGGTTGAAACTCGCGCAGGGCCAGTTGATGTCACAAAAGCGTCAGGGCTCGTGTGTCTATCTTGTGGACGACCTGCCCGCAGAACTGGATGCGAGGCATTGTGGCTTGGTGTGTGATGCGCTCGCCGGACTGCAGGCACAGGTTTTTATCACCTGTGTGGCCAAAGCCGACCTTGAGCACATGTGGCCTGCGGGGCTGAAGCCGGCGCTGTTCCACGTGGAACGTGGCGCTGTGGTAGAGCTGAGAGAGAGTGAAGAAACACCGGTTCCGGGCCAGGAAGGGCCGGACTTGGTAACGGGTTTCATGCCGCTCCCGTAAAAAAGCCGCGTAATCAAAGGGTTGACTACCTGAAAGCTGAAGTGAGTGTTGTTTGATGAGCGAGAACGAGTACAGTTACGATTCCTCAAGTATCAAGGTCCTCAAGGGTCTGGATGCGGTCCGCAAGCGGCCTGGTATGTATATCGGTGATACCGATGACGGCACCGGCTTGCACCATATGGTGTTTGAACTCGTTGACAACTCCATCGACGAGGCTCTGGCTGGTCACTGCACCCGGATTGATATCGTTATTCACCCGGATGAGTCGGTAACGGTCAGCGATGACGGCCGCGGCATCCCTACAGAGATGCACGAAGAGGGCGTCTCTGCGGCCGAAGTTATCATGACGGTGCTGCATGCCGGCGGTAAATTCGACGACAACTCCTACAAAGTGTCGGGGGGGCTGCACGGCGTCGGCGTTTCAGTGGTAAATGCCCTCTCCGAAGAGCTGACGCTAACGATTCGCCGGGAAGGCAAGCGTTATGAGCAGATCTATGTCCACGGTGTGCCGCAGGCCCCGCTGGCCATTATTGGCGAGACCCAGGGTTCCGGCACCGCTGTGCGATTCAGGCCTTCCCCGGAAACCTTCACCAATATAGAGTTTCACTTTGACCAGTTGGGTAAACGGCTGCGGGAACTCGCTTTTCTCAACTCCGGGGTCAATATCCGGCTGAAGGACGAACGCTCAGGCCGCGAGGAGAACTACCAGTACGAAGGTGGCCTGCGCGCTTTCGTTGACTACCTGAATCACAACAAGACTCCGGTCAACAAACCCTTCCATTTCCAGCTGGATACGGAAGACGGCATTGGCGTGGAAATCGCCCTGCAGTGGAATGATTCCTTTGCCGAAAACATCTACTGTTACACCAACAACATACCGCAGCGGGACGGCGGGACCCACCTGGCAGGCTTTCGCGCTGCACTCACCCGCAGCTTGAACAACTATATTGAACGGGAGGGTATGGCGAAAAAGGCCAAGGTGTCCACAACGGGTGATGATGCCCGGGAAGGGCTGACCGGGATTATCTCGGTCAAGGTGCCGGATCCCAAGTTTTCCTCCCAGACCAAGGACAAGCTGGTCTCCTCTGAGGTGAAAACCGCGGTGGAGCAGGCCATGAACAGTCAGTTCAATGACTTTCTGCTGGAAAACCCCGGCGAAGCCAAGGCCATTGTTGGCAAGATGCTGGATGCCGCCCGCGCCCGTGAGGCGGCTCGCAAGGCCCGGGATATGACCCGGCGCAAGGGCGCCCTGGACATAGCGGGCCTGCCTGGAAAGTTGGCCGACTGCCAGGAGAAAGACCCTGCCCTGTCGGAGCTTTACCTGGTGGAGGGAGATTCCGCGGGTGGTTCGGCAAAACAGGGACGGAATCGCAAATTCCAGGCAATCCTGCCGCTCAAGGGCAAGATCCTCAACGTCGAGAAGGCCCGCTTCGACAAGATGCTGGGTTCAGCGGAAGTCGGGACCATCGTCACTGCGCTGGGCTGCGGGATTGGCAAGGACGAATTCAATCCCGACAAATTGCGCTACCACAGCATCATTATCATGACCGACGCGGATGTAGACGGCTCCCATATTCGTACCCTGCTGCTGACGTTTTTCTTTCGCCAGATGCGGGAATTGATCGACCGCGGCCATATATTTATCGCCCAGCCGCCGCTCTACAAGATTTCCCGCGGCAAGCAGAGCCAGTACCTGAAGGACGACGAAGCGCTGAACAGCTATCTGACCCAGGGCGCTTTGGATGGGGCTGCCATCGTCGTGAACCCGGAGGCGCCGCCAGTCACCGGCGCGGGCCTGGAAGAGTTGGTTGCGCGGTTCCGCAAAGTGGCGGCCACCATTGAGCGTCTGGGCCGTCTCTACGCGCCACCGGTACTGTGGCAACTGGTGTACGGCGGGAAGCTGATGCCGGAGCAAATGCAGGACGAAGCCGCTGTTATTGCCTTTGCAGAGCAGCTAAGTGAGCGCTTACTCACCGTGGCACCCAAGGGTGCAGCCTATACGGTCACGGTGCGCAAGGATCATGAGCGGCAGAGCCACTTTCCGGTAGTCAAGCTTCTCGCCCATGGCGTGGAGACCGAGACTGAGTATCGCCATGAGTTCTTCTCTTCCGGGGAGTACCGCAGCATGGTGGCTCTCGGGGAGACGCTCAATACCCTGATCGACGAGGATGGGTATTTCCAGCGTGGCGACAAGACCCTGCCCACCCGTAGTTTTGAGGAGGGACTGACCTGGCTGATGACCGAGACCCGCAAGGGCTACAACATCCAGCGCTACAAGGGTCTCGGGGAAATGAATCCCGACCAGCTGTGGGAAACAACCATGGATCCGGAGGCGCGTCGCATGCTCCAGGTTACCGTGGAAGACGGTATGGCCGCGGACCTGATATTCACCACCCTGATGGGTGACCACGTGGAGCCCCGGCGCGAGTTTATCGAGCAAAACGCCCTTTCGGTTGCCAACCTGGACGTTTGACGCCTGCCGGGGGGTGAGTGAGATGATTGAGCTGTGTGGGATCGCCATCCGCGCCCGCCCCAAGGCGCCGATGGAAACCCAAGAATGGGCGCGGGTAACCCCGGAGAGGGGCGTCGAAGGCGATTTTCGCGGCAGGCCAGGCAAACGTCAGGTGACAGTGATGAGCCGGCAGAGTTGGACCAGGGTCTGTGCCGAGCTGGGCGAAGACTTGCCCTGGATGACACGCCGGGCCAATCTGTTTATCAGCGGGATAGAGTTTACTCCGGATGATGTCGGGAACACCCTGCATCTGGGTGACCTGGTGCTGCAAATTACCTGCGAAACCGACCCCTGTAAGCGTATGGATCAGGCCCGGCCCGGATTGCGGGCCGCACTCGATCCGGATTGGCGTGGTGGAGTCTGCTGCCGCGTCATCGCCGGTGGTGAAATCAGTCTCGGCCAGCGCGTGGATTTGCTCAGCGCAGCGCCGTGACCGCAGCCGCCAGACCGATGACAAAGGTCGCGCACGCGATTGCTGGCAACAACACCCGGTTGCCAAGTTTTGCTCCGCCCAGTATGCGACAGTAAATCCCTTTCATCACAGTGTTGGTTGCCGCAGCCAGGCAGACACACATCAATACCAGAGCGGTAGACAGCTCCGCGTCCGCTTTCGGCGCCAGCGACAGCACTATGGGGTCGACATCGGCAATTCCGGTCACGATCGACAGCAGGTAGAGGCCCTGTTCGCCGAACCAGTCCAGCAGGCCCTCTACCGCCACCATGACCACGGCCAGCAGCGCCCCGAATTGCAGTGCCGGCAACAGCTGAAACGGGTTACTTACGTTCGGCGGCTTGACCTCCCCCTCCCCGGAATGGCGTAACTGCCACAGGGCCACGCCCAGCAGCAGTAGCATGCCGCCGCCGAGAGGCAGCAGGGCGGGCAACAGCAGTTCGCGCTTGAGCACGAAAATGACCACCAGCACCCGGCTGAACATGGTGCTGCAGGCGATAAGTATGCCGGCACTGAGCAGCCTGGTTTGGCTGTCGTGCTGGTGCAGGCGTGACAGACTGATGGTCACCGCCGTAGAGGAGGCGAGGCCGCCCGCCAGCGAGGTCACCAGAATCCCGCGCCGGGTTCCGGCAAGGCGCATGGCGAAGTAACCCGCCAGCGACAAACCCGAGATCAGGACCACCATCCACCACAGGCGCCACGGGTTGAGGGCACCCCAGGGGCCGAAATCCTGATCTGGCAGCAGCGGCAGCACGACCACTGAGACCACCAGAAACTGTAGCGTACCGGTCAGCTCCTGGCGATCCAGAACCTCGACCCACCGGTGTAGCGTTTCCTTCTGGTGTAACAGCAGCGTCAACAGCACGGCACTGGCCGCCGCCGGCAACGCCAGGGCAAACGCTGGCATGGTCCCCAGCCAGTAGGTGGCCATCGCCGCTACTGCCGTGGTGATACTCACATCCCCGTCGCGGCGGGATTCCTGGACGTAGCCGGCGGTCAACAGCAAGCCCAGCGGGATGAACACCAGGGCACAGATCAGCGCCGCCCGTCCCGGGACCAGCGCCTGGGCAACCACCGCGACCACGCCCCCGAGCAGGGCAACCAGGGTAAAGGTCCGGATACCCGCGACCCGACCTCCCTCCGAGTGGCCCCGATGGTGCCAGCCGCGCTCACTCCCGACCAGCAGGCCGATACCCAGTGCCATGGCCAGACTGCTGAACTGACTGAGCAAGTGGCTGTAATCTGCTGTTTCCATCGCTTCCTGTATCAGTGCTGGTGGCCCTGCCGTTTCGGCACCGGCAAATCCGAGCTGTTCGGCCCCGCCAGTTTACCGCGTCGGGCCGGTTGGCCGTAGTCCGGATCGGCGCTGACCCGCCGCGCAACCTCACCCTCGGGGTGCCGATACCAGCCCGGATCACGGAAGTCCCCTGCCGCCAGGCCATCCCGGACCTTGACCACAGTGAACATGCCGCCCATTTCGATGTTCCCGAATTGCCCCTCGCCCATCATCATCGGCAGGGTGTTGGGCGGCCCGGTCATGTGCCCACTGTCAGTATGGTCCTGATGTTCGCCCATGCCGTGCTCGCCCATGGCCATATAGCGCGGTAGCAGCGTGCGTATCTTCTCTTCTACCCCATCCTGATTCACCCCCAGGGTGTTGGGAATCTCGTGCCCCATCGGGTTCATGGTGTGATGGGCCATGTGGCAATGGAAGGCCCAGTCACCTGGTACCCCGACAAACTCGATATCCCGCATCTGGCCGACGCCGATGATTTCCGTGACCTCGCTGCGCCACTGCTCCCGGGGCCAGCGGCCGCCGTCGCTACCGGTGACCAGGAACTGTACTCCGTGCAGGTGGATCGGGTGGTTCCACATGGAGAGGTTGCCCAGCCGGATCCGAACCCGTTCGCCACTGCCGGCTACCAGGCTGTCGATGGCCGGGAACACCTTCGAGTTCATGGTCCACAGATCGAACTCCACCATCACCGCCGGGTCCGGCCGCGACGTACCGGGATGCATTGCCCAGTTGTGCAGGAGTATGGCGTAGTCGCGGTCTATGTGTTCGGGTTCACCGTCCCGGGGATGGATGATGAACATGCCCATCATGCCCATGGCCAGCTGCACCATTTCATCCGCGTGGGGGTGGTACATGTGGGTGCCGTGCTGCTGCAGGGTGAACTCGTAGACGAAGGTGTCACCCGGCTGGATGGCCGGCTGGGTAAGGCCGGAAACGCCGTCCATGCCGGAAGGCAGGATCAGGCCGTGCCAGTGGATACTGGTGTGCTCGGGAAGCCGGTTGGTGACAAAGATTCGCACTTTGTCGCCTTCCACGGCTTCCAGGGTCGGCCCCGGGCTGGTGCCATTGTAGCCCCAGCACTTGGCCCTGGACCCGGGGGCGAACTCGTGCTCAATCTCTTCCGCCACCAGGTGGAATTCCTTGACCCCGTCGACCATGCGATGAGGTAGCGTCCAGCCGTTGGGGGTCTGTACTGGCATGTAGCCCTGTGGATCGCGACGGCCCGCTGTGGGCTCGCCCTGATTGGTGTGGACGTGGCCGCTGTTGGCCATCGCCCGGGTGATGGCCAGTGCCGGCAGAACGCTGCCGCTGGCCACAAGGAAGTCTCTGCGCTTCATCAGTGGTGTCTCCCGTGGTGTTGTTCCTGTTGCTCAGGGGCCTGGCTGTTGCTTTCCGGAGGTGCGACTGCGGACACGTCCAGCAGGCCCTCGCCCGCGGGAGTTGCAGCGCGTCCAGCAGTGTCGGCAAGCTCCACTTGCTGCTGCCAGTATTCGGCCAGGGTTGCAACGTGATCGCGCCAGGCCCGGAGTTCGGACTGTTTGCTGCCAAGCAGATTGAATACCCCGTCGAGCATGAAGTTGACCCGATCCTGGCGGGCTTCCACCTCTGCCGCCAGGGCTGGTAATAGTAAGCGCTCCCTAACCTCCAGCGCTTCACGCAGGCGGGATAGCTCCCCCAACTGCAGGCGCAGTCGCCGCGGAAGTTGGCCGCGCAGGGAGGCCTCGCGCGCTTCCAGCAGCTCCAGTTCAGCGGCAAGTGCCAGCCGGGTACCGGCATTGCGGTGCCAGAGTGGCAGGCGGAAAGCGAGTTCCGGGCCGGTTGCCCGTTCCTCGCCCGAGCGCTCGTGCTCCACGCCCACTTCCGCCTCGTCCAGCCAGCTCTCTCTCCTGGCGTTGTCCCCGACGCTCAACAGACGCCGCCGTTCCCAGGCCAGAGTCTGTAGCGCCGGATGGGCGTCCAGCGCTTGCGCTACCAGTTGCTCGGGGTCTGGTGCGTCAGTGGCAGGAAGCGGCAGTGTCGTCGGCACCGACCAGTCTTCATGGTGCAGTGCCAGCTGCTGCTCGAGCCGGGCACGAGCCTGGTCGCGCTGCCGCTCCGCGTCGAGCAGTTCCAGCCGGGCCTCCGCTGCGCTGCGTGCCAGCTCAGCGCGCTGCAGCGGTGCCATATTGCCCGCAGCGGCAAAGCGTGAGCCCAGCTCGTCCGCCCACAGAGCCGTGTCGGAAGCGCGGGCCTGCACCTGTAGACCCTGCTCCGCGGCCACCAGCGCATACCAGGCCGACTCTGTTGCCAGCGCCAGTTCCTGCAAATTGTCCGCCAGCGCCAGTGTCGCGAGCTCGTAGTCGGCGGCGGCAATGCGCTGGCGGGCGGGCCGCAGCATAACGGCTGCCAGGCTCTGGGCCAGGCCCAGCGTCAGCTCGTTGCTGCCGCCACTGACATCGAGCCAGCTCAGGGACAGGCGCGGGTTGAGCAGTTCGCTGGCGCGCACGACATCTGCAGCCGCGATATTGAGGCGGGCATATTCTGCCCTGACGGAGGGATGGTTAAGGACAGCGGCCTGGACCGCCTGCTGTCGCGACAGTTCACCGGCGAACTGGTCCTGCTGGAGGCTGGTATCCAGCCCGCGGGCCAGCAATGCCGCCTGCGCCTGTTCCGCCCCGTGGTCCGGCGGCTGGCTGACGCACGCCGCCAGGCTCACCAGTACCAGCGCCAGCCCGATACGGCGGGCGCAGTCTGAGTATTTCATCTGTAAGTTCTCCAGCTATAGAGAGTAGCCCCTGCGTGTGCCAGAGGTGGTCGGGAATTCAGGCTGGAGTGTGGGCCGGGGGTCTGAGCAATGGGAAAGGATGCGGATTGCGCAGGCCGGCAACGACATTGCCGGGGACGACAGCCGTGCGTGGCGGTAATTCAGACTGTTGCATTCCCAGGGGCAGTGCGACTGCTGCACAGCTTACCTTGCAGGCCAGGTCGCTACCGTCACAGCTATTGGTCGGCTCTGCGTCCGCAGCGCTCAGCTCGCCGCTGGCGCCGTGGCTGGCATGATGGCCTTCCCTGTTCTCATGGTGCGGCGCCGGGCCGCCATCGATGGCCACTGCGCCAGGCGTCGGCTCACAGCGTTGCGCTTGCCCCGCCGAAAGACCGGCAGGCAGAACCAGTAACAACGCAAGTAGCAGACGGAGTATCATGCGCGCATGCTAGCATATTGCCCGCTACTCTCCCAGCTGGCTCGGCATACGGCCCCGGGCGCTTAGCACATGGCCCTGCTGGACTCGCTGCTCCCGCCCGCCCTGGAACCTTTTGCGGCTCTGGTGCTGGTTCTGTGTTCGCTGCTCACCTCAATGATAACCGCCAGCCTGGGGGCGGGAGGCGGCGTGTTGCTGCTGTTGTTGATGGCGTTCTGGTTGCCGCCGGCGGCGCTCATTCCGGTTCACGGCATGATCCAGCTTGGTTCCAACGGCGGCAGGGCACTGCTTACCTGGCGCAGTATTGACTGGCGCCTGATAGCGGCTTTTGCGCCCGGAGTCCTCGTTGGCGCGCTGCTCGCTGCGTGGCTGCTGGTGGAACTGCCCGTTTGGCTCTGGCAGTCCATTATCGCGACTTTCGTTCTATATCTGTGCTGGGGACCGCGCCTGCCCGGTCTGGCCCTGGGGGTGCCCGGTACCTTTGTCGCAGCGGCACTGACCAGCTTCGCCAGCATGTTTGTTGGCGCCACCGGGCCACTGGTGGCGGCTTTCGTCAAACAGATCCAGCGCGACCGCTTTGCCACTGTGGCGACTTTCGCCGCGGCGATGACCCTGCAGCACGCGCCGAAGGCACTGGTGTTCGGTTTTGCGGGCTTTGTTTTCCTGGACTGGCTGGGCTTTATCGCGGCGATGATTACGGCCGGGCTGGTGGGTACCTGGATCGGCATCCGCCTGTTGCGACAGATCAGTGATCGCCGCTTTGCCCTGACCTTGAACATCCTGCTGACGCTGTTGGCCCTGCGCCTGCTGTGGCAGGCTGCGGTGGAGTTAGTGGCGTGAGTTGTCTCCGTCACAGGAGTCTGCCGCAGTAAACAACAGGCGGGTGGCGCCGGTGTGGTCGATCACATTGAATACCGGCCGCAATTCCATGCCGATGCGCATGGCTTCTGGCTCCACCCCTGCCAGCGCGCTGTTCATGTTGAACCCCTCTGCCAGCGTCACGATCGCCAGGTTCTGCGGAGCCGGCTGGGCAAACCCGGCCAGGGTCGGGATTCGCGCGATGGTGTAACTGCACAGGGTCGCCTGCCCCGAAATCGCTGTCCAGGTGAGTCTTTCTGAGCAGCAACGCGGGCAGTGCCGGCGCGGGTAGAAGATCCACCAGCCGCAGCGGTCACAACGGGGTACAACGATACGCCGCTCCCGCAGGGCGTCCCAAAAAGGCTTGCTGATGGCGGTCGGGCGAGGCACGGGCTGCTGCATGATCAGGCTCCTGTCAGGACCAGGGCGCCCTGCTCACTCATGACCCCCCCGGTTCCGGATACGAAAGCGGTATCGTGCTTGCGCAGCTGCCGTTCTCCGGCGCAGCCACGAATCTGGGCGACCGCCTCTATCAATTGCGACATGCCCCCGGCGGTGCCCGACTGTCCGAACGAGAGTTGCCCGCCGTGGGTGTTGAGGGGAAAGTCACCGCGCCAGGTCAGGTCGTGCTCGCGCAGAAAGGCCATGCCCTCCCCCTTGGCGCAGAAACCGGCATCTTCCAGGCTCAGCAATACGGTGATGGTATAGCAGTCATAGATCTGGGCCATGTGCATGTCGGCGGGGTTCAGGCCCGACATGGCAAAGGCCCGCCGCGCCGCCGCCGCGATCTGGGTCACGGTCATGTCCCGGGCATAGCTCGGGGACTTGAAATCCAGCTGTTCACCGCAGCCGCGAATCGTGACCGACCGCTGTAGGCAGTTGCGGTCGATATCACTGGCGGCGACGATGAAGGCGGCGCCCCCGGCCACCGGCATGACAATCTCCAGCAGGCGCAGGGGATCCGCCACCATTTTGCTCGCCAGTACATCGTCGACTGTCAGTGGATGGCCATGAAACAGCGCCTGGGGATTGGCCTGCGCGTTGCTGCGCTGGTCGACAGCGATCCTGGCCATGGCGGCGGGATCGTAGCCATAGCGGTGGGCATATTGCTGCGCAATCATTGCGTAGCCGGTATTCTGGCCCAGGTGTCCGTAAGGAATATCGAATTCGGCTTCGGGGGCGCCGTAAGAGTTACTGTGGGCGCCGTAACCCATGGCCACTGCGCTGGTGCCACCCAAATCGACCACTTCGGCAAAACTGACCTTGATCCCGAGGTATTCCGCGACAACCGCAGGCACAAACGCCGAGGCTTCGTTGAAATGCGCGCCGTTGACCGCCAGTCCATCCAGATCCTGCAACACCAGGCCGGCATCGGCCAGGGCCTGGCCGGCGATGGCTGCCTCTCCTCTCAGGCCCACAGGCCCACAGGCGCTCCTTGGCTGACGCAGTTTGTGCGGGTTGACGATAATGGACCAGATAGTTCCCGCTCAGAACCCCTGCCCCACACCGGGTGACCGAAATCGCGCCGCGGCTTGGCGGGGTAAACCACAGAACCTGAAAACCCTGGTTACGGCGTGGTAGCGGGGTTCCTTGATCTGGCGCATGGCGGTGATTGCTGTCGCTGTTACTCCAGGCAGATGACGGGCGGGGCTTGCACGCGTAGCAGACACAATATCTGGTATATAACCGGTAAACTTACCGCCTATATCGTTTTGGCTTGCCTGAGACGGCGACCTGCGCGCACACTACCCCGGGTCCGCAGGTCACAGGAGCAAGGGTCATGGGAGAAGTCGTCAAGGCTTTGCACTCGGTAGTTGAGATAGGCCTGCAGGATGCCTCTCTGGATATCTGGGACCGGAAATATCGCCTGCAGGATCGCGCCGGCAAGCCGGTAGACCGCGATATCGCGGACACCCTGAAACGGGTTGCCCGCGCGCTATCCGAGGTCGAGGACACGGACAGCGCCCGCAAGCAGTGGTACCAGCGTTTTCTCTGGGCCCTTCAGAACGGTGCCCTGCCCGCGGGCCGGATCATTTCCAATGCCGGGGCAGAGGCTTATAAACCGTCCACCTCGACGATCAACTGCACGGTCTCGGGTACCATCACTGATTCCATGGACGATATCCTGCAGAAGAATCACGAAGCAGGGATGACTCTCAAGGCCGGCTGTGGCATCGGCTATGAATTCTCTACCCTGCGGCCGCGGGGGGCCTACGTCAGTGGTGCCGGCGCCTATACCTCGGGCCCGCTGTCGTTCATGGATATCTACGACAAGATGTGTTTCACCGTGTCCTCGGCCGGTGGCCGCCGCGGCGCCCAGATGGGCACCTTTGATATCCATCACCCCGATGTCATGGACTTCATTCGCGCCAAGCGCGAGGACGGCCGCCTGCGGCAGTTCAACCTGAGCCTGTTGATTACCGATGAATTCATCGAAGCGGTCAAGAGCGACGCGGACTGGTCGCTGAGCTTCCCGGTGACTGCCAGGGAGGTGGAAGAAGCCGCCATGGATCTCGCCAATGACCCGTTGGTGCTCTGGCGCTCGTTCCCGGTTACCAGGGGCTATGTCAGCAACGAACGCGGCGAGGTCGCCTGCCGTGTCTACAAGACGCTGCCCGCGCGCAGGCTGTGGGACATGATCATGGCCTCCACCTACGACTTTGCCGAGCCCGGGTTTATCCTGATCGACCGGGTCAACCAGATGAACAACAACTGGTGGCTGGAAAATATCCGCGCTACCAACCCCTGTGTGACTGCCGACACCTGGGTCCAGACCGCCGCTGGTCCGCAGCAGGTTATGGATCTTATCGGCCGCGCCTTTCTGGCCCGTGTTGATGGCCGCGATCATGCCACCGGCAACGAAGGCTTCTTTCGCACTGCAAGCAAACCCGTCCTGCGCCTGCAGACCCGCGAAGGCCCCGCCCTGCGGCTTACCGCTGACCATCGCGTGCGGAGGGTATCCGCCCTCACCCGCTGGCGCCTGGAAACCGAGTGGTGCGAGGCGGGCGCGCTGCGAGCCGGCGACCAGGTTTTGCTCAACGACCATCGCAGCGGCTCCACATGGCAGGGCGCATACTCCCGGGACGAGGGCTATCTGATCGGCCTGCTGCTTGGTGATGGCACGCTGAAGGCAGACAAGGCAGTACTGTCGGTCTGGCCGCGGCGTCTGGCGGTCAATGAGGGTGGTACGGTAGACGGTGTCGAAGGTGTTATGGCGGGGGCTCTTGCGGCCGCCCGTTGCCTGCCACATCGCGCCGACTTTGCCGGCTGGCAAAAAGTGGCCGGGCGCGACGAATACCGCCTGGCCACCGGTGCCCTGCGCCAGCTGGCGCTCGGCCTTGGCATGGCGCCGGGGAAAAAGACCATCACGCCGCAGGCGGAGGCGTCCTCCAGCGAATTCCACTGTGGCCTGCTGCGGGGGCTGTTCGATGCCGACGGATCGGTCCAGGGCTCGCAGGAGAAAGGCGTCAGCGTGCGTCTTGCACAGTCCGACCTTGGGACTCTTGAGGCGGCACAGCGGATGTTGCTGCGCCTGGGCATCAACTCGACCGTGTACCGCGAGCGGCGCAAGGCCGGTGCAACACTGCTGCCCGATGGCCGCGGCGGCAGAGCGACCTACGCCACCCGTGCGCAGCACGAGCTGGTCATCAGCGGTGCCAATCTGGCTGTATTTGCCGAACGCATAGGTTTTGCCGACACCGCCAAGCAGGCGCAACTGAGCGACGCGTTGGCGGGTTACTCCCGCAGCCTGAACCGGGAGCGGTTTGTGGCCACGGTAGCCTCTGTCGAACCGGACGGCGTCGAGGATGTCTACGATGTACAGGTTCCCGGCATCAATACCTTCGACGCCAATGGTCTGCACGCCCACAACTGCGGCGAACAACCCCTCCCCCCCTATGGCAGCTGCCTGCTGGGCTCCATCAACCTTACCCGCCTGGTGCTGGACCCGTTCACCGACAAGGCCCGCTTCGACTGGGAGCGCTACCGCGAGATGGTAGCGGTATTCACCCGCATGCTCGACAACGTGGTGGAAATCAACGGGCTGCCGCTGGAGCAGCAGCGCCACGAAATTGTGCACAAGCGCCGACACGGCATGGGCTTCCTGGGCCTGGGCTCTACCATCACCATGCTGGGCATGTGTTATGGCGACGAAGCTTCGGTGGAGTTCACCGAGGAAGTGTCCCGGGAAATGGCTCTGGTGGGCTGGCAGCAGGGCATCGCCCTGGCCGAAGAGAAGGGCCCGGCCCCGATCATGGAGGAGCTGTTTGAGGTTACCCCGGAAATGCTGGCCGCGCGCCCGGAAATGACGCGGGACGGGGTCGACGTCGGCGACCGCCTGCCCGGCAGGGTGTTGCACGCGCGCTACAGCCGCTACATGCAGCGGGTGGCGGAGGTGGCGCCGGAACTGGTGGCCGAACTGGAGGCCAAGGGGGCCCGCTTCACCCACCACTCTTCCATCGCGCCCACCGGCACCATCTCCCTGTCCCTGGCCAACAATGCCAGCAATGGCATCGAGCCCAGTTTTGCCCACCACTATGCGCGCAACGTGATTCGCGAGGGGCGCAAGAGCAAGGAGAAGGTGGACGTGTTTTCCTTTGAGCTGCTGGCCTACCGCAGCCTGGTGAACCCGCGTGCCATGCCCTACAGTGAACGCGAAGAGGAAAAACTGCCCGACTACTTCATCGTTGCCGACAGCGTGACACCGAAGCAGCACGTGGATATCCAGGCCGCCGCCCAGAAGTGGGTGGATTCCTCCATATCCAAGACGGCCAACGTGCCCACGGACTATCCGTTCGAGGATTTCAAGGACATCTACCTCTACGCCCACGCCAAGGGCCTCAAGGGCTGCACCACCTTCCGCTTCAATCCGGAGGCGTTCCAGGGGGTTTTGGTCAAGGAGCAGGACCTTGAAAACACTGTGTACCAGTTCACTCTCGAGGATGGTTCCGTAGTGGAACTCAAGGGCAATCAGGAGGTGGAATACGACGGTGAAATGCACACGGCGGCGAACCTGTTCGATGCCCTTAAAGAAGGCTACTACGGCAAGTTCTGAGCCTGGAGACAGCAATGACGGTAAAGATCGGCAGCAAGATTGTCAGCTACAAGGTGGTGCAACCGGGCGCGGTCCCGGACCCTGTCGCAGGGGAGCAGGAGGCGGTGCCCGCCAGTAATGTGGTGCACATGCACGAATCCTTCCAGCGGCCGGAGCGGCTCGTGGGCTCGACCTACAAGGTCAAGACGCCCATGTCGGAGCACGCCCTCTACATCACGGTCAACGATGTCATCCTCAACGAGGGCACCGAGCACGAGCTGCGGCGCCCGTTCGAGGTCTTTATCAACTCCAAGAATATGGAACACTTCCAGTGGGTGGTGGCCCTGACCCGGCTGATCTCGGCAGTGTTCCGCAAGGGTGGTGATGCCACCTTCCTGGTTGAAGAGCTGAAGGCGGTGTTCGACCCCCGCGGCGGCTATTTCAAGAAGGGCGGCGTTTTCATGCCCTCGATCGTGGCGGAAATCGGCTACGCGATTGAAGATCACATGAAGCACATAGGCCTGATCGAGTCGAAGCTGGACGAGCACCAGCGGAAGTTCATCGACGACAAGCGTCGGGAAATCATGGGCAGTGCGAGCAATACTGACACCGCTGAAGGCGAGCCCACCGAGAGTGACGACTCGCCGTTTCCCCCGGGCGCCAGTCTCTGCTACAAGTGCAGCACCCGCGCTGTGGTGCTGCTGGACGGCTGCATGACCTGCCTGAACTGCGCAGATTCCAAGTGCGGGTAGATACTTGCTGACAACCGCAGACAAGCTGGAAGGCTATGTCCTCGACAATATGGAGGGGGCGGTAGACCAGGCGGCGTTCCTGGCGCGGACCGAGACTCCCGTGGCCATCATTGGTGCACGCGGCACCGGCAAAATGTACATTGCCCGTATTCTTCACACCCAGGCCGGGGGCTGCGCCGACAGCCTGGTCGCCGTTGACTGCCGGGAATTCCGCAGCCGCGACGACGCCAACCGCCGCATTCGCCAGGCTCTGCTGACCGGCGCTGGCAAGACCCTGGTATTCAAATCACCGCAATTGATGAGTGCTGATGCCCAGTTGAAGCTGGCGCGACAAATGGCGACCCGGCTGCTCGCGGACACCGACACACCCACCTACCTGCCCGCCGTGCGCTTCGTTGCGCTGTTTCCCGAGACCTTGCAAGCGCTGGTTGCCCAGGGACTGTTGCAACGCAAACTGGCGAGCGCGTTTGCTGCCTACCCGATCCGGGTGCCGCCAATGCGCCACCGCCAGCGGGCCGTGCTGCGCTGGGCCCATAAAATTTTGTCCCAGGAATGTGCAAGCCGCAGTATCGTCGTCAAGGGCTTCACACCGGAAGCGGAGCAGGCCATGCGCCAGCATCCCTGGCACGGCAATATCAGCGAGATTCGGCAGCGCGTGGTGAGAGCCCTGGAGCAGAAGCCGGGGGGCGAATGGTTGACCCCGGTGGATCTCAAGCTCTATCTCGGTGACCGGGCGACCAGCGGCAGCCTGGAGCCTCCGCTGCAGGCGTTAGCCGGCCAGGAGTTTACCAGCGGCGGGTACAGTCCCAGTGCCTGGGAAGAGCTCGAACTGGCGCTGGGCGAGCGGGTTAACCAGCTGTTGCTGGCCCAGACACCGCTGCCCCTCGGTACCTGGCTGGAGGATGAGATCGTGCTCGCGGCGCTGGTCCGTTATCAGGGGCGGCACGGCCCCAGTGCTGAGTTCCTGCAGACCAGCCGTCGCAATATCGTCCGCTGGCTTCCGGTGATCGCCAAGCGCCAGTCCGCGCGCGATGGCTCTGCTCTGTGGCAGGAACCTGCGCGCCTGGTGGCCGACTGGGTTCGCGGCCTCGGCAGTGCGGGCGCCAGTCCGTTGCTCGCGGGCCAGGAGCTGTTACTGGAACTTCTGGAGGCCCAGCGTGAGGTCGCGACGGTGGAGTTGCGGGCGCAGCTGCTGGGAGTATCGAGGCCCACCTACGGCAGACGCCTGCGCGAGTGGCGGGCACTGACCTGGCCCGCCGGGCAGGCTGAGGCTCATGGCTGAAGATCAATCAGCAGGCAGCCCGAGCCCCGCGCAGCTGGCGGCGGAGTACAAGACTCTGCTCGATGCAGCGGATCTGGAGCCGCTTGGTTTCTCCGCTCGCCTCAACCTGTTGCTGGATCTTGCGGCGATTGTGCCCTCGCGCATCGAAGGACGTGTCCTGGGGGTGCTCGCCATCAACCCGGAGTGGAAGGAAGCGGAGGTTCGCCGCTGGCTGCAGCAGGACCACCTGCCTCCGCGGCGGGATCTGCAGGCGCTGGTGCGTTTGCTGGCCGCCCGCCTGGGAGCGGGCCATGATCCCCAGCGCTGGGAGGCTTTTCTGGTTTACGGCACCCCGGTAGTAGCCTCTCCCGTAGAGCACCTGCTGTACCGTGAGGACCGCGCTCGCAGGGATATCGCCGCGCGGATTTTTGCCCGGCTCACGGAGCGCTACGACATTCCGCCTTCAAGCTATGAGGCCGATGTGGTTTTCCAGCGCTGCCTGCAGTTGATGCAGCAGTTCAACATCTACGAGTGGCAGGACTTTCAGGCAGGGCATTTGGAGCCGTTCCGCAGCGTGCTGTTTCCGGCAGAACCCTGAGTACGCGCGATGCCGGCAATTCGGGAAAACGGCAATTAGTGCTTGCAGAGCCTGTGCTACTACCAAAATACTGTTACCCGCAGTAGGGGAAGAGGCTGACGATGAGTGAACCAACAGAAGTGCAGGACGTCTCCGGTATTCGTGTCGCGATTGTCGATGACGCCAAAACCATCCGCATGATGATGTCGCACACGCTGAAGCAGATGGGCTGCGAGGTCGAGACGGCAGAGGACGGCTACAAGGCGCTGGCGCTGTTGCGCCGGTTCAAGCCGGACATTGTCTTTCTGGATATCAGCATGCCGGAGCTCGACGGCTACCAGACCTGCAGCCTGATCCGCCACGGCGAGGATACCCGTGACCTGCCGGTGGTCCTGCTTTCATCCTCGGACGGTGTATTTGACATCGCCCGCGGCCAGGCGCGAGGCGCCACGGCCCACGTCAGCAAGATCCCCCCGGACCCGGTCCTGCGCCAGCTTATCTACGAAAATACCCGGGCGAGCGAGGAGGCGTAAGTGACGGCCGCCTTTGCCGCGCTGACGGCTCTGCAGAATCGCTATGCCAGTACCGGGTGCGGCTTGCCCCCGGCGTTGCCAGATCCGGAATACTGGCGGGGAGGGGTGGTCGGTATTGCGGGCGTACCGCTCCTGGTCGCGGCGCGGGACATCGAGGCCGTTATTGCCGTGCCGGTCCTGACACCGATCCCCGGCACGCGGAACTGGGTGCTGGGGATTGCCAGTCACCATGGTGGGTTGTTGCCGGTTTGCTGTGGTGACAGCCTGTTTGGCCAACCGTTACCTCCGGGGCGGCGACGGGAGTACTGCCTGGTAATCAAGCGCCCCGGCCTCTACGTCGGCATTACCCTGAGCCGGGTCGAGGGTAATATCAAACTGCCGATGGCACAGCGTGCTACGGAGACCCGAATTGAGGGCCCCCTTGCGGCCTGCTGCGACGGGGGATTCTGGCAGGGAGAACGATTTCTGGGGCTGCTCGATAGCAGCCGGCTGGCGACAGTCGGCGCCCTCTCAGACACGGCTGCACGGCCGGAAGCGATTGCCGAGGATTCAGCATCATGAGCAAGACCACTCCCTCCGTACCTGTGGCCGCGGGCCTGGTCGCACTCCTGGTTGGGCTGCTGGGTTCCATTGTCGGCCTGGCGATCACGCTGGGCAGTGTTGCAGAAGCATCCGCCGCGCGCAGCGTGCTGCTGCTGGTGATCGCGGTGCTGGTTTTGCTGCTGGCTGTGGTCGCCGTGTTGCTCTGGCAGGCCCGGGCCAACGACAGTCGCACGGCTGACTCCGCCGGTATCACCACGGCTCTCAGCCGGCTCGCGGAGGGAGATCTCACCGCGGTTGCGAGCAGTGATTCGCCGGCGACCGGGGCCATTGCTGAACAGCTGAATACGGCACTTGAGCGACAGCGGGAGTTGGTGGCCAGCATTCGCAGCCCCTTTGAGGGGCTGGTTACCGAGCTGCACAAACTCGGTAAAAACGGCAGCAGCGGCGGCGAGCGCAGTGCTGCGCTGGGCCGGGAGCTGCAGGACGCGGGTGTCTCCCTGGCCCAGGACTTGCGTGGTGCGGACAACCTGACCACGGTGAGTCAACAGGCGAGGGAGGCGATGAGCCAGCACCGCCAGCTGGTGAATCGGGGCCAGGGTCTGGCCGCGGATATGTCCAGGGCGTCCACCGATGTCCGCGAGTCCATCCAGGAGACCTCAAAGTCCGCCAAGCGCCAGGGCGAGTTGATCCAGTCGGTGACCACGGCAGCCGAGTACATCCAGTCACTGAACACGAAAATTTCCGTGGTCGCCATCAATACCCGCATCGAGGCAGAGCGCGCGGGTGAACACGGCCGTCCTTTTCTGGGCATTGCCGAGGCCATTGGTGACCTGCTGCGGGAAGCGGAAGAGGAAGGGCGGAAAATCACCAGCGAAGTTCGTCTGCTGCAAAACCTGTCGGCGGAGAATCTCAACAGCCTCGAGCATACGGTGGGCGCCGTGGTCACCGTGCTGGACTTCGTCGAGCGCATCGACGGTTCCCTGGAGGACATCGGTCGGGGTGCGGGGAAACTGCTGGACATGGTGGATTCCATGGCCACGACGACGCAGCAGTCCGCGGAAGCCGTGCGCAGGATGGATGCCCTGCTGAAAAGCGTTCGTGAGCAGAATTGTGGCCTCAGTGACAGCGCCGAGCTGATGCAACAGGGAGTTGCGGCCCTGCAGCAGACCCTCTCCACCCTGGGGCGGAGCCTGGCCCGCTTCCGGATAGACAGCCACGGCGCCACAAGCGTTGGCAGCGGCGGCAGTGTCACCGATGTCTAGGCAGTTGGCAGCCCGGCCCGAGGCCGGGTCGATAGATGTCATCGGGCTGCGCAGCCTGTTGCGGCCGCTGCTGGCGTCGCTCGACCAGGTAGAGGCAGGCCTGATTGCATACAGTCGGGAGACCGCGTGCAGGCAACCGCTACTGGAAAGTCTCTGGGCCGTGCACCATATCACCGCGGCCCTCGGCACTCTCAGGCTGCACAAGGCGGAAATGCTGGCGCTGGAGATGGAGCGCGGGTTTCTGCGGCTACTGCGGGAACAGGTGGTTGCCGAGCGCCGCAACCTCACCATGGGCGGTTTGATGCGGGCCATCAAGACACTGCCGGCCTACCTGGACCATGTGCAGCGGTCGCGGATCGACACCGGCAGGGGCCTGGAACCCTGTGTCAACAATTTGCGCCGCTGGGAAGGCGAGCGCGTGCGGCCACCGGCACTCTTTTTTTACCTGCAGCTACCAGCGGGCTGCGGTATCAGCGGCGCCGCTCCCGAGCCCGCAGCTGAAACGATCCGTCGCAGCGCGGATGTGCTGCTGGCGCCCTACCTGCAGGGCGCGAAATCCGCTCTCGGCGCCGCCCCGAGTGTGGAAAATGTGCGCACCGTGGCGCGCATCGCGCACAAGATGCACGGCCTGTTCCGCGGCACCGAACAGGAGAGGTTCTGGCTGCTATTGGTGGGTCTGTGTGAGGCCATCGCCGCCGGGCTGGTGGAACCCGATGAGTGCGTGGCGCAGCTCTTCAAGGCGGGCGCGTTCATGATCAAGTATGCGCGCGAACACGGCAGCGTTGCCGACCCCGCCATGGATTACCACAGCTACCTGCAGCAGATGCTGTACTACATGGCTTCCTGCAAGGCTCGACCCCTGTACGTCGGGCACATCTGGCAGGTTTTCGGCATCGACGGCAACACTCTGCACGATGCCGAGCGCGGTCTTATTCACAACGACGCGCTGATCGCCGCCCTGGAGGGCGCGCACTCGCTGCTCAACGCTCTGGTGGATCGCCTGCAGGCTGCCGACCTCCTGGCCGCGGTCGAGGGAGGTTCTACACCGTTGCCCGATGCCGCCACGGTTTTTGAGGAAATCCGGTTGCGCCTGATCGCCGCGGAGGAGATTGATCACGCAGAGGACATTCAGGCCGCGCGCGACATGTTGCAGCAAGTATTCAGCGGCCGCTTCAGCCAGGATGTGCGGCGCGGCAAACAGGTGGTCATGTCCATTGCCGGAGCCATGGTCGAAACCGAAATTGCGCTCAGCAACAGGCTCCGCCACAACGGTTTTATTCCGCCAGCAGTACAGGCGTTCGACCATCTTGAAGGTCTCGTTGCCGCGACCTGCAATCAGCTGAACCAGATTCAGGGTCAATTGCAGCAGCAGCCCCGGGATGAGCAATCCCTGGATGACTGTTGCGCAGCTCTGGCCGGGATCAGGGAGGCGCTGTCGTTTGCCTGTCTGGCGCGGGAAGCCGCTGTGGTGAGCTCATGTCATGACTGGCTGCGGAATGCCAGCCGCAGTGGTGAAGTCGCCAGCGATACCCCTGCGCTGCAAGCCCTGGCTGACGCCCTGGTTTGGCTCACGCTTTACCTGGAAAGCCGTTTGCTCGATCCGGTGGAAGATTTCTCGACCCTGTTGCTGACGGCAGAGCAACATGCCGCACGGCTTGCCGCATTCGCCCCGGCAGCACCGCAAGCGGCGGTACCACGTCCGGCGGTGCCGCGGTCGGACCTGCAGCCACTGCAGCAGGAGGAGGAGCCGGAGGCAGCCGCGCCGGCGGGCGAAAATATCCCGCAGGAGTTTCGGCAAGTGTTTCTGGAGGAGTCGGCGCAGATCATCGACCGTCTGCAGGCGTTACTGCCGGAGTGGGAACGGGGCGCCGCCAGGGATGAGCAGCTGCGGGAGATTCGGCGCCACTTCCATACCTTCAAGGGCAATGGCAACGCCGTGGGTCTCTACACCCTGGCAGAGCTCGGACGCGACGTGCAGGACATGCTGGACCGGGTGCTGGAAAGTCAGGGCCCGGTCAACACCGAATTACCCGCGCTGCTGCGTGAACTTGTCGCCGCCCTGCCGGAACTGGTCGCCACCTCTGGCGGTGGCGGTGGCGGTGACTTCAACCTGACCACTGTACGCAGCCTCCGCAGCCGCTGCGCCGGTTTGCGGTAGAGGCCGCGCAGATGGAGGGCACAGACATGGAATCGACGCCGGATGCAATCTTGGCAGAGCCCTGGGCCCGCGAGCTGAAGGAGCAATGGGGAGAACACGCCTTGCACTGGCTGCTGGCCAGGCGTCTGGATGAGCCGGAGGAAAAGGTATTCGCGCTGGCCCGTGATCGCCAGCAGGGAAGCAGTACGATCCTGACTGAGGAAGAGGTCCGCCTGGGCTCACGCCACATGCTCGGAGGCGCGGTGGCAGATGACCTCGCCGACTTCATCGACGAGGAAATCGTCCTGACCGCAGTCGATGATTCCGGCAGTATCTACGGCAGCCAGCAGCGCGATGTGGACTCCCGGCACGAGGGGGACAGGCACGAATTCATTGCTGTGCGTCACATGCACGGCAAGTCCGGGGATCCTGCGGGCGCGGATTGCAGTCATCTGGAGGGAGTCGACCTGCTCAACCTGGGACCACCGGCAGTGGTCCTGTACGCGGACGCGGTGGAAAATGAAGCAGAGCTGGCCGCCGCCGTCGCTGCGGTGGACGTGGCAGAATCCCGCGCCGGACATGGCGCCGTACCCTACTCCATCGAGAGCCCGGCGCCAGATGCCGGAGCAGAAGTCGAGATGGAGCCCGAGCCCGAGCCTGAGCAAGTGCCAGAACCGGAATTGGCGCCGGAGGTGGCGTCCGAGCCCGAACACGAACACGAACACGAACACGAACACGAACATGAGCCCGAGCCCGAGCCCGAACTCGAGCACGGGCCAGAACCAGAGCCCGAATTCATCCAGATCGAAACGGGCCCCGCTTCAGCGCAGCAGGAGCCGGGGCCGGGCACCATGGATATCGCGGCTGAAGACCTGTCCTGGTGTGTTCCTCGCGACATCACTTTCAATTTCAGCACTCGCAGCAGCAGCGAATTGTTCCAGGATTTCCTCGACGCCTTTATCGAGGAAGCAGGTACGGAGCTCGAGAAGCTGGAGGACGGCTTCGGTGCCTGGGAGCGCGATCCGGCCGCAGTTGAGGCGCCGAAAACGGTCTCCCGGGTTCTGCATACAATCAAAGGTATCGCCAAGGGCGTCGGCCTGCAGCGCTACGGCACCCTGATCCACAACTTCGAAACGCTGCTGGACCGCCTGCCCTGCAAGCCGGGCGAAGAGCAGCAGTTTTTCCGTATAGTCAACGCGTGGCTGGATTCCGCGGTGCGCGGTTACGACCACATTCAAGCCACCCGCAGCGACGTCGCCAGCGAGTTGCCGACCCCGGGCGACGGGCCTGCGCCCGCGGCCACTGCCGACGCGGGGGACGCTACGGCGACGCCGCAGCTGCAACCATTGGCAGCAACCGATCGTCGCGAAGACAGGCAGATTGCCGATGCCGGAGCCCAGGCCCTCGGGGCCCAGCAAACCATCCGCATCAGCCCCGACGCCCTGGACTACCTGCTCAACCTGAGCAACGAAGTACAGAAGCTCGGTGTGCGCGCGTCCCAGAGTACCCTGCAGAGCAAGCGTGCCACTGGCGAGCTGCTCGGTCGGTTAGGGTCACTGCGCACCCACATCGGCAGGATCTCCGACCGCGCCCTGCTCAGTGTGACCGCTCACGGCGGCCCGCCCAGCAGCAACCTCGACGCGCTGGAGATGGACCAGTATTCCGACATTCACGAGGCTGCCAGCATCCTGCGAGAGGCGGTCGATGACCTCGATGAGCTGGCCCGCCTCGCCAGTCGCCATACCTCCGCAGCGGAAGCGCTGCTGAAACAGCAGGCGGGGATGGTTGGCACCCTGGGTTCTTCCATCCGCGCGGCCCGCGTGGTTCCCGTCTCCAGGTTGATCCCGGGCCTGCGCCGTATCGTCCGCACCGTGGGTGCCGAGCTGGGTAAAGCGGTGCTGTTCCGGGTGCTGAACGAGGCTGGCAAGCTGGACCGGGACAGCCACGCCTGCTGCCAGATCATACTCGAGCACATGGTCCGCAACGCCCTCGACCATGGCATTGAAGCACCGGGAGACCGCCTGGCCGCAGGCAAGCCGGACACGGGCCTGATCAGCATCGATGTCCGCAAGCAGGGTTCCGACTACGTCATTTCCCTGACCGACGACGGCCGCGGCATTGATCCCCAACGGATGCGGGAACAGGCGCGCAAGAGAGGCCTGGACCTGGACCCGGACAGCCTCACCGACCGGGAAGCACAGCGCCTTATTTTTCATCGCGGGTTCTCCACCGCCGCCATGGTCAGCGAAATCTCCGGGCGCGGTGTGGGCATGGACATCGTGCTCGGCGAGCTGCAGCGGATCGGCGGTGACATCGAGATAGAATCCCAGCCCGGTCGCGGCACCACTTTCCGCATCCGCATTCCCTCCAATATCAGTGTCAATGGCGCCCTCCTGGTCACGGTCGCTGATACGGCCTATGCCATTCCGTTCGACGGCCTGATCGGTGTCGAACACGTGCCCGTGGCGGAGTTCCTCGACGCGGTGGAACAGCACACGCAGCTGCCCCTGCTGGGCCGGCGCTGTGAGCCCTCCTACCTCGCGGCCCTGTGCTCCGGCAGTGCCCTGCCCGACCGGGATCACTGGGGAGCAACGGTGCCGGTCATTGTTGCCGGCGCTGAGCAGCGCTACATGGCGATTGCCGTCGATCGGGTCGAGCAGGCCCTGGAGCTGGTAATACGCTCTCTGGGCAGCCAGTTCGCGGGTCTGCCCTGGGTGGCGGGCGGCACCACCAGCGCCGACGGCCGCGCCATCGTGGCCCTGAATCTCAATCTACTGGTAAACAACCAGCCGCAACAGGGCTTGCCCTCACTGGCGCTGGAGCCGGTAGCCGATGTCAATTTGCTGGTGATGGTGGTCGATGACTCACGCACCCAGCGCATGGTCGCTACCAGCCAGTTGCAGGGCCTCGGCCTGGAAACAATCACCGCGGAAAACGGCCTCGCGGCGATGGAGCTGCTCGCCAGTTCCCACCGCCTGCCGGATGTCATCCTGCTGGATATCGAGATGCCGGTGAAGGATGGCATCCAGACCTTGCGGGAGATTCGCCGCTCGGAGCGGCTGCAGTCGATCCCGGTGATCATGGTGACCTCCCGCACCGGGCCCAAGCACCGCGCGCTGGCGGAACAGGCGGGCTGCAACGGCTATATGGGCAAGCCCTTCAATTTCCCGCTGCTGGTGGAGCAGATCGCGCAACTCACCGGCCAGAAACTGCGGGTGAACTGAGGTGGATTCAATGTCCGCCCAGCCACAGGTGCACTGCGTGCTGCTGCCTTGCAGTAACGGGGAAACCTGGGCGGTACCCGTGAACAGCGTCGCCGAGGTGGTAGTCGCCGGTGAATTGCGTTCCGGGCGGCTTTACTGGCGCGGTCGCGAGCTGCCCCTGTATCCCCCGGAAACTGGTGCGGAGCGTAGCGGCGGAATGTACGCCGTGATGCTGGGGTTGCGGGACCTGGCCGGCGATTACTGGGCGATCTGTTTGCAGAATCGCCGGCTGGGATACCTGCCGCTAGCCGAGACCGATCTCGCCGGCCAGGACGAGGACGTCGGCGTCACGGACTATACCCTCGCAGTCTTTGCGCTGGCTGGGAATAGCTGTGTAATACCAGATCTCGGTGCCCTGCAGGTGAGTCTCGCCGCCGCGGCTGCGGATCCCTGCCGGTAAAATTCTGGCAGGACCGCCAGAATACCGGCGACAAACTTCCTGCTCTTGTAAAAAAATGGTCATTCAGGCGCCTGCCTGGTGAATCTTCCCCGAAAAACACTTGGCCCTGGATTGTCAGCCACCCGGTGCTGCCCTTAACTGGGGCTACTGTCATTGGGCAGGAAACGGACCGGGGATATCAAGGGGGCTGCCATGCTGACCATTACTCCTACCGCTGTGCTGGGGCGCAGCCTGAGCGAAGACCTGGAAGTCTTTGCAGTTATCGACGGGCGCAAGGTTTTCCTGCCCGAGGACGCACACTACGTGATGCAGGACCGGCGCGGCCTGTGGTTTTACAGCAAGCGCAAACCGCGCCTGTCCGAAGGCGACTGGACTCCGAACAAGACCAGTATTGCCTGCGTCACCGACCGCGGTTGCGTGCGGGTATTGCAAACCGAGCCCGCTGCCACCTGGCTGGAGACCTGCCAGCGCACGATCCGCATGGTGGCCCGGGATGGGCAGCGGCGCCCCGCGGAAGACGCGGCCTGATATTCAACCGGGAACCCGGACCGAATCAACGGGGTCCTCTTCTCCGCCACTGTCGGCGCCGAAGGCGAGGCGCTCGGTGTCTATGTCCAGGTGCAGGGGCTCCAGCGTCGGCATGCTTTTACTGGTGGCGGTGGATAGCTGCTGAAAGCGGTCGACCTTGCCTGCCAGCCCCTGCTTGCCGCTCAAACTGATGACCGTACTGTTGTAGTGGTTGGCCGCCGCCTGCAGGGTGTTGCCCAGCCGCTGCAGGCGCTCGGCCACGGTGCAGACCTGGTTGTAGAGGTCGCCGGCGCTGCGACTGATTTCCTGGGCCTCCCGGTTGCTGCGCTCCACAATCCACAGGTTGGCCACGGTACGCAGCACGGGCATCAGGGTTGAGTGTGACACCAGCACCACGCCGCGCTGGTAGCCGTAGTTGAACAGGTCGCGGTTGTGCCGCATGGCCTCGATCCAGGCGGGCTCCACCGGCATGAACATGAGGACGAAGTCGGGGCTGCCCAGGCCCGGCAGGTTGGCGTAGGCCTTGCCGGCCAGGTCGTCGATGTGCTGGCGCACGGCACGGGCGTGGCCCTCCAGCAGCGCCAGGCGCTGTTCTTCCGATTCCGCGGCGACGGCGCCCTCGTAATCCACCAGGGATACCTTGCTGTCGATCACCAGGTGGCGATTGTCCGGCAGCTTGATCAGCACATCCGGCAGCCGCCGCTTGCCCTGTTCATCGCGAAAGGCGGCCTGGGTTTCATAGTGTTCCCCGGGCAGCAGCCCGGCCAGTTCCAGGGTCCGCTCCAGCTGCGCTTCGCCCCAGTTGCCGGTGGTTTTCTTGTCGCCTTTCAGGGCACTGGCCAGGTTGCTGGCCTGCGAGCTCATCTGCAGCCCGACCTCCAGCACCTTGCGCAGCTCTCCCTCCAGCAGGGCGTGGCCTTTCAGAGATTCCGAGTGAACCTGGTCGATGCGCTGCTGAAAGCCGGTGATCTGCTCGCGAAACGGCTGCAGCAGGTCGTTGAGCGTGGCCCGACTGCTGTCGTTGAACTGCCGGCCGCGGGCTTCGAAAATGCGATTGGCCAGGTTTTCGAACTCCAGTTTCAGGTGCTCGCGGTTTTCGTTGAGCAGCCGTAGCTGCGCCTTGTGTTGGCGCTCATGCTCGCGTTGGCGCGCCAGCAGCCGGTCGTATTCGCTGCGCAGGGCCTGGTGCCGGTGGCCGAGCTGTGCCAGCCGCTGCGCCTGTTCGCTGCTGTGGCGTTGTAGCTGGCGCAGCCGCAGAATCAGTGCCGTGGCGCCACCCAGCGCCAGACCCGCGACCAGGGCTGCCACCGGCAGTATCCAGGACGGATCGATAGCCGCAATCGGGATTTCTGGCATGCTGTCTCCTGTGACTCGTCAGTGTAACGTATAGACGAGGGCAGCAGCTCAGCGGGCGACCACCAGTTGGGAGATATCCGCAACCTGCAGGAACATTTGCCGCAGGGTGTAGAGCAGGTTGAGCCGGTTGCGGCGCAGGGCGTCGTCATCCGTGTTCACCATTACCTGCTCGAAAAAGGCGTCCACAGGCGCCTGCAATTCCGCCAGACAGCTCAGGGCTTCCGTGTAGGCGCCGTGCCTGAGATGGCCGCTGCTGACGCTTGCCAGGTCCGCCATGCGGGCTGCCAGGGCTCGCTCCGCGGGATCTGTCAGTAGTTGGACCTCGACCTCGCCGAATTCGAAGCCGGCATCGAGCTTGTCCAGGATGTTACTCACCCGCTTGTTGGCCGCCGCCAGTGCCGCGGCCTCGGGTAGTTGGCTGAAAGCGTGCACCGCGTAGACCCGGCGCTGGATGTCCAGCGGCCGGCTCGGGCTGTTGGCGCTTACCGCGCGGAAAACCTCGACCGGAATGGACTCCTCCTCGTACCAGGCGCGGAACCTTTCCAGCATGTAATCCAGCACCTGTGCCGCGGTGCCGGCTGCCAGCGTGTCCGGGGCATAGCCCGCGACGGCCTCGGCCAGGCAGTCGCGCAGATCCAGGTCCAGCGATTTCTCCACCAGGATGCGCAGCACGGCGAGGGAGGCCCGGCGCAGTGCAAAGGGATCCCGGGAGCCCGTGGGCGGCTGGCCGATGCCGAAAATGCCGACCAGCGTGTCCAGCCGATCGGCGAGACCCACGGTAACGGCGGTCAGGTGTTCGGGCAGACGGTCGCCGGCAAAGCGCGGCCAGTACTGCTGTTCCAGGGCGTCTGCGACGCTGTCGGGTTCGCCATCGTGCCTGGCGTAGTAAGCGCCCGCTATTCCCTGCATATCAGCAAATTCGAGAACCATCTCCGTGCCGAGGTCGGCCTTGCAGAGCAGTCCGGCGCGCTCGGCGGCTGCAGCGGGGCTGCCCAGCATCTCCGCCAGTTTGCCCGCCAGAGCAGAAATCCGCCGCGACTTGTCGTACACCGTCCCCAGTTTTTGCTGGAACACGATATTGCGCAGGCCGTCGACCCGGCTGTGCAGCGGCCGCTTCTTGTCGTTTTCGAAGAAGAATGCGGCGTCGCTCAAACGCGGACGGATGACCCGCTCATTGCCGCGAATCACCTGTATCGGGTCCGTGCTCTCGATATTGCAGATGGTGATGAAGTGCGGCAGCAGACGGCCTTTTTCGTCCACCAGGTGGAAATACTTCTGGTGCTCCTTCATCGAGGACACCAGGGCCTCCGCGGGTACCGCCAGGAAGCGCTCCTCGAAATTGCCGGTCAGGGCCACGGGCCACTCCACCAGGCCGGTGACTTCATCCAGTAAATCGGGGTCTATCACCGCCGTGGCTTTCAGCGCGCTGGCCTCCACTTCGACCTGGGCGCGAATCATGTCCCGACGCTCGTCGAAGCTGGCGATGACGTGGGCCTCGGTCAGGACGCGGGCGTAGTCCTCCGGCCGCCGCAGGGTGATGCTGCCGGAACAGTGGAACCGGTGGCCGCGGGTGGTGTTGCCGGTGGCCAGGCCCAGGATTTCGCCGTGGTCGCAGTCCTGGCCGAGCATGGCGACGACCCAGTGTACCGGGCGCACAAACTCGACCCGGGACGCGCCCCAGCGCATGCGCTTGGCAATTGGCAGGTCGCGGATGCTGTCGTGAATGATCTCGTTCAGACAGTCGCGGGCAGCGGCACCGCGAACGGTGCTGCGCAGGCACAGGCGCGGGCCCTTGGGCGTGTCGACCACGCTCAGCGCCTCGGGCTCCAGGCCCTGCTTGCGGGCAAAGCCGATGGCCGCGGGCGTCCACTCGCCCTGTTCGTTTCGGGCCTTGTCGGCGGGGGGGCCCTGAATCTCCTGCTCCCGATCCGGGGCCTGCAGGGTGACATCGCGGATCAGCACCGCGAGGCGCCGGGGCGCGGCAAACCATTCCACCTCGCCGTGGCCCAGCTGCCGCTGGCCGAGGCCGGCGACAATGCCGTCGCGGAAAGCCAGCCCCAAGGCCTTCAGGGACCGGGGCGGGAGCTCTTCGGTTCCCAGTTCTACCAGCAGGGTCTCGGTGCTGCTCACGCGCTTGCCTCCTTGCCTGCTGTTGCCAGGACTTCCTGCCGCAGGCGTTCCTCCGCCATGGGGAAGCCGAGTGCCGCCCGGGCATCGAAATAGGCCTGCGCTACGCCACGCGCCAGGGTGCGGACCCGCAGGATGTAGCGCTGGCGCTCGGTGACCGAGATGGCGTGGCGCGCATCCAGCAGGTTGAAGGTGTGGGACGCCTTCATCACCATCTCATAGGCGGGCAGGGGCAGGTTGAGTTCGACCAGCCGCAGGGCTTCCCGCTCACAGTAGTCGAACTGGCCAAACAGCCAGTCCGTGTCGGCCTCCTCGAAGTTGTAGCGCGACATTTCCACTTCGTTCTGGTGATAGACATCGCCGTAGGTGACTGTGCCCGAGGGGCCGCGGGCCCAGACCAGGTCGTAGATGCTGTCCACCGCCTGCAGGTACATGGCGATGCGCTCCAGGCCGTAGGTAATCTCGCCGGTTACCGGGTAGCATTCCAGACCGCCGGCCTGCTGGAAATAGGTGAACTGGGTGACTTCCATACCGTTCAGCCACACCTCCCAGCCCAGGCCCCAGGCGCCCAGGGTGGGCGACTCCCAGTTGTCCTCGACGAAGCGGATGTCGTGCACGGCGCTGTCGATACCCAGCGCCTGCAGGGATTGCAGGTACAGCTCCTGGAACTCCGGCGGGGACGGCTTCATCACCACCTGGAACTGGTAGTAGTGCTGCAGGCGGTTGGGATTCTCGCCGTAGCGGCCGTCAGTGGGCCGGCGGCTGGGCTGGACATAGGCGGCATTCCAGCTCTCCGGGCCGATGGCGCGGAGGAACGTGGCCGGATGAAAGGTGCCGGCGCCAACTTCCATGTCCAGGGGCTGCAGGATCACGCAGCCCTGCCCTGCCCAGAATTGTTGCAGGGTGAGAATCAGATCCTGGAAAGTCGTAGCGGCTGTGGACACGGTCACACCTGTTCGCGGTTTGCAAAAAAGCTGGGTAGTATACAGGCACTTCGGTTCGCATTGTATGCGCGGACCAGTCTTCCCCCTATCGAATCAACGGTCCGGCACGCGCCGGCGACAGGAGCGTCATGTTCTTCTACGGCAAACTGGTGGCGGGCCTTATCGGCCTGGTGGTGGGCGGACTCCTCGGCCTGATAATCGGTGTCTTTATCGGCCACCAGTTCGACCGCGGCCTGCGCCGGACCATGGAGGCCAACTCGCCGGAAAATATCGCCCGCCTGAAAGAGCGCTTCTTCGAAACCATCTTCCTGCTGCTGGGCCACATGGCCAAGGCGGACGGCCGCATCTCGCAGCAGGAAGTCGAGCACACCGAAATGCTCATACGCCAGATGGGGCTGGATGCGGGCCAGCGGCAGCGCGCCATCGATCTGTTCAAGCAGGGCGCCACCCCGGAGTTCGACGTGCAGGTGACGGTTGCGGCCTTTCTCGAGCTCTGCGGGCGCCAGCCGCAACTGCGCCAGACCCTGCTCCTGTTTCTGGTATCGCTGGCGCTGGTGGACCACGGGATCGAGCCGGAAGAGCGCCGGGTGCTGGACCACATCGCCGCATTGCTGGGTTTCAACCCGATGCAGCTGGAGCACCTGCTGCGCATGGCCCAGGCCCAGGAGCAGTTCCACCACCGCCCCGGCGGGGGCGCTGGCGCTGCCGCGGGCCCCGACCGGCTGCAGGCCGCCTACGCTGCCCTCGGGGTCAGCCCGGACGTGTCCGACCGCGACCTGAAGAAGGCCTACCGCAAGCTGATGAGCGAAAACCACCCGGACAAGCTGATCGCGCGGGGTGTGCCCGACGACATGCTCAAGGTGGCCACGGAAAAATCCCAGGAGATTACCGCGGCCTACGAACTGGTCAGCAAGTACCGCAAGTAAGGGCGACTGCTACAGCCGCCAGAACATCGGCGTGAACAGCACCAGCAGGGTAAAGATCTCCAGCCGCCCCAGCAGCATCGCCAGGCACAGCAGTCCCTTGGCAACGGCGCCGATACCGGCGTAGTTGGCGGCCACTTCGCCCAGCCCGGGGCCGAGGTTGTTGAGGCAGGCGGCCACCGCCGAGAAGGCGGTGGTGAAGTCCAGGCCGGTGCCGAGCAGGGCCAGCATCACGAACACGAACACAAACATGTAGACGGCGAAAAAGCTCCACACCGCACTCACCACCGTGGCTTCGACCCGGTGGCGGCCGATCTTCAGCGGAATAACCGCCTTCGGGTGCACCAGCTGCTTGAGCTCGCGGACCCCCTGCTTGGCGATCAGCATCAGGCGCACGGATTTCATGCCCCCCGCAGTAGAACCCACACAGCCCCCCATGAAGGAAAACATGATCAGCATCACCGGCAGGAATGTGGGCCAGGCGCTGAAGTCCTGGGTAGCAAAACCGCTGGTGGTGGCGATGGATATGGTCATGAACAGGCCGTGGATCAGGCTGTCCTCTACCGACAGGGCATCGCTCAGGATCAGGTAGCTGCAGGTGATGGCGATGCCGATCAACAGCACGCCGAGGAAGAAGCGCGATTCGGAGTCCTGCCGGTAGCCGCTCAGGCTGCGCCGACGCCAGGACAGGAAATGCAGGCCAAAGTTGAGGCCGGAGATCACCATGAACAGGCTGCAGATCAGAAGCACCGTGTTGCTCTCGAAGTAGCCCATGCTGGCATCATGGGTGGAGAAACCGCCGATGGCGACGGTGGAAAAGGCGTGGGCCACCGCGTCGAAGCCACTCATGCCTGCCGCCCAGTAAGCCACGGCGCAGGCGACGGTCAGGGCCAGATAAACAAAGAACAGCGCCTTGGCGGTCTCGGCAATGCGCGGTGTGAGTTTGCGGTCCTTGGTGGGCCCGGGGATTTCCGCCCGGTACAGCTGCATGCCGCCGATACCGAGCATGGGCAGCACCGCCACCGCGATCACGATGATCCCGATGCCGCCCAACCACTGCAATAACTGCCGGTAGATCAGGATCGAGCGGGGCAAGTCGTCGAGGCCGGTGATTACCGTGGCGCCGGTTGTGGTCAGCCCGGAGATGGACTCGAAAATCGCGTCCATGGGGCTGAGTGCAAGCCCTTCGGTGAGGATGAACGGCAGCGAACCGGCCATGCCGAGGACGGTCCAGAACAGCGAGGTGACCAGGAAGCCGTCGCGAATCCGCAGCTCGTGGCGTACATGCTGCACCGGCAGCCAGAGCAGCAAGCCGGCGAGGAAGGTCAGCCCCAGGGCGCTGGAGAAACTGGTGACGGTATGGTCGTCATCCAGCAGGGCAAATCCCAGGGGCACCACCATGGTACTGCTGAATAACATCAGCAGCAGCCCGAGGATACGCATCGAGATGGTCAGGTGCATGGCGGCGGGATCAGGAAAAGAAGCCGAAGCCGACCGCGAACAGTTTCTCCACGGCCGAGATCTTGTTGCGGTCGAGCAGGAACAGCACCACATGGTCCCCTGCTTCCACTACCACTTGCCGGTGCGCGATCAGCACTTCGTCGCCGCGGACAATGGCGCCGATGGTGACCCCGTCCGGGAGCGTGATCTCGTCCAGGCGCCGCCCCACTACTCTGGAGGAGTAGGTGTCTCCGCGGGCGGTGACTTCGATGGCCTCCGCCGCACCGCGGCGCAGGGAGTGCACGTTGCTGATATCGCCGCGCCGCACGTGGGTCAGCAGGCTGCCAATGGTGATTTGCTGGGGCGAAATGGCGATATCGATCTCATCCCCGACCAGGTCGGCATAGGCGGGGTTGGTAATCAGGGTGATGACCTTTTTCGCGCCCATGCGCTTGGCCAGCATCGACATCATGATGTTGGATTCGTCGTTGTTGGTCAGGGCGCAGAAAACATCGGTGGCCTCAATGTTCTCCGAGGACAGCAACTGGGGCTCGGAGGCACTGCCGTGCAGGACGATAGTGTGCTTGAGAGATTCCGACAGCACCCGGCAGCGTGGGTAGGACTGCTCGATGACCTTGACCTGGTAGCGCCCCTCGATACTCTGGGCCAGGGTGGCGCCGATGTTGCCACCGCCGGCGATCATCACCTTGTGGTAGGGCTTGTCGACCTTGCGCAGCTCCGACATCACCTTGCGGATGTCCTTGCGTGCGGCGATAAAGAATACCTCGTCATCTGCCTCCACCACCGTATTGCCCTCGGGGATGATGGCGCGGTCGCGGCGGAAGATGGCGGCGACCCGGGTGTCGACCTTGGGCATGTGCTTGCGAATATCCTGCAACTCATGGCCGACGATGGGGCCGCCGTGGTAGGCGCGCACGGCCACCAGCTGAATCCGGCCCTCGGCGAAGTCGAGCACCTGCAGGGCACCGGGGTTGGCGATAAGCTCGACGATGGCCTTGGTGACCAATTGCTCGGGGCCAATGATGACGTCTACCGGGACGTTGTCAGGGGTGAACAGCCGCTCCTGGTAGGCGAGGTAGTTGGGCGAGCGCACCCGGGAGATCTTGGTCGGGGTGTTGAACAGCGAGTGGGCAATCTGGCAGGCCATCATGTTGATTTCGTCGCTGTTGGTGACCGCAATCAGCATGTCGGCGTCCTCGGCGCCCGCCTGGTACAGGGTGTCAGGATGCGATGCGCTGCCGGTTACCGTGCCGATATCGAGGCGGTCCTGCAGCTCCCGCAGGCGATCGGCATCCGTGTCTACCACGGTGATGTCGTTCTGCTCGTTGGCCAGGTGTTCCGCGAGGGTGCCCCCGACCTGTCCCGCGCCGAGAATGATAATTTTCATTGCTGGGGTGCTTCCCCTGAGATTTCCTGCACCTTAATGAAAAGGCCGCGGGAATGTAAGTGGCGGTACGCGAAATAGTGCACTGCGCGGCTGGCCTCAGCGGCGCCGTTGCAGCAGGCTGAAAAACAGCCCGTCCGGCCCCCCGCTCGCAGGCAGCAATTGTACGCCGTGTGTGCGCTGCTCGCCGGGTAGCGCAACGGGCTCCAGGGCAGCGTCCCCGGTGGCGGCGAGAAAACGCTGCACCACCGCGCTGTTCTCTGCCTCCAGCACCGAGCAGGTGACGTAGAGCAGAGAGCCTCCGGGCCGCAACAGGGGCCAGAGGCCCTGCAGAATCCACTGCTGCTGTGCTGCCAACGCGGCGATGTCATCCTCCCGGCGCAGCAGCTTTACGTCCGGATGGCGGCGGATGACGCCGCTGGCGGAACAGGGTGCATCCACCAGAATCCGGTCAAACCGCTGCTCCTGCAGGGGTGCGGGCGGTGCGGCGGCATTGCCCTGCAGTACCTCTGCCTGCAGTGTCAGCCGCTGCAGGTTGTCGCGAACCCGCTGCAGCCGCGAGGCATCGACATCCATTGCTGTCAGGGCGATCGCAGGCTCCAGTTCCAGCAGGTGGCAGGCCTTGCCACCGGGGGCGGCACAGGCGTCCAGCACCCGCTCGCCGGCCCGGGCGCCCAGCAGATGTGCCGCCAGTTGCGCAGCTTCATCCTGCACGCTGGCCCAGCCCGCGGCGAAACCCGGCAAGGCCGCGACATCCACCGGTTGCTGCAGGTAGATCGCCTCCGGCGCCAGCTGCCCCGCCGTGGCCGCAATGTCTGCTGCCGCCAGTGTTTCCAGATAGGCCTCGCGGCTGCCGTGCCGGCGGTTGACCCTGAGGACCATCGGCGGCTGCTCGTTGTTCGCCGCCATGATGGCTGCAGCCTGCTCCGGCCAGTCCCGCTGCAGGGCTTCAAACAGCCAGTCCGGGTGTGCCGCAACAGCGGCGGGAGACAGCTTTCGGACCAGCTCTTCCCGCTGCCGCAGGTAGCTGCGCAGCACCGCGTTGCACAGCCCTTTGGCCCACACCTTGTTCAAGGCCCTGGTGGCGGCGACGGTGGCGGCCACCGCGGCGTGGTCCGGCACCCGGGTTTCCTCCAGCTGGTACAGGCCCAGCAGCAGCAGCGCCTCGATGTCCCGGTCGCGATTCTTCAGCGGCTTGCTCAGCAGCTGCTGTAGCTGCGGTTGCAGCCGGGGGTAATAGCGCAGGGTTCCGTAGCAAAGCTGTTGCAGCAGCCCGCGGTCCCGCGCGCCAACGGTTTCCAATGCGGCCGGCAGCAGCTGGTTCAGGGACCCGCCCTCCAGTACGCCGGCGATTGCGAGGGCTGCCGCCGCGCGCGTATCGGTGGCCATCAGTGGGCATCCCGAGGGGTGCCGGGCTCGAATCGGCTGCCGGGTGCGAACAGGGCACCCCGGGCATTGAGAATGTCGGTTGCGGGCAGGGCCCTGCCGCCCGGCAACTGCAACTGCCGAATACGCAGGGCCCCCTCGCCACAGGCGACCAGAATGCCGTCGCGATCGGCGCTGATGACCGTGCCCGGGCCAGCCCTGCCCGCCGCAGCGGTCGGGCTTTCCGCGCTCGCCTGCCAGATCCGCACCCGCTCCCCCGCGAGCATGCCGTAGCAGACCGGGAACGGGTTGAAGGCGGCGACCGCCCTGGCCAGCTCCGCTGCGCCGCGGTTCCAGTCCAGGGCCGCTTCGGACTTGTCAATCTTGTGGGCGTAGGTGGCGCCGGCGTCATCCTGCGGCGTCGCGGCTTCGAGGTACGCAGGCAGGCTGTCGAGTACCCGCAGCAACAGCGGCGGCCCCAGCTCGGCGAGTTGGTCGTGGAGCGTGCCGGCGCTGGTGCCGGGCGTGATCGGCAGGCTCTCCCGCGCCAGCATGGCACCGGTGTCCAGCCCCGCGTCCATCTGCATGATGGTGATACCGGTGGCGCTGTCCCCCGCTTCGATTGCCCGCTGAATGGGCGCCGCGCCGCGCCAGCGCGGCAGCAACGAGGCGTGGACGTTGATACAGCCCAGGCGCGGAGCATCCAGCACAGGCTGGGGCAGGATCAGGCCGTAGGCGACCACCACCATGGCATCAGCCCGCAATGCCGCAAGCTCGGCCTGGGCTTCGGCGTCGCGCAGCCTGGCCGGCTGCAATACCGGGATTCCGGCCCCCAGGGCCAGCTCCTTGACCGGGCTGGCGTGCAGCTTTTTGCCGCGCCCGGCGGGGCGGTCCGGCTGGGTGTAGGCCGCGATGATCTCGTGGCGGCTGGTCAGCAGGGCCCGGAGGTGGCTGGCGGCAAAGTCGGGGGTGCCGGCAAAAACAAGGCGTAACGGGTCAATGGCCACCACTCAGGCCTGGCGCCGCTGTTCTTTCTCCAGCTTCCTGCGGATGCGCTGGCGCTTGAGCGGGGAAATGTAGTCCACGAACAGTTTGCCGTCGAGGTGGTCGACTTCATGCTGCAGGCAGATCGCCAGCAGACCCTGCAGTTCGCGGTCGAAGGGTTCGCCGTTGCGGTCCAGCGCGGTGACCGAGATCTGCTGCGGCCGCTCCACGGTCTCATAAAAACCCGGTACGGAGAGGCAGCCCTCGTCATATTCGCCGAGAGCGGGGTCGAGGACGGTGATTTCGGGATTGATGAAGACCAGCGGTTCGCTGTGATCTTCGCTGATGTCTATCACCAGCAGCCGCTGGTGGACGTTGACCTGGGTGGCCGCGAGTCCGATTCCCGGCGCCGCATACATGGTCGCAAACATGTCGTCGATCAACGCGCGGGTGGCGTCCGTGACCGTTTCCACCGGCGCTGCCCGGGTGCGCAGTCGGGGGTCGGGAAATTCGAGAATGTCGAGTACTGCCATGATGTTAGCTGCCTTCAGGGCTCTGCCGGCCGATGGTGAATTAGTCACATTGGGGCTTGCCACGGGCCAATGCCCACCGCAAACTGTGGCTATTATATAACTGCTGGCAAGGTAGTGCCCAGCGCTGGTCCATTGGCTGCGCACTTGTCTGCACGGGGAGGCCGCTGGAGCGGGTTTGGCCGGCGGGCGATTTTAGGGGCAGGCTGGACGGAATCATGAGAGCGAAGTCTTTTTCGGTTTACCTGGTATTAGTTGTGAGCTTGCTGCTCAGTTCCTGGCTGCAGGCTGCCGTAGAGCTCAATGAGGATGTCCCGGATACCTATGTCGTCAAGCAGGGCGACACGCTCTGGGGCATTTCCGGCATGTATCTGCGCGAGCCCTGGCGCTGGCCAGAACTCTGGGACGTCAACCCGCAGATAGACAATCCCCACCTGATCTATCCCGGCGATGAACTGTACCTTACCTGGGTCGACGGTCAGCCGCGCCTGGGGGTGCGCCGCGGGCGGGACGTCAAGCTCGAGCCCGGCATGCGGGTCAGCTCCCTGGACCTGGCCATTCCCGTGATTCCGCTGGACCAGATCGGCTCCTTCCTCAAGCGTCACCGGATCCTCGCGGCCGAGGAGTTGAACAATTCAGCCTATGTAGTGGCAGGCGACCAGGGTCGCCTGATCGCCGCTCCCGGTGACCGCGTTTTTGGCCGCGGGCCGTTCCCCGATGGAGAGCGCAGCTATGGTATTTTCCGGGCCGGGGACACCTACCGCGATCCGGTAACCAGTGAGCTGCTCGGCTACCAGGCCATGGACATCGGCAATGCACGACTCGTCAGCAGCAATCGCGATGAAGTCACCGAGCTCAACGTCACCCGGGTGACCGAGGAGGTGCGGATTGCGGATCGTCTGCTGCCCGAGAGGGAGCGGGTCCTGGATGCGACGTTCCAGCCCCGGGCACCGGCGGTGGAGGTCAGCGGCGGCTTGATGATTGCGGTGGACGGCGGTGTCAACCAGATTGGCCCGGGCAATATCGTGGTGCTGAACCGCGGTGAGCGCGAGGGCTTCGAAGTTGGCCATGTGCTGGCCATCTACCAGGCCGGTGAGGTCGTCTTCGACCAGGTTGCACGTCAGAACGTGACGCTGCCAGATACCCGCGCCGGCCTGATGATGATATTCGAGGTATTCGAGAAAGCCAGCTACGGGCTGGTGTTGAGAGCCAGCCGTCCACTCAAGGTGCTGGACAAGGTAAAGAACCCCTGACAGGACCGCGGCGGCCACGGAACGGCCGTTGCCTGCACAACGTAAACGGAACAGACATGACGTCAAGGATGATGTATGGATGCCGCCCACGCCCGGCTGTGCCTGTTGTTGCACAGCCTTCCCCGTCTCGAGAAGTCCCAACTGCGGCGCCTGCTGCAGCACTTTGGCTCCCCCGAAGCGCTGTGGCAGGCAGAGCCCCGGGCCCTGGGCGAGGCCGGTGCCGGCGCAGGTGCGCGGGCGGATCTGGCCACTGCCCGCCGTCGCGGCCGACACCCCGACGCGCCACGGGACATCGACCGCCAGGTCGATGCCTTGCTCGCCGTTGATGGCCGCGTAATCGCCCTCGGTGCCCCGGATTACCCGCTGCTGCTGGCGGCTATCCACGATCCTCCGCCCCTGCTGTATCTGCGCGGCAATGCCGGTCTGTTGCAGGCGCCCCAGCTCGCCATGGTGGGCAGTCGCAAGGCCAGTCCCCCCGGCATCCGCTTTGCGCAGGAACTGGCCGCTGCTGCGGTCCGGGTTGGTCTGGCTGTCACCAGCGGTCTGGCGCTGGGCATCGACGGCGCTGCCCATCGCGGCGCGCTCGAAGCGGGGGGCACCAGCGTTGCGGTGATGGCCACCGGGGTCGACACCATCTACCCGCGACGCCACGACGGCCTGGCCCGGCAGCTGCTGGAAAAGGGTTGCCTGGTCAGCGAATTCGCGCCCCTGACCCCGGCGCTGCCCGAGCACTTTCCCGCCCGCAACCGGATCATCAGCGGGCTCGCGCTCGGTGTGCTGGTGGTGGAGGCGGCCGTGCCCAGCGGCTCGCTGATCACTGCGGGTACGGCCCTGGAACAGGGCCGGGAAGTCTTTGCCGTGCCCTGGTTTCCCGGCCACGCCGGAGGCCGCGGCTGCCTGCGCCTGCTGCGTGACGGCGCCGCCATGGTCGAGAGCATTGACGACATCCTGGCGGAGCTGGGCGCGCTGTTTCAATGCCAGCTGGAACTCGCACCTGCCCCCCGGGAGACCACCGCGGCCGGTACCTCCCGGTCCTGGCTCCTGCCCCTGGTGGGCTTTGAGGTGGTGACGGTGGAAGCTCTGGTGGCAGCTTCGGGCCGGACCGTGGCCGAAGTCCTGGCGGCGCTGTCCTCGCTTGAGCTCGAGCGGAGTATCGTCCGCCACGGCGGCGGCTACATCCGCCGCTGAACCGGGCTGCGCGCCCCGAGCTGCGCGCCCCGAGCTTGCCATGGGCGGGCCAAGCCGGTAAATTTCGCGCTCTTTCAGCCACTGCGCGTCGCGCAACAGGAGCCAGCCATGAGCAAACCCTTTGTCGCCATCGTCATGGGATCGGATTCGGACCTGCCCGTCATGGAAGCCAGCTTTGCCGTACTCCGGTCTTTTGGCATTCCCTTCGAGGCGCGTATCACCTCCGCTCACCGTACCCCTGAAGTAACCAAGGCGTTCATCAAGGATGCCGAGGCGCGAGGCTGCGCGGTGTTTATCGCCGCGGCAGGTATGGCCGCTCATCTGGCGGGCGCGGTGTCCGCCACTACGGTCAAGCCGGTTATCGGTGTGCCGATGAATTCCTCCCTGGACGGTCTCGACGCCCTGCTGTCCACGGTGCAGATGCCCGCGGGGATTCCGGTGGCCTCGGTCGCCATCGGCAAGGCGGGGGCAAAGAATGCCGCCTACCTGGCGGCGCAGATACTTGCGGTTGCAGACCCGGACCTCGAGCGCCGGCTGCGGGAAGAGCGCGCGGCCAATGCCGAGGCGATCCGGGTCAAGGACGAGGCCCTGCAGGAATCCCTGCGGAGCTGAGTTTGGCTTCCACCCTGCAACTGCGTGCCGCGGTACACGCCCTGGCCGAAGGCGGCGTTATCGCCTGCCCGACCGAGGCTGTCTGGGGCCTGAGTTGCGACCCCGACAATCCCGATGCCGTAACGCGCCTGCTGTACCTCAAGCAGCGCCCGGTAGAAAAGGGATTGATTCTGGTAGCGGCGGACATCGATCAGCTTGCCCCCCTGCTGGAGGGGCTCACCGAAGTCCAGCGCAGCAAGCTCGCATTGTCCTGGCCCGGGCCCTCGACCTGGCTTGTGCCCCACCATGACCGCGTGCCTCCCTGGATTCATGGCGGAAATACAAAGGTCGCGGTGAGAGTAAGTGCTCACAAATTGGTCGCTGCCCTGTGCCGAGCCTGGGGTGGTGCGCTGGTCTCGACCTCCGCCAACCCGGCCGGCAGCCAACCCGCCACCGCGCAGTTCCAGGTGCAGCGCTACTTCCACGGCCAGCTCGATGCAGTGTTGCCCGGTGCGCTCGGGGGCGCCAGCAGGCCCACCATTATTCGCGACCTGCTCACTGATCAGGTGCTGCGATCCTGAGTCCTCAGCCGCGTTGGTGTTCCGGCCCGGGAGCATGCGTATAATGGCGCGCGAACAGCAGCCGCCAGCGGAACGCCCATGCAACCAGAAGCCGTAAAAACCTACCTGCTCCAGCTCCAGCAGACCATTTGCGATACCCTCGCCGCCGAAGACGGCAGCGGCGACTTCATTGTTGACGACTGGCAGCGGCCGGAAGGTGGCGGTGGCCGCAGCCGGGTGCTGGCTGGCGGCGCCGTGTTCGAGAAGGCGGGAGTCAATTTTTCCCATGTCGTGGGCGACAGTTTGCCGCCCTCCGCAACCGCGGCCCGGCCCGAGCTGGCCGGGCGCAGTTACCAGGCCATGGGTGTGTCCCTGGTCATCCATCCGGAAAATCCCTTCGTCCCCACTTCCCATGCCAACGTGCGCATGTTTGTGGCGGAACGGGAAGGGTCGGAGCCGGTCTGGTGGTTTGGCGGCGGCTACGACCTCACCCCCTACTACGGCAATCGCGAGGACTGCCGCCACTGGCACCAGGTTGCGGCGGACGCCTGCGCACCCTTTGGTGATGAGGTTTACCCCCGCTACAAGCAGTGGTGTGACGAATACTTTCATCTCAAGCACCGCGGCGAGCCCCGGGGAGTCGGCGGCTTGTTTTACGATGATCTCAACGAGGGCGGCTTCGACCGCTGCTTCGCCTTCATGCAGGCGATCGGCGATTCCTTCCTGCCGGCCTACGTGCCCATTGTCCAGCGCCGGAAGAACCAGGCCTGGGGCGAACGTGAGCGCCAGTTCCAGCTCTATCGGCGCGGCCGCTATGTGGAATTCAACCTGGTATTCGACCGCGGCACCCTGTTCGGCCTGCAGTCCGGTGGCCGTACCGAGGCTATCCTGATGTCGCTGCCGCCGCTGGTGCGCTGGGAGTACAACTATCAGCCGGAGCCGGGCTCAGCGGAGGAAGAGCTGACCAGCTATTATCTCCAGCACCGTGACTGGCTGCAGGTGGAGCCATGACCGGGCAGGACAAGTACGCTGTGTTCGGCAACCCGATCAAGCACAGCAAGTCGCCGGCGATTCACGCCGCCTTTGCCGAACAGTGTGATCAGCGCCTCCAGTACCGTGCGGTGCGGGTGGAACCGGGCGACTTTCAGCGTGCCGCGGCCAGTTTCTTCGCCGGCGGAGGCAAGGGTCTCAACGTCACACTCCCTTTCAAACAGGATGCCTGTGCCTTTGCCGATACCTTGACCGACCGGGCACGGCGCGCCGGCGCGGTGAATACGCTGACCGCCTGTGACGACGGCAGCATAGCGGGCGACACCACCGACGGTATCGGCCTGGTACGGGACATGGTTGCCAATCTGGGCTGGCAGTTGCAGGGTCGCCGGATAGCGCTGCTGGGGGCGGGTGGCGCCGTGCGGGGAGTACTTGAACCGCTGCTCAGGGAGCGTCCCAAGTCTATAGTGATTGCCAATCGCACGGGCGCGAAGGCCGCAGAGCTGGCGGCATTGTTCTCCGATCTCGGCACGGTCCAGGGCGGTGGCTATGAGCTGTTGCAAGAGCTTGAGGTCGACGTGCTGATCAACGCTTCCAGCGCCGGCCTGCAGGGCGAAATGCCGCCGCTACCCGATTCGTTGCTGACAGTTCGCAGTTGCTGCTATGACATGCTGTACGGGACGGAGCCCACCCTGTTCATGCGCTGGGCTGCCCAGAATGCAGCCTGGGCGGTGGCGGATGGCCTCGGCATGCTGGTGGAGCAGGCGGCGGAGTCGTTCTACCGCTGGCGCCAGGTCCGCCCCGCTACCCAGCCGGTGATCAACCAGATGCGGCATTTGCTGGCGGCCGCCTAATGTCATGTCACCTTCGGTGACAAGACACTACCCCGGCTCCAGCTCCGCCAGATGGCGGTCTTTGAGGCGGACATAATTGGTCGCGCTGTAACTGAAATAGTCGCGCTCCGCCGGGGTCAGCGGGCGCACTTCCCGGGCCGGGCTGCCCGCGTAGAGATGGCCGCTGCGCAGTATTTTCCCGGGCGTCACCAGGGCGCAGGCCCCGATCACGACTTCGTCCTCTACCACTGCACCGTCCATGATGGTGGCACCCATGCCCACCAGCACCCGGTGGCCAACGCTGCAGCCGTGCAGGGTGGCGTTGTGCCCGATGGTGACCTCCGCCCCGATCAGTAGCGGCCAGCCCTCCGGGTTAAAGGGGCCGGCGTGGGTAATATGCAGCACGCTGCCGTCCTGCACGCTGGTGCGGGCACCGATACGGATGCGGTGCATATCACCGCGGATCACGGCCTGGGGCCAGACCGAGGCATCGTCTCCCAGTTCGACGTCTCCCAGCACCACGGCGCTGGGGTCTACCAGCACCCGCTGCCCCATTACTGGCCGAATGCCATCAAAGCTGCGAACGCTGGTTGCGGTGTAATGCTGCATACGGGGCTCCCTGTCTGATCCTGCTACAATAACGGCCTTCACCCCAACTGGCCAATAGCCGATGGCACCGGAAGACAATACGCCAAAATCACCGCCGAGCAGGCGCTTCATTGCCGGTGCGGTGTGTCCCCGCTGCAGCGCCATGGACACCATCGTGGTGGATCGCGAGACGGATTTGCGCGAGTGCGTGGTCTGCGGCTTCAGTGATCCGCGCCCGAAGGACAAGCTCTCCGCAACGGCAGAGCCCGCCACCCGGGTCAGCCGACCCGCTGCCCGCCGGGTGGAAACAGCGGCCGACGTGGTGCGTATCCTGGAGCCGCCGCCGCCGCCGAAACCGAAGGACTGAGGCTCATTCCCCGCCGCGGGTGAACGCCAGCGGCATGCGCTTGAAGCCGTCCATGAAGTTGGAACGGAAGTGGGTCGGTTCCTCCAGCAGGCGCAGGTCATCCATGCGCGCGAGGATTTCACGCGTCATCATGTCCAGGTTCATCCGCGCCTGGTGCTGGCCAGGGCAGACATGCACACCAAAGCCAAAGGTGCGCATCTGGCGCCGGGTCTGCGCCGGATCGCGGGTGATGTCAAAGCTGTCGGGGTTGTCGAAGCAGGCGGGGTCCCGGTTGACAGAGGCCAGCAGGCAGACCACCTTGCTCCCCTGCTTGATCTGCTCCCCGGCGAGCTCTACATCGCGCATCGCCGTGCGGCGGGTGTAGACCACGGTATTGCGGTAGCGCAGGATTTCTTCCACGGCGGCGGGCACGAGGTCCGGGTTGGCCTGCAGCAGCGCCAGTTGCCGGGGGTGGTGAATCAGTTCGTAGACCAGCCAGGACAGGGTGTTGCGCGTGGTTTCCGTGCCGCCGATCATCAGGCCCTGGAAGATAACCCCGTATTCCTCGTCGCTGAGCCGACGCCCGTCAATCTCGGCGCTGAGCAGTTCGTTGGTCATGTCGTTGGCGGCGGGCTGCTGGCGCCGTTTGCTGGCGAATGACGCGGCCCAGCCCACCATCTGCGCCGAGGCCGTCCAGCCCTCCTCGCGGCTGCCGGCATAGTCGGGGTCGTTGGCCAGGGTTACCGTGTTGATCGTTGGCACCAGGTAGGCGTAGTCCTCCTCGGGCACGCCGAGCAGGGTAAACATCACATGGATCGGCAGGTGCATGGCGACGTCGCTGACAAATTCGCACTCACCGCGGTCGATAATCGCGTCAATGATGGCGCTGACTTTGGCCTGCATCATTGCGCGGCGCGCTTCCAGCACACCCGGGCGGAAGGCGTAATCCACCAGGGCACGCCTGGAGCGGTGCTCCGGCGGGTCGAGGAAGGTCATGGCCTGGCGCTGCAGTGCCAGCAGCTCCTCGGGGAAATCCTCCAGCAGCGGACCATAGCTGCTGGAGAACGTGGCGGGGTCGCGCAGGACCGCGTCGATATCCGGCTTGTGCAACACCAGCCAGTGGCCGCCGGCTGCGAATTCGTCTTCCTGCCAGGCAATACGCTGCTCAGCACGCAACTGGGCGATGGCCTCACGCGGGGTGCCGTGGGTGAAGTTGTCGAGATGCAGCAAGCTGCTGCTGAAGGGGCAAGTCGTCACGTTATTGTGCTGCCTGTCTTTGCAATTTTGAGGAGTCCGGAGACTAGTATTTAAACACATAAATATCGAAACATAGTTTATACTGCTTCATATCCACCCCATGACGAGGAGTT